>NZ_PJNI01000003.1 GCF_002844555.1 Brumimicrobium salinarum
GGTATTTCAACAACGACTAACATACGCCTAGCGACGCACGATCAAAGTCTCCCACCTATCCTACACATAAAGTGTCCAATATCAATGTGAAGCTATAGTAAAGGTTCACGGGGTCTTTCCGTCCCGTTGCGGGTAATCGGCATCTTCACCGATACTACAATTTCACCGAGCTCATGGCTGAGACAGTGCCCAGATCGTTGCACCATTCGTGCAGGTCGGAACTTACCCGACAAGGAATTTCGCTACCTTAGGACCGTTATAGTTACGGCCGCCGTTTACCGGGGCTTCAATTCAATGCTTCCCCCGATTACTCGGGGTGACATCTCCTCTTAACCTTCCGGCACCGGGCAGGTGTCAGGCCTTATACTTCAACTTTCGTTTTCGCAAAGCCATGTGTTTTTGATAAACAGTCGCCTGGGCCTATTCACTGCGGCCCCCGATTGCTCGGGGGCGTCTCTTCTCCCGAAGTTACGAGACCATTTTGCCTAGTTCCTTAGCCATGATTCACTCGAGCACCTTAGGATTCTCTCCTTGACTACCTGTGTCGGTTTACGGTACGAGTAATTGTAATCTGAAGCTTAGAGGGTTTTCTTGGAAGCACTTAGGATCATTATCCACTCATCCGTAGACTTGTGGTACTATCACATTGGCCATTATGTACGGATTTGCCTATACACAATATAGCTACACGCTTTAACGAACTATTCCGTCAGTTCGCAGATCTTTCATCACTCCGTCACCCCATCGCAATTACAATTAGTATGGGAATATTAACCCATTATCCATCCACTACCCCTCTCGGGTTCGCGTTAGGTCCCGACTAACCCTGAGACGATTAGCGTCGCTCAGGAAACCTTAGTCTATCGGTGAGCAGGTTTCTCGCCTGCTTTATCGTTACTTATTCCTACATTTGCTTTTCTATACGCTCCAGCATGCCTCAAAGCACACATTCAACGCATATAGAATGCTCCCCTACCACTCTCTAAAATTAATTAGAAAATCCACAGCTTCGGTAATACGCTTATGCCCGATTATTATCCACGCTCGATCGCTCGACTAGTGAGCTGTTACGCACTCTTTAAATGAATGGCTGCTTCCAAGCCAACATCCTAGCTGTCTAAGCAATCAAACAACGTTAATTCAACTTAGCGTATATTTTGGGACCTTAGCTGATGGTCTGGGTTCTTTCCCTCTCGGACATGGACCTTAGCACCCATGCCCTCACTGCTCAGTATATCTTAATAGCATTCGGAGTTTGTCTGGGTTTGGTAGGCGGTGAAGCCCCCTAGCCCAATCAGTAGCTCTACCTCTATAAGACTCTACCTGAACGCTGCACCTAAATGCATTTCGGGGAGTACGAGCTATTTCCTAGTTTGATTGGCCTTTCACCCCTACCCACAGTTCATCTGAATACTTTTCAGCGTATATCAGTTCGGTCCTCCATTCCATGTTACTGGAACTTCAACCTGACCATGGGTAGATCACAAGGTTTCGCGTCTACCCCCACTAACTAAAACGCCCTATTAAGACTTGCTTTCGCTTCGACTACGGTTCTGAAAACCTTAATCTCGCTAGTGAGGAGTAACTCGTAGGATCATTATGCAAAAGGCACGCCGTCACCCGTAGGCTCCGACCGCTTGTAGGCACACAGTTTCAGGATCTTTTTCACTCCCTTATTCAGGGTTCTTTTCACCTTTCCCTCACGGTACTGGTTCGCTATCGGTATTTGAGGAGTATTTAGCCTTAACAGATGGTTCTGCTAGATTCAGACAGGATTTCACATGTCCCGCCCTACTCAGGATACTACTAGGTATACATATTATTTCATCTACGGGACTATCACCCTCTTTGGTTGAGCTTTCCAACTCGTCTCGATTATAATATATAAGTCCATATTGTAGTCCTACAACCCCGAAGTTGCCGAAACAACTCCGGTTTGGGCTACTTCAGTTTCGCTCGCCGCTACTACCAAAATCACTATTGTTTTCTCTTCCTCTGGGTACTTAGATGTTTCAGTTCTCCAGGTTAGCTTCCCGATAAATCGGGATGACTGGTCTTCAACCAGACGGGTTGCCCCATTCAGAAATCTACGGATCACAAAATGTGTGCTTCTCCCCGTAGCTTATCGCAGCTTATCACGTCTTTCATCGCCTCTCAAATCCAAGGCATTCCCTGTGTGCCCTTAGTAACTTATTAGTTTTCTTTATTCTATTACTATTTCAATCAATTCCAACATTTCAAAGAACTTATATGATCATTTATTACAATTCAATGTAACAAACCATAAAGTAAGTAATACAATATCTTTTCTTCCTTTTTTCATTTCGTTTAATGAAAAATGTGGAGAATATCGGAGTCGAACCGATGACCTCCTGCGTGCAAGGCAGGCGCTCTAGCCAGCTGAGCTAATCCCCCATGTAATTGGGTGAGATTTCAAGTTCTTAAGTTGGCAAGTTTAAAGTTCAGTTCCAAATCTTCACTTTAAGCATTCAACTATGTTACTTTCAATAACACTCTGATTGTGTAGTCCCGAGCAGATTTGAACTGCTGACCCCTACATTATCAGTGTAGTGCTCTAACCAACTGAGCTACGGGACTAAATGAATAATCCCCCCTCATTTGCTTGCTCCACCTTTGGGAGAGATATTGTATGATTAAGAATAGGAAAATAGCAACTAAACAAATCGTTGCCCTCTAGAAAGGAGATGTTCCAGCCGCACCTTCCGGTACGGCTACCTTGTTACGACTTAGCCCCAGTTACCAGTTTTACCCTAGGCAGCTCCTTGCGGTTACCGACTTCAGGTACCCCCAGCTTCCATGGCTTGACGGGCGGTGTGTACAAGGCCCGGGAACGTATTCACCGCGCCATGGCTGATGCGCGATTACTAGCGATTCCAGCTTCATGGAGTCGAGTTGCAGACTCCAATCCGAACTGAGATCGGCTTTCGAGATTAGCATCCAATCACTTGGTAGCTGCCCTCTGTACCGACCATTGTAGCACGTGTGTAGCCCAGGACGTAAGGGCCGTGATGACTTGACGTCGTCCCCGCCTTCCTCTCAGCTTGCGCTGGCAGTTTCTCTAGAGTCCTCAGCATTACCTGCTAGCAACTAAAGATAGGGGTTGCGCTCGTTGCGGGACTTAACCCAACACCTCACGGCACGAGCTGACGACAGCCATGCAGCACCTTGCAAAATGTCCGAAGAAAAAAGTGTTTCCACTCCTGTCATTATGCATTTAAGCCCTGGTAAGGTTCCTCGCGTATCATCGAATTAAACCACATGCTCCACCGCTTGTGCGGGCCCCCGTCAATTCCTTTGAGTTTCAACCTTGCGATCGTACTCCCCAGGTGCATTACTTATCACTTTCGCTTAGACACCAACTGTATATCGCTGATATCGAGTAATGATCGTTTACGGCGTGGACTACCAGGGTATCTAATCCTGTTCGCTCCCCACGCTTTCGTCCCTGAGCGTCAATTCAGGCCTAGTGAGCTGCCTTCGCTATCGGTGTTCTGTGTCATATCTATGCATTTCACCGCTACATGACACATTCCGCCCACTTCGACCGAATTCAAGACTAATAGTTTCAATGGCAAGTTCTTGGTTAAGCCAAGAGATTTCACCACTGACTTAATAGTCCGCCTGCGGACCCTTTAAACCCAATGATTCCGGATAACGCTTGGACCCTCCGTATTACCGCGGCTGCTGGCACGGAGTTAGCCGGTCCTTATTCGTTTAGTACCGTCAGCCCCTAACTCGTTAGGGGGTTTCTTCCTAAATAAAAGCAGTTTACAACCCATAGGGCATTCTTCCTGCACGCGGCATGGCTGGATCAGAGTTGCCTCCATTGTCCAATATTCCTCACTGCTGCCTCCCGTAGGAGTCTGGTCCGTGTCTCAGTACCAGTGTGGGGGTTCACCCTCTCAGGCCCCCTACCTATCGCTGTCTTGGTAAGCCGTTACCTTACCAACTAACTAATAGGACGCATGCCCATCTTCTACCGCCGTAGCTTTCTTTGTTATCACTTGTGTGAAGACAATCGTATGGAGTATTAATCCGGATTTCTCCGGGCTATCCTCCTGTAGAAGGCAGGTTGCATACGCGTTACTCACCCGTGCGCCGGTCGTCATCTGATGCAAGCACCAATGTTACCCCGCGACTTGCATGTGTTAGGCCTGCCGCTAGCGTTCATCCTGAGCCAGGATCAAACTCTCCGTTGTAAAAAACTTTGAATTTTGTTGTGGCTCGATTTCGTTTAATTATCGCTATTTTCCTTATTTCTCAATCTATCAAAGAACTTATCTGTTGTTAATCGTTAAACAAATAACATATTAACTCCAATTTCTTAAAACCCATAAACTCGTTCGTTAAAGGGAGTGCAAAATTAGTAATTATTTTTAACCCGCAAGCTTTATCTGAAAAAAAATATTTTTTTATTTCCTAAACTTAAAGAGAAGTAAAATTTCGCTCGTTAGCGGGGCGCAAAGTTACAGCCTTTATTTTAATTAACAAGACTTTTCTAAATAAATTTTAATTATTTTTTAGCAAGGTCTTAATAAAGCTTTAAATCTATGTTTTCAATAATTATATCGCTCGTTTGCGGGGTGCAAAGATACTGAGCTTTTTTACTTCTGCAAGGACTTTGCAAAAGTTTTTTTGTTTTATTTCACTGCCTTGCACTTAACTCACTACAAACCCACAAGTTAAACATAAAATATTTTTTTCGTTTTTTTTATCGCTTTGAATATTTAATACTTAAATGAAAAAAACGGGACTATATATAAGGTATAAATTATAAAATCAGTTTAAAATTAGATATAGATCTTTTAATTAGTTAAAGGGTTTAGTTCTTTTAGAATTAGAAACTAAAAACATTTTTAATATCTGCTTTTTCATAAAACATTAAGCGTTTAACTTATAGAAGGATATTCTTTCCGATTTACAATCAGAAAATGAATAATGAAATAATTCATCAAAAAATACCTACATTATTCACAAAGGCAGAATATAAAGTTCAGTCATTTGATTGGTTTTTCTTAATTTTGCGCTTATTATGATTCAATATAAAAAAGTAGCATTTTATACACTAGGTTGTAAGCTGAATTTTTCAGAGACCAGTACTATTGCACGTAGCTTTGAAGACGCGGGTTATGCAAAAGTCAGTTTTGATGACACGCCAGATATTTTTGTGATCAACACTTGTTCTGTTACAGAAAATGCAGATAAGAAATGTGTTCAATTGGTTAAAAAGGCAAAAAAGGTTAATCCTGAGAGCTTTATTGTAATTATTGGATGTTACGCTCAATTGAAACCAGAAGAAATTGCACAAATATATGGTGTAAACATGGTTTTAGGAGCAAATGAAAAGTTCGATATTGTAAATCATATTGAACAACTCGATTCTACAGAAGAGGTAACTGTAGCTTACGGAAAAATCAAACAAGTAGAAGATTTCAAACCTTCTTTCTCTTATGGTGATAGAACAAGATCTTTCTTAAAGATACAAGATGGTTGTGATTATTTCTGTACGTTTTGTACTATTCCATTGGCAAGAGGGAAAAGTAGAAACTCTACTATTGCTGAAACAGTTCATGAAGCAGAAAAAGTTGCTGCAACTGAAGTAAAAGAAATTGTGCTTACGGGTGTAAATATTGGTGATTTTGGTCAAGGTGAAGAAGAAGATTTCTTTGGACTTATAAAAGAACTGGACAAAGTAAAGGGTATAGAGCGATTTAGAATTTCATCTATTGAACCGAACTTGTTAAGTAATGAAATCATCGATTTTTGCTTAAAAGATTCAGCGCACTTTGTTCCTCATTTCCACATTCCTTTACAATCTGGATCTGATGAACTTTTAAAGAAAATGCGTCGTAAATATTTAAGCGCTACTTATACCAATCGTGTTGAGCAAATTAAAAGTATAGCTCCAGACGCTTGTATTGGCGTTGACGTTATTGTTGGTTTCCCTGGAGAAACAGAAGAGGCTTTTATGGAAACATACAACTACTTAAATGAATTGAATATTTCTTATTTGCATGTTTTCACCTATTCTGAAAGAGCAAATACAACTGCCAACAAAATGGGAGATGTGGTTCCAATGCATGTCAGAAAAGAAAGAAGTAAAATGCTGCGTATTTTATCAGAGAAAAAGAAACGCGCTTTTTATGAGTCTCAGGTGGGCAAAACTGGAACTGTGCTTTGGGAAAGTCAGAACGATAATGGATACATAAATGGTTTTACTGAAAACTACATAAAAGTTAAACATCCATACGATGAAAGTCTGGAGAACAAACTTCAAACAGTGAAGTATTTATCTATTGACAAAGATGGGTTGATGTTTGCTGAATTGGTTGAGGAGCAAGTGGTGGTATAGGATTTAGTTTTTTGTGTAACACACCATTAGAAACTGCCACCTTGTAATTCACAATACTAAAATAAAAACATAAAAAGCTTAAACCTCTCTCTTAGAACTCGGGTTAAACAATCACTGCTCTATAGGTCCTCCTTCAAATTGAGGGCCTTTTTGGTTTTATTATTGTGAAAGAAATATTTGAGATTAAAAGCAAAAGTAGCGCCATCAATATCTCCTTTGGAAACTACTTTATGGGTATCAAACTGATAAGCCGTTGCGATTTGTATGATGGGCTTGAATGGAATTCTTCCTGATATCCCTAGATAAAACGTTCCATTTTTTCGTGTTCTATATTCAAAACCAACGTTTGCATTGGCATGAAAATCAAAAAAACTATAGCGAAGACCTTCGAAAACAAAAAGGTATTGACTTTTAGGATTCACAAGAGATCGTACATTTGAGGGGTTAAAATTTACAGAAGCTCCTCCACTCACGTTCATATAAAATTCTTGTCCAAGTTTGATATAGACTAAAAAATTAACAGGGATATCAAAACTAACATAGCCAATTTCGTCGACTGCTGTAACATTGGAATCCGCCACGGTGTATTCTGCTCTGAAGTTTCTTTTGGTATAATTAATCCCTGTTTCTAGCGCTAAAAGTTCTGTGAGACCAACTCTTACAATTCCACCATAAGAATAGCCCATAATTGGTTTAACCGTGGATTCGAAATTATCGATTTTTAAATCAAATGGTTTATCTCCTACAATACCAAAGGGAATTAAGGGTTTAAATTGTAATCCGAAAAAATTTTCTGGTTTAGCCCGATAGGACTGTGTATATGACACACAGGAAATAAACAGTAATAAAACACTGATGTAAATTTTCAAAATCACTCCTTTACTTTTTGAAATTCCTCCATTTTATCTTCTAAGGTAGGGCTTGTACAATAACCTACGACTGCAAGTGTCATAACACCAATAGAAAAAAGAAGTAACGACCAGCGTAAAAATTTATTGCGGATAAGAAAATTTCTATTTCTTCCTTCAACCTGAAAATTAATTCTTTCTACTGCTGAATGGTCTCTGTTGTGTATACCAAAAAGTATGTATGTTTTTCCACGGGTATTCTCTTCTCCTTTTTCGAACCAAATCTTCTTTGATTTTAGCGTTTGCTCGAAATCATCTGCTTTCTTTTTGACAGCAAAACGAAATACCACATAGTTGGGATTCGAAGGATGGCGAACATAATTCACCAATCCTAAATCAATGATATTCTCTACTTTTGAATCCATTCTGTTACATATTCTATTGGTTTACGCTGACCTTTTGGCCATTCTTCGCCTGGGTAACCGATATAAAACAGTCCTAAACAACGGTCTTTTTCACCAATATCTAGAAAGTTTTTCATTTCGTCGGTATAAATCAACTTTGGTGAAGACCAAAACCCACCCAAGCCATACGCTGTTGCTGTTAGATGCATATTCTGAACGGCACAGGCTACAGCTTCTATTTCTTCTATTTCCGGAATTTGTTCAGATGGCTGACGCTCCATGCATATCGCGATAACCGCTGATGCCTTTGCTGGTCGATTCGTCATACGACCTAATTTTATTTCGTTCACCTCATCTTTTGGTGTTTTTTCAATGTACATATCTCGCAAAAACTCACCTAATCTTGTTTTGCCTTCATCCATAAAGATTTTAAACCTCCAAGGTTGAGTCATTCCATGCGAAGGCGCCCAAATTGCATTGTTTAACAATAATTCAACTTGCTCTCGATGCACTTTTCTATCGCTAAAAAATTCAGGATAAATCGTTCTACGGTCTTTAATGAGCGCATTAATTTCACTTAAATTGTACTTCATTATATTTACTTTGAATACAAAGATAGGATGAAAATTGTCAGTTTAAAAGTAAATAGAATATGTATTTTAAATTGGAGGTTTAAATAAACAATAACTACAAAAAATACAAAAGTTAAAAATTAACAACAACCCAATTATTCGAAAGTTGTAAAAGAACACAATCTTTACCTTCGATAAATAGTGATGATAATAAAAGCAGACTGTTTCAAAAACCCTGAGATAAATGTGAGCAGCAATGTTTGTTTCGCGTGAAGGATAGCAGCGGCATCCTCTGACGGTTTCCTCAGAGATATAGCGAATAGCCTGACCCATTGAAATGGAATGGCATGAAATAAAATGACAAATGAATGGGGCACGCCCAAAAACTAAGCCCCTTTAATCAAGGTTTAGCCTAAAAAATTTTAGAAATAATATCTTCTTTGTGGAAGGGTTCAAAAAAGTCACACATCTCTTTTTGTTTTTGATCTATCCCTACTACTCTATTGCAATATTCGAAACACAATTCTAAATCATGAGAGGAGATAAAAATGAGTTGCTTGTTTTTGCGTGCCACTTTTTGTAAAATTTTCAATACTTTTCTTCGGTTGTTGTAATCAAGAAAGGCAGTAGGTTCATCTAAAATTATAATGCGGGTTTCTTGGGCAAGCGCTTTTCCAATCATTGCTATCTGTCGTTCGCCATCACTTAAATACAGAGTGTCTTTTTCGGCAAATTGTGTAAGATCAAGCTCTTCCATTACTTTAGCTACCACTTGGTGGTCTTTTTGAGAAAACTGATTTAGCAAGTTTGCATGAGGCGCGCGCCCCATAGCTATGAGTTCTTTCACGGATAAATGTTGAACTCCATTAAATTTTGAAGGAACAAAGCTTACCGTTTTTACTTTTTCCTTCCTACTCAAAGTTTTCCAATCTTTTTCATTAAAAAAGAGGTTTCCTGATAACAAAGGTTGATGGTCTAAAATTGTATTGAATAGCGTTGTTTTTCCTGAACCATTTGGTCCGATTAGAGCTACAAAATCTCCAGCTTGAAAGGACAATTCTCCTGACGTAAAAAGCACTTTCGGATCTTGTCTTTGTCCTTTAGTGAAGCCGATATTTAATTGACTAAATCTTAACATCAAAACTTTCTAATTATGATCCACAAAACAATCGGAGCTCCTATCAAGGCAGTTAACGCATTGAGAGGCAGGTTTAAAAAAGGGGATAATAACTGCATTACAATATCACAAACGACAATTAATAACGCACCTCCTAATATACATCCAATAACTAGGTGATAATGATTGGTTGTTTTATATATTAATTTAATAATGTTGGGAACAACCAGTCCTACAAAAGCTATAGGACCACAAAAAGCAGTAACAACTCCTGTTAAAACAGCGGTGATGAGCACTATTACAACACGAATTTGCTTGATATTCACACCTAATAACGAAGCGTTTCTATCACCTAGAATTAACAAATTTAACGGCTTTACTATAAGCAATGTCAATACTATTCCAGCTGTAGCAAAAAGCGTTAAAATCCACAATTGATTATACTCAACGCTTTGCAGTGATCCGAAACTCCATAACATAAATTGTTTTAAGTTATTAGGATCGGCATAAGCTTGAACAACATTGATTAAGGCGCCAGAAAAACTGCCTAGCATAATTCCTACTAGCAAAAGAGAAACTTTGTTTTTTACATATAAGGAACTCAACAAAATTAGTAACCCAGCGATAAACGCTCCTAATATGGCTGCTCCAATCAATCCTAAGTCTGAACCAAAAAGAAAGAAGGAAGACATTGTACTCAGGGCAACCATTAAGGATGCTCCTGAATTTATTCCCAACACATAAGGTCCTGCTAATGGATTTTGAAATAAAGTTTGCATAAGGAGTCCCGATAACGACAATGTAGCACCAGCTATAACAGCCGTAACTACACGTGGAAAACGAAACACCCGCAAAGTCAATTCCGCTGTAGCATCTGGATTTGTGCTAAACAAACCTTTAAAAACATCTTTTAACGCAATAGGGAAACTACCTAATGTAAGATCATAAAGCACAAGCAGTAACAGCAGTATAAATAACAAGCCACTTCTTCTCCAATAGGATTTATTTAATGTTTTCATTTCGAAGCAAAGGTATCAAGCCGAATCAAAAAACACAGCTCTTTATCAAAAAAAGATAAAAAAGAGTTATTCTGAAGTTATTAAACTATAGTATTGCTTGGTTAAATCATCATAAAGATATGGATGAAAAATTTTACCTAGGTCTTGTAATACTTTATGTGGTTCTATTGAAGAATTCTCCCAAAAACAATTGGTTTTCTTAGCGTATGAGTATAATTTACCCATTTTAAAAGATTTCAACATTTCAAACTTTTGATTTTGATTGAGCAAGTCTTCTTTAGATTGAGCATTTGCGTTCAACCAAAACTCTGTATCTTTATTACTGGTCAAAAGTTCTTCAAGAGATAGACTTAAACTCCCTGTTCCATCTGTGTTTTTATACACATAATTTACATTGGCATCTTTCAATAGTTGGGCCATATAACTATTTCCTGCAGGAACATTAAATACATCTCCAAAATAGGTTCCAGCAAAGACGGTAGGTTGCTTTTCTGCCTTTGTTAAAGCTTTTGTTGTTTGGGCATATTCCAATTTTATTTGTTCAAAAATGGCCTTGGCTTCTTTTTGCCTCTGAAACAAAGCACCCAACACTTTTATCCACTCTGCTCTACCTAAAGGATGTGTTTCTTTCCATTCATACATTAAGAAAGTTTTTAACCCAGCTTGTTCGAATTTGTTTAAAATTGGTGCATTTAAGTTAAATCCTGAATACAAGATTACGTCTGGCTTCGCCAATAGAAACGCTTCTGCGTCTGTCATCCCTATTTCTCCAACTTCCATTACACTAGACTTGCTCATAGGGTGACACAAGTGTTTGTGATTAGCTACGCCTATAATGTTTGTTTCTAACCCTAGTTTTCTTAGCATACCAATTTGGGTGGTTGAAAGTGTAACGATACGGTTTAATTGATGGGTAAAACTGTTGTAGGATGGTCTCACTTCTTTATCAACATCATAAGTTTTTATAACTGCTTGTGTGGTTGGATCTATAACATCAATTTGAACTCCGTTTTGCGTGTACATAATGCGAAAAGATTCAGCGTACTCATTTTTTAGGGTATCATTTTGCGCCAAATCGTTAATTGAGGCAAACTCTTCCTTTTTCTCTTGGGTGCAAGCACAAACGAAAAACAAAATACTAAACAAACTAAACATCAAAACTTTATCTTTCATATATGAACTTTTCACGGTTTTAAATTTTATTATTTTTGTTGTAAAACTACAAAGGAAACGCATATCTAGTTTAAACAAGTGCACAAAAAAACATAAATGGTGTTTATTTTTTTTTAGTTTAGTTGAAAATTTTAAAACTATAATTTATGAAACAAATTTTACAAAATGTTGCTGCAGTATGTTTTGCTGCGATACTTCCTTTAGGTGCGATTAATGCACAAACAACCATTTTAGAGCAAGATGGTGCCAATAATGAATTTGTTGTGGCTGACTGGACGATATCAGGTGGAGGTTTTGCTAACACTAACCAAGTAAATGTGCTTGCTAGTAATGACGCAATTTTGTCTATTTCAAACACTACAGCTTATACGAATCTAGAAGTGGAGTTGCATTTCTCTCAGTCAACCACCCTATCATTTGATTTAGATCTAAATGGACCCAACAATAACTTGACCATAGCTAACAACATCTCAGATGCAACAGGTGGCACGAATCAAAAGATTGTTTCTTTCAATAATAGCAATGCTGTTACACTAAACGAGATGAGGATTTACGGCTCAAGTATGAATGCAGGAATTACATATCTCAAAATCACAGGAACTCCTGATAACACAAGTGCAATTGTTGACGAAACTAATGAGCAATTTAATATAGTGGTCAATGAAAACCAATTGAATATTGTTGCACAAACAAATGGCACAATACGTATTTTTAATAACATTGGCCAATTACAAGGCGAGTTCAACATTGTTACTGGAGAAAATGACATTCCACATACGACTCAAGGAGTATCATTTTTGGTTTTCACCAATGCAAGCAATAATTTAATCTCAAGGAAAAAAATATTGAAATAAAATTTACTGCTTTTCAATACTACTATAAAGGATGTCTCACTAACATCCTTTTTTTGTTTTTAAGGTTTTGTTTGTTAAACCAAAAAATACAACTAAACTAAAAAAACATAAATGGCATTTATTTTTTTTTTAGTTTAGTTGAAAATTTTAAAACAAAACAATTATGAATACTTTACAAACTTTTAGAAAGCTTAGCACGAATTCGTTTTCGTTAGTTGCTTTGCCTATTTTGACTTACTTGTTTTTTGCATCAGGAAGTCTCTTATCGCAATGTAGTCATTTTTATGATGATTTTGAATCTGGTGCTTATTCTCCCACATGGTCCGTTGGGTCATCGCTGGATTCTTATGACGTATCTACAACGAACGTTCCTCAAGGCAGTTATAGTTTAACGGGTACAGGTGGGGATGAAAACCACCTAAGAGGTTTTAGCACAACCTTTGCCGCTGCAACTCCATCAGAAGTAAGTTGGTATATATATACTAGTAATACGAATCAAAGGGAAAGTTATACAGTAATGGGAAATTCAAGTGTTTCGGCCACTAATTGTGTATTCTTTAGCTATTGGCATGGAGATGAAAATAATATCAAATTTATTAACTCCTCTTTTGGTTCTCCAAATTTTGATTATCCTGCAACTTCCGGCAATTGGTATTTTATTGAATTAAAAAATATTGATTGGACAGCAAAAACATTTGATATTTATATTAATGGTACTCTTGAATCTTCAGATTTCCCATTTAGAAGTTCTTCTCAAAACGCAATTAGCGAGGTTCATTTATACAATTTTGATATTAATGGTACGGGGTATTGGGATCAAATCACTATTGGAGAAGCAAATGACACTCAAGCTCCCGTAGCTGATGCAGCTTCTCTTTCCGACATTAATGATGAGTGTGAAGTAACGAGCTTAACTGCTCCCACAGCTACTGACAATTGTGATGGAGCAATCACAGGAACACACAGTGCTACACTGCCCATTACTTCCAATACAACCGTAACGTGGACGTACGAAGATGCTAGTGGAAACACTGCTACTCAAACGCAAAATGTAGTAATTGATGATATGACTAATCCGGTAGCTGATGTAACTACATTACCAGATGTCACTAATGAATGCGAAGTAACGAGTTTAACTGCTCCCACAGCTACTGATAATTGCGATGGAGCAATTACAGGTACACACAGTGCTACATTGCCCATTACGTCCAATACAACCGTAACATGGACATACGAAGATGCCAGCGGAGATACTGCTACGCAAACGCAAAATGTAGTAATTGAAGATGTGACTGCTCCGGTTGCTGATGTAGCTACTCTTTCCGACATTAATGATGCACGCGAAGTAACGAGCTTAACTGCTCCCACAGCTACTGACAATTGTGATGGAGCAATCACAGGTACACACAGTGCTACATTGCCCATTACTTCCAATACAACTGTAACGTGGACGTACGAAGATGCTAGTGGGAACACTGCTACTCAAACACAAGAGATAATAATAGAAGAAATAGACGCTTCAGTTACAGTAGATGAATCTACATTAATTGCGAATAATACCAATACCGGAGTCAACTATCAATGGATTGATTGTTCTTCAAACGCTATCATTTCCGGAGAAACAAGTGCTTCATTCACACCCGATGAGGGTGGTTTTTATGCTTTGTTTATCACACAAAATGGGTGTTCTAAAACATCAGAATGTGAAGAAATATCTTTCGTCTCATTAGATATTTACGAACAAAATGAAATGAAATTATACCCCAACCCAACAAGCGGCAAGTTTACAATAGAAACAGAAACCAACGCTATTGGTAGTATGTATCAGATTCTTGATGCCCAAGGAAGATTAGTACAAAAAGGTGTACTTACCTCAGACAAAATGCAACTTGAACTAAAAAATACTGAAAAAGGTGTTTATTATTTAAAAATCAATCAATTGGTTAAAAAAATCGTATTTGATTAGCCCGCTTTATTATTCATTTTCTAAAATATTTAACCCGAACTATTGACTTCGACGAAGTCAATAGTTCGGGTTAAAGGTATTCATGAACCCGCAAGTTCGGTTTATCCCGTATTATTCATGAGATTATTTTTAATTTTAGATGAAATTCGTGATTTGATGATAATAGCATTCTATATCATCAAATTACAATTGAAATATAAAATCAAAAGAATCCAAGCATTAAATAATTGATACCCAAATTTGGGGTAGGCTTACAGTCTTTAAAAACAGACTATATATATTAAAAACAACTTTTTAGATATTTTAAACAAGAAATGCGCTGAATAATTCGGGTTAAATGCTTATCCGTTTGTTTCCCCAAACTCTAATCTTTAGTGATTAGACATAACTGTTAGTTTATGGATTGGTTTTACTTCATGTAAGTGTATGTAATTAAATTATAAAACAATATTGGTGCTATATGATTTTGTGTGGGTAAATTAAAAAACTAATTTTTCAATGCCGTTATTTTGTTAAAAAATGAATTGACAAATCCCAACGGGATGGCATATATTAAGGATGGAGGTAACTCCATCCATGGAGAAACTAAACCCACTCTACAATTCCGATCGAGAGGCATAATTGCAAGCAATTATGCCTCTCGATCGGAATTGTTATTCTTATACATTATCATACCCAAGGACGGAAGTCCTTGGCTAAGGATATGTCATCCCGTTGGGATTTTTTTGAATACGAAATGGATATAACAGCATCAATAATTATATCAATGTGATTTACTTCATGTGCGGGAATTACATATCTCAAAATCACAGGAACTCCTGATAACACAAGTGCAATTGTTGACGAAACTAATGAGCAATTTAATGTAGTGGTCAATGAAAACCAATTGAATATTGTTGCACAAACAAATGGCACAATACGTATTTTTAATAACATTGGCCAATTACAAGGCGAGTTCAACATTGTTACTGGAGAAAATGACATTCCACATACGACTCAAGGAGTATCATTTTTGGTTTTCACCAATGCAAGCAATAATTTAATCTCAAGGAAAAAAATATTGAAATAAAACTTACTGCTTTTTAATACTACTATAAAGGATGTCTCACTAACATCCTTTTTTTGTTTTTAAGGTTTTGTTTGTTAAACCAAAAAATACAACTAAATTTGTATCACGTTTTAGATGATGTGCACGAATAACACATCAAGGAATCTTGTGAAAATCAAGAACTGTATCTGCAGCTGTAAGCTTTAAAAGCTTTTTCTGAATACCACTGACACGTCACCCGACGATTGGGAAGGTAGAAAAAGTTAAGAAGTAAGTCAGAAGACTGATCTAAAATGCGTTTAAGAAGACTTCAGATTAAAGTCGGACTTATCACATATACTGTACTTAAAACAAACAGTTCTGATATTTCTCCTCTTTTGGTGATAAACCATTTGATGTCTTCATTTTATTAATTATTTAATTCATTTAAAAACTAAAAGAATGAAGAAACTTTACTTTTTGGCAAGTGCGCTACTTGCTGTAACTACATTAAAAGCGCAAACTACAGTTGATTTTGAAGATTTAAGTCTACCTGCCGCAGTTGACACATTTTACAATGGAAGTGATGAAGCGGGTGGCTTTACATCAGGCGGTGTACATTTTGGTAATCAATACAATACAACCTATGATTCATGGACGGGTTTTGTGTATTCTAACATGACAGACAATACCACCTCAGGATACATGAATCAATACAGTGCATATCCTGCATCAGGTGTCAATGGTTCAGAAATATACGGAATCTTTAATGGTGGAGATACGCTAAATTTTCCTGGCACAGATAACGATTTAGTGAGTATTCAATTAACCAATACTACTTATGCTTATTTATCTATGCGCGATGGAGATTCATTCTCAAAAGCGTTTGGAAGCACAACAGATGCTAACGGCGATACCGATGGAACAAATGGAGAAGACTTCTTTTTTGTTCGCATTTATGCACACAACGGGATGGATGAACGAATTGATTCTGTAGATTTTTATTTAGCTGATTATAGATTTACAGATAACAATGATGACTACCTTATCGATACGTGGACCAATGTAGACTTATCAAATTTTGGAGGTGTAAACTACCTAACTTTTGATTTTCACTCCTCTGATGTTGGTCAATACGGAATTAATACACCAACTTACTTTGCGCTTGACGACATAGTATATACCAACACAAGTGGTATCGTACAAGAAAAAACTAATGCAATAGCTGTTTACCCTAATCCTGCGCATCATATCGTAAAAATCGAGAATGGTCAGTCTGGAAACTATGTCATTGTTAATATGCAAGGTCAAACAGTTAAAACCTTTAAACATACGCAGGAAACAACATTAGACATTTCTGGTTTAAAAACAGGCGTCTATTTTATTCAAAACACCTCATTGTCGAATGTTTCCCCACAGAAATTAATCGTTCAATAGTTAGGTTTGTTAAAATTAGGAGCAAATAGCGCAGTTCATTTGATAGTTTTCACATTTGTTGTGGTGCTATTTGCTCCTTTTGTTTCTTCAAGTCAAAGTGATACTACAAACTTCGAAGAAGTAACTATAAGAGGTAAACATTTCAAGGCTGCACAAAAAAGTAAAATAGATGCAGCAGAAATATCACATTTAGCACCTCACGATTTAGGTACTTTATTGCAATTTATAAATGGTTTAACTATTAAAAACTACGGTTCCATTGGAGGGATGAAAACACTTTCCCACCGTGGATTAGGCGGAGAACACACCCAATTAGTTATTGATGGTATTCCTATTAACAATCCTCAGAATGGACAAGTTAACCTAGCTAACATTAGTCCTAATAATTTAATGCACGTTGAAGTTAGCCACCAAAACAACAATGAACTTGTTCCTGTTTCGAGTTTAATTAAAAGTAGTGCTGTGCATTTAAAAACCTTTGATCAACAATTTTCAACATCTCCTATCGCCCTAAGAGGAAGTTTTACTTTAGGTAGCTTTGGTCAAAAAGAAGCTTTTGCATCCATTAAACAAGGAGGAGATAAATACTTTGTAAGTCTTACAGGAGGTGTAAGAGCTTACACAGGCGACTACCCGTATCAAATTAATTTTGGAGCACAAGAGATTGAGGCTATTCGCCGAAATAACGCTTTGAATGACTATCACATTACCCTTGGTGGTGGATATAAATGGCGTTTGAAAAACACCCATCATTTTATAACATCCAAAATAAAGTCTAGTTCTATATCACAAGAATTACCTGGTGCAGTAATTCTATACAACAATATGGCAGAAGAAGAACTTACAACCAAAAATACAGCTGCACAAATCAATTATCGGCTAGTTTCAAAACAATGGAATTTTAAGGCTTTCGCAAAATACAATCAACGATTTTTACATTATTACGAACCAAATGCACTCAATAGCGATGGTTTTATTGACAACCAATATTTGACACATTCAGCTTCAAGTGGCTTTCATATACGGTATCGTCTTAATAACTTTGCATTTCACGCAGGAAATGACTTTTTATACGACCACTTAGAAAGCTCTAGAGAACTAGGCCGCCCCACCCGACTTTCAAACACTTCCATGTTGAAAGTAAATTACAGCGCAAAACATTTTATAATCAGTGCCGGAGTTTTCTCTCAATATTTTATTGATCAAAACGAATCGCAAACGCATCGAAATAATTACCAAAAAATTCATCCACAAATATCTATTTTTACAAGTGATGAACTTTTTACGAACTTACAATTACTCGCATGGTACAAGCCTTCTTCTCGCGCTCCTTCTTTTAATGAGTTATATTATTCTCAAGTTGGAAGTAAAAGTTTAAAACCAGAAGAGTCTTCACAAGTTAATTTAGGTTTTAAATACATCAAACCATACAAAAAACTTAGCTTACAGCTGATGGGAAACGCCTTCAAAAATGAAGTGAAAGAAAAAATACTTGCTTTACCTACTCAAAACTTATTTGTATGGTCTATCCAAAATATCGGAAAAGTAAAGATTTTAGGAGGTGACTTAAATCTAAAACTACAGTATGATTGGAACAAAGATTGGGAAACAGGGGTTCAAGTTGGAGCTAGCTACCAGTACGCTGTGGATATAAGCGATAAGAACACGCCTACATTCAATCATCAAATTGCTTATACACCTCAATGGACTGGCAATGCGATGTTGAACATTCGTTTTAAGCTGCTTAATATTCACTTTTCAAGTTTGTATATTGGCGAACGTTTCAGTTTAAATGAGAACATTGCTGGAAATCGTTTATCATCCTATTTAACATTAGATTGTTCTGCCAGTTATGCTTTTGAGTTACCAAAAAACAATACGATAACGCTTCAAGTTGGTGTGAAAAATTTGACTAACGCATCTTATAATTTCATCAAATATTATGTGATGCCAGGAAGAAATTACTTTTTAAAGATTGCTTATGGACTTAATTAAATACATATTTATTGCACTTCTTCTTTTTACTTCATGTAAAAAAGACAAAAATGATGATTCGAAATTAGGTTCTTCCTATAAAAATGGATTATTAATTCTTAATGAAGGACTATTTCAGCACAATAATAGTAGTTTATCATGGTTGGACCTCTCAAATAAAGAAATCACCAACAATGTTTTCCTATCCATTAATGACCGTCCAATTGGAGACACTGGAAATGACATGATACGCTATGGTAGTAAAATATATATTTGTGTAACAGGATCCAGCACCCTTGAAGTCATTGATAAAAACACTTTAAAAAGTATAAAACAAATTCCTTTTAATTATAACAATCAAGCACAAGAGCCCCGACGAATCACTGCGCATAATGATAAAGTTTTTGTGTCTAGTTTTGACGGTTATGTAACGGCAATCGATACGACTAGTTTATCGGTTCACAAACGCATAAAAGTAGGTAGAAACCCAGAAGGAATTTGTGCCAATAACAATGCGTTATTCGTTGCTAATTCTGGTGGTCTTGATTTTGATAATCCAGACTCTACGGTTTTTGAAATTGATTTGAATACTTTAGAGGTTGTGGATACATTTTGGGTTGGAGCGAACCCTGGAGATGTTATAGCTGATGCGTATCAAAATATTTATGTGATAAAACGAGGTGATTATGAAAGTGATCCTTCCGAATTAGTACGCATTAATTTGGATAATCGAACGGTAGAAAACTTAGAAATACCGGCAACATCAATGAACATACGTAATAACAAACTATATATAAGTTATTACAACTTCTCTACCAACGCCTCTTCGGTTTCTATTTTTGATTGTAACAATCAATCTTTAATCAGCTCAAACTTTATTAATTCACAAGAAATTTCAACGCTATATGGTGTGATTCCTTATAAAGCAGATGAATTGATTTGTCTAGATGCTATGAATTACACCAATAGTGGGTATTTACGATTTTTTAATTCATCAGGACAATTAACAAACAGCATTAACGTAGGGCTTAACCCTAATAAAATTATACATTATGAATAAAATATTATTAATACTCAGTTGTTTTGTAAGTTTCAGTTTAGCAGCTCAATCTTACCCTCCTGCCGCTAATGAATCAGGAACAGACGCTATTCACGTAGATAGCTCGATTCTTATTGCCTGGGCTACAGGCGTAGAAGCAACACGAGGCTATCTAAATATGGGCGACCCTACATTCGAAATTAATGGAAGTAATCTTGCAAGTGCAGGAAGTTCAGAAAACGCTATTGGTGAAGCAGACAACAGCATTGTATCTTTAGGTGATGGAGGATCAGCAATATTAACATTTGATCAACCAATCAAAAATGGTCCAGGCGCAGATTTCGCAGTATTTGAAAACAGTTTTTCTCATACTTTTCTAGAATTAGCACTTGTTGAAGTTAGTTCAGATGGTGAGCACTTTGTTCGTTTTCCTGCACACTCCGAAACGCAAACATCTACACAGGTTGGTGGATTTGGCACGTTAGACCCTGCTTACCTCCATAATTTAGCAGGCAAATACAAGGGCAACTATGGAACTCCTTTCGACTTGGAAGATCTAAAAGATAGTTCAGAACTTGATATTGATGCCATTACACATGTCAAAATCATTGATGTAATTGGAGCTATAGATGAAAATGGAAGTTTAGATGCATTTGGCAATAAAATCAACGACCCATACCCTACTCCTTTTGAATCTTGTGGGTTTGATCTTTCTGGCATTGGTGTTATTCATCAAAACAATAATGCAGATATTTCAAAAGAGGAACTTGGCTTTAAAATTTATCCTAATCCCAGTGATGGAAAAGTAAGCATCGACTTGGGTGGTTTTGGCACATCTACTTTAATAATTACCAACAGCACAGGCAAAATAATCAAACAAACACATATAAATCAAAGCGTTAACAACATCGACATAACATTAAACAAAGGTGTTTATTTTTTAAGGTTGATAAATAAAACAAAAAGTGAGCATCAGCGTCTCATTGTACGTTAGTATTATTACTGAAATTAAGGCAACTTCTTAACTTATGCATCGTTAGGCTTTAAATGATTCAGCATAGTGCTGCAATCGATTTATTGGCTAAACTTCTACTATGAAAAATGTTTTATTTTTTCTTTTATTATGGACGACTTCGTTTGTTTTAGCGCACAATGGCTTTGAACAAAATGAGGGTCAGATATTAAATATTGATCGCACACCTAATACGGATGTGCTTTATAAATTTAAACAAGAAAATCTACAAATCACACTGCGTAAAAATGGTTTTTCTTATGAGTTATTACAGCAAGATAATGCAGCCATTGAGGAAATGAAGAAAACATCAAATACAAAAATTCCATGTCAAATTGAACGTATTGATTTTCTATTTCCACAATCTCCAAAACACATCATTTCTGATAGAGAAATTAAAAACAACATCCGATATTTTAACGAACAAGGAAGCTTTCAACCAAAGTATTTTCAACGCATATACTACAAAGAAATAGCCGCAGACTTTGATATTGAATTCTTAATAATTGATGGACAATTCAAATACAACATTCATAAATCCAAAGATGGACAATTAAAAGACTTCTATATTAAAGTTAAATCAGCAGGTAAACTATCGCTTATCAATGAAGATTTGTCAATTTTGACTGACTTAGGACAAATCAATGAACAAATTCCGGTTAGCTATATCGGAGAAAATAAAGAAACGTTGAAGATTAATTTCAATTTAGATAAAGACCGTTTATCTTTCAAATCGAACATAAACACAGACCATCAAACGTTAATAATCGATCCACTGCCTGACCTTGTTTGGAGTACTTTTATTGGAGGTTCTGAATATGATATAACAACTAGTACAACAATTTCAGATGACAACTCTATTTACATAACAGGGATTACCACTAGCTCTTCCAACATTTCTACATCCGGAGCTTTTCAGTCCAGTTACCAAGGAGATTTAGATATTTTCATCTCAAAATTTACACAAGAAGGAGATATTGAATGGAGTAGTTATTATGGTGGGCCTCAAGCAGAACGCATCTACAGCATTGTTGAAAATAATGGTTACATATATCTCGCTGGATGTACTTTTAGTAACTTGGGAATTGTCACCTCCAATCCACATCAATCCACTGTCAATGGAGCTGATGATATATTTTTATTAAAAATGGACAGTCTAGGCAATAGAGTTTGGTGCACCTATCACGGTGGTAATGACCATGACTTTGTTACAGACATGATCGTTGAAAATGATACCATTTTTATGGTCGGACACACAAGAAGTATGAACAACATAGCAACCAACGGAGTCCATTTAGAAAACTTTTCTGCAAGTGAGGCTGGACACATAACTTTATTTGACACAGATGGAAATCACCTTATCGGAACATACTTTGGCGCTGAGAATAACACTTCTATACAAGGAATAACCCGATTAAACCACAAAATTTTCATTACTGGTCGAACCAATGCAAATAACGGAATCGCTACAACAGGCTCACATCAAGAAATATTTGCGGGGTTTAAGGATGGCTTTTTAGCTAAGTTCAATCCAGATGGAACCAAACTTTGGGGAACTTATTTTGGTGGTGATTATAGTGATGTAGCAAACGCAATCGCCAGTACTGTAGGTGGAGAAATAATTATATCCGGTAATACGAGCAGTACAAATCAAATTGCTACTCCCGGAGTGCATCAAGAAACAAGACTAAGTCCAGAACAAGGGTTTATCGCTAACTTTAACGAAAATGGTCATTTGAATTGGGCGACCTATGCTGGTGGTAATTCAACAGATTATATTTCTGTAATGAACACAAATAAAGATTTTATTTTTGTGGGGGGACAAACATTAAGTGATGAAGAAATTGGTACTCCAAACAGTTATCAAAGTACTATAAGTACTGATTATGATGGTTTTGTTCAAGCTTTTGATTTATCAGGAAACTTACAATGGGGAACTTATTTAGGTGGAAATGCAAATGAGGATATTGCAAGTATTTCAGTCTTGTCAAACAATCTTTTGGTCGCAGGATCCGTCGACAACAATAGTCTTGTTTTTGGTCAAGGAAATAGTCATTCAGACACATACGCTGGTGGTGTCTTTGACGGATTTCTTGTTTATTTATGTCAACCAGAAACGCCGCAAATAATACAAGTTGGTGATTCTTTAACAGTAATTGCTACAGGTAATATCGATTGGTATTACGAAGGAGATTTAATTGAAACAAACCAAGAAAGCATTCTACCTACAGCAAATGGAGACTATACCGCAATAGTCTCACAACAAGGGAAGTGTTCTTCAAATAGTGATACTTTAACAATATCTACAATAGGAGTTTCAGTGGAAAATCACATCAACAATAACACAATCAGCATCTATCCAAATCCTGCAAAAAACAAAGCTATAATAGCGAAGCCGGGTAAATTCAGTGGTACTCTTTTTAATCTTCAAGGAAAGGAGATATATCATTTTAAAGGAGAAGACAAAGTAAATCTTAACACTACAAATTTAGAAGTGGGAACTTACCTAGTTCATATTCAGCTCACTGATAATCATACAGTTTTAAAATTACAGAAAAACTAAAAATTTAAAGCAACCACATTAGTTTTACTTTCGTTCTCAATACAAGACTCACATTTACTTTTTTAACGCAAAAAAATAAATACTATGAAACTACTACGCAACATATTTTTGATACTTTCTTTCTCATTGATTAGCTATGAAGTAACGGCTTGTCACGCACTTGCCTTAATTAACCCAATTTCAGATCCTATAGCTGGTGCCATTAGGGTAACAGCCTCTTCTAACGCTGTTACCTGTGGATGTGACGAATATTGGATGGACGTTGAAGTACGTTGTATAGGTGAGCCTTTTGACGGAGCCCCTTTTAATCCAGGGTTTCATGGTCCTTTATCGACATATCCATATTTCCAATCTGCACAAATTTTAAAACCAAATTGTGTTCAGGTTCAGTATCCATGGGTAACGATTCCTTATTCATCATTATGTCCCGGAATTCAGTATCAAGTTAGAATGCGAGAAAATCATAATGGTGAGGTTGGTCCATGGACTGCTCCTATGCCGTTTACGGTTCCAGGAACTGTAGACCCACTTCAAGTTGCTGTTGCACCAAATAATCCTTCTGTTTGTATTGGAGATTGTGTAACACTTACTGCCTCTGTAGTCGGAGGATGTGGTTTAGCTCCACTTTATGATTGGTCACATGGTGGTAATAGTGCTTCCACAACAGTTTGTCCAACTGTAACAACAACTTATACTGTAACTGTTACAGAGCAATGTAGTAACCTCACAAGAACAGAGTCTATTACCGTTAATGTACTTCCCACACCTGTTCCAGGTACCGCTAGTGCAAACCCTGGAGTCGTCTGTATGGGAGAAACTGCCAATTTATCCTTAACAGGACATGATGGAAATATACAATGGCAAAGTTCACAGAATCCAGGTGGTCCCTGGACAAATATTCCAGGTGCAACAACAGCAAATGCCGTCAGTCCACCTTTAAATACAGACATGTGTTTTCGTGCTGAAGTTAGTGGATGTGGCCCTACGGCATATTCTGCTCCTGTTTGTGTAACTGTAGAACCAAGGCCTGTTTTAACAATTAGTAATGCAACGATTTGTGAAGGTCAGTCTACAGGTTTAACCAGTACTGTAGATATTCCCGGTGGTACATATTTGTGGACTCCAACAGGTCAAACAACAGCAGATTTAATAAATGTTTCACCAGCTACGACAACAACCTATAATTTAAGATATATTTTAAACGGTTGTGAAGTTAATGAAACTGGAACTGTTACGGTTAATCCACAACCTACAATATTAAATCTTGTCGATGAAACAATTTGTGACGGTGAAAGCACTACAATAACAGCTACACCAGATGTACCTGGAGGTAATTTCACATGGACGCCTAATATCGGAACAACAAACAGTGAAACAGTTACTCCAAGTTTAGGTGTAAATACCTACACCATTGATTATGAAATCTCAGGTTGTACTTATTCAGAATCTGTTGATATAACTGTGAATCCTGTACCTGACATAACAATTGTTCCTCAAGAAATATGTGAAGGTGAAACAGCTACTTTAACTGCTACACCAGATTTACCTGGAGGAACCTACTTATGGACGCCAAACGGTGAAGTAACACAATCTATTAGTCACACACCTGCAAATACAAGTAATTATGGGGTAACCTATACACTGGACGGCTGTACTACAACAGAAAATGCAGATATTACTGTTCGACCATTACCCGTTGCTTCATTTACTTTTACAGAAGTTTGTGAAGATGTAAATACAACGCTCAATTCAACATCCACAGTGGATGCTCCAGCAAACATTACCAATTATGATTGGGATATAAACACAAATGGATCAATTGAATATACCAATCAAAATGTATCACATGACTTCAATGGTTACGGAACTTACGATGTGAATTTATTGGTGACTACAAATCATGGTTGTACAGATCAAATAACACAATCAATGACAGTTCATCCACTTCCTGTAATCGATTTTAATGCAAACCCATTATGCTTAGGCGATCCAACGTCTTTTACTGACCTTACAACGGTGCCAGTTGGAGGAAATATAACTACATGGAACTGGGATTTTGCGGACGGCGGTACTGCAAATACACAAAACCCACAAAACACGTACGCAACGCATGGAGTTTACAATGTAATTCTAGAAACAACAACAGATCAAGGATGTGTTGATCAAATTACAAAGCCAATAGAGATCTTCCAATTACCGAATGCGGATTTCACGTTTACCAATGATTGTTTTTATGATGATATATCATTTCAAAACACCTCATCACCCAATGCAACTTTGTTTGAATGGAATTTTGATGATGGAACAGCAATCAATTCAGCTGAGCATCCAGATCACCTCTATGCTAATCCAGGAACTTATGATGTTGAATTAATCGTAAATACAATTGATGGCTGCGAAAGCTCTACTTCTAAAACAGTAATAGCTTATGCTAAACCAAACGCAGAATTCTCGGTAGATCCGACATGCTATAATACATCTTCGATTTACACCGACCTTTCATCAATTAATGATATCGATGGTGATGTTATTAATGATTGGTACTGGGATTTTGGGGATGGAAACTCAGCTACGAACGCATCTCCAACTCATCAATATGCCGGAGAAAACGTATATCCAACAACTTTAATCGTAACTTCAAACTTTGGATGTAAAGATACCTTTGAAACCAATTCTGTGGTATGGCCTTTACCAAATGTAAACTTCACGCCAACAGATGTTTGTTTAAATTTTGCAACAGAATTCAATGATATTTCAACGATTTCAAACCAAAACACATCTAATTCAATAGTAGCTTGGAATTGGGATTTTCTAGATGGGAATTCATCTACATTACCTAATCCAACACATACCTATACATCTGATGGATCGTATAACGTGAATTTAGAGGTTACTTCTAACAACGGCTGTACTTATGACTCAACAATCATAGTTACTGTACATCCTAAACCTGTTGCAGACTTTACTGGAACAGAATTGACAAGTTGTTCTCCAGTTTGTTTCAATATTAACTCAACATCGACTGTAAACGCGCCAGCTACAATTTCAAATTATGAATGGGAATTAAGTGATGGTCGAAGTTATTCTTCTACATCCCCAAATTGGAGTGACTGCATTAAAAATAATACAGGAAACACAGCGACTTACGGTGTTAAATTAACAGTTACAACCAATCACGGATGTATTGATACACATGAAGAAACAAATTACATCAATGTTTATCATAATCCTATCGCTAATTTCACATATTCTCCTGCGGAAATCGATGTATTGGACCCAGTAATTCAAACTACCAATAATTCAATGTATGCAGATAGTTACGAATGGACTGTTTTTAAACATGGGATACAGAATGAGTTTGAACCTGAATTTGAATTCGCTCCAGTACCTGAAGAATATCCAATGCGATTGATTGCTTCTACCCATGAAGGATGTATTGACACAGCTTTTTCTGCTGTACGTGTGAATGATCGACTCGTACTTTATGTTCCCAATACATTTACCCCAGATCGTGATGATTACAATGAAACTTTCCAACCTCAATTTACATCAGGATTTGATCCTTACACATTCAATATGAAGATTTTTAATCGATGGGGCGAAATTGTTTTTGAATCCAATAATGCTTCCGTTGGTTGGGATGGATCTTATGGAACTGATCGTTCAGGTCCGGTTAAAGATGGTACTTATATATGGAAAATAATATTTAAAGAAACAGGAAAAGACAAACGACATGTGATGCAAGGACATGTTAACCTGCTTCGATAGTATAAAAAATAATTCTCAAGCATTACCCCACTGGTTAATTCATAATCGTTATTAGTACACTAATAAATATGATTTGACCATTGGGGTTTTCTTTTTTTAAAACAAAACATACAGAAAAACGCCTTGTAAATCAAAACTTCCCCTCATTCTTATCGCTATAAATACATATACTGAGAGTTGCTCTATGATTCATACCTTATTTATAGAGATATAGATCTATTTTTTACAGCCACTCCAAAGAAATTTATTTATCATCTCCGCATACACCATTTGAATGACCAATTTTTTAAAGCTGATCAAGTTGTGACGTAAGACACATTTTTTCATCAAAAAGTGTAACATTTCACCCTGAATAACGTTACTTTTAAGATACCGAATATTGTGAATTAATATCACTATTGAAATGAATAAACTTTACACACTTGCGTTTTTTATATTTTTATTTTCTTTTGAAAACACTGCCCAAGTTGAGGATGAATCATGTTTACCTCCAAAGAAAAAAACACAAAAATTATTAGACAAAACAAAAGGTCTACCACCTGCCGAAGCATCTTTACTTTTTAATGATGCAATCGATAATGAACCTGATAATGCTACTCCATACTACGAATTTGCAATGTATGCCTACAATAGTGCTTTAGAAATGTATGAAAGATCTCCCAACCCAAAAAAAGGTGACAACTACATGAAGGTTGCGGAGCAGTTATTTAAAAAAACATTAAAAAGATGTTCAAATTATCATTCAAATTGCTTCTATTATCTGGGGATTATCAATTACAGCTTTGATCAGCAAAAAGAAGCTATCAAATATTTCAGAAAGTTTCAAGCATACGAACATAATGACATGGACCGTTTTGCAGAAGATCACAGCAAAAGACTCAATGATGTTGCAGAAGTTATTGCTTTATTCGAAGAAGAGCAATCGTTCTATGAAAACGCTGTTCCTTTTGAGCCTAATTTAGTTAAGAATGTAAGTACTTCTAGAGATGAATACTTTCCTATGATTTCACCAGACAACGAGCTGATATTCTATACCCGTAAAATGGATAGAACCTCACGTGGAGATATTATTTCAGATATTAGAGAGGAGTTTACTTGGTCAAAAAGAAAAAACATGAATGCATTGTTTGACAATGGAGCTCCTATTGGTGCGCCTTTTAATGATGGATACTTCGATAGTTATGGAGCAGCAACATTATCGGTGGATAATAAAGAAATGATATTTTGTGCCTGTCGTGATGAAAAAGTACGCGGACAAATATACCGTAATTGTGACTTATACACCACATATTATGAAAGAACAGGCGAAGGTGGAAACGATTATATTTGGTCAGATTTTAAAAATTTAGGAACTGGAATAAACACAAATGATGGTTGGGAAGGACAACCAACTTTATCTGCAGATGGTAATACACTATACTTTGCGGCTAATAGACCATCCACTCAAAATGATGATATTTTTTATTCTGAAAGATTACAAGATGGAACATGGGGTCCTGCACAACCTTTTTCAGAAGTTAATACTCCCGGTAAAGATAAAAGTCCATTTTTTCATCAAGACAGTGAAACTTTTTATTTTATTTCTAGTGTATCTGAAAGTAGAAAAGGATTGGGAGGAACTGATATTTTCTACATCCGCAAAAAAGAAAATGGTCAGTGGACTAAACCGAAAAATATAGGATATCCAATTAATACAGAGAATGATGAAATCGGGTTATTCGTCTCAATCGATGGAAAGGAAGCTTTTTTCTCTTCAAGACAAAAAGGAACTTGGAATATTTATTCATTTGAACTTTATGAAGAGGCACGTCCTAAATCTGTTGTCGTAGTAAAAGGACAATTGACTGCAGAGAACAACGAACCCATAGAAGATGTTGAAATAGAGGTTTCTTATGCTAATTCTGATCGTGTTGAAAAAGTTAGAGTGAATGGAAATGACGGGAAATATGCTGCAATCGTAAAAACCGACGAATCGGAAGATGTTATGCTTAATGTTAAAAAAGAAGGCCACGCTTTTGACTCTAAAATCATCACCAAGGAAATACTTGCTGAAGGGAAAACCATACATTCAAAAAACATGGAGGTTAAAAAAATTAAAATCGGTGAACCCTACACTATTAATGATATTTTATATTCAACAGCATCATCAGAACTTTCTGAGCGAGCAAAGTTTATTCTAAAACAGTTTGGACGATTTTTAAAAGACAATCAAGACATTACAATACTCATTCAAGGTCATACCGATAATGAAGGTGATCCACAAAGAAATCTTGAACTATCAGAAAGAAGAGCGCAAGGTGTTATGGATTTTTTAATACAAAATGGTATTTCAAAAAACAGATTGAATGCAAGAGGCTATGGCCAAACACAACCAAAAGTTCCTAACACCAGCTCAGAAAATAAAAGAAAAAACAGAAGAACAGATTTTGTTATTCAAAAAATGTAGCGCTAGTTTTGAAGTTTACTTCGTAGGTCTGACCCCGTGATTTCTTCCGATATCTCCAAATCAAAACGCTTAACAACAGCAAAAAGATGATCAAAAATGTCGGCGATAACCACCTCATACTCTGCCCATACTTTGGTCTTGGAGAAACAATACAATTCAATTGGCAAACCTTTTGAAGTTGGTTGTAATTGTCTAACCATTAAAGACATTTCTTGATTTAATGCGTTGTTATTTTTTAAGTAATATTCAACATAGTTACGAAACAGTCCAACGTTAGTAGGCCTTCTAGCATTCAACTGATATTCATCAACCAAACCGTGTTCAGCATTATATTGTTCTACTTCTTTTTGTTGTTCTATCACAAAATCTGAAAACAATTTAACTTTTGAAAGTCGATCAATCATTGCGTCATCAGCGAATTTAACCGTATCAATTTTAATATTTAATGAACGTTTGATTCTTCTCCCCCCAGAATTTGACATACCTCTCCAGTTCTTAAAACTATCTGCTATAAAACTATAGGTTGGAATTGTTGTAATTGTTTTATCAAAATTTTGCACTTTAACGGTAGTTAGATTGATTTCGATCACATCACCATCTGCACCATATCTCTCCATGGTCACCCAATCTCCAATGCGCAACATATCATTTGCTGAGATTTGAATACTTCCTACAAAGCCTAAAATAGTATCCTTAAAAACTAACAACAACACCGCTGTCATTGCTCCCAAAGATGTAAGGAAAAATAAAGGAGATTGTTTTGTAATTACAGAAAGCAAAATAACAACAAAAACAATCGTAATAATTAACTTAACCGTTTGGATGTATGCTCCAATAGGCTTGTCTTTAAAATATGGTTTTTCTTCTAAAACTACCCGAAGCGCGTTAAAAAACCTTCTTACACTTACCAGAATTGCTAAAACAATTAAAAAATCATTTAACCGTATTGAGTATTCGTATGTTTGTGGATAGGAGAAAAAGACAATGGAAAAGAAGAAATCCATAAACAATAAAGGAAGTATATGAGCTAAAGCACTAAAAAACTTTTTCTCAACCAATAGGTCGTCTAGTTTGGTCTTACTTTTATATGCCACCGTTTTTATAAGCGCTAAAAGCACTTGACGCGTAAAAAACCATATAACAACAGATAACACAGCCATTGCCACTAATAGACCTAACATCCAAAAAAATTCATGACTTTGAAACGCTGAATTATTTAATAATTCTTCAGTAGATGCTGAATTTTCTAAACCGTAAAATGATTTAATCCAATTTAAAATGATTGCCTTCATTGTTTTACTTATTTTTGAACAAAAGTAATAAAAACTATGCGTCCAAAATTACAATTTTACCTACTAAGCATAATTACCCTTTTACTTTTCCCCGCAATTGGTTTGCTCTTACTTTGGTTTTTCTCAAATATAAACCTTTTATCTGTATTTGAACTAGACAAAATCGTATCTCCAATGACATTATTAGGACTCGAATTTGGGTTTTTATATGGCTTTGTAGTAATTGCCATTACTCAACTTCCAATGTTTGAAGAAATGTCCAAACCACAAACAAGAATGTTGAAAAATCTAAACCTAAAATGGCCTGATGTTATATTCATGTCATTTTGTGCTGGCTTTGGTGAAGAAATTCTTTTTAGAGCAGGTCTACAGACATTCTTGGGGCCATGGCTAACCTCTTTTCTCTTTATTGCTATTCATGGTTACTTCAGCCCTTTCTCTCTCAAGAAAAACGCAATAGGTATTCTCTTATTTCCATTTATCCTACTTATTTCGTATGCCTATGATGTATTCGGTTTATGGTTTTGTGTTGCTGCACACTTTTCCTATGACTTACTCATGTTTATCGGTGTAATGCAAAAAGAATAAGCTTTTAAGATAAACACAAAGAAAGGTTCACCGATGTATTTTGCATGTGTTTACATAAGAATTATAACCTACTTAATTACATCGTTAAACGCAGCTTTAAACTTTTCTACTTTTGGTTTTACAACCATTTGGCAATATCCTTGTTCTGGATTATTCAAGTAGTAATCTCTGTGATCTTCTTCTGCATCAAAGTAATTATTGATAGGTGTAATCTCTGTTACGATAGGCTGGTTAAATGCACCTGATGCAGCAAGTTTTTCTTTGAAAGTCTCCGCTGCTTTTTTTTGTTCATCATTATGGTAGAATATAACCGAACGATATTGTGTTCCTATATCATTTCCCTGACGATTCAAAGTCGTTGGATCGTGTACTGACCAAAAGACTTCTAATAATTTTTGAAATGAAACAATTTCTGCATCATAATTAATTCGAACAACTTCAGCATGACCTGTTCTGCCTGAGCAAACTTCACGATATGCTGGATTTTTAATATGTCCTCCTGCATATCCTGGCTTCACGCTCTTTACACCTTTTAATTGGTCAAAAATTGCCTCTACACACCAAAAACATCCTGCGCCAAATGTCGCTTCTTTTTCTTCCATTCCAGAAATTTATTAAATGACTCAAAACTTAAAACTAATGAAAATATGGAAGAAAGATTGTTAATTATTTCTTTTTCTGAGAAGCAAAAAAACGATAACAATGCTACCCAATAGTATAAAGCCGCCAACAATAAGCCAATTATTAAAAATAGCATTGTATCTTACTACTTGGCTTTTTAATTCTTCTTCTCTTATATCTCCATTATTGAGAACCTCTGTTAATGATTGATCATGACTTACTTTTAAAGCCATTAAATCTTTAGATTTTTGTTCTTTTTTTAATTCGTCCTGAAGTTTTATAATCTCCTTAAGCGTTGCAATTTGTAAATCAGTATTACCTAACGTTTCATACACATTGCTAATTTGAAGTAAGGCATCTTTTTGCACCACCAAGTTTCCAAACTCTTCTCCCACCTTTAAAGACCTTTGGTAATTTATCAAAGCAGAATCCATCAAGTTTACCCCCATATAATAATCACCTAAATTATAATATCCTTCAGCAATATAATACTTATCATTATCTTTTATTCTGTAAGACAATGCCAATTGAAAATACTGTTCAGAACGCTCATAATTTTCAGAGTAAAATTCAACAATAGCTAGGTTTGTATACCCATTCGCTACAGTTTTCAAAACGCCTACCGTCAAACTATGCTCCATGCTTGTCGTAAAGTTAACTAATGCCTTGTCGTATTCCTGTTGATTCAAATACAGCTGCCCCATTAAAGCAAAAGCGCTCGCCAACTTACGTGTCATTCCTTTTTCTCTTTTCAGATATGAAATGTACCGTTCTAAATCTTTTTTGGCTTCTTCAAAATCACCTCTTTCAAGTTTAATTCTTGCTAAGTTAAAGATGGGTAGCATTTGAAAGCGTTCAGCACCTGCTATTACACCATAACGATAAGATTCGTTAAAGTAAGTTTCAGCTTTATCTATATTTCCACTTAAAAAATAGATACTCCCAAGGACATTATAACAATTTGAAAGCATGGTATCATTTTGAACCTTCTTATAATATTTCACAGCACTTTTGAGTCTAGTAGAAGCTTCATCAAACAATGAATTGTTTTGAAGATAGGGAGCTAAACCAAAATTTGTCATCGCTATGACATCCTCTCTTTTATTCTTTACTCCTTCTCGTTGTAAATCATTGATGTAGTAAAGTATAGTGTCTTTATCTATGGTATTTAACTTACTGTAAAAATGAAAAAACAATTTAAGCTTGTGGTCTACATTAGCGGTTTCATACGATTCAAGATAGGTATCAATATTTTCTTGAGCTTTCATCTCTCCAAAAGATAAAACTGCAAAAGCAAAAAGGAACGTTAGTAATTGTTTCATGGCACTCATAATAGTGATATGACAAAAATATAAAAATCCTTCTATTAATACACAAAATACATCATCATTCATCAGGATGCATTTGTATTATCTAAATCTTATTTAAAGAAATAATAGAAGTGCACAACTAAAGCAATTCAACAGAGATATCTGCTGGAGATTCAAAAATTAATTTGTGATTTCAGCTATTTCCCATACAACTCTTAAGGAAATATAAAACGTTTTGAAATCATCAATTGAATACGTATTTTTGTATGAACAAAAAATTGAAAATATTATGGCAAATGCACATTTTAAAGTACCCAAAGCGGTAAATGAACCCGTCAATTCATACGAACCAAATTCCGATGCTGTAAAATCACTTCTCGGTAAATATAAAGAAATGAACGATCAGGAACCAATCGAAGTTCCGATGTATATTGGTAGTAAGGAAGTAACTACTGAAAATAAGAAACCTTTAACCTCTCCTCATGACCACCAAAAAGTTTTAGGTCACTATAACTACGGTGAAAAAAAGCATGTAGAAGAAGCTATCGCTGCAGCAATGAACGCTAAAGAAAAATGGGCAAACCTTCCGTGGGAAGAAAGAGCGAGTATTTTTCTAAAAGCTGCTGATTTAATTTCAGGTCCATACCGTGATAAAATTAATGCAGCAACAATGCTTGGACAATCTAAAAACGTATACCAAACAGAAATCGATGCTGCTTGTGAAACAGCTGACTTCTTCAGGTTTAATGTTCAGTATATGTCTGAACTTTATGAGGAACAACCTGAATCATCTCCGGGAGTTTGGAACAGGTTAGAATGGCGACCTTTAGAAGGTTTTGTATTAGCCATAACACCTTTTAACTTCACGGCTATAGCGGCTAACTTACCATCTGCACCTGCAATGTTAGGAAATGTTGTTGTTTGGAAACCAGCAGAATCTCAAATTTACTCTGCGAATGTAATCATGGAGGTTTTTAAAGAAGCTGGTGTTCCTGCTGGTGTTATCAACATGGTAACTACAGGTGGTTCAAATATCGGTGATGTTGTATTTAAACATAAAGACTTCACAGGATTGCATTTTACTGGATCTACAGGTGTATTTAGAAGCTTATGGAAAACTATTGCAAATAACATTGAAAATTATAAATCATACCCAAGAATTGTTGGTGAAACTGGAGGAAAAGACTTTATAATGGTTCATCCTTCAGCAAAAGCATTGGAAGTAGCAACAGCTATCGCTAGAGGTGCTTTCGAATTCCAAGGACAAAAATGTTCTGCAGCTTCTCGTGCCTATATTCCAAACAACTTATGGGAAGATGTAAAAACGCAGGTTTTAGAACAAGTAAATTCATTTAAAATAGGTTCACCAGAGGATACTACGAATTTCGTAACTGCCGTTATTAATGAAAAAGCATTTGACAGTATTGCAGAATATATTGATTATGCAAAAGAATCAAAAGATGCAGAGATTATTGCAGGTGGAAACTACGACAAATCTGAAGGGTATTTTATTGATCCAACAATAATTGTAACCACAGACCCTAAGTTTAAAACAATGGTAGAGGAAATCTTCGGTCCGGTTATTACAATTTATGTTTATGATGAAGATAAATTTGAAGATACTATGACGCTATTAGATGAAACTTCTGAATATGCTCTAACAGGATCAATAATTAGTCAAGATCGTTATGCAATTAACTTAGCGTTAGAAAAACTAAGAGATTCTGCTGGAAACTTCTACATCAACGACAAACCAACAGGAGCAGTTGTTGGACAGCAACCTTTTGGTGGTGCTCGTGGTTCGGGTACAAACGATAAGGCTGGTGCTAAACTGAATCTTCTGAGATGGGTTTCGGCAAGAACAATTAAGGAGACTTTCGTTCCACCAACTGATTACAGATATCCATTTATGGGATAAACATAGTATTTCTTAAATAATTGAAGAGCGTTGGCAAAATTGTCGACGCTCTTTTTATCAATTATTCAATAACTTCTACTCTTTTCAACAGCCTATCATTTATAACATGAAATACTTCCCTCCACAAATAACCTATTTATTTACTAACTTTGAAAACGTATGAAACAGCTAAAGTTTTTAAAAAATAAATATAAAGTTACCTTTTTGATTTTTCTAATTTACGCCTTGTTCTTAGATGATGTTGATGTTTTCAATATTGTAAGACAACAAATTAAGCTCAACCAACTAAAAGAAGAAAGAGCTATTTTGACAGAACGGTTTAAAGAAACAAAGGCTACACTCCAACAACTAGATAATACGCAGGCACTCGAGCGTTTTGCACGTGAAAAAAAACTCTTTAAACGCGATAATGAAGATATCTTTGTTATTGTTCGAACTGAAAAACAAAAATAATACTAAATAGCCAGAGGGAATATCTTAAGGAAACACTCCTCTTTCTTGATAGGTCTGTTGAATACGTTCTAAAGCTACACAATAAGCACCAGTTCGCCAATCTGTTTTATATTTACGTGCACTTTCTACCGTTTTACTGAAAGCGACACTTAACTTTTCCTCTATCATTTCAAGAACAGTATCGATATTATAGTTTTCACTTCGTTTATTTTGCAACCATTCATAATAACTTCCTGTCACACCACCCGCATTACATAGAATATCTGGAATGATATCAACACCTTTGGCTAATAGAATTTTTTCACCTTCCGTATCAATTGGTCCATTCGCGCCTTCAGCAATCAAACTTGCTTTTATTTCATCAGCATTTTCACTGGTTATTTGATTACTTAATGCCGCTGGAATAACAATATCACATTCGACTTTAAAAAAACTATTGTTTTCTAATTGTTTTGCACCTTCATAACCATAAACATCTCCATTATTAATACTTACATAATCATGTAGTTGCTCCGAATCAATACCTGATTCATTATAAATTGTTCCACTTGCGTCTTGGACTGCAATAAGTTTAGCACCTAATTCGGTCATAAAATGAGAAGCCCAGTAGCCAACATTTCCAAATCCTTGAACAATAAAAGTCTTATTCAACAAATCCACACCTTTGAGTTTAGCCCATGACTTTATTGAAGCTACAACGCCAAAACCTGTTGCTCGATCACGTCCTTTTAAACCTCCTGATCCAATTGGTTTACCAGTTACAACATGCAGGTTTAACATACGTGTAGAAGGCGATTTTGTTGATGCAAAAGTATCTGCAATCCAAGCCATGATTTGAGGATTGGTATTAACATCTGGAGCAGGAATATCAACATCAGGACCAATATTTTCGCCTAAAGCGTAGGTAAATCTTCTGGTTATTCGTTCTAGTTCACTTTTTGAATAAGCTTGTGGATCTATGGAAACTCCGCCTTTCCCTCCACCATAGGGTAAACCAGCAAGTGCTGATTTCCATGTCATCCAAATGGCTAATGCTCTTGCTGTATCAATATCAACTGCAGGGTGAAATCTTAACCCACCCTTGTAAGGCCCTAAAGCGTTATTATGCTGAACACGATAACCATTAAAAACTTCAATCGTGCCATCATCCATTTTCACTGGAAAGTGAACACTTATTTCACTGTTAGTAGCGGATAGAATCTTTCGAATTCCGGCATCAAGTTTAATTGTATCTGCTGCATGATTAAATTGCTTCATTACATTATCATACATACTTGGTTTTAAAATGGCGTTCTTGTTTCTCATTTATTTATTTTTAGATACCCACCAATTGCAAAATTACATCGGTTCAATATCAAAAATACTATTTTGAGTTTTTTTAGATACTAATTTTAAAAAAAATGTTTGATTTTTTCTTATAAAAAAGTGAGATATAAGTTATGATTTATACATTTTCATTACATGATTCGAAGTCTACACTCTTTACAAGGTGTTCTGAAATGCACCTGAGTTTAACAAATACAGTAAAAAACATAGGATTAATATTCTATCTTATCCATTTTATCATCCCATTCTTGAAACGCCACAATCGACTCGTCTCTCATCACCTGACTCGTCTTAACACGTCTTTTTTCCACGGGAATTTCTAACTCTTCGTAGATAAAAGAATCATCGAAGCCTATATCAGCAGCATCTTTTTTGGTGTTTCCAAAATACAATGCATCTAAACGTGACCAATAAATTGCCCCTAAGCACATTGGACAAGGCTCACATGAAGAGTATATCTCACAGCCTGCTAGATCGAAAGAGTTTAATGCCTTACACGCTTTTCGAATGGCATTCACTTCGGCATGCGCGGTGGGATCATTGTCTAAAGTTACACTGTTAGATGTCTCGGAAATAATTTTTCCGTCTTTAACAATTACTGCTCCGAAGGGTCCACCTCCATTGGCTAAACTTTTTCTTGAAAGCTCAATGGCTCTCCTCATATATTCTTTTTGTATTTCTGTCATTGCATTCATTTTTCATAAATTTAGAAATTCAAACCATAATTCAAAAGGATTGGAGTGAAATTAATCAATCATACATCACCGAATGTTTAGTATTAAAATATAAAGCAAAAAAAGCATCCACCCCATTATATAGGAATGAATGCTTTTGCTTATTTTAAATCTAGCGACAACTTAGTTGCTAAACATATCTTTTACCCTTTGAAAAAATCCTTTTTCTTTTCCGTCTGGATTGGGTTGGAAATTATCACTTTCTCTAAATTTCTCAATTGTTTCTTGTTCTTCTTTAGAAAGTTTTTGCGGTGTCCAAATATTGATATGCACAAATTGATCTCCTGTTCCATAATTTTGAACACTGGGCAGACCTTTACCTTTTAAACGCAACATTTTCCCACTTTGCGTTCCTGGTTCAATCTTAATACGTGCTCTACTTTTTATGGTTGGCACTTCAATGCTCGCACCCAAAGCGGCATCTGCAAAGTTGATAAAAGCTTCGTAATGTACATTTTGTCCGTCTCTACGTAACTCTTCGTGATCTTTCACTTCTATTACGACAAGTAAGTCTCCTGCAATTCCATCAAATGGTCCAGCATTCCCTTTTCCACTTACAGAAAGTTGCATTCCATCTTCTACTCCAGCAGGAATGTCTAATTCTATCACTTCTTCTTTACGCTCTAATCCTTGATTATCAGCTCCAGAAGGTTTTTTATCAATGATTTTTCCTGTTCCCTGACAATTTGGACAAGTTGAAGCAGTTTGCATCGCTCCTAAGAAAGTTTGCGTAACACGCTGAACTCTACCTGTTCCTTTACAAGTTTGACAGTTTTTAAAAGTAACTCCTTTGGCATTTACGAGTTTGTTAACGCGAATCTTCTTCTTCACGCCTTCTGCCACCTCATCAAGAGATAACTTAATCTTTACTCTTAAATTCGTTCCGCGAGCGGTACGTTGGCGAGCTCCGCCGCCACCTCTTCTACCGCCACCACCGAAACCACCGCCGAAGATGTCACCGAATTGAGAGAAAATGTCATCCATGTCCATTCCTCCAAATCCGCCACCACCACCGGCAGAACCATCAACACCAGCATGACCAAATTGATCATAACGTTGTCTTTTTTGGTCGTTGGCTAAAACTTCATAGGCTTCAGCCGCTTCCTTAAATTTATTTTCAGCTTCAGTATCATCAGGATTCTTATCAGGATGGTACTTTAACGCAAGTTTACGGTACGCTTTCTTTATTTCTGGTGCAGAAGCTGATTTGCTTACACCTAAAACTTCATAATAATCTCTTTTCTGACTCATAACTGTTTTTATTGACCCACTACGACTTTAGCATATCGTAGCACTTTGTCATTTAAGAAATAACCTTTTTCAACTACATCAACCACTTTTCCTTTTTGCTTTTTATCAGCAGGAATATTAGTGATTGCTTCATGATGATCGATATCAAAAGTTTCTCCTTTACTGTCCATCGCTTTCAATCCTTTCGACTTCAAAGTATTATCCAATTTATTGTAAATCAACTGAAAACCTTGTTTAATAGACTCAGGATCATCTGAAGTTTGGTTATTTTCAATTGCTCTTTCGAAATCATCCATAATAGGGAGCATGTCTTTTACCACACCTTCACTAGCGTTGGCAATTAAATCTCCTTTTTCTCGAATGGTTCTTTTTCTAAAGTTTTCAAAATCAGAATAAAGTCGAAGGTATTTATCATTCAACTCTGCTAACTTGATCTCAAGTTCTTCTTCTTTTGAAAGCTCTTTTTTATCACTTTCTGCATTTTCATTTGAATCTGCATTTTCTTGTTCTGCTTGATCATCAGTATTTTGAGTTTCTTCAGCAGTTTGATTTTCCTCTTGGTCAACTGCCTTTTCTTTATCTTTCTTTTCTTTATCTTTTTTCTTCATTTTCCTAATTAATTATAACCGGAAAAGCACTGAACAAAAGTACTGCCAAATTGCTTTAAAAGACAAACTGTCAGAGCTTCATCAATAAGCTAGAAATAGTGTCAGTTTATGCAGACAAAAAACCATGCTTGCAAGTCAACAAAGCTGCGTTAAATTTGTAAATTTGAAATAAAAGAAATTGATATGAAAATTTTATTGTCTCCAGCCAAATCCTTGGATTACGATTTAGATATTAAAACCCCAAAAGTTACAACAGCTAATTTTATTGACAAAGCCGATTACTTGGCAAAGAAACTTCAAAAAATGTCGAAAAAGCAAATTGGCGAATTAATGAAGCTTTCCGAAAACTTGAGCGATTTGAATTATAAACGCTACCAGGATTGGAAAAAACCAAAGCAAGAAAACGACATTGCCAAACCTGCAGTTACGGTTTTTACAGGAGAAGTTTACAAAGGTCTTGATGTAGCTACTTTTTCAGATAAAGACTTTGAAAACGCCCAAAATGACCTAATGATATTATCTGGACTTTATGGTATTTTAAAGCCTTTAGATTTAATGTATCCCTATCGATTAGAAATGGGAACACGTTGGAACGTAACTCCGAAAACGAAAAATTTATATCAGTTTTGGGGGAGTAAGCTTGCGGAATTCATCAATGAAGAAACAAAAGAAGATGAAGTAATTATCAATTTGGCCTCTAATGAATATTACAAAGCGGTTGATCAAAAAGTCTTGAAACCAAGGGTAATTACTCCTGTTTTTAAAGATTTAAAAGGTGATAAATTTAAAATTGTTATGATGTATGCTAAACATGCAAGAGGAGCAATGGCAAGGGATATTATTCAAAATCAATACAGCGACGTGGAAGATTTAAAAGGATATAATGTAGATGGATATTCTTATAATGAAGAAATGTCTGATGAAAATGAATGGGTTTTTGTGCGATGATAGACAATTACGAATTTTTCAATTACGAATTACGATTTTTCAATTGCGGATTAGTTAATTACAAATTACGAATTATTTTTCAATTATGAATGATTTAATTTCGAATTATAAGTCACTGAATTATCAAATATTAACTTCATGACGTCATGGGACTTTACAATTTCTTTTGATTTCGCTATTGAATGGCTATATTTGCGAGAGCCTTGATGTTTTGATTTTTTCAAAGCATATTATTAACGATAAAAAACAACAAATATATGAGTACAACAGAAAAGTTATCTTCAGAAGATTTAATCAAAATGGAAGAAAAGTACGGAGCACACAATTATAGTCCATTACCAGTGGTTTTGGCTAAAGGTGAAGGTGTTCACGTATGGGATGTGGAAGGAAAGCATTATTATGATTTCTTATCGGCTTATTCTGCTGTAAATCAAGGCCACTGTCATCCGCACATTATTGGCGCATTGAAAGATCAAGCGGAAACATTAACTTTAACCTCTCGTGCATTTTACAACGACACTTTAGGTCCATTTGAAAAATACGTTACTGAAACTTTTGGTTTTGATAAAGTATTGGCGATGAATTCTGGTGCTGAGGCAGTAGAAACAGCTATTAAAGTGTGTAGAAAATACGCTTACGAAAGAAAAGGGATTCCAGAAGACCAAGCAAAAATAATTGTTGCAGATGGCAACTTTCACGGTAGAACAACAACCATTGTTTCTTTCTCAAATGACGAAAACGCAAGAAAAAGTTACGGTCCATATACTCCAGGTTTCATCAACGTACCTTATAATGATACTGATGCATTAGCAGAAGCTTTAAAACAAGACAACGTAGCAGGATTCTTAGTTGAACCTATCCAAGGTGAAGCAGGAGTTTACGTTCCAGATGAAGGATACTTAGCAAAAGTACGTGAGCTATGTACAGAAGCTGGGGTTTTATTTATTGCTGATGAAGTGCAAACGGGAATTGCAAGAACAGGAAAAATGTTAGCGGTAGATTACGCTAATGTTAAACCTGACATTGTGGTTTTAGGAAAAGCAATTTCTGGTGGAGTTTATCCAGTTTCTGCAATCTTAGCAGATGACGAAATTATGGGCGTAATTAAACCAGGTCAGCACGGTTCAACTTTCGGAGGAAATCCATTGGCTGCAAAAGTGGCAGTAGCTGCTTTAGAGGTGATCAAGAATGAAAACTTAGCGGAAAACGCATACAAAATGGGTGAGTTGTTCCGTAAAGAAATGAACAGGATCATTGATAAAACTGACTTGGTAACTAAAGTTCGTGGGAAAGGTTTATTGAATGCAATCTTAATCAATGACACAGAGGATAGTTCAACTGCATGGGACATCTGTATGGCATTAAAAGAAAATGGTTTAATTGCTAAACCAACACATGGAAACATCATTCGTTTTGCGCCACCACTAGTAATGAACGAAGAGCAATTAATGGAATGTGTAGAAATTATCGAAAAAACACTTACTGAATTTAAAAAGTAATCTACAGAGAATATCTTTAAAGAAGCTGAACTTTCAATAGGTTCAGCTTTTTTTATTCCATCTGATTTCACCTAATATTTACTTTCCTCCTGAAGTGCCAAAATTGAATCTACTTAAAAGAAATAAACCATCCATTAACATTTTCAATGCTAGTTTTCTCAATTCATAAAAAGCGGTCAAAATTAATTATTGTATTGCATCCGTTACAAAACAATCACTGTTCAGAATCCATACTGAATCCTTCTCCTGCGATTTTGAATGCGGTTCTTCTATTTAACTGATTAGCTTTATCTTGATCTTTTCGACTTAATGTTTTTATAAATTCCTCAGTTAACACTTGTTCTTTACCTTCATTATCCAGAATGGGTTTACCGCTCTCGTCTACCCATATCGTAGGTTTTGTTTCACCATAACCAATTGCTTTTAAACGATGTTTATCCAATCCTTTTTTAATGAGATAATCAACACAAGATTGTGCCCTACGTTCTGACAAATCGAGGTTGTAAGATGCTCTACCTTTATAATCTGTGTGTGAATTCAATTCAACAAAAAGATTATTATTTAATTCCAGAAGTTTATAAAGCGTATCTAAAATAGCCATAGACTTTGGGCGAAGTTTATCAGAATCAAAATCATATTCTATTCCATCAAGTTTTATTTCATCTTCTGGAATTGGCTCTAAGTAGAAATCTTGTTGAAGGCTTGTTGATTGCGTTATAGATTTTGTGTTAATAACGGCCGCATCGGCGAAGTGTTGACTTTTTGTTGCTTTCATAAAAATCTCCTCACCAATCGAGATATCGAGTTCATAATAACCCTCATCATCAGTTACAACTGTATAATTGTCAGCAACTCCATCTACATCTTTGATTGTAATTGTTGTTTGTGGTAGGTATTCGTCGGTATCCATGTTAAAAGCATATCCATCTAAAGTAACAACAATCTTACTATTTACGACTTCATAAATGTTATAACAATGTCCAAACTCACAGTTTTCTCGATCCGAAGAAAGGAATCCAGACTGTAACTTAGTATCCCAAATCATATAGGTGTCATCATAAGTTGAATTGACAGGTGTACCTAAATTAACTGGACTTGCAAAAAACTGCGTTTCAATATTCAAATTACTTTTGAATACATCAAAACCACCAATGGTATTATATCCATCCGAACTAAAGAATAGCGTGGATGATGCTTCATGAAAGAAAGGCGTAACCTCATTATCTGAGGAGTTAATAGAAGCCCCTAAGTTTTCTGCTTCACCTTTAAACTCACCCAATTCATCAAGTTTAATTCTCCATATATCAAACCCACCTTTTCCTCCTGGTCGATTACTTGAAAAGTAAAGTGTTTTTCCGTCCATTGAAACAAATGGTTGTTGGGAAGCGTAGCCTTCTACATTTATTCTTTCATCGAGTTCAAACGCTTCAAAGAATTTCCCATTCATCATTTTCGCACGAAATATCTTGGGATGAATACGGTTTTCACTCCATCTCGTATAAAATATGGTATTTGAATTATTTATTGCAGAGGCAGCGTCTTGCTGTGCACTATTTAAAGGTCTACCAAAATTGACGCTTTCTTTCCAATTACCATTTTCATCTTTTTCAGTCCAATATAAATCACATAAATATTCAGATTGCTGCTCAGGAGCCAAAACAACCCCACCTGCACGAGCAGAAGTAAACATGATTTTATCTTCACGATCAAAATAAGTGGCTGCAAAAGATGCTGTACCTTTATTCAACATAGAGTCTGCCTTAAAAACAGTAGCTTCAGTTTTAGCGCTTTTATCATTTAATAAGAAAAGACATCCTCGAAGTTGAGTCTTTGCTGCTTCAACTAAGGAGTCAGAATCAGGAGAAGAACGTATAAACATCTCAAAAGCATCAATAGCTGGTTTAATTTTCCCATTTTTTTCAGTGCATTTCCATAATAAAAAGCATCAGTTGGGTATCCTTCCAAATGTTGGGTTTTTTCAAATTGTTTTTCTGCTCTATGGTAATCAAATGTATGCTTGTAGCACATCCCAATTTGATGTTCTACATACTCTTCAAGAGTTACTTTTTTACCATTTCTTTCTTGTTTTTTCTTTGACAAATCTCGGTTAGACAACTGCACCTCATAAGGTAGAATTTGTGTAGAAAGTGCAATGGTATCATTCAGCACTTTTTTATAATAGATTAAAGCATTTTGATAATCCTTCATTTCAAAGCGTTCGTCAGCAGTTTTTAGCCAAACCATTTTCGATTGTGAGAATGCTAAAATATTAAGCGAACAAAATAATATAAACAGTATTTTTTTCATTTTAAAGAGATCTAATGTTGTCTTATAATCTAGGACAGATTTTTTCAAAGTTTTTATTTCTTCTCTTCTGATTTACGTAAGTCAAAGAGATTTCAAACCCTCCTCTACCAGAAGAAGCAGTTGATAAAGAAGATGTGTTGATATCATAGGCCAGTTTTAATGTAAACTGATCAAGTTTTCCGCCTACCGTAATAACAGCAGCGTCTTTATTTCGATAAATTAGGCCTCCCAACAAATATAGCTCACTATTTTTTAAATAATATCCAGCCTCAACAGCAAAAGTTTGCTCACTAAACTTTTCTTGCTGCATATATAAGATCTTAGGAATTATATAAAAAGTTTCAGTGAAATTTATTCTAGACCCCACGTGTGCATAAAATCGGAGTGGTAATTTATTATCTATTCCAAAGAAAGATTCATCAGGTTGAAGAAGATTAAAAACAGAAACACCTATAAATGGATTGAGTCTACTGTTTTGTTTTACAAAATAATACATCATACCTGCATTAAGTGCTGGTTGAAAAACAGTTCGAGCGTCAATATCCTCTCCTGAAGAAATGTTTTCATCAAAATAACCACCATTTGAAGTAGCGTATTGGTTGTTGAAGGACAATAGTTGATACTCAACAGATTTTTGTACAGCCCCACCCTGAACACCAAATGAAAGAACATGGTTTTTATTTTTATCTATAGCTGTATTGTATCCAGCAGAAACTAAGCCTTTAAGTGCATTATAATTTCCTTTTCCAGCCCTATAATTGTTTAATTGAATACCAAAACCCCATTTTTTAAATGGCATATCAAAACTCAACAAATAAGAAGTGTAAGGTTTGTAATTAACCGATTTCCATTGTGTTCTATATTGCCCATGAACACGAAAATCTCCATCCACTACTCCAGTTAAGGCAGGGTTTAAAAATAAAGGTGCAGCGTCATACATTGATAAATGAGCATCTTGAGCGCTAACGTTTAGCGATACACTGAACGCTATTGAAAGTATGATTAGAATTCTATACATCATTATGTTATCTTATGAGGGTAACATCCCCTGATTTCTTAATTACTTGACCATTTCCCATTTCTACAACAAAAGTCCACGTGTAAACTCCTAAAGGAGCTTGCTCTCCATTATAAGTTCCATCCCAACCTTCACTTTGATCTTTTGAGTTAAAAATTAATTCTCCCCAATTATTATAAATATTAAAATCAATAGATTTAAAAGGTCCTCCACGTATTATGAAAACATCATTTTCTCCATCTCCATTTGGCGTAAAGCCAGAAGGTAGAACTGGCAGAAGCTCAACAGTTATCAATTTAGTTATGGTATCCTTACAATTATTTCCATCTGTCACCTCGAAATAGACATTATAACTTCCACCACTCGTATATGCATGGGAAGAATTTTGTTCATTAGCCGCTTCTCCATCGTCAAAATCATAGAACCAACCCGAAAGATTTGTACCTTCAGAAAGGTCATTAAAGTTAACTGTTTCACCAACCAAAGCTGGATTTGGATTCATTGAGAAGTCAGCAGTTGGACTCTGAATTACAGTAACTACCAAAGTAGTATCTGCCGAGCAACCTGCATCAGAAACAGTCGTTAAACTTACTGGATAATTTCCTGCAATTGGGAAAGAGAATGACGGATTTCTATCACTGCTTGTTCCAAATCCATAAAAATCATAATTCCATGTTGAAATACTTCCCTCTGGTATACTACTTAAATCAGTAAAGAAAATCTCATTTTCCTCACACGCTATTGAGTTGGTAAAATTAGGAATAGGTGCATAATTCACTTTTAAGGTTTCTGTAATGGTATCTGTACAATCATTACTTCCCGTTACCACTAAAGTTACGTTATAATCACCACCCTGCATATACGTATGAATAGGATCATCAACAGAAGAAGAGCCTCCGTTTCCAAAATCCCAATTCCAATTAGTTATGCTTCCCATGCCTGTTGTTGAATTATCGTTAAAAATTGCATTTTCACCTTGGCAAATTGAATTTACTGAAAAGTCTGCTGTAGGAATATCTTTAAATGTAACTGTCAGTGTATCCTTCGCTATAGGACATCCATAATTGTTTGTAGACTCTAGGATTAATTGCACAGAACCATTTCCAACATCACCTGCAGAAGGAACATATACAGTAGATAAAAATGCATTACCAGGTGTAAAAGACCCTGTACCTAAAGATGACCAAGCTCCTGTTGGGGAAGCAGAGTTGATTGTTCCTGATAATTGAACAGCTGCATTTTCACACATTTGTTGATTAGGTCCAGCATTAACCACAGCAGACTTCACAAAATGTACACGAAGAGAATCGTATTGTCCGGAACAAACTCCGTTAGTGGTCAAAAAGAAATCAACATAACCAGCAGTCGTATCTACAGGACTCACTGTGTAAGAAGTATTTAAAGCATTATCATTCGCAATTGAGCCAAATCCAGTAGTACTCCATTCAGGCCCAAATCCACCTGTTATATTTCCACTTAGGTTGATCAATGTGTTTGTAGCACATAGTGAATCATCAACCGTAATATCAATGGATGGTTCAGGAGTTATAGCAACCAATAGTGTATCATACTCTGGTAAACAATTTTGATTATCATTAGATGTTAAAATGATTTCAAAATTGCCATTACTTATATCAGCTGGATCAATTAAATAGCTTGTGATCAAATCATTTTGACTTGGTGAGAAAGAACCGTTTCCTGTTGAAGACCATTCTCCAGTTGTAGTAGCACCACTAACTACCCCCGTCAAATCTATTTCCGTTTCATAAGAACAAATACTTATATCCGTTCCTGCATCAACTGCGGGGGCTGGTGTAAATCGTACAACCATAGTATCTTTATCATTATCACACGCAAAGAAACTACCAGCAGAAGTCATCACTAACGCAACACTATCCGCATTAATTTCTGTGTTTGAAGGAGTGTATGTTGTCGTTAAATCATTAGGATTCCCAAATACACCTCCATTCCCGTCGTTCGACCATGTTCCAGTAGTTGCAAAAAGAACATTACCAGATATAACAATACTCGGTATGTTATTTTTACAATATTCAAGATCAGCATCAACAGTGACTACAGGTGATTGAATAAAGTTCACTTTCATCGTATCAGTTACTTCATTACAACTTCCTGTTGAACGCAATAAAAAAGAAACCTCTCCTTGAGCATAATCACTTGGCGTTGGTGCGTAAGTGGTGTTCAAACCTGTTGCATTCTGAAAAGTTCCTGTACCATCTAAAGTAGACCAAATCCCAGTGTTTGTAGCTCCTTTAATCGTTCCATCAAGGGTAATTGAAGGCTCTCCATTACACAAGGTTGTATCTTTCCCTGCATCAATAATCGTACGTCTAAGAAAAGAAGACATATAATGATAATACGTACCAGAAGATTGACCACCGTTAATAACACCTAACGCAAAGAAATCAGAAGTATTCTCAATTAGATTTACTGAGTTAACAGGAATATCTGTTAGGCTACTCAAATCAATCTGACATCCACTCCATGCACCACCAGTTCCGGGTACAACGTCAAACAAAGAACCTGGAACTAAGGTATTGGTACCATTTAATAAAAAGTCATTTACAGCAGATGTTGGACATAATAAATTCAGGAAAAATCCTTCATTATTTGATCGGGTAAAACTTACCTGTCCAGAACCAGCACAGTTAATTGGTGGTAAAATTGCTGATCCTAACTCACATCCAAATCCTGAAGCTTGCAATACGTAAACATTCTTGTTTGAAGAGACGAATGTCAATGGATCAGTAATTGTATAATTCCAGGTATCCCCCCTATTTAGATATTGAGTTGTTGTTCCTCCCAAATCTGTAATATTAACCTCTGTAAAGTTTTCTGTTGCTACAACATATATACCCTCTTCAACATCGGCATGCATACTTCCTTTATTTACAATATATTCATTACCTACAACCTCAACAGGGACAATTTGATCTCCCATTAAATCACGGCATGTCCTAGGAACTCCTGTAACTGAATCCTCAGAAATAGTTACAGAAATGGGTTTATTTGATGTTATAATTGAACCAGCAAGACTCCTACCAGGCACATTAACATTTTGATAAATATTTTCAACGGTATAAACTTGACCAGCATTTAGTGTTATTGAATAGGTTACACCAGCAGGATGACCGACAACATCAGTTCTTGGAGTTATGTTGATGGTTGTATTATTTTCAGTTGCAACAATATTAAACATTTGTTTTGGCTGGGTACTTCCAGAAGACATGTTCCAATTAGGATAACGGGTTTGGAAAGGAGTAACAAACTCAGTACCTAATCCATTTCCACCCTTGAGCGAATATGTCTCTGGATTGTTACCAGAAGTCAACACCTCATATACAACAGTTACCAAGGTATCCGCTTCTATCTTAATTCCGTAATCTAAAGGTGTGTCAGCTGGTTTTGCCTCCAACGTATTTATGATTGTAGACAGATCAATAGATTCCAGTGAGTTTGGCGGTATTGAAACGGTTATATCAACACCTCCTGCTGGTTGATATAAACGAACTGAAGTCGTTTGATTAAATGTCGATATACGGAATTTAACAGGAACATTATCTGAGTGACTTGGTGTTACCCATGGCGCTGCAAACCAAAATACAGAATCAACCTGAGCTTCTGAAACTTTTGCGAATGCCATCACGGCAAATAATAAAATTAATATCTTTTTTGCTTTCATAACTATATCAGTGTTATATTGTAATTAGTCATTGTATTCATCCAATATGCTATTATTTAAACTATCATCTAGCTCTTCTAGCGTTGGTTTCTTATTATTAATAATAAACGAAATCAATACCTCATGAGAACCAGAATTATATTTTTTTATTCTATTAATCGAAATATCATAACCATAAGCTACAGTAAGTCTTTTTTTCCATGTATAACCCGCAATAATTCCTATTGCATCATCATGCCTATACATTAAAGAAAGGTCATATTTATCATCGTACTTTACGGTAACCATAGGAGAAACTTGAAGAGGAACTGGCTCTGTGTATTTAAAAAGAATATTAGGTTGTAATTTAATTTTTTGTTTTTCAAACTCAAAATTATATCCTGCAATAGCATTAAAATGGAACTGTAACTGAGAATTAAAGTTTGTAAACTTAATCATCTTACCCAAAATTCTTTGTGCAGAAGCCATCACAAAAAATCGATCGGAGTAAATATTGAACCCCATATTAATATCAAAAGCATTTGTTGAGTTAATATTTCCAGAAAAAACATCATCTCCCTCATCTGCTGTAACCGCATCATATAAACGTATTCTATATTGAAAATACCCTGGCTGAATTCCTAAACCGAGTTTTATGTTTTTACTCAAATTAAAATGATGCGCATAATTCAAACGGATTCCTGTTGTATTCATTAATCCAGAATTTTGATTATAAATACCAACACCATATCCTATTTTACCTTGATTTTTGACTGACCCTAGCAAGTTTATATTAAAATCTGCTGGAGCGTCATCAAAACCAACCCATTGTGATCTGTAACCAGCACTAACAACTAGTGCTTCTTGACTACCAACATAGGCAGGACTATAAAAGAAGATGTTCCTCATAAAATCGGAATACATTCCAATTTGCTGTGCGTTCAATGTTGAAGTTGAAAGCAATAAAAGAATGGTTATGTATAAAATTTTTCTCATAGCTACTGTTTCCCTTTTCTCAATACCAATAAAGCACCTTTATAAACTTGTTCTTCATTTGAAGTATTCAAGTTGATTATATAATAATAATTACCATCTGGCACGTCCTCTCCTTTATAGGTTCCGTCCCATTGTGTTGTGTATCCTTGTGATTCAAAAACTTGTTGTCCCCATTTATTAAAAACCTCAACACTTGCTTCAGGGTATAACAATTGAATGAAAGGCAGTTTCCATACATCATTGTAACCATCGCCATTCGGTGAAATTACGTTAGGAATTAAAGTATTAATCTCTTCAGTAACATTATCTATTGTTACCCACACTACTGTACTATCGAAACACCCTAAATCATCGTAAACATATTGTTTAACAGGAAAAGTTCCATTTTGAAAATAAATTGTGGTTGGATCTTGTTCGTTGGAAATCTCTCCATTCCCAAATTCCCAATCCCAAGCAGTAGTATAAAGGGAGGTATCTATAAAATTGTAAGTTGTACCCACATTAATACCGCTAGTAAAATTGAATGTAAATCCTGCTTTTGGAGCTGGTGTTATCATCAAAGGCTTTTTAATAGTATCAGAGCAGTTGTTTACAGTAGAAACAATATGTTGAATACTATAATTACCTGAATTTGTGAATACAACGTCATAGTCAGGTAAATTAATTGTTCCTTGTCCGCCAAAGTCGTAGAACCAATAATTTATATCATCAGCAGAAACTGAATTGTCCACAAAGCTAACTGTTCTTTGATTATTTTCACAACTTCCTGTAAATGTAAAGTCGGCAGTTGGTAAAGCAAAAATCTCAATGTTTTTCTGAATTGAATCCTTACATCCGTTTGAATTCGTAACCGTTAATTGTACATCATAATTCCCTTCTTGGTTATAATAATAGGATGGGTTCAATTGATTTGAAGTGTTTCCTTCTCCAAAATTCCATTCATTATTTGTTATTGTACCATATCCTGCTAAAGAAAAATTGACAAATTTAGAGCTGTCATTCAAGCAGTTGTCTGTTGTATTAAAATTAGCATAAGGAGGAGCAACAAATACAAATTGCACAACATCACTTTCTACTGCACAATTACCATTTGAAGTAGATGTTAAGGTAAGCGCTATTTGCCCTGAAGTTATCTCCGAAACTGTTGGCGTATAAGTTGCATTAAGATCAGTATTTGAAGGAGAGTATGTTCCTGCACCTCCCGACCAAATTCCAGAGCTTGTTCCTCCAGTTATTAAACCATTTAAATCAATAAGCGAATCATTAGTACAAATAAGATCATTCAATCCCGCGTCAACCTCAGGTTCCGGCGTATACCTTATAAAAACACTATCCATTTCGGCAACACATCTTCCATTAGAAGTTGAACTCAGTTTTATCCATGTCCCTGAGTTGTTTAAGTCATTTACACCAGGAGCATAATCTGTGTTTAAAGACACATTGTTGGGATTAAATATTCCATCACCTTCAGATGTCCATTGACCTGTTGTAGATGCTCCTGAGACAGTTCCATTTAATGTTACGACATTATTATTTGCACATAACCTAATTGTATCTTCCACTATATCAACAATTGGAGGAGGCGTTATTGAAATATCTATTGAATCTTTTTCTGCGGTACAATTGCCATTGTTGGTTGTTGTAAGTAATAATCTCACGTTGCCGTTAGTAATATCTGCTGCTGAAGGTATATATGTTGCATTTAAAGAATCTGGATGTGGTGAGAAGCTTCCAGTTCCATAACTTGTCCAAGTTCCTGTAGTTGATCCACCTTGAACACTTCCATCTAATTGAACATCTGCATTGTTTGCACATACAGTTTGGTCAACTGAAGCGTTAATAACTGGAGGTTCACCAACTGTTAATAAGAATGTATCTTTTTGAACAGGACATAGACTTCCATCTGAAGTAAGAATGATTTCAACAGGACTAATTAGAGCATCTAAAGAACTTGGTACGTATTCATTATTCAAATCATTTAACCCATTAGTAAATGTGCCGTAACCAGAGCTACTCCATGAACCATTTATGGGACCTCCACCCACTATACCATTTAAAGGCATGCTAACATTTGCACAAACAGACGCGTCGCTTCCCGCAATTGCAAAAGGTGAACTTTCATATTCGGTTTGATAGTTATAACTATATCCATCTCCACTATTTCCAGATAAAACAGCGAGGCCAAAGACATCATTTGAATTTTCAATATCCACCAAGGTTCCAACAGGAATTTCTGCTGTAGTAAAAAACTTTTGTGCCACCATTAAGTCTCCGCTTGTTCCCGGAACACTTACAAAATCAGATGCATTTATGCTTGCTGGTGCTCCGTTTACTGTAAACATGCCTTCATTTCCACTGCGTGTATAAACCACTACACCAAAGTCATCAGTAGATGTTCGGTAAATTGAAGTTTTATTATTTCCAGCACAATATACATTTGGAACTGAAGCCAAACTTAACTCACACCCCATTGAACTCACATGATAAACATAAACAGGCTTATTTGATGATATATATGCAACATCATCTGTTAATTGAAACTCATAAGATTCTCCCCAACTAATCGATGCATTGGTAGTACTTGAAGTGTTAACTGTAAAATTGGTACCGTTTTCAGTAGCCAGAACATATATCCTATCATCGTTACCTGTTCCTTTATGAACAACAAACTTATTCCCCAAACTCTCTGTGTTTGTCATTTGTTCCCCTATTGCATCAGCACAAGTTCCATTTTCGAGTCCGTCTTCAAAGATGGTTACAGCAACTGGTTTGTCTACCGAAACAATAGATCCGGATAAACTTGATGAAGGTAAAGGATCTAAATCTCTGGCACTATACGTTTGTCCTTCATTCAAAGTTATAGAAAAAGTTGCATCTTTTGTACGTCCAACGATATCAGCTCTTGGAGTTATTAGAACTGTTGTATTATCCTCGGTAGCCACAATATCAAAAGAAGAAAATGCAGTTGGCGTTGAGGTTGTATTTGACCAATGTTTCTGGAAAGGTGTATAAAATTCTAAACCGAGAGCCAAAGCACCTTTTAAACCTATCACTTCTTTATTACTAGAACTATTTAAACTGTAATTCGCACTTATATCTGCAGTTGAAGCTATTTTAATACCGTTATCCATAACCACATTGCCTGTTGTGGCGATTATATCCGAGATAAAAGGCGTTAAATCAACTGACTGATATGAGTTTGCAGGTAAATTATACGACAAAGGTGTAAAACTAGGGGTTGCAGGTAAAGAAATCGTTACCGTTGCAGGATCTGCATAGGAAGTCAGTTCTAAAGAAATTGGAGTGTCTCCAACTCCACTCGAGGCGTTTGGAGCAACAAACCAAAAAGTAGTATCAATTTGATTGAAACCTACAAAATGAATACAATTAAAAACAACTACAAGGAGTATTAACTTATAATTTTCCCTAATATCTTTTAAAATAAACATACTAATTTCTAATAATTTATGTTAGCCAGAAAGTATTGATACACAGTTAATAGTAGTGCCATTTGTTCTTTAGCTGTTAGTAAAAATTGAGTAAATATATAATTATTTGATAAAAAATCACAATTTTAATCTTTTTTTCTAAAAAAAACCAAAACGTAAAACCTTGATTTTCTGAATTATAAAAATCTGTCACAAACATTTTTGACTTAAAAACCAAACACAGCGAAAGGTGTAAAGATCTAATTAGCAGCTCTTTACAACAAAACAACTAGATTAACATGAGCTTAATTCATTTTAAAAAAAATTGGTCGATCAATAAAAGTAATTTACTGCTTAAAAACTTCATTTTATCGATATAACTTAATTGAAAAAGATTTATAATAATTTCGCCTTCTTATTTTAAGTAAAACAACTCACTTCAAAAGCTCTTTCTAAGCAGAAATCAAGTAATAACTACCCTTAAAAGTCATCATACACAAACTAAGTTATTCTTTTACAAATCCTTTCCAACGTTTCATGTAATTTACAAAATCGTCGCTCAGACCTTCAGCATTCAAATAAGATTTAGAAATCGGGGTTTCAATTGGTTCAAAAGAGGAGTTATCTATTACTTTTTGAGGAAAATCGTGGTGTAAAATTGCCGAACGTCCTATGGTTACAAAGTCAACTCCATTTTCTAGAACCTCATGTACTTCCTTTCCATTACGAATTTTACCTGCAACGGTAAACTTCACATCTTTAAAATCAAGTTCAAGAAAATGTGCCAACAATGTTTTGTCTGCATGCTCCTCTTCTACTGGATGCTTAAAAACATCCCAAAGAGAAATATCCAAAAAGTCAATCTTATTTCCATCAATTAACTGCTGACTTACCGTAAGTACTTCTTTGAGTTTCATTCCAAATCGTTCAGGTGACAGCCTTACCCCTAACAGAAAATCATCTCCGCACCTACCTCGTGTTTCATTCACAATTTCGAAAAGTAAACGCGCTCTATTTTCTAGACTTCCGCCATACTCATCGGTTCTTTTATTGATTTCTGAACTTAAAAATTGAGTAAGAATATAACCATGCGCACCGTGAATCTCCACACCATCATATCCACACGCTTTAGCGCGAACTGCTGCACTTACAAAGTCATTCTTTAAAATTTTCACTTCTTCCAAAGTTAAACCACGTGCTCCATGCTCTTTATTATCGGAAGGACATTGTGGCTCTGTTTCTAACAATTCTTTTGGCGAACGCATTCCTGCATGTTGCAACTGAATGACTGCTAAACTATCGTGGGCCTTAATTGCAGAAGTTAACTTTTTGTGTCCTTCCATCAATTCATCAGAAAAAATCCCTAGCTGTCTTGGAAATCCCTTCCCTTCTTTTTGAACATGAGAAGCGCAAGTCATCACCATACCAAATTGTCCTTTGGCACGCATGCTTAACCATCGAAACTCATCTTCCGAAAGTTGACCATTTTCATGACTTTGGGTATTTGTTAATGGCGCTAACATGAATCGATTCTTCATTAAGACACCGTTTTTAAATTGAACAGGAGTTGCTGGGTTTTTCATTGCTGTGGTTTTGAAATCGTATTAAAATAGAGTAAAAACAAATTGGTTCGGAAATGAAAGAACTTTTTCCGAACCAATATTTTGTCATTAGTCACAAGTACCGTCTGGCTTACAGCTTTGTCCTTGCGTTATATCAAGCTTTACAGCTGGATTATCTTCTCTCCATTCTCCAAAAGCTTTTTCTAAACTTTCAAGAAAAGCTTTAGGAGGTTGCGCACCAGAAACGGCATACTTTCTATTGAACACAAAAAATGGTACACCTTGCACTCCTATTTGACGTGCTTCTGCGATATCAGCATTCATCATTTCAGCATATTTATTGTCTGACAATGCAGTTTCTACCTCATCCTTACTCAATCCTATTTCCTCACCGATTGAAATCAGAGATGATTTGTCTGCAATATTTTTTCCTTCTGTAAAAAATGCTTTAAACATAACTTCTTCCGCTTGGTTTCCAAGTCCTTTTGTTTTTGCCATTTGAATTACCTGATGTGCCTTTTTAGAACTCACCAATTGCGCTTTGTCAAAATCATAATCTAATCCGGCCTGTTTGGCCGTCTGCGTTAATTGGGCAAGCATTCCGTCAACTTGTTGCTCGCTCATTCCTTTGTATTCAACTAAATGTTGAGCATAACTTTTATCGCTTGTTTCAGGCGTATTCGGATCCAATAAATAACTTTTCCAAATTACTTCAATATGCTCTCTATCTGAAAATTGAGTCAATGCCTTTTCTAGATTTCTCTTTCCGATATAACAGAAAGGACACATTACGTCGCTCCATATTTCTATTTTCATTTTATTTTCCATGTTCATTTCTTTATTTACTTTTATTTCTGAATTATCTTTTGTTTTATTAGTGCTTTTAGTTTCTTCCTGTGCACAAGATGAAAAACTAACACTTACAATTAACAGCAACCAAAAGATTGCTTTTGTTTTTAATTTATTCATTCCATTCTTCATAAGTAATTTCAATTCTTCTCAAACCATCAAAGTTACTACATTTTAAATGACTTCTTCTTATGGGTTTCATAAAGGGAACTATGGAAAATGAAGAACAAGAAATTCATTCGAATCTGGTTATACCGAATTTAATTAGAGTTTTAGATCTGTTTTGTGAATCAAAGCATAAGCTTTGGCAATTTTGTAAATAATTGTAGCTATATTCATACTCAAAATCAACGCTATCAAGAAAGTTCTTATTTTATTTAGTTGCTTAATGTTGTTGACAAACGTCTATAGCCAACAACATCAAATTGAAGTCGGTGCTGGAGTACTCTCTTCAAATGCTACGGTAGACATTTTATCGAATATAGGAAAAAACCTTGCAGGCAGTGCATTAACCGGTTCAACTTTAACAAATAGTCAATATTATGGAGAGTTTAGGGCTTCGTACTCATACCTCCCTCTAAACTGGTTAGCCACTGGAGCAACAGCTTCTTTTTCTAGATCCATGCATGACCATATTCAATATGGAGAATATACAGGGAAACAAGAAATTGATTATTTCACTATAGCCGCAGAAGCTACTTTTTATTACATGAATAGAGAGCACGTGCGTCTTTACGGTTTGATTGGAGTGGGAGGAACATTTGTTCAGCAAACGGACAGAGATGCAAACAGTTCTTATTTGGAAGTTAGAAATTATAATTATCTAAATTTCCAGTTGAGTCCGATTGGTATTGAAGCTGGAGCACAACAATTTGGAGGATTTATGGAACTAGGTTTCGGATATAGGGGAATAATAAGTTTGGGTGCTTATTTCAGACTGTAGAAGAGCACTTAAACAGAGCTGCTATCTACTTCTCTAAGAAGTCATTCACCTCATCTCTTACTAAAGGTTTTCAAGTATAGCTTTTCAACTTTATTTCGCGCCCAAGGTGTTCTGCGTAGAAATTTCAAGCTCGATTTCTTGGAAGGGTTATTTTGAAAACAATTGATATCTATGCGATCTCCTAATTCATCCCAACCATAATAATCTACAAGATCATCGATAATGTTAGATAATTTTACACCGTGAAGGGGGTTATTGGGCTGTTCTTCTACTTTTTTATACTGACTCATATTTTGACATTATAGGTTTGTAAAACTACTGCTCTTTTTCTTTAAGAAGATCAGATTCAGATATAAGATTTTCAATATTTACTTTTTTCAAGATTTTTTTATCTAGTTCAAGATATTCAATCAACACACTCTTTTTACCAACAGCAATTAACTTGCCTGCTTGTTGAATTTTCAATTTAGTATATCCAGAACCTTCTACTAGGTAAAAATTAATCAAATCTCCTATATTAAATTCATCACCAATATGCTTGAATTTGTTGTGTTGAAAAAATAATCTTCCGTACTTAAATCGTTTTACTTTTAATTTGTTGAATTGATTGTTTACCAAAACCTTCGCTCTTTTCTTATTAAAACGCACTATTTCCCCAGAGTGAAAAATGCTCTCCTTTTCATAAAAGACCACATCATTAGCCAAATCAGGTAAGGCATTAGAGTGATCATAAATTTCAGCAGGAAACGCTGGAGTTACAGAATCTAAAACAAGGTTTTCATTAAAATCCACAACATCAGCAGTAATTATGGCTTTCGTTTTCACGACAACTAAGAAATAAGCAGTTTTAAAATCTACAGAGACATTTGCATAAGCTTGTCCTGGATTTAAGGGATAGCTTTCATACATATTTCGCTTAGCCTCCAACATCAAACCATCAGTTGCAACACTACCAAAACCAAAAACTTTTGTAGTTTCTGAGCTTCCAATAGCGTAATCAACAGTTTTGAAGTTTGCATCGTTCAAAGCGGCGTTTCCAGTCATTAAACCTGAATGAAAAGCGCATGAGCTTATTGTTAAACTGATAATTATAATTCCTAAAATATGTGTAGCAAGCTTCATAAATGTTATGTTTTATTCGATAAAAAACAAAAGTAATGAAAAAGATGCATCATAGGTATAAATTCATCATGAAGCAGAAGAAATTGGTATTTCTTTTTTGATTCACGTTTTGGATGAAGAATCATCAATAACCTCCATAGACTCTTCTTTTTCTAGTTGTTCAATTAAAATTGATTTCACCTCTGTTAAAGCATAATCTTTGGCCTCAGCGTAGGAAACATCGTATTTTCTTTTGAAATCTTGTAATTCAAGCGGATATTCTTTTAAAAGCTTATCATAATATTTATCTAACATTTCTTGATTTGGCATATCGAACTGAATGCGCAATTGGAATCTTCTCAATAAGGCTGTATCAATGATTTCCTGATGATTTGTAGCACAGATTAAAACGGCTTCCTTTGGATAATAATCCATCAACTGAATAATGGTATTCACCAATCTCCGCATCTCACCCACTTCCTTATCGCTATTATCTCTTGACTTCCCGATCTGATCAAATTCATCCAAAAACAAAACAGCTTTGTCTTTTCCTGCTTTATCAAAAACTTGTTTTAAATTTTGGGAAGTTTCTCCTATTTTTGAACAAATGATATTGCTTAAGTTGAGCACGTAAATCTTTTTCCCTAAACGATTAGCAATCGCTTTGGCAGTGGTCGTTTTACCACATCCAGAACTACCAGAAAGTAACATTGTATTGTTGACCGGTAAATTATATTTACTTAATTCTTCAACATATTTATACTCTTTAATAAACTGTTGAATCATTTTCTGACTTTCATTGCTCAAGAAAACATCGTCTAAAGCAATAACTTCTCGGTCTTTTATAATAAGATCATGAATATTCATGGGTGATGTAAAATAAAGTGCAAATATACCATAAGAAGATGGAGAATTACGTTCATATCGTTTTCTAATTCGTCAATTTTGCTTCTCCCGTTCTTCCTAAACGAAATAAAAACATCCTAATCATCAATAGTTAAGGCAATTAAAATGTATAATTAATCGTAAATTTCATTTAAAATTCCCGCAAGTCTTATTCCACCTTTTAACAGTTGATTTTTCAAGGTTTCCCAATGGGCATATTGATACTTATACTCCCATGCGTATCCAGTATCATAAGCATAAATACCCTCTCGGAATGTCATGCTTTCATGTGCCCAATCTTCTACGGTTCCGGCTTGAATTTCCTCTACTTGTTCACTTGTCGGGTGATTAATAATTTTGGTTAATTCTGTGTAACTATACAATTTCCCATCAATAATTTCGGAATCCCAAATGCGGTGTAGGTTTGAACTTTTACCAAACCATTTCATTTTCACATCGTTTCCTCCTCTATCGTTTCCGTTACCAACATGAAGCGGTTGATGTAAATCTCCTACAAGATGAACCAAAATATTCAAATACTCTTGCTCTAATTGTGGATCTAAATTGTCCTTTTTCAAATGCGCTACAACAAAGTTAATTCCTGAGATAGCATCACCTTTCGGGTTTTTATTTGTTTGTTGATAGGTTAATCCATCAGGAATTGTAACGTAATGCCATGGTTTTAAGGAGTCGTATTTTGAATCAGATTTAATATCATCCATCCAATTACTTACCTCAGCCAAGGTTTTGTTTCCAAGAATAGACTTCAGCTTTTCTTTCGCTCCTTCATTTAAGTGCTTACTTGCTACTTCTCCAACAACACGATGTCCAAGCATTCCCCAAGCATTTACTTCTAGACTTAGAAATAAAAAGAAACAAATAGAACTGCTTTAATCAAGTTTTTCATGATTTATATTTTTGGCAAAGTTACGAGAATTCTAATTGATTTGATTCAAAATCAAGATAGGAAAAGCATTTTACTGATTTTAACCCATTAATTTAACAGTTTATTTAGAAGTTATCTAAACAATAAACTATTTCTCATGTTAATTGGTTAACTTTGTAAACTTTTTTAGAGAGAAATATAAATGCATAATCCAAAAGAACAAATAACACCTGTAGGAAAGTTTTTCGCTATTCTTACTAAGCATTATCTCAATGCTTTCAGTAAGAAATTGTGTTCACTTCCTTTTGAACGGTATTACTATCCACTTTGGGTAATTGCTCAAAATGAAGGCAAAATCACTTCCAAACAATTGACTGACATCCTTCAAACGGACAAGGTCATTGTAGTGAGAATCATTAAATATCTAATGGAAAAAGAACTCATTGAAAGAATTCAACATCCAGTAGATAAACGTTCTTTTTTATTGAAAGTAACTCAAAAAGGGACAATTTATGTACCTATGATAGAGAAAGCGATGATTGATACAGACAAAGAATTTATTGATATCATTCCAAAAGAAAATAGAACTGAGACCTTGTCTGGTATAACCGATTTAGTAAATAATTTAGACCCCATAAAAGACAGCCGATTTGTGCTAGAATTCAAAAGATTAAACAAATAACAAACATGAAAATAAAAGTACTTTTTTTCGCACTCCCCTTATTTTTAGCCTATTCCTGTGGAGAAGAACCCAGACTAAAAAACAAAAATGGAGCAATCAACTATACACAAGTTGATTATCATGTTGCTAAAGTTGAGTCTTTTGAGGAAGTGATAACCGTTCCTGGGAAAACAATGCCTTTTGAAGAAGTGAAAATTTATAGTGAAGTAAATGGTCGTGTAAAGAAAATTCATTTTGAAGAAGGGAATAAAGTGAAGAAAGGACAACTTTTAGTTACTGTAGACACAGACATTCTTCAAGCGGAAAGAAAGAAATTAAAAGTAGATTTAGCACTTGCAGAAAAAGATAAGTCGAGAAAACAAACCTTATTAGAGAGCGAAGCAGGAACGCAGGAAGCATTTGAACAGGCGGAATCAAAGGTGAACAGTTTGAAAGCTCAAATTCAATCTTTAGATGTGCAAATCAATAAAGGAAGAATTCTTGCGCCGTTTAATGGTAGAGTTGGATTGCGTGAAATAAGTGAAGGGGCTTTTATCACTACAAATGACTTGATTACTGTTTTGGCACAAACCGATCAATTGAAAGTAGATTTCTCCATTGCTCAACGTTACGCTCACAAAGTGAAAAACGGTCAAAAAGTAACTCTGCGTCCACCATCAGACTCTTTAAATCCCACTCCAGTAAACGCTACTGTTTATGCTACAAGTCCAATTATCAATCAAAACACCCAAATGTTGAATGTTCGTGCTAAAATTGAGAATAGTTCGGGTATTGTTGCTGGTGGTTTTGTGAATGTAGATTACAATTTAGGCGAAATTCCAAACAGTATTAGTGTGCCAACGGAAGGAATCGTTTCTGTAATTGACGGTCAAATTGTTTGGGTATTTGATAATGGGAAAGCGAAACAGAAAAAAGTAAACATTGGAAATAGATCGAAAGACAAAGTCCAAGTTTTTGGAGACCTAGAAGCAAACGATACGATTGTATTAACCGGACTTTTAGGAATGAGAGAAGGAATGTCAATCAAAGCGAAAAACGAAGTTAAATGAGTATTTCATCATTAAGTATAAAACGACCAGTACTGGCAATGGTGATGTCTATTGTCATTATCATATTTGGTTTTATCGGTTTTTACTCTTTAGGAGTAAGGGAGTTTCCATCGGTGGATCCGCCCATAATTACTGTTACAACCAACTATCCTGGAGCCAATGCCGACATTATAGAATCCCAAATTACAGAACCCTTAGAGGAAGCAGTAAACCAAGTACAAGGAATTCGTACCATGACTTCAGTGAGTAGTGATGGTAGAAGTACAATTACAGTTGAGTTTAATTTGGATTTAGATCTAGATAATGCAGCCAACGACATTCGAGATAAAGTATCTGGGGCCGTTCGATTATTGCCAGATGATGCTGATCCGCCCATTGTAGCAAAATCTGATGCTGATGCGGAAACCATTTTTTCCATGACAGTTCAATCGGAAACGAGAAGTTTATTAGAGCTTACTGACATCGGAATTAATCTATTTAAAGAACGACTGCAAACCATTACAGGAATCAGTAGGATTTACCTTTGGGGAGAGAAGAAGTTCTCCATGAAGTTGATGCTGGAGCCCAATAAAATGACGGCTAAAAATGTAACAGCAACAGAAGTTAGAGCAGCACTTTTACGAGAAAATATTGAACTTCCATCGGGAAGAATCGAAGGAGACAATGTGGAATTGACCATTAGAACATTTGGTCGTTTATCTACCGAAAAAGAGTTCAACAACCTCATTATTCGTGAAGAAAACGGTGAATTGATTCGCATGAAAGACATTGGTAGTGCAGAAATGCGACCAGAAAACGAACGAACAATTCTACGTGGAAACGCAGGAGTTCCGATGATAGGTATTGCAATTCAACCACAACCCGGTGCAAACTACATCGAAATTGTGGATGAAATTTATGAAAAAGTCAACCAAATTAGTGCAGACTTACCTGATGACATCCACTTAGGAGTTGCCCTTGATACCACAGAAAACATTCGTAAGTCCATTGACGAAGTTCAAGAAACGGTAATCATTTCATTTTTACTCGTAGTGCTTGTAGTTTTTGTGTTCTTAAGAAACTGGAGAACGACCCTAGTTCCAATTATTGCCATTCCAATTTCCTTGATAGGTACTTTCTTTATCATGTACATGATGGATTTCTCCATCAACATTCTTACCTTATTGGCAATTGTATTGACCACAGGATTAGTCGTTGATGATGCCATTGTGGTGATGGAAAACATTTACACTAAAATAGAGCGTGGAATGAAACCCCGTAAAGCAGCAATGGAGGGGGCTAATGAGATTGTTTTTGCCATTTTAGCGACTACAATCACCCTTGCAGCAGTGTTTATGCCTGTGATTTTCTTAGAAGGACTTACGGGTAGATTATTCCGGGAGTTTGGAGTCGTCGTCGCGGGTTCTGTCCTAATTTCTTCATTTGTTTCCTTGACTTTAACGCCAATGATGTCTTCTAGATTATTGAAAAAGACAAAAAACAAAAGTAAAATATTCTTAAAGTCTGAGAGGTTTTTCAATAGATTAGAAAGAGGATACAAACGCTCATTGATTGCTTTTATGAGAAGACCTTGGCAAGCATTAATTTACATGGTGCTCATTGTTGCTTCCATTTTTGTCTTTGGGAGTCAGCTACAATCTGAGTTAGCACCAATGGAGGACAAAGGCCGATTAATGATTATGAGTACCGCGCCAGAGGGAACTTCATTTGAAAGAATGGACGAATTCCAAAGAGAAATCATTTCTTATGTGGATACTTTAGAAGAGCGTAAGAACATACTTGCTGTAACATCGCCAGGATTTGGTTCTTCAGTTTCAACCAACTCAGGTTTTGTGAGATTGAATTTAGTTCCCAAAGGAGAACGTAAGAAAAGTCAGGATCAATTAGCGAATGAAATCACTGCGAAACTCAAAGATTTCAATTTTGCTCGAACCTTTGTTGTTCAGGAGCAAACCATTGGTGGAGGTCGAGGAAGAGGATTGCCCGTTCAATATGTACTTCAAGCGCCGACTTTAGAGAAACTAGAGGAAGTCATTCCAGACTTTATGGACAGAGCAAAAGCAAGTGGAGACTTCCAAATTGTAGATGTTGATTTGAAGTTCAACAAACCCGAGCTTCAGGTTACAATTAACCGTGAAAAAGCGAGTACACTTGGCGTTTCGGTGATGGACATCGCAGAGACAATGCAGCTTTATTTCTCTGGACAACGATATGGATACTTCATTAAAGAAGGTAAACAATATGAAGTAATTGGTCAGGCACACAAAGAATTTAGAAATGAGCCGAGTGACTTACAAGAAATTAATGTAAGAAGTAAAAGTGGTGAATTGGTTCCATTGAGTAACTTGGTAGACATCCAAGACGAATCTAGTCCACCACAATTATATCGTTATAACAGATATGCATCTGCGACGATTCAAGCTTCGCCAGTTCCAGGAAAAACAATTGGTGATGGAATTAATACCATGGATGAAATTGCAGATGACTTATTAGGTCCATCCTTTACAACTTCTCTTGCGGGAACATCGAAGGAGTTTGAGGAAAGTGGAGGAAGTTTAATCTTTGCTTTTGGTTTGGCATTAATCCTTGTTTACTTGGTATTGTCGGCGCAATTTGAAAGTTTTAGAGATCCATTTACCATTATGCTTACCGTTCCTTTAGCTTTAGCTGGAGCAGTGCTAACGCTATGGTTGTTTGGTCACACTTTAAATATTTTTAGTCAAATTGGAATTATTGTATTGGTAGGATTAGTAACCAAAAACGGAATTTTAATTGTAGAATTTGCCAATCAACGAAAGAACTTTGGGTTGGAATTAAAGTCTGCCATTATTGATGCAGCTTCGGAACGATTTAGACCTATTTTAATGACCTCATTGGCAACTATTTTGGGTGCGTTACCAATTGCTTTGGCATTAGGTGATGCAGCAACGAGTCGTGTTCCAATGGGATTAGCGATAATTGGAGGATTAACCTTCTCTTTGGTGTTAACACTTTACATCATTCCAGGGATATACATTTATATTTCAGCAAAGAAAAAAACAACAGAAATAGAAGAATAATGAGAGCGATATTATTGATCAGTTTAATGGTGTTAAGTTCTTTTAGCATTGCACAAGAAAAGCTTGGTTTAGAGCAAATTGTAAACCGAGTTTTGTCGCAGAACTTTGGAATTCAGATGGCTAAAATTGACACTAAAATTGCGAAAAATGAAAACAACGCTGGAGCGGCTGGTTACCTACCAACCATTGATGTACAAGCCACACAAGACTTGGCTTTATCCAGTGCTCGACAAGAATTCTTAACTGGAGATGTCAACGAAGCAACAAATGCAAAAAACCAAGCTTTTAGTGCTAGTGCAATGTTGAATTGGACTTTCTTCGACGGGTTTAAAATGTTTGCAACAGATAAAAAACTAGATGAATTAGAGCGTTTTAGTGAATTAAATTTACGCGCTGCGATGGAAATGAAAATCTATGAAGCAGCCGTAAATTACTACACCTTACTCTCGCTGCAAGAAATGGAGGAAGTATACACGGCCGCTATTGATTTATCTAAAATACGTAAAGAATTTACAGAGAATAGATATAACAGTGGAGCAGCCAACAGAATTCAATTGATGCAAGCGGAACTTGATTTGACCGCAGACAGTGCAGCTTACATTGCTAATCAGCAGTCACAATCTGAAATAAAAGCGGCTTTAAGTAAGATTTTGCAATTGCCCGTGACAGATGAGATACTTGTTGAAGGTGATTTAAATAAAATTGAAGAAAGACAGGAATGGGATGCTCTAGCAAAAACGTTTATGGAGCAAAACACCTCCATCATGCAAGCGAAATCGAATATTGCTGTTTCAGAACTCTCAACTAAAGAAGCAAAAAGTAGATTCTATCCACAATTGAGTTTTTATGCAGCTTATGATTTTGGGAGTTCTAAAAACGAAGTAGGTTTCTTAGCTTCCAACAGAAGTTATGGTCCAAGCATAGGAATTACTGCAAAGTGGAGTATTTTGAATCATTTGTCGAGAGCCACAGAATTGCGCAACAGCAAACTGAATAAAGAAAGAGCCGAGTTAAGTTACAAAAATGACTCTATAAACGCCTTGGCTGACTTGCGTAATTATTTTGAAGTAATGCAGTTTGCGGAAGAGAAGTTACAATTCGAGCAGCGTAACATCTCACAAACACAATCTATTATTGACATTTCTGAAACAGCGTTAAAAGCGGGAAGCATCACACCTTTGGAGCTCAGAGAAATTCAATACAGTGCAATTCAAGCTGAGGGGAGACTTTTGCAGGCCCAAATGGAATACCAAACGGCGAGAATGAATATTGCTTTGTTGAGTGGTGGTTTTCAGGAGTTGTTTTAAATGGGGGTTTGGTTAAATAGCTACGAGATGAAATCTCGCAGCAGCATGTGGCAGCAGCTCAATCAGAAATGTTCATCTAGGAATTATATCATTAACAAACTTATCGAAGCAGTTTAGCTACCTGAGCTGCTTTGTAGTTCCACGACATTTTTTCAAGTTCGTCTGTATTGGTTTCGAAAGGAATGTTGTTTTGGAAATCTTCTAAAGCTAATTTGAGGTAATTGTAAATCTCTTCTTTTTCATTTCTATCAAAAGCAGCTCCAGCATTGCACTTTTCGATTGCTTTGGCGCTGTCGCCTTTTCCTATGCTTACGATTCTTCTGCCTGTCGCTAAATATTCAAAAGTTTTGCCGGGAATGGTTCCTTCGATTCCTGGGGTGATTAGCAAAAGTACATCCGATTTTAGCATTGCTTCAACAGCTTGTTCGTGGGGAACTGGAGGATGAAAGGAAGCTTTCTCTCCTAATTGTTCTTTTATGAATTCTTGAAGTTTTTCAGATACTACGCCAGTTGCTTTAAAACGTATTGGTGCATCTGGAAAATCTTTTGCCAATTGTCCTAAAGCTTCAAAGAAAACATTGGGTTCATATTTGTCAGATACAGTTCCAATATAGGAAGCTAAAAATACATTATCATCAGGTTGTACCTCAGCTTTTATTTTAAAATCGTCGGGATCGTAGGCATTAGAGATAATCTTAATCTTCTCTGGCTTAATTTTATTAGTCTTGGATAAAAATGAATCTTTAAATCCTTGTCCGACCGTAATAATCTGATCTGAAGATTCGATAACTTGACGCTCTAACTTTAAGTTTAATTTATGCGAAAACTTGGAGTGTTGTAATAAAGGGTAATAATAAATATCTGTCCAAGGATCTCTAAAATCGACAATCCAATTGATTTGATCTTTTAATTTCTTTTTCAAATCTCTTCCTATCAATTGCGCGGAATGCGGTGGCGATGTTGTAAATACATTATCAATCTTTTCATTTTTAATGATTTCTAATGCTTTATTTACAGCGTATTTCTTCCATCCTATGCGAGGGTCTGGGATAAATAAATGGCTTCTTATTTTGCTTACCATTTTTTGTTTCCAATGTTGATCATCCACATTGGAGTATCCTGCAGTAGGTACATTTTTCTTTCCCACAAGAGAACTATATAAATTAATGGGTTCAAAAGATGAAGATAAATGTTGTCTTATGTTAGGATGGATGTCATTTTTCAAACTCTCATCCACAGAGAAATAGCTGGCTTTACTAGGATCTACCGACAAAACGTGCACTTCATGTCCTTCTCTTGCTAAATACTTCGTCATTTTCAACCAACGCTGAACTCCTGCTCCACCACTTGGAGGCCAATAATAAGCAATAACTAGTACTTTCTTTTTAGAATCCATTATTTTTGTTTGTATGCTGTCGCTCAAAAATAAGAAATCAAAATTATCAATTTCCATTTTTCAGATCAATTCTCAACTATCTTGGTTTAATTATCAAGCAATGTCATGGCTGAGGGGTAGCAGCGGCATCCTCTGATTTTTAAATCAGAGATATAGCGAATGACCCGACCTTGATATTTTTGATCAATTTATTGTTAAAAAAATATCAAGGACAGCCCCAAAAAATAAAAAATCCAGTTCATAAGTTTTCAATATCGAACACCTACCAACTGGAATAAATAACTTTTTAGTTTGAATTATAATTCAATACTGATATAATCGTCTTTTTTAGCTTTTAAGGCATAAGTTATACCATTTTCAACTACTTCTATCCACTTGGGAAGTTCAGATTTGTCAATTTCAAACTTATCTAAAGAAAAACCACAAGCAAATAATTTCAAACCTCCTTTAACTACCATCTCCTTATAAGGACGCATCAATTCTTTATCGGTTAAATCACCAATATTTTTTCCGCAAAATACAATATGAAACTCACCAAATCCTTTTCTATCTTGTTTTGCCATATCTTTTGATGCAAAATAAATGGGTTTAATTTGAGGTACTTTTTTGGTTAGTACGATATAATTGGTTTTTTGCACTTTAATAGAACCTGCGCCTTGAGCAATGAGGTTATGACTTGTAACTAAAGCAAAAGCGATCATAAGTGTTAATAATACATTCTTCATTTTTTAATTGTTTTTGGTGTAAAATTTAAAATTATTTAAAGCGAAAAACAATAAGCCACCAGCGAGTCCAATATTTTTGAATAAAGGTCCCATAGTTTTTAATTGTCCCACTTGAATCGTTAAAGTTATAGGAATTAATACAAATAACAGTATAATTGCGGCCCATTTTGTTTGAAACCCAATCAACAAAGAAATCCCAGCAAGGAGCATTACGATTCCAGAAGCGACAACTGCCACTTCTGGAGATCCTAATACATGCCCGATTGCACCAAAATTTGCTTGTTCAATCCGTGCAACGGTTTTTTCCATGTTGAACAAATGATTCAAACTCGCCACGATAAAAATACCGCTGAGCATCATTCTCAAAATAACGACCGAAGACTTTTTTACTTCGAAAGTTGTTTTCATAATATTATGGTTTAAAGATATCCTCCCCCTTCATTCCCTTCAAAGGGGGAGGTGTAATAATTCTATTTTTTTAGTACATGAGTTAATGGAAATGATAATCTGTTCCGGGCAATTGAGAAAGTACGTTATCTCCCAAGTCTACTGCTTTAGCACGTCCGTCTCTCACCGGTGAAATCGTTCCTTTTTCTTTCAGATATTCTTCCAAAACTTCGTGAGCTGTATATTCTTTCACTTCTGTGTCTGTTAAATTTGGCATTCTACACAACATGTGGTCTGGCTCTCCTTCTCTACGACAAGCAGAAATATTGTAAACGCGATCTAAGTCTAAAGGCTCTCCTCCTACCATAATTTCAATTACCCGTTCTCCTTTAGGCTTACTAGAATCGAATTTCAAGGTCATTCCAGAAAAACGCACTAACCAACCTCCAAAACGCTCTTTTGGATTATCGGCAAACACGTTATGAATTTCACTTTCCATCCAATCGTGTACTTGCTGACCAGTTGCTTTTCCTGTTTTAATGTACTCATTTACTGGCAACATGTTCCACAAATATTCATAAGTGATTGCAGCTTTACCGTCTTCTCCGGGAACAAGTGGTGGACTAAAACGGAATCCGTTGGAAATTGAAATATCTGCTCCAGTTTTCCATCTCGCCGCATCTGTAATGAAATTATCCATAGGATTTTCTACCACGAAATACCTGTACAAAGGTGTTGAAGTATATCCTAAAACACGACTGATTTTCTCTTTATACGGTGCAGTCTCCTCTTCAATTACAGCAGCTACTTTCGGATTCGGAGCGTATTTTTCAGGGTCAACCTCCATCAATTCATAACCTTCATATTCGATTTCACCATCTTTAACTACCAATTGCATTTTCCCTACGAAAGAGGCAAATGCACCTGGCTCTGTAACTCTTGAAAACTCACCTTGAAGCGGCTCCCTTACTCTTTCGTGGGTATCATTTCCAAGAATGTAATCAACCTTGCTCAATGATGGATCGTTGGATAAATCAAATTGCTTTGAAATTCCGATGTGTGTTACTAAAAACAAAACATCGACGCCTTCTTCATCTTTTAATTTGTCCACTAATTCTGCTAGGTTATGGTGAATTTTCTCGAATCCAATTCCTTTACTAAAAGATGGATTTTGACGCACGGGAATATCTGGATCGTTATAAGAAATGAATCCAAGTTTTGTTCCTTTCATTTCTTTGATGAAATATGGAGGAAAAATATAATCTTCGGTTTCATCATCATACATATTGGCTGCAATAACAGGTGTTTCGTAAGCTTTAAGCACATCGATCATGGTCTTTTTTCCGTAAACCACTTCCCAGTTACCTGGAATCAAGAAGTCGTACTCCATTGCTTTAACGATACCTGAAAAAGCGGAACCTTTTGATAATGCTGCAACTGCTCCACCTTGAATAAGATCACCTCCGTCGAGAATTATAGTTCCTTCTGGATTTTTAGCGCGTTCTGTATCGAACAAAGTTTTCATATTGGCCAAACCACCTAATCGTTTAAAGGTGATCTCGTCGTTTTCCCAAAACAGTTCGTCATGTACTTCGATTTGACCATGAATGTCTGCCGTTTGCAAAATAGTTAATGTGTCTCCACTATTGTCAGTCATCTGTTTTGCGCTTTGATTTTCTGACTGATTCTCATTTGAATTTGTCCCACATGCAGTTAGAAAACTCCCTGCAACGAGAATCGTTAATATTTTTTTCATTTGAATTCATTTTTAGAATTGAACCCTATCATTTTTTGATGAATGGCTCAATACAATATTAATGAGCATATTTGCTCGAATAAAAAATTTGATTTTTTGAGGGGATTTCGTTCCTCTAAACGGAATAAAAAAGCAGCTTGCGAATTTATTCGATTAAGCCTCTTGCAGGTAAACTTTAAACTGTTGGTGTAAAAGATACAAAGGGGTTTTGTCTTTTATTGTGTATGGGGCTTCGTATTGACTTAATGAAATGTCTTCATCAATGATCCATTCATTTTGAATGCTATAAGCGTTGAAGCGTCCAAAAGAAGGAATTTCTGGTGTTGTGTTAATCAATTCGGAAGGATGATCTCCTAAATTATCTACATTTAAAGTAGAACACAGCTCTTCAAAATTATTTGTAGTTTTGCTTTTATTAGAAACATCTGTTTGTGCTACACCAAGAGCATCTTGTAATGAATTTCGTACAGAACAAGGAGAAAGTACAAGTACTAGCCCGAAAGCTAATACTTGTAAATACATAAAAATGCTATTCTCTCTTTTTAATTGATTCACAAATCAAATATAATTGAAGCTTTTTAAATAATGCGTGACAAATGTTACAGTAACAGATTTTTAACCAAATTTAGTTCCTAAAGCAGAGTTACTTTTCTTTATTTAATTGCTGTATTTATGGTTAATCCACCTGTTAACATTTTGTGCACAGGACATTTACCCGCTATTACCAACAAGCGTTCTTTCTGTGCTCTGTCTAAATCTCCAATCAACTCAATATCAGTTTGAATTGAAGGTAAGTCTCCCTTTTTTTCTCCTTCAATAAACTTAATTTTCATATTTACATCTTGCAAATCCCATTCTTTCCTTTGGGCATACATTTTAAGTGTTGCAGAGGTACATCCTGCTAATCCAGCAATAAGAAACTCATCTGGAACAAGACCTTTGTTTTGTCCGCCTACATCTTTTGGTTCATCAGATGTTACGGTGTGACCCGAATTAGTTTCTATTGTTACCTCGTAATTTTCCTCTTTTGTTTTGGATTGAATTGAGCTCATGATAAATTGTTTCGTTATTATATAATTTGAACTTAATGAAAAGATGTGAGCTTCGAAAATGATTTAGGGATTTTTAAACAATGAGCGCAGCAGTTAAAATACAACGCAGCGTTATTAAAAAAAGCCAGCTGCGAAATCTTCACAACTGGCTAATTTCATTAGCAATTGGCTAATACGAGAAGTAATGAATTCATTTTACTATTTTGAGTGATTGGGTTTTCTTACCAACACACTTAACATCAATGAAGTAAGCGCCTGAATATAAAGTTGATAAGTCACATATCCAACTCTTCGAATTCACCTCTTGTGATTCATAAACCACTTGACCCATCGTGTTTCTAATTACTACATATTCAATTGTAGAATTCGCATCAACTTGTACTTCTTCAGTAAAAGGATTAGGAAACACGTTAAAATTAACTTCTGCAACGCGCTCTATACTTGCTGTTTCATCATATTGATACGCACCAATCGAGAGGTAACCCAGCCCATCAAATCTTGGGTTTCCAGCTAAATCTATTGTTGGATATGCTTGTCCTGGATATGGATTATTTAAATACTGGTTATCGTAGTAATTTAAATCTCCAATAGTTTGATAAGTCGCTATTGGAGTAAAGTCTTCATTCGATGCATCAACAAAAGGAGAAGAAGTTACTTCATGGGTATTTAGCAAGTTTAAATTATCTGCAAAATCCTGTACGTTTTGATTAGAACTTGTATTGGAAATATTCAATTCACCAGTTACACTACTACCTTGTATACTCTCTCCAAATATATCTGTTACGCCAGGGTTATTATAAAAAATATTATTGTTTACAAGTGCGTGAAGCGAACTCCCTCCACCTCCGTGTTGATAGACGATAAGTGATGAAACATTATTTGCATTATATCCGTTTTGTGGGTTGTTAACGAAGGTGTTGTTTGTCAAAAATAAATCAATATCACTACCACCATAGGCTGTAAACTTTGCACATGTACCCATATGAAATGAAGACTCTGAAGTATTGTTTTTAAACAAGTTATTTATAAAATGAACATCAGCATAAATACTGTTCGAATTTGTAATTCTAAATTCTATGGTGCTAGAAGTTGAAGCATCTGTATTAACATTATCCTCAATTCTATTATTAAACATGTAGAATCCACTAGTATTGAAGTCAGTATAATACGATACTCCAGCTCTGCTATTCGCAACATTTTCTCTAATGATACAATTCGAAATTTGCAAGTTTTCAAGTGAACTACTAATTACATTAATTCCACCGCCCGATTCAGTTGTACTATAAGCACGTTCTATAATTAAACCGTCAAACAAAGCACGGTTAGAACTTTGAACTTTAAATACATGTGCTGCATTATCATACATCATATATGAATTTGAACTACTTGGAGCTCCTGTATCATTCCAACCTACATCTCCGCTTATAATTGTTGGGTGGTTTGAAATATCCCTTTGATTTAGATCTGTTTCATTACCTGCAAACCCACCATATAATAGAGCATTATTATCCACTATGAAGCTTTGAGTATTGGATAGTCTTGTGTAGAAGCCTTCTGCAATCCATATTTCTGATCCATCATAACTACTAGAACTTGCTACATGCAAAAGCGCGTCGTTTAAATCTGTGAAGGCATCTGCCCATGAACTTCCATCATTATTACCGGTTGCATCATCATCTACATAAAGTCTATTTAACGCTGAAGCCGACAAGCTTATTGCAATAGCCAAAAATGTTGTGTACAATTTTTTCATTTTCAGTTATTTTTTGATTAACTTATATTTCGATTGAACCCCATCTGCTTCTATTGTTACAAAATAAACTCCAGGAGCATCGTTCAAGTTGAGATTTACTTTTTGTGTAGATTTATAACCATTAGAATATACTTCTTTTCCAGTAATGTCCGTAATGTAAATTGTTAAAGATTGAATCGTTTCTCCCAAGTTTATTGTGAAGTCACCATTTGTAGGATTAGGATAAATAGAAATATTCAAAGCAGAATCAAAATCTTCAATCCCAGCTGTACCACAATTTTCACTCCAAGATGCAGTAGCGTCTTTTAACCAGCCTTCGCCTTGAACCCAAGGGGTAGGTGTATACCCTGTATCGTGTTGAATACAAGTTAAGTTAGGATTATTAAACGCAGTCATCATTGTCATATTATTGTTGTTTCCATTGGCGACATTTAAACTGGTTAATTGGTTAAAAGTACAATTTAATGTTAATAAAGCTGTATTTGCTGAAACATCTAAATTAGTTAATTGATTTGAAGAACAGTTTAATACTGTTAAAGCAGTAAAAGCTTCAATTCCTGTAAGGTCGCTTATCCCTTGACTTGGTATTTGTATATTTCCTGTGTAGGCTTGCGCTTCTGTTTCGCAAATTTCACCATCTCCGTCTGTATCTATCGGGGAAATTCCTGCACCTGTAATTGTTGTACCATGTTCTAATAACGCAGTTTTAAAGTTGGCATCGGGTATGTTTACAATGTTCGCACAGCTTGAAGTGTTTTTTTCGTTATACAATGCAGTTATATCCGCTTGATCAATTGGAAACTCATAAAAACGGAAATTGTCAATTTTTAAATCTTGAGATGTACCATTTCCTGTAGTCTGTGAAGGTAAATAAATGTCTAAACCTCCAAAAACCCAAACATTACTTAAACTAACTACATTTTGATTATCTATAATTTCAATATCATCAAGATAGGCACGTAAATAATACTTTCCTCCAGTTGTCCAATAAACCAATTTTACGGCTAAATGATGCCATTCATTATCTAAATAACTTGCAAAAGAGTTATAAGTACCTGTAGGGCTTGTTCCTTGAGAAACTTGATTAACCGTTAAAGCTGAAGTGTTATTACTGAAGTTCAATACATCAATTGTTAATCCATTACTACTGCCTGGATCTTTTAATTCTAATAATTGAAAATCACCAGTTCCTTGATTTGCTTTAAACCAAAAACTAACTACATATTCTTTTACATTTCCAGAAAAAGTAATGTTTCCTACATTACTAAGTGATGCTCCGTCAGGCGAAATAGCGCTAGTCCCTTGTTCAATTCCTGGAACAAAGGAAGCAGTATGGGATGGAGTTATACCTCCTGCATTATAGGAACTCCCGCTCGTTTCTATGAAATTACCCGTATCAAATTTATATTCTACAACTAAATCTTGAGTTGGTATTTGTTGGGCATTTAACTCCTTCCCTAAAAGAGAAAGCCCAACAGCCGATAATATCAGAATTGTTTTTTTCATTTTTAAATTAATTTATTTTGATTAGTTTTTGTATTTCATTGCATCATTTGGATTCACGTAGTAGATTCTTTGGTCGTTATACAACATGTACGTTTTTCCAAAGTCTCCTCCTCCAACATAATCTTGAGCGATGTAAAAACCTTCGCGTTTATAATTACCTTGAGGTGTTTTCATTACCACAATAGCTTTGGCTACTCGTTTTAATGTTGCCCCTGTAAAAGGATGTTTTTTAATTTCCCAATCTGTTGAAGTCACATAAGCATAGATTACTTCTTCTTTCCATTTGTACCCTTTTGCAGTTCTTTGAATCAAAGCCAAAGCGTCAGATTTCAAAGCCGCGTCTTTCATTCCTTCTGCAGGCAATGGCTTCGCATCTTTAATTTCATCGTTTTTCCACATGGCACGTAAAGCATCAAATTTTTCAAATACAACTTTAGAAGTGTACTCTACATTTTTTTGATACTCTTTAAACTTTGTAGTGTCTTTGGCAGCGATGATGAAAGATTCTGGTGTAATATTGTTCATCCACTGGTGTCCAATCTCATCATTTTTATGATATACATTAGCACCTATTAAAATTACACCTGGTTCTAACAATAAACATTCTGCATTATACCAAGAAGATGGTCCACCTGTCATTCCCATTTGAAACATTACATTTCCTTTATCAGCGGAACTTTTATATCGATCTGGTACCATTGCATAATTTGAGTTTCCTTCATCCCAATGAATTTGCATCGTGTGTTTTTCTTGATCATATTCAATGGCGAATCCTAAATAGGCTTTTGCAGTATCTTTACTGAATTGATTGGCTGGTGCTTCAATGGCAAACGTGTTGATGAAATAATTCCCAGAAAAATTGATATCGTCTTTATAATCTGCCGTGTGAACTCCTTTGATAATCATTTGTCCATTATCCGCCACAAACAATCGATCATGGTCCGCATAAGTTTGCTCATCTAATTCTTTTTCACCAATTACAGGCATTGATGCAGACTTTACACTCGCTTTAGAATTCTCAATTTTGTTCTTTGCATTTTTTAGTGCACCAAACTGAGCCATAGTGCTGTTACCAAGGCAAAGTAATGCGATAAACAGGGTGATCTTGTTCATTTTGTTCTCTGAGTTTTAATTTAAATTCAAAGCAAATTAAACAAGAAGAGGGCAAATCATCAGCAAGCAATTGCTGAACAACAGATATAATTGCTAAACGACAAAACCATCGATTTTTTTTATATTAATTTTGAATATGTTTAAACATTACATAAAAGCATTCATCACATTTTTACTTTGTTTCCCTCTATTTAGTCAGGAAAATGAACCAATGACTATTCCTATTGACTATGAACATTTCGGAACAGTATATGATATTGTCGAATATAAAGCCAAAAATGAAATATTGATTGCCTCAGAAAAAGGGCTTTTCAGATATACTGGAAAAGTACTCTCTCCACTGCACAGTGAGTCAGATGAAACTTTTCATAAAATATACTTGCAAGAAAACAATATTTTCGCCTTAAGTTTCAACAACAGCATTTATCAATTAAAAAATGATAGTCTTTTACTCATCCAACATTTTGAGGAAAACATCAAAGACATAGTGGTCATCAAAGATTCAATTTTTGTAACTACACCGAACTCACTTTTTGTTGGTCAGAATACTAATTTCAAGAAAATAGATTTTGGAATTGATCAGTATCATCATGGGTTTATCAAAACAAAAAACGCTTATTTCTTAATCCAACAAAGCCATAATACAATTGACTTATATAACCTACAAAAACAATGTAAAATTCCAACACAATTTAAAAAGTCAGTTCGCAAGGTCTTCACATCTGAAGAAAACAATTACCTCGTTTCTGAAAACATGGTTTATGAATTTGATCAAAAATCAGGTCAAATCAATATGCGATTTGATTTACCTATTCGACTTTTAAATGTAAAACTATACGATATTAAAATTCAAAAAAATGGTTTGATTACAATAGGTCATAATGATGGATTGTCAATATGGATTCCTAAGCAACAAAAATGGAAACATTATTACCAAGGAACGCCTATTCATGCTATTTCATTTGATCAATTTGAGAATATTTGGATGGGGACGAAATATGAAGGAGTACTTCAAATTCCTTCTACTGAGATAATGAAAAATGACATGAGCTCAATTCTTCAAAGAAAGGAGAGAATCGTTACTTCTTATTTAACGGAAGAATATCTATTTCTAGGAACGAATCTTGGTTCCTTGATATCATGGAACTTCGCTCAAGGTATTAAGAAAGTAATCCATCTCAGGAAAAACGGAGAGGTTCAATCTATTGTTCATAAAGGTGACTTTTTATATGTTTATTGTGATCAATTATTTGTGATTGATTTAACGACGCAAAGTGTAATTGAATCAGAAAATGTTCATTCTACTAAAGCTATTTTTGTTGACGACGAACTTTTTGTTGCTACTTCTGAAGATTTTCAAAACTTGACAAAATCGATTAAAACGGACAAAGGGAAATGGCATAATTCTATTCACTATTCTAAAGAAGAAAATCTGTTTTATCTAGGAACAAAAACGGGATTAAAAATTGTCAATCGAAATGATTTTTCAGTTGTAACCACAGTGGAAAAAGAACGTAAAATCATTGAGGCACTTCAACTCAACAACGACATTTACCTGTTTGATTTCATTGGGGAAGCTATTGGATATCGCTCAGGGAAAATAACTAACCTACCGATAGACAATATTCGGAAAGTGACTAAAATAGGCGACAATGAAGTCTTATGTTATAATAAAACAGAGGTCGTTTTATACAACGCAAATATTGATCAGGTAAGAAAAATAAATTTTATAGCACAGCTTACAAAAGGGAATGACATTGTTAATATTTCGAAGAATAAGACAGACTTATTTATCACAACATTAAGTGATGTGTATATTATTCATAACTATTCGGAATTCTTATACCAAACTCCTCCAAAAGACTTAGCATTGATCATTAGCCAAAAGAATGGTAAAATCATCACCGAAACCATTAACTTATCTCATAATAACAAGGGAATAGAGTTGTTTTTAAAAACCAATAAAGACCTTTCTTTTTTCACCAATTATGAGTTGTATTACACATTAGGAAACCAAGATGAAAGGACAAAAATAGAAGCCAATCAGCAAAATGCTTTCCAGTTTAATATGGCTTTCGTTCCAGAAGGAAATTCAACATTAGAGTTTATTCTAAAAACCAATGAAAACACAACAAATTATCCTGTAAAAATCTATGTTAATTCTCCTTTTTATAAATCGTTTTGGTTTATTCTCGTTGTTTTTATTTCCGTCATCCTTTTGTTATTCGGCATCCAAAAAAAGAGACTGTCTACCATGAGAAAGGAAAACCTAAAAAGAATACAAGAAGAGCGTTTAAAAGCCAGGGTTTTTAAATCGGAACTAACCGCAATTCGATCTCAGATGAATCCACACTTTGTTTTCAACACCCTTTCATCTATTCAATTGAAAATTGCAAAAAAAGAAACAGGTGCAGCCTTCAAAATGGTTCAGAAATTTTCTTCATTAATGCGTGGAATATTAAACTATTCACAAAAAGAACTGATTTCTTTAAAGCAAGAATTAGACATTCTCAATAACTATTTAGAATTAGAGAGAAATCGATTTGAAGATGAGATGAATATTGAGATGAATATCAATGAAGAAATGGATTTAGAAGACTTTAGAATACCATCATTAATCACACAACCCATTGCAGAGAATTCAATCCATCATGGATTAAAACATAAACATGGCGAAAAGAAGATCAGCATTATTCTTCATAAAATTGATGACTTATCTTACACCTTAGAAATTAGCGATAACGGGATTGGAATAGAAAAAGCCAATCAAATTAACCAAGAAAACAACAAATCTGATTCATTTGCAATGCAAGCGATTAGAAAGCGAATTACATATATCAACTCCCTCAATGAGATTAGTGTTGACTTAGAAGTCTCTTCTACTGACCAAGGAACAAAAACCACCATAAAAGTGAAAGAAAATGATTAAATACATTGTTATCGATGATGAGCCTAACCCAAGAGAATTATTGATTTTTTCAATAGAATCACTCGGACTTCCGTACCAATTAGTAGGTGAGGCTAAAAGTTTGTTAGAAGGGGTTGATTTAATACGAAAAGAGAAACCTGATGTTGTATTTTTAGACATTCAAATGCCCGAACATATTGGACTAAAAATTAAATCATTTTTAAATGAAGAGGAATTCGATTTTAAATTGATTTTTGTTACCGCATACGATCAATATACCATTCAGGCAATTAGACTTTCAGCTTTCGACTATCTATTAAAACCAATAGAACACACTGAGCTTGCTGAATGTTTAGAACGTATTATCAACGAAAAGAAAACAGAAAACACCTATCAGCAATTAAAAACAATTGAGAATCAAAATGTCATCGTAATTAAATCTCATGAAGGAACTTATTTCATCAATATTCACGAAATACTATCCATTACCGCAGATGGAATGTACAGTAAATTTCAACTAAAAGACAAAGTGATACTTTCCTCAAAACCACTTAAAATGTACGAGCAAATACACGATAAATTATACCGCTGTCATCGATCGCATATTATCAATCTCGATCAAATTGAAAAAATAGAAGGTCAAAATGTTGTACTTAAAGGTCATCAGCAATATCCAGTATCACGCAATTATAAAACTGATTTGATAGAAGCCTTGAAAGGGAGAATTGATGATTAGATTATTTTAAATGTTCTCCAAAAAAAACTTGTTTGACAAAAAAATGGTGAATTTGGACTTAGAATTAAAACAAATAAATGACCATTCCATTTTTGCTCAGGGCCTCTTCCTATAGTTGCTTTTTCGAGAAATAAAAAGTTTGCTATAATGAAAACGACTATCAAAATTATGTTTACGAATTTTTTCTTATTTACAACAACAATTATGCAGCCTAGAACGGCCAACAAGGTATAAAAACCAAGATAACTTAAATCTCCTAGCCCATGTCCAAACGAAAGTTGTCCGAGCCACATTAATAAGACCAAAAGGTTTAGGATTGTAATTAATGCGATTGCGGCATATTTGACTGTTTTTTTGTTAGTCTTTCTATTATTCAAGAATAGGTATTTGAAATTTTAATAATTAAAGATAGTTTGCTTTTATGAATTAGCAAGATAACGAGTTAAAAATCCTCATAACAATGGGTAAATCCTCTCCCTTAATCCCTCTCCTAAAAAGAGGGAGACATCTACCCACCTATTTTAAATTACTAACCTAATTTGATGAGGTCATTACCTTAATATATAAAAAAAGCCAGTTGCAAAGTAAACTTCACAACTGGCCAATTTCTATAATTAACATGAGAATCCGAGTATCATCGGATTCATCATTCATCGTTCATAATTCATAATTTCTCCACTCCCATATTATAAAGTGTAAACCCATAAATATCGGCATATTGTTGAATCGTTTTGCTGATTGGTGTTCCTGCACCGTGACCAGCATTTACTTCAATACGAATTAACATTGGTGCATCTCCAGCGTTTTTCTTTTGCAATTCTGCTGCAAATTTGAATGAATGCGCTGGTACTACTCTATCATCGTGGTCTCCTGTTGTAATCATTGTAGCGGGGTAGCTTACTCCTTCTTTCACGTTGTGAACTGGAGAATAACCCAACAAGTAATCCAACATTTCTGGAGAATCTTCTGCTGTACCATAATCATAGGCCCAACCGGCTCCTGCTGTAAATGTATGGTAACGAATCATGTCTAAAACTCCAACAGCTGGCAAGGCAACTTGAAATAAATCTGGCTCTTGCGTCATACATGCTCCAACCAATAATCCTCCGTTTGATCCACCGCGAATTGCTAAATGATCAGAAGAAGTGTATTTATTATCGATTAAGTAATGAGCTGCGCTGATGAAGTCATCAAATACATTTTGTTTTTGCATTTTCGTACCTGCATTGTGCCATTCCTTACCGTATTCTCCACCACCACGAAGGTTAGGAACAGCATAAATTCCACCGTTTTCCATCCAAACTACATTTGCAGTAGAAAAAGAAGGGGTCAAGCTGATGTTGAAACCACCATAACCATAAAGAATTGTTGGATTTGTTCCATCCATTTCAATTCCTTTTTTGTGGGTGATAATCATCGGTACTTTTGTTCCGTCTTTTGATTCATAGAAAACTTGTTCTGAAACAAAGTCTTCAGGATTAAAATCAATTTCTGGTTTCCAATAGTTCTTTGATTCTCCGTTTTCAGGATTGAATTCAAACACACTTCCTGGCGTTACGTAGTTTGTGAAAGAGTAATACAAAACAGTATCTTCTTCTTTTCCACCAAATCCACCTGCCGAACCAATTCCTGGCAAGTCAATTGTTCTGATTAATTTACCATCAAAATCATATTGCTTCACTTCCGTTGTTGCGTCTACCATGTATTGTGCGAATAAATATCCAGCTCCTTTTGAAGTAGAAAGTACATTCTCTGTTTCTGGAATTACGTCTACCCAATTATCTGTCGTTGGATTTTCATAAGTTGTTTTTACCAAACGCTTATTTGGTGCGTCAAGATTTGTTGAAATATAGAAGGTATTATCTTTAGTTGTCAATACTCCTGCATCTTGGTCAAATCCAGTTACCAATGGTTTGATTTCAGCATTTTCATCTGTTAAGTCCAATACACTCAACTCATTTCCTGAAGTTGAAATAGAACCTGAGATGAATAGATATTTCCCGTCTTTAGAAACAGAACCTCCAACATATCTTCTTTTCTGTTCTTCTGTTGCTCCGTAAATTACTTTATCCTCAGATTGTGCTGTTCCTAATTTATGGTAATACAATTTATGCTGATCTGTTTTTGCAGACAATTCACTTCCTTCTGGCTTGTCATAGCTACTGTAGAAAAATCCTTCGTTGTTTTTCCAAGAAAGTCCAGAGAATTTCACATCGATTAATGTGTCTTCTAGGATTTCTTTATTCACCGCATCCATTACGATTACTTTTCTCCAATCCGAACCTCCTTCAGAAATAGCATAAGCAGCCAAAGTTCCGTCTTCTGTGAAAGAAAGTTGACCTAAAGAAGTTGTTCCGTCTTCAGAAAATGTATTTGGATCTAAAAACACTTCTTCGTTTCCTTCTGCATCTTTTCTGTATACAACGTATTGATTTTGTAATCCGTCATTTTTAGAATAATAAACATAATCACCTTTCTTACTCGGGGCTGAAATTCGTTCATAATTCCAAAGCTCCGACAATCTTTCTTTCAGTTGGTCACGGTAAGGAATTTCGTCCAAATAATTAAAAGTTAATTCGTTTTGTGCTTTCACCCATTCCGCAGTTTCGTCACTCATATCGTCTTCTAACCAACGGTATGGATCTGCAATCACTTTGTCAAAAAGTGTATCTGCATCATTGCGTTCTTCCGTTTGTGGATACTCTAAACTTGTTTTCATTTGATTTTCGTCTTCTTTTCCTGCTTGCTCTTGGTTACATCCAATAAGCATACTTCCCAGAATCGGGATGACTAATAGTTTTTTATACATCATTCTCTCTTTTTGAATTGGATAAAGATAAGGAAAATGCTAAGATCACGAGATAAAATCTCGCGATAGCTTGCGATTTTCATATTGATTAGTTGAGGGGTTTTGGGTGTTTTTTGGATGACGGCACGCGGATAACGCGAATACAAGCCACGCAGATTTAAGCGGATTTTTTTATGTAATGAAGTCAATTTATTTCCGTGAAGAATAAGCGCTGAAAAGATTAATCAAAGTTGTTTCTGATTCGTTCTAATTCTTGAATATCTAATAAGTCCTTGGGTCTATTCGACTTTATTTTACTAGAAATAAGATCGTTATAATTCATTACTTTGATATGAATCTCTTTTTCTTCTTTTTTTAATATTGAAGTTTCAGCATTTTTAAAAACCTCATCGAAAGACTTATTTGCTGAAAACTTAGTGATAAGTTCTAAATTTAACGGCTCTCTCGGTGAAAATTTAACGGAGATATTCTGTTTTTGTTCAACGACTTCTTTTGGAAATTGGGTCAATTCATATCCCATCTGATTAAAAACCTTAACTAATTTCTTTAAGTTTTCTGAACTGGTTTTAATCCAAAAATCGACATCTGCTGAATGTCGTTTATAACCGTGGAAGTTTACTGCCCCGCCTCCAACCATAACCATTTCTACTTTTTCCTTTTGAGCTAGTTCGTAAAATTGTAAAATATTATTACTCCAATCTTCCATCACTTTTCATCATTCAAAATCACAATAAAGTTTTCTTCCTTTTCCTGTGGTTTTTTGGAAGGAAACTGAGCAAAATAGGGCATTTCATTTAAAAACTCAATTAGTCGCTCACTTGGCTTTAAAGCTAAAAATCGCTTTTCCTCCATTCTATTCGCTTCTTCTTTTGTGGTGTATGAAATTTCCATGACTTTTCCTTATTGATAAATATAAACATTTAAATCCTAAGTTAAGTGGTAAAGTGCTTAAAGAAGAGCTGTTGAATTTCAAAATGTGCTATTACCAATGGAGGAAACAACAAATTTAATAATCGGTACAAAATTATGCAAACAGGGAATGTCTTCAGTGTTTATTCAGAAATAAACATTCTCAAGCCTTTACTCCTCAAAAACTCATTCAATTCAATCTTTTTATCCTCGGGACAAAAGAAGGTTATCTCTGATTTTTTATTTCTCACAAGCTCAACAACAATTATCTCCTTATCTAATTCACCTAAAAACAATACAGGATGCGGATTCAACTGTTGCTTTATTACGAATCTCTTTATGAAATCATAGTTATAAATAATTTTCCTACCACTTAATTTCTCTACTTGTATATAATCATTTTTGAGTATTACATTCTTAATAGCGCTGTCTATAAAAAGGTATAACAACAATAAGAACACCCCAATAAATATAAGTTTTCCTATTAGATTAAAAGAAATAAAAAATGCAAAAAGTATCATTCCTAAAAGAGGAACAACAACTATGGCTTGCAAGAATATTCGCAAGCGTGATTCTCCACTAAATTTCAATTGATAATCGGCTTCCACTACACGATATTGTTTTACCACAAAAATTATGGTAGTTCAAATCTAATTTTTTTATTACCCCGATAGCAAACTCACAAGCAATGGAATAACTAATAATTTTTCTTACATCGTTTCTTTTCATTCTGAATTGGTTAAATATAAGGAAAAACAAGTATTCAAAGACCACTGATTGATTTGGTTCAAGTAGGATGAAGGAACGCGGATTAAGCTGGAGTAAAACACAACAACTTAAAACAAATGGAAAAGGACGGTTGCAAACCGTCCCTGCGTATTCCATTTTTAAATAATTGTTTTGCGTGGATTTTGTTCCATCCAAAATTCATAATTTCAAATTCCTAATCAAACAATGAATCATCCACCAAATTCGGTACGGTAACCTTCAATCGTGGCTCCATTTCCATGGCACGTTTTATTGCAAATGTTGCGCCTTCGTTTCTTGCCCAGTTTCTTCTGGCAATTCCGTTGTTTACATCCCAATGCAACATTGATTTTAATCTTCTGTCAGCATCGGCTGTTCCATCGAGCAACATTCCAAAACCTCCGTTGATGACTTCTCCCCAACCTACTCCACCACCATTGTGTATGGAAACCCAAGTTGCACCGCGGAATGAATCCCCGATTACGTTTTGAATCGCCATGTCGGCAGTGAATTGTGACCCATCATAAATATTTGAAGTTTCTCTGAATGGAGAATCTGTTCCAGAAACATCGTGGTGATCTCTCCCTAAAACTACGGGACCGATTTCGCCTTTTTCGATGGCCTTATTGAAGGCTTCAGCGATTTTCATTCTTCCCAATGCATCGGCATATAAGATTCTTGCTTGTGAACCCACAACTAACTTATTCTCTTGCGCGCCTTTAATCCATTGGATATTGTCGGCCATTTGTTGCTGAATTTCAGCTGGACTTTCTTTCTGTAATTCTTCTAGAACTTGACAAGCAATTTCATCTGTTTTCAATAAATCTGCTGGATCGTTTGATGCACAAACCCAACGGAAAGGTCCAAATCCAAAATCGAAACACATTGGCCCCATGATGTCTTGAACATAGGATGGATATTTGAAATCAATTCCATTTTCTGCCATGATATCTGCTCCAGCTCTTGATGCTTCGAGTAAAAAAGCATTTCCGTAGTCAAAGAAATAGGTTCCTTTTCCTGTGTGATTATTGATCGCATTGGCATGTCGAACAAGAGATTTTTGAACTTCTTTTTTAAATTGTTCTGGATTTTCGGCCATCATTTTATTAGATTCTTCTAAAGAGAAACCAACAGGATAATATCCTCCTGCCCAAGGATTATGCAATGATGTTTGGTCTGATCCTAAGTCCACTTTTACATTTTCTTCATCTAGTTTCTCCCAAACATCAACGATGTTTCCTTGGTAAGCAATTGAAACAACTTCTTTATTTGCTTTTGCTGTTTTAATACGCATCACTAATTCATCCAAATCAGTAATAACCTCATCAACCCAACCTTGAGAATGACGTGTTTGCGTTGCTTTTTCGTTAATTTCAGCACAAACAGTAATACAACCAGCAATGTTTCCTGCTTTGGGTTGTGCTCCTGACATCCCACCTAGTCCGGCCGTTAGGAATAATTTTCCAGCTAATCCTTCACCGTCTTTTGCGATTTTTCTTCCTGCGTTCAAGACAGTAATCGTTGTTCCATGAACAATTCCTTGCGGTCCAATATACATGTAAGAACCTGCTGTCATCTGTCCGTATTGCGTTACTCCAAGTGCGTTGTATTTTTCCCAATCGTCTTGTTTTGAATAATTCGGAATCATCATTCCATTCGTAACAACAACTCTTGGTGCATCTTTATGCGATGGAAATAATCCCATCGGGTGTCCAGAATACATCACTAAAGTTTGTTCTTCCGTCATTTCCGATAAATACTTCATCGTTAATCGGTATTGCGCCCAGTTTTGGAACACCGCACCATTTCCTCCGTAGGTAATTAACTCATGCGGATGTTGTGCTACTGCGTAATCCAAGTTATTATGAATCATCAACATGATTGCTTTCGCTTGCTCGCATTTCCCAGGATATTCCTTGATATCTCTGGCGTGCAATTTATAATTTGGACGATAACGGTACATATAAATACGTCCGTAAGTTTCCAATTCGTGTTTAAAGTCTGGTAATAACTCAGCGTGCTGCTCAGAAGGAAAATATCTCAAAGCATTTTTCAGCGCCAACTTCTCCTCTTCCTTAGAAAGAATTTGCTTTCTTTTTGGAGCGTGATTCACTGAAGAATCATAAGGCTTTGCTGGTGGAACTTTTGAAGGAATTCCTTCTTGAATGTCTTTTTGAATATCTTGTAATGTCATTGATAATGTATTTGTTGATGTAATTATTAATTTTCTGCTTTAACAGTAAAATTAATGATTTTGTGCTTAGTGGCTCGTTGGAAACAGACGATTTTAATAAAGTGGTGCAATTTTGACTAATATTTTACTTTTCGGAGAAGTTGCACTATGATTTTCACTAACTCTATATTCATACTTTTCTCAATAGTTCGGAAAGGTAAAAACAATTTTAAGATATTGAATGCTGGATTTATAGGTTACGAAAGAAAATGTCAATTCCTGAAGAACAGTAAATTATTGTTTCATAATCCAAAAATACTCCCTATAGTGTCGCCGACTATCGACATAATTAGATATATTTGTAGTAAAACAACTACAATAGAATGGAAGATCTGTATGAATACCACGACAATATACTGAGAAGTGTTAGCAATAGATACTTCCGATTTTTGATGGATAAAGTAGATTGGAGTCAACGATTAATAGCCATTAAAGGAGCAAGAGGTGTTGGGAAAACGACGCTAATTCTTCAGTATTTGAAATTTGTTTTAAAAAATGTAGATGCCTCATTATACATAACAGCAGACCATTATTGGTTTTACACTAATAATTTGGTGCAAACAGCAGATTTATTTTACAAAAATGGTGGACGTTATCTTTTTATTGATGAGGTGCATAAATACCCGAATTGGTCAACAGAAATTAAAAATATTTACGATGGTTATCCCGAATTAAAAATTGTATTTACCTCTTCCTCTATCTTAGATATTTATAAAGGAGAGGCTGATTTAAGTAGAAGGTTGATTACTTATGAATTACCGGGTTTATCTTTTAGAGAGTATTTAGAAATGAATCATTCCTTTAAAAAATTACCGCCCATTACGTTGGAAGCCATTCAATACCATTCACGAGAATATATTAACACTGTCTTGGAAGAAATAAGACATCCGTTACCTTTATTTAAAAGCTATCTTAAAACAGGATACTTTCCATTTTCTACAAATGAAAAAGAAGAAAGTACGCTTAAGAAACTGAATCAAATTGTCAATACAATCATTGAAACTGATTTGGCAATTATGCAAGGATTTGATGTGAAAACAGCTTTTAAAATAAAGAAACTATTAGGTGTTATTGCTGAGTCAGTTCCATTTAAACCTAATATTACCGCACTATCAAGGAAGCTCGATGTGAGCAGAGACACAGTTTATCATTGGTTGGTACTGCTAGAAAAAGCAAGATTAGTGAACCTGTTAATGGCAAAAGGTAAAGGAGTTTCCACTTTACAAAAGCCAGACAAACTATTTTTAGAAAATACCAATTGGAATTATTCTTTTCGAAGTCAGGCTAATATTGGAAGTATTCGAGAAACCTTTTTGTTGTCTCAACTTTTAAACGCAGCTTCTGTAGACGGGAAGGCAAATTTCCAAATAAAACTACCAGAAACAGGAGATTTTTATATCGAAGAATACGACTTAACTGTTGAAGTTGGAGGAAAGTCAAAAACATCCAAACAAGTTAAAAATGAGAATAATTTTTTAGTAGCCGCAGATGATATTGAAATGGGAAGAGGAAATAAAGTTCCTCTGTGGTTGTTTGGTTTTTTATATTAATAATTTGGCGTCTATACTTGTTGTGTAGTCTCCATTATTTTAGTTCTTATTAATTCTTGACACATTTTGGTGGTTATTCGAGAATGCTGAATAACCACCAAAATCTCATCTATTTAGTCTCCCTACCCCAAACTTTTCAATTTCTCTTCTAAGATTTTAATTTTCTCTTGCGCATCAGCTAACTTTTTCTTTTCGATGGCTACAACCTGTTCGGGTGCGTTATTCACGAATCTTTCGTTCCCTAACTTCTTTTGAACAGATTTCATAAAGCCTTCCGTATATTTCAATTCACCTTTCACTTTTTCAATTTCCGCTTCAACATCTACGGTATCTCCAAAAGGAATGTAGAAAGATGAATTCTTAACGATAAATGAAAAGGCATTATCCATTTTTTCATCGATGTAAGAAAGTGAATTAATGTTCCCCATTTTAACAAGAACAGCATCCATTTGTTCTGGATGATTGTTACTTTTTACAATTCCCAATTCGATTTCAATTTTATTCGCAATATTGTTTTGCTTTCTGATATTTCTAATGTTAGAAATTACCTCAGAAGTCGTTTTAAATTGATTGATTAAATCATTATTTACCGTTCCAGCTGTCGGCCATTCTGCAACAATGATATCGTCTCCATCTTTTCTGTCTCTCAACAAATGCCACACCTCTTCAGAAATAAATGGTGTAAATGGATGAATTATTTTCATTAATTGTTCAAAGAAAACGATCGTTTGTTCTTTTGTTTTGGCATCAATTGGCTGTTGGTAACCTGGCTTGATCATTTCCAAATACCAAGAACAGAAATCGTCCCAAACCAATTTATACGAAGCCATTAAAGCATCCGAGATTCTAAACTTCTCGAATTGATCATTGATGTGCGTTAATGTTTCATTCAACTTACTCTCAAACCAATTGATTGCAATTTCAGAAGATTCAGGCTGTTCGATATCCTTCACCTCCCAAGCACTCACCAATCGGAAAGCATTCCAAATTTTATTGGTAAAGTTTCTTCCTTGCTCACACTGACTCGTATCAAATGGTAAATCATTTCCTGCTGGTGAAGAAACCAACATTCCAATTCTTACTCCATCTGCTCCGTAATCTTCAATTAGCTTTATTGGATCTGGAGAATTCCCCAATGATTTAGACATTTTTCTGCCTAATTTATCACGAACAATTCCTGTATAGTAAACGTTTTTGAATGGTTTTTCGCCCATCCATTCGTAACCCGCAATAATCATTCTTGCTACCCAGAAGAACATAATTTCTGGAGCCGTAACGATATCGTTGGTTGGGTAATAATATTTAATTTCTTCGTTATCAGGATTCGTTAAACCATCAAAAACAGAAATTGGCCACAACCAGCTCGAGAACCAAGTATCCAAAACATCTTCGTCTTGTTTTAGGTCTGCTTCTGAAATAGATTTCCCTGCTTTTTCATTGGCTAACTTCAAGGCTTCTTCCATTGTTTTAGCAACAACGAAATCTTCTTCGCCTTCACCAAAATACCAAGCTGGAATTCTGTGTCCCCACCACAATTGACGAGAAATACACCAATCTTTGATGTTTTCCATCCAATGACGGTAAGTGTTTTTCATATTATCAGGGAAAAAGTTAATGTTCCCGTTCATCACGTTTTCCAATGCTGGTTCAGAGATGTTTTTCATATCCACAAACCACTGCAAAGAAAGTCGAGGTTCAATTACCGCATCCGTTCTTTCAGAAAAACCAAGTTTATTGATGTGGTCCTCTACTTTTACGAGGAATTCTTTTTCTTCTAATTCTTTTGCAATCGCTTTTCTTGCTTCGAATCTATCCATTCCTTTGTAATGCAATCCTTTTTCGTTTAAAGTCCCATCAGCGTTTAAGATGTCGATTACTTCCAAATCGTGACGCTCGCCCATTTCGTGATCATTCACATCATGTGCTGGCGTAATTTTCAAACAACCTGTTCCAAACTCCATGTCTACATATTCATCTTGAATAATTGGAATGGCGCGATTTGAAATAGGAACAATTGCTTTCTTACCTACCAAGTTCACATAACGCACATCATTTGGATTCACACAGATTGCGGTATCTCCTAAAATTGTTTCAGGACGTGTCGTAGCAATGGTCAGCCACTCATCCGTTCCTTCAATTTGGTAACGCACATTGTATAATTTTGAATTCACTTCTTTGTGAATTACCTCCTCATCAGAAAGTGCCGTTTTTGCAGATGGATCCCAATTCACCATTCTCACGCCACGGTATATTTTTCCTTTTTTATATAAATCAATGAAAATATCCTCCACAGATTCCGCATAGCTTTTATCCATGGTGAAAGAAGTTCGTTCCCAATCGCAAGAAGCTCCTAACTTCTTCAATTGGTCTAAAATAATACCTCCATGTTTTTCTTTCCATTCCCAAGCGTGCTCCATGAATTCATCACGCGTTAAGTCGGACTTCTTAATTCCTTCTCCACGTAATTTATTTACCACTTTTGCTTCTGTAGCAATAGATGCGTGATCAGTTCCTGGTACCCAACAAGCATTTTTTCCTTGCATTCTTGCACGACGAATCAAAACATCTTGAATGGTATTATTCAACATGTGTCCCATGTGCAAAACTCCCGTCACGTTTGGCGGTGGAATTACGATTGTGTATGGTTCTCTGTCGTCTGGCTCACTGTGGAAATAATTTTTCTCCATCCAGTGTTTATACCATTTGTCTTCTGATTGCTTAGATTCGTATGTTTTTGGAATTTCCATGCTTAATTTCTTGTTTGATACAAAGATAATTAAAGCGAAGGAAATGGTGTAGGGTTGGGAGGAAATTAATTATGTGGGATGATTAATCCATTATTGAGCATTGAAAAATGAATTAAACCTTATTCCCAATTATTTATTTGAATCCTAATAGCAAATGTGAAGCTTAAGAGAAGAGGATAAAACTTGATTCTTTGAAACTTTCCTAGCTTTACAAATCTCTAATTCATTTTCGCTTGTTCCCAAATCGTTTCAGAAGCCTTCAGTTTCCGGCCTTCTTCAAACCCAAGAAACTCATCATTCCCATGTTTTTCTGACCAAAACCCTGTTAAAATTGAATCGTTTATCAGTTTGTAAACGACAACACCTTTGTAGGTTTTACCTGCATTTTCTTCTTCGCCTTCGTAAGAGAAATTTATGATGAGCGTATCACCATGATAAAATCCACTTCCTTGTTGCACTTGTTCACCATTGATGACCCATTCTGCATTTACTCTGATCTCACTAACTTTTGAAATATGGAGAAAACCAAAATACCGTCCTTGTCCTTCATCCTGATTCAAACCAATAATGTTGTAGGAACCTTCAAACGCCGCTGCGTTTTTAGAAGAATTGGCAGATTGTAATTCAATGGCCAACGCTTCTCTTTTTTCTATTTCGGCTTGAATGGTTTGAACTTCTTCGTTAGAGAAAGAGTTGGTGTTTTGTAATGCTTTTTTAGAATGGGCTAGCCATTGGGTTATTTGAGGACTGAAAGGGGTGTTTTTCATTTTTCAGGTATTTCTTTAAACTTTTTCTTTTGGAGTTAAGTTTTGGTGGTTCTGATTTGCTCTGTTGGTGTGTGAATTAGGATAGCGGTTTGCAAATAAGCACAGGCGGCTACCACGTGTGAACGTTTGCCGCTTGGGTTTATTTGCTGTTGTGTGCTTTTTATTTCTTTACTATGTTTGTATATAAAATGGTCCTTTGCTTTTTTCCTTCACTGAAAGTTTCAACTCTTATCATAAAGTTATTCTTGTCGTAATAATATAATGTTTTCCCCTTGGATCCATTTGAAAGAATATCTGTTGTCTTAATTATTTGTCCTTTTTTGTTATACCTAGATTTAGTTGTGCTAATGACTGTTTTATCTCCTTCTTGAATTTCTGAAACAATTTTAATTAACCTCCCCTTATTATCATAAACTCCATAGGTCTTCTGACAATCCCATACATTTTCGTCATTATAATTCGTACAGTCGGTATATTTTATTGTATCGCCAGAATAGAAATATGTAATGCTATCAGTTAAATTGTCCAACTCATATGTCAAGAGCTTTTTTAATTCATTATTTGAATTATAAACTCTTTCTTCTCTCTGATAAGAATTATATTCAACTGAAGTGGGAAATTTACTTTTCTCAGAATAACCATATTTTATATTATCCAAAGTATCTTCTTTAGAAACTATCGTGAACTCTAATAGTTGTCCCTTTTCATTAAAATTGAAATAGCGCATTTGTTTACCTTTTATTTTTTGTGAGGATATAGATACAAGTAATCCATTATTATATTCATAAATAATAGTATCATCTTTAAAAATTCTTTTTATCGATCTCCCTAAGGAGTCATAATAGGTGTTTTCTTGATGAATTGTGTCTTTTCCTTGTATAGTAATAATAGTTTCAGATTCGATACCCTTTTTTGAATTATACCAATCCTCATTTTTCAAATGTTCAAACCCATATGGCAAGTTAGGATATTTCCATATCTGCCCTATAACGAGATTACTCGTTACAAAAACAATTAATATTGAAAAAAGCTGTTTCACTTTAGGATTCAATTGCACGCAACGGCTACGGCTATGGCAAGTGCGGGATTTTGAAACCGATTCTTTGTCCGCAAGACTGAATGATATTTAGTTGCAAAATCTTCATTATTAAGCAGTCAGCCCGCATTTGCCATAGCCGATGTTAGCAGCTTTATTTTTTCTTTACTATTGGATGATTAAGTCCATTAACAAAGTTTTCGATGATTTCAAATCTGTCTTGTTTGTCAAGTAATTCTGAAAGATTATTAAATCCGTATTTTCTTGGATGAAAATCAGGATCAATTTTCTTTATTTCCACTCCAACTTTGGCAAGATGCGGTTCATTGTTATTTATGGAAGCTCTTTGAAATGCTTCATCGATTAAAACACTTAGTTCTTTTTCACCAAAGTCGGCAATAGAATATTTTTTATTTGGTCCTTCACTGGTTTCATTTACTAACCGTTTTCTTTTTAACCTTATCAAGTCTCGTGACACAACTGGGACACTTACACCAAGCTTGTCAGATATCTCAGATACTGTTAATTTCTCTTCTGAATTTCTTAGTCCATTTAAAATTTTAAGTTGGAACTGTGTTACGGGTAGTGATTCATTTTCAGACTGTTGGAATAAATCTTCTGTGTTCTCTTGGCTGATATTAACTTGATCTGTAATTATCCGGAACTGTTCTTCGAACAACTGTTTCATTTGATTCTTTTCTTCCGTGCCGATGGAAGATATTTCATTAGATATATTTTTGATCAGGTTATCTTTAACGTTCTCGAGCTGATCGCTAATATCATCAAAGTCTTGAGAGACTAAAACACCTTTGTTATTTTTTATTGCAGCATCTAATGTTTTGTCAAACATTCCACCTATTTGCGTCTGTATAGAGGATGTTTTTTCTTCAATTTTTGCAAGTGCCTTGTTAGCGCTATCTTGAAGAGATACACCGTCTCTATAAAACTTTAGAGATGCAAAAAATCCTACAATCGTGATTATTAAGGCAATCAGTCCAAGAATTAAAGACACAATTGCTAGAATATTTCCTAAGTCTATGTACATTTTTCGATTTTTTACATTGCTGCTAACAATTGGCTAATCGTATTACGTTTAGCCAACCTATACATTTTTATTCAAATTTAACAATTATAACATATTATGAGCTTTAAAACACTATGTTTTTACTCAAAAAGAGTAATTTACATCAAAAGGTAATAAACGTTTGTAAGCGTATAATTAGACGTGTAAGTCTACGGCTAAAAACCAAAACCCGAAGCTTCGAATCCCACCCCGACGGAAACCGGCAGCTTTATGAAGTTGGTTTTGTTGGATACAAGCTAGTTTGTGGAGCTACCCGAACTGCAAAAGTTATTGAATGAAAAGAAAACGTCCGAAATTATTAAGGAAAACCCAACACATCACAAGCGATGTCCAAGGTGTAAAAAAGGAAAACTCATTACTGTTTTACTTTTTGATGGAAGAGGTCCACCAGAAAACTGGAGAGAAACTTTAAGTGTCAATAAATCAACAGAATAAATGCAACAATTTTAACGTAATGGAGAAGTTATGGCTTAGAAATAGTGAAATAGAAATATAAACAGTGAAAGCTTAATAACTACGCGGGTTTTGTGAAAATGAATAGTTATCAACCAACTTAAATGAGAAATGCACGCACACTTTCGAGTCTGCAAACCTCCAAAATCATCTTTCAAAAATAATGTATTAAAACGTTTTCCCCATACGTTCGGCAGGCTCAGTACGGTGAAAGAAAATCCGGATCCGTCAACATGGTATTCAGCGTTGACCAACTTAGCGAAGCGATCTCACAACCGTAGGGCGTAATCGGCACGCCGAATACTTAGTTATTGCCAACAGTTTTTTATATTTCATCACTTCTATAAATTGAATTGTAAACCGATTCCGTGTACAGCGAAAAACTATAGGAAGGGAATTTGTCGTGATTATAATCTTCTATTGCTTTACTTATTATTCTTTCTCTAAACGGAATATGGATTGTTTTAACTTTTTCATTGTCCATTCTATCCTTTAAAGCTTTTGGTAATAGATTCACTAAACTTTGTGGACAATTTTCCGTAATTCTTGTTTTGTGATTTACATAAACAACAATTACAGGAAGATTACATTTATCAATTGCATATTCAATTTCGTATGGCACAAAATCAGTGTCGAATCTAGTTGTATTACCTACTAAAAGAAGTAAGCGTGTACTATTATCTAGTCGACTTCTTAAAGTCCTTTTTATTGTTTCTTCTTTGCTCCATTGTCGAAGCATTGAACCTTTTTCGTGAGGATTTATTAGTTTAAACTCTTTGCCCTTCATTTTATTCCAACCTTTAAGTAAGTTATAATACTTAATGTCGGATTTTGTAATGTCTGTGTTTCCGTCTGCCGCGAAAGCAACATATGTGCCGTTTCTGTATGCCATAAATTAAGTTGTTGAAGAAGTTTGTGGAATTGATTTAGCCAAAATTATCGTTAAGAAAATAAAACTAATAATCAGCTGTGTAATTGTGAGATTTATTCCTAGTTCTGTTATTGGCTTTACATATTCATAATCAGCAGTAATTGAATTCGCATAACTAAACCAAAGAGATTTAATATTCAAAGGCGTGTCGTTACTCCATTTGAATTCCGCTACATATGGAAGCCTGTATAAATAGGCAAAACAAAGGTTAGAAAAGCCTATTGATAAAAGCAAAGTGATAAAGCGTCTTCTAACTCGGTCAATTGAAAAATTATCAGGATTTAACGACTCTGTTTTCCAAATATGATAATAGAAATAAGTATAAATATTAGTTAGCAATAAATACCATATCAAAAATGTCAAGAAAGGGTTATTGATGGAATATCTTAAAAGAATAATTACTAAAGTCCATTTTAAAATAATAAAAGTGTCAACTGCAAGCCTTGAAAATTTTACTTTACTTAATAAACTAGTTGAATCCGAAAATATTTTCACAAAGACGAATTTGAATAATTCAACGAGCGATAAATACTTAAGATTATCAAAAGCGAATTTCAATATTGTATAAATAATTCCGTTTTGCATTTTGGTTCAAATTGCTGGTAACGTTTAGTATAAGAATAGTAAGGGATTAAAAACGCACTTATTTTTCGGTTTAGTATTTAGCCAAATTTACAATTTTATTGTTATTGTTATTTTTTTTTCATTTAACCGTCAAATTGTTAATTTGGCGGACTTTGTAAATATGTACCAACTTTGGGTTTGGCACTTAACCCTTATTATTTTTATACATTGTTACAAATAGTTATTATTCACAATATCTCCAACCGTTACTTGTCTTTTTAAAACTCAATTTTCTGATTTTAAAGTCAGAAGTATTTTCATTACTTAAAATAGAAAAAGGAGTTATATTTACTTTCTTAAAATTAGTTCTAACTTCTGCTGCGTTTAAAGACGGGATTTCGTGAACTTCTTTGACTTCATCAACTTTATATTCAAAAGCCAATAATTCAACGTATAGTTTTTTATTTAATTCAGTTTGCTCAATAATATATTCTTTTGATTTTTCCAAAAGTTCAATATTATAATTTTGATACTTTCCATAATACCGTACTTTTTTTTACACCAAGAGAATCAATTTTTAATAGCCCGTCTTCTTCTAATTTTTTAAGTTTTTCAAATTCCTCTTTATCTTTATTGTAAATTAATCTTTCTCCATATTGAAATTTTACAGTTTTTCGATAAGGTTCTTTTTCTAAACATTCAATAATTATACCTTCTGCTTTAGAGTTAGATAGATTATCTGAACAAGAAGAAAGAAATAATGTTAAAATTAATAATGCGGTGATTTTTCTCATTTTTAGTTCCAATTGATGTTTAAATTTCTAATTTCAAACTTACCTTTACCTTTACTTCCTCCTCCATCTTTGTTTTCAAATTCTACAGTTCCATTAACTAAACTTAGTTTCGCAGTTTGCGGTAAAATATTTCTAAACGTTAATTTGCCTTGTAATAATAAATTAGTCGGACTATTAAACTCTTCTGCTCCAAAGCCTCCTCTGGAATCAGGAAAATTTATACTTTTGAAATCATAGTTTTTTCCAGTTTCACCATAAGCAACTGGTTTTTCGCTCCCTGTCCAGATTTTTATTTTTTGGTTAGGTAAGGAGTGTTTAATTGTAATTGTTAGTTCAACAGTTTGGTCTATTGAATTCCCTTTACATTCAATCACTTTAAATTCAAAATTTGAATTAAATGTCGTAGTTTCTGAAACATCTGAATTATTGTATAAATCACAAAAATCAATCTTTTCCTGTAGTATTGATTTTTGTTGTTCTAAAATTGTAATTTGTTGTTGTAATTCAGAAATTGTCTGACTTGTTGCTGTAATTGAACTAATTATTAGTCCTAAAAATAAAATTTTCTTCATTGTTCGATGTTTGTTTTTAATTATTTGTAACAATTGGCTAATCGTATTACGTTTAGCCAACCTATACATTTTTATTCAAATTTAACAATTATAACATATTATGAGCTTTAAAACGCTATGTTTTTACTCAAAAAGAGTAATTTACATCAAAAGGTAGTAAGCATTTGTAAGCGTATAATTAGACGTGTAAGTCTACGGCTAAAAACCAAAAAACGTAGCTTCGAATCCCACCCCGACGAAAACCGGTAGCTTTATGAACTTCTTTTTGTTTTGCAGGGCAAGTGAATTTGTGTAGCGACCTTGTGAAGCTCCCACAAATTACATTGTCTGCCAAAAAGAAGGAGTAAACTATAGGTAGTAGGCGGAAAAGGTGGCCAAATAAAAACAGACTTCTAAATTAACCTTAGTTTTCTCAGCTTGGTAAATCTCAAGGTTTTCTATGTCTTATGATTTTGATGTTTTGTTTTAAATCTTCAGTTTTTCAATCAATTAAAAGAGGTGAGGACGCTTTTACAACTCCACAAACTCCCAAACAGGATTCCCCTTCTCTCCTGTTTCATTATAAAAGTCTACAAATCTTAACTTGTAAAAAATCCCTTCATGGTCTTTGATGATGTAAGAAATTTCAGAATTGACGAAATACTCATCTCCTACAAAGTCTTTCCAGCCGAAACCTATTGTGTTGATATTTTCGGATAAAACAAGATTGGAGGCATAAGCTAAGTCAATGGCCTCAAAATCAAGCTCGGTTACCATTGCGGCTTGTCTGTTGTTGCGGTTTGTTATACATCCTGTAACTAAATATGGGGTGACGACAGGTTCGTAGAACTGGTGAATATACTGTGTAAAAACAATGTCCCAATCTGTACTTTTTGGAGTCGCTTGTATTTCAGCATTGTTGAGCATACTGTAATAAGTGAAATTGTACTCCTCTTGCTTTAGCAGGCTTACAGAGGTGGCGTTTGTGGCTTCGATTTCGGCAAACTCGAAGGTGTAGGTGGTTTCATCTACGCCAGTAACTTTTAGTTTATACCAACCTATCGCTTGTCCTGCGGAATTGTAGCCCATATCGATAATTCTCACCTTTCCGTCTTGCCAGTTGCCTATTCCTGTTGAATCTAAATTCCCTGTTTCATTGTCAAACACCGGTCCGCTGACATAATTGTTTTCATCTAAAACCTCATCCATTTCTGTTTTATCTGTTAAATACACCATCATATTTTTGGCGGTATTGGTTATGACTTTATCGCCGTTTTCTCCAGTTTCAAAACCAATATCCCAAAGATCTTTTGTTTCTTTTCCTGTCATTTCGTTGGCTGAAAAATCAAAATATACTTGATATGCATAATTTCCACCCATGCTGACAGACGCTGTTTCAACATCTCCTTTTTCTCTTTTGGGAACAGGAATTTCCTCTTTTAAACATGAAGAAAATAAAACGATTATCAATGCTATAATTACTATTCTCATCTCTACTTATTTAGATTTTAAATTCAATTTTATACCTGCATGAAAAACGCGTCCCATGCCAATACTCACACTTCCAGAACCGGCAGAATGTGCTCCTTCCCCACTTGCTGAACCTGCAATTGAAGTGACGTCAAATAAATTCTTTACGCCTACTGTAAATTTCAATCTTTTGCTCCATAAAAATTTCGAAAGAGTAAGGTCTGCAGTATGATAATCATTGATTTTTGTTTCATAAAGCTCACCATCTTCATTGCTGCGAATATTCGGTAAAACTCCTGTATATTTGTAAAAAAACGCTGCTTGTACTCCTGCTTTCTTCCAGTTGTATTGAAAGTTGGCTTTGATTTCTGGAGAGAATAAAAAATCAACTGAAGCGTTTGCATCCGCTGCTAAATCGTTGTATCTACCAATGTACCCAACTCCTACTCCAGCGGTGATGTCTTTATAATTTGCATTCGATTCTAATTGCGCTCCCACTGTACTGTATCGGTCCAAATTAAAATACGAATATTCCACTTCTGAAGCTTGAGCCAAAGTAATTAACTGTCGAATATCGTTGTAGAACAGCACTGCTTTGTTCTTTAACTTCAATTTATCTCCCGCCATTTTATGGTGTAAGGAAAAGTTAAAATGATTGGCTGTTTCCGCTTCTAAATCGGGGTTTCCTACAATGTTGTGATTGATATCTACAAAAACATAATGCAGTTCTTTGATGGACGGCGCACGGAATCCTCTGGCATAAGAAGCACGCAAACTCAATTGGTGTTGATCTCGTTTTAAGAAATCATATTTTACATTTAAGGAAGGAGTGATCGGTGCATTATACTCGGTATTGTAGGCGTATCTCAATCCTGGTCGAATGGTTACAGATTTAACTGGACTGTATTCTGCCGTGGTATAAATGGCATAATCTCCTATCGATTGCTGCTTATTTAAAATTCGTTCGCCATTGGCAATTTCGTAAAGGATATCATAACCGACTTCATAATTGAAACGTTTATTTGCCTTGCTCTGAATCAATCTTCCTCTGGCAATAAAACTATGGTATTGTGAAGTATCGTGATCACTTGGATTGGCAGAAATCACATCAGAAATCTCTGTTAAGTCACGCACTTTTGTGTTTTTTCTTCTAAAATAACCGTTGTAAGCGGCAATTAAAGACAATCGATATCCATTTTCGAAACGATATTGAAAATTTGCACGTTGATTGATTCGATTAGTTCTGTAATAATCATCGTAAGCAGATTGTTGATAGGGTGCTCGTGGCATTCCACGGTTGATGATGTCTTCATTAAAAAATTGACCGCTGTAATTAAACAAAGTGTTTTTTCTGTTGTATCGGTAATTGATTCCTCCAAAAAGCTGTTCTTTAGGATTCCATTGAATATTTCTAGAACTATCTGCAATTGGCTTGACATCAAAATGAAAAGTCTTGTGTGAAGGATCCCAACCATCAAAAAAGTAGCGTCCACCTTCTATTCTAATTTGATGTTTTTTAATTTGCCAACCTAAATTTACAGTATTGTTGACTTTACCGCTGCTTTCGAAATAATTATTCGATGTAGCCACAAATTGCTTGGCTTGATTTTTTTTGGTAATGATATTTATCGTTCCGGCTAGGGCATCCGTTCCATAACTAACAGAAAGTGGACCTTCTACAATTTCAACCCTTTCAATACTTTCTAGCGGAATTTGTGATAAATCAATATTTCCATTGAGTCGGCCGGTTAACGGAACCCCATCTACTAAAATCTTCACATTTTCGCCGCCAATTCCCTGCAATTGCATGCTACTTCCCAAAACATTGTCCTCTCCTATTCTAACATTGAGCTCATTTGTCAAAACATCTTTTAAATCTTGCGCCGCCATGGCTTCAATTTTCTGTCGATCGATGACTTTAATGTTGTGCACGGCGTTTTCTACCAATTGAGATTTATACTGTGCGGTTATAGCCACCTCTTCAAAGTTTTTCACCGCTGTATTTAATGCGATATTTGTATCTCTAGAGATAACAATTGGTTCCAAAATTTTGGTTTCGTAACTAGCAAAAGAGATGGTCATTTTTACCGATGTATTTCTTAAAAATGGCTCCACTTGAAATTCACCGTCATAATTGGTGGTAAAATGATGCGTTTTTTGTTGATGATAAATATCAACTCTTGCCCCAGGAATAGGCTGACTATCTTCCAAAGAGATTACCGTTATGGTTTGCCCATAAACGAATGTTGTAAAAAGTAAATGTAAAATAGTTGTAAAGAAGATGCTTTTACAATTCGCAATAGTCATGTTTATTTCTTTTTTGATAGTCAACCTTTTTGGTTTATTTCCTGTTGAATTTGATTTGAAGAAGACGAATGAGACGCTTTTACAATTCCGTCAGTCTCAAACCCTCCCTCTGTGTCTCTCCATTAGCTAACGGAAGAGGTGCTTCAAGTATCACTTTATGCTTTAATAATTAAATTCATCAATTTCATAACCGTCCAGCTCGGGCCTTAATTCAAACTGGACGGTGTAAACAAATTATGAATTGATTATTTCTGATTTATAAGGTTTATTTCGGCATTTGATTAATCTGAAACATTTTAAAATCCTCCCTCTGTGTCGCCCTCCAAAGGGAGAGGTGCTTCGAATATCACTTTATGCTTTAATAACTTTTTGAATCCAGAAATTACTGATTTAGATAAGCATTAATTACAGATTGAATTTCCTTTTGTGCTTTTGCTTGATTGTATTTTCCTGCTTTATGCTCTTCACCGAGGGCAAATAATTTCTGATACATCAGTTGTTTATCCACTTTTCTTTCGAAATGCAAACGTTTGTTGGCTGCAATTGTACTTTCCCAAGTGGTTCTCACATCTGCCCAAAACTGGTAATTTTCCTTCCACCAATCAATCGCTGGCTGACAATCATAATCTCCGCGGGTAAAAATCTCATGACCTTTTTCCCAAACAATTAAATGATCTTCTCCGTTTTCATCACGGTAAATCTTCTCATTGTCTTGTTCTAACATCCAGCCATTTTCTGTAATTTCCATGCGACTATGACGACGTGTAACATTGTAATCTTGTCTTACCGTCAATTCTCTTCTTGGCAATGGCGCATCGGCAGTTGATTCCCAATAATGTTTCCCATCTACATGCACCCAAGTTCCGTATCCTTCATATCTTGGAGAATCATCCACCTGAAAAACTTTTTGCGTCCATGTTCCTTTCGCCGCTTTTTTCGAGATTTTTTCATTGTCCCAAGTTCTGTCTTTGTCGTACATTAGAACATTTCTATTTTCGTACAACCAGTCTTGACGCCAATGTTTTACGATAAATGTATCATTTACTACTAAAATATGTTGCAAGGAAATAAAATCTGGTTCGTCTTCAATTGCAAAAACGTATTCTATAGCCTGTGAAGAATAATCATCGTATTTCACGTAAGCTGTATCTGGAGAGAAAGTCTCCGCAAAATCGAAAGTTACCTTATAGCAACCTTCCATTTCTAAAATGGACTTTCGATCGAGTTCTTTTTTGTCATTTTGTCCAAATGTTAATGTGCTTGTTAATGCTAATGCACAGAAAAGTAATTTTTTCATAACTTGTTTTTTGTTTTATTTATTTTTTAATGTTTGTTTTTTATCTATTTATTTCGTTGTTATTAAAGGCTTTACTCACAGGATTCCCTCCCTGAAAGTAAGTTGAAAGAACTTTGTTTCCTCCCTCTGTCTCTCCCTCGAAAGGGAGAAGTGCTTCGAACTATTATTTGACACTATGTGAATTAAATTGAAGTGTTAATCTAATTGCTTTAAAATGAAGACTATTGAAGCATCAAGGGAGAAATAACATACTATTTAATCATTAATTTCTGATTGAATCGATGTGTTCCGTTATCTACTTTTACTTGGTAAACACCACTTCCAAAAGCGTGAACTGGTATATTTTTCACATCGAAATTGCTTTTTCCCACTAAATTCTTCTCAAAGACAATTTGTCCTTGCATATTTAGAATTTGAACGCTAATTACTTTTGCTTCCATGTTATTTAATAGTACAGAAACTTTATCTGAAGCAGGATTAGGATAAACCAACACCTCTGCTTTTTCTAATCCGTTTTCATCGAGTGAAAGTGCTGATATTTTCTCTTTTGTAAACTCAAAGTTTCCGTCAGAACTGCCCCCAAATCCAGTGGGAATAACTTTCCAAACATCTCCAACTTGTGTTTTTACAAAGTAAACACGGTCATTAACCACATTATATTCGTAAGTTCCCATGTCGAATTCCTTCCAATCTGCTCCAATTGTGCTGATGTCAGTAGTAAATGTTTCGGCTCCCCAATCGTTATAGTTGGCAACATCAGTGACTCCATCGATTTGAACGACCTCTGTATTTGGTCCTGCAATAATTCCAGTTAAATTATATGGAGTTGGGATAAAACCAGTGTATTTTCCGAAGAATAAATCCCAGTTCTCAACCGCTACTGGTTCGTGATCTACAGCACTTTCATTTTGAATTGAATAATACCCGAAAAGCTTATCTTGGTAGTCTGCTTTGGTGACAGAAGCTTGTGTTTCATCCGTTCCGTCAAGCATAGCAAATGTAAAATTAAACGCTCCATTACTCATATCATCGATACGCAATTTTCTATATGAATCATCCATTAATTTGATGATAAAAATGGAATCCCCTGAAATCACATGTGTATTCATATCATAAGTTCCCCAACCCACATCAAAAGGATCGTTTGGGTTTACATTTTTGTCAAAAGCACCATTAAACCACGTTGTTTCGTCGTTGTATTGTGCATCCCATGATGTAATTCCAGTAGTATCAACGGTTGTCCAATCAGTTATATCACCATTTGGATAAGCATACAACATCACACCATTTCCTGAATTGATGCGAATGGATGTTCCAAAACCTGATAAATCAAAAGATAAATCCCATGCTGAAGCAGATGCCGTTCCTTGTTCACCGTTTTCTAAACTGTACCAAGTTTCATTTGAATAGTTCGCTCCAATACTCACCGTTTCTGAAACTGATTGTGCGTTTATAAATTGACTTCCAGCAAAAAATAATGCTGTATAAAGTAAAGTTTTTTTCATTGTTTTTATTTAGATTAATTACAAATAATGACTGCAAAGTTATGGACAGGATTTAGAAACGCCAATACCAAAAAGTAGGTATATCCCACTATTTTCGGCAAAATACCTAGTTTAGGGTATTTTTAAAACGAATCTATTTCGCTCCAATATTTTATCTACTTTTGCCTTATTTAGAATAAATCTAATTAGTATGAAGGCATTTTTAAGTATAAGTTTAGTGTTTGTATCGATGACTATTTTCGCTCAAAAAAACATTTTTTTAGGCAATGAGTTTTGGAATGAAAATACAAGTATTGAAGAGGTAAAAAGTGAAATTGACAAAGGAAATAGTCCAACGGAATTTTCCCAATTTAACTTTGACGCCACGGCCTATGCCATTTTAAATAAGGCGCCCTTAGAAACCATCTTGTTTTTATTGGAAATAGAAGGAAATGAGGTGACCAAAATTACGCATGATGCTAGAAACTACTTGATGTGGGCGGCCTATCGAGGTAATTATGAATTGACAAAAATTCTAATGGAAAAAGGTGCTGACATTCACATTCTTGACGATAAAGGCAATAATTTACAGACTTTTACTGCAATGGGGGGAGTTACAGATCACAGAATATACGATTTATTTACGGCTTATGATTTAAAATTGGATGCGCCTAATCGAGCTGGAGCCACAGCAATTCATTATTTAGCTCAGCATATTGAAGATGTAAAAGCATTTGATTATTTCATTGCAAATGGATTTGATATAGAAGCAAAAGACAATCATGGAAATACTGTTTTTCATTATGCGAGTTCACAAGGAAATATTGAGCTTCTCGATCAACTTATAGCAATAGGATTTAACCCAAAAGAGGTTAATGATAATAATGAAAACGCTTTGTTTTTTGCTGCAAAAGGAAAACGAAGATTTTCGAACGAGTTGCCTGTTTTTGAATACTTGGTAAAGAAAGGCTTGAATCCAAGATTGACCAATATCGCAGGAAATAATTTATTACACTTTATTGCTGCAAGCAACAAAAATGAAAATGTTTACACTTACTTAATTGATCAAAACCTTGACATTCAAAAGGAAAATGATGAAGGAAATAATCCTTTGATGATTGCCGCTATGAGAAAGAATGAAGTTGGCTTATCTATTTTGTATGCAAGAACAAAGGACAAAACGATTATTAACGATAAAGGCTATAATTTATTGACCTATGCTTTGCGAACGAAGAATGCAGGTTTAGCAGAACGGGTTTTAAAAGCAGGATTAGATTTTAAAATAATCGACAAATCTGGTGATAATTTAATTACACACTTGGTTGCAACATTCGATGAGAGAAATAGAAAGTTTTTCGAGCATTACTTTGAAATCTTACAGAAAAAAGGAGTTAAAGTTCAAGACAAAACCATTCACCTTGCCACTGCAATGGAGAATGAAGCATTGGTAACCATTTTATTGAATTCAAAAGTCGATATTAATGCGAAAAACAAACATGGATTGACTGCTTTACAATTAGCAGCAATGAAAGGTCATGACACCAAGTTTTTAAGATTTCTAATTGAAAAAGGTGCGGATAAAAACACCATAACAGACTTCGATGAAAGCGTTTATGATTTAGCCAAAAGCAATGAACTTTTGAGCGGAGATTTAGAATTTTTAAAATAAAAGAGATGAGAAAATTATTGATTTTTGGAGTGTTAAGCCTTGGATTTTTATTCAGTCCACAATTTTCCACAGCACAATCCAGCAACAAGGCCTATAAATGTTTGATTCAATTAAAAAACTACCAAGGTGAAGGAGCTTATGTGATTGTTTCGGTTGTGAATGCCGAAGGTGAATACATTGAAACTTTAAGCGTTTTAGGATATGATCACGAATGGTATCCCGATTTAAAGGCGTGGCATGCATACCGCAAAAAAAACAGATTTCAACCTAGATTAGACGGTGTAACTGGTGCTACTATTGGCAGTGGAGAACGGTCGGTAATTACTTTTTCAATTGATGAGAAATACATCGACAATAAATATTCACTACGTTTTGAAACAGCTGTGGAAGATAAAAGTTACCACTCAAAAGATGTTGTTGTAGATTTATCAACCGAACAATTAAAGCGTGGGAATTATGATGGATCAGAAGGTTTCATTCGCCAAATAAGGTTGATTCCTCTAAACAAATAATCGCTTTTTTTCTATGTTGATAAGTAAGCTCAAAATAAATATTCTTTTTCAAGTCTTTGATAAGAAAACTCCAAAGACAAGGCTTGTGAAGTTTTTAATTGTCAGGAATTTATCTTTATAAATGACTGTAATTAAAAACAAGCATAACGCAGTATTTGGGTTTGTCTTGCAAAGACTGACTAGTTTTTGGAGATCGAGTCATCTACTTTTGGCCGTTTTTTCTGGTGGTTTTTTACTTATTGCTTCGCTTACAGGAATAATTCTTTCAACAGCACCAGTTGTAGAACATTTCAATTCACCGAGTGATAAAAAAGCGGCCGACAGCATAAGTTTATCTCAATTTGTTCCTCAACTTAAAGAAGAATTTATTGAAGTGTTTTCGGTTGAGGTAGATGAGGAAAAAGCTGTAAAAGTAGACGTTATTGGCTTTGATGAAAACAAAGACGGATCTTTTTATATTCATCCGAGTTCAAGAGAAAAGATAGCTGAAATCCCTCCAAAAAATGAATTTTATACGTGGATCACGACTTTACACCGTTCGCTTTTCCTACATTCCACGGGAAGAATTTTAATGGGAATTACAGTTTTCTTGCTCTTGCTAACCTCCATAAGCGGAATTGCTCTTGTCATTAAACGCACCAATGGATTTAAAAATATTTTCTCGCATATCAAAAAGCAAAGCTCAGCTCAATATTACCATACCTTGCTTGGCCGATTCGCTTTTATTCCGATTGTGATCATGGCTTTTGCTGGAACTATTTTGTTTATAGACACGCAATTTAAACCAAAAGAAAATACAGAAATTCAACATTCACCAAGCTCAACAGAAGAAATAGCCTTGCGTGATTTTCCACTATTTCAAAACACTTATTTATCGGATATAAAAACGCTTCACTTCCCCTTTTCAGCAGATGAAGAAGATTATTTTGAATTGATTCTCCATGACCGTAGCTTGAAAATTCATCAATTTACTGGAGAGATAATCGCCGAGCGAAAAACTACGTGGTTTCAAAACCTGAATGCTTTATCCATGACGCTTCACACTGGGAAAGGACAATGGATTTGGTCAATTGTTCTGGGATTGATTTCAATCAACTTGCTTTACTTCATGTATTCTGGGACAAAAATTGCTTGGCGAAGAATGTTTTCGAAGTCTCGCAATGAAACAAGTCCTGAAAATGCAGAGTTCATCATTTTAATTGGTTCAGAAAATGGTTCTACTCAAAAATTTGGTCAACTTCTTTTCAATGCACTTAAAGAAGCCGGAAAATCTGTTTTTGTTGATGACATGAATCATTATCAAGAATATGCAAAGGCGAAACACCTCATTATTTTGACGTCCACTTATGGAAATGGTGATTCCCCTTTCAATGCCAGACATTTCCTTTCAAAAGTTGACAAAACAAATCAGAAAAATCGAATCAAAACACACATAATCGGATTTGGATCCATGATGTATCCGAAGTTTTGTCAATACGCTATTGATGTACATAAAAAACTTAGCGCTTCGAATGACTTTATTGTGAACTCCTCCCCTACCTTAATTGATGGTCGATCGCACACAAGTTTCATGTTATCGCTTGAAGCATGGAAAAAGGAAAACGCATTAGAGTTTGAAGTTCCGCAAGAGAACAATAGAAAAAGGGTGAAATTATCAGCGTTTCAAGTCGTAGAAAAACAAATTGTCGATGATGGATACACCTTAACATTTACCTTAGAATTGAAACCACAAAGTCATCAACACTTTCAATCTGGAGATTTATTAGCAATAGCACCACCTGGCGATGAAACTCCTCGCTATTATTCGATTGGAAAAACAAAAGAAGGAAATATACTTTTAAGCATCAAAAAACATAAGCTAGGCGAATGTTCTTCCTTTTTGTACAAACAAGAACCTGATGATATTATTTCAGCTTACATTAAGGTGAATAAACCCTTCCATTTACCTAAAAAAGGCAATGTTTTAATGATTGCCAATGGAACAGGGATTGCGCCATTCTTAGGAATGACCTCCATGTATTCCAAACAAAAAAAGACATTTTTCTTGGGTGGAAGAAATACTTTGAGTTTTAAATTGTATCATAAAATCATTCAACAAAACGAATCTACAGACATCTTCAACACTTTGCATTTTGCATTGTCGAAAGAGGAAGGCAATCAAAAGTACGTTCAAGATTTAGTCAAGGAACACAAGATAGAAGTTGCCCGATTGATCAAAAACAAAGGCAGCATCATGATTTGTGGATCCATAAAAATGAGAGATGGCGTTTTGGAAGAATTAAAAAGGATATGCATCGAACACGGATTACCTCCATTGGAAAAACATATTGAAAAAGGAAGGATTTTGATGGATTGCTATTGAGTTAGGCTTGACGCTCTACTAATTTCATTACAACAGAAAAATAATAAACAAACATCAATCGAACTTCGAACGAAAAACACCAAAGAATTAATAATACCAGGCAGAATAAGCTACTGTTTTGTATAGTAATGCAACATTTGCTATCTTTCCGAGCATTAAAATTCCGTTGAAATGTCCAAAACAGAATATTCAGTTTACGTTGTTGAATTATCTAAAAAGGTTTTTTCAGAAAATGCGCGATTTAGAAATGCGAATCCACAATATAATGGTACAATGCAGTGCGTATATGTGGGAATGACGAGTAAAACTCCAGCAGAGCGATTTAAGCAACATAAAACAGGCTTTGTAAATAAAAAAGGATATAAACTTTCTGCAAATATTGTAGAGAAATATGGCAAATACCTTCGACCAAGTTTGTATAATCATTTGAATCCAATTAAGACTCAGAGAGAAGCTTTGGCCATGGAGGAAGAGCTAGCAATAGATTTGCGCCGAAAGAAATATGCTGTTTGGTTTAATTAGCTAATTGCGAAGTGTTCAATTGTCATCGGATTATTTAACTCAATCTAACTTTTCTATTTCTTTTAAAACCTCAGCAGCTTCGTAGGCTTTTTGATCGCCCATTTTTCGATTTGATGTTGATAATTTATGCGATTCTTTTAATAGCTTCTCATATTAACTTCTAACTTTTCCTTCTCTGTTTTCTTTTTAAACAATCCAAACATAAATTTTTAATTTATACTAAAACAGCGCAATACAACCTTTGGTTCGCAATCTTTACGTCCTCAAGAAGACAGAATGTTTTTATTAGATTAATGAAACTCCATTTTCATCAGTGGTAAGGACTTCTGTCATGTAGTCGAAAAATGGTCGAATAGCTTTGAAAGCATCATTTACGTGGTCTACAAGTTGGTCAGATAAGACTAATTCATCGCTTAGAGCTTTAGAAAAGATAAATTGCTTTTTCCTGATTAAATCAATGTTTTGGTGTTCTTTGTCAAAGTCTCTTGGTGCTGTTTTCAATTCATCGCCTTGCAATTCACCCCAATGCTTGATGAGATTTCTGTCTTTTAAAATCTCACGTATTTCATCAGCATCCATTTCGAACTCTTTCCTTATTCTCAACAAATCATCTTTTTCTGGCGCCCAAAATCCAGCACCAATAAAAGAGTTACCTGGTTCAAGATGCAAGTAATAACTTCCTCTTAAGTCAGGTTTAACTCTGATATAATTGGCACTGATATGAGTTTTATAAGGCGTTTTATCTTTTGAAAATCGAATGTCGCGGTAAATTCTAAAGACTTTCAATCGTTGGATGCGGTCGTGCTCTTGAACTTTTACCATTAGATCTTCAAAAACCGCTTTTACCTCACTTTTAAGCGATTTGAATTCTGATTTATGTTCATTAAACCAATCTCTGTCGTTGTTTTTGGCTAATTTATTTAAGAATTTGAATGCTTCTTTGGGTACTTGTTTTGACATTTCGATTTGCTTTATGGTTAAAATTAACAATCAAACTTGATTCTTATCAACTTAACAGCAAAATATGAGCAATGTTTTTCAATTATCTTGCTTTGTTCATTTTTTTGACGACCCATTGTGTCAGCATTAAAAATAAGATTCCGCCTAAAAAAGAGACCATCAAGTTTATGGTAAACAATAACCAATTAACATTTCCTGTCTCCATAATTGCAAAAGGGTTAAAGCCTAATCTGCCAAATGACTTTATAAGTAAAATACTACCAAAAATGCCCACAATACTATTTCCTGTGAAACCTAAACTGAACTTGGGTTTTACTAAAGCAAAAAAGTGTGCTCCGAAAAACCCCGAAAAAATACTTAATATGGAGATTAATGTATGTGTCATTGTTCTCGATTAATGTTCGCCGTAACTGTTGTCGTCCATTTTACCACTGAAAACACGATATTGTACAAACATGTAAATGGCAACTAGAATGATTGCAATAATGAACCAATATACTCCGACAGATAGACCATATTCTCCAGTGCTTGAATTATAAATCGTAAGTGAAGAAACTACATCGTTTGTAGAAGGTAAAACTTTGGGAAAAATCGATGCTACGGTTGTTGTTAGTCCACCAAATAAAAACAATGACGAAAATATAAATCCTGTTCCATCTTTTTTGAATGATTTAATTTTAAACAATCCAAGAAGTCCAATGATTGCAATCGAAGGGAAGATGAAAAGCCATGGATGGTCCATAAAATTATGGAAAGGTAAAGCTTCTATTCTGTCCCATATTGACAAAGAAGTAATTACCAAAGCCAGCAGAACAAAATTAAGTCTGAAAACTACCTTTTTTAATTTTTCGTTTATGCTTGAGTTTGTTTTAAAGATAATCCAATTCGCACCATGAATCAATAAAATAATTACACTAATTACACCTAAAAGGAGCGTAAACCAGTCAATCACACCTAAATGTTCTGCTTGTGGACTGAATGTTGAGTTCCATAACGGTAAAAAGAAATAATGTCCTTCATTTGCCGCAACTCCTTCACTTACCATTCCAAGGTTTACGCCTCTCACAACGTTTCCTAATGCTACTCCAAAGAATAATGCCAACAACAAACTTGAAATTCCAAAAGCTTTATCCCAAATGGCTTCCCAGATCGTATTTTTAATTTGTCCACGAAGTTCTAAACCAATTGCTCTGAAAATGAGCAACCACAAGATCATGATCAGCGGCAAGTAAAAACCACTAAATGCTACAGCGTATAAAGTAGGAAAAGCAAAAAATAAAATTCCTCCTGCGGCAATTAGCCATACTTCATTGGCATCCCAAAATGGCCCGATTGATTTCGTTATAACTTTTTTGTCTTTGTCTTTTTTTGCGAAAAATAAGTGCACAATCCCTGCACCAAAGTCATAACCATCTAGAATTATATAGACGGTTAACATGACCATTAAAACGATATACCAAAAAATCTCCATGGTTAAACTGTTTTTTCTGTTTCTGGACCTTTATTAATTATTTTACCTGCTAAAAGCAAAAATAACAAGCCAAGCATGAAATAGAGTCCAATAAATCCAAGCAATGTAAATAAGGTGTTACCTGATGAAACGGTTGGTGAAACACCATCAACTGTTCGGAGTAAATCGTAAACTAACCACGGTTGTCTTCCAAGTTCGGCGGTGTACCAACCTGTTGTATTGGCAATATACGGAAATGGTATCATGAATAATAGCGTCCACAAGATCCATTTTGTTTTATATAATTTTTTTCTGAATAATTGTATGGTAGCAATGACCATTAAACCTATAAAAATAGTTCCTAATCCAACCATAATATGATACGCATAATAAAGTCCTGGTACATTGGTCGGATGTAAACTCTCATCAAATTCATTTAATCCTTTCACTTCTTGTGTCCAGTTTTGATAAGTCAAAAAGCTCAAAACATTAGGAACTGCAATTTTATTGTCGAGCTTTTTGTTCTCCATGTCAGGCTGACCAATTAAAACAATTTCAGCACCTCCTTTTTCAGTTTCAAAAATCCCTTCCATACCAGCAAAAGCTGCGGGTTGATATTTAGCAACGTTTTTTGCTGTCCAGTCTCCAGTTGGAAAAGCCACAAGAATACTTGAAACTAAACCGAAAACCACTCCAGTTTTTACAAATAGTTTTCCAAATTGACTGTGTTTATTGTTGAGTAAATAAAAAGCTCCAACTCCCGCTACCACAAAAGAAGAGGTAATTACAGAACCCATTTGATTGTGTAAGAAAGAAGGAATTAACCAAGGATTTGAAAATAAAGCACCGAAGTTCTTAAGTACGTATTTTCCATTTTCTAGAATTTCATACCCCACAGGATGTTGCATCCAAGAATGTGTTGCGATAATTAAAAAACCACTGGCCCAAGAACCTAAGAAAACTAAAAGACCAGTAAGAAAGTGAAGTCGCTGTCCCAAAAGCTTTTCTCCAAACAAGAACAAACCTAAAAATGAAGACTCAAGAAAGAAGGAAAACATCCCTTCCATTGCCAAGGTTTGACCGATAATTCCACCGGTTAATTCAGAGAATTTAGCCCAATTGGTACCAAACTGAAACTCCATTGGAATTCCTGTGACTACTCCCATGGCAAAGTTCAAAGCGAAAATCTTCATCCAAAATTTGGCGGCATCATTGTATTGAACTAATTTGGTACGTAAAAATTTCCATTTGAAATAAACAATCATTAGGGAAAGCCCCATTGTCAATTGCGGAAATATGTAATGAAAAGTGATTGTAAATGCGAATTGCATTCTATCATAAAATATCATGTCTTCCATCACTCAAGGTTTATTGAAATTCGATACAAAGTTAAGCAATTGCTAATTAACTGAATGTAATTATGGTTACATTAGAAAAAAGGTTTTATATATTTTCTTTGACTCTAAAATAAAATAAACATTTTAAAAATATGCAATTCTAAATCACTCCAATTTCCTGCGAATGAGCAATCGCTTTTTTACTGTCGCGGAAATAACATGTCGATATATTCTGTTTCTCTATGACTTCAAGTGCTTCTTCGACTTTTTTGTCTTTGGTCTTTCCAGTTTGTCTTATGTAAACTGCTTTTACATTTTGTGGTAATTGCTTGCTGATATTTTGGTAAATAAAAACATCATGCTGCGTATCATCTCCCAGTAAAACGTATTCTAAGTCAGGGTAAAAATCGATAATGTTATTGATTTTGTCTAATTTGTGGTTATGATTTCCTCTTCCTGTTTTGAAAAAATCTAAAACCCCTGTTTTGATTTGCTTTAATAATAAAACCGCTTTCGGCAACTCATGTAAACGGGTAAATTCAATAATGAAATCATATAAATTCCATTCGCTACTCGAAACATAAAAGAAGGAGTTGAAAGCATTTTCGTTGGCTTGTCCAAATCGACTTAAAGCTTGATAATGCGGTGTTACATCTGCAAAAACCTTACGTTTATTGACGTTTTTGAAAAGCATAATGTAGAGTTTCTTAAAGAATGAATCACTGTGTGAAATCAAAAAGGTATCGTCAATATCAGAAATGATTCCATATTTACTTTTAAAAGGTTTCAGTACCTCACCTTTTTCTATGATACCATAATTATCTATTTGACAAGAAACAGAATATTCATGCCATCCACTTTCTATAAAATCTTCATAAGCTATTTCAAATTGAAAAAATCCATCTGAAGCGGTTGTAGTTTTGGTTTCTATGTTGCGAAAATTCAATACAACTTCTTGATTTTTTAAAGGTTTTATTCTGAATTTATGAATGATCGAGAATGCATTTCTAATTCCTTTTTTATCAATTTTGTATTTATCAGGCGCCCAAGATTTAAAAGCATGTCCGAAAACGATTAAGCGTTCTTCATTCATGTATCCGCGATATAGTTTTAAATCTAATTTTGCCATTTATTCTTTTAATATTTCCCTTTTTGTGAACCCATAATTTTTAACAATAGAAGACTTCAATTGGTTTAAAATATTTAAATTTATTCAATCTTAAATGTAAAAATGAAAAAAATCGAACATATACTTTTTGTTGTTAACCCAATTGCAGGAGACAATGACAAAACGGAACTCATTCATTTGGTTGAAAAGTCGCTTGAAGAGCGTAAAATTAAACTCACGATTTACAAAACAACGGGAGTAAATGATCAAGAACAGATTCAGCAAAAAGTTAAAGAAAATGATTTCGATTGCATTTTTGTTGCTGGTGGAGATGGAACGATAAAAATCGTAGCCGAAGGTGTACTCAATGAAGATGTTCCGCTCGCTTTATTTCCTTCGGGTTCAGCCAATGGATTTGCCTTAAATTTTGACATACCAGAAACACCTCAAGAACAATTGGAGGTCGCTTTAAACGGTAAAGTTGAGCACATTGATGTATTGAAAATCAATGATCACATCAGTTTACATCTAGCAGATTTTGGGGTAAATGCTGACTTGATAAAAAACTATGACAAATCACAATTGCGCGGAAAGATGGGTTATCTCATGCAATCTATTCCCACTTTAATGAAAAGCGAACATCCTTACACTTTTAAAATTGTTTCAGAAGAAACTTCAAAAACGGTTGAAGCTTCAGTTTTATCTATTGCTAATTGCCAAAAGTATGGAACGGGCGCTTGTATTAATCCACAAGGAAAAACCAATGATGGACAATTTGAGATTATTGCTTTTAAGAATTTAAACTTAATTGAAATCATTAAAACTTTCACCGATCAAATTGATTTGAATCCTGATTTCGCAGAAGTTTTAAGTGTCAAAAGTGCTGAGGTTTTTTGTGAACATGCTGTGTCATTTCAAATTGATGGAGAGTACTTAGGAAAATTGAAAAATGTTAAGGTGAAATTATTAAACCAAGCAATACCATTAATGGTTCCCACGTTTTATTCATCATAAACAGGGAAGTAAAAATCAACATCCTCATTCGGAAAAGCAAGTGTATCTTTTGGCAATAAGAGTCTATTTTGTTTGATGGTAAAATGATTCATTATCTCATAATTTTTCAATTGTTTCTGAAGGAGTTGTTTTAGTTTTTCATCATCAACTTTCGATAAGTTTAGGTGATTTTCAATTTTGTACAACTGATTGTTTAACAAAATGTGGTTATCACTAATCACTCCATTTACGTCTCCATTAAAACTTCCGATAAATATTGGATGTTGCGATGCGACTTGATTTTTAGTTGACAAACCTTCTCCCACCCAGTGATTGAACTCAATGTTTGCTTGATTTTCTAAATAAGGTTCAAAAAGCGTTAAAATACTTTGCGGAACATCTGTATGTGCAACAATATCTTTGAATTGTTTGCTCTCTTTTAATTGTGGACTATAAATCAGTAAGGGAACACTATGCGCGTCCAGTTCTGACCTCATCGGTAATCCTACAACATTGTGGTCTCCTACAAATAGAAAAACAGTGTTTTCAAATTCAGGTCTTTTTTCATACGTCTTCATAAATTGTTTTAGCGCTTCATCCTGATAAACAATAGAGGCAAGTATATCTGAAGATTTATCAAAAACTTCTTTGCCATTAGGCTTGTTTTTTGACATATTTCTAGCAAGCTCAACATACTTTTCCTTTTCAGGAATATCAAAAGGACTGTGTAAACTCAAAGTAACAAATAGATCAAAGAAAGGCTCGTTTTTAATGCTATCTTTAAATGCAAAATACAAATCAACCATTTCTTTATCATGAATCCCCCATGTAAAATCTTCCTCCTTACTTCGGGCTTCAATGATATTATTTTTTTCCATATAGGTTTTATCCCATACTGTTGAAACGTAGTTTTTTCTCAGGAATGGTTCAAAATTATCGTAGTATCCCCATCCTCCATACAAAAATGAAGCGTGATAACCATTTGACGCTAAAGATTTTGGGATTGAAAAGTGTTGTGGAAAAGTTGATTTTAGATTTAGTATCCCACGTTCAAAACCATGTGGCAGAGAGGCGAGCACATTAGCAAAAACACCATGTGTTCGATCCGTATTACTGATTGCATTCGGCCAATACAAACCCTGTTTATATAAAGAATCTAAAAACGGTGTGTAACTTCCCAAATGTGCGTTTTGACCCGAAAATGTTGAGCTTAGTCCTTCACAAAACACAAGCACTAGATTAGGTTTTTGATCAAATGTTGTGAAATATTTATTTAAGCTATTCTTACGATCATCATGCGTTTTTACAAATGGGTACTTTGTTTGATGAACATTGTTTTCCCACTCCATAAAAGATCTAAAACTCTTTGTAGCAAGATAAAGTTCCTTTTCTGACAGATTATCTAAGTTTACCTTAAAGAATAAGTTGTCAATAATATGTGAAAAAAGATACTTTGGTTTTGAAATACTATTTAATTCATGTTCTTTTTTAAACGTTGGGTTCGCCAGAATAAAATGAACACAAATCACAGTAAGACCTCCAATGAGGATAACTTTGGTTAATCGACCTTTTTGTAGTGTTTTTAAAATGGTTTTTCTAAAAATAAGTGCAAGTATTAGTAAACTAAATGAAACCACATAAAACCAAAAATATTCACCTGTTAATCTTCCTGATTCCGTGCCCGCAATTTCCAGTAATTCATTAAAATTAAAATAAAGAATTACGTGATCGAGTAGTAAGTCTGCTGTATAATAATATTGTGAAGTAGCTAGATAAATTACAATTAGGAGAATTGAGGAAACAGCAATTAAAAAGGTATAAAGTATTCTAGAAAACCGTTTTACCTGAGAATAAATAATTCCAAAAGTAAGCAGATAAATCGTTAGGAAAATAATTTCCTTAAAAATGGCAAACATATATACCCTGAAGGCAGAACCTATTGATTGAAACGCTTCTGCATCAAAAACAAATACTTCAAAACCTCGGATTACCATAATGGGAATCAAGAGAATCAATCCTTGTTCTAGAATTGATTCCTTAGCCTGTTTCATCCATGATTTTGTTCGTTTATCCATCTATTCCAAGTGTATAAATGCACTTTAGCTCGAAATATAGGTATTAAAATTCTTTCTATCATTTTTTTGAATGAAATAAAGCCCACTTTAAAACAAAGCAAATTTTCTTTGTAATACTTTTCTAAAGTTTCAAACATAAAAGCTTCGTTCATACAACTCAATATTTCACAACTTTCTTTACCTTTTTCTTGCCTACTATCACATAATGAAATAAATAAATTCCTTTTTGTTCAGGAAGTAAGATATATGTACTTCCTTTAATAAAATGTGTTGACACCAAACCGCCTAAAGAGTTATAAATTTGTATTTGTAAATCATTATCTAGTTTTCCGTGAGGACTGATATAAACACCAGATTCTGTAGGATTGGGATGAATGGTAATTTCTAATTTTCCCTTACAATGAGAGGACTGTATACCTAATTCTTGTGTAGTCCCATCAAAATCAGTTTGAGAAAGTCTGTAGTAATTTACTTCACCAACCCTACATAAGTCTTTAAATTCATAATAAATCGTAGAAGTCGAATTTCCATGTCCAAGAACCGTTCCTAGGGGTTCAAATGTTTTTCCATCCGTGGACTTTTCAATGGTAAAACAATCATTATTTGTTTCAGAAGCGGTACTCCCAAGGTGGAAAGTACGTAATATCAACTGTGTACAACTACCAGAGATATTACTTTTTTACAAAAAACAAATGCTTGTGAGAAGGCCTAGAATAATACATAGTACAAAGTTACAAAATGTATTTCATATTCTAAAAACACAAAGCTCACTTCTCAGTGAGAAGTGAGCTTTCTTTCGCCACAAAAACCAAAAAACTATTGTTTTATGAACTGGCTAGTGTAAACATTATTTTCTTCAATAATATGTAAGAAATAAGTTCCATTTTTAATATTTTCTACCTGAATCACATTATTATCAATAATTCCATCTTTTACAATTTCTCCTGCGGAGTTAAATATTTTATAGGCTGCATTTTCAAAATTACTGATTTTAATTGCTTTAGTTGTTGGGTTTGGATAGATAGAAATGTTTGCTAATTCCATTTCTGTAATAGAAGCTGTTCCGGGAACAAGTACTTTATCTATTGCATGCACCACTCCATTTTCTGTAGTAACATCTGCTGTTACAACATTTGCATCATTAACCATTACACCATTTGAAAGATCAATTATAACATCATTCCCTTCCATTGTGGTAACCATACCATTTGTAAGATCTACAGACAATACTTCCATATTTAATGTATGGTAAAGTAAAATATTCGCTAACATGTTGTCTGCTAATAAATCCGCCGCTGTAATTCCAGCATCTGCAATATAGTTATTGAAAGCTGCATCTGTAGGCGCAAAAACTGTATATTCCTCAAACGGATTTGTTAACGCTGGTAACAATTCTGCTGCAACAACTGCTTGCGTTAATATATTAAATCCATTATCAATTGCTGCGTCAACTACTGTTTCATTTTCCAAAACAACTTTATCTATACCATGCACTGTTCCGTTTTCTGCTGTTACGTCTGCCATAGTTACTTGTGCGTGATTAACAAAAACATCGCCATTAGATTTTACAGTTGCTTTAAGTGTATTATTCGCGTTTAAAGGTGTTATTAAATCGCCGTTGCTGATTCCACTTGAAGCTACTTCAGTATTGAGAACATGATACAATAAAATATCCTGCAAATCAGGAGAAGCCAATAAATCAGCTGCTGAAATTCCTAAGTTGGTCAAAGCATCCGTAAAAGCCGCATCAGATGGTGCAAATACAGTTAATTCAGCAAATGGATCTGTTAAACTCGGCAATAATTCTGCTTGTACAACAGCCGCAACTAAAGTGTTAAATCCATTATCGATAGCTACATCGGCAACTGTTTCGTTTGACAATAACGCTGCATTTAAAGAATGTACAACACCATTAGAGGCAGGGATATCTGCTCCATTAACCTGCGCTTGATTAACGTAAACATCTGAAGTTGATGTTACGGTTAACTTGAGGGTATTTACATTATTTAATGGAGTCACAATATCACCATTTGAAATATCAGCTGCGTTTGTTGTTCCGGTTAATACGTGATATTGTAGGATATCAGGTAAATCTGAACTTGCTAATAAATCTGTTGCTGTAATTCCTAGCTCAGAAAGAAGGGCTGTAAAAGCAGCATCGTTAGGAGCAAAAACAGTAAACTCAGCTGTAGGATCGCTCAGTGTTGTTGTTAAACCCGCTGCATCAATAGCTGCCTCAAGGGTTGTATGGTCAGGACTTGATGCTATAACATCGTAAACGGTTTGGGCGTAACTTGCCATTCCAAAAAGACTCACTGCGGTTGCTAAAGTGATCTTTTTAATACTTTTAAATAAATTTAATTTCATAATAAATAATTTTTCGATTTACATAAAAGACAATTTTGTTTAATGTTTTGTTTACAATATTAAACAAAACAAATGTTGTTTGTCATTTTTTTGACAAAAAACAGATTGTTATTACTTTAATTGTGGAAACTGAGGTTGCGATTTGAGTAACTTGTCTAACAATGACTACACTTTTTAATGAGATATTGTGATATTTGCATTTATCAATTGGACAATATGAAGTATACAAGATTATCTTTACAAGATTTAAAAGATTTAGAAAAAGAATTTATAGACTTTTTGGCAGTAAATGGAATTCCCGCAGATGAATGGGAACGACTAAAAGCTGAAGAAAAAGATACAGTTGAAGGTATTATCGATCAATTTAGCGATGTTGTGTGGGAAGGTGTATTGCGCAAAACAAAGCGTGTTGAACATCGAAGAAAAGACAAATTGACCATTTGTAGAATAAAAAATGATGAACTACAAACCTTAGTCATCAAGACAGATGACGAAAATATTGATTTAACACAACCTGAGGAAATTGAAAAGCTATTGGCTCATCCGAAAAATTTCAAGATTCGTTTACAACAAGACGCCGTTTTAAAAAATGCCTCTGAACAATATTTTGAATTATTGAAAGTTGGTTTTTACATCTCAAAGAATGAGGCTTACGATCAATTATTTGAGGTAAACTAGACATTTTAATCCAAACAGTTACATGGATTGTCAAATTCAATATTTGCATTTGGAAAAGCATTTGTCCATTTTTCCACAAAAGAAGTCGAGAAAGTAGTTCCTCGAAAATCAACATGCTCTATTTGTTGCAAAGACGCAAAAGATGGATCTATTTTAGTCAAGCGATTGTCCCAAATATCAAGGTACTTTAAATTTTGTAATCCTTTTATGCCAGCGGGAATCGCATTGATTTTATTTCGACTTATATCGAGGTAAATAATTGAAGAAAGATGAAATATTTGATGTGGAAAATGGTTGAATTTATTTTTGTCTAAATAAAGGAATCTTAAATGTTTAAAAGAAATTAAAAAATCAGGAAGTTGACTCAATTTATTTTTAGATAGTTTTAGCGCTTTCAGGTTTGAAAATCTTTTTAGTTCAATTGGAATTGAGGTCAATTTATTTTTACTTAAGTCAATTGCAAAAATAGTATCATGATCTGCATTTTTTACTTCTTCCAATTCATAATAACGGTATTCGTCTTTGGGAATTTGTCCAAGAAGATGATTACCAATTATGAGTATCAATCCAATTACGAAGTATTTTCTCATCATTATTCATTTCTTTAATCAACGCTTCTAAATCATCGAACTTCTTCTCATCTCTAATTCTTTTCAACATTTTTAGGCATAAATGTTCTCCATAAAGATTGTCATTAAAATCAAGTAAAAAAACCTCAATGGTAACTCTACCAGAATCATCAACCGTGGGACGTTCACCGATACTTACTAGGCCAAAATATTCTGCATCATTCTCTCTAATAACACGTGTTGCATAAACACCATTTTTGGGGATTAACTTTAATTCATCATTCAAATCGATGTTTGCGGTTGGATAACCAAGTTGAGTGCCGAGTTTTTGACCATGGACAACTGTTCCATTAATTTCAAAGCATTCTCCCAAATAAGAATTAGCTAAGGCGACATCTCCATTTTTTAAAGCAGTTCTGATTTTAGTTGAACTTACATTTACTTCATTAATGTCTTTTGCGCCAATCTCTATAACGTTAAAATCGTAAATAGGTGCCAATTCCTTCAACAAGTCAATGCTACCCTCTCGATTTTTACCAAATTGGTGATCGTAACCTATAACAATTGTTTTCACCTTGAGTTGATTAACCAAGAAATCACGAACAAATTCAAGTGCAGTTAAACGAGAAAACGATTGTGTAAATGGATAAACAATGATGTTTTTTAATCCCATGCGTTCAAGTTTATTTAACTTTTCAACTTGTGTTTGAATCAATTTTAATCCATGCGACTCAGGAAACAACACCATTCTTGGATGCGGATAAAAAGTAAATAAAACAGATTCTCCATTATTCTCTTTAGCTACTTCATTGAGTTGCTTAATTATTTTTTGATGTCCCAAATGAACACCATCAAATGTTCCAATGGTTAGAACAGGGTGTGGAATTTTGGCTATTTCCTTAAATCCTTGAAAAACTTTCACTTGTCTTTTACTTTTTTTCAAAGATATATAATTCATCTTGCTAAGCCCATTAATTTTTCAAGATTTCCTTTAAAAGCATATATTCTTAAAAGATGTTTTTTGTATGCTTGCATAATAAAGATAATTTATATACATTTACGTCACTAAAAGAACTGAAATTTTACTAAAATCAAAAATTATGTCTGAAACAAAAGCTTTAAAAGGAGGTGAGTTTATCATTCGCGATACAAAACCTGAAGATATTTTCATTCCAGAAGAATGGACTGAAGAACAAACAATGATTGCAAAAATGTGTGATGATTTCATTGCGCAGGAAATAAAACCCAATCTTGAAGAAATTGACAAAATGAAAGAAGGGTTGATGCCTTCTTTGTTAGACAAAGCAGGTGAATTAGGTTTACTAGGTTTGTCGGTTCCAGAAGATTTAGGAGGAATGGAAGTAGATTTCAAAACTACACTTTTAGCTACAGAAAGATTAGGAAAAGGATATTCTTTTTCTGTTGCTTATGGTGCACATACTGGAATTGGAACATTACCTATCCTTTATTATGGTTCTAAAGAACAAAAAGAAAAGTATATTCCAAAATTAGCCTCAGGTGAATGGAAAGCGTCGTATTGTTTAACTGAGCCATCAGCTGGATCTGATGCGAATTCAGGGAAAACAAAGGCCGAATTGACAGATGATGGAAAGCACTATATCATTAATGGGCAGAAAATGTGGATTACCAATGGTGGATTTGCAAAAATATTTACAGTATTTGCAAAAATTGGGGATGACAAAAACCTTACTGCTTTTATTGTAGATGCCGAATCAGAAGGAATCTCTTTAAATCCAGAGGAAAAGAAAATGGGTATTAAAGGTTCTTCTACTCGTCAGGTTTTCTTTAATAATGTTAAGGTACCTGCAGAAAATATGCTTTCTGAACGAGGAAATGGATTCAAAATCGCCTTGAACATTCTAAATATTGGAAGAATAAAATTAGCAGCTGGTGTTTTAGGTGGTGCTAAAGACGCTGTAACTTATTCTATTAAATATGCAAATGAACGAGAACAATTTGGCCGACCAATTTCGAAATACGGTGCTTTACGTCATAAAATTGCCGAGCAAGTTATCCGTTCTTTTGTAGTTGAATCAGCGACATACAGAGCAGGTCAAAACATTGATGATGCAATTCAAGCTTTAGTAGATGATGGAATGGATAAAGAACAAGCTACCTTAAAGGGAATTGAGCAGTTCGCTCCCGAATGTGCTATTTTAAAAGTTGCGGGTTCTGAAGCGTTAGATTACGTTGTTGATGAAGCAGTTCAAATTCACGGTGGAATGGGTTATTCTGCTGAGTCTGCGGTAGAACGCGCATATAGAGATGCTCGTATCAATAGAATCTTTGAAGGGACGAATGAAATTAACCGAATGTTAACTGTTGATTTAGTACTAAAAAGAGCAATGAAGGGAGAACTAGACTTGATGGGACCTGCTCAAGAGGTAGCTAACGAGTTAATGAGTATTCCAGATTTTGGTGATACGCCTGAAGGTGTTTTTGCTAACGAATATAAAGCACTCAAAGGATTCAAAAAAACCATTTTAATGGTGGCTGGATCTGCTGTTCAAAAATTGATGCAAACAATGGCCAAAGAGCAAGAGGTACTTATGAATATTGCTGATCTTTCTATTGATACGTACATGGCCGAATCAGTGTTATTGCGTGTAGACAAACTCATCTCAATGAAAGGTGAAGAAGCTTGTAAAGATGAAATAGCAATAGTTAAAACGTATTTCTACGATATTGCTGATAAAATCAACAAAGCCGGAAAAGATGCCATTAATTCATTTGCTGGCGGAGATGAAGCAAAAATGATGTTAATGGGACTTAAAAGATTTACAAAAGTTGAAGGATTTAATGCTAAAGAAGCACGTCAGCAAATTGCACTTCGTGTGATTGAAGCTGGAGAATACAACTTTTAAATTGCTTTAAATAAACAATTAAAAAAAGGGACGCAATTTGCGTCCCTTTTTTATATTCGAATGTATATTCGCTAAATTGAACCTATTTTACAATTTCGATTCCATCAGCAATAAAAGTCATTGTATATTTCTCTTCCGTAATTGCATCTATCTCCTCCTGAGGTGCGTTGGCGTCCTCTAAGAAATGCTGCTGTAACTCGACAGAAACAGTATCCTGAATAGCTTTCCCTGTCATGTAGGCAACAGTACCAGGTTCAGTATCTACAGGAATTGTAAAGTGATCTTTAAAGCGAACCATAAAAGTTTCACCATCTTCTTTTTGAATATTCACCCAGCAACCTGCTTTCGAACAAGTTTCATGAATTTGAGCTTTGAAGGTTGCTTCGAGCTCTGTTTTACCAGCAAATTGTGTTACAAGTTCTTCCGTTGAAATCGCTAGACTTGTATCTACTTTTTCAGGTCCAAATGAAGTTTGATTAGGATCAACCTCTTCCTCTTTGTCTTCAACCTCTTCTGTTACAAGCTCAGTTGTATCCTTTTCATTAGTAGGAGTTTCTTCGGTTTTTGTTGGTGTATCACAACTTGTAAAAAAACCAGCAGTTAACAGACCAATCAATAAGTGTTTTTTATTCATGTTTCTAAAAATTTTTACAAATTTACGAATTTAGATGTTATATAAAGAATACCTATCGGATACTTTACCAATAAATATATCTAAGTCGTTGGTCATGTTAATAAACGTTTAACTGGTAAAATCCTTCTCAAATTTCACTTTCTAATCAGTTGAAAGGAGAAACTCACTTCAGGATGACATTAGAATAGGGGCATATTTCAATAGAGAGGAGAGCAGTGAAAAGCTAGGTAAAAGTTGTGAAATGTTTTGTATTAGGTTTAAGTCATTGCGTGTGTATATGCAACTAGCAAAAACTCTTTTCAGCAATTAGATTTCTGCGGGTTTTAACCGACAGTAGTTAATGGGGAAAATCGCACAAATAATAGGCAAATGTTTTTTATTTCGGCTTAGGGATAGCAACGGCATCCTTTGCCTTTTTAGGCAAAGATAGAGTGTATAGCCCGACCTTTATATTCTTTGTAGTTTACGGAAAAGAATATAAAGGGAAGCCCCAAGAGAACAAGAGAGAAGAAAAACAGAGAAAAATAGCACTTTAGTTTGCGGTAATTATGGTGCCATGTTGTTTATCACATATTAAATGTGGTTTACAAGCTCTAAAATATTGAATTCTTTATATATTTATAAAAAATAAGAGATGTTATGAGAAAAAATACTAAATTTTTATTTGTTGCTTTAGCAGGATTAATGATGTCAAGCTGTGCTGGAGAAACAGAAACTACAGATACTGCAAAGGCAGAAGTGGAAAAAACAGAAACTTGTTCTTATGCTTATGATGCAGCAAATTCTGAATTATCATTTACTGCATATAAGTTTCTTGGCAAAACAGGAGTGAGTGGTACATTTACAGAAATCAATGTAAAAGGCGGTGAAGAAAATGAAGATCCGCATGCATTGATAGAAGCTTTAAGTTTTGAAATTCCAATTTCGAGTATTCATACAAAAGATGAAAGTAGAGATGGAAAAATCAATGAATTCTTCTTCGGTAAAATCAATACGGAGGTAATTTCAGGAGAGGTAATAGACCTTGATGATGCTACTGGAAAAGCAACTTTAGCCATTACCATGAATGAGATTACTAAAGAGGTTGAAGGAGAGTATTTGTTGGCAGATACCGAATTTTCATTTGACACAGAGATAAATGTGTTAGATTGGGAAGCAGAAGCAGGAATTGAAGCGTTGAATGAGGAATGTAAAGAACTACACACTGACTTTGCTAATGGAGATACAGAGTCTAAATTATGGCCTGATGTAAGTCTTTCATTTTCCACAAAGCTTGAAAAAGTTTGTGAATAGTTTACTAATCATTATAAAAACAATGAAAAAGTCGGGTTTTACTCGGCTTTTTTTGTTTATCCCGCATTCCAAGACAGGGTCTTTTGTAACATAAAATAGCTAACTTCATCAATTACGTCGAATTTTTTAGTTTGAATTACACCTGACGCTGAAGGTGTCAAGTAATTGTAGCCCCGTGTAAGCAAAGCGCAACGCGGGGCTATCAATATCGGTATAATTCTTTTTGGCGGCATTTTTGTCGCGTAGCAAGACAAAAATGATGACAAAAAAAATCGTGAATCAAAATATTACCTGTCTTCTAAAGTAGCGGGGCTTTTGTGATATAAAATAGCTGATTTTAGTAACTTAGTCAATTTGTAAGATAGAATTATTCACCAATCTTAAAGCCCAAGAATATTAACATCTGTAAGTCAGCATTTTAACTATATTTCCTGTAATAGTTGAGAAACCCATTTTTGGGTACTTGTGTATTGGTAAGATTTTGATTTAATTTTGATCTATTCGTCTTTACAAGCCCCGCGAAATATACACATATTACTTTAGGTCTTGTGCCTAGAATAGATTTTAAATTAAATGCATGAATAATCCGGGTTATGAAATAAATATCAAAATATAATAATATTTTTGTAAGATTTGAGTTTATTAGTAGGGACAGAACATTTTTTATGACGAAGAAACAGAACAGTCGGATGATGGTAACAAGCATGATAATTTCATGCGTTGCGTTTTTACTTATTATTGTAGGATGTTCTACGGAGAAAAACACATTTATTAACCGAACCTATCACAGCACTACCGCAAAATACAATGGTTATTTCAATGCAAAAGAGCTCATTAGAATAGGATTGAAAGAATTTAGACAAAATGCTCGAGAGGATTATAACGAAATCTTACCTATAGAACTGTATCCCAACGAAGAAGAAGTTGTTAATTTATATCCTGTTGTAGATACCGCAATTTCTAAATGTCAGAAAGTAATCTCTAAACATAGTATGCCAACGGCTTCTAAACCTTCTCGTAAGAAGACGGAACATGCCAATTGGATTGATCAAAACTGGATTATCATTGGGAGAGCAAATTACATTCGTAGAGATTATGATAAGGCATTAACGACTTTTGAGTACATAAGAAAATTTTACGTAAATCGACCGAGTACTTACACGGGACAACTATGGGAAGCAAAAACATTGATTCAGTTAGAAAATTACGCTGAAGCAACACGAACGATACAAAAAATTGAAAAACGAAAAACGCTTGTTAGAAATGTGGAAGAAAACAATAGCAAGCGCAAAAAATCGAAAAAGAGTTCAGAGGATAAATCACCAGAATTACCAAAAAACTTTGACTTTGAATTTGCAAAGGTAAAAGCCATGTTGGCCCTTGCAAAGGAAGATCATAAAGAGGCTATAAAACAGCTTGAAGAAGCACTAGAAAAAGCCAAACAAAAAGAGGATAAAGCTCGACTTAGTTTTATTCTGGGGCAATTATACCAAGCAAAGGGAGATCCTAAGGCGAGAGAATACTACACGCAAAGTATCAAGAAGAACGCACCTTTTGAAATGAGTTTTAATGCTAAAATCAATCGTTCGGTTGTGAGTAATTTAGCGGATGACGAAATGATTGAAGAACTTAAAAAGTTAGCTAAAGAAGAGCGATACCTTGAATTTAGAGATCAAATTTATTTTGCTATGTCTAAAGTTGAATTAAATAGACAGCAAAGAGATATGGGTAAATATTACTTATCGCGTTCTGTTTTTTATTCCTTGAATAATCCTAGACAAAAAGGGGTTAGCTATGAAAAACTGGGAGATTTAACTTTTGAAGAAAAAAACTATGTTTCTGCTCAGAAATACTACGACAGTTCTGCTCAAGTCATTCCAGAAACATACTTTAATGCGGAAGTGATCAAAATGAAAGCAGATAAGCTAGCTGATTTGGTAGAACACATCAACATCGTATCTTACGAAGATAGTGTGCAAATGATTGCTCAATTATCTGAGACGGACCGAAAGGATTTTGTAAAGGATGTTATTAAACAACTCAAAGAAGAAGAAAAGAAAAGAAAGGAAAGAGAAGCAATAAGGGCTGAACAGCTAAGGAAATTGCAACAAACCTACGCTGAACAGAATCAAAAACCTGGCAATAAATGGTATTTCTCCAATCCAAAAGCTATGCAAGAAGGAATTGAAGACTTTAAGCGAATATGGGGGCAACGAGAAAACGAAGATTATTGGCGTTTATCAAATAAACCTTTGCGAATTGTTTCTGATGTGTTAGAAAATGATTCTGTTTCCATCGATTCAAATCTTGTTGCGAAAAACCCTGAAGACATTTCGGTGGAAGACTTAACGGTTGACGATTTAATGCCCAACATTCCATTATCAGACTCCATGTTAAATGCAAGTAATGAAAGGTTACTGGCTTCACTTTATAATTCAGGAATGATTTATAAAGAACAATTAGACGAGGAGGCAATGGGCGCAATTCAGTTTCAAAGGGTGATCGACCATGATGTTGAAGATGAACACAATGTTCTTTCTGCTTTTCAGCTCTACAAAATAAATGAAAACAAAGGTAATTCAGATGTTTACAAACGTTATATTTTAAATAATTACCCAAATTCTGATTATGCTAATTATCTAAGAGATCCAGACTTCTTTATTAAAAAGAAGGAGAGAGACGCTTTAGCTTTAAAGGAATACCTCAGATCTGTTAAACGTTTTGAACAAGGCTTATACTATCCTGTCATATTAAAAGCAGATCGAGTAATTGACAACGAACCAGAAAATCTTTTCCGAAAAGAATATTTCCTATTGAAAGCAATGGCAATGGGGCAGGTTAACAGAGATAAAACATCTCTACTTCCAGTATTAGAGCAGGTAATACAAGAATATCCAGAAACAGATGTAGCTGAACGTGCCAATGAATTGATAAAATTAATAAAGGAAGGAGTACCCGTTTTTGAAGAATTTGACAAAGGTGAATCAGAATTATTTAGCTATGATTCTAAAGAGTTTTATGTGTTGATTTTCTTAAACGAAAGACAAAACTCAAATGCCTCAGGAGGTAACGTTTCGAACTTTAACAGAGAGTTTTTTGGTAGATCTGACTTAAGATCATTATCCCAATTATATGGCAAGGATTTATCTTTTATTTTAATTAAACCATTCAACACCGCACCAGCTGCCAAAGATTATATGAGAGACTTCAAAAATGCAAGAAGATATGTAGCCAACATGAAAGAAAACGAAATGTTTTTAATTTCAAAGGAAAATTTTAAAATAATGATGCAACAACAAAAACTTGAAGAATATAGGGTTTTTGTTAAAAATAATTACGAGTAAGATTATGTTTAAAGGAGATAAAACAAAACAATTGAAAGACGATCCAGACCGCTTAAATATTTTGGTAGAAGGAACTCACATGACAGGAGATTTAGTTACCAAAAGTAGTATTAGAGTAGAAGGATTAATTGATGGCAGCATCGATTGTAAAGGGAAAATTGTTTTAGGTGAAGCTGGTGTAGTGACGGGAAACATCAATACAATTGAAATAGAAGTATATGGAACAGTCGAAGGAAATATTCACGCTGAATCTTTATTAACACTTCGCAAGTCTGCTGTAATAAAAGGCGATATAAAAACGAGTCGCTTAGTGATTGAAGATGGTGCTCAAATAGAAGGTAATATTTTAACTGGAGATTTTCCCAATGACGCCTTAGTTCAGAACGCTAAACCTTCAAAAAAAAATAAGAAGACTGAAAAGTCAGATAAAACAGCATCAAAAAAGCAAGAAGACCTTGTTTATTAATGAAAGAAAAGAAAAAAAAGGAGAAGAAGAAGAAGTCCAATGTTCAGAATTACATTCGATTTTCAAATATTGCTTTACAAATGGGAATTGTAATTACTGCCGGTGCACTCGGAGGTCAATGGCTGGATGATAAACAAAAAAACGACTTCCCATTTTGGACATTGATCTTAACACTTATTGCCATATTTGCTTCACTTTTTCAGATTATAAGAACCGTCATAAAAATGAGTAAAGATGAAGACAATTCTAAAGGATAATGCTGTTTTTATGCTGTTTTTCACAGGATTGGCATGTATTCATTTTGGAGTATACCAACTTTTTCCTGAACTATATTTTGGCGATGAAATCATTCTATCTTACGCCGTACTTTTTATCTTGAATAGTATAGGAGCAACAATCTTTTTTCTTGGCAATAGTGGAAGTTTTAAAATTGATTTTGCTCAATTATTTTTAGTATTTACTACCCTTCAAATGCTGGGTTCATTTGCTTTTGCAGCTTATATAAAGCTAAGTTATATCGAAAATACAAAGCCTGCTCTTATGCAGTTTGTTGTTTTATTTATGATAACGTTAGTGTTTCAAACTACTTATTTTGTAAAAACGAAAATCAAAAGTTAAGCGCAAAGGGAAATCTACTTTTAGGGTTACTTCAATTTTTCTATAATTCCTGTAGTTGAATATCCATCTTCAAAGGCAATTGTTTGCACCTTACCTCCGCGTGATTTCACCTCATTAGCACCAACAATATATTGTGGATGTTCAGGGTCGTTCACCTTTGCATCATAATCTGCTCCTTTCACCAAGATTGTTGGTGATAAAGATTCAATGATGGACAATGGTGTATCTTCTGAAAACACAATTACTAAATCAACGACTTCTAAAGAAGCAATTATTAAGGCACGTGCCTCTTCTGTATTAACAGGTCGGTTTGAGCCTTTACCTAATCGACGTACACTATCATCTGAATTCACAGCAACAACCAGTCGATCTCCTAAAGACGCAGCTTTAGCAAGATAACTCACGTGTCCAAGGTGTAAAATATCAAAACATCCATTTGTGAAAACGACCTCTTCTCCTCCACTTTTCCATGTAGAAATAATAGATGTTGCTTCAGTTTTATCTGCACATTTACTTTTGATTTTCTGCCATTTTTTCATCTTTTTCTTTTTTATAATTTCGTGGTAACAAAACTAAAGATAACAAACCTAAAACAATCATCATTACCGTTTGAGAAAGCCAAATGATCATTCCTAATGCTTTTCCAACTCCTTCTGCCGCTAATGGATTGTCAAAATCACTTCCGATAAAGAAGATAACAACAATTCCTACAAGATAAGGATAGGCACCGATTCCTCCATTGGTAAACATTAATCCAAATGTTCCAGCGATAAACCCTATTAAAATGCCATTGATTGGAAAGTTTTCGGTTTGTTCAAATGCTTTAAAACATATTCCAAAAAAGAGTATATATAAGACCCAAACCATTATGGTTGAAAATATAAATAGAAAAGGGTTTTTAGATTTAAAAATGGAAAATACGCCATTGAGCATATCTTTAACAAAATCCGTTACCTTTTTCCTAAACTTATCGAGTTTTACCCATAAAACAGCAAATAACAAAACACCTCCAATAAATAAAGAAATCAATAATTGAAAAATCCAATCAGCGCCTTCACTTCCGCCTTCTGGTGCACCTGAGACAATAATATTTTTAATCTCAACTAGTTCTTCAAAACTTAAAAACAAAGTAGCCAAAAATATGATTACTAGCATAAACAAATCAAAAACTCTTTCTGCGATGATTGTTCCAAAACTCTTCGAAAAAGGTATCTTATCTGTTTGATACAGTAAAGCCGGACGTGTAATTTCACCAGCACGTGGAACCAATAAGTTTACCAAATATCCAACCATCATGGCGTGATAACGATGCCAAAATTTAGGTCGATACCCGATGGGCTCCAACATAAACTTCCAACGATAAGCACGAATGAGATGACTTAAAAACCCCAGAAACATAGAAAGGAAAATCCAGAAGTAATTAGCTTCTCTAATGGCCTTAAAGAAAATTGCTCTAGTGGAAGTGTCCATTGCGTTGTAAAAATGCCAAGTAAGATATACCCCAATTAGCAATGGAAAAACAATCTTGATTACATTTATGACTTTTTTATTTATTTTTTTCCCCATTCAAGTTTAAAAATTGAGCTCACGAAGTTAAAATTTTAAACGAAACATTAAGGTATTCATAAAAGTAATTAGCATCTCTTAATCTGGTGTTAATCCATAAAAAAAGGACAGTAAAGCAACTTAATGCGCATTACCTATGCAAATGCACATAGCCGTGTTTTACCTCTTTCTCTCCAGATTTACCCTTAATTTTTAAGGTGTAAAAATAAACGCCCGTTGTGCAATCCAGTCCTGAATTATTAATGCTCCCATTCCATTTAAAGTCAACTGAATCACTTTTAAAGACAGTACTCCCCCATCGATTTAATATAATTACTTCAATTTCTTTAATGTTTACAGGGTCTATTAGTTGAAAGACATCATTATCTGAATCTGTATTTGGCGTAAACACATTTGGCACCGTATAATCCATCTCAGGAGCTGTTATCACGATAACTTGAGTTGAATTATCTGAGCAACCGTTTTCGTCTGTCGCCGTTAATACGACCGTATATGTACCCGGTTCTTGGTCAGGGAAATTATAATGTGGGTGAATATGTGTATAAACACTTGAGTTAGTTCCAAAATCCCATTCATAATTTGAAGCGTTTTGAGATTCATTAGTAAAAATTACTGTTGTGTTCTCTATTGTTGTATTTGTTGGTGTAGCTGTGAAATCAGCGATTGGACCATTAACAGTAACGGAAACCTGAGCAGAATCTACGCAAAATCCATTTCCAACGGTGTAAGTATATATACCACCTTCCATATTTTGAGGATTAAAACCTCCTTGAAAACCAGACCCTAATGATGATGGCCCAGTCCATACACCTGATGAGTCTGGAGCACCATTCAACGATTCAAATAAATATAAATAGGCATCACTTTTACATAATTCGATACTGCTTGACGCGCCAGGGTTGCCAGTTTGTGTATTCACAACCTCAACAAATGAACTGATTGTACAAGGAGGTGTACCAATTGTGTATTCATAAATTCCAGAAACCATAAATTGTGGATCAAAAGTTCCTAAATGGCCATTTGTTAGGTTTGACGGACCAGACCACACCCCTACTGGACTAGGATTCTCTCCTAACACATTAAACAAATCAATTGGTGATTGATCAGCACAAATTTCCATAGTTTCATCAGTCCCAGCATCAAAAAAACTAATATCATTCACTGTAACCGTTGCTGTTTCTTCACACGGAGCACTTCCCACAGTGTAAGTATAGACTCCAGGTAACATACTCGAAGAATCAAAAGTACCTAGACTTCCACCAAGTAAAGCTGATGGTCCAGTCCAACTCCCTGTACTAACAGGACTTCCTCCTAAATAATCAAACAAATTCATGGTAGTTGAGGATGGACAAAAATACGCCTCTCCATCAAGACCAGCGCTTTCACCTCCACAAGAAACCTTTATATTATCAATTTGCCAATGTTCATTTCCTGCCCAACATTGAGCCATGATTTTAATTTTCAATCCATTTCCACCAGCAGGAATACATCCTGTTGAATAGTTTGTTAAGGGAGAATCACCTGACGCAACGACATCAATTTCTGCACAAGGGCCGGCGCAATAGTTAGCATTGTTTGGTGCTAGCCAACTAGCTCCATCAATACTGTAGTGCAAACTCACCCAATCCACAGCATTACATCCATCTCCACAACCTTCCATAGGTCCTACACTTTCGATATCAAAACTAATTTCAATATTGCTACACGTAGAGATATCAATTTCGTCATCAGTAATCCAAATGGCTTCTCCATTGGTATCTTTTCCTTCAAAAACACCTGATTTAACCTCCCAATGATCACCACTAAGACAGGTGGGACAAGTTGAAGACCAGTTTACACCATTTGCCACTCCTGAAGTCGTTCCGTCAGGTTGATTAAAATTTTCTTCGAAAATAATTTGACCTAACGAATCAAATGAAAACAAGAAAAATAAAAGACCAACAAAACATCGACCTAAATTCGTATTCTTAAGACTTAAAATCACGTTGTAAAGGTTCTTGGCTATTATCATGGCTAAACTATTATGAGAAACTCAATTATTCTACAAATAACGAACATTTTTTTTAGCTATCCTGATAGTTTCATAATAAAATATTATATGGTTCTGTATTTTATTATTGATTTTTATTTTGAATTGAAAGGAAAACACATCTATATACGGGTTTATAATCAATTGATCAATGGCAATCTTCTACATAACTAATTTAGTAAAGTGAATTGATCATGTAAGCTAATCTTGTTTCCGTAACTATATTTTTGATAAATCAAATGGTTTAACCTTTCAATCGATTACTAACATGCAGAAGCTAACAACTATTCCATACGTGCCGAAAACTTGTTATAAAAGTTAGTAGTTTTACTTTTCATAATATTATAAACAACAAGCAGATGAGATTAAAAGAAGCTAAAACACTTGAACAATTGGCAACCCTTCTAAAATGTGACTATGTTGGAGAAGCACTTCATAAAATCACAGGTTTAAATGAAATCCATCGTGTTGAAGCAGGCGATTTAGTCTTTGTGGATCATCCGAAGTATTATGACAAAGCACTAAACAGCAAGGCGACGACCATTCTAATAGATAAAAAAGTGGAATGTCCAGCAGGAAAAGGATTACTCATTAGCGAAAATCCTTTTGATGATTTCAATAAACTAACTAAATTATACAAACCAACAACATTCTTAACCCAAGCCATTGGAGAAAACACAACAATTGATTCTTCTGCTCGTATTTTCCCAAATGTAACGATTGGTAACAATGTAAAAATCGGTAAAAATGCTGTGATTTATCCGGGTGTGGTAATAATGGATGATACAGTTATTGAAAATAATGTTTTAATTGGCGCTAATACAGTAATAGGGCAGCATGCATTTTATTATAAGAAGAAAGATTATGGCTACGAAAGATTACATAGTAGCGGAAAGGTTCTCATTAAAAACAATGTTGAAATTGGTGCTTTATGTACCATCGACGCAGGTGTAACGGCAACTACAATTATTGGTGAAGGAACAAAAATAGATAATCAAGTTCAGATTGGACACGACACAATTATCGGAAAGAATTGTTTATTTGCAGCAAATGTGGGAATTGCTGGATGTGTGGATATCAAAGACAACGTAACAATGTGGGGGCAAGTTGGTTGTGCAAGTGATGTTGTAATTGGAGAAAATGTTGTTGTATTAGCCAAATCTGGAATTTCAAAGAGTTTAGCAGCTAATAAAACTTATTTTGGTAGTCCAGCTAAAGACATCAGACTAGTTTACAGAGAGATGGCAGCACTAAGAAAATTGCCCGAGGTATTAGAAAGTTTATAATGGCACAATACGCTATAAATCAAGAATTGATAAAACAATTGAAGTTCAAAGAATTTGAGCTTAACGCCATTCTTGAATTAACCAAAGAAATTAACACCAATCAATCAGCAGATCACTTAATTGATGTGTATGCCTTTGTACTTAAAGAGCGTTTACGCTTAGACCGTTTTGTTTTGTATAATAAACAAAAAGACTGGAGTATTATCCTTAAATCTGGTATAAAGGGAAACATCAGAAACATTTCTATTGAAGAGCATTTATCAAAATTTAAAAAGATTACCTTAATAGAGTCATCTAGTAGCGAGGAACTTAGTCAGTTTGACGTTTGCATTCCCGTTTTTCATCAAGGAAATGCCATCGCATACTTACTCCTAAAGGAAAACCATCAAGTATCCTATAATTTTGTTCCATCTAGTTCTATTACAGAATTATCATTTATTCAAACGCTAACCAACCTCATCGTTATGGCGATTGAAAACAAACGAATGAATCAACAGCGCGTCGTTCAAGAGCGCATTAATAAAGAGTTGGAAGTTGCATCAGAAATGCAAAAGATGCTATTCCCAAAAGACCTTCCTTCTGATAAAAGATTGGATCTTGCAGCTACATATACCGCTCGACACGAAGTAGGTGGTGATTATTACGATTTTATTCCAATAAAAAAAGATGAATTTATTGTTTGTATTGCCGATGTTTCGGGAAAAGGAATCGGAGCTGCTATGTTAATGGCGAATTTTCAAGGAGCGATAAAAACTTTGCTTAGTTATGAGCATTATGATTTGGAGTACCTTATTCATCAACTCAACGACAAAGTGATGCATGCTGCGCAAGGAGAAAAATTTATCACTTTCTTTATTGGACATTACCATACTAAAAGCAGGACTTTAAAATATATAAATGCAGGTCACAATCATCCGATTTTGACGAATGGAAAAAAAGCTACTTTTCTAGACAGAGGTTCCACAGGTTTAGGCATGTTTGATCAAATTCCATTTATAGAGCCAGGTGAAGTTAAAATATCTTCAAACTCTACCTTAGTTTTATATACTGATGGAGTTGTAGAATTACAAAACACGCGGGGTGAATATTTTGAAACAGATCGTTTGATTAAGATCATCCATAGTTTCTATCCTTTAAAAATGGAAGACTTGAATAACATAATCTTCTCTAAGTTAGATGAGTTTAGAGGAAAAGAAGAACTCGTTGATGACACGGCGATCTTTAGTTGCCGATTTTTTTAAGATTAAAAGTTATTTTTTATCTATATCAAAAACCGCAGTATAATTTGATGGAACTTTAGAAGTTAATACCCAATTACTAATCGTTGTAGTGTTTGAACAAGTTGAACATTCCGTAATTTGAATACTATAGGTAACCACTTCATTTTTTGCATCCATTGAAACATTCCTGTCATAACCTGAACTACAGGAAGATGAAGTAACTAAGGAAAACACAGAGTATTTTGAATAGTCAACAGGAGTATAAGATTGACCTCCGTTCAAACTCATCTCTATTTGTTGGTCTGGATAATCAGCGGCAGAAGCTACAAACAGTCCACCTTGCGGTGCATTTCCAATTACACGAACGATGGCGTCCTTTATAATCAAACCTGATTCGCTATTTGAAGGATCACATTTTTTACAAGAAGTAGTAAACGTAACGAGTACAATAACAAAAAAATAAATTAGCTTCTTCATAACTCTTTTCAATATTTATATAAATAACTATGTTTTTTTTCTAAGTTCAAAATTTTGACCCAAATAAACCTTCCTAACTTGCTCATCTGCTGCCAATTCCTCAGCAGTTCCAGCTTTTAGTATACTACCCTCAAAAAGTAAATACGCACGATCGGTAATCGACAATGTTTCTTGCACATTGTGGTCTGTAATTAAAATCCCAATATTTCTCTTTTTCAAATCCGCTACAATAGACTGAATATCTTCAACAGCAATAGGATCAACCCCTGCAAAAGGCTCATCTAACAAAACAAATTTTGGATCGGTTGCCAAAGCCCTAGCAATTTCAGTTCTTCTTTTTTCACCACCAGAAAGCGCAGAGCCTTTGTTTTTTCTAACGTGATTTAACCCAAACTCACTAATAAGTTTTTCTAATTTATTTTTTCGTTCTGTTTTATTCAGCTTTGTCATCTCCAATATCGCCATGATATTGTCTTCAACGCTTAATTTCCGAAAAACTGACACCTCCTGTGGAAGATATCCTACTCCCAATTGAGACCTTCTATACATCGGTAATTTAGTAATGTTTTCATGATCTAAATGGACAGTCCCATCATCAGGTGTAACCAATCCTACTATCATGTAAAAAGAAGTGGTTTTCCCTGCACCGTTTGGACCCAACAAACCTACTATTTCACCTTGGTTGACTTCAATAGAGATACCTTTAACCACCTTTCGGTTTCGGTATGACTTGGTAATATTTTTAGTAAATAGCTTCATTTCTTAAAAGGTCTACTAAATTAATATAAAGAAATAACATCTTTGTCTTTTCATTAGGAAAAACTTCTTTAAAAACGAATCGTAAATTTCGCACGAATTCCCACAGGAGCATCCCCTTCACGCAGGTGAGTCATTCTCCATACAGCATCTACACGAAAAACCTTAAAGATATTCTCTATTCCGATTGCACTTTCAACATAAGGTGTATTACCAAAAGGAATGGTATTATCAGGGATCATCATTACCGTTTTTTGCTTGTCAGAAAGTTCTCCCCAAACAGACTTTGCTGATGCCACCAAACGCCATTTCAACTTTCTAACTAAAGGAATACGATCGAAAAACAATCCATTAAAGTGATGTTCTGCTGTTGCTCCGACATAACGATCAGAAATAAACTCAAAGTAATCCATTCGGTTATGTGCCGCAGATTGAAACCAATAGGTTTGTGATCCTTCATGGATTTGCAACAATGGGTATGCTGCTTGACCAAAATAAATTCCACCATAAACTTCATAAAACAGTTTACCAAAAACACCTAATTTGGGGCTGTGCTTCATTTTTAATTCAAGTTTTTGATATTCATAATCGGAACCAAGTATTCCTTTTATACCTAACACACCTTCAAGACTGAAGATTGGATATTTGGAACCTATAGAAATACGATCAAAAGTTCCCGAAATAAACTCTTCATTTTTCGCGTATCTGATTTTTAAAGAAGTTTCGAACGTACTAATATCATTAATGTGGTGATAACTTATTGATGAAGTTGGAACACGAAATTGAGTTGCCCCCAAGGCTGTTAAATTTTTCCATTGTCCACCTACGGTAAAAATAAAGGACTTTCCTATGTCTTTTTCTAGTCGAACGCCAAATTTCTCTACCAATGTTAACTGTGTTAATGGGCGTGTTCTCAATAAAGACCCAAATGCTGCATCGATATCTTCGGCATTATCTCCTAACCCCAACTGTTTTACATCATAATCGTAAAAAAGATTCAACATCCCTCTTTTTTTCGGAGTAATATTATAGCGTATTCCTCCTCCGTATTTGAAATTTTGGTCTAAATAACCATACGCAACTTTACCAGACAATTCTATTCTCTCACTAAAATCGTTAGAAGTCCTCAACTGTATCTGATTTCTAAAACCTTCAACAGTATTGTAACTAATTAAGCTTTTTATATTTCCTAACTCTACTTTTCCGAGCGGATAAAACCCAGTAGTGGCTAAAAAAGTCAAGTTTTTAAAGGCTTTAAATAATGGAACTTCGTTTAGAGAGTCGATCATAACATCAATATCCTCCTCTTGTTTATTTAAAGGAACATGTCTATGCTTTTTCCAATACGCCTCATCTCTATCCTCTGCACCATCTTCAATGACGACATTCTCACTGGTTTTATAAAAATCAACTGGATGTGGTTTATTGATAACAAAATCTTTTCTTGTTGTTAGTTTTCGTCCATAAAAACCGAGAAGTTTAGATTTTTCGTACACTTTTAAGTCCACTATCAATCGATCGTAGGTAAGCATCCAGACTTCGTCTTCTACTTGGTTGAACATTTGCTCTAAATAAAAACCGTTTACATAGTTGATATTTGCATCATCAGCTACGGAGGCTGTCCATTGTTTAACCGCATAAGTTGTATCATGAATCCACATTTCCCCTTCGAAAGTAAGGTCTCCTTTTCTCTTCGGTTTGAATGTTAATTGATAACACCATTGGTTATCAATAAACATACTATCTGTTAATCTAAATCGATAATAGCCCATTGCAAAATTGGCGATTGGACTGATAAAAGATTTGTCGAAAATACCGATATAGTTATCATAAACATTGATATCTTGATACATTTCACCTAAAAACTGATTTACTTCAAGATTCTCCACCCCAGTTATACGTGAAGCTTTTACGACCTCTTTTTTCTTTTTAGGATTAGTTCTGTAATAATATTCTGACAAAGATTCGGTGAGAATAAGTGGTAAATACTGCCCTCCATTCATGGTGTCTAAATACTCCATCACGACATCTAAGTTTTGGACGATCTTACGGTCTGAAAATTTATCTCCTATATTATTGAGGTCTAACTGTATTTTGTTGTAAGATTCATACTCATAAGATGTTAGTTTTGCTTTATTATTGATGTTTTTATTTCTAACTACGCGACGGTGTAAAATCGTAGACGGTTTTTCATCAGGTGCACGAATAACAACCTCTTCTGTTATTTGCGTAACTGGCCCTAATTGAAAGTTAATTTCCTGTGTTTTATCTTTTACTACTGCCACAGTTTGTGACGCAAAACCAGAAGCTCTAACAGTTAATGAATCTGTTGCATAATAAGATGAAAGCATAAATTTTCCATCGAGGTCCGTTTCCGTTCCAATTTTTGAATCCTTAAAAAACACACTTGCAAACGGCACAGGCTCTCCTGTTTCTTTTTCAGTTACGAGACCTGAAACACCTGTTTTTTGAGCGTATATATTTATGTGGACTAAAAGTAATATAAGTAGGCTCCATCTCATTGACAGCTAAAATAAACAAATTCAAAAGATAAATGAGATACTAAATAAATATATTAAATATTTTTAAGTTTTTTCTGAGGATAAAATCATTTTTGGATTTTCTCACCCGACAATTATAGCAAATTTAAACCAGGTTGTTCATCAAAAGCATTTCAGGTTAAAACGTTGTAATTTAGTTAAAGGTGACTCTTTTCTATCACTTATCAATGACTAAACACGTTCTCTTTTTAATCGATTCTTTTCAACACGAGCGCTAATCAAAATCCCAATTTCATAAAGTATAATTATTGGAATGGAGACAATCACTTGTGATATAAAATCAGGAGGAGTGATTAAAGCCGATAATATAAGAACGCCTACAATTGAATGTTTCCTATATTTACGTAAAAACTCAGGGGTAAGAATACCTATTTTGGTTAAAATATATACAATAACAGGCAATAGAAAAAGTAGTCCAGTGAAAATTACACTTGAAATAATTAATGACATGAAGGAGCCAATCATCCATATATTTTCAAATTCATTAGCGAGTGAAAAGCCACCAAAGAACTGAATACATAGAGGTGCAACAACGATATATCCGAAAACAACACCTAGTAAAAATAAAATGGTTACAAAGAAGGTAATTCCATTAACCACACTTTTCTCGTTGGCCCTTAAGCCTGGTTTTACAAAAGCCCATAATTGATAAAAAACAAATGGAAATGCAACAATAAATCCGCCTACGAAAGACATTAAAAGGGCGTAGGAAAATTGAGAACCCACTTTATTAGACTGAAACTTAATGGGAATCTCTCCAATGCAAATGTTAAGGTAATCGCACATAAAACGGAAAGAAACAAAATCTGGTTTAGTCATCGCGATAAAAAGGTTTTGAATAAGCCACTCCTTAAAAAACCACATTACAACAGCAAATACTAAAATAGCAATGACCGCTTTTACGATTCTCCATCGCAACTCCTCTAGGTGTTCGAGGAATGACATTTCATTTTCTTCCTGACTTTCCATAATATGTTGCAAAAATACTGTATTTTCTTATGAAATCAATTAAAAAGAATAACATTCGAAATCTTGATTAAGCTGATTCAGTAAAACAATAAAAATCTAAGGATAAAATGATATGTTACATATTCACAATTGAGTCCATATAAAGTAACGTTCAATTATAAATATTAATCTACCGATCTATAATCTAAAAGCGTGACATGTCCATGTTTTATAATAGCTATTCCTTCACCATTCCTCATGGATAAGCGGTAAACATATACACCTTCTCTAGCTATTCGTTTTTGTCCTTTTAATTGTCCGTTCCATCCTTCGTTAGGGTTTTGCGTTTCAAAAATCACTCTTCCATAGCGGTCATATACCTCAAAAAGATAATCCGTAACTTGATGCTGACTCGTTTCTGGTTTGAAAATAGGATTATGTCCCCCTACTGTAAAAGCATTGGGAATAAAAACCTTTGGCTGTATAACTCCACAAACAATATTGCTATAACTTCGTTCTTCCATACCATAAGCGTTACTTGCCTCATTAGCGACTACCAGGTAACATATTTTCCCATCGTCATACGTCCCAATATTACTCACTGAATCTGTATAAGTTCTCACATTATGTGGTAATGTTGCGATTGGAGCTGTATCAAAACTTCCATCAATAGAACGATACAAGGTGTAATTATTTATATTCCCAATAAAATCCTCATATCCTGACCACTGAAGTACATGTACTTCTCTTTCTTCGTTTGTAATAACATTTAACAAAATAGTTCTTCCTTGATTTGAATAACCTAGCGCTTGATTACACGTATCAATAACCTTAGTTCTGTAAGTATAACTGTATTTATCTGTTTCTACATCAGCATCTATAAACTTCACTACTTCGGTATTATTGACTGGCTTTTCATCAATTTTTTCAAACGTTGAACTTCTTTGATTAAATCGTTCCAATTGAACAAAATCACCACCCTCGCCATAAGAAATATTGTGTTTTATGAGCACTTCATCTTCTCGCACTGTTGCTACACTCAAATAAGACATTTCTGGCCCTGTTTCTCCAGCAAACTCAAGCGTATCCATATTAGAGAATGCTGTTTCTCCATTTTTAGAAATGCTCTGAACTACGGCAACAATCTGATCACCAGGCTGGATATCAATGCTAATATCATTCGTATTGGTTTGTCCGCCTTGCGTCCAAGCAGATCCGTTTTTCTTAATAAATAACAGATGTTCTTCAATTTCATCAAAACCAATATATCCAGACCACTCAAACTTAGCTAAACGCGCGCAAACATCAATAGATGACGATAAAAAGTTAGTAGTATGCGGATTAGCCTTTGCTGACGTTTGATAGGTAGGCGGAATATTTGAAGTATAACATGAATCAAAAGCAGCAATAGAATATTCGTAAGGTCCTTCACTTGGATTTTGAAAATGTGTATAACTCGTATTCGGTCTTCCCCAAACGGTATCAATCTCGACTAAATTACCATTTGGATCTGTCTGATAAACCACATATCCATAGGTGTCTTCCTGTCTATTTTCATCCCAAGAGACCGTAATATTACTATTTAAAGTATCAATATCAACTGAAGTAATCAATGGAATATCTGGAACTATTTTATCTTCAAAAACATCAGACACCTGATTACTTGAAAAGTCGCAGTTGCTTGTTTTAAGTACGATTTGATAACCTAGAGTTTCTTGACATACAGATATTGTATCTTTATAAGTTGTGGTGCTATAGGGAACAGAATCAATTAACGTCCATGTTCCAACAGGAAATTCTCGATAAATATAAAAATCATCATGATAAGCTGTTTTCTGGCTACTGTAAGGCTGATTCCATTGAAGAATGGCTTCCCCTGTTCCTGGATTATTTAAGTCTAAGAATATATTGCTTATTGTATCGGAAGAACTTTTGGTCAAACCATCGCAACCCGACAAGGTGTTTATGTAGAATTGTTGTTGCGATCCAACACTCGTCGTAATCGAAGTGCTATTAATATTGTTTTCAGTTTGAATAAGTCCACCATTAACCGTGTTTATTTCATATCCATCAAATGTACCAAAAGGGTCAGTAATTGAAGTCCAATTCACAGTAGCATTGCCAGAAGCATCGGTTGTTATACAGGTGATTTCAGGCGCGGGCAATACATCTTTATTCTTCAAAGTAATCACAACCGTAGCATATCGTACCTTAGGAATAGGACAATAATCATCTTCTATTTTAAACACAAATACATAAGGTACAGTACTACGTGCACTCCCTGTTGCATCAACTAAATGATTACAGCTAGTTTGCCAATCAAACTCAAGCGTAGCATTATTTATAGCCGTTATTGAGGGATTATCTAATGTTGCGCATGGCGTAATAATACAACCATTATTAGGATCTGAAAATCCATTTCCATAAATTAATCCTGAAGGTGTTATGGTAATAGACTGTGGATTTCCGTCTTGGAGTAAATCAGTATCAGTAGCATCAATTTGAAAATTAATAGCATCTCCAGCAAAAATTTCAGTTTCAAAAGATGTTCCACCTGCAAAAGGAGGTGTCACTGTTGGTGCATTATTATTACCACTACACGAGGCAACAATAAACTGCATTTCACGCTCAACCGTGGCTATTTTCTGTCCATTTCGATAAGCATCAACCATAACTTTTACAATAAAGTTTCCTTGTGTAAAAGACTTAAATTGAATCCGACCATTTTCATCATTTAATGTGGCTGCTTGATTATTGGCATTTATATTGGCATCTGGTGTAGGATTGTCAAAGCTAAAGCCTGGTTCGAAAAGCACAGGTGCTGGACTTGTTGGAGGTGTATATATTCCACTAGGAAAATAATCTAAAGGTTTCCCCCACCTAAAATGAAGCGAATCGAGGTCAGTATCTACCGCATTGGGATTATAATCGTAATCATCTCCAGTACAACTCACAAAGTAAGGCGACTGCAAAAAAGTAGGTGAATTATCAATACAACCTCCTGTCGCTCCTTGTATTGGAAACATTGAGGCTGTAAGCGTAATTCCATAAGAAGTAGGGTTTTGTATATTGGTAAGCGCACCACTTCGAGAGAAATTCTGAAAAGTAAAATGCCACCCTTCATTTGGCGGCACACCAATAATAGTGATGGGCGCACTGCGATAGGTTACTTTTTCAATTGCTCCAATACCATTACCTCCAGATACCCCAGTGCCGCAATCAAAAGGAGTATTTCCAGCAGCAGCTGTACAATTTGGAGAAATATCCGTTCTACTTACAAAATCAACTTGAATTGAATTCAGCGTTGGATGTCCCCAAACATCAATCGTTTCAAAATTGGCATCGACTTCAAAACCATTACAATCTCTGTAAAATACCAATTCAAAAATGTAATCTCCGCTCCCCTGACAACTCCATGTAATCTCACCTCCCATACTATGTGTAGCATAGCTATTTGGAAGACAAAAACCGGTAATCAATAACAATAGAAAAAGAATTTTCTTAAACATGAAGTATAAACGTAATTTATGTGCTAATAGTATAACGTAAAAATAAGTATTTCGTTGCCCAATAGATATATTTTGTATTTGTTTTTTTACAATTGCTTTAACTCGAGTTATTAACTTCGTTTCGAGGCTCTGAGCTTACCGAGATGAACTAGCAAGCTCGGTTCATGAGATTATTTCGTATTTTAGAATGAGAAACCTGAATTTAACTTTCTATTTCACGCTTCCACAATATGGTGAGTTACAAGGTCAACGCCCGTGAAGTTAAAGAATAATTTAAAAGCCGTTTAAACGGCTGGTTGTTCAGAGAGAAGCTTTATTGATTGAAAAATGTTCTATTGAAAAACCATTTCATTAATTAGATTTGAACAAAGCTAACCATTTTTAACAGATTCCATTGGTGAGGGATTCATCCCTTACTAATGGAAACTATGAGCAATCCCTGAGTGGTTTTAACCACTTATTTTATAAAGTTAGTTATCCCTATTTTCAGTTAATAAATAACAATACAAACTAAGGGGGCTGCTGCGAGATTCCATCTCGTAGCCGAACTCACCCCGCACAAACCACAACAAAGTCCTCCCAATTCAAGTATCTATTCGCCAACTCTTTTAATTCTTCCGCTGTAACCTCTTTCACTTGCTTGATAAAATCATCGTAATACGAAAAATCTAACCCGAAAGTCTCTACTGAAATGAATCGATCCATCATGGCTTGCGCTCCGTCAGATTGTTCTAAAATTTGACCGATGATGTAGTTTTTTACTAAATCGAGTTCTTTTTTACTGACTTCTTCCGTTTGTAAAAGTGTGATTTCCTCTTGAATCGCTTCGAGTGTCAAGTCTTTGAACTCTTTTCCGACTTCGGTGCTGATAAAGAAATAACCCGTTTCGGATAGTTGTGCAACGCCCGAACCAATTCCATACGTATACCCTTTGTCTTCGCGAATAGAAGTCATTAATCGACTGCCGAAATAACCGCCCAAAATGGTGTTCACTACACTGAACTTGATAAAATCGGTGTGTTGTTTGTTGAATAAAACCCTACCCACACGAATTGCGGTTTGAACGGCTTGGTCTTTTTCTATGTGAATGTTGTTTGGCGAATAACTATAGTCGTAATCGAAACTGGTGATTTCTTCTTTTTTGAATTGTTCTCCAAGCGATTGAATAGTTGCTAAATCTTGATCATCTATAGCTCCAACAATGCTGATGTACTTTAATCCTTTTAGGTATTTCTCTTTGTGAAATTCAATTAAATCACTTTGTTCGATGTGATCATAATCTTCCAATTGCACCAAATCTCCGTAAGGCGAATTTTGCATTAAATCACTGATAAAAGCACGTCTAGCTTGAGTAGAAACCTTTTCCAAAGAAATGGCCATTTTCTTCTTTTTGGATTGTAAAAGTTGCTTGATTTCTTTAGGATTAAAATTGACATTCATTATGGCATCAACCAATGTCTCAGCAATACTTACAATGTGTTCTCTTAAACCAATTACAGAAATTTTTGCTTTTTCTTTGGTTATTTCCACCCCGTTAAATCCTCCTAAAGCGTCTATGGCTTCTTCTATTTCGTCACTGCTTTTATCGTGAGTTCCAGAAAGTAATAAATCGCCTGTCAATTGCGCAATGATTTTTGAAGTTTTTAAACTTCCTGCGTCAAAAACAAAGTCAATGCGTACTGTTTCATCGTTGGTTTTACGAATGGCGTACAACTTTGCTCCGTTTTGTAAGGTGATGATTTCTGGAGATTGAAAATCGATATGGCTAACTGTGGATGTTTTCGGTGCAAGTGTTCTATTCATCATTCTTTTTCGCTTTAATAATGAGTTGTGTACAATTCGTTTTTTGTAAAATGTTTTGAGCATGGGTTTGAATTCCCTCGACGTTTACTTTTTCGTATTCTTCTGTTTCTGTATTGATGAGGTTTGCATCGCCCAACAATTCATTCATGCACAAAGCAATACTGGTGTTCAAAACGCCTTGCTCAGAAAATGCTTTGGTGGTTTTTACCTTATTGATGATTTTTTCTAATTCTGAAGCTTCAATTGGAGTAGATTTTAATTCCTCTAACACCTTCCAAATTTCAGTATCAATTTCTTCTAAAGTTGTACCATCACTTGGATGAACTGATAACATCAATAGACCAGGATCCATTGATCCCATAACATAGGCATTGATCTCTGTTACCAATTCTAGTTCTTTTTTTAATCGCTTATACAAACGGGAAGATTTTCCTCTTCCCAGTACATCAGAAATTAAATCGGCTTCGTAATATCCTTGTTGACCTTTTCCAGCCATTTTAAATCCGTAGGTGTAAAGATCAGAAGGCACTTCTCTTTCAATGGTTTTTGTCCTGAATTCTGTTTGCTTTGGCTCTTGTGGTAAATTCCTCACTTTCTTTTCTCGTGCAGGAATATCGCCATACCATTTTCCGACCAGTCTTTTTACTTCCTCCAATTCCAAGTTTCCAGCAATACACAAAATGGCATTTCCCGGATGATAATGCGTGTGGAAAAAATCTTTCACTTCTTCCATGGTCGCTTCTTCGATGTGCTCGATGTTTTTCCCAATAGTTGCCCATTGATAAGGATGCACTTTATAGGCCAAAGGACGGAATTCAAGCCACAAATCACCATAAGGCTGATTCAAATAGCGTTGTTTAAACTCTTCGATAACTACGCTTCTTTGCACTTCGAGGCTTTTGTCGGTAAACGCCAAAGAAAGCATACGGTCGCTTTCCAGCCACAAAGCTGTTTCGATATTCTGCACCGGAACAACATCGTAATAATTCGTCATGTCGTTGCTTGTAAAAGCATTGTTGTTTCCTCCTGCCTCTTGCAAAGGACCATCGAAATTGGGGATATTAATAGACCCGCCGAACATTAAATGCTCAAATAAATGAGCAAATCCTGTTCTTTCTGGAGATTCATCTCGTGCGCCTACGTCGTATAAGGTGTTTACCACCGCCATTGGTGTGGTTACATCTTTATGGAAAATGACCCGCAAGCCATTGTCGAGTTCAAAACGTTCAAATTTTACCATTAAAACTTAAATTTTGCATTTGTATTTTGTGCTGATAATGCAGCTTTGAAGTCTGTAACAATCTCCTCCACAATTTGTGCGGCAGGAAGTACTTCATTGATAAGACCTGAAACTTGTCCTATTTCGAGTTCTCCTTCGTCTAAATCTCCTTCAAACATTCCCTTTTTAGCTCGACCGCGACCAAGAAGATCAATCAATTCATCCACAGACTTGCAGTCGGTGTAGGCTTCCACAACCTGACTATAAAAAGCGTTCTTAATCAAACGAACAGGAGTAATTTCTTTTAAGGTCAAAATCGTATCTCCTTCTTTCGATTCAACTACGGTGTTTTTAAAATTATCGTGCGCTGAAGATTCTTCAGAAGCCACAAAACGACTTCCAATTTGAACGGCGTCTGCACCTAAATTCATAGCAGCCAACATTCCTGCACCGTTTCCAATTCCTCCTGCGGCAATCACGGGAATATTTACTGCTTCCCTCACCATAGGAATTAAACAAAAAGTAGTGGTTTCATCTTTTCCGTTGTGTCCGCCTGCTTCAAAACCTTCCGCCACAACAGCATCAACTCCTGCTGCTTCAGATTTTTGTGCAAATTTCACACTCGAAACCACATGAACGACTTTTATACCGTGATCTTGCAAATGTTTTGTCCAAGTTTTTGGATTTCCAGCCGAAGTAAAAACGATAGGCACTTCGTGTTTGATAATCGTTTCAATATGCTTGTCGATATCCGGATATAGCATTGGTAAATTAACAGCAAAAGGTTTGTCCGTCGCCTCCTTGCATTTACGCACATGTAAATCCAAAATTTCAGGATACATACTTCCCGAACCGATAATTCCGAGTCCGCCCGCATTAGAAACAGCTGCTGCCAATTCCCAACCCGAACACCAAATCATCCCGGCTTGAATGAGTGGATATTCTATATTAAATAATGAAGTGATTCTATTTTTCATAAAATGATATTTTTCTAATTTTATTGAAGAATGTAAAGTTATTAGGAATATTTTGAAAAAGGGTATGAAAAAGGGAGAAAGAAAGGGAGAGGGAGAGAAAGATTGGAAGTATTAGAGTTAGAGGTTTAAGCTGGTTAAGTAGGAAGTAGGGGTGCAGATTTAAACTCTACATTTGCTAATAGGAAGTATTCCCTTATAAAGTTAATGACATCTTTTTATGTCAGAAATAATTTTTATACTTATCTTTGACGTTAGTAACGTTCATCGTAATTATGATTATTTCATTTGGTACAAAAGAAACAGAAAAGATTTGGGACGGAATTCGTGTTAAAAAAATGCCCATTGAAATTCAAAAAGTTGGACGTAGAAAATTAAGAATGATAAATAACTCTGAGGATTTGAATGATTTAAGGATTCCGCCCTCGAATCGTTTAGAGAAGCTGTCTGGAGATCTAAATAATTATTTTAGTATAAGGATAAACAGACAATGGAGAATTATATTTCAGTGGGAGAACGGAAAAGCAAGCGAAGTTCAAATCATTGATTATCATTAAAATTAAAATAGAATACAATGGAGAAATTATCAAACATACACCCCGGAGAAGTTTTAAAAGAAGAGTTTTTAATTCCGCTAAAACTATCGGCTTATAAACTGTCAAAAGATATAAATGTACCGCAAACACGAATCTCAGAAATCATTAATGGACGAAGAAGAATAACCGCAGATACTGCATTGCGTTTAAGCAAATACTTCGATAATTCTCCAAGATTCTGGCTCGGACTACAAGAAGATTACGATTTAGAAGATGCAATCAACAATCTAAAGACAGAATTGGATAAGATAAAAAGTTTTAATTGAAGCGATACTGCTATACTCTTAAAATGATTCTCCTGTTTATTCAATTAAAAGCGCATGTACGGACGTTTTGAAAAACGTCCTTTCGTCCTTAAAGCAAAGCTAATAAAAATCACTCCTTCTTAGGATTCAACTTCTTTCCCATTGCCAACAAGACAATCACAATTCCAGCGATCACAAAAGGAACGCTCAACCACTGACCTGTGTTAATAATCAATCCTGCATCTCTTTCGGCTTGTCCTACTTTTACAAACTCTACGATAAAACGCCATCCGAAAATAAAAATCAAGAACAATCCAAACAAGAATCCGCTTTTCTCCTTGATTTTCGTTTTCCAGTAAAGACTCAGTAGAATAATGAAGCTAAAAAGATATCCAATCGCTTCATAAAGCTGTGCAGGGTGACGATAAACATGCACCATTTCACCATCTACTTCTACCAAGTTATTGATACTTTCATGCATAAACATAAAACCCCAAGGTAAATCTGTGGGTTGACCAATAATCTCATGATTCACTAAGTTTCCAAGTCGAATAAAACAACCTGCAATGGCAATCGGTGCAACGATACGATCCAGAATCCACCACATCGATTTTTTAGTCACTACTTTACTGTAAATGAAAAGCGCAATCAATATAGCAATAGCGCCACCATGACTCGCTAATCCACCCTCCCAGACTTTAAGAATGTCAATCGGGTTTTCTTTATAAATGTGCCAATCATAAAAGAAAACGTGCCCTAATCGAGCCCCAACAATGGTAGCAATTACAACATAAATCAATAATTTATCTAACCATGCTTCTGGAATACCTTCATCTTTAAACATGCGTTTAATTACGTAAAAGCCAATGATTAGTCCCGTAACAAAAAGTAATCCGTATAAATTTGGTGTGCTCCAACCGTCAATCAGTTGCGAGGTCATATTCCATTCTATTCCTAATATCACAATGTGTATTTTTTAATTGTGGTGGAAAGATACTTTTTTTATGGGAAAGAACGTCTAGTATTTATAAAAAATCAATTTACTGTGACTTAGTAAATCAATTCAAACACACTCCTGTATCCGCCAACTTCCTCAGCGTATTCAACGAATTCCTTGTAAAATTGATCATTTGCCAAAGTAGCTGAATCTCCAATCACAACTAGCTTTTTCTTTGCTCTTGTGAGTGCCACATTCATTCTTCGGTAATCTTTTAGAAATCCGATTTTCCCCTCGGTGTTACTTCTCACAAGACTTAATATTACGACATCGGCTTCTTGACCTTGGAATGAATCAATCGTGCTAACTGATATTTCTTTGAAGGCTTCTTTTGCCAATTCCACTTGACTTGAATAAGGAGAAATAAATACAGCAGATTGTCCCTTTACTATCCAATTTTCAGCGTTTTCTTCAACGATTCTTAATTCCTCAGGATTATTGGTACTTCTACTGTTTTCCTGTTTTTTCTCGTCAAATCCAGCCCCAGCAGTATCATAATAAATCAATGAATCCGGCAGTGAGTCAGCCGCAGAAGACAGTTTTCCATCGTAGAAATAACGAGAGGAAAACCCAGCAATTTCTGGTGTCATTCGGTATTGAATCCCCAAGAGATTGCTTGAAACCTCTGAGTTCATTGCGTGTTCAAGAACAGAAGTTGACAGTCCTTTTCGAGCAGCTTCTTCGCTAATAATCGTTGGTGGAAGTTGTAAATGATCTCCACTCAAAATCGCACGATTGGCTTTTTCTAATACCAACCAAGCCATGGGTTCTATGCATTGGCCAGCTTCATCTAAAAAGGCCACATCAAAAGTTTGCTCTTTCAACAATGGATCGATTAATCCAATGGGTGTTCCTAAAATTACATCAGCTTCCTTATAGAATTGGGACAAATAATAAGTAGACAAAGACTTAATTTCATCGCGAATAGCATAAACTTCCTTAAAAAGTAGTTTTCTTTGTTCCCGTTCTGATTTTCCAAAACTACGTTTATATTGATGTGCCATTTTGCGGAATTCAGCAGCTTGAATTTTTAATCTTTTAATTTTCTTACTGTATTTGTCCTGACTCATAATTCCAGCTGGCGTGTGTTCCCAAACCTTTTGATTGACTTTAGCCGTATTTCCTAAACGCAGCACTTTCAGTCCATTATTTAATAATTGTTGTGCCAAATGATCCACCGCGGCATTACTTGGAGCTGAGGCAACTATGCTCTTCCCTTGTTTTCTTAATTCTTGAATTAAAGCAACAATAGTTGTCGTTTTTCCAGTGCCTGGAGGTCCATGAATCAATTGAAGTGGTAAATCACACAAGCCATGTTCAACTGCCAATTTTTGATAAGCATTCAAATCAGGAAGTTTTAAAGACTTTACATCAGTCTGCTCCAAAGGTTTTTGCTTTTTTAGACCGTGAACAATCTCAAATAATTCAGTTAATCTCTTATTCTCTCCCTTTGAAATGCGTTTCAACACACCATGCATTTGTTGGAAAGTTCGATTATCCGGCAATCTTTTAATGCCAATTCCTTTCTCATCAATCCAATCTGGAAAATCGTCTGTGTAAAGCAAAACTTCAGCTTTACGTTCAGCAATAGACAGTAACTGACCATTGCAAATATCATCGGTATTAGGTAAAAAAACAGCCACTGGAGTTCCCTCACTAAAAAATGCGCGATTCACGCCACCTTCAGCATGAAAGGAAACGGTAATCACTGGCTGATCAGTATATCCAAAAGATTTATTTTGAATTTTTACAGGATGCAAAATAGCACCTTCTTTTCTTAGTTCTTTTAAAGAAACATCTTTTTCAAACCATTTCTTCTCTTGTTCCTCCTCTTCGAGACGCAAAAGAGATCTTATTTCCTGAATAAGGGATTTTACCTCCATTGTTGTTTTTTTGGTCAAACAAAATTAATAAAACTTGTTACTTTGAATGGGGTGGGAGTTTTTGGATTGTGGAGGTGCAGATACTTTCCAAAATAAACACAATTCACAAAACTTTTATGTTCTCCTTTTGTTCTTTGTCATACAAGATGGTTAGGGATAAGCATTGCAGGCATTCAATTAAAATAAAAATAAGGTAAAGAAAAGCTATTCTTATTCAAATTGAAGCTTACTAATTCAATGTTAGGAATTCTGTTTCTCCTAAAATATTCCCCATCTTTGCAAAAATGGACATTGTGAATTTTAAAGATAAAGAACTTATAATATTTGATTTTGACGGAACGCTCATTAATAGCATACCCGATCTTACTTTGGCAATAAATAAAATGTTGTCGCATTTCAAATTTTCTACTTTAACGATAACAGAGGTTACACCTTTTATTGGAAATGGTGCGAAACCTTTAGTTAAAAGAGCTTTGGATGCAGCAATGAAAAAAGAAGGTTCAATTGAAGTCGATTTTAAAGAAGCATTTGACATTTATTTAGCCGCTTATAAAGAGATTACTTGCAAAGACACGTTTATGTATCCTGGCGTTTTAGATACACTTAATTATCTCAAGGAAAAAGAATACAAAATGGTCATTTGTACAAATAAACCTATGGAATTTGTTGAGCCTATTTTGGACACGCTAAAGATTAAAGATTTCTTTCAATTGTGGATTGGTGAGAATTCTTTAGCAGAGAAAAAACCAAGTGCTTTGCCTTTGCTTCATTTAGTAGAAGAAATGAATTCTAGCATTGAGAAAAGTATCATGATTGGAGATTCTAAGAATGATATTCTTGCCGCCCAAAATGCCAAAATGGACAGTATTGGCGCTACTTATGGATATAATTACAATGAAAACATTTCAGATTACAAGCCTACAATGGTCTTAGACAATTTTACAGATTTACAAAAGTCTTTCTAGATGAATAAAGTGTACAAAGTTGGAATCGTTGGTGGTGGAGTTTCTGGAGCAGTAACAGCTTTAGAGTTGGACAAATACGGGATAGACAATGTACTTTTCGAAAAGGAAAGTAGTGTTGTTAATGGACCGCCGTTTTGCCATCTACACGCTGGAGGGAATTTGTATCCTGACATTTCGGACGAGCAATGCCGTATTTTAATGAAGCAATCCATTGAAATGGCACGTTTATTTCCTCAATCTATAGATGAACGTCCTACCTTTATAAGTATTCAAAAATCACAGAAATACAGCGTCGAAGAGATTCAAGATCGTTTAAAAATGTTGGTCAACTATTATAAAAGTCTGATTGAAGAAGATTCCGAAAATGAAATACTCGGTGCTCCAGAAGACTATTATAAAACATATTCTAAAGCAGACCTTGTCGAGTTATATAAAAACGATTACTCTGAAAATCCAACAACGCCAGACCAATGGATGACTAATGCCATAAAGTTCATCGATTACGAACAAGTAAAAACGCCGGTTACCCTAGTACAAGAATTTGGATGGAACCTATTTAGATTGGGAGCACAAGCCCAACTTGCATTAAAAAAAGCTGAAAACAGTCTGCTAAAAACCAACACCAAAGTTCAATCAATAAAAGATGTTCGAGACAAGCAGGTTGACCACAATTGGGAAATTCATACCAAAAATGAGATTTTTAAGGTCAACTATTTGGTAAATGCCAGCGGTTTTAAAACAGGAAAAATTGATGAATCTTTACATATAAAATCGGAGAGACTGATAGAATTTAAGGCGGCTTATGTTTCAAAATGGGAACCTATTGCAGGATTAATTCCCGAACTTATTTTTCATGGCGAACGCGGAACTCCCAATGGAATGGTGCAACTGACACCATACAGCGGTGACTATTACCAAATTCATGGAATGACAAAAGACATTACTTTGTTTAAAGATGGATTGATAAAATCTAGAGATAATGAAGCGCAACCTCACTTTAATGATGAAATTAACCAAAAGCTAATAAAAGGTTGGGATAGCGAAGATGTTAAAACGCGTACAGAAAAAGCGATTAACTCTGTTGCTAAATTTGTTCCCTCGTTTAAATCTGCTAAGGTTGGTGGTCCACCGCTTTTTGGAGCGCAACAAATCCCAGGAAAAGATGAAACGTTGAGAGTTGGAGAAGTGAGTTTTCCTTACCCTTCTTATGCGAGAAGCGAAATTGTAAAAGCATCTTCAGCATTAACTGTAGCCAATCAAATCATTGATAAGATTCAAGAAGAAGAAATTGTGCCTTTCATTTCAGAAAGAACAAATCTAAATCCGCTATTGGCGAGTATTTCTAAAAATGAAATTGATAAAATGGCCGCTCAATTGGCGCTTAGCAGAAGTTACCCAGAGGCTTTATCAAGATTAGTAATAGAACGAGATTAGATTTTTAGTAATTGGGCTACCAAGTTAGGTCGTTAACTCTTTATGTTGCAAATTGTAATCGATAAATTACAATTTTTCCATTGTGAACACACGTAATAAATTGATTTGTAAAGATTTCTCGTCGCCCCGAGTTCTCGGGACTCTGTCGAAATGACAGGATTGAAGAGATAGATGGAAAAAAAGAGGAAAAGCTACGCTTTTCCTCTTTTTTTCCTATACCAACCCTAAAGTGAATGTCATTTCGATCATCCCTAAAATCTTTGATTTTTGGGATGGAGAAATCTTTTAGAAATAGTGATTAATTACCGACTAATCTTGGTAACTCAATTTAATAACTTGAATTGAACACCCAATTTACGGTGTCAATCCTTCAAATCTTAAAGTATTTAGAGTTTCTAACTAAGCACCAAAAACTTCGGGAAACTTCAAAAATATTGCAGAATCTAAATCCTAAAAGTTGAGCAAGATCCCTTACCATTTGCCTTTTTTCCTCACCTTTAATTCACACTCTACCCTGTTTTACAACATCCTCCCTTCTTCTCTTTCCACTTCAATCCTGACCTACATCATATTTTAACACTTCGCAACAACAAGATAGTCAACTCATTAAAGATAAAACCTGTTTTAAATCATATTTTTTATCCAACTTATTTAGAATGATTCAATTTAATTTCTACATTTGCCAAATAAAAGACAAATTTATCCTTTATTAAAAATTGTATGGAAGATTCAAGTATTTTTAGTCAAGCGGGAATAATCATCACCGTGTTTTTAATTGCCGTTCCAGTCCTTATTGCTACTGTAATCGCAGTAATGCGCGGAAGAGGTGTGCTTCAAGATCATCAAGATGAGAAAGAACTGAAAAAGTTTAGAAAACGTCTCCGTAAAATGTCACCTGAGGAGATTGAAAAACTGAAAGAACGCAAGAAGGAACTAGAATATCAATTGGAAAATGATGAGTTGTCAGGCAAGTCAGCTCCTAAAGACAGTAAAGGTCTTATCGACAATGTAGCATCAGCAGAAGAATTGAAGTTTATAGAAACCAAGAAAAAAGCCATTCCAAGACCGAATATAGAACCCAAACTTACACGTTTAATTTTATGGTTCTTGGCAACAGCTATTTTCTGGTTAGTGCTAGGAACAACAATTGGGGAGTATTTGGGAATCAAATTCGTAGCTCCTGATGTAGATCAAGTGAGTTGGTTAAGTTTTGGTCGTTTACGTCCTGTTCATACCAACATGGTTTTTTGGGGCTGGGCTTCTCTTGCCATGATAGGCTTAGCTTACTATGTTGTTCAACGGGTAAGTAATGTGCGTGTTCACAGTTTAAAAATCGGTTTTTATTCCCTAATTCTCATTAACGCTTCTGTAATTATTGGAAGCATTTGTCTAATGGCAGGAATCAACAATGGTGGTGGAGAATACAGAGAATACATCTGGCCGGTGATGGCTTTATTTGGTGTAGGCGTTTTTATTTCTCTGTTAAATTTCTGGAAAACAATTGCCAATAGAAAGAAAAAGGAAATCTATGTTTCTAACTGGTACATTGTTGCAGCAATGATGTACGTTTTAGTTATCGCATTTGTGGCTTACTGGCCAACATGGCAAACAGGTTTAGGCGAAACAATTGTTCAAGGTTATTACATGCACCAAGGAGTTGGAATGTGGTTTATGCTGCTCACCTTAGGATTAATGTACTACTTTTTGCCGCAGCAACTCAATAAGCCAATTTACTCTTACAGTTTAGGAATCTTGGCATTTTGGACACAGATTTTATTTTACACATTGATTGGAACACATCACTTTATTTTCAGTGCAATTCCATGGTGGTTACAAACAGTTGCAATTGTGGGAAGTATGGGAATGGTGATTCCTGTAATTGCTGGAACAACTAACTTTTTGATGACTTTTAAAGGTTCATGGCATAAACTTTCAAGTAGTTATACGCTTCCCTTCTACCTCATCGGAATTATATTTTATTTCACAGGTTCATTACAAGGAACTGCAGAAGCTTTTCGTTTTACCAACCTGATTTGGCACTTTACAGATTTCACAGTTGCTCATTCACACTTAACCATGTACGGCATCATTACTTTTATGTTATGGGGCTTCATTTATACCCTAGTTCCGCGACTCACAGGAAAAGAACCACCACAAATTATAGTAGGAGCACATTTTTGGTTAGCACTCATCGGACTCATGTTCTACACCGTTCCATTAATGTATGGTTCAACCTTACGCGGTATCATGTGGATGGACTTAAAGCCATTTATTGAAAGTGTTGAGATGATGGCGCCTTACTGGTTATGGAGAGCAATTGGAGGTTCATTAATGTGGCTTTCTCACTTGCTCTTTGCTTATAATTTTTATGTAATGGTAAAGAAAAGAATACGCAAAAAAGTACCAAAATCACCCGTTGAGATTTTAAAAGCAAAAGAACAATTAGATAAAAACATAAACTATTAAGCAGATGGACTTTTTCGACAATCATAAAAAATTATTCAGAACTGCTTTAGCGCTGTTCTTGGGATTAACGCTCATCGTTGCGATTTTACCCGCCATAAATAATCAGAAAAATAATGCTCCACTTCCTGGCTCTGCTCCATTGACAAAGAATGAACATGCAGGAAAAAAGAGTTTTATTGCAAACGGTTGTGTGGCATGTCATACACAACAAGTGAGAAACGTAGACATGGACAAGGTCTTTGGCGATCGACCTGGAATTCCAGCAGATTATGCCCGAATAGAAAGAGAAGACTTTTGGAGAAATACTGCAACCTTAATGGGAACAGAAAGAACAGGTCCTGATTTAACCAACGTAGGAAAACGTCAGCCTTCTATGGCTTGGAATTTACTGCATTTGTATCAACCCAGAGCGGTAGTGGAAACATCGATTATGCCCGCTTATCCGTGGTTATTTAAAGTAAAGAAAAACGCCGATACTTCTGATATTACGATAAATGTTCCCGATGAATACAGAAAAGGAATTCAGGGAGAAATTGTAGCAACACAAGAAGCACTTGACTTGGTGGCGTATTTACAAAGTTTAAAGCAAACGCCATTGCCTACAGGCAAAAAACCAATGAAATTTTTATACAAACGTGAAAAGCCGAAAGTGGCAAATAACGCAGCTTCAAGTGGAGATAATTTACCCGATGGAGGAAAACTCTACGCAGCAAATTGTCAGGCTTGTCACCAAGCAAACGGAGAAGGTTTAAAAGGCGCGTTTCCTAGTTTAGTAGGTAGTCAAGTTGTTCTAGACGACGACATTGAACTTTTTGTGGACATTATCATGAACGGTTACAACGCACGTGAAGAGTACGCAGTAATGAATGCCGTTGGAACAGATAACAATTTAAGTGCAGAAGAGGTTACAGCTATAATCAACCATGAGCGAACAAGTTGGGGGAATGATGCTGATCCAGTTACGCTTGAAGAAGTGCAAAAAATTATGGAGTTTTTGAAATTAACCTCAGAAAAATGATTGAATTCGTAATTCGTAATTCGTAATTCGTAATTCGTAATTTAAAAATAATAAGATGAAGAAACAATATTGGATTTTACTGATTTTAATAGGATTTGCACAAGTGAGTTTGGCCTGTCCAGTTTGTGAGCGACAACAACCAAAAGTTACGATGGGATTAACGCATGGTGCGGGACCTGGAAGCAATTGGGATTGGGTCATTATTGTATTCATGACAATTTTAACATTACTGACGCTCTATTTCTCCATAAAATTCTTGGTTAAGCCCGGTGAAAAAGGAAAAGACCATGTTAAGCAATCCATTTTGAATGAACAATAAATTAGAAAAGATGAAAAATGATCCGTGTAAAGTACGCCTTTTTATCGATGATGATGAACAGCCCATTGCAGAATTAAATACGCCTGTTCAATTTGAATTGGACACCAGTAAACTCATAGATGGTGAGCACACTTTGCGTATTGTAGGAAAATCAATCAATGGTCGAGAAGGTATAAGAAAAATCAATTTTATTGTTAGAAACGGTCCTGCCATCGACATTGAAGGCATCAGCGAGAACAAGGTTGTCGACGGTACGCTCCCTTTAATGATTAACGCTTACGATAAAGGAGATTATAACAAGTTTGTAATTGAAGGATCTGAAACGCCGAAAAGTATTCCGAGTTGGCTTTGGATAATTCTAATTGCATTTGTAGGCTGGGCAGCATTTTACTTGATTACTTATTTCAATATATAATTTTTAAAATGAGATAAAGATGTTTAAAAAGTGAATCAATCCAGACAATATGTTTGTCATACTTTAATTGTTTGGTTTTTTGTTCCTCTTCAGTCGTAAAGATTGAAGAGGATTTTTTTTAAACAATTTGAAATAAACCTAAAATTAGAATAGAGTCAGGTAGTTTCAAAATAAATATTTTTTTATTCAAAGGGACTTCTACCGTTATTAAAATCTCTATATTTGGACGAATAAATCAGTGAATTAAAAGAAAAAAAGGTTTAAACACAAAGCGGCATAATGATATTAAAAGATATTCTTAGAGAGACACTGATTAATCTGGGTATAGATCTAACAAAAAATTTAGAATACGATCGATTAACTCGAGAAATTCTAAAACGATTTATCAAAACCAATCATAACTGTATTGATATTGGTTGTCATAAAGGTGAAATTTTAGAACTTATTCTTAAATATGCACCAAATGGAAGACATTATGCTTTTGAGCCTATTCCTTATTTATTTAAAGGTCTAAAAGAAAAATTTGACCATAAAGTACGTCTTTTTCCCTATGCATTATCTCATAGAAATGGTATAACTAATTTTCAATTGGTAAAAAATGCACCAGCGTATAGTGGCATAAAAAAACGAAAGTATAACATTAAAAATCCAATCATTGAGGAAATACAAGTTGAATTGAAAACCCTTGATTCGGTTATTCCAGATAAGGAAAATATTCATTTTATTAAAATAGATGTTGAGGGTGGTGAATTTGGTGTATTAAAGGGAGCACAGCAACTATTAGAGAAAAACAAACCTATTATTTTGTTTGAATGTGGTAAGGGTGCAAGCGACTATTACGGAACACATCCTGAGAAGCTACATGAATTCTTAACAAAAACAATTGGTTTATCAGTTTATACTTTAAAGTCATTTATAAAAGAAAGTTCCTCACTAAATACTGAAACATTCGTTCAACATTTCAACACAAATGATGAATATTATTTTGTTGCAGCGCCAGAACAATAAGAAGATTAACACCTTTATCACATCCATTAATTTGCTTTAGGATTTTGCGGGCTTATCTTTGTCTTTTTCAATAAAACAAGCTCATGATCAATTATACGGAAGACAAAATATTCGAGAAACAAGACTTTACAACAGATTCTTTATCAAGAGGAGATTACGAAAATTGTAAATTTATAAACTGTAATTTTGCTAATGGTGAATTAACCAATCTTCGTTTCATTGATTGTGAATTTAAAGATTGTAATCTAAGCGCCACTCAAATTGCAGGTACAGGTTTTCAAGATGTACATTTCTACAATTGTAAGATGTTAGGTTTACAATTTGATGAATGCAGCGATTTTTTATTTAAAGTGCATTTCGACAACTGTCAATTAAGTCATTCTTCATTTTTCAAAAATAAATTAGGAAAAACAGGTTTTATTTCCTCAAACTTAGAAGGTGTAGGATTTACAGATTGTAATTTGACCTCTGCAAATTTTTCCGATTCTGATCTTATGGAAACAATGTTTACAAATTGTAACTTAACCAAGGCAAATTTCAAAAATGCCTTTAATATTTCAATAGATCCAGAAAAAAACAAAATGAAAAACGCTCAATTTTCATCTCAGAATGCATTGGGACTGTTGAGCAAATATGAAATCAAAATTGAAAATTAATTGAGAATTGAGAGTTGAAAATTATGTGCTTTGTGTTTTTAATAATTACAGACTAGCTGATAATAGTTTCTGTTAGAACAGTGGGGAATTCTAAATATCATTAAGACTATCCGAATAATCATTTCTTTTTAATTTAAAAAAATCTACTTTTACAGTCAGTAACACATTGAAGCGATGTACTTATGGGAATGAAGACCAAATTAAGGAAGATAGTTGATGACAATACCACAAAAAAGGGTAAAATCTTTGATTATATCATTCAGTTTTTGATTTATTTGTCGCTCACCGCTTACGCCATTGAAACTTTACCTAACCTTTCGAAGATTACAATTTCGATTTTGTATTGGATAGAAACAGTATGTATTCTATTGTTCACCATTGAATATTTACTGCGTATTTACATCGCTAAGAATTCTTTCAAATACATTTTTAGTTTTTACGGAATTATAGATTTCCTAGCGATTATTCCTTTCTTCCTCACTGCAACATACGATTTAATGGCATTACGTGCATTTAGAATTTTCAGAATCTTTCGTGCCTTTAAACTTATTAGATACAACAAAGCTTTAAACAGATTTAATATCGTTGCAAAGTTAATTCGAGAGGAGGTAATCCTGTTCCTTATTGTGACAGGAATTTTTATTTTCTTAGCTTCTGCTGGAATTTATTACTTTGAAAACAAAGCCCAACCTGAACTTTTCGCTTCAATTTTCCATAGCGGTTGGTGGGCAATTGTAACCTTAACTACAGTTGGCTATGGAGACGTTTATCCAATTACTGTTGGCGGGAAAATCTTTACTTTTTTCATGTTAATGGTGGGAGTTGGTATTGTTACGATTCCTGCTGGTTTGGTGGCAAGTGCGCTAACAAAAGCACGTCAAATGGAAGATGAAGCACTTTTGGAAAAAGAAGAAAAGGAGAAAGAAAATAATTGATAATTGAAAGTTGATAAGTGATAATTTGCTGCTTTATCCATCATTATAAATCGAATGAAGAGTATTTCTCCAAGTCAAGCATAAGAACACTGAATAAGACAATCACTTTTCATCAATCCTGACAAGCTGCGCAGTTGGCCTCGCCTACTAATTTTCCATTTTTGTTATATTTATATTTACAACATTCGTTGAAGCGTTGAGTAAGCATTTCTTTTGCTCTTTTTATTCTTGCTTTAACATTCTCAAGGCTGATTTCTAATTCCTTTGCGGTCTCTTTTTGTTTTTGTCCTTTTATGTAGGTCAACTCTATGACTTGCTTATAAATTTCAGGTAATTCATCGATAAATTTATCAAAACAACAAACTTCTTGAAAGTCTTGAAAGTCATCTGTTGAGCTCTCTTTCAACCTTTCAACAAAGACATTTTCTTGTTTATGATGATCTATTATTTCATTTCTAGCAATTTGAAAAATCCACGCTTTTACTTTCTTTTCGTCTTTTAGTTTCGGCAGATTGGCATGAATCTTTACAAATGTATTCTGGAACACATCATTGGTAAGCGTCTTACTCTTCACTCTTTTTAGAATAAAGAAATAAAGCTCATTTTTGTATTCATTCCAAATCTTTTGTGTTTCCATATATCTAAATATAAAAAAGGTCAGCTAAAAAGCCAACCTTTACTGCCTTAACAACAGCTACATTTTGAACATTCGCATTTTGTGCAAGGACAATTATTTTCTGTGCAGTTCCCACAATTGCATTGCTTACACGCGCAGTCAGTACATTTACAATTATTCATATCTTTTTATTTTTTTGTTTCACTATGTAGACTAGGAAATCTCAAAAAAGATACATTAATTTTGGGTTAATTTATAAAAAGAAAAATAAGTGAACTTTTAATCCATCATGATTCAAATCAGTTTTCACTAAAGCGTCACTTTAAATTGAGCCAAAACACAAAAAATGTATTATCTTAAAGACATAAGGGTAATTTCGCTCTTATTTAAATAATAAAACATGAGTAATCAACATTTAAAAGCTTTAACGAATACCGTAAAGAACTGGTATATTCCACTTATTGTCGGAATTCTATTTATTGGGGCAGGAATTTTCACATTCGCCTCACCTACTTCATCATTTTTAGCTTTATCGCTTCTTTTTAGTACTTCCTTTCTTATTGCTGGATTTTTTGAAGTCGTGTTTTCAATTGCCAATAGAAACAGCATGGACAATTGGGGATGGTCGCTAATTTTTGGATTAGTTACCTTTTTCTTTGGTTTTATAATGACCGTGCAACCAAAATTTTCAATGCTCACTCTTGCGATTTTTGTAGGATTTACCTTATTATTTAGATCGATTGCAGCGATAAGCTTTGCTATTGACATCAAAAATTATGGTGTTAAACAATGGGGATGGTTATTGGCGATTGGAATTCTAGGAATAATATTTTCTACAATTTTGTTAGTTGATCCAGTTTTTGCTGGTGCAACAATCGTCGTTTGGACAGGAATTACTTTAATTATTGTAGGAATATTTAATATTTTCCTTTCTATTCAACTGAATAAAGTTAAAAAATCGACTCAAAAGGTATCTAAAAAACTACGTGATAGATTTGATGATTTCGTAGAAGAAATAAAAGATGAATTAGATGATTAATGAAAATCTTAAAAGAATAAGGAAGAAAAATAAGGGCAGTTAATTAACAAATTTGATTTTATTTTTCTTTTTCTTTTTTCCAAAATACGTTTCTTGGAAAAGTTATGACATTATTGAACTCTTCTTGATTTTCGTTTAATATAACAGGTTTCAAAAAACCATCACATATAGCGAGATCGTATATTTCTTCTATATCTGCTTCATACTCTAAAGTACCAATAATTTGATTTGTTTTTAAATCAAAAATACAGAAACCTGCAAGATTATTGTTATCATCAAAGGTTATACTGCCAAATGTTTTAGATGACTTCCGCAAAGCCGAAAAGGAAACAATAAAGCAATCATCAATCCGTTTTATACCTCTTACAAATCGTTGGAAATTGTAAACTAACTCTGAAATGCCTGTGCGTTTATTTACTTTATTTAATGTACCTCTTCCAGATTCCAAAAAGTAAATAAAATCACCATCATCGATTAGCGAATGTGGCAGTGCAAGGTTTTGAATTAAAACTTCACCTGTAGGCACTTTCATTATGGCTCCCGAATTCATAATATCCTTTCTCCATCCTTCTTTTTCATTGGTCATAGAAAGCATTGAAACATAGGTCGGCATGCCTTCATTCATGATCATACTATTCATGTGACAACGATCTTCAGGCACTAACTCAGTAATAAATGGAGGTTTCCATTTCGGGGTAAAACTATGATTGATATCGAAAACAGAAATACAAGAAAACAAGGTATTAACGCCCCAAAGCAAACCTTTTCCAAATCCTATATCATGGATATCTAGTGTGCTTGTAGAGTACTTTGCTCTTTGTAGATAGACTGTATCAAATTGCTTTTCATTGAGATGTAAAGTATTGACAACTTTTTCCTTATTTGAAAAAAAGAAAATATTATCTAAAGTTGCGATGGCTAATTTATTCCCTTCCAGACTTAAACCCATTGGTTTTTTGAATCCTATGGGTACTTGATGTAAATTCAAACCATCCAAACTACCTAAAATCATTACTCTACCAGCTTGGTAAGTTGAGATTATAAGGCTAATCTTTTTATCAAATAGAAATTTTGCAACTTCGTTATCAAAGTTGATCGGATATTTTTTAAGCATTGAAGACTTTTATTTAGCTTCTAATCTCCATTCTTCATTTGAAATATTACTTTCCATCCAAAGCTCTTTGTTGGTTAAGCGTAAAATTTCAAAAGTCTGTAATTCATTATCAAAAAACAACCTCAGATCTTCTTTATCACTTGAGAATTCCCATTCACCAAAATATCCGTAACTGTAGAATCCATAAGAGTAATTAAAAGAAAAATCGCCACCTTTTTCAAATGACATTTCCAAAGAATATCCTCCAGAAGGAAACATTTGATTGCCTATACGGACAACTTCCCAATCCCCTTTAAGACGATTAGCTTTTGTACGTAAAGAAAATTTTGGACCTTCTTCATATTTAGAGCAGCTCTGAAAGTTTAGAGCAATTATTACTGATGCAGCTAGCAACAAGTTTTTTCTGTTATCGATCATTTCGGTAAGTTTTAATCAAATATAATTAATTTTATATTTGCTTTGCAACATAAATAGAGCCTAAATAGATATTAATTACCCAATTTAGAATAATAATGAATAGCTCGAAACCTTCAAAGACTTCTAAAGATAAGCTGAACAAACGTCCCGTTGTATGGATGACTGGGCTGTCGGGTGCTGGAAAAACGGCAATTGCAAATGCTTTGGCTGAAAAATTAAAGCGAAAACAAATTCCTGTTACGGTATTAGATGGTGATGTTATTCGGACTGGACTCAGCAAAGATTTAACTTTTTCCAATGAAGATAGAATAGAAAATATGAGAAGAATCGCTGAAGTAGCCAAACTTTTTTCAGTTGCTGAGGTTATTCCCATTGTTTCATTTATTTCTCCGTTTAAAAAGGAACGAGAAAATTGTAAAAATACAATTGGAGAAGATCAATTTATTGAGGTATTCATCAGCACTTCTTTACACATTTGCGAAATTAGGGATCCAAAGGGGCTTTATGCGAAAGCCAGAGCTGGAACCATACCGAATTTCACAGGCATCGACTCTCCTTATGAAGAACCTGAAAATCCAGACTTAATTATTTCAACAGAAACACAAACAATTGAAGAAAGCACCTCAATTATATTTAATTATCTGATCAAACAAATGAACGATTAACAGCAATACAATTTATGATATAGACTAACTTGTTTTAGTGTTTTTCTAGATACTGCTTTAAAATATGCTGTTGTATCTTATCCCCTTTTTCAATGAGTTTTTCTCGACTCATCACCTTTTGTCGAACTTTATTTCCCGTTTTTAAAGTATTTGGTATAAATCCAGCATTCCAAACTTTTGGTAACTCTAGTCTTTCAAAGACCTCATCGTCTAACAAAAACTTAGAACTCGATACATGAATATAATTGAGAAAATTACGCTGAAACTGAAATCTAAGCACAGGATTTTCAAGCGATTCATTAACGAGGGATTGCGCCAAAAACACAGAATCTTCATCTGCCGGTGGCTGCACAGATGTCCACCGATAGAAATTCTCTACGGCCTCTTTTGCGTTGTTCGGTAAAGCACCAGCGGGAACTCCCATCAAGTAAGAAATATATTTCCATAAGTGAAAAACACCTAATTCTTCCTTTGGAGTGATTTCATTTCCCAACTTTTTTATTCCGTGAAGCAAAATCAAACTAAAACCATTGGAAGTGGCTGTCATGTCCCATAAGTTAATGGGCTCTCCCATTTCTTTAACATCCCAATTGGGCACATGTTTTTTAATTTGATAACGCGCAAAAGAATGGATCATCCGAGTTTTTATAGCGGATTCATATCCTTTATCATGAATGTTCATTGCGTTTTTTCTCGTTACATTTACCCAAAAATTTAACGTTTCTGATAGCCGTTTAAAAGCACCTTTTCTCAATGCTCCAGTATGAACAAGTGGTTTGTTGAGATAAGCATAATCATAACCGCCCATTAAGGAATAATCTCTTAAGGTAATTAATGCATCTCTGCCAACTCTCATCGAAGTTTCTGCTCCGATATTTAATAAATCTCTATCCAGCCAGTCAGGTGATTTTTCTGTGAACCCAAAAAGTCGCTTCACACTTTCCGGAACATCATTCTGCTTTTCGATTCCTTTTCTAATGCAGTTTTCAAGCCTTTGTGATGCTTGCTGATAAGATTGATTCAAATAGAAATCTTGAATAATCTGATCTCCCAATTCATCTACCTGAAAGTAAAGTTGAGATTGTTCTTCAAATCCATCCAATGAAAGTTTGGCTCCACTCCATTCTTTTAGTTCCCTACCATTTCCTTTCTTCCAATAATTTTGAAAATGCGCTGCGTCTTTAAATCTTGGATAAATACAGAAATGCTCCATGTTTTAAAGATAGTGAATTGTTCATTTGATTCTTCGTCTTTTTACAGTCAAAACTTATAAATATTTATAAAAAACATCTATCTTTTTTAAGCGATAAGCTACTGCACATTACTTTCTGAAAGTATATAAAATTAAAAAAGCTTTCCTGTTAAAACCAAGAAAGCTTTTCATAGACAATATTCAAACTTCTTTTATTTAAGGTCTACTCATTTTCTGGCAAAGCAGTTAAACTTTTCAAAAAGGCAGTAATATCTTTCACTTCTTGATCTGTCAACTCTTCATTAATTTGTAGTTGTCCCATAATTCTAACAGCATCCTCTAACTTCTCTACAGAACCATCATGGAAGTACGGGAAAGTCATTTCTACATTTCTTAATCCTGGTGTCTTAAATTTGTAGCGATCTCGTTCTTCTTGTGTTAAGTCGAATAATCCATGATCGATAATTTCACTTTTAGTTAGTTCCCAGTAATCACCATTTATACCAAACTTTTGCAGCATATTCCCTCCAAAGGCTGGCCCATTGTGGCACGTAATACATTGTTTATCGATAAAAGCTGTTAACCCATCTTTCTCTTGCGAATTTAAGGCATCATTTTCTCCATCTAACCATTTATCAAAACGACTTAAAGGAGTTAATTGACGTTCAAAAGCTCCTATAGCTTTCGTTATGGTTTCAAAAGTAATGGGTTGGGCAGAATCTGGATAAACATTAGCAAACATTTCTTGATATTCCTCAATTCCTCTAATGCGTTCCTCCAAAAACTCTTCGGAAGGAATGTTGTGTTCCACCGGATTCAAAATAGGACCACCAGCTTGCTCTTCAACATCCTTCGCTCTTCCATCCCAAAACTGCATACCGTGAAGATGTGCATAAAAGACAGTAGGAGAATTCCTTGCACCCAACTCATCTGTATCACCCGGAGATAATGGTAAGTTATCAACTCCATAAGTTTTTAAGTTATGACAAGAGTTACAACTAATATTCCCATCCTTTGAGAGTCGGGTGTCCATAAATAATTTTTCACCTAGTTCAATTTTTTCTTCAGGAAATTCTTGTTTAGGCAACGATGAAATAGAAGCAAAATAAATTTCAGCTTTTTCTTTTAGTGCTTTGTCTTCTTTCAAATCCTCACTTGTCTCAGGTTTTTGTGCTAGTTTTTCGGTTTCTCCAACGCTTTTATTTGTACATTGATTAAATAAAACAGCAAAACCACCAATAAATCCAACAAAGGCAATTTTATAAATCAAATTTTCTTTACTTCTTTTTAACTTCATAATATTTGAGAAAAATAATTTACGTAAAATTAACAACTTTTGATTCATTCAATAGATCTTTCAATAACAAACCTCATAATTTAAAACCTTTCTAAGTTAGTTTGAGAATCAGTTAACATCAGAAAAAAATAATCTTACCAAAAAAACAAATCCCTCGTTTTATCGCTTATACTTTTAAAGAAAAAAACATAAAGTTGAATTACTTTCACATCAAAAACAAATATCAACAAAGCATCACGCTACTAAAACACTCATTTTCAAATGTTAATTTTTATCTCTATTTTTTATAAAGGCAGTACAAATGAAAAACAATGATAATATTGATGCTTGAGGGAAACGTTTTTTTTTTAAATCTTGTTATATTTAGGAATTCTGATTTTTGACTTTCAAAATTTAGGACACTTTACTCATAGGATATAAACATAAGAATACCTCATGACAAATACATTTATTATTGCCTTTTGCGTACTCATAATAATGGCTTATATTTTTGATCTAACTACATCAAAAACGAAAATTCCTTCCGTTATCCTTTTACTTATTTTAGGCTGGGGACTGCAACAAATCACAGATATTTTTAACATTAACGTTCCAAATCTAAGTGGTTTACTGCCTATTTTAGGAACGATAGGTTTGATTGTCATTGTTCTTGAAGGGGCATTAGAGTTAGAATTTAACGAATCAAAACTGCCCGTCCTACGGAAATCGATGATTGTGGCGCTTATTCCTATGATGGTACTTGGCTTTTTACTTGCTGGTGCCTTCTTTTATTATCAAACACATTATGGAGACGGAAACGTAGATCCTGACTTTAGGAAAGCATTAATTGGAGCCATTCCGCTAACGGTAATTAGTTCTGCTATAGCTATACCTAGTGCGGTTAATCTTGGAAAGAAAAATAAAGAATTTGTAACTTATGAAAGCAGTTTATCTGACATCTTAGGAGTTTTATTTTTCGATTTTATGTTTAGAAACGCTACCATTGATTTCCATTCATTTTGGGTGTTTTTGCTTCAATTACTTTTAATCGCAGTAGTTTCATTTATAGCAACAATTGGTTTATCCTACTTATTGGCACAAATAAAACATCAAATTAAATTTGTTCCGATTATTATTTTAGTGATTTTAATCTATACGATCTCTAAAATTTATCATCTTCCAGGGCTAATTTTTATAATGTTATTCGGAATGTTTTTGGGCAATTTAGAAGAAATAAAACGCATAAAATTCATGCAGCGTTTTAAATTAAGAAAATTAGAAAATGAGGTTCAAAAATTTCATGAAATCCTTGCTGAAGGTACTTTTCTCGTTCGGGTAATGTTTTTCTTATTATTCGGTTTTTTAATTGACACACAAGAACTATTAGATCTTCAAACATTTTATTGGGCGCTAGGTATTTCAGGATTAATTTTCCTTATTAGGTTTATTCAATTAAAAATATCTGGTTTGCCGGCAATGCCACTAATGTTTATTGCTCCAAGAGGATTAATTACCATTTTATTATTCTTATATATCGATCCGGGAGATAATATCGCAATTGTGAGTGAAACATTAATTACTCAGGTAATACTATTAACTGTTACCATCATGATGATTGGCCTTCTGTTTAATAAAGAAAAGGATGAAACTATTTTTGCTAAAATCAAAGAGAAGATGGCTATGGGACCTAGTGATGCGGAAATTTCTTTTGAAAAAATAGCAAAAGAAGAAATCAAAAAAGACATCAAACAAGAAAAGGCTAAAGAAGCAAAAGACGACCTTGCTGATACTTTACAAGAAGCCAAAGAGGTAATTGACATGAAAATATCGTCTGAAATCACTTCTGAAATAACTGAAAGTAATGAAGATGGTGAAAATGGTGAGGATGAAAATGATAAAAATGACGGGGCAGATGAGCAGGAGGAAAAGAACAAAAACAACGATAAAGAGTAATTTTTCTACTTGACTTTTATTTAGACAGCTTTCCATCTATCAATTTGAAGTTATGGCTGTCAAAATTTGAAAATAAATAACCTTTCTTAAAATGTGGACGAAATCCTTTTTTTCTGTAAAACGTGTATTCAACACTTATCGTTTTTACGCTCAAGCATACACCTTTCGATGTGAATCGTTTGAAGTTAGCATTCTATATATCAAAAACCTCTGTCTTAGCATCCAGGCTAAGTTAATTCTAGAAGTCGAGTCCATGAATAAAAAAAGCTCCACAAGAAAACTTATGGAGCTTAATATATATTGTTTATCTCAAGTTTAGTTTCTAAACATTCTAACTGATTTTGAGACTTCCTCTCTTAAATGATGACGATCTACAATGTAATCTAAAAAACCGTGTTCCAACACGAATTCTGAGCGCTGGAAACCAGAAGGCAGTTCTCTTCCAATGGTTTCTTTAACCACACGAGGACCTGCAAACGCTATTAAAGCTTCTGGCTCAGCAATATTAATATCTCCCAACATTGCAAAAGAAGCCGTTACACCTCCAGTGGTTGGGTCTGTTAAAAATGAAATATACGGTAACTTAGCTTGAGAAAGTTGATTTAACTTAGCACTTACTTTTGCCATCTGCATAAGTGAAAGACCTGCTTCCATCATTCTTGCACCTCCAGATTTTGATATGATCATGAATGAAGCTTTCTTTTTAATAGCCACATCAATTGCCCGCGCTATTTTTTCTCCCATAACAGAACCTAAGGAGCCACCAATAAAACTAAAGTCCATTGCAGCAATTACCAGATCTTCGCCATCTATTTTCCCATGAGCTGTTCTAATAGCATCTGTCAAACCCGTTTTCTTTTGGGTTTGTTTAATTCTATCAACATATTTTTTTGTATCCTCAAATTCTAGCGGATCGCCCGATTTCATTTTTTTGTTTAACTCTTTATACTCAGCGTTATCGAAGAAAAGTTGAAAATACTCCTCGGAACCAATTCGCTCATGAAAACTACATCTTTCACAAACGAAAAAGTTTAAAATATGGTCTTCTGTAGTAACAACTGTCTGACACTTTGGGCATTTATACCAAAGTCCTTCAGGTGTTTCTTTCTTATCCTTTGTGGATGTCTGTATTCCTTCTACTTTTCGTTTAAACCAAACCATTAAATTCTATTTTTAATTACTAAAATAGTGATATTATTTTATTTCTAAAACTTAGAGTGTGTCTATATTATTTAAATCATCGAAAGATTTTGTGAGTCTTTCAACAAAAGCGATCTCTCCTTCTCTAAGCCATTTTCTTGGATCGTAGTACTTTTTATTTGGAAGATCTTCGCCATCTGGATTACCAATTTGTGAATTCAAATATTGATCATATTTATCCATATATGTTTTCACTCCTGTATTGAAAGCATATTGCATATCAGTATCCAAATTCATTTTAATTACGCCGTAACCAATTGCTTCACGAATTTGAGCCACAGAAGATCCTGAACCTCCGTGAAAAACAAAATCTACAGGATTTTTATCTGTTTTATAATTCTTTTCTATATATTCTTGAGAATCCTTTAAGATTTTGGGAGTTAACACAACATTTCCAGGACGATATACACCATGGACGTTTCCAAAAGCAGCAGCAATAGTGAATTTATCACTAATCTTTAACAATTCCTCATACGCATAAGCAACTTCTTCAGGCTGCGTGTAAAGCTTTGAAACATCAACGTCGGTGTTATCTACACCATCCTCTTCACCACCAGTTATACCTAATTCAATCTCTAAAGTCATCCCCATTTTGCTCATTCGCTTCAGGTATTTTTTACAGATTTCAATATTTTCTTCAATTGGCTCTTCAGACAAATCAATCATGTGAGAGCTAAACAAAGGCTTTCCTGTTTTTGCGAATTCTTTCTCGCTTGCATCCAACAGCCCATCAATCCAAGGTAATAGTTTCTTGGCACAATGATCAGTATGCAAAATAACTGTTGCTCCATACAACTCCGCCATTAGGTGAACATGCCTTGCACCTGCAATACTTCCAGCAATTGCCGCTTGATGATTATCATTGGGAAGTCCCTTTCCCGCATTAAAAACACCTCCTCCATTTGAAAATTGGATAATGATTGGCGCATTATTTTTAGCTGCAGTTTCCATACATGCATTCATTGTACTGGAATTCACAACGTTTACAGCAGGTAATGCATAACCGTTTTCTTTAGCGTGTTTAAAAATCTTTTGAACCTCATCACCTGTTGCAACTCCAGGCTTAATTGAATGTGACATAATTCTATTTTTATCTTTTAAGAAAACAAATGTACTAAATATCTTTCACAAGCGGTAAACAATAAAAAGGTTCAATTTAGTTTTTTTAATCCTCAATATTTCGCTAAGACATTGTAAGAAAACGCAAAACCTTTCAACCGAAAATTTTTATAAGTCAAACAACAAAGTTTGAGACGAATAAAAGGTTTTTTCAACATTTACTGTGCTTAAACGAAGATGGTTTTGTTCTATATCTGTTGTAAGTATACTTTGCTCGTATATGTAATGCTTTCTATTTTTATTAATTCCTTAGAAATCTTGAAATAGACATTGCTTTTGAAGTGTAAATCGCTTATTTTTTATAAATTCACTTTTTAAAAATAATAGATATGAAATTAAGATTTTTAGCAGGTAGTTTTTTATTGTTGCTTTCTTCATTTGTTTTTGGACAATCACAAGACTTCACTTCTAATCAACTATGGAAACTCAAAAGAATTAGCGGAGGTACAGTCTCAACTGATCAAAGTAAGATTCTTTATCAATCCTCGACCTTCTCTGTAGATGATAACAATAGTGAAAGCTCCTATTATGTCTATGATATAAAAAAGGACAAACATCAGAAAATTGAAGGAGAAACCGCTGAAATCAAAAATTTAAGATGGATAAAAGATGGGTTAGCAGGTATAAAAATAACAGACAACAAGAAGCAAATTGTAACTATTTCTAAAAAACATGAAGTATTAGGTACATTGCTAACAAAAACTAAAGATCGGTTGCTTGACTTCAAAATAAGCCCTGAAATGAATATCTTAATTACGCTTGAGCGTGTAAAAACAGGCACTTCAATTTCAGATCAATACCCAAAATATAGTGAGGCAAATGTCAAAATTTATGATGATTTAATGTACAAACACTGGGATCATTGGACAGATGAATATAGCGATCAACTTTTTGTTTACAACATCAAAAATGGAAAAGTTAGCGGCGAAGGAACAAATATCTTGGCGGGAACACCTTATGATGGCGTATTGAAACCTTTTGGTGGGCTTGAAGGTGTCACATTTCTAAATGAAGAGCAAATCATTTACACATCCAAGAAAAAAACAGGAAAAGAATATGCTACAAGTACAGATACTGAACTTTATGTCTATACTATAAAAACAAACGAAACTAGCAATTGGACAGAAGCGTATCAAGGATATGATAGAAATCCTGTTGTTCACAAAGCAACTCAGAAACTCGCTTGGCTAAGCATGTCCAATGATGGTTTCGAATCTGATAAAAATGACATTATTGTGCGAGATATAACAACACAAGAAGATCAAAATTTAACAGAGAGTATCGATCTTACAGTAAGCGACTTTATATGGAATAAAGATGGTGATAAGATATTTTTCCTAGCAACCATAGAAGCAACTTATCAGCTTTTTGAACTAGATGTAAAAACTCATGAATACAAGATGATTACATCAGGAGATCACAATTATGGAAGCTTAAGGCTCGCCAACGACAAAATAATAGCGCTGCGTCAGTCTATGCTGCATCCTAATGAATTATTCTCTGTAGATATTGAAAGTGGTAAAGCAACACCAATCACTACAGCCAATACAGAAAAGTTAAAAACTTTTGATGCACCAACAATTGAAAAAAGATGGATAACAACTTCCGATAATAAAAAAATGTTGACGTGGGTTGTTTTACCTCCTAATTTTGATGAAACCAAGAAATACCCTACACTTCTTTATTGCCAAGGCGGACCACAAAGCCCAGTAAGTCAATTTTTTTCCTTCCGATGGAACTTTCGCTTAATGGCTTCAAAAGGATATATTGTTGTAGCTCCAAACAGAAGAGGATTACCCGGTTTTGGTCAAAAGTGGAACGACGCAATTTCAAAAGATTGGGGAGGTCAATCGATACGAGATTACCTATCAGCAATTGACAATGTAAGTAAAGAAGATTATGTAGACACTAAACGTATTGGAGCAGTTGGAGCTTCTTATGGCGGATATTCTGTTTTTTATTTAGCAGGCGTTCATGAAGGACGTTTCAAATCGTTAATAGCTCATGCTGGGTTATTTAATATGACCTCGTGGTATGGAACAACGGAGGAGTTATTTTTTGCCAATTGGGATTTAGGAGGACCTTATTGGGAAGAAGAAAACAAAAAGTCGTATGAAAAGTTTAGTCCGCATAAATTAGTTAACAACTGGGATACACCAATTTTAATAACCCAAGGCGGTAAAGACTTCAGGGTTCCTGAAGGTCAAAGCTTTGAAGCTTTTCAGGTAGCTCAATTAAAAGGAATTCAATCAAAATTGATTTATTTCCCAGAGGAAAATCACTGGATTCTATCTCCGCAAAATGCAATTATCTGGCAAAAAGAATTTTATAAATGGCTGGATGAAACCTTGAAAAATTAGACGTTATTTGTAAGACGTGATGGTTTTATGGATTATGTTTTGTGTTGAAACACACGTATTATTTTTGCGTTGAATGATTTTCTATAAAAAAAACGTTTATTACCAATCGTCAATCAACCCTACAAAACCGTGATGTCGTAACACGACAATCCAATCAAAAAAAACATAATCCCGCCAATTTATTACATTTTAACCCATAAAAAAGCCGAATTTCAAATAAATGAAATTCGGCTTTTCAATTATATAAACCTATTGATTACAATCCAAACTTCGATTTAATTTGGTCGACAAAGTCTAATTTCTCCCATGTAAAAAACTCTACTTCCATTGACTCTTCTCTACCTCCATTTTTAAAGGTTACTTTTCGTGTTTCAGGTTTTCTTCCCATATGCCCGTATGCTGCCGCTGGTCCATAAATAGGATTTCTTAATTTCAAACGCTCTTCAATCGCAGCAGGACGCATATCAAACATTTTAGAGATTTCGCGTGCTATATCTCCATCTGTCATATCTACTTTTGCTGTACCATACGTATTTACATATAATCCCATAGGTTCAGCGACTCCGATAGCGTATGATACCTGAACTAAAACTTCTTCACATAATCCTGCAGCAACCAAGTTTTTCGCTATATGTCGAGTTGCGTAAGCTCCAGAACGGTCAACTTTAGAAGGGTCTTTCCCTGAGAAAGCACCTCCACCATGCGCACCTTTTCCGCCATAAGTATCTACGATAATTTTCCTTCCTGTTAATCCAGAATCTCCGTGTGGACCACCAATAACAAATTTCCCTGTAGGGTTGATATGGTAGGTAATATCACCTTTAAACAGCTCTTCAACCATTGGGTTATTTAACTTCTTGATTAAACGTGGAATTAAAATCTCCCTTACGTCATTTTTAATCTTTTCAAGCATTACCTTTTCATCTGCATCAAACTCGTCATGCTGAGTAGAAAGAACGATTGCATCAATTCTTTGCGGTTTGTTGTCATCGCTATATTCAATTGTCACTTGTGCTTTAGCATCAGGACGTAAATAGGTGATTTCCTTTTCTTCTCTCCTTAATTCGGCTAGCTCCATCAACAGTCTATGCGATAAATCAAGTGCTAAAGGCATGTAATCCTCTGTTTCATTGGTTGCATATCCAAACATCATCCCTTGATCACCTGCACCTTGATCTTCTGGATTCTCTTTATCCACTCCACGATTTATATCTTCAGACTGTTCATGAATTGCAGAAATAACACCACAAGACTTGGCATCAAATTGATATTCACTTTTTGTATACCCTATTTTTTCTATGGTATCACGGGCGATTTTCTGAACATCTAAATAAATATTAGAATTAACCTCACCAGCTAAAACAACGAGTCCTGTTGTAACCATTGTTTCACACGCGACCTTTGAATTTTTGTCAAATGCTAAAAAATGATCTATTAAATTATCGGAAATTTGATCCGCTACTTTATCTGGATGTCCTTCTGATACTGATTCGGACGTAAATAAATATGACATGATTTTTGTTTTTCTTATTTCGAACCATCAAAAATAGTAATACTTCACTAAAAGACTCCAAATTTTATGAGAATTAAATGAGATTCGTTAAAAAATTGTATTCTTGCAAACTGAAACATTTAGGAAAATGGCAAGATTTTTACATATAGAAACTTCAACCAAGGTATGCTCTGTTGCATTATCTGAAAACGGAAAACTTGTTGATTCAATGGAGGCCTCATCTGATAAATATATTCATGCTGAACGCTTAACTGTTTTTATCGAAAAGATTATTGAAAACAATAACTGGAAGTTACCAAAAATCGACGCCATTGTAGTCACACGGGGTCCAGGCTCTTATACAGGTTTGCGCATCGGAGTATCAACTGCAAAAGGCTTATGTTACGCTCTCAATAAACCCTTAATATCTGTTGACACCTTGGAAAGCATTGCACAATTAGCCAGTACTAAACACCCCAACACCAATATTTGCGCTATGATAGATGCGCGAAGAATGGAGGTTTTCTCAACTATTTTCAATTCGCGTTTTAACGTTATCAAACCTCTCTCTGCTGATGTTTTAGAAGAAAACACCTATCAAGAATTCTTACCTATGGTCGTAGTTGGAGATGGAGCGAGTAAAACAAAAGAAATTTGGAAGAATAGAGAATTAACCCTTGACGAATCCATTTCTTCAAGTGCAAAAGGACAAATTGAATTAGCTTTTAAAAAATATCAAGCAAATGAATTTGAAGACGTAGCGTACTTTGAACCACAATATTTAAAGGACTTTGTGGTAACACCGTCAAAGAAAAAATTGCTATAACCTTAAGAAGGGAGCTTCTAGCAGATGATTTGATTGTGTTTTACGGTGAAAGCAATTAGTGCTTCTAATTATGAATAGCAGGTCTTAACCTTAAAAACCCAGCAATTGCAAAACCGATAACTAAAGTGAAATCGGCGCAATGATAAATCCAAAATTGGTCTTCTAACAACATGATACTTGCTTGTTGTTCAATTGTATGGACAACATAGTATAGATGAATAGCCCATCCAGGGAAAAACGCAAATACACTAGCTACAATAAAGGAATTAAAAGCCTGTCCTTTTTCTTCTGCCGTAGACTTTTCACTTTTATTTAAGGTAGATAACATGGCGATGGTAACTACAAATAAAACTAGATACATCAGCTTTAAAAAGGCAGGACGTATGTACTCAAAAGGATGGTCTACAATAGCAGATATAATTTGTGCTGAAGTTTTATCAATCGTAAACAAAAACACACCAAAAACAAGCGTAAGAACGAGACCTAGTCGATACTCTTTTTTTAATAGAAAGCTCAAAATTACTATGTTTTACGTTTTTTCTTTTTAGCAGCTGGAAAAAGAACATTATTTAAGATAAGTCTATATCCAGGTGAATTTGGGTGTAAACTTAAATCCGTATGCGGGTCGCCCACTCTATGTTGATAATCCTCTGGATCGTGACCACCATAAAAAGTCCATGTACCATTTCCTAATTCACCATGTAAATACTTAACAGTTTCAATACCTTTTGATTCTCCCATAATGGTAACAGATGGCTTTATGTAATCCTTTACAAAATCCGTTGTTTGTCCATAGAAATTTTTAATAATTGACGTGTGATTTTGTGTTAACATAGTAGGTACAACATCCCATTTTGCTGAAAACTCAAACAAAGTAAAAATGTCGTCCTTCTCGCTGATACGCCTATGCCGGTTCGTTCCATCAATTGTTGAGTATTCATACTCCATAGGATTTTCAATAATCTCGTAATTCTCAAAAGCGAGTGCATTCTCGAAATCAAGTTTAGATTTATAGTTAGGATCTATGCCGTCTCCATCAAACATGTGCTCTACAATATCTGTCTGATGAGCTGCAAGTGCGATATCAAAACTATCCGTACCGCTACACATAGTAAACAAGAAGCCACCAACAAAAACATAATTCTTTATTGCAGTAGCAACGGCTAACTTCATATCAGATACCTTATCAAATCCTAAACTTTTCGCACTAGCCTCTAATTTTTGAACTTGTTCTTTATACCACGGGGCATTTCGATAGGCAGCATAGAACTTGCCATACTGTCCTGTAAAATCTTCATGGTGCAAATGCAGCCAGTCATATTCTTTCAATCCACCTGCAATAACAGTACTGTCGTAAACTTTATCATAAGGAATTTCAGCGTACTCCATAACCAAAGTTACTGCATCATCCCAAGGCTGCTTCCCTCCTGGTGTATAAACGGCTATTTTTGGTGCAACCTCAAGCTGAACCACTTCTTGATTTATTTCAGGCGATCCAATCTTTCGTTTAATTGTATTCACTTGACCATCAGCTACAATCTCATAGCTCACTCCTCTAATTACAAGTTCATTTTCGAGTGCACTTAAATGAGGCATTAAAAAGGATCCTCCGCGATGATTTAAAAGCCATTCCATTACCACTCCGTTTTCCAGCGCGAAATAAGCTATTCCATAAGCTTTCAAATGATTGGTCTGACTATCGTCCATTGGAACAAGGATTTGCGCAGCATTTAGTTGCACAGTTAAAAAAACACAGGATAATAGGGTTAAAAAATATCTCATTCTCCTAATTTAAAAAGAAATTTTATCATAACAATTAAAAAGGTGTATCACTATCTCCTCCACTTGATAAATCAAACTCATCATCGTCATCTATATCGTCCATTCGACTAGATTTAATCATGAAACTCTCCGCCTCAGAAGTATCAAAGTCACTTCCTGTTGGCATAGCACCCAATTGTGGAATATCTTCGTCACCTCCAAAAGAATCTACATTATCAAACTTGGCATATTTTCCAATAAATTTAAGTCGAACTGTATCGGTAGAACCGTTCCTGTGTTTGGCAATAATAATATCACCCATTCCTTGAGTAGGTCCTTTTTCGTCTTCCAACAAACCATAATACTCTGCTCGATAAATAAAAGAAACAATATCTGCATCTTGCTCAATTGCACCCGACTCTCTCAAATCGGAAAGGATAGGTCGTTTGTCTCCTCCTCTTTGCTCAACCGATCGACTTAATTGAGACAAGGCAATGACAGGAACATTCAATTCTTTTGCAATTTCCTTTATGGATCGAGAGATTTGAGAAATTTCCTGCTCTCTATTTCCACCTCCTTTATTTGTTCCCGCGGTCATCAGCTGAAGATAATCAATAATGATGACTTCGATATTGTGTTTCTGCTTGAGTCTTCTACATTTAGCACGTAATTCAAAGATAGAAATACCTGGAGTATCATCAATAAAAATAGGAGCTTTTGAAAGACGAGATATTTTACTGTGAATCATTTGAAATTCGTGATCCTCTATATTTCCTTTTCTTAATTTTTCTGCATCAATTTGTGCCTCAGAAGAGATTAAACGTTTCACTAATTGAACACTCGACATCTCAAGAGAGAAAATAGCAACTCCCATATTATAATCAACCGCAGTATTTCTAGCCATGGAAAGTACAAATGCTGTTTTTCCCATTGCAGGTCGGGCGGCAATAACAATCATATCAGACCGTTGCCAACCAGATGTCATTCGATCTAAATCTTTAAATCCTGTTGGAATTCCAGAAACTCCATCACTATTACCACGCGCATTTTCTATCTCTTCAATAGCGCCTTTCATTGCAGTTTGCATCGTATCATAACTCTTTTTCATGTTATTTTGAGCAATAGCAAATAAATCCTCCTCTGCTTTTGAGAGCACACTAAAAACATCTTTTGTTTCATCGTATGCTTCTTTTAGAATCTCGCTAGAAATACCTATAATTTCTCGCTGAATATATTTTTCAATTATAATTCGTGCATGGTGTTCAACATGGGCTGCAGAAGCTACTTTATTAGTTAAAGTTGATAAATAATAGGCTCCACCTGCAAGTTCTAGGCTACCCATTTTTCGCAATTGTTCTGAAACGGTCAATAAATCAATTGGCGTTGTCGTTTCATAAAGCTCCTTCATCGCCTCAAAAATCGCTTGATGTTTAGGATCATAAAAAGCGTCCTTTGTACGTAAAATATCAATTACGTTGTTCATCGCTCCACCATCAATCATCATCGCTCCCAAAACAGCCTGCTCTAAATCAATAGCTTGAGGTGGTACACGACCGATATCTGATGGGTTTTTCCCACCGCGATTACTTCTACTTACGGCAAACTTGCCTTCCTTTTTATCTTGCTTCTCCATGTTGCAAATATATTCAAAACGATTTCGATTTTAGACTTTATCTGAAGCATCTTCTCATAATGTTCAAAACTCTATTTTAGTGGATAACTTTTATATGCTTAAAACCTTAATTGTTGTTTTGTTCCGCTGTTTTTTATTTAAAATAGTAGAATAGTTTTAAACAAACAGATTTTATGAAAATTTGATGAAGATATAAAAAAAGATAAATGATTTTCTTTAAGACTAAAGAACCCTTTTTTTAAATTCTGGGGCATGCAGACCTTCAAGTAAATCAAAAAGGGGAAAAGCAAAGTTACAAAGCAGAACAACACATTCTATTTGGCTTTCTTCGCCCATGAATGTTATACATTGATTAACTTTACGTCAAATAAGTGATATGAAAAGAGAAATAATAGCAACAAAAGATGGCTCTAACACCATACATTTACCTTCTCTCAACGAAAGTTACCATTCTACACATGGTGCTATTCAAGAAGCTAAACACGTTTTTCTTAAGAGCGGACTTGATCAGGTCAAAAAAGATCAATGTTCTATTTTAGAAATAGGTTTTGGAACTGGTCTCAATGCAATACTCACCTATATTTCAGCTAACAAAAAAAGAATATCCATCAACTACACAGGATTGGAAGCCTTTCCGGTTTCAACAAAAGAGTTGAAAAGCTTAGCGTATTCGAAGATTGAAGAAATAAAAAACTACAAAAATCAATACGAAGCCCTTCATCAAACGTCTTGGGATGAATCTCATGAAATTTCTTCATTTTTTAATTTAGAGAAAAAACACCGAGATCTAAAGGACTTTTCACCTAGGGAATCAACTTATAATTTAATCTATTTTGACGCTTTTGGTCCACGTGTGCAACCTGAAATGTGGAGCTTAGAAAATTTAACGAAAATGTATAAAAGCTTAAAAAAAGAAGGAATATTCGTCACCTACTGTGCCAAAGGTGAAGTAAGACGAAACCTAATGAAAGTAGGGTTTAACGTTGAAAAAATACCAGGACCTCCGGGCAAGCGAGAAATGCTCCGTGGTGTAAAATAGGTGTTTTATTTATTGTTAAGAACCAATGCAACACCACAAAACCTTTGGAATTACTTATCTTTGTGTCTAAAAATAAAAAAAGAAGCTTTATGATTAAATATATTTTCTCAATCGTGATTTTAGTGCTTTTGGTAGCTTGTGAAACAGAGGAGCCTCAAAATGAACAGTTTTTTGATACAGAAGAAGAAAACAATGATGTAGCATCTCTAAAAAGTATTTCGAAACGCTTAGAAAAAGAACCTAACAATATTAAATTATGGATAGAAAAGGGAGAGCTTTGCAAAGACAATCTTGATTACGATTGCGCATTAGATGCTGGAGCAAAAGCATACCGTTTAGATTCTAGTAACATTGATGCAAGACAATTATACGCTTGGACATTAATCAATAAACCGGATGCGCCCATCTCTGACATCGAACGTGCACAAAAACATTATAAATACATTCTTTCTTTGTCTCCGAACAATCCCAAAACACTTGTAGATTTAGCCAATACATTTGCATTAACTGGTGATATGAAAACTGCAATTAAATATATAAATGACGCTTTAAGAATTGATGAACGTTATCGCGATGGATATGTATTAAAAGGTTCTATTTACAAGACTTTAGACAAAAAAAAATTGGCACTTTCTAGCTATCAGACAGCTGTTCAATTAGACCCCGATTTCTTTATGGGGCACCTCAACACAGGTTGGTTGCTGACTGATATGGAAGATCACAAATTAGCGTTAGAATACTATGAAAATGCAACAGATTTAAAGCCGAACAACTTAAACGCCATTTACGGTGTAGCCAAAAGTTTACAAGATTTAGAAAAATATGATGAAGCCCTTATTCATTATCGAAAATTAGAAAAATTAAAGCCCGCTTTCCACATTACCTATTTCAATGAAGGATATATAAAACATCACTATCAAAAGCAATTAGACAGTGCCACCTTCTTTTACAGTAAAGCACTAGATTATAATCCTGAATATGTTCCTGCATGGTATCAAATAGGAAAGGTATACGAAGCACAAGGTAGAAAAACCGAAGCAGCAAACGCCTATTCGGAAGCCGTTAAAATTGATAAAAACTTTACTCCTGCGATTGAAGCAGCCGAAGCATTAAATTTATTTGAACAATGATCTGATGCGCCGTTTAAAACTCATAAATGCAATAAGCGAAGCAATTATCCCCATACTTGGTGTACTCTTTTTTGAGTGGGGTATTTACTTCATTTTACTGTTTTACTTTATTGATTTAATTGTTTCTGAAGCCTTTATTTATCTTAAAGTAGATAAAATCATAGCTTTTCAACGGATAAAATTTCCTTTTAAAATTAGATATGGTAGATTAATATTCAATACACTTTTGATGTGTGTTTTAATCCTGCTTGCACACATTGCGCTTTACTTTATAGTACCTAGCATTAATTTTTATCAAGAGTTCGTGGATTTCATCAATTATGTTGAGGTTGGAATTCCTATCCCTCAAGGCTACATTTTACTTCCCTTGGTGATTTTAGGAAACTTTCAACAGTATAAAGTCGGGTTTATTAAAACCAACTCTTACAAATTCCTTTCTTGGAAGAATGTTGTTTACTCAAGAAGAAAAGCGCTTTTAATTGGAATGATCGGTGGAATGATCGCAATAACATTTGCTTTCTTTTTGACTATACCAGCTTCAATTTATATCTTTTTAATAATCACTGTTAAATTTTACATTGACGCCTACATGACCTAAACAGTTAAAAATATTGCGATCTTCAAAAATAAAAAATCCTTTCAATTTAATTATACGCTAATCTAACGTAAACAAACTGAAAGGATCTTTTCTTAAAGTTAATAATCTAATCTATTTCCATGTCTGCTCTTCATTATACAAGCGTGGAGGATGAATTTGTTTTTCAGTAAATTTAATTCCATACTCCTCCAATTCCTTTAGAATAGGCGCATATACCTCTTTACTTGTTGGAATAAGCACCCCTTTCGTTTGTATCGTTTCGTTAAGAATTTTCTTCACACATATTCCTAATGGTAAACCAACTGTATTACTCATTGAAGTAAATGTTTGGTCCTCCCCAATATTCACCATTTCTGATGTAATTTCTTTTAATTCACCTTTTAGTTTATAAACAAATTTATGATACATCACAATCATATCTTTGTCATCTGGTTGTAAAGCCCATTTTTCCTCTAATATTTTTTGCAACATTTGAGCAGGAGTCGCATTTTTGAGACCAATTTTCTTTTCTCCGTCAAAAATTCCCAGCCAGACTAACTTATCCCAGAGTGAATCATCAAGGTCGATTTTTGCGTAATGTCGTAATTTAAGCTCAACAGAATCGCTATGATTGTAAGGTAAAAATGCATTAATGAAATCGCGGTTTGTCATATTCTCACTACCTTCTAAAACGTAAGAATCATCTGTTATACCCAATTGAACAAACACATCCCAAGCTCGAGAGAAACCAACCCTACGCAAGGTTCCTCTGTAAATAGTAGGGATTTCTTCTAAACCATATAACGACCTATACATTAAAGAATTTCGATTAGCATATCCTTCAAATCTTCCAAAATCCTCCAAATCTATAATTTCAGTTCTTCTGAATAATTTGTTGTAAGGAATATACTTATATTTTCCTTCTTGAATAAATTGTGCTGCTCCGCCTTGCCCAGCTAAAACAACATTTCTTGGGTTCCAAGTAAATTTATAATTCCAAGGATTATCGTCACTTTCAGGAGCGACTAGCCCCCCTGTAAAAGATTCAAAAATTTTCATTTCACCACCCGCATCACGTATTTCATCGATAACACGCATTGCACTCATATGATCAATTCCAGGATCTACTCCTATTTCATTCATTATAGTTATCCCAGCAGCCTTTGCTTCTTCATTTAACGCTTTCATTTCTGGAGAAACATAAGAAGGTGTAATCAAGTTCTTTTTTAGAGCAATACAATCTTTTGCTACATCAACATGAAAACGTGCGGGCAGCATACTAATTATGATATCGGCTTTTTCAATCTCAGGCTTTCTTTCATCTGGATCTAATGCATTAAAAACTTTTGCCTCGGCAGATTTTGAACCATTGATTTTCTTCTCAATCTCAATTTGATTCTGATCAACGATGGTAAGAAACCATTGCTCTTTTTCTGCATTTTGTAATAAATAACGTATTAGTGAGGAAGATGACAACCCTGCTCCTAATATTAGAATATTTTTCATTGTTTGTATTTTTTTGATTGCGAGACTGTTCTCATATCATCGAAATTTTAGATGGATTCATTCCTCACAATCGTATATTGTTTAATAACAAAACAACTAAATTTAAGTTAACATATCAAGTTATTTAAAGCATTGTTTTACACAAAATCTGTTCATTATTTAAAAGCAAAGAAAATACATTGTGATTTAAAGTCATTTAAGGATAAAAATTGAACATTATTGATCTAGTTATGCATTAATTAGCTCTACGGATGCGAAAACATAACTTAATAGATATAGAGGTTTTCATGTTTTATCCACATCAAGTTATTTTTTTGGGACCTTACTTGTACCCAAGTGCTATCCTTAAAAAAGTTCTCAATGTAAAATCGCTGAGCTTTAACAGGTTTTTCGTCTATTTCCATCCCATTGGGAGAGATATAGAACACGACTTCTTGACTTTTTACTATCGCAAATCGCTCTGAATTAAAATGATTATTTAACTTTTGAATTCCATACATTGAAACTAAAAAGACAATAGAAACGGGTACAAGAAGTCTTAAACACCATTTCTTAGTTTTATTAATGCTTTTTCTTCGGGCTAAAATCAAAAAGAGTAGTACCCCAATCACAATAGAAGATAAAACAGCCATAACGATCCAAAGATTAAATCCAAATCCGAAAATGATTCGTTCTATCCAAGGATAAGGATGCGTCCATTCGACTCCGGGATTAATCTGGGTAGTTGCAAATGACGCATTATACTGAGCATCCCCGTTCATAGGTTTGTACTTTAATGCGGACTCAAAAGCCCACTTTGCCTTATCCCACTGTTCTAATTTTCCTGATGCAACACCCAAATTGTAGAAGGAAGAGAAAGATGGTGATTGTGACACGTCTACTTCGAAATATGCTTGAGCTGATTCAAAATCTTCATTATACAAGGACTCGACGCCTTGATTAAATAAAGAATCAATAGAGAAGCTATTAAAAGCAAACAATAAGCCGAAAATAATACTTCCTAAATATTTCATTTCGTAAATCCTTTTATTAAAACCTCTATACGATCAATTAATGGATTGATGTCAGTGTCATTAAAACTACCACCATATTTCAACAAATCTAACTCATCAAAAACATTAATAAACGCTACATATTGTTTTTGTGATAATAATTCTGGCACATTCTTTTTCAAAAGTGCTCTTGTGATTTCTCCTTTTTGGACTCCGAACTGATGCGCTAAAAACATTATCAATAACTGGGTGATTTGGATCACCTTATCACTGTTATTCTCCACTGTCTTTAGTGTGTTCAGCTCATTAAAAATATCACTTCTCAACTGTGATTCTTGCTTTAAAAAATCTTTTTTTGTTTGGTTCTTTTTATTTAATCTAACGACCATTCCTAGTAAAAACCCAAGCATAATTGGAGAACAAAATAACAAAGTGCCACCCCAACCCGTTAACAATGATACGGGTTGAACTTTATCTTTTTGGTATTTAACCACATACGGTAACATGACAGGGTCTTCCACCTCTTGCTCCTCCTCTCTTTCCTCAAGCTCTGGCGCATCAGCATCAGGTTTTACACGAAGTGTTTTAACCTTGGCCGATATAACCTCGTAGCTTTCATTTGTTGGATCGAAATAAGCAATTTTCACAGGATTCAAATGCACGTCTCCACCTTTGTTTACCTGAATAAAATAAGTGAAATACTTGGTTCCAACAGCTCCATTACTCGTAAAAGAAATAGAATCTGTAATTTCAGGATCACCATAAAAAGAAAGACCATGAGGCAATTTTATTTCAGGGTTTTTGATATTATGCAAATTTCCTTCTCCAGATATTTCTACCTTTAGTTCTACTACGCCACCCTGATCTAGTCGTGTATTAGCAAGTTTTGCATTAAGTTCAAACTTCCCAACCGCATCAATAAAATATTCAGGCACTCCCTCAGGAAGTGGTTTGACAGTTAAGACAGTAGTATTAGATACAACTTTTTCCCGTTCAGGGAAGATTTTTCTAGGATCATTATAAGCGATAATCGTTTGAAATGGAAGTATAGTAAATTCACCTACGGTTTCAGGAAACATCAACTGTTTGCCTATTCTAAATGTTTGTATATCCTTTCCATTAATGACTTCGTATGCGCTAGTAACTTGGTTGGGTCTGCCTAAAGCATGACTCTCTGCTGGTCCATCCAATTTAAAGGGCGTATAATTTTCAACCCTAAGTATTTCTGCCTGTGCAAAGACCTTTCCTTCCAAAACAATTGATTCACCTTCATAAATTTCTTGTTTTGATTGTTGAATAATTCCAAAAACCAGTTGATTCAGGTTCTTACTTGGATCATCACTAATCATATTTTGACGAGATGACACATTGATAATAAATGATTTTGAAGCATATTCTTTATTTTTCGTATTCACCTTTACAGGACCTATGGTAAATTTTCCTTCACCTTCAAAATATCCTGTGAAAGATTGGAAATTGTATCGAATTGCTTTTTGACGACCGTTAACATATTCAATCGATGAAGACATCCCTGACTGAACCGCCCCAGACTGAATAAACTCATCGGGTAAAATCATGTCTAAGTCTCCATCAACATTTGTTTTTATGGTTATTGTAACAGCCTGTCCTACCTCTACACTTTTAGGACTCACTTCTAAATCAACAAACTGATTTTGACTTCGTGCAAATAAGCTACAAATGAATACGAAAAATGATATAAAAAATATTCTTACCACTTTTTATCAGATCTATTTTGATTTTCTTTATTTGACTCCACGCCTCTTATTTTCTTTTTTGTCTTAATTTCTTGTCGCAGTAAATCTTCAAGCATACGCTCTGTTTTACGTTCTGTTAACTTGGCTTCATGATTGCCACCTGAATTATTTTGATCTTGGCCACCTGAGTTATCAGATTGTGTTTGATCGTTTTTACTTTGATTTTGGTCTTGATGCTCTTTATCGTTTTGATTGCCTTCTTGATTTTTATTCTGTTGATCGGAAGGTTGATCCTGATTATCGTTAGAACTTTTATCTTGATTTTTCTCCTGCTGCTTTTTTTCTTGTTTTAATTTCCTTTGAGCTTGAGCTAAGTTATATCTCGCTGCCTTATCATTTGGATTTTTACGCAGTACATCTTTGTAACTTTCTATGGCAGAAGCATAATCTTTATTTTGCATTTGACTATTTCCAATATTATATACCTGCTTTGTTTGTAATTCGACATCTTCTGTTGATTCTGCAGCAGCGCTAAAAGCCTTCTCAGCCATTTCATAATTCTTATTTCGATAGGCAGCATTTCCAATATCTTGAGATAAATCAATTTCAACTGGAGCTAACTTCTGGGCATTTAGAAACTTTTGGTATGCCGCTTCATAATCTCCTTGCACATAAAACTTTTTTCCAAGTCTTAATTCTTCTTTCCAATCTTGACTAAACAGCAAAGAGGATAGCATTATAAAAGGTAATATGATTGCAATTCTAATCAACTTATATTTTCTTTTTTTAAAGTAATTTCTCGACCTAAAAGCATTAATAAAAATAATATTGACAAAATTAAAGGCCATTGAAATCGATTGTGTTCAACTTCAAAGGATAAATTTATCGGCTTATCTCCGGTATTGCTGTTAAATTCAGTTAAAATTTTAGAAAGATTCGGAAATGATTCATTTGACAAAAACACCTTTCCATTTAAAGCAGCAGCCATTTCTTCCAACATCTTTAAATTAACTTTAGACACAACAGATCTTCCATTATTATCTTTAAGTGATCTGGCATTTGGCATTTCACTTTGAGGCACAATACCGCCGGTTTCTGTTCCAATTCCCATTAAAAAAACTTCTATATTTTTATCCTTGATTGCTTTATAAGCATCTTTCATTTGACCTTCATGATCTTCTCCATCAGTTATTAAAACCATTATTTTTTTATTTTTCTCTTTTGAGAAAAATCTACTCGTTTCTTGTAAAGCAGCAGAAATATGAGTTCCTTGATCTGAAATGATAGAAGTATTAAGTTCATCAATATACATCTTTGCTGCGGCTTTATCTGCAGTAAGTGGTAATTGAGGATATGCATTTCCGGCAAACACCAATAAACCCACTCGACCAGCAGAGGATTCATTGATCAACTGATTCATAACCCTTTTGGCTACGGTAAGTCTTGTTTCACCCCCTTCAATATCTCTGGTATTCATAGAATTTGAAACATCAACTGTAAATATTAACTCTATATCACTACTTGAACCTTTTACTGTTTTTGTACCTAAGGCTGGTTGCATTAAAGCAAAAATTAAAAAAGCCAAGGCGTTCCGAATAAAGAAATATCGAATAAAGACATTTCGCGTGGAAACTGGTCGAATATATGTTCTTAGCGTTTTAACACTTCCGAGATTTTCAATAAGTTGATTGCGTTGATAAATTTGATAACTAAAAACAACAATAAGTAATGGAATACATACGAACCACCAAGCTTGGTGCGGATTTAAAAAGTTAAGTTGTTCTCCTGCTAAATTTGTATCAAAAATCCCAAAAATATTAAGCACCTGCCATGTCAAAAGCCAAAAAACAAACTCCAATGCTATAACAGCACCAAGGAAAAACAATAATCGATATTTAAACTCTCTTTTAGGCATGTTTTTTTAAAAGTATTTGTTCAGTCATTAGCCCTAAAAATATGAGTATCATACCTATTAGCATAAAAGTGTGAGGTCGATAGGGAGGTTCTCTTTTCACTGTGCTATTTACCATCTTAACGGTCTCCATTTCATCAATGGTCTGATAAATTTTCCTCAATGAGTTTTCATCTGTGGCTCTAAAATACTCACCTCCTGTCATCTTCGCCATTTTTTCAAGTAGTTTTTCGTCAATATTAACCTGCGTGTTTTGCATTATTTGTCCAAACGGAGTATTAATTGGCATTTTTACAATCCCCTTTTTACCGACTCCAATAGTATAAACAGTAATATTTTTATTTTTTGCTAATTCTGCAGCGGCTATAGGAGAGATTTCACCTTTATTTGACTCTCCATCCGTTAGAAGTATAATCACTTTTGAGGACAAGCTATCACTTTTCAGCCTCGCTACCGCAGTACCTAACCCAGTACCGATAGCGGTTCCAGGTTCAATCACACCCGATTGAACCTCATCAATAGTTTGTTTTAAATAATCGTAATTACGTGTAGCTGGACAAGCGGTGTAGGCCTCACCTTCAAAAACAACAAACCCAATTCTATCCGATTTCCTACCATCAATAAATTCTTTAGCAACTTGTTTAGCTGCCTCAAATCGATTAGGCAAAAAGTCTGTGGCCATCATACTTCCAGAAATATCCATGGAAATGATAATATCAATTCCCTCACCAAAATCATTTTCTGTAGTGTCGGAATGCGGCAAGTATGGAAGTGCCATGGCAAATATTAATGCTGATAATCCAATGCCTAAAGCAATGTATATAGTTATAATCAATGTTTTTATCGGTTTAAAAGCTACAGCTTTTAAGTTTTTTAGGGGTCTAGAAAATTTGATTACTCCTTCACTTTTCTCTACCCGTTTATAACGTAAAACCAGTACAATAGGCACAAGAAGTAACAACCACAACCAATATGGTGCATATAGATTGTACTCCCAAAAACGTATATGATAAAGTAGAGAATTATTCATCTTTCAATTCTAAATCTGCAATTTCATTCACTATTTTTCGTGCATAATTGGTCACATTTTTAACTTCTTCAATACTGGGCGTTGAACGTGCAAATTTAACCATATCTGATTGGGTTAATAACTTGCGTGTCAAAAGTACTTTTTCTTGATCAAGACCATATTTGGTTAAAATAACTTCAATCTCTCCAGTTGTTTTATCCAAAATTTGTTCTTGCAAATGAGCAGCAAAAAATCGCCGAAGAATGATGGATAAATCATAATAATATTCCTTTAAATTGGTCTCGAAACTCTTACTTTTTTCAAGCCGATCAATTTTACCTAAAAATTCTGCTCTTAAACTTATTCTCTGTTCTTTCTTGGGTTTTCTTTTAAAATAAATAAAAACCAATGCTATGATAAGCGCAAGAATTAACGCAAAGAACCAATAGCTTTTTAAAAACAAGAATTTATCTTGTGGTAATTCTGTAAAAGACTCATTAATATCATAAAGCGGATGGTTAGGATCTAATGTTGGCGAGGTTATATGGACTAATCCTGCAGGAAAAACATACATACTGTCTTCAATGTAAATTAACTCTGGTGGAATTATAACATAAGCACTATCCCAACCTGTTACTTCGTATGTTCCCCGCCAAACATAACGTCCGTTTGACTGGTAATTTGTATCCGTAAATGCAGTTAAGATTTCTAAATCATAAGTTGAACTTACTTGGTCACTTTTTTGGTCATCACTTATTTTGGCCGAAAAAGTATCTTCTTGATCAAAGAATATCAAGCTGTCTATTTTTTCTTCACTTATAACTGAGTAATGGATAGAAAAAGGTTCACCAATTAAGACCTCTTCTGTCTCAATTGTCATTTTCAATTCTTGACCTAGCATTGAAAAGGAAACAAACAATACACAAATAATATTTAAAAAATATCTAATCATCTGCTCCTCGTTAAAAACAATTTATTTAATTCCATTAAATACTTTCCTTCTGTAGAAAGCGAGGCATAATCAACTCCGGAACGTCTAAATATATCGTGAAGTTTTTGTTGAGACTCCTCATATTGTTCAGTATAATTATCTCTAACCTTTTTTGAACCAGTATTTACCCACTTCACGACACCTTGTTCCGCATCAAACATTTTTATCAAACCTAAATTTGGAAGCTCTTTTTCTGCTGGGTCATATAACCGTAATGCCACCATATCATGTTTTCGATTGGCTATTTTTAAAGCATCATAGAAATCATTCTCATCATAAAAGTCACTAATTACAAAACAGATACTCCGTTTTTTTACAATATTCCTAAAAAACTTCAGACCTATATCAAGTTGCGTTCTGGTATGTTTTGGTTTAAATAAAATCAATTCTCTTAAGATCATCAATGCATGCGACCTTCCTTTTTTAGGGGGTATGTACTTTTCTACTTGATCAGTTGTAAATATCGCACCTATTTTATCATTATTCGCAACAGCAGAAAAAGCAAGAACAGCGGCCACTTCAAGCATCAACTCTTTTTTCGATTTTAATCGCGTACCAAAGTTATTTGATCCGGATATATCCAAAACTAAAAACACTGATAATTCGCGTTCTTCTTCAAACACTTTTACAAAAGGTTCGTTAAAACGTGCAGTAACATTCCAATCTATACTTCTTACATCATCCCCAAATTGATAATTCTTCACCTCAGAAAAAGTCATTCCACGACCTTTAAAAGCAGAATGATATTCACCCGAAAACACTTGTTTTGTTAACCCTCGTGTTTTGAGTTCTATCTCTTTTACTTTTTTTAATAACTCCTTGGTCTCCATTTATATCAATTCGATAAAAATTTATTTTTATTTATCACACAACGTCTTAAACGAATATTAAGGTACTTCGACCCTTGAAAGAATTTTTTCGACAATGTTTCGTGCCGTTACTCCCTCTGCTTCTGCTTCATAAGTTAATCCCAAGCGGTGCTGTATTACATCGGATGCTATTGCTCGAATATCGTCGGGAATCACATATGCTCTTCCTTCTAGAAAAGCATTCGCTTTACCTGCCAAAGCCAAATTAATACTTGCCCTTGGCGATGCTCCAAAGGCAATCAAAGGTGCCAGATTGCTTAAGTCATATTTCTTCGGATCACGTGTTGCAAAAACAATATCGATAATGTATTTTTCTATCTTTTCATCCAAATAAACCTCTCTTACCAAGTTTCGCAATCGGATAACATCTGAAGGAGACATCACAGGTTTTGCTTTACTCAACCCTTCTCTTCTCACATTATTTCTAAGAATAATCATCTCTTCTTCAGGGCTTGGATATTCCAAAGTTACTTTCAACATAAAGCGATCTACTTGAGCCTCAGGCAATGGATACGTCCCCTCCTGCTCTATTGGGTTTTGAGTTGCTAAAACTAAAAACGGCTTTGGTAATTGAAAAGTCTCATCACCGATTGTAATTTGGCGTTCCTGCATGGCTTCTAAAAGCGCAGACTGAACTTTCGCAGGGGCTCGATTTATTTCATCAGCTAATATAAAATTGGCAAAAATAGGTCCTTTAGTAACTGAAAACTCTTGTGTTTTTTGATTGTAAATTTGAGTTCCTGTTACATCAGCAGGAAGTAAATCTGGGGTAAATTGAATTCGACTAAAATCACCGCCTATAACATCTGCCATTGTTTTTATTGCTAAAGTTTTGGCAAGACCTGGCACACCTTCTAGCAAAATATGTCCATTTGCCATAAGTGCAACCATCAATCTTTCAAGCATTTGACCTTGTCCTACAATTACCGATGACATTTCTTTTCTTACCATGTCAATCAAAGGCTTTTCATCTTGAATTTTAGCCGTAAGTTGTTTGATCTTTTCTGCTGGTGTAAGCGAAGAGGATGTGTTTTCTTCCATAACATTAATTTGTACCTACAAATATGTTTAATGTTAGGTTATAGTTGGACTTCACGATGTTAAATTATGTTAAGCAACTGTTTAACAAGAATCAACCTAAATTAATAGTTGAACTATAGTTTCTTTTTAAGAAATCAATAATGTTGATCACACAATGAAATATAACATTTTTTAAATATTACACTCCTTACTTTTCTTTAGCTTGAAGGCAAAAAAAAACAATATGCCCATTTTCGGAAATATCATTAAAGGTCTAATCGATTTTAAAGATCTCATTACTGAAGAAGTGAATCCCGTTGAAGCGCAACGGAAAGTACTGAATAATCTATTAAAAACAGCACAAGATACAGATTTTGGTCGCCAGTATAAGTTTAAAGAAATTCTTGAATCAAACAATATACCCGAAACTTTCAAAACACAAATCCCTTATTTTGATTATGATAAAATGAATAAAGAATGGTGGTCTGGCTATCGACAAAATAAAGCTAATATTTCTTGGCCTGGACAACCAGACTTTTTTGCGTTAAGTTCTGGAACAACTGGCAAAGAAAGTAAGCGAATTCCAGTTTCAGATGAAATGCTTGATGCTATAAAAAAAGCAGGAATTCGCCAAATCACAGCTTTGAGTAATTTTGATGTAGAACCTAATCTTTTTGAAAAAAGCATAATGATGTTGGGAAGTTCCACAAATCTCGAAGAAAATAAAAATTTCTTGGAAGGTGAAATAAGCGGAATTAGTACTAAGAACATACCATTCTGGTTTAAAGGTTACTATAAACCAGGTGAAGATATTGCTAAAATCGAAGATTGGGACGAAAGAATAGAAGCAATTGCTAAAAACGCTAAAGAATGGGATATTGGTGCTATTAGCGGAATTCCAACATGGATCGAATTGATGATAAAGAAAGTTATTGACTATCATCAAGTGAAACACATACACGAAATTTGGCCAAATTTTCAAGTGTATACTTCTGGTGGAGTGGCATTCCAATCCTACGAGAAAAGTTTTAATGCACTCTTAGGAAAACCAATAACCATTATCGATACATATTTCGCCTCTGAAGGTTTTATCGCATCTCAAACCCGACCAGAAACAACATCGATGAAGTTACTTGTTGACAATGGAATTTATTTTGAGTTTGTTCCTTTTAAAGCAGAATATATAAATGCAGATGGATCTTTAGTTGCAAACGCACCCTCCCTGACTATTGACAAGGTAGAACTAGACCAAGAATACGTTTTAGTAATTAGTACTGTTAGTGGTGCATGGCGATATGAAATTGGTGACACAATCGTTTTTACCAATATTGAAAGAGCTGAAATTAAAATAACAGGAAGGACAAAATTCTTTTTAAATACCGTTGGTTCGCAATTGTCAGTAAACAAAATGGATGACGCTATGCAACATTTAGAGAAGCAATTTAATCTAAAAATTAAAGAATATGTTGTTTGCGCTAAAAGAAATGAAGATGGTGACTTTCATCATTATTGGGACATTGGCTGTGATGAAACTGTGGATAAAAACGAATTGAGCAGTGCTTTAGATTTTTACCTTAAAGAAGCGAATAAAAATTATAAGGTCGCAAGAAACAAGGCGCTTAAAGGTGTAAATGTGCGTACCGTTCCAGTGCAAAAATTTTATGAATGGTCAGAAAAAAACAAGAAAAAAGGTGGACAAGTTAAATTAGCAAAAGTCTTATCTCCTGAAAAATTTGAAGCATGGAGGCAATTTGTAGAAAAAACCAAAGTATAGTATTTGAATAGGTCAGGTCGCAAACAATGACTTTTAAGGTATGATATTGTCGCGATTATTGACTAAATTCATTATTTCCTCTGGAGAAAGATAGAATCTTTTTATCCGCTTTTTATACTTAGGAGAGATATCAGCATGATTCAAAATGAAATTTTTAGTCTTTAAAATATAGCCCTCCATCCCTTGTAATACTGCAAAAGTATCGGCAGCACGCTCTGCCGCAACAATATGAGTTGGAGAAAATAAATATTTGATACCGAACCAAACAAGATTTAATTTAGTTCTATTTTGATAATCCATAATATGTCCTAACTCATGACCAATCCAACCTATAAAAACATCTTTAGGAACATCAATCGTTGAAAATTCTTTATCTGAAATCTTAAATTTTTCACTAATTAAAATAAGGTAAGACCTGTTTTTTCGTGATCGAAAAAAGCTCTTCCAAGTTGGTTGAGCCTGCATCGTTGATTTTTTTATATTCTTTTTAAACTTAAATCTAATATTCACATTAACCAATGATGGATAGTATTGTAACGCCGAAAGAACTTGACTTTCTATTATCGATGGAATTAAAGCTTGTTTAAAATCTATTTTTTGATGCATTTGAGAATTTTGGGTTATCTAAGATTACAGTTTTTTAATCAAATATTCAATATGATTCTTTACTATATAGTTTATAATTGTTAAAAACACATCTACTTTTAGTTGATTCTCTAATCATTTAAGATTTACGATTGCAAAATACTTATGCTGAATATTTTGAACTAAACCACAAAACAATTAACTTTACCCCAATGAAAATTATTGGTTCTCTCATATCAATATTATTAATCCTTAGTCACATTATTGGACTAACCAACAATTTAATGCCGAGATGTAAAAGTGAATTTGAACATCACGACCATGTGATATCCCTTCATGTAAATCATTTTCATCCTAATTCATATACTCCTGCAGAACATCAGCACATCGGACACGAAGAACACGATGATGAAACCAATATCATCAATATTTTGCAGCATATTTTTGATGACCTAGACAATCCAAAAGAAAATTGCGAATTCGGTTTTTTCGCCAACATTCACAAAACACCTGTTGATGTAAAATTATTGGCAGTGATTGCTGTTTTTAAACATCCTCAGTTTTTCTTGCCTACTTTAGAAAGTCCTAAAGCGTATTTTGAATATGTAAGACCCAATTATACTCCACCTGACAAAGAAGCGCAACAGCAACGAGGTCCACCACATTTTCTTGTATAAAATTAAAGGTATTCTTTTAAGGAATACTATTCAGGATTTTTATTGAAGGAAGTCCGCATTTCACGTGTTTTCATACTAGAACTACGTTGTTTAAAACAATTAAAACAGCAGCTAGATTAGAAATATTTTCAATTTACGATTGATTTCGGAAGCACGATTTTATAAAATTAAATACAAGAAAAAATGATTTATAGAATTATATCATTTTCCATAAAAAATAAGCTCATCATTGGCTTGATGACTTTGGCGATTATCAGTTTTGGAATTTTCTCCATGCGTACAATCAACCTAGGTTCTGTGCCAGACATCACCAATAATCAAGTGCAGGTGATGACGGTTTCACCGAATTTATCTACCGAAGATATCGAGCAATTTGTGACCTATCCAGTAGAGTTAGAAATGGGAAACCTACCTGGTGTTGAAGAAATTCGTTCGATTTCTCGCTTTGGTTTGTCTGTGGTGACGATTGTTTTTAAGGAAGAAGTGGGCACGTATCACGCCCGACAATTGGTACAAGAAAAATTAATTGATGTTCGTCAAAACATCCCCGATAAATTTGGCGCGCCCAGCATGGGACCGATTACCACAGGATTGGGAGAGATTTATCAGTACAACATCGAAGTAGAAGAAGGCTACGATTCTTTGTATAACATCACAGAATTGCGTTCCGTTCAAGATTGGATTATTGCCCGACAACTGACGTTAATTGATGGTGTGGTTGGCGTAAACGCTTTTGGTGGAAACGTAAAACAATACGAAGTCAGTATAGATCCCGACCAATTAAAATCGATGGACATTACGATTGGTGATGTTTACAAAGCGTTGGAAGACAATAATACCAACACCGGTGGAGCGTATATTGAACGCAATAAAATGGCGAATTTTATTCGAGGTGAAGGCTTAATTCGTTCCTTGGAGGATATTCGTCAAATTCCTGTAAAATCAGAAGGCAATGTTCCTGTAACGATTGGCGATATTGCCCAAAGTGTAGACTATGGTCACCAAGTGCGCTATGGAGCATTCACCAAAGATGGAAAAGAATCCGTCGGTGGAATGGTGTTAATGTTGAAAGATGCCAACCCCAATAAAGTCATCTCTCGCGTAAAAGAACGGATAGATAAAATCCAACATTCTATGCCTGAAGGACTAAAAATAGTACCTTTTTTAGATAGAAGTGAGTTGATTGCCAGAACTACAGATACAGTTTCTACAAACTTAATCGAAGGAGCACTGATTGTGATTTTCGCTTTGGTACTTCTGCTCGGAAGTTTCCGTGGAGGATTGATCACGGCCACTACGATTCCTTTGGCCTTGCTGTTTGCGTTTATCTTGATGAAACAATTTGGCGTTTGGGCAAACCTGATGAGCTTGGGTGCTATTGATTTTGGAATTATCGTGGATGGGGCCGTCATTATCATTGAAGGAACGGTATACGAAATTCAAAAACGCATGCGGAAAGGAACACTCAGTTTTTCTCGCAAGGAAATGGATCAAATTGCCATCAAATCCAGTAACACGATGATGGAATCAGCTTTTTTTGGTCAAACCATCATTCTTATTGTGTTTATGCCGATACTTTTTCTCACAGGAATTGAAGGAAAAATGTTTAAACCAATGGCTTACACTTTTGGATTTGCTATGATTGGGGCTATTGTCTTGTGTTTAACTTACGTGCCCATGATGACCGCTTTGTTTATGCGTCCTCTTAAAAACAAAAACAGTATTTACGCCAAATTTGAAGCAGGATTAGAAAACTTCAGCAATAAAATAATAGGAGGAATCAACAAAGTTTATCAACCTGTTTTGGCGTTTGCTTTACGATTTAAAGCGCTCGTAATTGTGATTGCGGTTGTTATTCTGGGAATAACATTATTCACTTTCAATAGAATGGGAGGAGAATTTATTCCGCAATTGAAAGAAGGTGATTTGGCGATTCAGGCTTTGATTCGACCGGGAAGTAGCTTGGAGGAAATGATTGCCACTTCCAAGAAAATTGAAAACACTTTATTGGAACATTTCCCTGAAGTGAAATCTGCAGGTTCGCGAATTGGTGTGGCAGATATTCCCACCGACCCAATGCCGATGGACATTGCCGATATGTTTGTGATTTTAGAAAAAGATCACAGCAAATGGACCAGTGCCGAAACGCAAGAAGAACTCATTCATAAAATGGAAGATAAATTGTCCGAAGTATTGGTTGGTGTTAACATTGTGTTTAGTCAGCCGATTGAATTGCGGTTTAATGAATTGTTGACAGGAGTTCGAGAAGATGTTGCGATAAAATTGTACGGCGACGATTTAGAAATCCTTAATAAAAAGGCCACAGAATTATCGAATTTAGTCAAAACAATTGATGGTGTTGGTGATATAAATGCGGAAAGAACATCAGGTTTACCGCAAATCAATATTCAATTTGACCGCGCAAAGGTGGCACAATACGGCGTAACCATTGAACAACTCAATACGTATTTAAGCACCGCCTTGGCTGGAGGAATTGCAGGAACCATTTACGAAGGAGAACGCCGATTCGATTTAGTAGTACGCTATGGAGAAGAACACCGCCAATCGATTGATGATATTCGCAAGTTGTATGTGGATTTACCCAACGGTTCGCAAGTGATGTTAAAAGAATTTGCGAAAATCGAATATGCTCCTGGACCAATGCAAATTTCACGAGAAGACACTTATCGTCAAACGTATATCGGTGTAAATACCCGAGGTCGAGATGTGAAATCTGTAGTTACCGATATTCAAGCTAAAATCGATCAGGAATTTGTACTTCCCGCGGGATATAACATTTCCTACGGCGGAGAATTTGAGAACCTAGAAAGTGCCACTAATCGTCTATTGATAGTGGTGCCCATCGTCTTGATTTTAATTTTCATCTTGCTGTTTTTTGCATTAAAATCATTCACACAATCCATCATGATTTACATTGCGATTCCATTGGCTGCAATTGGCGGAGTTTACGCTTTGTGGCTACGCGATTTACCGTTTAGTATTTCTGCCGGCGTTGGATTTATTGTTCTTTTCGGCGTGGCAGTATTGAATGGTTTGGTGTTGATTAATCGATTTAATTCATTAAAAATGGAAGGAATGACAAACATTAAAGACAGAATTTTTACAGGAACGAAAGAACGAATTCGTCCGATTATGTTGACTGCCACCACAGATATTTTTGGATTTTTACCAATGGCGTTTTCTACTTCGGCAGGTGCTGAAGTCCAGCGTCCATTAGCAACTGTGGTGATTGGCGGAATGATCAGCGCAACGCTACTCACGCTAATTGTCTTGCCGATTCTTTACGCATATTTGGAAAATAGAAAAGGAAAAAAGAAGCAAAACCCGACGTTAGCCATGGGAATAGGGATTGTCTTTTTATTGTTTACTCCTGTGATAAATGCACAAAACGGAAACGACAAAAACTGGCAAACCATTTCGGTTGAAGATGCGCAAACTCAAGCTTTGGCACGTTTACCAATGCTAAAATCCAAGCAATTGGAAATCGAACAACAAGAAGTGCTCAAAAAAACGGCTTGGAATTTTGGAAACACTTCCATTTATACGGGAAAAGATGAAGTTGGGAATGGTTCGAATGGAATTTACACCCGCATTGGAGTTCAACAAGAAAACATTGACATTTTTGGAATTGTTCCAGCAGTAAAAGCGCAAAATCAGCAAGTGGTGTTGGCAGAAAAAGCCTTGGAGTTATCGCAATTATCTATTCGGAAAGAAGTCAAAAAAGCGTGGGCAGAAGTTTATACCCGACAAGCGATTTACAAAGTCTATAAAACCTTGGATTCTGTGTTTGTAAAAATCAAAGACACCGAAAAACGGCGTTATGAATTGGAAGATGTTTCTCGTTTGTCTTATTTATCCACGGCGAACGAAGCCAATGAATTGCGGATTAGAAAAGACCAAAAACATTACGATTATCTCAAAGCAGTGAAAAAACTTAATTTGTGGTTGGTCAGTGATACCGTTTTTACGGTTCCAAATATAGCAGCATCAGAATTGGTTAAAGTTATGGAACTGCAAAGAGATTCTAATTCCAATCATCCTTTGTTGTCCTATTATGCACAACAAATTGAAGTAGCAGATGCGGAAGTAAAACAGCAACGTTCACAGTATTTACCAAAGATTAGCGCAGGGTTTGGAGAACAAAAAATTGGAGCAGAAACTGGGTTTTATAAATATGAAATTGGGATCAGTATTCCGCTTGTTTTTAACCGACAATTGGGGAAATCGCAAGCCGCAAAGATTCAGCGTAAAATCGTTCAAGCCGATTATGATCAACAAAAAATGGAGTTGAATACGGAACTGCAAACGACTTACGAGGAATATCAAAAATGGCAAAATACATGGTCGTATTACCAAGAAGAAGCTTTGCCGATGGCACAATTGCAAAGAGAAAGTGCAATTACGGCTTTTCAAGAAGGCGCAATTGATTACACGCAATTCTTACAAACCGTAAGGACAGCCATTCGCATTGAAGTCGATGCTTGGGAAGCGTTGGATGAATATCTCAACCAGCGTTATTTGTTAGAATACTATTTAAACGCCAATTAATCACCTTTTAAAAATTGAAATAAAATGAAAACACATAAATTATATATAGCAAGTTTGTTGTTCGCAATTGGAATGACAGCATGCACGACAAATCAAGAAAATAAAGCAGTCGAACAAAAGGAAGAAGAACACGAACATGCGCATGATGAAGTGCATCTTTCTGCGACAAAATTCAACAGTTTAAACATTGAATTAGACACTTTGCAAAGACACACTTTTGAAGGTATCGTTTACACCAATGGAAGTTTGGAAGTCCCACCACAACATGAAGCCACAGTAACCGCAGTTTTGGGTGGGAATGTGGTTTCCGTTGAAGTGATTGAAGGAACGGATGTCAAAAAAATGAAATCATTGCTTATTTGAGTCACCCGAATTTCATCAATATTCAAACGGCTTATGTTAAGGCGTATCACCAAAACGAATATTTAGCGAAACAGTTTGAGCGACAAGAAAAACTTTCCGAAGCTGAAATTGGTTCAGGAAAAGAATTGCAACGCATAAAGGCGGAGTATTTGTCGAATAAAAGCGATATGAATGGATATGCAGCACAGTTAAAACAACTAGATTTGAGTTTACAGCGCATTCAAAACGGAAATTTGTACGACAGAATTCCGGTGCGTAGTCCGATAAAAGGTTCTGTGGAAGCTATAGACATTCAGCTTGGACAATTTGTAGAAGCACAAACTTCGATGTTTAAGATTGTGAATTCGGAACATGTTCATGCAGATTTTATGGTTTTTGAAAAAGATGTAATGCACGTTAAAACGGGTCAGAAGATAGAGTTTACCGTTTCAACTTCAGATGAGCCCTTAAAAGCGGAAATTATATCTGTAGGGAAACGATTTGAAGAAGCTCCTCGAGCAGTTCACGTACATGCAGAAATTGAAGAAAAGGATTTTCATTTGGTAGCAGGAATGTACATCAAAGGTAAGATTTTTACGCAGTCGAAGCAATTAAAAGCTTTGCCTGAAAGTGCGGTAATTACCGAAGATGGGAAAGAGTATATTTTTATCACAATGCAGAATCCCGAGCTAGAAAACGATGAATTTGAATTTCAATTACTAGAAGTGAAATCTGGAAAGAAAGAAGGTGGATGGATTGCTATAGAATTGTTGGAGGAAATGCCTGATGGTGCTTTGGTGGTTCAGAATGATGCTTATTATTTGATTGCTGAGATGTTGAAGAGAGAAACAGAGCACAGTCATTAAGTAAAGGTAAATGATAAAAAGATCACTAGTATATGAAGTTGAGACTTGAACTCAATTGGTTATTTTTCAAACAAAACTAAATTGTATGAAAAAGCATATTTATTAAATTTATTCCTGTGCGTTCTTATGAATGTGTTTTAAGTTTTTATTTTTACAAGAAAGGAAATTAGCAAATGGAAATAATTCAAAACTACATCAACGGAGAATTTGTCGCACCAAAGGGGGGCAACTATTTTGACAATATAGAACCTGCGAAAGGAACTGTTTATTCTCAAATTCCAGATTCCCAATCAGAAGACGTGGAAGAAGCAATTAAAGCCGCTAACGAAGCCTTTTCAAGCTGGTCGGGCCTAAGTATTGAAGCACGTGGAGATTGGATGATGAAGTTTTCTGAAGGAATTGCTGCGAGAATGGAGGAATTTGTAGAAGCAGAAAGTCGAGACAATGGAAAACCAATTAAGTTGGCAGAACATGTAGATATTCCGCGTGCGATTTCAAACTTTAAGTTTTTCGCTACTGGAATTCAGCATTACGCTTCGGAATCGCATGAAATGGTTGGCATAGGAATTAACTATACATTGCGTAAACCACTTGGTGTTGTAGGGTGTATTTCACCTTGGAATTTACCTTTATACTTGTTCTCTTGGAAAATCGCTCCAGCTTTGGCTACAGGAAATTGCGTTGTTGCTAAACCGTCTGAAGTTACGCCTTACACTGCTTATTTGTTGTGTAAAGTAATGGAGGACATCAATTTTCCAAAAGGCGTTTTGAATATCGTTCATGGATACGGACATACAGCTGGAGATGCAATTGTTCGCCATGAAATCACCAAAGCAATCTCATTTACAGGTGGCACAACTACAGGAAAAACGATAGCCAAAATTGCTGCTCCAATGTTCAAGAAATTGTCTTTGGAATTAGGTGGGAAAAATCCAAATATCATTTTCGACGATTGTGATTTTGATGAAATGTTAAGCACAACCATTCGTTCAAGTTTTGCCAATCAAGGTCAGATTTGCTTGTGTGGATCGAGGATTTTCGTTCAAAAAGGAATTTATGAGCGATTTAAAGCCGAATTTGTAGCAAAAATTAAAAGATCAAAGGTTTCCTTTCCAAATAATCCAAAAGCCCAATTGGGTGCTGTGGTTTCAAAATCACACATGGAGAAAGTGTTGAGTTACATCGATCTAGCCAAAGAAGAAGGTGGAACAATTTTAGCCGGAGGACACCAAGTGAAATTAGATGCGCCTTATGACCAAGGATTCTACATTGCTCCTACGATCATCGAAGGATTAAAATTCGATTGCAGAACAAATCAAGAAGAAATATTTGGCCCAGTAGTTACAATCACACCTTTTGAGACAGAAGAAGAAGTTCTACAAATGGCAAACTCAACAGATTATGGTTTGTCGGCTACGATATGGACCAATGACTTAAAACGTGCGCACCGCATGGCCAATGACATCGAAGCAGGAATTGTTTGGATTAACGCTTGGTTGGTTAGAGATTTAAGAACACCATTTGGTGGAACGAAATCTTCTGGAGTTGGACGTGAAGGTGGCTGGGAAGCGATGAAGTTTTTTACAGAGCCGAAGAATGTTTTTGTGAAATATTAATGGCTCTAAGCTTTTGGCGGTATGCTTTAGGCATGTAATACTATTGAGATTTAGTTTTAACCCAAAGGGAAAGAAAGATACTCTTCGTTAGGTTTACGCAAAGATTCGCAGAGTTGCGCAGAGGTGGGGACGCTGAGTCACGCAATAGGAGAAGGTTTCTTCTTACACAGGGATCATGGAGGAGTCACAAAGGCCTATAGGGTGTTTATTTGATATAACTTACGCTGAGTTTCGCAAAGATTCGCAGAGTTACGCAAAGGAAAGAAGGCAGAAGCACTTATATTGTAGACCACGACTTGGTCAACTAAAAAGAATTCCTTTTCTAATCACGATTTTCCTAAAACAGATTTCTCCATCGAGTAAAATCAAAGATTTCACACAATGATCGAAATGAAAAGTCATATGAGTAGGACATCGAAAGAGGCTGTTTCAAGCAAAGCTTGAAACAGCCTCTTTCGCCACTAAATCATAAAATGAATGTCATTTCGAAAATGCTTGCATTGAGAAATCTAATTCTAGTTGCGTTATAAAAAACCATTCAAAACCACATAATAAATCGTGAATTGCAGCGCTGCGTTAAACATTAACAATAGAATTCAATATCTACAAATTTAAAAATCAAACGCTTTCATGCGTACTTTAAAATCCTCAAGAGACTTGGCTACGAAAGCAAAGCCGAAGTCTCCATTATCTACATGAAATATTTGACCAGTAAATTTACCATAAGTAGAAATAAAGAATACTCCACAAGCATCTTCAATAATAGGAAATAAGAATTTAGAATCAACTAAGAGTTTATGCGTTTCAAAATGCTCCTCAAACTCTTCTAGGTATTTAAGATTAGGTAGTATTTCAATAATTTCACTTTCAGATAAAAAACAATCAAAGAAGGTATCACTTCTTCCTCCGTCAAAGTATTCTATATCAATAGTGTATTTTTGATTGGGTTCACCTATCCATTTACCGATATGATGATTCAAAACAAGCTCAATATCTGAATCAATATTTTTATTCCATTCGGCTCTTAACTTGATATTCATAATACAAATGAAAATTATTCAAACTAGCTTATTGCTTAAAGCCTTAAGCAGCCGTAGGCTCTACCCCACAGCATACTTCAACTTCTCCTCATTACTCATAGAATTCTCCAATTCCGGCATCATTTCCACAACCGTTTTAATGATTCCATTTACATCGAATCCTACGTCAGCGTATAATTCTTGTTGTGTTCCATGGTGAATATATTCATCGGGAATGCCGAGTCTTTTTACTTTTGAAGTGTAGCCTTGATCGACCATAAATTCTAAAATTGCACTTCCCATTCCGCCCATCAAACATCCATCTTCAATCGTGATGACTTTGTCAAATTTCGAGAATATTTCGTGCAATAAGTTTTCGTCTAATGGTTTTACAAAACGCATGTCGTAATGTGCTACCGAAGCGCCCATCCCTTCCAATTCTTTGATCGCTTCTTGTGCGAAATTTCCTGGGTGACCAATTGATAAAATCGCAATGTCTTCTCCCGTAGTAACTTTTCTTCCTGTTCCTACTTTTATAGGTTTCATGACGGTTTTCCATTCTGTCATTACGCCTTTTCCTCTTGGATAACGGATACTGAATGGTCCCATGTCTTCTTGTTGAGCAGTAAACATCATGTTTCTTAGCTCGGCTTCATTCATTGGGGCAGCAACAATCATATTTGGAATGCTACGCATGTAAGCGATATCGTAAGCTCCGTGGTGTGTTGCTCCATCTGCTCCTGCAAAACCTGCGCGATCCAAACAGAAGACAACATTTAAATTTTGTAAAGCTACGTCATGTATAACCTGGTCATACGCACGTTGCATAAATGAAGAATAAATATTACAGAAAGGCACCAAACCTTGAGTTGCTAAACCAGCTGAGAATGTTACGGCATGTTGTTCTGCAATTCCCACATCGAAAGAACGATCTGGCATTGCTTTCATCATGATATTTAACGAAGAACCTGAAGGCATCGCTGGGGTAATTCCCATGATTTTGTCATTTCTTTCCGCTAATTCAACGATGGTGTGTCCGAAAACTTCTTGATATTTTGGAGGTTGAGGAGAACTTGGTACAATCTTTACAATTTCACCTGTTTCTTTATTAAAAACCCCTGGCGCATGCCATTGCGTTGGATTTCCTTCCTCAGAATATTTGAATCCTTTTCCTTTTTTGGTTAAGCAATGTAAAATCTTTGGCCCTGGAATATCTTTTAAATCGTTCAAAACTTTAGAAAGTCCAATTACGTCATGACCATCCACTGGCCCGAAATAACGGAAATTCAAAGATTCAAACATATTACTTTGCTTTAGTAAACTTCCTTTTAAAGCGGAAGATACTTTACTTACGACTGAACGCGCATCCGGACCAAATTTTGAAACCTTTTCCAACATCGTCCATACCTCATCTTTTACTTTATTGTAAGTATGAGAAGTGGTGATATCGGTTAAATAATCTCTTAGCGCCCCAACATTTGGATCAATAGACATGCAATTGTCATTCAAAATAACCAGTAGGTTAGCGTCTTTTTCAAACCCAGCATGATTCATGCCTTCAAAAGCCAAACCTGCGGTCATTGCTCCATCGCCAATAACGGCAATGTGCTGACGATCTGGCAAACCTTTGTATCGATTGGCAACCGCCATACCTAATGCTCCTGAAATTGAAGTAGAGGAATGTCCAACACCAAAAGTATCATATTCACTTTCGCTGCGTTTTGGAAATCCACTTATCCCGCCTTTTGTTCGATTAGTTGGAAAGTTATCTCTTCTTCCAGTCAGGATTTTGTGTCCATAGGCTTGATGTCCAACATCCCAAACCAATTGATCGTTAGGCGTATCAAAAACATAATGTAAAGCTACGGTAAGCTCAACAACACCAAGGCTTGCACCAAAGTGAGAGTTACCAATTTCTGATACGACATCAATAATATATTGGCGCACTTCATCTGAAACTTGCGGCAATTGTTCCTCAGTCAGCTTTCTTAAATCTGCTGGGGTATTGATGTCTTTTAAGAGTAAACCAGGTTTGAAATTTGTCATCTTTTAAAGTCGTATTAACGCAAAAGTACATTTACTTATTATAGTAACAAAACAGATTAAGTGTTAAAAATGTTTTATTGATAAATACAATTGACAAAATTATTTTGGACGCATTTTTTTTTGAAAGTACATTTTAGAATGTAAAACGCTTACTACCAACACACAAAACCACTCAGCTCTCCATTATGATTGGCTTACGAAGGGTGGTAATCAAAATTAAATCTATAAAAAAAGAACTTTCTATTCAAATAATTGTTAAAATTACACTTTAATTAAAGCTTACTTTTTTTAATACTATACTATGAAGTGCATTAAATTATTCATGTTGTCATTACTTTTAATGACTGGATCTTTAGCAACAGCTAACAATTTACAAATTACAAATGTTACCGCAACAACAAGTAGTATTCAATTTAATATTTCGTGGGAAAATAGTTGGAGAGTTAGTACCGCTCCAAAAAACCATGATGCAGTTTGGATATTTATCAAAAGAATTGATTGTGCTACAAATCAGTGGAGTCATGTTGACTTATCTCCAAGTGCTGGAAATCACTATGCAGATGATCCGTTAGAAATATACATCGACGGAAGAGATGGTGCTGCAGCCGCAAAAGGTTTGTTCCTTAGAAGAAAAGCAGATGGCGTAGGAAATATTGTTGATGACAGTATATCGATAAATATCATTAATATGCCAGCTGGAGAGTTTGATTTTGAGGTTTTCGGAATAGAAATGGTTCAAATACCTGAAGGCAGCTTTTATTTGGGTGATGGGGCATCTCAAAACTCTTTTAGAAGTAGTTCTAATAACAACCCGAGATTGGTCAATAACGAAAGTTCAATTTCAAGCACAACTCTAAGGAGTATTAACTCCTACCCTCCTACCACTCTTCCAACTGCTTATCCTAAAGGATATAAAGAAATATATTGCATGAAATACGAGATAACGCAAGGACAATACATTTCGTTTTTAAATGCTTTGCAGTATGATCAAGCCGCGGATCGTAACGTACCAGCTCTTGGAAGTAATCGATTTATATACACTGGGAGTTGGCCAAATTTTGTTTCCACTACCCCACACAGAGCTATGACAAACATGATTTGGGATGATATGGCCGCTTACCTAGATTGGAGCGCATTACGCCCTATGACTGAACTGGAGTTTGAAAAAATAGCAAGAGGACCATCATACCCTGTTGCAAATGAATACGCTTGGGGTAATACTTCAATCACAAAAGTTGCAGGTTTATCAAACGATGGCACACCTGCCGAATCATCGTCAACAACTGTTGCACCTGGACATGGCACAGCCACATATGCAGGAACACCTGCAGGACCTAATGGCCCATTAAGATCAGGATTTGCTGCAAAGCCAGGGACAAATAGAGTTTCATCAGGTGCTGGTTATTATGGAGTTATGGACCTCAGTGGAAATGTTACAGAGATGACAGTAGGTACCTATACTTCAGCGGCCTCTTCATTTACAGGAAAGTTAGGAAATGGGGAGATAAGTACAACTCCTGCGCCAGGACTACCGGATGTAACAGGATGGCCTAATTATTCAGGAAGAACACTTAAAGGTGGGTCATGGCAATCACCTATTCAACACTTATCAGTATCAGACAGAACTTTGTCTAATTATCATAACAATTCAAGATATAACTATGTTGGTGGACGTGGTGTAAGATAATTTAATAAATAAAGCATTTCATTATGAAGTTTAAAATTTTAACTCCTTTTCTTATTATTACAATGTTAGTAATATACAAATCTCCATTAGCAAATAATTTATCTATTGGTGATGTTACACTATTAAATGATTCCACCTTAACTTTTGAGATAAGCTGGGAGAATAGTTGGAGAACAGACTCCCCCCCATATAACCATGACGCAGTATGGTTATTTGTTAAAAAAAGAGATTGTGGTGGTTCTCAATGGTCACATACAGATTTATCTCCAGTTTCAACTGCTCACACTGCTTCCTCTCCATTAGAAGTATACATTGATGGAAAAGATGCGTCAACGAATGCTAAGGGATTATTTGTCAGAAGAAGTAGTGTTGGCGCTGGGAACATATCGAGCTCAATGGTAACTCTTAGGGTTAGAGACCTACCTTCAGGACTTTATGATTTTAAAGTTTTTGGAATTGAAATGGTACAGATTCCTCAGGGAGCTTTCTATTTAGGTGACGGTGCATCTTATGGCTCATTTCAAAAATCAACAACAGGAGAGCCTTATCATGTTACAAGTGAGTCATCGATATCAAACAGTAATCTTAGTTCTTTAACAACAACAAGTGCGAGACCAGGAAATCTTCCCTCTAGCTATCCGAAAGGCTATAATGAAGTGTACTGTATGAAATACGAATTAACTCAGGGGCAATATACGGAGTTTCTAAACACTATTGCATCTGACCAAGCAGCTACACGTGCAGTTCCTCAATTAACTGCATACAGATTACTCATTACAGGTGTTTGGCCAACAATTGTTGCTACTCACCCTCACAGAGCGATGACGAACATGATATGGGATGATTTAACAGCCTATCTTGACTGGTCAGCATTGCGACCAATGACAGAATTAGAGTTTGAAAAAATCGCTCGTGGTCCTGCTACACCTGTAAAGCATGAAAAGGCTTGGGGAACCCCTCTAATTGTTGGTGTTACCTCTATTGTTACAGATGGTACAGCAACCGAATCAGCTTCGAATACAATCCCTCCAGCACACGGTATTTCTAAATATAATAATACAACTCCCCATGGACCTATGAGAGTCGGGTTTGCTGGTAAACCTGGAAACAATCGCCATCAATCTGGAGCTAGCTATTATGGGGTTATGGATTTAAGTGGAAATGCATCTGAAACAGTTGTTGGATCAGTTCATGCTAATGGAACAAGTTTTGTCGGCAACTTAGGTGATGGAGAAATCACAACAACACCAACTCCTGGTATACAAAATGTATCAGGATGGCCAAACTATCTAGGAAGAACACTTAGAGGTGGTAGCTGGAGATACAATGACACATATCTCTCAATATCAGACAGAAGTCGGTATAACTATTACAATAATTCTCGGTATAATTACGTAGGAGGACGCGGAGTTAGGTAAGCAATATTAATTTTTATCTAGAATATGAAGTTGCAATATATCATAAGTATAATTCTACTTTTACCTTTTCAAATTGGATTTACTCAATATGAAGGTGGAGTTGCCTCAGGGTATAATAACTTAGCTTACTCAAATACAAATAAAGTTTGTAACATCTATCTAGGTAACTCTGGATCTGGCAATACAAAAAGTACTTCACCTGCTATAAACTGCTTCTCTTTTGTAGGAGGTGATTACTCTGGACAAAATGAGAGTCGCTACAGTAATCACAATGCTTTTTGCTATCAGTACGAAGGAGATACAAGTTCTGGATACTTTACAAACACATCACCTGCTATTAATTGTTTTTCTTTTGTAGGGGGAGAATACTCCGGTCAAAACGAAAGTCGCTACAGTAATCACAATGCTTTTTGCTATCAGTATGAAGGAGATACAAGTTCGGGGTACTTTACAAACACAACTCCATCAATTGAATGTTTAATGTTTGCAGGAGGAGATTACTCAGGACAGAATGATAACAGATATGACAATCCACATTCATGTGCTCAATTCATGGCTTCTAGTAGTGGAGGGAGTGGCCATAACTTTATCTATGGAGAATGCCTTGAGGTGATTGCATTACCTATTGAATCTTCACCATTATTTGGAGAAGTCGTTGACAGAATGGGCTACTTATATTGGAAAACCTTTTCTGAAAAAAATAATTTAGGTTTTGAAATAGAAAAATCTATAGATGGAAAAGATTGGGAAATCATCGGATGGGTAGATGGACATGGTAATTCAACCTCAACAATTGAATATACTTTTTATGATAAAGAGCTTTCACTTGAAGGCGCGTATTACCGTTATAAACAATTTGATTATGACGGAGCTTATGCTTATTCCAATATTGTATTCTTAAACTATGAAAACAAAGAAAATCCAAAGGATATTTTTGTGCTTTATCCTAACCCGAGTCGACAAGGTGATATTATTAAAATCAGGAGTTGGGCAACGCAAGAAATTAACGCTTCAATAAGTATATCTGATGGAACTGGAAGAATTGTACATGCAGATGATTTCATGTTCAAATCAGGAGCGAAAACATATACTTTTACATCTGATAAACTTATGCCTGGAACTTATAATTTATTAATTAAGTCATTAAAACATCCTGAAGGTGTTAGGATGCCATTTATTGTTTTTTAATGTTTATCTAGCTCAAACATCCTATCGCTAAACTCATAACGATTATCTAGATCGTATGTCCTCTCTACAAACTTCATATCTCCAACTTTATCTTTCAACAGCAAAGTAGAGCACCGCGTTCCATAACCATCTGTATCAATAAAAACAGAAGACAATTCTTTTTCTAGTGTTTTGGAAAGTCCGGTTTCTGGCAACTGATCTTTTTGTGCTTTGCCTGTATCTTTCAGAATTTGAAAAAGGGCTTCTTCAGAGAAATCACTTTCTTTTATTTCTTTCGAAAGGGCTTCCCTAGCGAAGTTTAATTTTGGCCACGGCGTATTGAGTAAAGCGTTACTTACGCCGTGAATTCCAGGTTCTAATTCAGAAACAACATCCGAAACATTCGAATAATGATAAATCCCATTTTCATCACCAACCAAAAGATTAAAGCCATTATATTGGTCGGCATTTCCTTTTAAATCCAATAAAAAATTTTCCCCCGATTTAGAAGAGTTTAAAAAGCTAGGAATTAAATCTCCTCTTGTAGGCGCATCATTCTTTATATTTTCTAAATCTCTATAATTTGTTACAGCTGCCCATTTTTGATTGTCATTAACGCCAAGCCAGGTTCCACCACCCTTTAAATCTTTTCCGGCAAGTATTTTTGTTTCGTGATCCGTTTTCCAAAAATGTGCTTTCTGTGTTGGACGTTCATAAAACTCATCTCTATTGGCTATGAGAATTAGTGGGTATTCTGGCGATATTTTATAAGCAAATGCAATTAGACACATGTTGGTAAATTTAATGATTAATTAATGTTTAAGCATTTTCAGACATTAAATTCGGCTTTATCTAACATCACTTTCTAAAATGTTGATCTTTAAAATTCGAAGAAGAGCATCAAAGTAAAAAAGGCTCAAATCATACCGCTCACTTTATCTCTTCCACAAGAGATTAGTACACTCAACTAACACGTATAAAAAGATTTGTTTCTTTTAAACGCGACACAAAAGTATACTTTTGCTTTAAAATTCAAATCCATTTTTTAAAACCTAAAAGTCAACCCTGCCATAAACTGAAAAGCATTAACAGGATAACCATACCATCTTTGATAATTCTGCGCTCCTATGTTATTAAAGTTAGCAAAAATAGATAATCTCTTGGTGTATCTAAATTCTACGCCTAAATTTACATCTGCCAGAACGCCAAGCTTTTTATATAGAATACCGTCTTCCATTTTAACACCTTCAATCGTTGGGTCATACATTTTTGCATAGCGTCCTGTTTCTAAATTGAAATCTAATTTGGCAATTAATTTATCCGCGATATTATATGCTCCTCTGGTCGTTAATTCCAACTGCGGAAGATTCCAAGCGTATGGATTATTATTGGCTTGATACGTATTAAACTTACCAATTACATCAATTTTCAGCTTTTCATTATGTTGGTAGGACAAACTTGCTGAAATTGTTGTCATTGAAACGGTATCATAAATAACACGGAACTCATTTCCTGAAGCGTATACGGTGTCATTTATAAACAAAGCATGATTTCTTAAATTAGAAAAAGCAGCACTCGCATTAAAGCTTATACGTGAACTTAGGGTTCCTTTAAACCCAAAATAAAATTCATATCGTCGTTCATTTTGTAATTGTTGGTTGGATTGAATAAATTCATTTCTATTTGCTAATTTTGCAAATCGTTGCTGTTTCAATCCACCTTCAATACCGGCATAGGGAATAAAAATATCGTTAAATAAAGAGTAACGTGCTTCAGCAATTGGATAAAGACTAGCGCTTGTTTTATCATGAATATCTATAGCCAACTCTCCTCCTACTTTAAATTGAAGCTTTCCATTCATACTATAAAAACTCGTCATTGGACGCAATTGAATAATGGTATTTTGAGATATGATAGCCGTATCTAAAACTGCGATTGAAGTATCTTTTTCTCCATAACGATAATCATTGTAACTAATATCTAGATCTGCTCTTAGATTCGACAATAAAACATTTGAACTTGTATTGTATTGCCAAGTTGTTCGTAAGCCTACATAATTTTCCCTTGCACGCCAAAGTTTTAAACTATCTTCTTGTGGTTTTCGATCTAAAAAGTTATCATAGGACAATCCAATTCTATAATTTAAGGTGGCCGAATCTTTCTTATGCGAATCGTAAAAGGCATTAAATCCAACAGATTGATAGCGCTGCTTTATACTATCACGATCTGCATCAGGATTTTGAAATCCATAATAATGTAATCCTTGATTTTTATAATGTACACCTCCACCATAAGAATACCTGCGTTCTTCAACCTTACCAAATGCTTTAATACGTGTTTTATCATATTGAGAAGGCGCATAATCGCTAATTTGACCCCACTCCGAATGATGTAAAGCGTGAATACCCCAATTAAATTTTCGTGAACGCAGAGAGTTGTAATACACTTCTCCAAGCCCCATCAACCGACTTCCTGCCCCAATTCTTGCATAACCATTATACAATTGTGACAATTGTGGTCGGTGACGAATATTAGCGGGTTCAATTCCTTCCACCTCAAAAGAGGTTTCTTTTTGTAGCACCAACAAGGGATAATCAACAACTGGTGAGGTAATTGAAGTGTCAATTAGTTGCGGACGTACATAAATCCGTTTAGCAGGCGCAATCGAACGATCTGAGTCTGTAACAACCTCTACATCCGCCCCATTTTGACCGAATGCAGCTTGAAACATTAAAACACTTACTACTAGGGTTATATATCTATTCATCACCTTCATCATTTATATCAATCATTCGGTTCATATTGTCCTCGATATCTTTTGGAGTGTTTTTTAGTTGCATCAATTCTGCTTTTACTTTTTCGGCTTCTTGAATCACTCCATCATCAGCAACAGGATAATTACTGATTACCAAATCAATTGTTTTTTCTGCTTGAAATAAATCATCTGTTACCATAAATACTTGAGCCTGTAAAATGAGGGATTTTGCGATCCAAAAATCATAGGCTGGTTTTCTTTTTAGCAATTCATTATGAAGCTTCTCAGCTTTTGAATAATCCTCTAAAAAATAATAAGACTTTGTGAGGGTATAAAGTGCTTCTGTTCCTCTTACCTTACCCGTGTGATCAGCGGTCCACCTTAAATAAGTCAAGGATTCATTATAGTTTTGGATTTTAAATAAAGACATTCCTGCTATATAATTGCCTTCAACTCGAACAACCTCATCATCTAACAATTCATCTTGTAATACTTTTTTAGCCGCAACCGAAGCTTGTTGATAATTCTCCAACAAATAATTAGTCCTCATTAATCCTACTCGGGTATTAAAAATAATTTGGGCTTTTGAAGACAACTTTTCCAATTGCTCATAATGTGGTAAAGCTCGGCTATATTGTCCAGAATTGTACAACAACTTTGAGGCACGAATAAGTGCTTCTTCGGTATATGCTGAATTAGGTCTATTGATGATATTTTCATAGTAAGTTATCGCCATATTTTCATCATCAGCTTGATAATAAATATCAGCCAAATAACTTAATAATTGAACAGAGAACCTTCCATTTGGATAGCGTTTTAGGTATTTATTTATTTCTGGAATAGCCTCTTCATAATTTTCGTTCATATATAATTCACTGGCTGTTTCATAGAAAAAAGCTTCTTCATCATCTTCACTTATTTCAGCGCATGGATATTGTTTTCCCAGTGCAACGATTTCATCTTGCCTTCTTGTAACGCGATAAACATCAACAATTCCTTGTGTGGCTCTTTTACAAGTTGCGTCATCTAAAGAATATTCATTAAGTGAACGCTTGAAAAAGCTTTCTGCTTCCTGATACTTCTTTTGCTTAAACTTAATATCCGCAATTTCAATCAATGCGTCTTTTACCAAAATATTATTTGGATAATCTTGTAAGATTTTCTCAAAATTACGTAATGACTTCACATATTCTCCTTGGTTTTTATAACCAACTGCAATATCAAAAATAGATGGAATTACAAAAGATGAATTGGGATGATTGTTTATAATATTCTCTAACGCATTAATCTGTTGGCTTCTTTTCCCTGGTAGCAATTTATATACTTTAGCACTCGAATAGAGTAGTTTATCTTTTTGACCCGCATCGTAACTTAAAGCTTTTTCATAATTGTGTACCGCTTTTTGAAAATCAGGCTGACTTTTGGTATAATAACAGTCACCAGTTCTAGCATAGGCATCTGCCAACTTTTCTTCTGATTGAATATTATTGAGTTGGGTAAATGTTCGAAAAGCTTGAATTGCTTGCGTCCAATCTTCTTGCAAAAAATAAGCATAAGCAATATTATAATAAGCGGATTCTTTCAAATGTAAGTCATTCATTCCAGGCACAGTTAAGAAATCTCTATATTCCTGAATCGCTAAACTCCATTCTTGAAGCATAAAATGAGCATCTGCTTCCCAAAATTTGGCTTTACCAGTAATCATAGGATCGATATCATATTTGGAAACACCTTGTAAGGCTTTAATACTCCCCTTATAATCTCCACGTTCATATTTTTCAATTCCCATATTATAAGAAACAACTTGGTAGGCAGTTTTCAGTTTGATATTGAGGTTTGGAATGCGCTCCAAGGACTTTATTGCTTCATTATATTTTTTGGTACTTGAATAAACGTTAACCAAATAGCTGTAAACATCCTCTTTACGATCTGAGTTGGGATATGTGTTTAAAAATAATTCAAAAGCTGTAATCGCTTCATTATATGGGTTGTAATCTAAGCGATATGAAAGTACGGCATAATTATATAATGCATCTTCTTGAATGGTTGAATTAAAGTCTAAATCTGCAGCTGATTTAAAAGCAGCTCTTGCATAATTCAATTCTTCCTGCGACATATAAACCTGTGCAATGTGATAGTAGGCAACTTGTCCTAATTCATCATTTTTACGAGCAACACGATCAAACATTTTAACTGCTTTTTCTAGCTGCTCACTTTTAAAGTAAGCATAAGCAAGTGCGTACTCTTGTTGCCTTGTCGTTTCTTTTCTTCTGTGATGATCTTCTAGGTAACTTGCTGCTTCGTCGTATTTCTTTACTTTATAATAAGCGTCACCTATGAGTAAATTCATTTCAGGAGAGTTGTCTTTTAGTCCATTCTCTTCGGCGTTATATTCTGGTGCAAAATCAGTTACCTTTTCATAATCACCTAGCAAATAATAGATTTGAGTAATGTAATAAGGTACCTCATCTTTAAAAACAGGGTTCTGCTCTAGTATCAAAAAACCTTCCAATGCTTCTTGGTAAGCCTTGTTTTTGTATGCGATATGTGAATAATAATACAAAGCAGGCGCACTATATTTAGAATCACCGTCTTTAATATCGTAAAACTCATTTCTTGCAGCCTGATACTCTTCCAGTTGGAAGTTAGCGTAACCAAGTTTAAAGCGATAAACCGCAATATCAGCTGTATCAATTTGCGATGGATCAGTTTTCTCTAACCACATCCGTGCATCTTCATATTTTTTTCTTTGATAAAAGTGCTCTCCTAATTTAAAGAAAATATCATTCCTATAAATACTTTCAGGGTATTCATTATTAAAGTCAAGTAAAAGATTTACAGCATCTCTATTGTACAATTTCAAAGCTGATAATCCGTGGTAATATTTTGCTTTAACGTAAATTGGATCTTGTCGCTTTTTAAATTCTGACAAAAAAGTTGCGAAAGTTTCTTTTGCAGCACTATATTGCTCTTTTTCAAAAAGATCTTCAGCCCTGTAAAAGTCGGCATAAGTTCCACTGTACTTTTCTGAGGACTGTCCCCGGCCAACTGTGCATAGTGCAAGTACAAGAATTAAAATGTAACCACGTGGTGTAATCATTTGATGCTTTTTATATAAAAATGCTTTAACGGATAAAAATAAGAAGGATAGGTATGTAAAAAATGCTCCTACTTAAAAGTTTTAAACGCAAATCTGTTAAGATTGTTATTTACGTAATGCATATTCTTATGAAATTTTACTCATATTTGTATAAAATATTCAATTGTGGAAAAGGTCATCGATATAATTCAAGGTAGAGTAGAACAGAAAAAAGTTACCGTTTTACAAGACATCAATGTAACTATTGCTGCCAAGGAATTTGTATACCTTATCGGGAAAACGGGGTCTGGAAAAAGCAGTTTTTTAAAAACACTTTATGCCGATTTAAGACTTGTAGATGGCGAAGGAAAAGTAGTTGGATACGACCTAAATAAACTCAAAAAAAGAGAGATTCCTTTGCTTAGAAGAAAAATAGGTATTGTTTTTCAGGATTTCCAGTTGCTGACTGATCGTTCTGTTATGAAAAACTTATTTTTTGTAATGAAAGCTACAGGCTGGAAAAAAAAGAAGGTTATGGAACAACGTGGCTTGGAAGTTTTACGCATGGTTGGTATCGAAGAAAAAGCCTACAAAATGCCACATGAACTTTCCGGAGGAGAGCAACAACGAGTTTCAATTGCACGGGCTTTATTAAATAATCCGGAATTAATCTTGGCTGATGAGCCTACAGGAAATTTAGATCCCGAGACCTCCAGTGCAATCATGAGTTTACTTCATTCAATTGCCAATGAAGGAACTGCAATGTTGATGGCAACACACGATATGGGGTTGGTCGACAAATTTCCAGGAAGGGTGCTCCGTGTTGAAAAAAACACCATAAAAGAAGTGGAAGCTTTGGGCAGTTTTAATCCATTTGAAGTGAAGGAGTTTTAAATCTCATATATTTTCTAACAGCCTCAAAGTATTATTCATATTTACGAATCTCTTTTTCTTCACCATATCGTCTTGAATTCTTATAATCAGGTCGACGTAACTGCTGCCAATATTCATCAGGAGTATAATGTTTTAAAAATATCGTTTTGTAGCCTTCCCAAGTCATCCCTTCATAATGAATAATTCCTTTAGAATATTGCCAAGATTGATATTGATTGACATAAATTAAGACAAGTGGAATGATCAATATCAAAGCTCTTAAACTCTTTTTCATGATCCAAGTCAATAATGCTGCTAAAGGAAGTGCCATAAATGGTAGAATATCAACTAATGTTCGAGCGCTAAATCCACCACCATACCACCAGCACCACCAACTAAAAGTTACATATAAAAAGAGGGGTAAAAATAGCACAAGTGCCCAAAAATACATTTTTTGAATTTTATATAATCTCACCATACCAAATAGTGCAAACAGCATCAATGGAGTATAAATAAACCAACCTTTTCTAAATGAAAACAGCCCCTTCCAAACATGTGGTTTTAACCAGAAAAAACCTTCATCACTATAAGAGTAATAAAGAAAACTTCCTGTTTGAACTTTCCAGAAAATAAGTTGTGGTAATAATATTATAAACCCTCCTGCAATAATCATCAGCAAGTGGGATACAGGTAAAAACAAAGATTTAAAATAAGCTGTCCAATTAACATTCTGACTTTTAAACATAAGTATTACAGGCAGAATAAACAATATATTAATTGGCCGTACAAGGACTATTAAGCCTAAAACCACACCTATAAAAAAGCTTTTCCAATAAGATTTTCTACTAAGCCAATTTTGAATTAAATATAAGAGAACCGAAAGTAAAAAGAATGTGCTTGTATGAGACATTCCTGTTTCATAGACGGCGTAAAAATAAAGATTTGTACCAACACAAATGGAAAGGGTTGTTACCAAACTAATTGAATCATTAAAAGTTTTTCGAAGAAATAAAAATAGAAAAATGAGTCCGAAAACAGTGTAAAAAACAGAGGATAGAGAAACCGATAATTGATAAGGCTCTGAATAACCATCTACAAGATAATTTGTATCATATAAGGCGTATAAATGTCCCACATAATAAAATGGAAGCGCCATAATTGCTACACCCATAGTTGTTTTGACAGCACTCCTTCCAATCGGAGAGGTATGTGTTCGGTATCTTCTTGGTTCAGGCATCCCTTTGAGCTCAAAAAAAGGGTCCTTATTAACCACGGCAGCAGTTAGATAAGTATGGTAAACATCTACATCCGACCAAAATATTTTTTTCTCCCTCCATTTCGATTGGCTAACATTTTGCCAAATCATAAACACCGAAAATAAAGCAAGTATTATCGTCAGACCATATTTTCTTATGACGCTTGTAGACATATATTTGGCTCCTTAATTAACAAAACGGTATTTCAAAATACACCAAACAGCCCTAAATCCATCCTTCCATCCTATTTTCTTACCTTCTCCAAAATTTCTAGCATAATAGGAAATCCCCACTTCATATATCTTAACGTTTGGTACTTTTGCTAGTTTTGCAGTCATTTCAGGATCAATACCAAATCGTTTTTCCTTTATCTTAATATCCTTTGCGATTGATGTTCTTATCAGCTTATAACAAGTAGCCATATCTGTTAGCGTCAAATTATTTAAAACATTAGAAAAGAAAGTGAGCGTTCTATTTCCAAAAGAATGCCAATAAAATAGAATTCTTCGTGGTTGAGACCCAATAAAACGAGAACCAAAAACAACATCTGCTTCTGCCATGATTACGGGTTTTATAAGTAAATTAATATCATTGGGGTCCAGTTCTAAATCTGCGTCTTGAAAAACTAAATAATCTCCTGTACATTTTTGAATTGCCAAGGCCAATGCAGAGCCTTTTCCTTGATTTTCTTCTTGGGAATAGAATTGAATACCATGATTTGGATTCGCATCAATAAAGCTTTGAATATTATGCCTTGTTTTATCTGTGGATGCATCGTTTACAATAATTATCTCTTTTTGAATATTATGCACTAAATCTACTGAAAGTACATTTTTAAGAAGTTTAACAACCGTACTTTCTTCATTATAAACAGGTATTAAAATAGATAATTTTTTCATAAGTGTAATAGGCTATTTATCAAACTATAGAATCTCTAGAACATTTTCGGGTGGTCTACCTACAACTGCTTTATCTCCATTTATAAAAATAGGGCGTTCTATCAATTTTGGATATTTCACAAAAGCATCAATCCACTCTTCATTTGACAGTTCTTTTCCTTTAAATTTTTCTTTATAATCCTTTTCGCCTTTGCGAACAATCTCTACAGCATCCTTACCTAATTTTGTTAGCAAAACCCTTAAATCTTCCTTACTAGGCACCTCATCTAGATATTTGATTACTTCAATGTCGAGGTTCTTTTCCGTTAACAGGTTTAATGCAGTCCTACTCTTGGAGCATCGTGGATTATGATATATTTTCATGATATAAAAATTTTAAAATAGATATTATGCCAACTTACCTTTTAAAGACTTCATAAATTTAGAAGCGTAAACAAAATCAATGATTTCCTGATTATCTGTTTTAATAATCTCCTCCTTTGTTCCCTGCCACCAATTTCTTCCATTGTGAATAAACACAATGTGATCTCCGATTTCAATCACACTATTCATATCGTGAGTAATTACAACGGTAGTCATCCCATATTCATAGGTAATTTCTTGAATTAGATTATCAATTAATATTGAGGTACTAGGATCTAATCCAGAATTCGGTTCATCACAGAAAAGGTATTTAGGTTTCATGGAAATTGCTCTTGCAATCGCAACACGCTTCATCATTCCCCCACTCAATTCCGCAGGCAATAATTTATTACGCCCCTTTAAATTTACTCGATCTAAGCAGAAATCAGCTCGTTCTTGCATTTCCTTTTTCGACATTTTTGTAAACATCTTCAATGGAAACATAATATTTTCCTCTACTGTCATTGAATCAAAAAGAGCTGAACCTTGAAACAACATACCAATTTCAGTTCTAATTTCTTTACGCTCCTTACGTTTCATCTTGGAAAAATCCCTTCCATTATATAAAACACTTCCAGAATCGACCTCCATTAAACCTACAATACATTTGGTAAGTACCGATTTACCTTGCCCTGACTGCCCAATAATCAAATTAACTTGACCCGCTTCAAACTCGGCAGAAAAGTCATGCAATACATGATTATCACCAAAAGATTTGTTGATGTCTTTTACTTCAATCATATTACATTAAAATTAATTGTGTTAGAATAAAGTTGGTCAATAAAATAACAATACTACTCCAAACTACTGCTTGTGTAGATGATTTCCCCACATCTAAGGCGCCACCTTTTGTAAAATAGCCGTAATAAGAAGATACAGTTACAATAATAAAGGCAAATACACAAGTTTTAATTAATGCATAAGTTATGTCGCTTGTTTTAAAAAAGGCCCGAATCCCAAAAGTAAATTCTTCATGAGAAGCTAATCCAGACAATGTTACTGCATAATACCCTCCTATAATACTCAAACCCATTGAGCAAATAATTAAGAAGGGAAAGAAAAATACCGCTGCAATTACTTTTGGCAATACTAAGAATGAAAGTGAATTAACACCCATAATTTCAAGTGCATCAATTTGCTCAGTAACACGCATAGTACCAACTTCAGAAGCAATATTTGAACCTACCTTACCTGCCAGAATCAATGAAATAATTGTTGGTGAAAATTCAAGAATTGTACTTGATCGGGTAATATATCCAATGGTGTATTTGGGCAGCAATGGACTATCCATGTTCGAGGCAGTTTGCAAAGAAATTACAGCGCCCATAAATACAGATAGTATAGCTACAATTCCAGCTGAATTAATTCCTATTGTTTCAATTTCGGTCAAAGTACGTGTATAATAAACTTTGAAGCGTTCCGGTTTAGAGAACACACCTTTTATCATTCCTACGTATTTTCCTATGCTTACTATATAACTCATTCGTTATGCTAAATTAATAGCTTATTCTTAATCTCAAGGGAATATTCGATAAAATTTAATCATATCCTTACATTTGTGGTGTGGAAACAAAAAAGAAAAAGATAGCAAAAGCCTTAAAACAGTATATCCCAGAGGAGTATATTGACTACATTATTTCATTGATGTTTGCTGAACAGTTATCTTTTCGAATCAGTAAACCACGCAAAACTAAAGCAGGTGATTATCGCCCACCATTTGGAGAAAAACCGCATCGCATTTCCATTAATGGGGATTTGAATCCTTATGCTTTCTTAATCACTACCATTCATGAGTTTGCTCACATGCATACCTTTATTAAACATGGTCCTTATGTTAAAGCACATGGTAAAGAATGGAAAAATGAGTTTAAATCATTGCTTTTACCCGTTTTAAATCAGAAAAGTTTACCCGAACCTATAACACAAGCTTTAGCAAGAAGTTTAGAGAACCTAAAAGCTTCGAGTTGCACAGATATACATCTTGCACGTGCTTTAAAGACTTATGACAAGAAAAACGATAAGCTTGAATTATTAGAGAATTTAGCCAATAACCAGCTTTTCCGATTGGGTAAAAATACTTTTCAACGCGGAATTCTAAAAAGAAGAAGGTATCTTTGTAGGGAAGTTCACACAGGAAAACACTATCTTGTCAATCGCTTGGCCGAAGTCGAGCCCATAAATGAAAATTAAATGAAAGAGAATAATTATGCTGTTATAATGGCTGGAGGAGTCGGAAGTAGGTTTTGGCCCATGTCAGTAGAGGAAAATCCTAAACAGTTTTTAGACGTACTTGGCATAGGAAAAACACTAATACAATTAACCTATGAACGACTTTGCAACGTTGTTCCTGAAGATCACATTTTTATTGTTACTAATGAGCAATACGTAGAGTTGGTAAAAACACAAATTCCAAATATAAAAAACACACAAATTCTTACCGAACCAGAACGAAAGAATACCGCACCATGCATTACTTATGCAGCTGCAAAAATCTATGCCATAAATCAAGATGCAAACTTAGTTGTTGCTCCTTCAGACCATTTAATTTTAAAAGAGAATAAATTCATCCGTATCATAAACACCGCCTTAAACCGAGCTTCAAAGGAGGATCGGATTTTAACATTAGGAATAAAGCCAACTCGTCCGGATACAGGATATGGCTATATTCAATTTCATCAAGACGGTGATTTATTACCTGGACAAATTTCGAAAGTAAAACAATTTACAGAAAAGCCGAATCGAGAAATGGCTGAAATATTTCTTAAAAGTGGAGATTATTATTGGAACTCCGGAATATTTATTTGGAAAGCGCATACCATTTTAAAAGCATTACAAAAATTCAAACCTGATTTGCATGAGCTTTTCTGTGATCAATTTGAAGTGTATAATACCCCTGCTGAATATGACTATGTAAACGATGCATTTCGCAAATGCGAAAGTATTTCAATTGATTTTGCCATCATGGAAAACGCAAAAAATGTTGATGTGGTTTTAGCTGATTTTGATTGGAGCGATTTAGGTACTTGGGGGAGTCTTTTTGACAATTTAGATAAAGACGTTAATGGAAACAGCATAAAAGGAGCAAAAACCCATGTTTTTAATTCCAATAACTGTCTAATAAATTTACCCGACAATCGTGAAGCAATTGTTCAAGGCTTAAACAACCACATAGTTGTAGAGTCCGAGAATCGTTTACTGATCCTGGATAAGAAAGCTGAACAAAACTTAAAAAAATATCTTAAATCAATTCAAGAAAACTAATTTTTCTAATTAGAAAACAGACAAATAAATGGACTTAGATATACCGAAAGATTTTAATTCTGATGCAGATAACAAACCTTTTACAGCTTGTAAAGTTTGTGAACGTGATTTAACCAAAGGAGAAATCCCATATTCGATTGAAAAAGCATACAAACGTATAGATGAAGGAGAGGATGTGACTTTATTTGAAGTGGCCATTTGTATGCCTTGCGCAGAACAACAAAGTCAAAAAATGAGCAAGTCCTCGCGTGCATATTTAATGCAAATGATGGGTGGACCAGAATTTTTTGAAAAAAGAAAAGAATTGTGGGATAGCAATTGGCGGGAAAATTGGAAATCAGCTTGTTTATTCTCGAACGAAGCCGTTAAAGTTAATGATGAATATCATATTGTAGGTCAGTTCCAAGGAGGAAAGCTTCTCCCAAACATGACTCCATTTGTAATTGGACAAAGTTACATTGAAGCTATTCAAGAAAATTTGTCTTTTGAAACCAAAGAGGAAATGGATCGTTTTGGACAACAGTTTTTAGGACCCGACCCTACATTGAAGGCTTTGTTGAAGGATCATCAGTTTGTTATGGTTTAGATAATTATGAATTATGAATTGTCAATTGTCAATTCATAATTATCTAAACCTTTACAAAAACTCATCAACTTGTCCGACCTCTGACAGATTCATTATTCATCGTTCATCATTCATCATTTTTTGAATTGCTTAAAAATCAATACAAAAAATTATTATAAGGATATCGAACCTGAAAAATCGTTTTTACTTCCTCATAAAGTAAGTGCTTTAACTCTTCGAAATTGGTTTTATTTTCTGCGGAAATAAATACACATTTATTGTTGTCCATTTTCGTCATCCACTGATTTTTCATCTCTTCCAAAGTATAGTTTTCTTTGGTTTTAGGGGATAAATCACCTTCTTCTTGCGGAACGTGTTGGTAGGCATCAATCTTATTAAAAACCACAATCGTTGGCTTGTCAGACTTATCTATTTCAGCCAAAGTTTCATTTACCACTTGATAATGTTCTTCAAAACTTGGATGCGAAATATCTACCACATGAACAATCAAATCAGATTCTCTCACCTCATCTAAAGTTGACTTAAAAGATTCTACCAATTGATGCGGAAGCTTTCTAATAAATCCAACAGTGTCTGTTAAGAGAAAAGGCAAATTATCAATCACTACTTTTCTTACTGTGGTATCTAAAGTAGCGAATAATTTATTTTCAGCAAAGACTTCAGACTTGCTCAAAGCGTTCATGATGGTACTTTTCCCAACATTAGTATAACCAACTAGAGCAACACGCACCAATTGACCCCGATTCCCACGTTGAACTTTCTTTTGCTTATCAATCTCCTTGAGTTTACCCTTCAAGAAAGAAATTCGTTGTTTAATGATTCTACGGTCGGTTTCAATTTGGCGCTCACCAGGTCCACGCATACCAATTCCCCCTTTTTGTTTATCTAAGTGCGTCCACATTCGGGTTAATCTGGGTAATAAATACTGATATTGCGCCAATTCAACTTGTGTTCTAGCGTGTGCTGTTTGTGCTCTGGAAGCAAAGATATCAAGGATTAAGTTACTCCTATCCAGAATCTTAATTTCAAAAAGTCGTTCAATATTTCTTAGCTGTGAAGGTGAAAGATCATCATCAAAAATAACCATATCAATGTTGTTCTTGAGTACGTATTCTTTGACTTCACTTATTTTCCCAGAACCCAAATAAGTCTTCGGGTTGGGCATTTGTAATTTTTGCAAAAACTTTTTCTGAGCAATTGCTCCAGCTGTTCGTGCTAAAAACGCCAGCTCTTCAATATGTTCTATGGCTTCTTCTTCAGATTGATTTTGTTCTATAACACCAACCAGAACTGCTTTTTCACCTTCTAAATCTTCTTTTAATTTACCTACTTCCATTCAGTATTTGTCTCCTTTTTTCTATTGTATTCAAATAATTTAAACTAATAAATGTTTATCTCATGTACTGTGAGCTGGCTAGAAATAATCTGCACCAACATTATAAATAAATGGCCATGGTATAGAAATAAAAATGATTATTAATCCTAAACCATAGTATCTTAAAATCAGTTTATGACGTGCCGAAGGAAGTGGGTTTTTCTCAGCTTTTTTACGCCCGAGTGTAACTAAAATTATGGCAACCAGCATTAATAAAATATGTTCCATGGTGAAAAACCTCAGTGTTGAGTCTCCCATCATTTCTTTTACAAACTGAACTTTTGGACTCATAAAGTACAACACCAATCCTAAAAGCAACTGAATATGCAAAAAAATCATGGCGAAAAGATTAATCATTTTATCTTTCTTTTCATACTTATCTGACTTCAAGTTTGCAATGGCATTAAAAATGGCAATTACCAATAATGCTAAAACAATATACCTTAATCCTGAGTGAGCTGCTATTATTCCTTTCATTTCAATATTTTTTGTTCAAATATACCTAAAAACAAACAATAATATCATTGGTTTATCATATTATCATTAAATTCGGACTTTAAAATCTCTTGAGACCAATGAAGACAACTTTTTCTCTCTCAATCCTATTTACACTACTTACTACTTTTTTATTTGGACAATTGCCTACTCCCAACAACGGTGTTGAAGAGTCGAAAGCTTCTGCCTATGTTTTACGCAATGCTAAAATCATTGTGGGACCCGAACAAATCATTAAAAAAGGTTCGGTAGTCGTAGCCAATGGGAAAATAAAAGCTGTTGGGAAAATGGTTCGTTTTCCTAAAGGTGCTGTAGTCATCGACATGAAAGGAAAAACAATCGTTCCTTCTTTTATCGAAAGTTACTCCAACATTGGAGTACCGACACCAAAGTCAAAAAAATGGACGCCAAGACCACAAATAGAAAGCAGCAAGTCTGGTGCTTATTATTGGAATGAAGCTATTCATCCAGAAGTTAAGGCATCTGAACATTTTAAAGTAAATAAAAAAGATGCCAAACATTTACAAGAAATGGGTTTTTTAGTAGCGGCTACACATATTGAGGATGGAATTGCGCGTGGTGAAGGAGCTATTGTTGCGCTTGGAGACCTGAAAAATAAAGAATCTATTTTAAAAGCAAAAGGTCCTGCCTATCTATCATTCCAAAAAGGAACAGCCAAACAAACTTACCCATCTTCTCAAATGGGGAGTATTGCATTGTTAAGACAAGCAATTTATGACGCACGCTATTATCAAAACAACAAAACGGAACTACCTGAAAATATTTCTTTAAATGCACTAAACGAACAACTTGAGCACACCTTAATTTTTAAGGTGGAAGACAAGTTAGAAGCGTTAAGAGCAGATAAAATAGGTAGCGAGTTCGATTTAGACTTTATCATTTATGGAAGTGGTAATGAATTCGAAGCTATCGAAAGCTTTAAAACATGGAAGAAACCTTTAATTATACCTATTAACTTCCCAAAACCTTATGACGTTAGTGACCCTTATGTTGCACAACAAATCCCTTTGTCAGACTTAAAAGAATGGGAACTTGCTCCTTCAAATCCATATCTTTTGCATCAGCATAAAATTGATTTTGCAATTAGTAGTAATGGTCACAAGAAAGCCAAGGACTTTTGGAAGCATTTCCATCAAGTATTAGAAAATGGTCTTTCAAGAGCAGATCTTTTGGCAGCATTAACGACAAAACCAGCTTCAATTTTAGCTATTGAAGAACAAGCAGGAACATTAGAAGAAGGAAAAATTGCAAGTTTTTCTGTTTTTGATAAAGATCCTTTTGAATTTAAAAACGCTGTCTTAGAAGAATCTTGGTCCTTAGGTAAAAAGCATATCATTACACCTCAGGCAGAAATTGATATTCGTGGGAAATATAGAATTAGTTTACCCGAAACATCTTATGTAATTGATATAAAAGGATCAGCGACGAAACCTAAAGGAAAAGTGACTACCTACAAATCATTAATCGATTCAACACAAACACCGCCTGAGCGAACAATAGACACGGTGGAGGTGTCCGCAAAAATAAATGTTGATTTTCGAGATGCAGTTATACATTTTGAAGTTGATGACGATCAATATGATGGAGTATTAACTCTTCACGGCAATTTTAGTCCAAAAATTGATGCTTTTCTAGGTCAGGGGCAAATGCCTGACGGTCGTTGGGTTAAATGGTCTGGAATTCAGCTTTCACGTTTTAAGAAACAAGAAGATGAAGAAAAGCACCGAGTAGAAGTGGATACGAATGCTAGAGGAAAAGTATGGTTTCCAAACATGGCGTATGGTTTTGACTCTCTGCCTGAATCACAAACTTATGTTTTGCGTAATGCCACCTTATGGACAAATGAAAAGGAAGGTATTATAAAGGAGGGTACTGTTATACTTAAAAATGGGAAGATAGATTTTGTGGGCACTGGTAATTTTAGTATTCCGTTGGATGCTATTGAAATAGATTGTGAAGGCAAGCACATTACATCGGGGATTATAGATGAACATTCGCACATTGCAATTTCAAAAGGTGTTAATGAAAGTGGACAAGCTGTTACCGCTGAAGTAAGTATTGCAGATGTGGTAAGAAATGACGACATCAATATTTACAGACAATTGGCTGGAGGTGTAACAACCTCTCAACTTTTACATGGTTCAGCAAATCCTATAGGTGGTCAATCGGCTATCATTAAGTTAAAATGGGGTTACACACCTGATGAAATGTTAATTCCTGATGCTCCAAAATTCATTAAATTTGCATTAGGTGAAAATGTTAAACAATCAAATTGGGGTGCCTACCAAACCGTTCGTTTTCCACAAACCCGAATGGGTGTTGAACAAGTTTTCTATGATGCATTTATTCGCGCAGAAGCGTATAAAAAGAAATGGAAAGCCTACAAGGCCCTTTCTCCAAAACAAGCATTGCGAAAAAATATAAAAGCTCCTGCAGTAGATTTGGAATTAGAGGCTGTGTGGGAAGTCAAAAACAGTGAACGCTTCATAAGTTGTCATAGTTATGTGCAAAGTGAAATCAATATGTTAATGAAAGTTGCAGACTCGATGGGCTTTACCGTAAACACATTTACACACATACTTGAAGGTTACAAATTAGCAGACAAAATGGCTCAACACGGTGCTGGCGGAAGTACTTTTGCTGATTGGTGGGCTTATAAATTTGAAGTGAAAGATGCAATTCCTTACAATGCTAATTTAATGCAAGAACAAGGCGTTTTGGTTGCTATTAATTCCGATGATGCAGAAATGGGTAGAAGACTCAATCAAGAAGCTGCAAAATCCGTTAAATATGGCGGGATGTCGGAAGAAGACGCCTGGAAAATGATTACGCTCAATCCTGCAAAATTGCTTCATTTAGATGAGCGTTTGGGAAGTTTAAAAGAAGGTAAAGATGCAGATATTGTTATTTGGTCAGATCATCCATTGAGCATAAAAGCACAAGTTTTACAAACATTTATTGACGGTGAATTATTATACGACAGTCGTAAAAGTGTGGATCATTACTTAAGAATACAAAAGGAAAAAGCAAGAATAATAAGTAAAATGCTTTCAAAGAATAAAGCTGGAGAAGAAAAAAGAACTTTTCACAAGAAAGAAGAAAAGCATTGGCACTGTGACACTATTGGCGATTCAATTGATTAAATTATGCATAGATTAAAGATATTTACCTTTTTAACGGTTAGTTTTTTATTAGTTTCAAACGGAATAGCACAACAAAAAATCTTATTGAGTAAAGCTAAGATTCACGTTGGTAATGGAAAAGTCATCAATCAAGGTTTAGTTGGAATTGACGGAGAAGAAATCGTTTTGGTTGAAAACGCGCTGACATTTACCTATGACAAAACAGCTTGGGATACAATAATAGACCTAAAAGGACAAGAGCTCTACCCTGGGTTTATCGCGCCAAATTCTACTTTAGGACTAACAGAGGTAGATGCGGTTAGAGCAACTAGGGACTTTAATGAGGTTGGCGTTTTTAATCCACATGTGCGCTCTCAAATTGCATTTAATGCTGAATCTGAAATAAATACGACCGTAAAAACCAATGGTGTTTTGTACACACAAACAACACCACAGGGCGGTATCATCTCAGGTACTTCCTCGTTAATGAAACTAGAAGCTTGGAATTGGGAAGATGCCACCTTAAAAAAAGACGATGGTATTCACTTAAACTGGCCATCTACCACAAAAGGTGGAGGTTGGTGGGCTGAGCCTGCACCGAAAAAAATTAATGATAAGTACACCGAAGATGTAATAAAAATAAGAAACTTTTTTGAAGCAGCTTTAGCCTATAGTGAATCAGATGACCTTTACGATGCGCGCTTTGAAGCGATGCGCGCAGTTTTTACCGGAACAAAAAGAGTTTACTTTCACGCCAACGAACTTCGTGCATTAACAGACATCATAGATTTCAAGAGAGAGTTTTCAATTCAGTATCCTGTAATTATTGGAGGCTATGAAGCTTATAAAATTGCAGACCAACTGATAGATGCAGAAATTCCAATCATTATTAAAGGTGGACACACATTACCTACCAATGAAGACGACCCTGTTGATTTACCCTATCGTCTTCCTGCCCTATTGCAAGAAGCTGGTATACTTTTTTGTATTCAAAATTCGGGAAGAATGGAAACAATGAATACGAGAAATATTCCTTTTTTAGCTGGTACTGCAATGGCGTACGGTTTAAGTGAAGAACAAGCCATTTCAGCTGTTTCTTTAAATACAGCGAAAATTATGGGAGTTGATCAAATTGCCGGAAGTATTGAGGTGGGAAAAAAAGCTACGTTATTTGCGAGTAAAGGAAGTGCCTTAGATATGCGAACAAATGAATTAACGCTGGGGATGATTCATGGTAAATTCATTCAATTGACAAATTTACAAACCAAACTTTACGAAAAGTACAAGGAAAAATACAAATCAAAATAAATCTTGGTCGGACTACATTTACTTATCTCCGACAAATACTCTCGATCCCTTTTTCATCATTGTTAATATAAAATAAAGCTTATCGGGAGCTTTACCAGTCGTTTAATAGACTACAACAAAAAGTATTCTCTTTAACCGTTTATTCTCATGATTGACGGCTTAGATAATTATATTGGTAAAGTATTGGACAGGCATTTATAAATAACGCACCAAAAAAAACAGCTTACTAAATTAGCAAGCTGTTTTCAATTTTATAGTAAAGAATACTAGTTTGAAGGGTGCTCTTCTCCACCTTCTTCATCAGATGAAGGTTGCTCCTCATTCATTTCTTCTTTTGTTTCTTCTACAGACTCTTCAACGTTTTCTTTAACTTCTTCAGTTTTTTCTTCGATTTTCTCTCCAGCTGCTTCGCCTGCTTCGTTCATTTCTTCTCCAACGTCTTTTACCTCATCTTCAACAGTTTGCTCTCCACAAGATGCTACTGCGAAAGTCATTGCAAAAGCAGTTGCGAACATTAATAGCTTTTTCATAAATATTTAATTTTAGTTTACAATTATTAGATTTGGTAAATATAGAAATATTTAACGCGAATAAAAGACGTTTAATTATATTTTTTGACAAAAATCATATTGTTTTATTAGTTTCCCGCTAATATATATGTTAAAACAGCTGCAAATATACTTTGAAGCGAAAATCACTAGTTGAAGCGAAAATCACTAGCTGAGGATTTTTAAAATTTGAAAAGCATAACGATAAGCTGGCAGATAAGGATTTCTCGTAACCACATTTTGATGAGATTCCATCAAAATGACACAATTGAAGTGTACACGTGAAAAAAAGAAAATTCGCTTTTTTCTTTTTTTTCGTTTTCAAGAAAATGTTCATGCATGAGGGGTAGTAGCGGCATCCTCTGAAGTTTACGAAAGAGATATAGCGAATGACCCGACACCAAGCTAACTGTAGTTTACGAAAGTGAGCTTGGGGACATGCCCAAATTTTCCTTAGAATAATTGCTTTAGAGAGAATATAGGGGTAAAAGGTGTTGATTGTAAATATCGCTTTGTACCTTTGTATGTAATTAAATTGATAATTATGGATATTCAGAAAATACGTTCGCAATTCCCAATACTAGAGGAGAAAATTCATGGGAAGCCACTTGTTTACTTTGATAATGGAGCAACAACACAAAAACCGCTGTCTGTAATCAATCGCATAGAAAATTACTACACCAAAGAAAACGCAAATATACATCGAGGCGTGCACACTTTGAGTCAGGAAGCAACGACAGCTTATGAAAACGCAAGAAATACAATTCAAACATACATAGGTGCGCAACATAATCATGAGATTATTTTTACGAAAGGAACCACAGATGGTATAAATTTAGTTGCCAATTCATTTGGTGAACTTTTAAAACCTGGGGATGAGATAATTATTTCTGCAATGGAGCATCATTCTAATATCGTTCCTTGGCAGATGCTTTGTGAACGCAAGGGATGTAAATTACGCATTATACCAATGAACGCCAAAGGTGAACTAGAATTGGAGGTTTTCGAGCGTTTACTTTCTGAGAGAACTAAATTAGTTGCCGTTACACATATTTCTAATTCCTTGGGAACTGTAAACGACGTTGAGCAAATTATAAAGAAATCCCATGCAGTTGGTGCTAAAGTTCTAATTGATGGAGCACAAAGTATTCAACATATAAAAGTAGATGTACAGGCTTTAGATTGTGACTTTTATGTGTTCTCTGGTCATAAATTATTTGGCCCAACAGGAATTGGTGTTTTATATGGTAAAGAAGCTCTTTTAAACAACATGCCTCCTTATCAAGGTGGCGGAGATATGATAAAAGAAGTGACTTTAACAAAAACAACTTACAATGATTTACCTCACAAATTTGAGGCAGGTACGCCAAATATTGCAGGAGGAATAGGCTTAGGAACTGCATTTGAGTTCCTCAACAGCTTAAATATGGATGATGTAGTAGCACATGAACAAGAATTACTCAATTATGCAACTCAAGCCTTAACAAAAATAGAAGGCATACAGTTTTATGGTGAAGCAGCAAATAAAACAAGTGTAATTTCTTTCTTAATCGAAGGGCTTCATCCTTATGATGTAGGTACTTTGTTGGATAAAATGGGGATTGCTGTAAGAACTGGACATCATTGTACACAGCCAGTAATGGATCAATTTAAAATTCCAGGAACAATAAGAGCTTCTTTTGCCATTTACAACACAAAAGAAGAGGTTGATATTTTTATAAAAGCGCTTGAAAGAATTATCCCTATTTTAAAAAATTAAAACGAAACGCAAATGACAATACAAGAGAAAGAACAAGAAATAATTGATGAATTTGCCATTTATGATGATTGGATGGACAAATATGAATACATTATTGAATTAGGTAAAGATTTACCTCTGATAAAGGAACAACTCAAAACGGATGATCGATTAATAAAAGGTTGTCAATCTCAAGTTTGGCTAAATGCTGAGTGTGAAAATAATAAAATGAAGTTTACAGCTGATTCTGATGCAATCATTACCAAGGGAATCATCGCTTTATTGATTCGTGTGGTTAATGACGAATCACCAGCTGATGTTGCTAAATCAGAATTTAAGTTTATCAGTGAAATTGGACTTCAAGAACATTTATCTCCTACGCGATCTAATGGATTGGTGAGTATGGTTAAGGAAATGAAATTAAACGCATTAAAAGCAGCGAAATAATGACCCTCATGTTTCAGAACCGTATATTGAATATATTTATCGTAACACTTGGATTGACATTTTCAAGCTGCGAGGATCCTGAGCTTGACGCATTAATGTCTGATTATTGTGATTGCATTAGCGCTTCCCGATATGACGATAGTAAACAAATGGAATGTATAGAAAAGATGGATTCTATTAAAGCTAAATATGAAGGTCAGCCTAGAAAGATAAAGGTTGTTTTAGAAAAAACAAATGAATGTTATTGACCATCAATGCCTTTTAGGAACTTATCTAAGTTCACATTCTCGGAGATATTATCATCGCCTAAAATCAATAGGTTTGAAGGCCGATTTCTATCCAACCACATATTAAAGTTAGAATTTGTGGCTACGAGGGTTCCGTTGATATCTACCTTATGAATAGCAATATTCTTCTTGTCTAAGGATTGTTCAATTTCAAGGTCTTCTTTTGAAAAATCATGATTCTCATGAAACAAGACAACACCGTCGACTATTTCACTTAAATCATTTTTTTTCTGAATGGTAAAAGTTACTTGAATACGTTTATCCTCGGCCCAAGCTGCTATAGCCTTTCCGAACTTATTATTTTCGATAACGTATATGTTGTCTATTTTCATTTTTACTCAATTAAAAAACCATGGTTGTTTAAATGCGGCACAAAAATAATGACTTCTATTTAATTTCAAACTAAAAACCGACATTAAAAAAAATGCTTATCCGATTGTTTACCCCTAAAAAAATATTTGGTTGTAATTCGACATGCTCATTATACCACAGTACGACAATCTGAATATGGTATTGAAAGCTAAAGCCATTAGTAAAATATCACTATCGTCCGATTAAAAAGGCTTTACCGCAAAAACAAAAGTTTCGCTCTATCTCCTATGTCTTTTTCATTTTTTTCTTGATAAAAAAACGAAACAAAAAAATCATTGGAATTCCAAGGCGAATGCTTCGCAACATGAGATTTTCTTAAGTTCCATGCTATATTTATTCAAATATTTTCTTTTCAAAGGAAGTCATGAGCTCGCTGCGCTTCGGTTCTTTTTCAAAGAAATGCAATTCCACTTGAAAACTCATTTTCGCTGTGGAATCCCAAACGCCACGAACATACTTTTCCTCAAATCTAAGCCCTTAAAATCGCAAAACAAGCCATAGTACAGAATAGATAAAGGCTGAAGTATAATCGAAAAATTTTTATCGGACGCCAGTGAGTAAAATATCATTATTTACATAAAATAGATCCTTCGAAAAACAACAAAACAAGTTTTTGTGTTTTTCATCAGGATGACAATAGTTGGTGTAGATGGTGTCAAAAAGTGGGGGGAAAATGATGGCGCTTTGCACCATCATCCCCCCACTTTTTGATTGTACACCACCACTAGACTGTCATCCTGATAATCAATAAAATTTTCAATTTTTTGATTGAAGGATCTCTTATATATTTCGAATTGCTCTTCTTCTAATTACTTGAGGTAAACATGCGGATAGGCATATAACAAAATTATTGTTGAATCAATTAATAAACGTCTATTTAAGATAATTTTGATTCCACAAAACGATAACCTACGCCTTTTACTGTTTGAATAAAATGTGCTCCAATTTTCTCTCTTAATTTCCGCACATGAACATCGATAGTTCTATCTCCTACTACAATTCCATTGCCCCAAACTGAAGAAAGAATTGCGTCACGTTCAAAAACAACACCTGGCTGGGTATTTAGGAGTGCAAGCAATTCGAACTCCTTTCGTGGTAAATGTATTGCTTCTCCATTCAGCTTAACTTGGTAGGCATCTCGATCAATGACTAATCCTAACTGTTCCGATGATTTATTTTCTTTAGCTTTATTTCTTCTTAATAATGCATTTATCCTACTAATGAGAACTTTTGGTTTTAGCGGCTTTGCAATATAATCGTCTGCTCCAGCATCCAAGCCTGCCACTTGACTATAATCTTCATTGCGAGCGGTTAGAAAAGATATTAAAATACTGTCGTACTCAGGGTTTGCACGAATGCGTTCACAAACTTCAATTCCGTCCATTTTGGGCATCATAACATCCAATAAGATTAAATGTATCTTTGAATTGGCCTTTTCCAAAATCGCTAACCCCTCTTCTCCATCAGCGGCTAAGAAGGTTGTAAATCCATTTTTGTTCAAATTATACGCTACCAATTCACGTATTTCGATTTCATCATCTATGATTAGAACTCCACTCATTGTAATATGCTTTAAACAAAGATATAAAATTAGAATTGGTAAGACCCGTAAAATTAAAATTGCTTTTCAATACAATAGCAGAGACTACAATTTATATTTTTTTATAAATTTCACACAAAAAGATCATTTGTAAAACTATTTAAAATCCTATCTTTAAAATTGTACTAAACAATAGATTATTAAAAAGACATTATGAAAAAGACATTATTATTTTTAACCGCTTTAGCTATGTTTACAACCTACTCGTATGGACAGAGTTACAACTCTGGAATCGGTGTGAAAGGAATGAACTTTGGTGGCGGCGTGCTAGGAGGTGCTGGAATTAACTACAAAACTTTTATTGGAGGGAGTAACGCCCTGGACATGACATTAGGTGGAGGTGCTCGACATTTATCTGCTCAAATTCTCTATGAATGGCAAAGACCAACAAGTGTAACCGATGGTTTAGACTGGTACATTGGTGCAGGTGGAGGTTTAGGAATTTGGAGTAGTCGTTACGATTGGGATGATGACTATTATGGTGGTTACTATACCAGTGGTTTTTATTTAAACGCCACAGCAGTTGTCGGGTTGGACTTCAATTTGAATCCTAACACAGGAATTCCTATAGGTATTTCTCTAGAAACTGGACCTAGTGTAGGAATAATTAACTCTCGTGGATTTGGTTGGGGAGGAGCGCTAGCGGTGCGATATATCATTGACTAATTCTTACAATAAATTTTGATTAAAGAATGAGTCTTAAAAAGCCCATAAAGTAAACTTTATGGGCTTTTTAATTTTATGCCCATGAACAGCGGTTATATCATATAAACTTTAAATGCTTATCGTGAACTTTAAAAGGAGTACTACTCAACGTAACTCAGCCTCAACATATTAGATTTACCTTTAGCTTCAATAGGCATTGATGCGATATTGATAACAAGTTCACCTTCTTTGATGAAACCTTTTTCTTTCAAAATATATTTAATATCTGCAATTGTGTGGTCAGTACTTACCATTTTATCATAAAATATTGCTCTTACTCCCCAAACCAAATTTAATTGTGTTAAGATCTCTCTATTACTTGTAAACACAAATATTTGAGATTTAGGTCGTTGAGAAGCAATTTTATAAGCAGTATATCCTGAGAAGGACATCGTAACAATAGCTTGGGCATTTACACGATTACCCAAACGTGTGGCGTTAAAGCAAATCGAGTCAGAAATAAAACGTTCTTGGTTTTTCTCGGGCACTTCTTCTTTATAGTAGATTAAATCTGAAGCTTCCACCTTAGAAACGATACGATTCATAGCTTCGATAACTACCACAGGATGATTTCCCACGGAGGTTTCTCCTGATAACATTACAGCATCTGCGCCATCCAACACTGCATTTGCTACATCATTTACCTCTGCTCTAGTAGGTGTATAATCTTCAATCATACTCTCCATCATTTGTGTTGCTACAATAATTGGCTTGGCATGTAAATAGCATTTTTTGATCAACATCTTTTGAACCAAAGGCACGTCTTCCATTGGGATTTCAACACCTAAATCACCACGAGCAACCATTATAGCATCCGTTTCACGAATAATTCCATCAATATCTTTAATCGCTTCTGGTTTTTCAATTTTGGCTACGATTTTTGCTTTGTTGTGATTTTTTAGAATAATGTGTTTAAGTTCAATTATATCTCGAGCAGATCGTACAAACGACAACCCAATCCAATCCACATTATGTTCCATAGCAAAAGCCAAGTCTTCCCGATCTTTCTCTGTCAAAGACGGAAGTGAAATCACTGTATTTGGTAAATTCACACCTTTATTTGAAGACAAAACACCACCATGATTAACTACAGCTTTAATGGTTTTTCCATCAGTTTCTTTGACCTCAAGCTCTAACTTTCCATCATCTAGGCGAATGCGTTCTCCTGCATTTATATCTTGCGCCAATTGTGGGTAATTAATCGAAAACTTTTTACTCGTTCCTACTACATCTTCATCAGTAACAATTTCTACCGCAGCTCCAGGGACTAAATCTACGCCGTTGTTTTCCATTTCGCGTGTACGGATTTTCGGACCTTGTAAATCAGCAAGAATAGCAACATTCAAACCTGTTTCGTCATTGAGTTCACGAATGGTTTTAATTACTTTCTCATGATCTTCATAACTGCCATGAGAGAAATTAATTCGAGCTACATTCATCCCCTCTTCCATCATTTGTTTTAAAACATCCTTAGAAGATGACGCTGGACCTAATGTCGCTACTATTTTTGTTCTTTTCATATTTTTCATTCTATACTATCTTATGTTAACGGCTGTTTCATCAAAAGATAAACTTATTTGCCGATTTCAACTCATTTGGATCGAAAATAAAAGCAGTTAAAATACTTGAAATATCTTTTATATTATTTAATAAGGTATTGATATCAATTACATTATTCTCTTTAATAACCAAAAAATAATCAATTTGGGATTTTTCAGGCACTAAAAATTTTCCACTATTTTTATTTTGAATCAGGTAATAATTCACATACGCTTCTTCATCTTCCCATTCATATAAAGAGTGTGATGAAATTACTTGTCCTTTCTTACCAGAAACCATAAAAGGTTCATCCGATTTTTTAAGCTTCAATCCAATGCTATCATTAATAGACCAACATACACGATAATCTCCTTGATGACTACAAATCCCAATCAAATCAAAATTAAAATCATCCTCTAAACTTAGTGTATATTTTGCCATTTATCCCAACCTTCAATCGTTCAAATTTAAGAAAAATTAGCCGATTTCAATTAAGTGTAGACATTAATTAATCTTTTCTATTCGATACCACAATAGTGGATTTTCACTTTTAGCAGGAACAAGTTTTGGATGTACAATTTTTAACTTTCCAAACAAAGTAGTTCTTAACTCTGCCTGAAAAATAAAGGATTGGTTTACAAAATCGTAAAATATTATTCTGTATTTACTAAAAGCTTTCAATCCTTCGACATGAAGTCTTTGCGGCTTCCATGTTACATCAATTGGTTGCGTATATGTTTCATCATACATTGCACATCGGGTACTATCAATGTTTTTTATTTCTTCTCTATTCGCTGTATTCACATTAAAAGTACGATTATACACATAACCAGCTGCAATTTCTTTTTGCTGACCAATAATATATTGTGTTTCAACAATATCTTTTTTTGAGCCTTTAAACTTTGACTTTTCTCTTCCAAGTTCAGTTTTCTTATTAATCAGATTTATAAAAAACTTTGAATTATAATAATCCTTAGCCGCAATTATTCGTGGCCATGACTCCATTTCGTTTCTGTTTTTTTCTTCATTTACGATAAACGCAGCCCAAATTAAATGCCCGATAACACCCGTATAAGGATAACGCATTATATCGATGTAATGCCCTTGATAATCTGAGCACATGTGAGTCCCATCACCATGATCTGACTCTCCCATTAAAACCGGCTTACCATACGTGTCTTTCAATCGTTTAACGGTGCACGCCATTGAATTCTCATCAGGATCGCATTCATTATTCTTATTTGGCTTAGAGAAAATCAATTTTTCTGGACTATCTGAATAATAGGAAATGATAATTAGATCTATATTGTCTAAATACCAAGTGCTATCAATTACATTTGGGTCTTTTTCTGTTAGGTGTGAATAAATATGTGTTTTACCTACTGGAAAACGTCCTACTGCGCTAAGTAAGTGTTGGCGGTGCTCCAAAGAATCAAGTATATAACTCGACATTTGTTTATGGTATTCGTAAATCGCCTTTCTTGCTGTGTCTCCCGCAGGTGTTAAATCATCGTATGGCCTATCATTTTCATGTGGATTTTCGTTAACGTGCCAAGGCTCACAAAGTAATTCTATATTTAGTAAACTTGTTGAATACCCCCATCTTGAAAGAATATACCTTACCCTTTGTTTTAAATAACGCATCCCTGTTTTGGTCAAAAACATATCTGAAGGCGTATCACTATTTAAAATTTTAGCGTAACCAGATATTTTATTTGGATCTTTGTAGGGCCAAAGGTTTTCGTCTGGCCAATTATTGGTAAAATCATATCTAAACTGATGGTAATCACCTAATTTCATGAAAAATGTATGATACATTAAATTAAAATGAATTAACGTATTATTCTTTTCACATAATGCCAACAATTGATCTAATTCCCAAGCATGATTTTGTCTGTTCTGGTAATTCCCAACTTCTTCAAATTCAATATCTGTTGAGCTGGGATGAAGAAAAAACCGGAAGTACTCCCCACCCTGATCAATATATTTTGTTATCATATTTCGATACTCTTCCCAAGCTGCCACATCTAATGTCTCTTCAGGAGTTAGGCTATAATCTAAATTATTTTTGTTGGAAGGCATTGGAATATTAACCCCTGTAGGGATAATTGTTTTTCCGTCTCTTTCAAGATATTGGGTTTCTTTATTTAATGTGACGTATCCTTTTGCATCTGAATTAACAACCTCAAATTCCTTACTTGGTGTACTGTAAAATAATTCTTGTTTGATAAAAACTTCTAACTCAACATTCCATTTTCCTGTTTCAGTTGGAGCAAATCTAACGCGAAATGGCAGGTCTGTATCTAAATCCTTCCAACGGTTGAGGTTCATATCCCTCTCCATTTCAGTATACCAAAAACCATAAGCTGTATACTTTTCACCACTATTAATATGAGTAAAATTAGCTTTAATGTTTACATCCCATTCAACAAATGGATTTAAACCTGTTCTTTGATGAGGACGAGATCTTAGATACTGCGTTATTTGTCTCAATATAGAATCAGGAAGCGACAAGCCCAATTCTAGCTTTTCGTTTTTACCAACATGCTGAGTATTTTGGTTAATAAAAATAAAATTCAGCTCTTGAACATTTTGAGCAAAAGTAAAAACAGTTATAAATGGTAAAACAAAAAGTAAAAACCTCATCTCGAAATTATTTTATTGATTAATCACCTATATATACCTATACAAAACAGGTCTACTTGGAGCTGCATCATTTTCAAAAGGAGCAACATGTAAATTTAACAGGTATGTTCCATCTTCAACTTCATTGGGCACAAATATTAACTCTGTAATTGTACGATCAAATCTTGGACTGCTTGGAACATCCCAAAAGCCATGATGAAAGGTCAATTGCCCCCCGTCAGACTCTTTATCTACGCTAGGTAAATCAATCAACAAATGCTTTACGTTAATTGCATTCACGATTGACAAGCATTCTTCACTGATATATGGTGGATTAGTTGAAGAATAGTTTTTTGACTTCTTATCAACATCATTCGGCAAAGTCCTAATCACTAAAGCCTCAACTTCGCTGTACTTCTCCAACTCCGTCAACAACCTTGGCGTAATCACCTCATCACCTCCAATTTTATCTGGTTTAACACTGATTAATACAGCTTTAAAAAAATACTGATTGAGATGTTCATTAATAGAATAAACTGTAGGTGTAATATGCCCCAAACATTCGGTATGCGTACCGTGTCCATGTGGATTAAAAGAAATGTTTCGAAAATTAACCGGCCCACCTTTTTTTACAGATCCGACCCAACCATCATCCATTACAGGTTCGAAACTAGGAGGTTTTACGTACCAAGCTAAAGGATTTTCATCATCATTCGACAATGGAATAGATAGGTCTATCCCCTTATTAGTATCAATCTTTTTTCCTTCTTGGGTTGTTAAAATCATTTCATTATTAACGATTAAAATTATGGCAAAGAACGTTTTAATTGGTCATAACGATCTTTATACGTCGCTTCACCACCACATCCTAACTCTAATGATGTATTATAAAAATTTTCTATTCTGTTTTCTGGACTTGGGTGAGTGCTTAACCATTCGGGTACTCCCGCTCCTCCTTCTGCTTCAATTTTCTCAAAAAACTTTGCTCCTCCAGCTGCAATATAATCTGTAGGACATAGATACTTCACTGATGCTTCGTCTGCTTCTTCTTCGTGTGTTCTAGAAAACTTCAATCCGATAATACTTGCGGTCAAATCCTTAATTAAAGCGCGGTCTCCAGCAATTATACTGAGTAAAACATCAACACCGTATAATTTCGTCATTTGGCGCGTAGAGTGACGTAAATCAGCATGTCCAATCTCATGTGCTAGTACTCCAGCTAATTGTTCTTCAGAATCTAAGTATTTAATTAACCCGGTATAAACATAAATATAACCACCTGGTGTACAGAAAGCATTTTTTGTTTTATCATCATTAATAATTCTCAATCTCCAAACGAAATCATCTTTATGTTTTACGTTACCTGAGTTTAAAATAGTGTTTCGCATATCGTATAAATACCTGTAGGGAACAGGGTTTCTAGCACTATCCAAAACGGGATACTCCTGTGGATTACCGTCAATTTCTGCTGCGACTTGTTTTCCTAAATCCTTGTCTTCTTGAATAGAAAACAAATTAAATCCTCCTCCACCATTAGCCGATCCACAGCTTGTAAGCAAAGCAATAGAACAGATTAAAACACTTATACTGAATACTTTTCTCATGATTACAAAATAATTTATGGGTAAAAATAAATACAAAAAACTTGTGATGCAAACCCAAGCAAATATCCCCAACTCACTTCCTTTAAGGTATGTGCTTTTAAAATCAACCGTGCAGATAGCACTATACCACTTGCTAAAACTAACGCAGACAAAGTAAATATAGGGCTTTCACTTAATGGAACTGCAAACATATAAACAAAGCCAAAAAGAGAACCCATTGCAATAGCGTGTAGACTAATTTTAATCTTTTTTGTGATAAAATAAGACAGTAAAGAAGCCAATGCACCTCCTAACGCCATTGCTTTTATGATAGCAGGGATGAGCGCACTTTCAGCTTGAAAAAGCAAAAAAAGATAGAGAACACAAAAATAAAAAGTCATGATCGCGATAGGAGTCAAACGCTCTTCCTTACTTTCTAACTGGAGTGAGGTGATGGTTTTATTTAGCCTTAAAATCAATAAAGATAAGCCAGGTGCAAAAACAGTAAAAACTAAAAAAAGCAACAAAAAAAGCATTTTAACTTCTGGATATAACAAATAAAGCGATTCACTTGCCACAAAAGAATTAGAATTGACAGGTAAATACAACACCAATATTAACCCATATATTGGGGCAAAAAGCGGTAAAAATATCCATGAAATAAGTGAGGCTAAATTCTTCATTACAATTCTTTTCTAAGTCTTGCAACTGGAATATTTAATTGCTCTCTATATTTCGCAACTGTTCTTCTTGCGATATTATAACCTTTTTCTTTAAGTAATTTAGCCAACTTCTCATCCGTCAATGGCTTTCTTTTATTCTCATCATCAACCGCTTCCAATAAAATTTGTTTTACCTCACGTGTTGAAACCTCCTCTCCTGAATCAGTCGACAAGGACTCTGAAAAGAAATGCTTTAATGAAAAAGTACCATATTGTGTCTGAACATATTTTGAATTCGCAACCCTAGATATCGTTGATATATCTAAGTCTACAATCTCTGCGATATCTTTTAATATCATAGGACGAAGTGTAGTATCATCACCTGTTAGGAAATACTCTTTTTGATAATTCATGATTGCCGTCATAGTAGAAAACAAAGTATGTTGACGCTGTTGGATAGCATCTATGAACCATTTTGCAGCTTCTAATTTACTTTTCACAAATGTTAGTGCTTCTTTATCTGTTTTCTTTAATTTTGCACCTTCGGCATAATTTTTCAACATTTTCTTATATCCTTTGTTGATCTTTAACTCCGGTGCATTCCTACCATTTAATGTCAATGTCAATTTTCCATCTTCCTCTACTACCTGAAAGTCTGGAACAACTTGCTGTAAGGATTTAGATGAGCTTTTAAGCGAACCGCCTGGTTTTGGATTTAATCGAATGATTTCATGAATGGCATCTTTTAAATCCTCTTCAGAAATTTCCATCCGTTGAAGAATTTTCTTGTAATGCTTCTTGGTAAATTCATCGAAATAATCCTCTAAAATTTTCAGAGCAGTGTAACGCGTAATGTCGCCATTTTGCTTTCTATCCATCTGCAAAATCAAGCATTCTTGAAGGTCTCTCGCTCCTACCCCAGGAGGATCTAACTCTTGCACGTAATGAAGAATATCTTCCAAATCAGCTTCTGTTGTAATTATGTTTTGGGAAAATGCTAAATCATCAACAATTGCCTCTAAATCTCGTTCTAAATAACCAGCATCATCAAGACTACCTATCAAATAAGTAGCAATAACAACTTCCTCTTCGTTCAGCCTTTTTAAATTAAGCTGACTAATTAATAATTCTTGAAACGACTTCCCACCAGATAAAGGCATTGATTTCTCTTCATCATCTTTACTCTTGTTGGAAATATTTGTTTTGTAAGCCGGTTCATCATCATCACTCATATACTCATCAAGATCGAATTCTCTTTCATCCTCACCTAACTCCTCTTCATATTCTTCTTGTTCGAAATCATCTTCAGTCTCTTCCTTTCCTTCTTCCAGGGCAGGATTGACCTCTAATTCTTGTTTAATTCGCTGATCCAATTCCATGGTTGGCACCTGCAACAATTTCATTAATTGAATTTGTTGAGGTGAGAGCTTTTGCTCCATCTTTTGAGAAAATGTTTGTTTGAGTGCCATAGTTATTAATTCTAGGGTCAAGATAAATATAATTCTGTTATTTCAATATCAAAAATTTTAAAAATATGTTTTTCCCGTTGAAAAATAGATTTCCGTAAATCTAAGAGAATATAAAGGTTATTAAAATAAATGCCTATCCGATAAGCTACCAGAAAATATATCTAAGCTGTCAATCAAGTGAACAAACGGTTAATTTGCAAGATCCTTCGAAAATTTCTCTTTTCAAGAGAGTTTATTAAATCACTAACACCCCTACAAACATTTATTAATAAAGGTATTGTTTTAAACATTATATTTTCTATTCACTTTAGATTGTTTTCACCTATAACTTAAACACCTTATTATAGCAGTTTTTACCAAAAATAACTAACTTAGCCTACAACTATTGTTTTCAAGTCATTACTAAAAATCTACTCATGTCAACAACCGAGAATAAAAGAACTTGCTTAGAATGTGAAACACCACTACATGGACGACGCGATCAAAAGTTTTGTGGAGATTATTGTCGCAATACCTACAACAATAGATTGAATGAAGACAGCAATAACTACATGCGAAGAATCAACAATATCTTGCGTAAAAACCGTAGAATATTATCTAAACTTAATCCAAATGGCAAGAAAACCGTAGACGGAATCAACCTAGCGGAAGAGGGATTTAATTTTCATTATTACACCAATATTTACACAACCAAAAAAGGAAGCAAATATGTTTTTTGCTATGATCAGGGCTATTTAAAAATTGATAACAACCAGTATATGTTGGTGCATAAGCAGGATTATGTTAAATAATTGATAATTAAAAATTGACAATTGATAATGCGAGATTGGTGGTTGTAGGGGTTGGGGTAATTATCAATTATCAATTGTAAATTACTTCCCAATCTTAAACTGCAATGTCAAATATCCATTCACCCCCTCAGAAGGCAGAATCCCAGGCCCTGGATATCCTGTGGCTCTTCTTGTGAAATAACTCGTATTCGTAATGTTGTTTACGCCGAACTCCACTTGGAACCACTTTTTGAATTTGTATTTTCCGCTAAAATCGAAAACAGAATAGGCGGGAACTTCTCCAAGCAGGGCGTCTCCTGATGGTTCGATGGCGTTGGAAGCGTCGGAGAATTGGGCAGAGTTGAAGGTGTATTGTACTTTGAATGTCCAGTTTTTGAAGGAAGAACTAATCCCAGATTTTACCATATAAGAACTTACGTATTCTACTTTGTTGCCCACGTAATTTGGTTCTTTAGAGTTAATGTAGTTGGCATTGATATAAGACGCGTTGACAAAAGTTTTAAGTGACCAATCCCTTTTGTGTCCGCCTAGTTTGAGCCAATCTATTTCGGCGAAGGTTTCTACTCCGTAGTTTTGGGCATCCCCAATGTTAGTACGTTCTTTCTTAACCGTTTTCGGTTTTGGAGCAAGTCCAATTTTGTCACCATAAAAAATGTAGAATGCCGATAAATCATAGATCAAAACATCATTTAAAAGACCTCTAAACCCAAGTTCCGAAGTAAATCCGTATTCGTCCTTGATATCTGGATCGACTAAGACATTGGGATTAGTAACACGAATATCCGTAAAGTTAATGGCGCGATAATTCTGTGTAAAATTCGTGTATAAATTGGCGTTACTACCTACTTTATAAGAAACACCTGCTCCAAATAATGGCACAGTTCGGGCTACAGAATTAGAATCTCTTTGTCGATTGATGGCTAGCGTATCGTAGTTGAGCGGATGAACGACATATTCTTTGTAAAAACCTTCCGAACGGGTGGAAATATTTTCTATGCGAAGCCCTAAGTTCATTCTCCATTTTTCTCCAAAGAAGAACATATTCTCGGCAAATAAAGCTTGATTATTAGACGGATAAATAAACGATGAACCTTCCACATCTCTAGGGTTTATAAACGTAAAATCTGCTTTATTTCCTGCGGCAGCTGTTCCTTGTTTGGTTTGTGTTTCTCCACGATAAAATCTTCCTCCCACCAATAAAGCGCCCCTTACTTTTGATGCTTTCCCATCGGCTTCAAGCCAACTGTATTTCTTCATGAATCGGGCTTCTACTCCACCGTTCATAAAATCAGAATAGATCATTTCTCGGTTTCCGCCCAAATCGGTTTGTGTAATTTTACCGAGAAACCCAATTGTCTTACGACTGGAAATCATACCGAATGCACGAATATCGAAAGTGGTGGTTTTATTGAATTCATATTTTGATTTCAGGGCTAATAAATTCCAATCTACGGCAAACCAATTCCTATCTCTGATACTTTGTTGTGGATCTTCTTCAAATCCTAAATCGGTGAGTCCACCCGCTTGTTGAGTGAGGTAATTCATGTGGGTGAACTCTGTGCTAATTGTCCAATCTTCATTCAAATAATAGCCGAATTCTGCATAAGCTTGATGTTGATAAAACTGACTATTTTCTCTGTATCCATCTCCTCTTTTATATTGATGATAAGCTTGATAGAACATTCTTTTATGGGTTCCAGAAACACGATTAAACGTACTGAAATAACCATATCCACCAACTGTATTTCTTGTTGTAAATTCAAAGGGTGAATGTTTTATAGGATCTTGAATTTCAAAATTTAATAACCCACCGAATTGTGTTCCAAATTGCAACGCCGCCGAACCGCGAATAATCTCAATACTTTTCAAGGCCTCAATTGGCGGTGTATAATAACTTTCTGGATACCCCAAAGCATCGGCACTAATGTCGTAACCATTTTGTCGGGTATTAAAATTGGCTGTTCTTTTTGGACTCAATCCTCTTCCTCCAATTCCGATTTGAATTCCAGCTCCATCATTTTCCCAGATGTTTAATCCTGGAACTTTGGCGTACATTTCTCTGGCATTCCCTGTAGATTTTGCACCGCTTAAATTTTCTAATTCTATAATGGAGTTTGTTCCTGTGTTTAATCGCACGCCTTTTATTGGCGGCATAAATCCAACATTGAAATCGGCCATCCGCTTTTTCACAATCATCACTTCGCCAATTTCTTGGGTCGCATATTTTAAAAGCACGCGATTTGATTGATCCGTTTTCCAATCTAACCCTGCAACAACTTGTAAAGTATCGTAAGAATTATAAGTGATTTCGATGGTATCAAATTGTTGCGCTTTAACTACAAATTGACCATCAATCGAAGAGCGTGACTTATCATTTGAATTTAAGTTATGAATTTTCACGCCTGGTAATTCGTCGTTTTCTTGGTCAACAATAACTCCATTGTATGTTTCCTGTCCAAATAAAATGGACACCAAAAAAAGTGATATGCCTAGAATCAAAAATTTCATTTTTCAAAAGGTACTATCCATTCACGGTGTTTCAAATTATAGGGCAAAGTCGTCAAATCATGTTTTTTATCAATAAATAATTGTGAAGACCTTCCGTTTAAGGTCACAAAGACCTCTGCATGCACCGCAGGATCGTGCAAAGTTATCGATTGTTTATGATTAGAAAATGTTTTTCCATCATATTCTTCTTTTAACATCTTTGCAAATTGCAAAATCATGTCAGGCTGAGTTGCCATTTGATCTTCTTGACGAACAGTTAAAAAGTCGGTGTTATCAACTTCTATGGTTCTTCCCGTTGATTTATCAGTAACATAAAAAGTGGCATTTCCTTCTTTGTGCATAAGCATTACACGCCAAGAAAAGCGGAAACCTTCTTCGTTCCAATACAAGTTTCCTGGATAAGCTAAAAATCTCAAAGGAACAAGGATTTGAAAAGCGATGTAGATAATTAATCCATAGCGCACATATGGTTTAGGAGAAGGCATATTTTTGACTTTCTCTGGAATCTTTTTCGACCATTTAAACAGTGATTTAAGTCCGTTTAAAAGCTGTTGATGAAATTTTGTTCCAAAGAAAATCGTTGTTGAGAAAATCATCACCCACGGAAAAACGCCTATTGGGAATAGCAACCAGGTTATTACATGGAAGAAAATAACAGCTAAATAAGCAATGGGTCGTGTTTTTTTATTCAACAAAAAGAAAACGATAAACAAATCGTAAACACAGCCCATCCAAGAGAAAAAGTAGGCGGTCCATTCTTCTTGCAACAAGCTTCCTACAAAAGGAACATTGTGATGCGCTTGCAACCAAATTTTTAAGGGTTGAGCCTCAAAAAGCCAATCGGAATTAATTTTTGCAATTCCAGCAAAGATATAGACTACTGCCAATTGAAATTTAAGAATGCCTGTATGCCAAGCATAAGTAACTTCTCTCCTGATTTTAGGAAAGAGTTTAGCATCGATGGAAAAATCTCTATTGGCAGGTACTAAAACCATTAAAAAACTCATCAAACTCAAGAAATAATAATGATTGAGATAATTTGATTTATCTATGAGTTCAACATAAGTAAAGCAGATAAAGAACACAAAAGCGCTATATCTGTACATGAAACCAAGCAGGATAAATAAGGCCGCAAGGACCATCAAAACAAATGGGATATACATCAGGTTTCCTGGCAGAGGCTTAATCCATTCAAATCCTAAATATCCGAAATAAAACTGCGGTTCAATGTATTGCGTATTCACCCAACCTTTAGCTATAAATCTTACACTACTGAAAAGCAGCATAGCCCCAAAGATAATGCGGAACATTACCAATGGAGCTATAGCTTTTTGCTTAAAAAAATCTAACTTGTAGCGCTGATTTATCATTTCTAAAAATTAGTCCCCATCATTATCTTGATAGGTTATTAAAACACCAAACGCTGCTGTCATATCTGTTTTGATATTCACTACTTGCTGTTGCAAATGCAAATACAAATCATCTAATTGATCAGTTTTCGACGGATCGTTAATTGCTTCTTCTAAAGTCATTGAAAATCCATCAATGTGATTTTGAATAATGCCAAACTTATCATTAATGGTATTGTCTAAACTTGATTTTTCGAGGTGAACCAAGTAATTGCTAAATCCAATACCTTCAGCATTTGAATCAAAACTATTCCCGTTGTAGGTTGCTTTTAATGCTTTGATGCTTTCGTCTAAAAGTTCAAAAGAAATTCCGCTGTATCTTGCTTCAACATATTCTGGATTCGCCAATCCTAAGTTTGCTTTTCCAATTGGAATACCCACTTTTGCAGTTTTTGCCAATTCGTAATCTCTATTGAATTCATTTACAAATTCAGAGAAGGCCGACGTTGAAGAAGTTCCTGTAGAAGCATTAAAAGTTGACTCGTAAGAAGACCAACCGGACACAACGCTTTGTGTTTCATCGTACAGTTTTTGAATTACTTCTTCTGCATAATTAGCGTAATCAGCATCATTTTGCAACTGATTCATCGCATTGTCATTGTAAAGCAAGTAATCCAAAGCATTCAATCCTACAGCATCTAAATTCACAACCGCTGAAAGATTATATCCTCCATTGTCGATATTTGAGTGAATTTTTGCTGTATCGATAGGATAAGTTCCTGTAGCGCTTTTAAATCCGATGGTACGAATTGGACCAAAATCAAAGATTTTTAATGTTTGCCAAGTCATGTAAGCCGACTTCCAATGTGCTTTTACCTCTTCAAGGTTGGCTACATTTTGGTCTGCCTTAAAAGTGGCATAACTCGATTTCATTGCTGTTACTTCAACATCGAATTTATTCAATGCTGGCAGAATGATATTTGCAGAAACGTTTTCCAACATTTCAGCTTTATTGAAATCGGCAACATCATCGTCTTTGTCCTTTTTGTCTTTACAAGAAAAAAGAAGTCCGGCACTTAAAATTAAAACTAATCCTATCGATTTTTTTAACATTTCTCTCTTTAATTAAGATTAATATTTTGCTTCAATTTCTGCAACAATTGAATTGATATCAGCAATCGAAATATTCCACATGTTTTCTGGGAACATATTCATTAAAGTTCCGTGTTCAGCTTGTGACATTTTTCTTGTTTCCAATGGCGCATAACGAATATTCCATGCAAATGCATACGCTTCAGAAAGTGCGTGGAATGCTTTTGCGTTATCGCTTCCCAATTGTGCTTTTGCTGAGTTTAAGTAATATACTGCTTGTTTGGCTGTAATTAATTCCCACATCTGGCGAATTTCTGTAATTGCAGCATCTCTTGATGTTAAATCATTGTTTGAAATTGCAGCACGACCTTTTAGGAAATTGTCCATCATTACTGAATTAGAATTTAACTCAGCATCTCTTTTATCACAATATTTACCCCAAAAACTACCCGGAACATTTGTTGGGAAATCAGTTGGTACACCGAAATATCCAAATGCTTCATCAAAATGGTGTTCCATTTCCGTATAATACTTTCCGTTTGTTGGATCAACAGCATTTGAATTATCAACATTCATTTTTGTCTCTCCAAAATATCCATTTACCGCTTGGTGCATAAAAACTGCACCCATCAGTCCTTTTTCAATCAATTGAACAGGTTCGTAACCATTTGCATCAAATAAATATTTGCTAGATCCTGAAGTCAAAACTCCTGCCTGACCGCTTGCTGCAGTTTCAGCAAAATCAGTACTTGCATTTGCTAAATCAGCCATCCAATCTTTGAACATTTGTACATCGTTTGTGAAAGTTTTGTTCTCTAACTGTTTACCAGAACTAAAAGAAAAGTTTCCTCCTCCGTTGTCTCCAGTATTTGCATACATGTCAAGTAAATTTTGTTCGGCAACAACTCCCTCAGTTCCTGATTTCATTACGGCTACCATTTCTTCCAATTGATTTAATCGGTCAATTTGTCCACCGTAACTTACTGTTGAATTTCCATTAGCATCTTTAAAAACGTAGGTAGTTGGGATATTATAACTTTCTCCACCAGATGTTTCGTATTTACAAGAACCATCGTCTTTTTTAGCTTCCGAACTATAGTTAATTGCTGTTTCATCTGTACAACCTTCTTTCTTACATGCGACTAACATTGCTGCGGCTGCTGTTAAAACAAATATTTTTCTTATCATCTTTGTGTTAAATTTTTATTTTGATGCAAATTTAAGTAGGACATTCAAAAACGACAATACCACAAATTAGGTATTTAGAATGATTTTAAATAGTTGTAATGTTTTTTACATTTGCAAGAACAAAGAGAAAGTAAAAACGTTTGAACAACAATAAAAAACTAGAACATGAGTAATCAATATAACGAATTAACAGACGAGGAAAAAAGAGTAATCATTAATAAAGGAACAGAAAGGCCTTTTACGGGTGAATTGTTAGACGAAAAAGCTAATGGCGTGTACACTTGTAAGCAATGCGATGCACCCTTGTATAGATCAGACGACAAATTTGATGCAATGTGTGGTTGGCCATCTTTTGATGATGAAATCGAAGGTGCGGTAGAGCGCGTTCCTGATGCAGATGGAAGAAGAACTGAAATTGTTTGTGCGAACTGCAAAGGGCATTTAGGTCATGTTTTTGAAGGAGAGCGATTGACGGATAAGAATACGCGTCATTGTGTGAATTCAGTCTCTATGAACTTTAAACCATTATAAAGCATCAACATTTTATATAGAAATAAATAAAAATACATAAAAAAGCCAGACTGCTTATAGTCTGGCTTTTCAACATTTAATACTTTCAAAAAACTATTTGGAAAGTACCTTAAATTCGGTTCTTCTATTTTTTTGATGAGCTGCTTCTTTTTCTGTCCTTCTGCTCATCTTAGCAATTTCAGCATCAGTTACAATTGGCTGTTCAGGACCATATCCTGCTGACACAAGTCGTCCTTTATCAATACCTTTTTCAACTAGGTAGGTTACAACCGCTTGAGCACGATTCTTCGACAATTCTTTATTGAAAGCTGCAGATCCTCGTGAATCCGTATGCCCACTAATCTCTATTTTTAAATTTGGATTTTCAATCAATAATTGTGTCAAACGATTTAATTCTATTTCAGACTCAGGTCTTAACGAGTATTTACTTAAATCAAAGAAAATATTCTTTAAAACGATGGATTTCCCCACATTTACTTTTTTCAAATCAATATTTACCTCGACTTCTTTATAGCTTGCATCTTGTTTTACATCAAAGTTTTCTGAGTGGAACAAATAATCTTTTGCCTTTACTGCAATTCCATAGTTTTTACCACCCGGTAAAGAGACTAAGTATCTCCCTGTCTTACTATCAGATGTGAACTCCGCAATCACCTCATTAGTTTCATTATCAACTAATTCAATTTCTGCTTGCAAAGGGTTTTTCGTTTCGTCGTCTCTAACTTTTCCTTTCAAGATCATTAGCTTACTTCCTGACACCTCTACTTTTGGTTCGATTTGAACTGCTCGAATTGCCACATCAGCATTTGCTAAAAGCATGTCTTCACCACTTAAAATTGGATCTTTCTTAGCCCCAAGTAAAGTAACTTTATACAGATCTTTATCACCCAAACCATCCTCTCTAAAAGAAGTCATGTACGCATCTCTTCCATTAGCAGCAACAGTAAAAAACACATCGTCATCCGGTGTATTAATCGGATACCCCATATTTTCTGGTTCTGTCCATGTTCCGTCTTCATTTTTCACAGCTTTAAACACATCGTAACCTCCCATAGAATTGTGTCCTTTAGAAGAAAAGTAGATTGTTTTTCCATCCGGATGCACATAAATCCCATCTTCATTATATTTGGAATTGATTGTCTCTGGTAATCGTTGAACATTCCCCCATCTTTCTTTGTCTGCATTCCATGTTGCAACATAAATATCACGATCTTTCGGATCTCCTCTTTTTTCCAAAGGCCGTTCACTTATAAAATAAAGCTCCTTTCCATCAGGTGTATACCAAGCAGACGCTTCATGGTAAGGCCCACTCACAGCATCATTAAATATTTTAGGCTTACTCCATTCATCACCTTCTCTTTTACTTTCGTATAAATTTCCATCTCCTTTGTCGTCGATATACACAATCATTTTACTTCCATCAGGACTTAAAGCAACAGCTGCATCATGACCTTTAGTGTTAATTGGGGCACCAATATTCTTTGCTACTGTCCAGTTTTCACTTTCATATCGGTTTGACGTATAAACATCTTCAAAATAAGCATCTATAAATTCATCTTTTTCCTCGCCTGTTGTTCCAGGTCGACGGCTGGTGAAAAATATTTCAGATGCATCTGCGGTCATTACCATTCCATAATCAGGATATTTAGAGTTTACGTTTTTCCCTAAATTATCAATCCAAACACGTACAGGATTAGCGACCAATTTCTTCCCTGATTGGCATTCAAAGATTCTTTTATTCACATCCATATATGCTTCTAAGTCTTTTTTTGCATCTATGCGACTTTTATGAGTTTGATAATGTTGAATAGCTTTATCCCAATCCATTTTCAGGTGAAAACCTCTACCCAAAAAATAATGAATATCTGGTTTTGCGCTTGGATTTAATTGAAAAGACTGTTGAAAAAACTCTAACGCTTTGAATTTCTCTGGAGCATTAAGATAACAGATTCCAATTTGATAATTTACATGAGCACTTTTGGGGTTAAACGCTTGTGCTTTAAGATAATGTTTTAACGCTTGTCCATATCTTGGAAAAGGATATGGCAGCATTAGTTCGTCTGCCGTTTTAAAATGATTTTCAGCCTCTTTAAATGCTTTTTTATCGTCTTTGAAATTCTTTTTATCAAAAGTCACCTCTTGTGCGACAATCGAACTACCTATCAAAGCAACAAGTATTGTTAATATTATTGTTTTCATTATTTTTTCTTTTTAGTTTCCACAGTTGTTCGTGGTATAATATTCTTCAGCAATTCTTACTCCTAAATCTGCAGCTCTGTTCCAATCCTGGCAAGCTTGTTCTTCATTTCTTAACATTTCATTCGCTATGGCCCTATTATAAAAAGCCGCTCCAATTTGATCGTCTCTTTCAATTGCCTGACTTGCATATTTCACTACATTTTCATACTCTTCCATTTCCATATACACACCAGCAATATTATTATATGCAATTGTATAATCTGGCTTAAGAAGAATAACTTTTTTAAAATCTCCTAAAGCATTTTTATAATCACCTTTTTCAAATTTGGCAAAACCTCTATTATTTAACGCCATAAAATTATCTTTCTCAATCATGAGCGCTTTGTCGTAAGCAGAAATAGCCCTGTCATATTTCTTTTGTTCACGATACAAACTTCCCAAATTATTATAGGCATTACCCGATTTTTTATTCAGTGTTGCTGCTTTGTTGTAATCTTCGATAGCTTTTTTATAATTCTCACTTAGTTTGTATGCACTTCCCCTATCATTATAAGCATCTGCATGCTTGGGATTAATCAAAATAACTTTTGAAAAATCTGTTATTGCCGCCTCATAGTTCTTCAATTTAAAATATTGAATTCCACGTTGATAAAAATAATCGGCTTGATTAGCTTTTCTTTCAATTGCTTTGGTGAAAAAGTTTACTGCTAAAGCAAAACTATCTTTTTGAGCGGCAATTGTTCCTAATTCATAATAGGGTCCGTCAGCTTTTTGATCCGCTTCGGCTAACGCTAAAAATTGCTCCTTTGCTAAATCAACTTCTTTATTAGCCAAATAAGTATACGCTAAATTACTTCGGGCTTGAGAAAACGAAGGCGAAATCTCCAATGCTTGTTTAAATTTCAGTATTGCAGAAGTGTAATCTTTATTCTCAAAAGCTGTGGTCCCTTCATTATATGCTTTTTGAGCGGCTGGCTCAATACCAGAAGAGTCTATTGCTACGTTTTTTGCAACGACTATCTTTATACTATCTTCCTGACTATTAATCGTCAGCGTGAGAAAGCAGCTAAACAGCAGCAAAAATGGTTTTAGAGTTTTCATAACTAGTTATTTTTTTAAAAAATAAATATACAGTTTTTTATCTTATAATTTCTGATTTTACTTCATCAAAAGTATTTTAAAAAATCAAATTATTTTTTTAGTCTCAATCAGAATATCTTAACCTAAACAGGTTTTAAAAATAATTATAGATAACACAAAACTTTAGATTATGAAACATCTGTTACCAATTACGAAGTAATAATTTACAGTCCTACAGGTGACAATTGCTTTTTTTTGCAGAACACATATTCGATAAATATTTATGATTAATTCCTTTTGATGTGGCTTTGTATTTTAAATTTGTAATCTAATTTCAATTTTAGTCATAATGAAATACGGAAAGTGGTTTGTTCGTGTCAATTGGATCACCTTGGTCTTTATATTTCTCGTAGTAATAGCGGGAAGTTTCGTGAGAATCACTGGTAGCGGAATGGGCTGTCCAGACTGGCCAAAGTGTTTTGGACAATGGGTGCCTCCAACTGAAAAATCAGCACTTCCAGAAGACTATAAAGATATTTATAGTGATAAGCGAGCTAAAAAAGTTGAAAAATTTAGCAACTTTCTAGCAGCAATTGGGATGGAAACAACAGCAGACAAAATTCGCAACGACAAATCTATTTTAATTGAACAAGATTTTAATGCCAGAAAAACATGGACAGAATATGTCAATCGTTTATTTGGTTTTTTGGCAGGTAATGGAGTACTCCTCGTTTTTCTATGGATTATGATAAAATACCGAGAAAAACGCTTAATTTTTGTTGGAGGAATTAACTTGGTTCTTCTTGCGTTTCAGGCATGGTTTGGTTCTATTGTAGTGGCAACAAATTTAGTTCCTTGGACGATAACCGTTCACCTCTTTCTAGCATTGGTAATTATTGGCTTACAAATCTATCTTTTGAGAATGGTTTCTCCCTCACAACAACGAAACATCAAGGTCAGCAAGCAATTTTATGGACTTTTGTTCTTAATTTTCTTCATTACGTTTGCCCAAATGTTCTTAGGAACGCAAGTTCGTGAAGAGATTGATCATTTAACCAAAGCAGGAATTGGTCGAGAAGGCTGGTCGGAAAATCTCGGATTGATTTTCTTCATTCACAGAAGTTTTTCTTGGTTAGTACTAGCATTGATTGTTGGAATGTTCTGGATTGCAAGAAAACGAAAAGATTTACGTATTCTGCATTGGGCTTTCGCTATGTTAGTCATAGAACTCCTAAGCGGCGTAATTTTAAACCATTTTAATGTTCCAGGCTTGGTACAAACCGCTCATTTATTGTTTGCTTGTATTTTGTTTGGTATCCTAATGATGGCAATTTTCAGATTAAAAACAGGAACAAAAAATCTAAATACTGTTTAAAGGTTTATAAACCAATTCATACTTTTCGATTTATTTTTAATTCCCCCTTCTAAGAATCAATTATTTGAATCAGTGTTCAATCAACTTTTATCATGCTATTCATAAAGGATATTCAGCAGAAAATAGATTGATTTTACCACTTTATAACAGTTTAAAGTGGTAAAATCACAATTTAATAATCAATTCAATTTTATTTATCAAAAATCAGCATTACCCGGTGTTCTTGGGAAAGGAATTACATCTCTAATATTGGTCATTCCAGTGGCAAACATCACCATTCTTTCAAACCCTAAACCAAATCCAGAATGAGGAACTGATCCAAATTTACGTGAGTCTAAATACCACCACACTTCTTTCTCATCAATATTAAAATCAGCACATTTCTTCTTCAAAACATCCATACGCTCCTCACGTTGCGAACCTCCAACAATTTCTCCAATTCCAGGGAATAAAACATCCATTGCTGCAACTGTTTTTCCATCGTCGTTTTGACGCATGTAGAATGCCTTAATATCAGCAGGATAATCTGTGATAATAACTGGACAATTGAATTCCTTTTCTACCAAATAACGTTCGTGTTCTGAGTGTAAATCTACACCCCACTCCACATCATATTTGAATTTCTTTTTCTTGAAAGGTTTAGAATTTCTTAAAATCTCAATTGCTTCTGTATATGTAATTCTCTTGAATTCATTGTTGGCCACAAACTCCAATCTTTCAATTAGAGTTAATGGATTTCTGTCTTTGGCCGGTTTTGCGCTTTGCTCTTTTACATCACGATCGTTTAAAAATTTCAGATCATCTGCGTAATTTTCAAGAACATAGTTTGACAAGTACTTCAAAAACTCTTCGGTCAGATCCATGTTGTCTTTCAAGTCATTAAAAGCAACTTCTGGTTCTATCATCCAAAATTCTGCCAAGTGACGAGAAGTATTTGAATTTTCTGCTCTAAAAGTTGGTCCAAATGTATACACTTGACCTAAAGCTAAAGCTCCAAGTTCAGCTTCTAATTGACCAGAAACCGTTAGATTAACAGGTTTATCGAAAAAATCTTGTGAATAGTCCACTTTTCCGTCTTCGGTTTTCGGAACATTATTCAAATCGAAATTTGTAACATGAAACATTTCACCCGCTCCTTCCGCATCAGAAGATGTTAGAATTGGCGTATGTAAATTGTAAAATCCTTTGTCATTAAAGAACTTATGAATCGCAAATGTTAAGCCATGTCGAATTCTAAACACCGCTCCAAAAGTATTCGTTCTGAAACGCAAGTGCGCTTGTTCACGCAAGAATTCAAGACTGTGCTTTTTTGGCTGCATTACTGTTTTTTGAACCTCATCTGGATTTGCTTCTCCAAGAATTTTAACATCCTCAACAGCGATTTCTACTGCTTGTCCTTTTCCTTGAGATTCAATTAAAGTTCCATGTACTTCAACGGCAGTTGCGGTTCCAATCTTTTTTAGAATGGCTTCATCAAAATTTTCATATTCAATTACCGCTTGGATATTATTGATCGTTGACCCGTCATTAATCTGGATAAAACGATTGCTTCGAAAAGCCCTCACCCAACCTTTAACAATAACTTTTTCGCCTACTTCAGACGATTCCAATAACGCTTTAATTTTCGTATGTTTCATTACTTTTATTTTGACTCGTGCAAAAATAGAAAATTACGTGAAGATAGCGCTTATTTAATTGAAAATGGATAGTTGAAAATTTTAGAATTTGGTAGTTTTTGAAGGGTTTTGAAAAATCGTGATAGAATAGATTTGGATTTAACACCTGTTAAGTTTGCAGTTATTGTTTATATCTGTCTTGTTAGTTTTAGATTTAGCTTGATTTATGGATAGCACATTTAAATTCTCACCCCTCACATTATCAATAGTTTTTACTATATTCGTTCACATCAAAAATCACCAATACATCAAATGAAACAATTTATGAGCGAAAAAAAACGAACCAAAGCACAAGAGGCAACCCAAGCAATAGAACGTATCTACATTGCCATGCGTCATTTATTTAATAGAGGATTTTACAAGCCTATGGGCGTTTCGGGGACTACGCTTCGGGAAGGATTATTGGCTTTACAACCTGAAATTTATGGTTCTATTGGTGAAGAAAAAGTAGAACTGAATGGTTTACTTTACGTCTTGGATCGTTTGCCACATGGAATTGAAGAATGTCCGATTATTAATTTAACAGGAGATGAAGGTTATCAATTGTCTAATCTAAAATCAATTATTCCACCGAAAAGAAGAAGAAATTGCTATCGAATAGACAAGGATCAAATGAACGTTGAAATTACACGTGGAAGATCGGACATTTATGATATTCTTACTCACCTGACTTTCCTCTTTATTGAATCGCATAAAATTGCCAATCGGGTAATCATTAACGATAAAGGTGCTTTAACTTTAGAATGGCAGAAATTTGAAAAGATTGTTTTGAAAGAAGAAATTTCAGATGATGATTTAGAAATTGCTCTGTTTCATTCGGCGAATATTTTAGGAAGAACCTTCGAAGAAGTTTTGCATGTTTTTAATGCTTGTTCTACAAAAACGCGGCCTAATCGTTTGCTAAAAGTGATTTATTGGTTAGGAAAATTGGCCATTGATGAAGTTTTAGAAATCAACAAAAGAATCATCTTGTTTAGTCCAGTTTTACGTGAAAGAACAGGGCATCACATGCATGGAGAGCGTTGGGCTAATCGAATCAAAAAGGAATTAGAAGATCAAAACATTATTGACAGACCTGTTCATATCATTAGTGCCAATATGCACAGTGTGATGAATTATCTATTCAGTAAACAAACCATCACCAAAGAAACTGAAAAGCTAAATAAAAGAGAAGTCTTTGAAAGATTGAGCCAGCCCGAGAACCATGAAGACAGAAAACAAATAAGTGATTTAGCTTTAGAGCAAGGAATGACTTATTTGAAAGATGAATCAGGTACCAACATTGATGTACAGATTTTTGATTTATCTAAAATGAATTTCGAAAACAGTTACCTCTCAGAAGTTACTAAAGAAAGTAAAGATGTAATAATTGTTATGGACTATGCCTTTGGAGAGCAAGCTTTTGAAACCATGGATGAATTACTGAAACCCTACAAGAAAGGCAAAAATGGACCTGTAAAACTCAATGTAGATTCTGTTTCCATCATGGGGAAGGCGGGAATTCTAAAAGGAAACAAAGGAGATATTATGATTCCTCAAGCACATGTTTTTGAAGGAACAACAGATAATTATCCTTTTGACAATGAACTCACCCTTGCTGATTTCGAAAACGAAGACATCGAAGCGAGCGATGGGCACATGATCACTGTTTTAGGTACTTCGCTGCAAAACAAAGAAATGCTGAAATATTTCAAGAAATCAACGTGGAAAGTCGTTGGATTAGAAATGGAAGGTGCACACTATCAAAAAGCCATTCAAGCGGCATCACTCATAAGAAAGAGTGTGAGTCCTGATTTAAAGGTTAGGTATGCATATTACGCTTCTGATAATCCTCTCGAAACGGGAAGCACTTTAGCCTCTGGCGGACTAGGTTTGACAGGTGTAAAACCTACGTATTTGATAACCGAGAAGTTTTTGAAGCAGATCGTGAGTTAATTAAATAAAAACAAGAATTAATACTAGGAATTTAGTTAACAGAAGAAAGGTTAAAAAATGAAGAACTTTATCAAAATATGGTTCAACCTTTCCAAGATAGGCAATTATAGAATCTACCTCTTTCATTCTCTATCTCTTTCTTCTTGTATTTTCATTTTTAATTCATTTTCGATTTCCTCAAGATTATACTTACCGTTTCGATAGAAAAAATGTGTATTTGCTCCAAAACCACCATAAGATGGCAAATTTCGATCTTTTGGAATCAATCTTGACATAAGATAAGTCTTCTTATTTTCAGTTACTTCATAAAACGCAAATTCAAACGTTTTTTCTTCAAGTTGGATGGTTCTATTTTCTAGGTGAGATAAAGTTTTGTTCTCATCTTGGTAAGCATCTTTATAGTGATCAAAAGCAATGTAACCAATCATGTCTTCGTATGAATAAATTTCATAGATAGGTGTACCAGAAACAGCCATAACTTTTGCGTAAGCTATAGCTATAGCAGTATTTTTCCGGAGCAATCTTTTTTCTTTAAAAGAAGGTTTTTCACCTAGAATTGTTTCCCATGCTATGCGACTACCCAGCACATGTTTGTTTATGGATTGATTATTTTCCTTCCAACTTTTCAAAACCCTATGCATTATTGCAGGAGATACATTTTGTTTATGTAAAATTTCTAGGTAACGAAACGCTGCCCATTCTGGTTGTCGTTTACTCGTTACGGCTTTTATATAAGTATCGCTTGTGAAGTAGTTTTTTAAAAATGGTTCTTCCATTAAATCCGGTAAAATAAAACTTGTTTCCCATGCTAAACTATCTGACAAAATTTCACTAAAAACAGGCCAAACAGATGCTAGGAATTTAGTTTTTTCTTTATTTATATCTAAATATGCATAGAAATTAACATGTTGATTTTTTTGTTTTTTAATCGCGTGGGCAACGGTAATAAATTCCTTTGGTTTGTTTTGCTTTTGGAGTGTGAATAAAGTAGCAAGAGAGAGGTAATGATTCTCGGGTGTCATATTGACCTTCCAAAACTCGAAAACATCAGTGAGTTGATTAGAGTTTTCTAAATTCACGAGTATAGTTCCGCGAATATTACCATCTCTATCGTACTGTTTCCAAAATGAATTCGGCCAGGCCAAAATTATTTTTAAGGTGCTATCATTTATTTGGTAATCTTCAATGAGTTGGATTAAGGATTTTTGTCCGTTGATCATCACCTCATTTTTTAACAATCCAAAATTAATATCATCAAGATTTGATGTGTCTTTATTTTTAATTTTTAAATCATCAAGAAATGATAAATGTTCTACCCGTTTTTGTGCTTGATTAGGGTATATTACACTTGCAAGTATGATGTTTTTCCCTTGGATAAATACTTTTCCTGAAAATCGATTTTCAGCTAATGGGTAGTATATATCAAAATATAATGTAGGAAAAGTATCTGTAAAGTCATAAGTGGTGTCAATTTCAACTTGAATATCTTCTGCTGGCCATTGAATTTGTGCGCCTAAAACTTCTTTAATCGAACGGTTTGAAAACGCCCATTTTTTATATTTTTTAGTGATAATTCTATATGAAAGACTATGCTCATGATCATTTAATCGGTACTCGCTCTTGTTGAGATATTCTTTTTCATTCGATACATCATACTGTTTAAATCCTGAACGTGTAACTTTGGTTGAAAAGACATCATTCTCAATAGCAATTTGCTTTTGTACAACTGGAAAAACAGGCATTTTATCAAAGTGTGAAAGAAACTTATCTTTTTTATGTTCATCACTTCCTTCATACTTTATAATTTGAATAACATTTCCCATCAAACGCATCTTTCCGAAAATGGAAGTTGATCCCTTGTTAATACGGAAAGATTTTTGAAAGTACGCTCCTTCTTTGTGGACTTCATCATAAAAGGTGATTTCATCTGAATCATAATCACTCAATAAATACCGACCAAAATCTTCGTTTTTAGTTACAATTGATTGGTTTGACATTATGCTCTCAGCAGCAAATAACTTTTCATTTGTTGATGGATTGAACCACAAAGCAGTCCAAACATCATCATACGCTTCTTGAATTTTGTTTTCATGAACATCCGCTGGAAACATAAGATTTAAAGTGCGAGATGGGGAAGAAACCAATTGATTTAAATGAACATCTTTTTTTGTATCAGAAAACTTAAATGTATTGAAGAAAGAAATAGCACGATTTGAATGAGCAAAACGATGCCCTCCTACTGCAGTTATTGCATATATAATGTTGTTCCTATGAAAAACTCTAAGCCATTGTTCATTATTCTCATGAATAAGCTTCCCTTGAAGCGCTTTCACTCCTTCATCGATAATCACACTATCAAAGTGAACTATTTTATACATTTCGGGATCAAAATATTTACGAACAACGGAATCTAAATCTGTATTAAAATTAAAATACTTCATATCCAAACGATAGATATTTCCTTGCCCAAACTCTATATATTTTGCATACTTGAGTTCACCCTTTTTACGATCAACTAAAGTAGGCTTACCTCCAAACACGATGGAAGCTCCAAAAGTTTCATCTATGTATTGATAAGCTCTACATTTATTAAGCAACTCTTTTTCTAAATGATCTTGTTTATCAAATGCAATTAGAGGAGACTTTACGGTATAACCTTTTTCCCTTAACAAATGAACTATACCGTATTTGCCGAGTAGATGTGCAGCACCAACAGCAATGAAAGAGCTATTATTATTGTGTATTAAGGTATCAATGCCATCAGTCATTTTCAAATTGCGATTAACAATCAAACTTTCATATAAATCAACATACATAAGTGCAGCGTCTTTTGTGTATTGATGAAGCGCTCTGGCATTGCCTTCACGGTAAAGTTTTTTTAGTTGTTTCTGACTTAAATCAACTGACTTCACTGGTCTATTGGGATCTAACTCATTGTCAAAACCAATTTTCAACTGATCCTCAATGGTTTCTAATGCATAAAACTTTTTTCCGCAATTATCAGCAATTTGCTTAAATAACATGTCAATAAACTGTGGACGACCATCATCAGAGCCGTAAGCAGTATGTGTTGTTTTATCTACCTGACGAGCGGGAATAATCCAATCTAACAAATTTGTTTTTTGATAACCATTGAAGTAATGATTATAATCATCATTTAGGATAATTTCAGAAATATCGGTTTCTAAAATAACCGCCTCTGCCTCGTCTAATGCTTGATAAACTGCATTGGGAAAATCAAAAATATCTTTGTCATTACTGTGATATGTACCAAATAGATAAGCACTTTCTGACATATCATCTCTGGAAATCTCCCACAACAATTCATAATTCGAACGGTCAATAGCGTCTCTTTGTCCAAGCAATAGATTGGAAATAAGCAAAACTATAATTAAGTGAAAATGACGCATATTATTATTCATCGTTAATTATGATTCTTTTTTTATGATTTTCCCGTTTAGAATTACCTCTTCTACATTATTTTCACCGTAGGAGTATGGTATCCTAGCCAAAGAAGATATAGGTTTGGTAATCATAATATTTGCTTTCTTACCAATCGATATTGAACCGTGCGTTTCATTAATCCCCATGGCGTATGCACTATTCAAAGTTGTTGCATTAAGTGCTTCTGTGGGGGTCATATTCATTTTTACACATGCTATTGAAGTAATTAATTGCATATTTCCATTCGGAGTTGAACCTGGATTAAAATCTGAAGCTAAAGCAATCGGCAAGTCTGCTGCTAATGCTTGTCTTGCTTTTCCATACGGAATAGAAAGAAAAAAAGAACAGCCTGGTAAAAATGTCGGCATTGTTTTACTTCCTTTTAGTGCTTCGATATCATTTTCATCTAATTCTTCGAGGTGATCCACAGATAACGCACCATATTTAACAGCCGCTTCAACCCCACCCATAATTGAGAATTGATTGACATGAACTTTTGGTTTTAAGTTGTATTTAGCTCCAGCCTCAAGGAGTCTATTCATTTGTTCTAACGTGAAATAATTACGTTCACAAAAACAATCAATATAGTCGGCTAAGTTCTCTTCTGCTATTTTTGGTAACATTTCGTTAATCATGAGATCCATATATCCCTCATGATTGTCTTTATATTCTTTTGGAAAAGCATGCGCTCCTAAGAAAGTAGCTTTAATTTTCATAGGCGAGGCTGCTTTTAAGCGTTTTATAACACGTAACATTTTCAATTCTGCAGCTACGGTTAAACCATAACCTGATTTTATTTCTATCGCACCTGTACCATATTCAACGAGGTTATGAATTCTTTTTAAGGCTTCCTCAAATAGAGTATCTTCATCCATTTCTTGGAGTCGAGCTGCTGAATTTAGAATTCCACCACCTTTTAAAGCGATCTCTTCGTAAGACAAACCTTTAATTCGGTCTTCAAACTCCTCTTCTCTTGTAGCTGCAAAAACAGCATGCGTATGTGAATCACAAAAAGTTGGTAGGACATATTTCCCTTCTGCATCTATTACCTCCAAATCTCTCCAGTCTGTAATTCCTCCCCAGTCTTCCATTTTACCAAAGGCAATGATTTCATCATCTTCAATCGCAAGAAATGCATTATTAATTAAATCACCATTGTCCATTTCTTTTCCTTTCTTGAAATGCGTTAGGTGTTCCCCTGTTTGGAATAATCCTTTGATATTTTTTATTAAAATTTTTGACATAATCACATAAATCTTTTTTGAATATACTTCAAAATTAAGCGAATGAAAACTTTTTCCAAATGTTTCGTGCTTTATCTGCTTAAACACAGTTCTTATTGTGAAACAATCCTATTTATCAACAACATAAACCATTCATTTTAAGTCTTTTATTTATCACTCTTATTTTTTTATAAGTTGTAAACACATTACATTCTAATATTGAAACGTGTTTTCATTAGTTTTTAAAAATCCCAAGTTTGGGCACTAATCATTTGGCAAGGTTTTGATTTAATTTTGAATTATTCAGCTTAGCCAAAATAAAAAAATAAATTCCTTTGAATTGTTTTGGCACTTAGCGAATTAATTTGTGTAACTTTGTTGCCTTGAAAACTATCAAGTAATGTCAAAAGAAGTTAAGATTTTCGCTGGAAGAGCAACCCAACACCTGGGGGAACAAATAGCTAAAGAATTTGGTATTTCCTTAGGGAATGTCATTGTTTCTGAATTTAGTGACGGAGAATTTCAACCTTCATTTGAAGAAACGGTACGCGGTAAGGATGTTTTTATTGTTCAATCAACAACACCTCCATCAGAAAATTTGATGGAACTTTTACTTATGGTTGATGCAGCAAAAAGAGCTTCTGCAAGAAAAATCGTTGCGGTTATTCCTTATTTTGGATATGCTCGTCAGGACAGGAAAGACAAGCCGCGTGTTGCAATTGGTGCTAAATTAGTTGCTAACATGCTAATGGCAGCAGGTGTCGATCGATTAATGACAATGGATTTACATGCAGATCAAATTCAAGGCTTTTTTGAAGTTCCTGTAGATCACCTCTACGCTTCTACGGTATTTTTCCCTGAGATTCAAGAAATGTCAAAAGAAGGTAATGTCGTAATGGCTGCACCAGATGTTGGCGGAGCAAAAAGAGCAAACTCGTATGCTAAAAAACTGAATCTAGGACTAGCAATTTGTCACAAGCAAAGAAAGAAAGCAAATGTCATTTCCGAAATGACTGTTATTGGTGACGTTGCAGATAAAGATGTAGTTATTGTAGATGATATGATTGATACAGCAGGTACCTTAACAAGAGCAGCTGATTTATTAATAGAACGAGGTGCTAAAAGCGTTCGTGCATATTGTACACATGCCGTTCTTTCGGGCCCTGCTTATGAAAGGTTGGCCGAATCTAAAATCACAGAGTTAATCGTTACCGATACAATACCTTTATCGAAACAAAGCGATAAAATTCGTGTAGTTTCTGTTGCTGCTTTATTTGGAGATATTATTCAAAAAATGGTGCACAACGAATCAATAAGTAAACATTTTATAATTTCATAAATATAATAAACAATGAAAACAGTACAATTGAGCGGTTCGCTTAGAGCGAACGTAGGGAAGAAGGACACAAAAGCTGTTCGTAAAAATGGCGGTGTACCTTGTGTACTTTATGGAACAGGAGAACAAGTTTGTTTCTCTGTTCGTTCAGTAGACATCGAAAAATTAATTTTCTCTCCAAATGTATATCTAATTGAATTAGATATCGACGGAAAGAAAAGAACAGGAATAATTCAAGATAAGCAAATGCATCCTTTAACGGATAAACCATTGCACGTTGATTTCCTTGAAGTTGTTGAAGGCAAACCAATCCGTGTTGGAATTCCAATCCGTGTGGTAGGTAGATCTAAGGGTGTTTTAAATGGAGGACGTTTACTAACTGTATTCCGTACTTTAAATGTTGAAGGTTTGCCGAAAGACTTACCTGAAGAAGCAGAAATTGATATTACTCCATTAAGAATTGGTCAGTCAATTCGTGTAAGAGATATTGAAATGCCAGGTGTTAAAACGTTAGAAGACGAAAACGCTGTTGTTGTTTCTGTGAAAATGGCACGTGGTGCTGTTGATGAAGAGGAAGACGAAGAAGATGAAGAAGCTGAAGGTGGTGAAGAAGCCGCTGAAGGTTCAGAAGAATAAATCGAAATCCAAATATTTTATAAACCCTGGCATTTATGTCAGGGTTTTTTTATTCGTAATTTTCATCTTGAATTTAGCGTATATGTTTTTCAAACCTTACTCTAAATAGCTCAAGATCTTATTAGCAAATTGCTAATCCTGTTAACCCGAATTATTCACCAATCTTAAAGTTTATGAATATTAACATCTGTAAGTCAGTATTTTAACTGTATTTCCTGTAAAATTTGAGAAACCCATTTTTGGGTATTTGTGTATTTGTAAGATTTTGATTTAATTTTGATCTATTCGTCGTTACAAGCCCCGCGAAATATACATATATTACTTTAGGTCTTGTGCCTAGAATAGATTTAAAATTAAATGCATGAATAATCCGGGTTAAGACCCTAAGAGAGTTAAAATCTGTCAATGACTGTTTAAAAAAAGGTTGCAACACCGAAAAGAGAATCCTCCCTTTTGTTATTAAGATTTTTAAATATGATCAGGATGACAGTTGCGGGTGTTGGAAAAGCAATCGAGAGAAGAGAATTTTCTTTTCAACGGGTTGGAAAGGAAAATTTGCGAAGGATCTTGTCAGTTAACCGTTTATTCGCATGATTGACGGCTTAGATATATTTATTGGTAAAATTCCCAGTACGCATTTCAAACAAAAAAGAGTCCAAACAATTAAGTTTGGACTCTTTCAATATAAAGAAGATATTTCTTCTATTAATATCTATAATGTTCTGGCTTATATGGCCCCTTAACATCAACACCAATATAATCAGCTTGCTCTTTAGAAAGTTCTTCTAATTCAACGCCAATTTTCTTAAGGTGTAATTCAGCTACTTTTTCATCCAAATGTTTTGGAAGCATATAGACATCATTTTCATATTTGTCTGTGTTATTCCACAACTCCATCTGCGCCAAAGTTTGGTTAGCAAAAGAGTTAGACATTACGAAAGATGGATGACCTGTTGCACAACCTAAATTAACCAAACGACCTTCAGCTAATAAGATAATGTCTTTACCACCTAAATCATATAAATCTACTTGCGGTTTAATTTCATCTTTTGATGTTGCGTTTTCATTTAACCAAGCAACATCAATTTCGTTATCGAAATGTCCAATATTACAAACGATCGTCTTGTCTTTCATCGCTTTAAAGTGTTTCCCTACAACGATATCTTTGTTACCAGTAGTTGTAACCACGATATCAACATTGTCAACAACACTATCTAATTTCTTAACTTCAAAGCCGTCCATTGCAGCCTGTAAAGCACAAATTGGATCGATTTCAGTAACGATAACACGTGCTCCAGCACCTCTCAACGAAGCAGCAGAACCTTTTCCAACGTCACCATAACCACAAACAACAGCAACTTTTCCAGCCATCATGGTATCTGTAGCACGACGAATTGCATCAACTAATGACTCTTTACATCCGTATTTGTTATCAAATTTAGATTTAGTTACAGAATCGTTTACGTTAATCGCAGGCATAACTAACGTACCGTTTTTCTTTCTTTCATATAAACGGTGAACCCCAGTTGTCGTTTCTTCAGAAAGACCTTTAATGTCTTTTGTTAATTCTGGATATTGATCAAAAACCATGTTGGTTAAGTCTCCACCATCATCAAGGATCATGTTTAAAGATTTACCTCCTTCAAACGCATGTAAAGTTTGCTCAATACACCAGTCGAACTCTTCTTCATTCATTCCCTTCCATGCAAAAACTGGAATTCCGGCTGCTGCGATTGCTGCTGCTGCATGGTCCTGTGTAGAGAAAATATTACAAGAAGACCAAGTTACATCTGCTCCTAACTCAACCAAAGTTTCAATTAAAACTGCAGTTTGGATGGTCATGTGTAAACATCCCGCAATTCTTGCACCTTTTAATGGTTTTTCAGCACCAAACTCTTTTCTAAGAGACATTAATCCTGGCATGTCTGCTTCTGCCAATCTAATTTCTTTTCTTCCCCAATCTGCAAGGCTTATATCCTTTACCTTGTATTTTAATTGTTCTTTTGTTTCGCTCATCTGTACTATTTTTCTTAAAATAAAGTACAAAAGTAAGTAATAATAAAGTTATTATCAAAAAACAACTGTCATTTAAAGTTAATGATTGTCAATTGTTCAACAAAACCTTAAAATGAATCCAGTTTGTTTATTGTTTATTTAATGTCAACACTTGTGCTTTAAAAAAACAAACGATAAAAAGAGTTTTATATCTTATTTACTGCCTTGCGTCATTTAGAAACATGATAAATAACAGATTTTGCTGTATTCTGTGAATATCTCTATTGTCAAAACAAACAGTATTATTATGTTTATATCGAAATTTAAAAACAAACAAAATGATTGATTCACAAATTAAATCTAGTTTAAAGAGGTTCGCATCCTTATCTCTCTTATTAGGAGCGGCCTCTTTGTATTCTTGCTCTGGTGGTTCAGACCAAGTGCATGAAACAAAAAAATGAATGCAAAGGACATTAAAGCAGTGTCTGAAATGAAAGCGGAGTTAACAGCGCCACCATTTGTACCAAAATCTACTGCTGACCGTGAAGCTACAAAGCTAAAGGTTGATATGGAGATTTTGGAAGAAACAGGCGAAATGGCTGATGGTGTTGAGTATGTTTATTGGACATTTGGAGGTTCAGTACCTGGTAGTTTTATCAGAACAAAAGTGGGAGATGAAGTGGAATTCACCCTAAAAAACCATCCTGATAATAAGTTACCTCATAACATTGACCTTCACGCTGTGAACGGACCGGGAGGTGGAGCAGCTTCATCTTTCGTAGCACCAGGACATGAGATTACTTTCTCATTTAAGACTTTAAATCCAGGTTTGTATGTTTACCATTGTGCAACTGCACCTGTAGGTATGCACATTGCAAATGGAATGTACGGTCTAATCTTAGTTGAACCTGAAGAAGGATTAGCTCCTGTTGATCGAGAATATTATGTTATGCAGGGAGATTTCTATACAAAAGGTGAATTTGGTGAACAGGGTGAACAACCTTTCGACATGCAGAAAGCCATTGATGAAGACGCTGACTATGTTGTATTTAACGGTAGCGTAGGTGCACTCACAGGGGATGGCGCACTTCAAGCAAAAGTTGGTGAAACAATTCGTTTATTCGTAGGAAATGGTGGGCCAAACTTGGTTTCTTCTTTCCATGCAATTGGAGAGATTTTTGACAGGGTTCACGTTGAAGGTGGAGATTTAATCAACGAAAATGTACAAACAACATTAATTCCTGCAGGTGGTGCAGCAATTGTTGAATTCGAAGTTGACGTACCTGGCGAGTTAGTATTGGTTGACCACTCAATCTTTAGAGCGTTCAACAAAGGTGCTTTAGCTATGATTAACGTTACAGGTGAAGAGGATAAAGATGTTTTTGCAGGAACTATTCAAGAAGGTATTTACTTACCAGAAGGAGGAACTATTCAGTCTATGCCATCAGATGATGAAGATGACGCAAAAGAAGAAACTGCTGCTGTTGAATTAAGCAAAGCAGAAAAAATGGAACTAGGTAAAAAAGTATACGGCTCAACTTGTTTTGCTTGTCACCAAGCAGATGGACAAGGAATTGAAAATGCTTTCCCACCATTGGCTAACGCAGATTACTTAAATGATGATGTTAATCGTGCGATTGATATCGTTTTAAGAGGTAAGTCTGGTGAAATTACTGTAAATGGTAAGACATACAACAGTGTAATGACTGCCCAAAACCTTACAGACAAAGAAGTTGCTGCTGTGATGACGTATATCTACAATAGCTGGGATAATAACGGAACTGAAGTAACTGAAGAAATGGTACGTAAGGTTAGAAAAAAATAAAAACCAATTTAGAATTTATAAACAATAAAAATTAAAAGTCATGTTTTCCAAGATTTTGTCGATAGTTGTAATTATGTTTTTCTCTCTCATTAGCTTTGGGCAAAAGGAAAGCATGGCTTTAATAGAAGGTGGGACTTATATTCCTTTATATGGATCGGATTCCATGCCAGTAAATGTTGTAGATTTTAAAATTGATAAATACCCTGTTACCAACGCTGAATTCAAGGAGTTTCTTGAAGAAAATCCTAAATGGAGAAAATCTAATGTAATAGCCCTTTTCGCAGATGGAAATTACATGCGACATTTTAAAAATGATACAGAATTAAAAGAGGGAGAATTACAGAATGCACCCATGACAAACGTATCTTGGTTTGCTGCTAAAAAGTACTGCGAATGTCAAGGAAAACGTTTGCCTACATTGGATGAATGGGAATATGTAGGGATGGCAAGCGAAAAAAGAGCAGATGCGAGAACAAAAGATGAATACAATAAATTTATCCTGAGTTGGTATGAAAAACCAAATTCATACAACCAAGAAATAGGAAGCACATTTAAAAACTATTGGGGTGTTTATGATATGCATGGTCTAGTTTGGGAATGGACACAAGACTTTAACTCTGTGTTAATTTCTGGAGAATCGCGAAAAGATGTTGATGGAAGTAATGATCTTTTTTGTGGTGGAGCTGCTGTTGGATCATCAGATTTAATGAACTATGCAGCATTTATGAGGTATGCTTTTAGAGGGAGTATCAAAGCGAATTACTCCGTCAGAAATTTAGGATTTAGATGTGCAAAGTCAATAAATAAACCCAATCAATAATTAAGAAAATGAAAAGAGAGAGTATATATAGTTTGATTCTTGTTTTATCACTTGGAATATTTTGGAGTTGTAACAACAATGAGGAAACAAACACTGAAAAAGAGGAGAATGTAGCCGAACAAGAAACAGTAAAAAAAGACTTTACTGGAGAATTGCCAGAGCTTTCGGTCTATCATTTACCTTCAGATTGGACCAACCAAAATGGTGAAGAAGTTAAGTTAGAAGACTTTAAAGGTGACATCGTGGTAGCTGTTATGATTTACACAACATGTAAGGCAGCTTGTCCAAGATTGGTAGCCGACATACGAAGAATTCACGAAAAAGTAAGCGATAAAGCTAACAAACAGGTGAAATATGTGTTTGTGAGTATTGATCCTGAAACAGATACACCCGAACAAATGAAGCAGTTTGCCAAAGACAACGAAATGGACAATGACCAATGGGTTTTCTTACGTGGAAGTATTGAAGACACACGGGAGTTTGCTGCAGTTTTAGCAGTAAGTTACAAACGTATTTCTCCAATGGACTTCTCGCATTCAAACATCATCAGTGTTTTTGATCAACAAGGAGTTTTAGTGCATCAGAAAGAAGGTTTAGGGGTTGATGATTCTGCTACTATTGAAGCAATTGAGGAATTAGCGCTGTAAAAAGTGATTTATAAAACGCTAACTTTAAGTTTTTGCACCAAACAGTCAAACACTTACATTTTGTAATCTTTTTAAGAACTCCATATTTTCAAAATTATTTGTGAGAAAAAAGATAAATGAAACTGAAGAAAAGTTTTGTTAAAGTGTCTATCTCAATACTGGGAATATTAACAGTTTACCTCCTACTTTTTGTAGAAGTTCATTTGGTCAATGTAATGATGCACCGGCTCGGTCAATAAATAACGGACATCTTTTTTGTCTTTTATGGCTTGACGAATAAAACTAGAACTCACTTTCATTACTGGAGCATCGTCGCACATAATGATGTTTTTGTGGTTTTGCAATTCATTTTCTGGCAAATAACCAATTTGTTCTACCTCTTGTTCTTCTTGAATAGTTAAAACACGTGGGTAAACATACAATTTATGGTTTTCTAAGATATTTTCGAAGTTTTTCCATTTGTGGAGCGTTCTTAAATTATCTTCTCCCATAATGAGATGGAACTCATTTTTAGGATGTTTATCTTTCAAATAAGCTAAAGTATCTGAAGTGTAGGAAGGACGTGGCATTTTAAATTCAATGTCACTTTCTCGTAAGTTCTCATTGTCTTCTATGGCTACCCTAACAATCGCCAAGCGGTGATAATCTTCCAGCAGCGATTTCTTCTTTTTTAGTGGATTTTGTGGCGAAACTACCAACCAAACCTCATCTAAATCGGTATAATCTGCCATATAATTGGAAATAATTAAATGTCCAATGTGGATAGGGTTAAACGTTCCGAAATATAATCCTACTTTCATTACTTTATATATTCTTTTACCAGATTCTCCACTTCCTGAATCGTCAATTCTAAATCCTTATTGACTACCGAAGTATCAAAATTTTGAAGTTTAGATAACTCCTCCCCTGCTTTCTTCATGCGGGTTTTGATTTTATCTTCTGTTTCCGTTTTTCTGTCTCGTAAACGTTGCTCCAGCACCTCAATCGACGGTGGCTGAATAAAAATACTCAAAGCATCATCGCCAAAATATTTCTTCAAATTTATTCCACCGTAAACATCAACATCAAAGACCACCACTTTGTTCTCCGCCCACAAACGATCAACTTCAGCTTTTAAAGTTCCGTAAAAATGATCCTTGTAAACTTCCTCCCACTCTATAAATGCGTTGGCTTCAATTTTTTCTTTAAAACCTTCAATTCCCAAAAAATAGTAATCTTTACCATGAATTTCATTAACTCTGGGCTCACGAGAACACGCTGAAATAGAAAAAGCCAAATCTTCTCTTCTATCCAATAAAGCACGCACAATTGTAGTCTTCCCAGCTCCAGAAGGTGCCGAAAAAATCACACATTTACCGCTTTGTTTTTGACCGTTTTTCATTATTCGTTTACAGTGTATTTAAAACTTGTTCTTTTATCTTTTCAAGATTATCCTTCATTTCAACCACTATTTTCTGTAAGTCGGCATGATAAGCTTTACTTCCCAAAGTATTGATTTCTCTACCAATTTCTTGTCCAATAAATCCAAGTTTTTTTCCCATTGCACCATCATTTTCCATCGTTGTTCTGAAATAATCCAAATGATGTTGCAAACGAGTCTTTTCCTCAGAAACATCCATTTTTTCGATGTAATAAATCAATTCTTGTTCGAAACGATTTTCATCAACTTTCTCCTGTAGCTTTTCTAGCCCCTTACGCATGCGTTCACGAATAACATCAATTCGCACCTCCTCAAACTTAGGCACTTCCTGTAAAAGTCTTTCTATTTCTCCAATTGAAGTTGTGAAATCAGCAACTAAAGACTTTCCTTCTTCTTGTCTAAATTGGGTAATGTTCTTCAAAGCTTCTTGAATCAATTTTTCAACCTCTTGCCATTCTTCTTCCGAAACTTCAGACTCTTTAGTTTGAAGTACATCTGGCATACGCATAATTGCGGTAACAAAGTCAGAAGGCTCCTCTCCAACCTTAACTGCAAGCGTTTTCATTTGCTGATAATAAGCAGAAGCCAACTCTTGATTAATGCTCACTTTTGCATTTCCATCAATACTTTCCTCGGTAATCAAACACTCCACTTTTCCGCGTTCAAGCGCCTTACCAATCATCTTTCGAATCGGCAACTCGTAAGATTTATAAGTACCTGGAAGTTTTAGGTAAACATCTGTCCCTTTACTATTAAGGGCGCGCATTTCTACGGTAATCTTTTTGTTGAAAAAAGTTCCAAACGCCTTACCGTAACCTGTCATTGACTGCAACATAGCTTAATCTTTTGACAAAAGTAGGAATTTGAAGGGAATTAGCGGTGATTTGTAGGGAAATAAAGTTTTTGAGGTGAGGATAGGACACAATCTTTAAGCGTTTTTCAAAGTTGTTTATTTGGACATTCCCCAGACGGTTTTTCTCCACTTCGCTTTTAAAAACGTCTGGGTCGGGCTATCCGCTATATCTCTGACCCAAACGTCAGAGGATGCCGCTGCTATCCCTAATGCGAGAGATTCACGAGTTCCATTTATAGAAAGTCACGAGTAATCCCTAATGCGAAAGATAAAATGCTAATTAAAGTTGTTGATTGAATATATTTCACTATCTTAATTTAGAATTATAAAACACACCTAAATCATCATTTATGAAAAATTTTAAAGCACGATTAATCAACCACAAAGACCAGCGTAGAATTGCTGTTGAATTTGAAAACAAGCCCACGTTACGACAAAGATTTAAAAAGCTTCGCGGCGCTAAATGGAGTGCCTCAAAAAGAGTATGGCACTTGCCCGATAACAAAACTTATCGGAAGCAATTTGGCTTACCCATTTACAACCACAATTTACTTTCGGAAGAAAAGATTAATCAGTTAGAATATTTTAATAACTGGCTTACTGCTCAGCGATATTCCGAAAGCACTGAAAATGCTTATTTGAATGTTTTGCGGGTTTTTTTAATGTTTTTCAATCACAAATCACTCGCTGATATCGAAAACGAAGATATTATTCTTTTCAACAATGATTATATTTTAAAGAAAAAGCTATCCAATTCTTATCAAAACCAATTTATAAACGCCATAAAATTATTTTTTAAAACAGTAGAAAATAGAAGGATAGATGTTGAATTGATACAACGACCGAGAAAAGAAAAACGATTGCCAAAAGTAATCAGCAAAAAGGAAGTAAAGGCAATTCTAGATGCTCCCATCAATCTTAAACACAGAACAATACTCACCTTAATATACGCCTGTGGTCTGCGTAGAGCAGAAATATTAAGTTTAAAACCAACTGATGTACTTTCAGATCGGAAAGTACTTTATATTGAGCAATCCAAAGGAAAAAAAGACAGAATAGTTTCCATTAGCGATGATATAATTGAATTGCTACGTGATTATTACAAAGCTTTCAAGCCTAAGACCTGGTTGTTTGAAGGGCAAACCCCAGGAAAACAATACAGTCCTACCAGCATTCAAGCAGTATTAAAAAAAGCAGTAAAAAAGGCAGGAATAAAGAAACCCGTTACGCTTCATTGGTTGCGCCATAGCTATGCTACCCATTTACACGAAAGTGGAACTGATATTCGTTTCATTCAAGAACTGCTTGGACATAAGAGTTCTAAAACAACAGAGATCTATACCCACGTTAGTAATAAAAGTATACAAAACATCAGAAGTCCTTATGATGATTTATAAAAAACTAATTATATTTACTGAAACAAGAACAATAAAACTGTACAATATTTCCATTTTTAGCATATATTGTGCAGTTTATATGTATATATAAACGAGTTACCAACAATAAGAGATGATTAAAATACTTGTATTGTTAATATTAGTAATTCTTCCAGGCTTTATCTTAGGTCAGGGTAAATATTTCTTTGTATTCGTTGATGGAGACACAAATGATACATTAACTAAAGTTTCAATCAAACTCCCAAAAGACTCCAAAGTTGAGGTTTCACAAGAAGAAAAAGTTTATGCCTTTTCAAAATTTAAAAGAAAACATACTTTTCCTGTGCTGGGCGATAATTATCTAGAAAGGAATCTTAATCAGTTTGATTTCCCAAAGAAAAATGATACAACAACGATCTTTCTAGTGCCTAATAAAGAAACTATTGAGAATAGATGGAAGCTAATTCAAAAAGATTCAGGGCAACTAAGTAAAAGTGATACTTTGATTTTTCAAAATCAAACAGAATTTAAGAACTGGTTATATAAAAGAACAGATGTATCCTTTGCGAGTGGTGTTTATTGTGGTTATATTCAATTACATATCGAAATGGAAATTCATTTTGAAATTACAGATAATGGGATTCTACAAAATGGAACGCCAAGGTATAAGTATGACACAGAAACGACATGTAAATATTTTGAAAGAGACTTGATAAAAACAATTTGGAGATTACCTGTTATAAAAATCAAGAACTATGATAATAATGAATTAGTAATTCCAGTAACTATTAAAGTTTGAAATTACTGTTGGTAACATCAAATAATCACAAGCGGCGAACGTTCATACGTGGTAGCCGCATGTGCCTATTTGAAAAACGTTGAACTAAACCGATTTGAAAATCGGTAATTTCCCATACTCACCTCATTGACATAAATTTATGGAAGTATTAATCCATAAAATTTATCAAAATGGGAAAGCAATTTTCAAAAGACATCGAAAAACTCCAACTCGAATTGGAGTACAGAAACTACAGTTCAAGTAGTGTTAAAAGTTATTGCACGACAATGTCAGCAATGGAAAAGCGTTTAAATAAAGCGCTTTCTTCGATCACTACAGAGGAGTTTAAAGTCTATCTCCATGACTTAATTTTTAACCAAAAACGGTCAACTTCATTTATCAATCAGCACATCAGTGCTTTTAAAATCTTCTATTCAGATATTTTAAAAAATGATTGGGAAAGAATTAAAATTAAACGACCTAAAAAAGTTCAAAAGCTTCCTGTGGTTTTATCAATGGACGAAGTCGAACGTCTTATTTCTGTAATCATTAATATTAAGCATAGAGCCATGGTAATGTTACTTTACTCGGCTGGCCTGAGAAGATCTGAACTTCTTCAAATTAAGCCTTCTGATATTGATTCAGAAAATATGAAAATACATGTTAGACAGGGAAAAGGAAAGAAAGATCGATTTACTATTTTATCTCCGAAATGTCTTGACTTATTGAGGTTGCACTACAAACTAAATCAACCTAAAACCTACCTTTTTGAACCTCAAGGAAACCAAGGAAGTACAATAGCCCCTACTTCTTTAGCAAATATTCTAAAGAAAAATGCTCTGAAAGCCAATATTAAAAAGGAAGTATCACCCCATACGCTACGACACTCTTTTGCCACTCACATGCTAGAGCAAGGTGTGAATATTAAACTCATCCAACGGTTTTTAGGGCACACTACACTAAAAACAACCTCAGTTTATTTGCATCTAACAAATATCGACCTTACAAAAGTGAAGTCACCATTAGAAAATATGAATGTTTAAAATCTTAGCTATGGAAAATAAAAGACAAACAATCGAACTTTCTGACATTTTTGAGAAGAATAAAGAGCTATTTCTTTCTTCACCGAAATTGGTAAGCACCCAAAGAAAAGCCTTTAGAGATATTCTAAGTTGTAGGACAGAAAAACTAGGTGGACATGTGAGAGAGTGTAATAACTGTGAAACAAAAGAACAAGCCTACAACTCATGCAGAAATAGGCATTGTCCAAAATGTCAGTTTACAAAAAAGGCTAAATGGGTAGATAAACTAGCTTCAAATCTTCCTCCAGTAAAGTATTTTCATCTTGTGTTCACTGTTCCAGATAGCCTAAATACTTTGTTTTATCTTAATCAAAGAGATGCTTATGATTTACTTTTTAAGGCTGCCAATGAAACAATAATGCAAACTGCCGAAAACATCAAGTATCTTGGAGCAAAAGCAGGAGGTGTTGCAATACTCCATACTTGGGGGCAAACATTAGTTTACCATCCACATATTCACATGATCGTTCCAGGGGCGGACTTTCTGAAGATGGTAGAGAATGGATACCTGCTCACAAAAAGTTTTTTCTCCCTGTTAAAGTTTTAAGTGCCATTTTTAGAGGTATTCTTTTTAAACTCTTCGAGAAAGCCATTCAAAAAGGTGAGATTAAATTAACCAATGACCTAAAAGATGTAGAAACATTGAAAGGAATATGGTACAAGAAAAAATGGGTAGTTTATGCCAAAAAACCTTTTGCAAAGCCTGACAATTTGATTAATTATTTAGGCAATTACACACACAGGGTGGCGATCTCTAATCAACGTATTTTAAAGCACACTGATGGCAAAGTTATCTTTGGTTATAAGGATTATAAAAATGCTGGTTTAAGAAAAACAATGTCTCTTCCAGAAGAAGAGTTTATTAGGCGTTTTCTACAGCATATTCTTCCATCAGGTTTTAGAAAAATACGCTACTTCGGGTTTATGTCCTTGCGGTTCTTAAAAGAGAATTTAGATAAATGTGTTGAAATATTAAACAAAGCGGTGTTTCTTCCTATGTTGGAAGGCTTAAACGCATTAGAAGTTGTCAGTTTTACTCTCAATAAGGACATGACTGCATGCAAAAAATGCAAAAAAGGAAGAATGAGGGCAAAACACAAAATCATTGCCTCACCTACATGAGGCACTTGATTTCATTGAACGTTCTTTTACTTATTGTAATGATCTACAAACGCTAAAAAAAGTGTAATGGGATAAATATGTCTTGTTACAAATGAATTTATATGAAGAACTTTTTATTACAAATCGAAATCATATTATTCCTTCATTTTACCACTCCAAAAATGAAGAAAATATCCATCCAAATTAAATCGGCACTATAGTTTACCCATAGCGCGGCATAGTCCAACTCCGTTTTATCAGCTATTTTCTACTCGTCAATTAATCGACTGATGGGTTGACAATTAATTTTTTACGACTATCTTTAGCTATTGAAAGAAAACAACTGATAAAACGCTATTAAGTTAGCAGCAATTTGAACAATGAATACTAAAGAATTACTTGGAGAAAGAATTAAAGATATTCTCATTTGGGTAAAAATGGAAGTTGGCGGACTTGACCAAGGACAAGTTTTCATTGAATTAAATAGTGGAAAAACCATTTCGATTCCTTGGGATTTTGAATCTGAAAATATTGAAACCAAACCCAAAGCTAAATCTAAAAGTTTGGTTCTAAAATCAAGCGATAAAATCAGGATTGAATCAACAGAATTTAATTTCCCAGAAGGTAAAACTTGGAATGACGTGAGAGAAGAAGTTAAAAGGAACCAAAACTCAACTTTTTTCGGACGACTGAAATATAAACTCGGATTTAAAAACGGAATCCCAAAAAAATATACTTCTAAATCAACAAAGATTGTTGACAACGAAATGAAAAAGTTTGCGAATCTTAAAATCGTGGATTTTATAATGTTTGAGGACTATGATTCTGTTGGATTTTTAGAATTAGAAAACGGAAATATAATAACCGAAACATTGACCGCACCTCACGGAACTGGAATGGCAGGACTGAATATCTTTGAAAACTTGAAAGACTTTGAGGAAAATTGCGGAACTGAATATAAACGATTAAAAAACAGCTGCTAACAACGGCTATAATTCAGCGTGGCTTATGGGCTATTTTAGAAAATTTGTAATTTTAACCAAGCTGATTTCTCTGCGGAATAGTCCTGCGGACAATTCCACGCCGAAATCATAGCCGAGACCGTTAGCGGGCATTATAAAAAGACATAGACTAATGAAAATATCCATAAGCATTTTTTTTACCCTTTTCATTATTACAAATGAATTGATTGCGCAAAATCCATCAGACAGTTTGTACATTAGCAGTATTGATTCAATTCGTAAGAAAATAAAAAAACAGGATAACTCTTTAATTCATAAGCAATTTAAAGATACCTCATATAATAGAACTGTTGTCAAATCATTTGAGAATAATAAATTAATTTCGATTTTTTATGTTAACGAAAGTTTTATTTGTTCTGAGAATGTAACCTTTCATATGAAAAATGACTCTTTAGTTTATGTTGAATACACTCTATCTGCTCCTGATATTAGAAGTAGTCGTCCAGCAAGCATAACTTATTCGATTTATTTCAAAAACGATACCCAAATTCATTATTCAACTTCTTATTATCCTGGTGCGATAGACTGTATTCTCCCTCCATTAGAAGACAAAAGTTTTGTTGAAGAATATTATTACTACAAAAACCTTAATAATAAATGACCAATAAACTTTCTGTCTGATAGAATTAACAAATAAAACAACGACCCGCTAATCGAGTAGACGGCTGACAGTCGAATGACTGCCAGTGCGCCTCTCACACCACTGTACGT
>NZ_PJNI01000030.1 GCF_002844555.1 Brumimicrobium salinarum
GAAAAAAGAATTTTTACTTTTAAGTAATTTTATTTTAAAAGAATGAAGCAGAATAATATTCGTTTTTCCATTCATTCTATTCTTAAATTAAAAGACAAGTGATTATGCTACCTTAGCACAGTATAAAGTTCTGCGGCTGTTTATAGACACTGAGCAGGATGTACTTTATATAATTTCATAAAGCTATGTTTTTGATAAACAGACGATGTTATTATTGCTGAGTTGTTTATTTTTTTATAAAAAATTACTTATAAATTTATTGATAAATCTTAATAGAAAGAAAATTGGGATTTTATTGAGTAAAGTAAATAAATTAGTGATAAGACTGGTAGAGTACTTTTATCTCTAAATCTTGTTTTTAGGTTGATTTAATTATTAAATAGGATTAAACTTATTTTTAGTGGTCAATTAACCAGGTATCTTTAAATTCGATAGATGTTTAGTTTCTAATGTTATTTTGTTAGATTTTTGCAATAAAGGCGTAAGTAAAATTAGTTCTTTTAAGTTCGGGAGTTTAAAGTTAGATTAAAAGAGTGGAATTGTCCTGATACAAAAGGAATTTAATAGTTATATATTATCTTTTTCAGTAAAAGTGTATTTAAATAGTTAATACTAAGAAGTGGGTTAAAATAAAAATAATTAGTCTAAGTGTAGGTTGATTTTAGTGTAAGTAAAATGCTATAAGCTTAAAAGAGCATGAGGCTCTTTCCAGAACTTCAACTATGTTACGACTTACCTCTTCTGATTGAGGAGGGTGACGGGCGATATGTGCACGGATAATATTAGTTCATACTAAATTAGTATTGAAGTATTAATATTAAATCCTTTTTTATGTGAGTTTGGTTTAATTCTATAAATAGGTTTTATAGTAACTTATTTGATCTTTTTTATTGGCTATACCTTGACCTGACATTAGTTGGGTAGATGAAACTATTATTTTAATAACAATTTTGACGGCGGTATATAAGCTTGTAAAAAAGTGAAGAATAACGAGTATTGTCGATTAACAAACGAGTTCCTTTAATTAATTTTGACGCCGCCAAAGTACATTAATTTTTTTAAAAAATACTGTTTATTTTTCTGTAAATAGTAGGGTATCTAATCCTAGTTTAATAGCAGGTAAAAATTGATTAGTTGTTTTGGCAATTTAATTTTACTTAAAATTAGTTTATTTAAAGTTAAGAGTTAATTTTGATTGTTTTATTATAATTATTGTGTAACCGCGAGTGCTGGCACAAACTTATTCATTAATTAGGTAAAAACTTTGTTTATTGGTTTAAGTAAAAATATTGTTAAGTTATAGTTAAGTTTAAATCGTAATTTTAGTTTTATTAAAAGTATATTTGTACTAATTTAGAAAAACAGGCATATTTTGCCTTAATAAAAGTCAAATTTTTATTTAAATATAAGAATAGGTGTATAGATGTATAAATAAAGTAAGGGCGATAATTTTTATATATCGTGTTTTCCTGCTAAAATGCGATATTGAGATTACTTTATTTTGGAATAAATAGCCTTTTTACAATCATGTTTAAAAATAAAAAATTTTGTAGCGCTATGGCAAAAAACTTTTTGATGTTTATATTATTGGACTTAGATCTGGTGAAATTCTGTTTAATATAAATATTTTATTATTTAATATTTAATGAATAATTGATTCGAAATTATAGTTAAAAATTGTTTAATTATTAGTACCTTACCGGTTAATTAGATTAATTAAATTTTATATATTAAAAATTTAATTTAATGTTTTACTTTTTTACGCTCTTCCCCTTAGGGAAAGGAAGAGCTAAAAAAAAAGAAAAAAAAACTAAAACCTTAGTTTTAGTTATGAA
>NZ_PJNI01000031.1 GCF_002844555.1 Brumimicrobium salinarum
CTTATAAGTAAATATTTAATAGTAATCATGTGCTCTCCCGCCCCACCAAAAGGCGGAGAGAGCATAAATAGTAAAATAGATTATGTCACATTAATAGATTAGGAACTTTTTATTGCTTAATTAATTGGAACAATATTTGTTAATAAATATTATAACCCTATTAATTATAGAATATTCCTTATAAGTAAATATTTAATAGTAATCATGTGCTCTCCCGCCCCACCAAAAGGCGGAGAGAGCATAAATAGTAAAATAGATTATGTCACATTAATAGATTAGGAACTTTTTATTGCTTAATTAATTGGAACAATATTTGTTAATAAATATTATAACCCTATTAATTATAGAATATTCCTTATAAGTAAATATTTAATAGTAATCATGTGCTCTCCCGCCCCACCAAAAGGCGGAGAGAGCATAAATAGTAAAATAGATTATGTCACATTAATAGATTAGGAACTTTTTATTGCTTAATTAATTGGAACAATATTTGTTAATAAATATTATAACCCTATTAATTATAGAATATTCCTTATAAGTAAATATTTAATAGTAATCATGTGCTCTCCCGC
>NZ_PJNI01000032.1 GCF_002844555.1 Brumimicrobium salinarum
GTATTTTTTTGTACAAAGACTAGGATCTGGTATACTTTTAGGGATGCTTTATGTTGGGTGAAGAGATGTGGGTTGAGCTTTATTGCTAGCAATAAAAATGGGGGCGGGCCCTTTTTATTTTTGGTATGTTAAAGTAGTAAAAGGATTCCGTTGAAGTGTAAATTTTATTTTAATAGTATTTCAGAAGATTATTCTTTTGTTGATGTTGAGTGAGTTATTGACTGTTGTGGTTATTTTATTAGGGGGCTTTAGTCTTGTTGTGGGAGTTTTTGGGGTGTTTAATCAGGTTAGAATGAGGGCAGTTTTGGGGTATTCTTCAGTGTTTCATATAGGGTGAATGATAAGCTTTTTGATGGAGGGGTCTAAAGGATGGTGAATGTATTTATTTGTCTATGGAGTGATAATAGGGGGGGTTATTGATTTAGTAATTAAAATAAACATTGAATGTTTAAATAGAGGAGTTAGTGTTTATTATAAAAGGAGATTAGTTTTAATAATTTTGAGTTTGGGGGGAATTCCGCCCATAATTGGTTTTGTTTTAAAGTGATTGACTTTTTATTTGTTGTGGGAGTTTGATTTTGGGTTATTAATTTTGATGTTAGTTGGTTCGGTGGGGATTCTTTATGTATATATACGGGTGTTGTATGATGTTGTTTTGATAGGGATAAATATATTAGGGTGGGGGGTGAGAGTATCAATATTTTCTTGAGGGGAAGTAGTGTGTTTTATTGGTGTATTATTTTTTTATATATTAATGTAGAAGTTTAAGAAAATATTCTATTAATTTTCAAGGTTAAATGTGTCATAAAGATTTACAGTCTTTCATCTTAGATTTATTAGGTTAATTTCAAATTTGCAATTTGAAGTTTATAACTAATTACTGCGATGGTTATATTCAACTAATCATAAAGATATTGGAACGTTATATTTGTTGTTTGGTGCTTGGTCTGCTATAGTAGGGACAGCAATAAGAGTTTTAATTCGGGCGGAGTTGGGACAGGTTGGAAGATTATTGGGTGATGATCATTTGTTTAATGTGGTGGTTACAGCGCATGCTTTGGTTATGATTTTTTTTATAGTAATACCTATTATAATTGGAGGATTTGGTAATTGATTAGTACCTCTG
>NZ_PJNI01000033.1 GCF_002844555.1 Brumimicrobium salinarum
CATCCTCTACCTGTGGTAAGTTTTACAGGGGTTGATTTAGAAGGATGTTCGCCAGTTTGTCCTAATATTAATTCAACCACTACAATTAACTCACCTTCATCGATTGCAGAATATGAATGGACATTTACAGACGGAAGTCTTTATTCTGGTGCTAATTTATCAGAATGCTTCGAGAATAATTCTGGAAGTACACAGTTTTATGGTTTAACCTTAACAGCAACTTCCAACGAAGGATGTGTTAGCACTCATACAGAAAATGATTATGTAAAAGTTTACCATAATCCAAGGGCAGAATTTAATTTTTCACCAGACGAATCAGATATCATCGATAGTAAAGTTGAGTTTTTCAATACTTCTTTATATGCCGATATGTATCATTGGACGTTTGGGAATGATGGAACTTCATCAGAAACGAACCCTGTTGTTGTGTTTACTAAAGATCCGGATAGACATATTATTGAATTAGTTGCGTCTACAAATGAAGGATGCAGTGATACAGTGTATGAAGTTGTCGATATTTTAGACCGTGTTATTTTTTACGTACCCAATACCTTTACGCCTGATAACGATAATTATAATGAAACATTCCAACCTGTATTTTCTTCAGGTTATGATCCACAGGATTACACTTTGTATATTTTTAATCGATGGGGAGAAATTGTTTTTGAATCGCATGACACAAATGTTGGTTGGGACGGTCGATATGGAACGAATAGCCGAAAAATTGTAAAAGAAGGTACTTATGTCTGGAAAATTGAATTCAAAGAAACAATGTCTGATAAAAGACATACAGAAAAGGGACATGTGAATGTGTTAAGGTGAGGCTAAATTGAATCCAATAATCCTATTAAAAGAAGCCCCAACTTCAATACTTCTCTTCTCTCGATTGCTTTCCAACACTCACAAATGTCATCCTTCCATATTTGAAAAATTAAGATTTTCAAATATGGAAGGATTTGTCAAGTTAAAAAGAGTACTTTTTATTGTAGTTTATTAAACTATTGGTAAAGTTCCCAATAAGCATTTAGAATTAAAAGCGCATCTGTTAAATATCTTTTCCAGGGTTTCTTCATTTGTGACATAATTAACTTTTCAGTTGTTTTTTTGAGGGGATGCCCCCTCATTACGGTATTTATGGCAACTTTTTTAAATCATGTAGCGTTTTTATAACAGAAGCGTTATTAACTTGAATTGCTTTTTAATTGTTCCATATAAAAGAAAAGTGTCAAATGTGAATTTTTCATTTATTATCAAGATAAGCTACAAAAGTTAAAAAAATATTAGGCATAAGACTATGAAAAAAATAAAAATACTCATCCTTACAGGACTATTATTCAGTTCTTTTAACTTGTTCTCACAAGATGAGATTAGTCAAAGGCATGAATTAATAGAACAGTTTTTTAATCAAAATGAGGTAACACCTGACGAAAAAAGAGAAATTCAATGTGAATTAATTCTATTGGAAGAACAATACACAGAGGAAAATGAATTGAATAATGTAGAAGTCGCATTTAAAAAAGTACTCAATACTTACCGAGAATCAGGTGAACTAGATGTTTCTCAGCGTTTGTATGAACCTAATCATGAGCATCATCAACACCGTGAAATAAGCGAAATTAACTTTGTTCATGTTAACGAAAGTGATAAAAATAAAAACTCAAATGAATCAGGAGGTTATTATGAAAAAGCTACAAGTTGTACTAATTCTGATTTTGAAACAGGAACTTTTGATGACTGGATTTTAGCGTACGCGAGTTCAGGTGGAGCAGGAGGGATTGGTCTTGGATCTGACATAGGGCCAATGAATGGAACTATAGGAAATCATGCAATTATGGGGCCAGGTGCAGGTAATGATGGACCTAGTGGTAATAATTTACCAAGAGTTTATCCGGGAGGCGGAATATACTCTATGAGAATTGGAGATCAAGGTACGGGATATAATGCTTCACGCGCAACTTATACATTTACCGTAACCCCAGCTACTGAATTGTTTTTATACCATTTTGCTGTAGTAATGGAAGATCCTGGTCATAGTGCTTCACAACAGCCTTTTATGGAGGTTAAACTTGAAATTGCTGGTAATAACGAAGCTTGTGGAGAATATTATCAAGCAGCTTCAGGAAGTGCACCAGGTTATTTATCTAACGGTGGTGTTCGATATAAACCATGGGAAACAGTGAGTATTGCATTAACTCCTTATATGGGACAAGTAGCGACAGTAACCATGACAACAGCAGATTGTGCTCAATCTGGACATTTTGGATATGCTTATGTTGATGCTGAATGTATGGCAATGCCCAATCTGAATAATGCCATTTTGAATTGTACCAATCCAACATTAACGCTCGAAGGTCCTCCTGGTGCTACTAATTATGTTTGGACAGGTCCTGGAATTGTAGGTTCTTCAACAACACAAAGCATAACTGTAGATGCTCCTGGTGTTTATGAGGTAGAGGTGATTCCTGTTCAAGGACCAAGTTGTTCCTATTTTCTTCAAACCACCGTAATTGATGAAAGAGGAACGGTTACAGCTGATTTTGATGCAATTCCAAACCAAGTTTGTTTGGGGGAAACAATTGATTTCACCAATAGAACCACGATGACTGGTTTAGCTGGATCGATTGCCAGTTCAACTTGGCAGTTTGGAGATGGAAATTCATCTACGGATTTCGAACCAAGTCATACTTATACCACTCCAGGAATTCATCCCGTGGAATTGACAGTTGTTACAAGTAATAATTGTTCAGAAACGATAACTAAAAATGTAACAGTATCTCCCACACCGAATGCTGACTTCTCAGTAGACTCTGTATGTCAAGGTACTAATTCTTCAATTGTTGATTTGTCAACAGTAGATGGAACCAACGGTGATAATATTTCAACTTGGCAGTGGGATTTCGGCGACGGTCAAACGAGTACAAACCCTTCGCCAACTCAAAATTATGGAAGTGAAGATTTGTATGATATAACGTTGTCTGTTACTTCTAATAATGGATGTACACATTCTGTATCAAAAACTACTGCAATTTACCCTAATCCTGTAATTGATTTTACACCAACTGAAGTTTGTTTGAATTTCGAAAATGAATTCAATAACCTAACATCAATTAGTTCCGCAAACACACCAAATACAATAGATTCATGGAGTTGGGATTTTGGGGATGGAGCAACAAGTTCAGTTCAAAACCCTAGACATACTTATTTAACGCATGGTGTATTTAACGCAACTTTAACCGCAACATCTAATAATGGATGTTCAGAAAGTATAACTAAACCTGTAACAGTTTTTGAACTGCCTACAGCTGACTTTAACTTTGTAAATGCTTGTGACAATGAAGATGTAGCATTAGAAAGCACTTCTGTCCCTAATCAAGGCACGATCACTGATTATTTTTGGGATATTGATAATAATGGAAACGTGGATTATACCATAAATCCTGCTGCTCATA
>NZ_PJNI01000034.1 GCF_002844555.1 Brumimicrobium salinarum
ATGTTTAGGGTAGAACCTTCACGTGTAGTTTAGCTATGCTGCTTCTTCGTGGTCAGAAATGGCTCGTAGCTTTTGCAGGGATGTGGTGCGTCCGTAGTGCTTTGCACCGCCGAAGGCAGCAACGAAGTTAATCATGCGAAGGCAGGTGGGGCCGCAGTCCATTGCGTCGGGTTGTTTGTAGAAGGGGAATTTTTTCATTCTTCTGTCCAAAGCTCTGCGTTTATTTCAGCGATCTTATCGTGATCAATTATAAATCCACTTTCATTTGAAATCACACCACATTCTTCCAGAGTTTTATATCCTTCTTCACCTTCTCCCTTCCCTATATATGGATTATATGTACATTCGGCTTGTAAATAGCAATTATCATCTTTGTCTCCAATTGGAAGATTATTAGTGAAACATACTGTTCTAAATTCACAATCTTTACAAACATTAATTTGTTCTTTAGTAATATACCATTCTTTATTTGTTTTACATTCTTTTTTTAAATTCTCAATGAGAATGTTAATCTCATCAAACTGAATATTACCAATTAATTTCTTAGAATTAGGATGGTTTTTCAACTTCCCTTCTCTATCAATAAAAAGTTTTTTATACCTGAAAGTACAAACCTTTTGTGCTTCGAGATGAAATGATAAGTTAATATTGTTGATACGTCTTATCTCATCAAAATTGAGTTGCTTAGATGTAAAATGAATGATTCCGTCATCAGATGAGATAACCTCAATACTTTCAAAGACAACGAGTTTTTTAATTCGCGCATTTTGAGCTATTATTTTACTTAATGTTTCTATATTACTATTCTTAAGTGTTGAATCCAAATAGATATTTATAGATTGAACAACAGACGAAGAAAACATTTGAATAATTTGATCTAACTCTCCAATGGACAAATTAATTCCTCTAATTTCAATACTAGAGATTAGACAACGTTCAATAAGTGAATTGATTGATTTCAAATTATTCATATTCTTTGAATCAATATCTAGGATGAGGTTGTCAATTATTTCAGGTGAGTTTTTGAGCTTTGTATTGATTGGTGGAAAATTATTTTTTAAACTCTCTGAAACAAAAAAACCAAAATCATTTTCTGTCAAAAAGTCCAAATATTCTAAAACAACCTTTTTGTCATCATTGATATAAAATTTTAGAACATCACTCAAAGTCTGCCATGCACATTTTTCAATAAACTCGGACAACTCCTTCGGAACAAAATTAGACATTTCAGGTCTTGTAAAATCTAATAATATCGAATTTTTATATCCAGAAATGATAGTACAATCGCTGTATAATAAAAAGTATTTGTTTAATGGGTAATGCATAGGAAGGATATGGGTTTATAGTATAAATCTGGAATCATTGAACTAGTCTGTAATTGTCTAGATTTGACTGAGTTGTTGTGAGATCTTGAACTGTTTGAGTAATCAATCTTTTTTACTCTAATTGAAATCAAAGGTGTATTTATCAATTTTGTCATAGTCATAATTCGTAACTTAAAAAATCAGAGATACGTTCGTCTAGTGAATAAAAGCAGTTTTGTTCTATCATTCCATATTGACCAGCAGGGTTAACCTCTAAGAATATATAATCTTCTTCTTCTGTTAAAATAAAATCCAAAGAACCCGTATTAAGATTTATTGCATTCATAAATACTCTAATTTTCGAACACATATCACCTGGCATTTTAAACGGTATCATTCGATTCGGAAATTCATCATTATAATTTCGAAAGTCTACTCTGGTTTTATCATCATTTTGAGAAAAAATAGCCATGGAATACAGTTCCCCATGCAAATAAAACACTCGAATTTCTATCTTCTTATCTATATAGCTCTGTAGCATTGAAGGAAATATAGTTTCATTAAATTTCGAAAGCTCCTCTACACTATAGTCAATAGAGTAATAATTTTTAATACTTTCTTTTTCTGTATTTGAATAAAATAAATCCTGAATTGGTTTAACCATTTTTATTCCTCTCTTTAATTCTCTTTCAACCAAACTCTTATCTGTGGTCACGGTAAAATCAGGTATTTTCATCCCAGCATTCGAAGCTTCTAAAAAGTAAACTAATTTGTTGCCGTTTTTCGCAAAGTAATTTCCGATGTGTGGTCTATCCTCGAATCTTTTGACAATAAAGGTTTCAAGCGATGATATTTCTTCGTTCAAAAGGTATTCTCTATAGTCTGAGTTTACAGATTCTAATTCTTCAGGAAAAATGAATTCCAAATTTTCGAACATCCTAAACCATGATTTCCGATACCAGAATGATTTAATTTCGTCTAATTCAAAATTCATTCCCGAACTCAATTTTAAACTAACTCTAAGTTCACCTTTAATTAGAGAAATCGTTATGCCAGATAAATAATTGAAACTACCTGTACGTACTACTTCTTCCCCTTTACGAATCAACCATTTCATTATTTTGTCTGTAGATTCGTCGAAATCACTTGAAATTATAAGTATCATAGGTCTTTATGAATTAATTCAGATTCATTAATACCCCAAATCCTCATGGCATCTTTCAAAACTCCCTCAAATGGACTTTTAATTTCATTTTCATAGACGTAAACAGATAATGGAAAAATCAGATAATCTTTGCAAAACTTTTTTGTTTGTAGTTTCTCACGAATAAGCTCGATAAATTTTTCATTCAATATTAAAGAAGGATTCGACTGTAAAATATGAGTGAAGGTCATGCGAATCGCACTCTCTGCTAACTTTATATGTCTCTTTTTAGAGAAATTTGAATCAATTACTAATCCTTGATATTCTATTAGTTCTTTGATTTCCTTAAAATTTGTAAGAAAAATTTCCTCTCGTTTTTCTGGATGTCTTAATTTTGATGCATCACTTTTATTAATCTGTTTAAATACTTGTAACATTTCCTGACTTGAAAGTGTATCTTGGCAAGAACTTTTAAAGGAAAATAAGAGGAGAATTAGTACAATTAACGCTATTTTCATTTTGTCCGTTTTATTAATATATGCTGTGGTCCTAAGATCACAGCATATATTCTTTATTAATTTCTCCATCCATCATTATTAAACGGATTCCAATCGTGATTTGTTTTGAATATAACCGTGTCACCCTTACAATAGTAAGGTCATTGTTTCTAGTTGGCGTTCTTTTTCCTCCTTTTACTAGGTTAACACCTTTGTTAACCAACTTTTTTCCTTCAAATTCTTTAATTGATTTCATATCATTAAAATTTATCCCTACATTAAAACTTAGTTATCTTTGTAACTGCATGTAGGTAACTACAGTTACTCAGATTGCGTAAAATGTATCTCATCTGACAAATTGATTATTTACGTCTATTATAAAGAGCGTGTGTCAGCACACTTTTTTTATTCTAACAATCCTCCTCAAAATAATTCATATCTCCACCTTATGCGCAATCGAT
>NZ_PJNI01000035.1 GCF_002844555.1 Brumimicrobium salinarum
ACCAACCCCTATCTCCACTATAGAAGATATAGATAACAAAAATAAAGAAGGAGGTAATAATCAGAAAGAAAGATTATTCATTCGAGGAAAAGATATATCAGGAGCTCCCAATATTAAAGGTACCAATCAATTACCAAATCCTCCAATAAGAATTGGTATCACTATAAAAAAAATTATTACAAAAGCATGAGCAGTAACTATAACATTATATATATGATCATTTCCTAACAATCTACCAGGATTTCCTAATTCCATTCGAATCAAAACTCTTATAGCAGTTCCCATTATAGCCGATCAAACACCAAATATTAAATATAACGTCCCAATATCCTTATGATTAGTTGAATATAACCATCGCAGTATTATCTAATAGTTTAAAAACATTAAATTGCAAATTTAAAATTATAATTAAGAAATCATAAGATGATGAACTGTAAATTCATATAAGATAAAATTATTTTAAATATACACTTTTAACCTTGAAAGCTAATAGAATTATTATCTTAATAAACTATATAACAAAAAAAACAACTAAAAAAACTCCCATTATTAACCCTACAATATTAATTATAATTAAATAATTATTTTTATTATACATTATAGTAAAATTTATTCAATTCATATTATCATAATATCTCATTAAAACATCATAAATCATACGAAAATATACATAAAACATTACTACAGAACAAAAAATTAAAAACATTATAAAATAATACTCATATTTAAAAATCATTATAAAAGCAAACAACTTTAAAAAAAATCCTAATAAAGGAGGTATCCCAGCTATTCTTAATACCATTAAAATCAACCAACCCTTATATTTTATTTTTATCAACATTGTAAAATCTTCAAATAATAAAAATCTAAAAAATTTCATAACTGGAAAAATTATTAAAGAATATAATAATAAATATACAAATCAACTTAAGTCATCAGAAAAATTACATAATATAATTCAGCCTATATGATACACAGAAGAATAAGCAATTAACTGCTTAAAATTCCTTTGATTATAACATCCAAAAACTCCAAAAAATAATCTAACCACTACTATCATATAAATCACATAAGAAATAAAAATTCTCATAATTATCAAAGGAATTAATTTTTGAAAAGATATTAATATAAAACAAGACATTCACGATAAACCAGAACAAACCGAAGGAAACCAAAAAAAAAAAGGACCTGCACCAATCTTATAACCCAATAATAAACAAACAACAAAATCTACTCACTCCTTATTTAAATAAAAACATCTTATTAAAACAGCTGATCCTATTCTTTGAATAAAAAAATACTTCAAACAAGACTCAATCTTTAATATACTTCTTTCTTTATATATTAATATAATAAAAATTATTATATTAATCTCTAAACCTAATCATAACAAAAACCAATCATCTCTATTTATAACTAAATGAAATCTAATAATATATATAAAAGAAAATAAAACTACATTTAAAATAAAGATATATTCATTTATGAGGTATGAACTCATTAGCTTTATATAGCTGATCATAATAGTTCTCACCTTATTCTATCCTCTCTCATACAAATAATGAGAACAAAGAATACAATAAACATAATTATATTCACATAACAACTTATACTTCATATCATTCCATATATATATATATAATCATATACAATAATATATATATTTCCTCTCAGGGTCCCCGGCTTTCCCCCTCCGCCGGGTCCCCGGTGGAATATTATACCCTTATATAATAATAAATTACATATATTCATAGTTCTCACCTTATTCTATCCTCTCTCATACAAATAATGAGAACAAAGAATACAATAAACATAATTATATTCACATAACAACTTATACTTCATATCATTCCATATATATATATATA
>NZ_PJNI01000036.1 GCF_002844555.1 Brumimicrobium salinarum
TCCTCTCTCATACAAATAATGAGAACAAAGGAATATAATAAACACAATTATATACATATATAATACTACACTCTATATTTATTTATCAATCAAGAAGAAGTATATACGTTTCCCCCCCAGGCCCCGGCTTTTCCCCCCCGCCGGGGCCTGGACGGATATACAATTCCTATTTCTAATAAGTTTTAAATATATATATATATTAATCCTAGAACTCCAATTCATAAAAATGAAGAGTTACATATAATGAAGTACAAAAAATTTACATTAAAATTACGTTCGAATATCATAAATGTCCTCGCATAATAATAACTTTAAAAAGTTTTGAG
>NZ_PJNI01000037.1 GCF_002844555.1 Brumimicrobium salinarum
CCTAGAACTCCAATTCATAAAAATGAAGAGTTACATATAATGAAGTACAAAAAATTTACATTAAAATTACGTTCGAATATCATAAATGTCCTCGCATAATAATAACTTTAAAAAGTTTTGAGGTATGGATTTTTTTTCCTTTGATTTTAGTAAAATAGTGAAAAAAAAAAAATCATTCATTTTCATTTATTATTCGTAAATCTATTAAAGTGTCAACGCACATAAAAATTTGATTTTTATAGAGATATATCGTATCTAATAGAAAAACAATATAAAAAGTGTTAATATAATCAATTAATATTAAAATATAAAAATAATTTTGTTTTAAAATCATCTTTCCTTATAAAATATAAAAGAATAATTAATAATATAATTGATAAATTTAAGTGCCAGCAATCGCGGTTATACTTGTAATCTAATTATATTAAATAACATTAAAATTAATATATTTATATACCAATTAATTTAAGATAAAATTTCATTATACAAATATATAAAAAAAAAATTAAAAAAAATTTTAAATTTAAAATAGGATTAGATACCCTAGTATATTAAAAAATTTAGGAAGTAAAAATTTTAATTAAAACCTAATTATAATGGCGGCATTTCATCTTATTAGAGGAACCTGTTTTTTAATCGACAACCCACGTTAATTTTAACTTTAATTAAAAATTTATATACCGCCATCTAAAAAACTAATTTTATAATAATATTTTCAATAAAAAATAAAAAGTTAGGTCAAGGTGTAATCAATATTAAAGTAAATAATGGGTTACTTTAAAATTAATTTAAGGATTATTATATAATAATATTTTATAAAAAAGGATTTAAAAGTAATATATTAATAATATTCTTATATGATTTAGATAATAAATGTGCACATATCGCCCGTCACCCTTATCAAAAATAAGGTAAGTCGTAACATAGTTGATATTTTGGAAAAAGTATCAAGATCAAATAAACTTTTATAGTATTTCACTTACACTGAAAATAATCTTTTATAACTTCCATAAATATTTTTTATTAAAAAAATTTTTTTTATTATATTACAATAACACTTATATTAAAACTGAAAAGGTATATACAATTATTAAAAAGAAAAACCATGTTCCTTTGGTATCAGGATTTATCAATTTTAAAAAAAAAAATTTTCT
>NZ_PJNI01000038.1 GCF_002844555.1 Brumimicrobium salinarum
AGAAACAATGTCCACTACACGCCATGTAGAATATGGACATGTGAATGTTTTAAGGTAAAAAAAAGGAAATAATTGTTTTTTAAGCAACCCTTTAGTTTTTTATTTCGTTAAATAATACATAGCAGAAAACAACTTTATACTACTAAAATATGCTACGAAGAATTTTTATCTTTATTTTTTTAATAGGTTTTGTTTTTAAGACCAATGCTCAGTCTACTAAAGGCAAAGATTTTTGGTTTGCTTACATACCTAACTTAGTAAGTGTTCCACCAGATATATACATTTCAAGTGATCAAGATGTTACAGGAACAATAACAGTTCAAGGAATTGGTTATACCCAAGCGGTAAATGTGGTAGGAGGAACCACCGCAAGATATACTTTGCCTATAGGTGCTGTTCCACCATATAATGAAGGGATTCATGAATTGGCTGTTCATGTAGAAACTTGTGAATTTGTCACTGTATATGCGGTGAATCCTGGAAATGCTTCTTCAGATGCGACTGTTGTTTTTCCTACCTCTTCATTGGGGATTGAATATACTGCTTTAAATATGACTGGAGCACCTAACGATTGGGGAGATGTTGTTTCTATAGTAGCTACAGAAGATAATACAGATATTGAAATAACTCCAAGTGTAAATACGGACGGAGGAGAACTTGCAGGAGTACCTTTTACTATAACATTAAATGAGGGTGAAATCTATCTTTTAAGACATGATAATGGTGGAGATGATTTAACAGGAACGACAATTAAAGGTGTGAATACAGCTAATTGTTTACCTTTTGCCGTTTTTTCAGGTTCTCAATGTATCAATATAGGTGGATGTGGTGCATGTGATCATTTATACGAACAATTACTTCCAGATAATAATTTAGGCTTGACCTATGCAGCAATTCCATTAGCCCAGAAAAATAGATCCCAT
>NZ_PJNI01000039.1 GCF_002844555.1 Brumimicrobium salinarum
AACTTTAAATGCGGGTGAGCATTATCAATTCGCTAATAATCTATATAATTTGATTACCTCATCGTTACCAGTCACTGTTATGCAATATGCAGAAGGAGTTAGTTGTGGTGGGCCTGGAGATCCATTCCAAGTTTTACTATATCCTATAGAACAGTCTTTGGAGAGCATAACCTTCAATGCTTTTCAAACCCCGCTAGTTAATGATTTCTGGATAAACATTCTTGTTGAAACAGTAGATGTGCCTAATGTTGTATTAGATGGGACTAATATAGCGGTTAGTTTTTCCCCTTTTCCATCTGATCCTTCCTATAGTTATGCAAGGGTAAACGTAACTCAAGGAGATCATACTTTAAATACGCCAGGAGGTAGTTTAGCCACGGTTTATGGTTGGGGGAATGCAGAATCATTTGGGTATTGTGCAGGTGCTGCATTAAAAGATTTAACCAATGATTTTGCAATTATAAGTTCACCCACGTGTACTGATGATGTAATTCAATTTGAAGCAATTCCAGACCCTTCAACTTCAGGTTTTTCTTGGGATTATGGAGATGGAAGTCCTACTCAAACAGGTATCAATTCAACACATAATTTTGCGAACGCAGGGACTTTTGATGTTACCTTGACTAAACATAAAACAGGTGCTTGTGATGTGCAGATCGTTAAGCCTGTTGATATTTTTGAATTACCTATAGATATTACACAACCTGATACAGCAGTTTGTATCGGTTCAACAATAGATTTGAATATTCCTGTAAGTGATACATTTGTCGTTGAAAGAATAAATGATTGTGGCGATATAACGTACAATAGAATTCACATTCAATATGATTCGATTTATTGGAGTACAGGAGATGTTGGTCGAAATATTCAAGTAACTCCTACTTCAGATACAATGATTTATGCCTATGGAGAACAGTTTGGTTCAATTTGTAGAGCGGTAGATTCTGTATTTATTGAGGTTATCGAGCCATTGGCAGACTTTGCTTTTAACGATGCTTGTCAAACAGATTCTATTTGTTTAACAGACCAAAGTACTAGCTCAGCGCCATATAATATTTCAAGATATTCCATTGATGGAAACCTACTCGTAAATAACGAATTAGATTATTGCTTTTTAAATAATGTTCCTGGGAATTACGATATAGAACTTTTTATAGAAACGGACATTGGTTGTAAAGATTCAATAACTAAAACTGTTGAAGTGTTTTCTCAGCCCGATGCTGACTTTGACTTTGTTAATGCATGTGACCAAGAAAGTATTCAGTTTCAAAGTACTGCTGTTCCTAATATTGGCAGTATAATTGATTATCAATGGGACATTGATACTGATGGTACAACAGATTATTCGGTTGCTAATTTTGGTCACACTTATACGCAAGATGGCTTGTTTGATGTTGAGCATATTGTCATCAATTCACATGGTTGTTCTGATACGATAGTAAAAGAAATCTCTGTTTATGCATTACCAAATGCAGTTTTCACCGTAGATGCTGTTTGTGAAGATACAACGACTACGTTTACAAATACTTCAAATGTAAACCCTGTAGACGCCGATGTAATAACTAATTACGAATGGACATTTGGAGATGGTAACTCATCAAGTTTAGAAAACCCTAATCATGATTATTTAACAGAGAATATTTATAATGCAAAATTGCTAGTAATAACAAATCATGGTTGTAGAGATTCGGTGACACATCCTGTTTCTGTCTTCCCACAGCCATCTGTTGGTTTTACTGCAACAAATGCTTGTTTAGGTTTTGAAAATGTATTTGATGATGAAACAACGATATCTAATGCGTATACAACGAATACATTAACCACGTGGGAGTGGAGTTTTGACGATGGTAATGGTAGCGTAAATCAAAATACAAATCATCTTTACAGTGGAAGCGGTATCTATAATGTCCAATTAATTGTTGGAACAGATAATGGATGTGTGGATAGCATTACTCAGCAAGTTGAAGTATATAATCAACCCACTGCTGATTTTAACTTTACTAATGCATGTGATCATGAAGATGTTGAAATGGTAAGTACGGCAAATTCAAATGGAGGTACGATTGACCATTATTTTTGGGATATTGATAATAATGGAAACGTGGATTATACCATAAATCCTGCTGCTCATA
>NZ_PJNI01000004.1 GCF_002844555.1 Brumimicrobium salinarum
TTCTGATCCATAAGTATGCGTTGGATTTTCAAGCGTAGAAGCGTTGCCATCACCAAAGTTCCATTCCCACGATGTAATATTTGCTCCATTTATATTTTGAATTGTAGAAATATTTGAGAATTGTGTCCCATTATTTAAACAAGCTTCTGTTGCGGTAAAAGCCGCGTCAGGAATAGGATTTACGTTTATTGTTATGCTTCCTGTTTGATTTTGAATACAAGCTGTACTGCTATTATCTTGAACGGAAAGTAATTCGTAGTCGAACGATCCATTAACTGCAGTAGATGGATTTAATGTTGCGGTATTCCCTGTTGAGGTTACCGTCTGATTTGGACCACCATTCACACTATAAGTAAAAGTATAAGGTGCTGTTCCATCGGCTCCTGTGAAAGTTACTACAGGCTCTGGAGCTCCATTACAAACCGAAGCATCTCCAATGATAGTTGCTGTTGGCAATGGATTAACTACTACTTCTACAGTTCTTGTTTGTGCTTGATTACATGTTAAAGTACTCGCATCTTCTACTGAGATTAAGTCATAACTAAATGTTCCATTTACTGTTGTTGGCACATTGATCGTTGCGGTATTCCCTGTCGAAGTAATCGTCTGATTAGGTCCGCCATTCAAACTATAAGTAAAAGTATATGGTGCTGTTCCATTCGCTCCAGTGAAAGTCACCACAGGTTCTGGACTATTAATACAAACAATATCGTCTCCTGAAATTGTTGCTGTTGGTAAAGGGAGAACCGTTACCGTTGCATTTCCAGTTTGCACTTGAGAACATACTGTGGCGCTTGCATCGCTTACCTCCAATAATTCATAATAAAATGTTCCTGCTGTAGTCGTTGGAACTGAAATCGTTGCGACATTTCCTGTAGAAACTACCGTTTGTGGCGCTCCACCATTATAAGAATAAGTGAAAGTATAAGGTGCTGTTCCGTCTGCTCCAGTGAAAGTTATTGTCTGCGTTGGACTGTTTTCACACACCTGATTAGTTCCCGCAATCGTTGCTGTAGGTAAAGGATTTACTTGAACAACAACAGTTCCCGATTGAGCTTGGGAACAAGTTAATGCACTTGCATCTTGAACCGATATCAAATCATAAGTGAAGGTTCCACTTGTAGTAGTTGGAACGTTAAGCGTTGCAATATTACCTGTTGAAGTAATTGATTGATTAGGGCCACCATTCAAACTGTAAGTAAAAGTATATGGTGCTGTTCCATTTGATCCTGTAAATGTTAAAGTAGGTTCAACATCGTTTACACATAGCACATCATCTCCTGATATAGATGCTGTTGGTAGTGGTAATACGGTAATTTCAGCAATTCCGGTTTGCAATTGAGAACATGTTGTAGAACTTGCATCACTTACTTCCAACAATTCATAAGAAAATGTACCACTTGTTGTCGTTGGGACAGAAACTGTAGCTGTATTTCCTGCAGAAACAAGTGTTTGAACTGGACCACCATTTAAACTGTAAATAAAAGTATATGGCGCGGTTCCATCAGCCCCCGTAAAAGTTATGGTTTGTGCAGGACTCCCTTCGCAAACTTCATTTGTCCCTGTAATTGTCGCTGTGGGTAAAGGATTAACAATAACCTCATCAGTGCTATAACATATAGGTGAAAAACTAATATCGTCTATAATAAAATCTGCACCACCACAAATTCCTGATATTTCTTTTAAACAAATTTCCACCTCTGTTTGAGCACCTGAATTCCATACATAAGTAATTTCTTCATAATTACACGCACCTACATTTGAAGAATGCGTAATCATTCTAATTCCATCTAAATCAAGTGCTATTTCTGCCGTATTTACATCATTATTTGCATTAGCCACAAATGCAGAAAAGAAATAATCTGTATTGGGTTCGACAGTTACTTTCTGACACCAAAAACTCGGCTCGGTGAAACCTGTGCCTGAAGTAGGACAGTCAGAATTTACAATCATCATATTTCCAGATCCTGACGTATGATCCGTACAATTCCCCCACCAAGGATTTGAGATCGAAGTTCCAACTGCATATTGTGCATGGTTTATACTCATGGCAGAATAAACATATTGGGATGAAAATCCTGAGTTTCCATCTTCGAAATCTCCATTTAAAATTGTATTTACACCATACTGCCCTACTTCGCATGAATAAATCCCATCAGAAGGCACATTAAATGTTTGATTTTGTGATCCATCTTGCCATTCGTATGTATCAAATCCATTACCTGCATCTAGAACTAAAGAATTGTCAAAGCACAAATCACTTCCTAAATCAAGAACGTCGAAAGGTAAAATTGTTATGGTGCGTAATGCACTATCGGAATAGCAATTATAATCTAAAACAACTTTAATATCATAATTCCCAGGACTTAAATTGGTCGTTAACTCCTGATTTGTGGAGATAGGAGAATTTGAAAACGCATTTCCTTCGGGGGTGACATACCATGACTGTCCATTTAAATCGTCGTAATCTGACAAACTGAATTTTGCGTCATAAGTATTACAAAACTGATTATATAGAATTTCTTTACGTTGTTTTAACAAAAAACTAGGGAATGAAGGCAAGCCTAATCGCGTATTTGTAGGGCTACCATTAATATTAGTACCTGAAATACTTACTGCATTATCGATATAATTTGCAGGAATTCCACTAAGATCTGGTGCATTAATAACACCTAAATTTCCTGAGCCAATTAGTGTTAGATAAATTTTTCCATTACTTGCTAATTGCAGCGCACCTAAACGGTAACCATGTGCTGCATTTGTTGTTGAACCAATTGTAACTAAAGAATTCTGAAAATCTATCTGATTCGCCACAGAAATATCTACTTGATAAATATTTGGGTCTGAAAGTCGCGTATAATATACAAAACGATTGTTAGGAGAGAATTCTAATCCATAATAAGAAGTTCCTAAAGAGGTTTCACTAAATTTATGTGTTAACTGTCCTGTTAAACGATCAAAATCATAAATCTGAAGTCCAGCATTTCCATTTGTCAATGCTACTTGCTCACTATTAATACTACCTTTAATATAACCGAAATGAGAACCTGTAACTGGCCCTACATTACTAATCACAGGCGTTGCTCCAACACCTGTAGAAGTTACAGGGTAAACCTCCCACTTATTCGTATTTACCTCCTTAGTCAACAGCCAATAATCACATCCATTTTCATGTTCTACGAAGTTAGCTGCTTCTACAGTGGTTGTGCCAATCAAGTGTGTGTTTTTGGTTCCTAAAACGACTTCTCCATTACCACCATTAGCTGTTAAATCAATTTCTGACCATCGGATACCATTTGACCCATTATTAAAGTCGATTGTACAAAGAATATATCCATCAAACTGACCTAATGCTGCATTCCAAGTACCTGGTTTCGGACATATAACAGAAGACATTGCAGAGCTAGGATGACCTAAAAGACCTGTTCCATTCGGCATTAAATTATGGTTTCTATCATAAACATTTTGACCGTCAGTATAAAATAATAAATCACCAACATTATTAGAAACACTTGAACACCCCTCACCAGTCACTAAGTCACCATCAAAAACTGGCACAGGATTTCCAGAAGAAAAATCAAGTCCTGCATAGGAACCAAAATACCAATTCGCGCCCTCAAGCTGTCCGAATATTCCATTCGAAACAAGAAAAAAATAAATTATAAGATAAAAGATTTTAATCTTCATAAGTTATCTGATTTTTTAATGTGTTCTTAATTTTAATAAATTTAACGCTAATAATTTATTGATAGTTGTGTTTTTATTCGAATAGAGGGGGTAACCCTAAGAATTTACTATGAGGTTTTGTCTATTTCTTTACAAGAAATGTAATTAAACAAAAGGTCTATTTTTTTTACTTTACGAGTAAATATGAGTAATGTTTATCCGTTACTTTTCCAAATAAATAGTATTCTAATCATCAATATTATTTTCTTTACAAGATCCTTCGGAAAATAACAAAAAACAAGTTTATGTCTTTTCGCTACTCGAATTTCATCTTGGGAAAACAAGCGGATAAGCAATATATGATTTATTCAACATTCCGATTCAACTGAGCCGTCAGCAAACAAAATATTTCGCGTATTTCTGATTTCAAAAATGGATAGGTTTTGCAAAAAACTAGAAACAATTTTTATTGTATCTTATCAAACTGTTGGTAATGTTTAGCTATAAATTCAAGAAAACTTTGAATACAAAAGAAGTAATATTTATCTCCAAACTATCTTCTTCCATTCCAAGATGTATCACCCTCTAAACAAGAAGAAATCATCTTTCATATCCTCAATTAAACCTTCTTCATTGGTTAGAATGTATTCTATGGCTTTTGCAGTGAACTCCTCCCCTTTTTCGGTTAAGAAAACCAAGTCGTTTTCAATGGTGATCATGTTGTTTTTTTGGGCTAAATTCAAGACTGTTTTACTGCGGACTTTCTCCCAATTGATGTGCTCGTTGAGGTGTTTTACATGGCGTTCTTCGGGTTCGCTGTGATTTTGTAAATGTAACAGAAAAGTGATTAAAGACACTTCTGTGCGTTGTTGTTTTTCTCTGTAAACCACCGCAAATAAACCTTTCGCTGGCGCAAATAAATACACCAGCAGAAAAACCAAACCTAACATCGTGGTCATGCTTCCGGCTATTGAAGCGTCGAGTGCGTGCGCCATCCAATATCCTGCAATGGCACTGAACACACCAAAAAAACAGGCCAAGGCTAACATTTTCTTCAAGTTAGTCGTTAACAAATAAGCAGAAGCCGCTGGAGCAATCATTAAAGCAACAACTAAAATCGCACCGACTGCATCGAAAGCACCTACTGTGGTAACGGAAGCTACACTCATTAATCCGTAGTGGATAATTAATGGCGAAAAGCCTAAAGAAGTCGCTAAACCTGCATCGAAAGTGCTTATTTTCAATTCTTTGAAAAATGCGAACAGCATAATCAAAGTCACCAACAAAATAGAGCCAATGACCCATAAAGATTTCGGACCTAAATCAACATCGCCATAAAAAACACGATCGAAAGGAGTAAACGCCAATTCTCCAAGTAGAACAGCATCAATATCGAGGTGCACATCATTGGCATATTGGGCAATTAAAATGACGCCAATACTAAACAAAGCAGGAAATACCAATCCTATGGCGGTGTCTTCTTTGACCAATTTCGTTTGCTGTATTTTTTCGACCAAAACAACAGTCAATACTCCTGTTATAGCCGCAAATAAAATTAACCACGGAGAATTCAAATCTTGTGTAATGAAAAATCCAACGACCAATCCAGGCAATATCGAATGACTAATTGCATCACTGATCATGGCCATTTTTCGGAGCACCAAAAAAGTTCCCGGAATAGCACAAGCCACAGCGGTTAGACTAGCGATCAATTGTATTTCGAGTTGTGCACTAATCATCTTTTCCGTTTTGATTGTATAAATTCTTAGCCACTTCAAATCCTTTTGGCGTCATGCTCCACATTTCACCTTTTACAACCACGTAATTTTTGTCGATTAATTTTCGCAATCCTTTTTTACTATATCCTCTAAAGTTATTCAAAATACGAATAGCATGTGGATGCGAAATATCGTCGTGGTCTTCTACAATGTGATACATGAATGTCAAGGTTTTTTGTAACTCTAAATCGTTTCGGTTTTGAATTAATCGAATCTGTTTAAACAACAAACCACGTTTTGGAGAAAAAATAAATGAGAACAACACAAACACCGAAGCAACCAAAACAATTACAGGTCCGGTTGACAAGTTGTTTTGCGTAGCACTAATTCCCGTTCCAATAATTCCAGCAAAAGCACCTAGAATAGCTGCAAGAACGACCATCATCCCTAAACTGTTTGTCCATTGGCGTGCAGCTGCAGCAGGCGCCAACAGCATTGCACTCATCAGAACCACGCCAACAGTTTGCAAGCCTAAAACTATGGCTAAAACAATAAAGCTGGTGATGAGTACATCTATTATTTTGGTGTTAAACCCTAAAGTTTGAGCATAATCTTTATCAAAAAGCAATATTTTAAATTCCTTCCAAAACAAAAGTAAAACGATCAAACAAATTCCTGTTACGATAGTCATTAACCAGACATCACTTTCTACCAAAGTTGCAGCTTGACCAAAAAGATATTTGTCTAATCCTGCTTGATTGGCGTTCGGTTGTTTTTGAATAAATGTAAGCAACAACATTCCGAAACCAAAAAATACAGAAAGAATTAACCCCAAAGCGGTGTCGGATTTTAAATGTGTTTTGGACGTAATTCCACGGATCCAAAACGTACCGATTAATCCGCTAATCAGAGCACCGATTAACAAGATATTGGTGTCTTTTGAACCAGTGAATAAAAACGCTAAAGCAATGCCTGGCAAAGCAGCGTGGGAAATGGCATCGCCCAATAAACTTTGTTTTCGCAACACAGCAAAGCTACCCAACATTCCGGTTACAGCACCTAAGACCGCTGTTCCTAAAGTGATGGTTCGCAATGTGTAATCACTGAAAACGAGTTGTATGTATTCGGTTATTCCCATTAATTATTTACCGTTTTTTAATAAGTGCCTTCGACGACTATGTCGCCGAGTGTTTCTCCTGTTGACTGAGCTTGTCGAAGGCAACAAATCCTTGAATCAGTGCCTTCGACAAGCTCAGTCACCGTCTTATCTTTTCATTTTTTTCATTAAATGCATTTTCAAATGAAATGGACGATTTGCAAATCGTCCCTTCATTATACCTCCGTATAATGTTCATTGTTTGGATCTTTTTCATTTTCAATTATTTTTGGATACTTACTTTATAATTAATTCCATACGTTTTTGTCAAATTATCGTCGTTGTAAATATCTTTTACTGGTCCTGTGGCAATTTTCTTTACGTTGAGGAATGTTACCCAATCGAAATATTCGGGAACGGTTTGTAAATCGTGGTGAACAACAATTACAGTTTTCCCAGCTTTTCTCAATCCTTTTAGAATGTTGATAATCGCTACTTCTGTCGTGGCATCTACTCCTTGAAATGGTTCGTCCATAAAATAAATAGACGCATCTTGCACCAAGGCACGCGCTAAGAAAACGCGTTGTTGTTGTCCGCCAGAAAGTTGAGAAATCTGTCGGTTTTTAAAAGACAACATTCCCACTTTTTCTAGCGCTTCTAAAGCGGTTTTCTTTTGTTTGGCTCCCGGTCGTTTTATCCAACCTAAACTGCCGTAAGTTCCCATCATTACGACATCCAAAGCAGTCGTTGGAAAATCCCAATCTACACTTCCTTTTTGCGGAACATAAGCGACATGTTTCCGTTGTTTTTTATATGGTTTGTCAAAAATCGTTACGCTACCTGCAATGGGTTTTAGAATTCCTAAAATGGCTTTAATTAAAGTCGACTTTCCTGCGCCGTTGGGTCCAACAATAGCCATCAACACGCCTTCAGGGATTTTTAAATCAATATCCCAAAGCACTGGCTTATAATTATAAGCTACGGTAAGGTCATCGACTTTAACTGCTATCTTTTCATTCATTAACTCACGCTATTTTAAAGCATTTACAATAGTTTCGACATTGTATTTAAACATGCCAATATACGTTCCTTCCACGGTTCCCGGATTCCCCAAAGCATCAGAGTACAAAGTTCCACCAATTTTCACATTGTGATCTTTTGAATTCACCGAAGCCTGCAAAGCTTCAATCGTGCGTCGAGGGACTGAACTCTCTATAAATATAGCGTTTACTTTGTGATCAATAATGTAATTTGCCGTTTCTTGCACATCTTGCACGCCAGCTTCCGTAGCGGTGGACAAACCTTGTAATCCAACCACATCAAAATCAAAAGCTTTTCCGAAATAACTAAAAGCATCGTGAGCAGTTACCAATCGGCGTTTATCTTTGGGGAGTTCAGCTATCTTTTTATGCAACTCTACATCTAAATATTTTAATTCTTGTAAATAATTCTGTGCATTCTTTTGAAACTCCTCTTCATGTTCGGGAACAGCTTTTGAAAGTTCATCCGCTACAAAAAGCGTAATTTTTTCCCAAAATTTAATGTTAAACCAAATGTGTGGATCGAAATTTCCTCCAAACAATTCGGAGTTGATTAATTCATTTTTATCCAAAGCATCTGCGACAGCTACTGTTTTTATGTTTTGGTATTCCATTCGTTCAAAAATATCGACCAACTTCCCTTCTAAATGCAAGCCATTATAGAAAATCATATCCGCACGAGATAATTTCATCACGTCACCCTCACTAGCCTTGTATAAATGAGGATCTACTCCTGCCCCCATCACTCCTTCGATGTGCACATTTTCTCCTCCAATATTTTCTACTAAATCGGTAATAATAGAAGTCGTTGTAACGATATTAAAAGTACCGTCTTGTTGCTTATTTTGAGGAGCATTACAACTTGAAAGCAAGAGGATTAATAAGGATAAAAAGAAGGTTATTTTCATTCGTCTAAATATTTATTGCGAATGTACGGAAATTATAATTGTGGTGGATGGAGATGGTGGATTATTTTAACTAAAATAAATCTAACAAGCATACTACTATCTCCCAATTCAGTAGGGTGTATTTTTACATATTAAAGATCTATTAAAGGAATTCCTAAAGAAAATCACATCCTAAAGTGTTCAAATTCGAGTCCTTTAAGCTTTTTTTAAAACATTTTCCTATCATCATTGTCAAAGTGATTTATTTCGCTAACTTAAATAAGACTAACCACAAAAATCAATAATTATGAACTTTACATCTATTTCAATTAACGAGTATATCGCCTTACACCTGATGAATAATCCATCGACAAATGAAGCGGAATTACGACACAATTTAGAAAAGACATTAAGGGATTACAACAAAAACATCAAATGTTCTTGCGGAAAAGACATTTGGGTTATTGGCTCGGCCTCGCTTGGAAACGGCTGCTATACATGTTTAACTGGAGAAGAATTACCGACAGTCAATTACGAACTTGATAGTGTTGTAGCTCAAGAAACTCCTTTTACAGAAGCCGATGCTTTTACTGTAAACGATTGGGATGATTTTGACTTAGACTTTCTTGGAGAAGGGAATTATTACGATGACGATGGGACTAAAATCGACCCGAACTCCTACCCGACTCCAAAAATGTGTTTATCTTGCAAGAATTTTATTCTTAAAAGTCAAAAAGTTCTATGTACATTAAATAAAATAGGTAAGGAACCTGGAGAAGAGTTTGAGTGTGGAGATTATGCTCCACTTATGAAATGATTTAATTTTAGAGAGACTAAATAATGGAAAAGTTTCCACGCCTCTTTTCGCTTCTTTAAATACCACGCCAAAGTTAATTCATACCTTTGCAGGAAACACAAAAGACAGATGCAAAAAAATAAATTAACGAGGCTTGAACTATTTTTAAAAAGTGCTCACTTTTTCAGAAGTGTAGTGATTGCTTTGTCGTTAATTATTCCCTTGCTTTTCTTTATGGCTTTCGACATAATGAGCATTGCCCCAGCTTTTATTTTCGGTGCTTTTTTAAACGCGCCAAGCGATGTTCCTGGAAGCTTAAGCAGGAAAACAATCGGAACATTAATCAGCATAGGAATCACGGTAACAGTTACTGTACTTACTTTTTATCTTCAACCTTTTTATATTCTTCTTGTAGCTTTTATTGCAATCGCTACTTTCGGACTCTCTTTCCTCTCCGCTTTTGGATTCAGAGGTTCTTTGGTTTCTTTTTCTGGAATTCTTGCAATAATTCTTGCACTTGTTGTAGACATAACAGAGACCACGGAGATTTGGCAATATGCTTTTTTAATGTTTTTTGGTGGGCTGTGGTATTTATTCATTTCAATAATTGCGCATAAAATAATTCCAAAAAAAGATGACGATCAATTACTTTCTGAAACTTTAAAATTAACTGGTGAGTATTTAAAAATCAGAGCTGAATTATTGATTTCAGACAAAAATAGATCAGAATTAATTCAAACAACTTTTGGATTACAATCTCAAATCAACGAAAAACATGAAACTTTAAGAGAATTACTATTGACCAGTAGAAAAAGATCGGGTCGCTCACATTTTGATGAAAAAAGATTGGTCATTTTTATTTCATTAGTCGATATACTTGAGTCTGTTATTGCCAACAGTTGGGATTATGACCATTTTGATCAACTATTCGGTAAAGACAGTAAGCATTTAAAAAAATTTAGTCAGCTAAATAATGCGATGAGCGAACATTTAATAAAGCTCGCCGATGTTATTATCACAAAAGATGAAATTCCAAAAAAGGACAAATTAAAAACTTGTTTGGCCAACGCTAATAAAACCATTGCTGATTATATTGAAGAAAAAGGTTTACCCGCAGGTAGAGAAGGTGCCCTATCAATGAGAAGTCTACACGACTATCAAAAACATATTTTACAAGAGGTGCAGGCCATTGGACATGCAATTGCAAATATTAATACTGCTTCAAAAACAACAATAAGAAAAGAAGAAGCCAAAATGTTTTTAACCTTACAAGAGTATAAGGTCAATATTTTATTTCAGCATCTTTCTTTTAAATCTGTAATATTTCGACATGCTTTAAGATTAACCATTACTCTTCTTTTTGCTTTTTTTCTTGGAGAATACTTCGAAATACAGAATGCATATTGGATTATGTTAACTGTTTTGGTGATTCTTCGTCCAAACTTCGGACTTACAAAACAGCGAGCCAAAGACAGAATTATAGGAACTATTTTGGGAGGGATTGTTGCTTTTGGAATCATTCTACTCACACAAAACGCTATTGTTTATGGAGCCATGGCCGTGATCTCCATCATTCTTGCTTTTTCATTAATGCAACAAAACTATCGATGGGCCGCTTTCTTTATTACGCTAAATGTTATATCAGTTTACTTTTTTTTGCAACCCGACGCACTTTCTGTTATTCAATACCGAATAATAGATACCACCATTGGAGGTGTAATTTCATTTATCGCAGTATACACACTTTTCCCAACTTGGGAAGCCTTTAACATTAAAGACATCCTTACCAACGCCATTAAGAAAAACAAGCTGTATCTCAACGCTACAAAGCGTTTTTATGAAAATAAAACAGCAAATGAAATCTCTTATAAATTGGCACGGAAAGAAGCATTTCTAGCATTAAGTGAGCTCAGCGCAGCCTTTCAAAGAATAACACAAGACCCAAAATCTAAGCAAGTTGATTTTCAATTGATATATGAGATTGTTACTTTAAATCAAACAATTCTCTCTGCTACAGCGTCTTTGGGTAATTTCATTTATAGTCATAAAACAACACCCATTTCAAAAGAAACGACCGCATTATTCTCAAAAGTGAACAATACATTTTCCAAAACGTTGAGTCTATTAGATAACAAACATGATGTTAAAGGACTTTCACATGGCAATATCAAAGAAGCGAAAGAAAAATTGAAAGAAAGCTATTATAATATTTCAGCAGCTAGAGATGCCGACATTGAAGCAGGTTATGTAAAATTAAAAAAAGAAGAACTACATCGTTTACAAGAAGCTCATTTGGTAAGTAATCAATTGATTTGGTTGGTCGGACTGAGTGCTAATTTATATAAATCCATTCAGCAATACGCCAAAACTAATTCAAAATAAAAAAACACAAATGCAGTTTAACCATTTATTATTAGCATTATTTCTTTTGAATTTCATATCTAATGGTAATTCTCAAGAAACGGATTCGACAAATGTAAACAAGAACTTCCTTCACTTGCAAGCAGGAGGTGTAGGAGGCTATGGCTCTCTAAATTACGAACGGTTATTTCCGCTTAAAAATGACTTTTCAATAGGTGGTAGGATAGGCTTAAGCACCCTTAGAATCAATGATTACACTACACAATTTAATCCAGATCTATTGATACCAATGTCTTTAAAACTTCTATTTGGAAAAGAGCATAAAGTTTTAATTGGAGCGGGTCAATTATTTTCAAACACAGTAAATGCGAGTCAGTTAACAGGACAACCCAAAAGGGAAACACATTTTCATACACACCTTTTAATTGGGTATCGGTACCAGAAAAAAATGGCAAAATGATATATGAAGTGAGTTATACGCCAATTTTAGAGTATCAAAAATATTTTAGACACTGGGGATCGCTAACAATAGGTTATTCATTTTAAAAAAGAATCATGCAACATTTAATCACTTATTTTTCAACCGCTTGTTTTCTTTTATTATTTAATTCTTGTAAAAAAGAGCAATTTAATATAAACAATCTCAATGGCGATAAGATTTCTGTTTTTGGTCATGGAGGAATGGGCATTGGACAGTCATACCCGATGAATTCACTCGAATCAATTCTCAATTGTTTGTATCTAGGTGCTGATGGAACTGAAATTGATGTTCAAATGACCAAAGACGGAGTTTTAGTCGCCTTCCATGACGAGACCTTGGAAGAATCAACAAATCTAAAAGGTCGAATTTACGATAAAAACTGGTCTGAAATTAAAGAAGCACGCTATAAGTATCCTATGTTTAGTAATTACAAAATAATTAAATTAGAAACGTTGTTTAAACTAATACCTCATCAAGATCAATATTCCTATTTTTTAGACTGTAAAAACTTTGAACCCAATAAAGATTCTTCTTATATATCAAGATTTAACAACAGCTTAATTAAAATCATTGATCAATATAATCTTCAATCATCAACTTATGTTGAATTTAAAAATGAAGCCTTAATAGCTGCACTAAAAGATATTCGTCCAGATATAAAGCAATTTATATATTCCTATTATCATGAAGCTTTTTCTCTTGCTGAAAAGTACAACTTAGAGGGCTTAACAATAGAAATAACGAATCTTACCCATAAACGTATTCAAGAATTACATAATGCAGGTATTATGGTTGCTACTTTCAACACCCATTCTCATAAAAGAAATATAGAAGCTGTCAAATACAATGTAGATTTCATTCAAACTGATAGGGTTAAACATCTTATAAAGATTTTAAAATAAAAAAGTCTACTTTCCGAAGAAAGAAGACTTTTTTATGTAGGTAATTAAAAGGATGTTATTCAGTGATTTGGTTTAATTGTTCTTTAATTTCATCAATTTGATTTTGAAGTTTTTGATTTTCTTCTTTTAAGGTTTCAATTTCTGCTTGCTGTTCTTGAATTGCTTTTACTGCAATTACACCAAAACCTGAGTAGTCCATTGTGTAAACTCCGTTTTCTGATTCTGAATCAGCATTTTTTGATGAGCTTACCAAAGTAGGGAATAGTTTTTCTACCTCCTGTGCTTTAAAACCTATATGACGTCTATCATTGTCAGCATTATTAATGTAAGTATACGTTAATGGCTTTAACTTCATCAAGTTTTCTAAAGTACTTTCTACTTCTTGGAAATTCGTTTTTAAACGCTCATCTGATGTTGATGAATAAGCTCCAGAAGTACCATTAAATGTTCCTATTAACCCACCATCTGACTCATACATGTATAAGTTATTGGTTCCTGCACCAACCTGAAAATTAATACTTTTATCATTAGAGGCACTTGTATTCACAATTGAAAAACCACTATTATTACCAGTTCCTGTTCCTGTTGGCACGTCATATTTAATAACTGTACTGGTATTGATATTTAAACCATTCCCTGTAAACATTGTAGCATCATCAGTGCCATGTATATTCTCGGTATAAACAGCACCCCAAGATGCACCAGAAGAACCTAAATTTGAAATACCATCATAGGCATCTATAGGCTTAAAAAGCAAAACATTAGTTGTTAAAGATGCAAAATCCGCTTTCAAATAAGAGTTTGCAATAAACAGTGTATCTGATAACTTTACACTTCCTTTTACATCAAGTGTCTTCTTCGGTTTTGTTAGACCAATCCCCACCTTAGTATTTGCGGTAGCGTTATTCACACCATCAATACTTCCTAAAACCATAGAGTTATTTTGTTCTACATAAGCATTTGCACCAATTGCGGTTGTATTTGTTAAACTTGAAGTCCCAACATCTGAAAAAGCACCTATGGAGGTGTTTTTATCTCCTGACACATTTGATTTTAAGGAATTACTTCCCAAACCTGTATTTGCATCTCCAAATGTTACCCCTTTAAGAGAACGCGTTCCTATCGCCGTATTACTATGCCCGATTGATAAATTGTCTAATGCATTTGAACCGTAGGCAGTGTTCCATGCTGGAGTTCCAGCATTCACAAAATTTGGGTTGGTTGAAATAAGTCCTGCTTTCTGACCATTTACTTTAAAACGTAAATGTTCATTGTTAGTAGTTCCAATAAAATCTGTTGAGCTCACCGAATTCCCATCTAGTGACCAATCCGAAGATGCACCACCATCTACACCTCCAGCTTGTAAAGCGTAAGGAACTGAAAGTAACTGACTCGCACCTAAATCTTCAAATCCAGATCCATTATCAACCTCTACTTTTAAATACTTGCCCCCATTTCCCCAATCTATAGTTGAAAAATCACCACTTACTACATTTCCATCTCCTACTGCGCAGTTTATACGACCATATTGATCTGTATTAAGAAGCTGTGTCTCTTGATAGACGCTTGTTCCAGTTGCCGATCCATCATGGATAGTAAATCGAACATTGACAGATTCACTCACCATAACATTACCGTTATCTCTTAATATTGCCTGATAATTAAACTTTTCTGGAGCTTGTCCATAAACAGCTGAAGAAAATGTAAGGCTTGCTAAAACCGCTAAAACGGTTAATATTATTTGTCGCATAATTATATTTTTAAAATTCTACTTGATTATTTTTAACTATCACTTTTATTTTAACATTATAAATACGGTTAAAACGTCGTGATTAAGGATTACTAATTTTTAATAATCCTAATTGTTGATAATTGAACGCCTTTATCTGAGGTTACTCTCAAAAGATATGTCCCCTTATTTAAATGACCGAAATCCAAAGTTTTCTCTGTATATCCATCAACGCTCATTGAGCTTTCAGGTAAATTGACTTTTTGCCCTAAGGAAGTGAACAAATCATAATTGATTTTTTGTGCTTCGGTAGCATTAACCCCCAAATACACCTTGTCATGTGTTGGGTTGGGATACAATTTTAAATCAATGTCCGGCGCATTCGTCTCTATCGATAAATCATCCACATTTGTCTGATGAAACCCCTCTGTCAATGTTAATGTTCCACTTGCTTGTGTTTGAATTGCAGTTTCTCCAGCTGTCCAACTTGCCGAAATTGAACTAGAAACAACCTCACCCTTACCTGCAGAACCAATGACCATTTGATCAGCTGATAATTGTCCAGATGCTTCATGATAAATTAACATTCCAGAAGTTAGTAGTAAAAATCTTAGTGTTTTCATAATTTATTTTTAATATGTTATTCAAAATTAAAGATAGATACTCATATGCACACAAGGGTTTTCCCTGAATCGACTTATAGACAATCAATTACACCTGAAAATCCAACAACATTAATCAATAATTAACATCGTAAAACAAGATGAATAACAATTAAACAGAAAATAAAATCGTAGACTGATTTAATACAAAGAATAAATGGGTCGAAAAACACCAGAAATAACAATATTCATAGTTTTGATAACTTAATAATTAATCTTATTTTGAGCATATGAATTACAAACTTGAAATAGTCCTCTCGGGAATAATGATTCTTTATATTTTAATAGAATTGGTGAGAATTAATCTATTTAAAAAAGACAACAACGACCTTCTGGCCGGTTTAATAAGTGTTATCTTATTGTTATTTGGAATGATGTTGTCTTTACGTTATGGACTTATTCTTGATTATGGGAACTCTCAAGAAATATTGAAAAATAAAAATATATTCATGTCTTACTTAGCGGTTATTAGTTTATCGATAGCAACTTTTTCTATTTTCTTATCGATCATAAAATTCGTAATCAGTCAATTAAAAAGCAAGGCTTAAATCCATTAATTCTTTTTATAAATGCGCCAAAAATATAGGCAAATCCTATTACCAAGTGTAGCATAACAATTCCAAAAATAATGTAAGGTGTAGTCATCTTGTTTTTGACATAAACTTAATACTTTTTTTTAAAAAAAGTAAGTAAGGACTTCAAGTTAGTCTCCACGATAAAGTTTCCACAATACCAATGCTATCAAAGCAAAAAAATGCAGCACAACTAAAGAAAAGAAAATATAAGCAGTTGTCATAAATTCAGAATGTGTTTGTTTTGTCCTAAAAATACACACAATTTTTCTAAAAACTGATATAAATCATTTTATTTACAAATCAGTTTTTATTTTACTTACAACTTAGGGATTAATTCATGCTGTGATTTTTATTCATTTAATTCGTCTAAAACCTCATTTAAAAAGACTAAATTTGCAGCCATAAAACAACATTCAAACATTATATAATGATTCATTTCTTTGGAAACACAAACGGTAAAGTTTTTGCTGTTCAAACAACAAAAGAATTATCAACTGAAACCATCTCAAAATTGGAATGGTTATTTGGCAACCAGCCAAAAATAGAACAGGCATCGTTGGATGCTTTTTTTATTGGTCCACGTGCAGCCATGATTACTCCTTGGAGTACCAATGCAGTTGAAATCACACAAAACATGGGGATAACAGATATTCTTCGAATTGAAGAGTTTCATGCTGTAAAAGAAGACGAAAAAGACTTCGACCCTATGATTTCTGAAAAATACAAAGCACTGAATCAGACTATTTTCAACATTGATATTCAACCTGAGGAGGTAAATAACATTGAAGATATTGCAGCCTACAATGAAAAAGAAGGCTTAGCGTTAAATGATGAAGAAATTGAATATTTAGAAGAAGTTTCAGAACGAATTGGAAGACCGCTTACCGATTCTGAAGTTTTTGGATTTTCACAAGTGAATTCAGAACACTGTCGTCACAAAATTTTCAACGGAACTTTCGTTATTGACGGTGAAGAAAAAGAAAAATCATTGTTTAGAATGATCCGTGACACTTCGAATACAAATACAAACGGAATTGTTTCAGCATATAAAGACAATGTGGCTTTTGTAAAAGGCCCGAAAGTCAAACAATTTGCGCCTTTAAAAGCAGATGTCCCTTCTTATTACAAAGTAAAAGAGTTCGACTCAGTAATATCTTTAAAAGCGGAAACGCACAACTTCCCAACGACTGTTGAGCCGTTTAACGGAGCTGCAACAGGATCTGGAGGAGAAATTAGAGACCGATTGGCCGGTGGAAAAGGTTCTTTGCCTTTAGCAGGAACAGCGGTTTACATGACTTCTTATTCTCGTTTGGAAGAAGAGCGACCATGGGAGAAATCCTTCGAAGAAAGAGAATGGCTGTACCAAACGCCAATGGATATCTTAATTAAAGCTTCTAACGGAGCTTCTGATTTTGGAAATAAATTCGGACAACCTTTGATTGCAGGTTCTATTTTAACTTTCGAACACCACGATAAAGACAATACTGATGCCGACGCTGATTTACGAAAATTAGGATTCGACAAGGTGATTATGCAAGCCGGTGGAATTGGATATGGAAAAGCTGAACACGCACAAAAAGACCGACCAGAAGATGGAGATAAAATAGTGATTCTTGGAGGAGAAAACTACCGCATCGGAATGGGTGGAGCAGCTGTATCGAGTGCTGATACAGGTGAATTCGCATCAGGGATTGAATTGAATGCCGTGCAAAGATCTAATCCAGAAATGCAAAAACGTGCTGCGAATGCGATTCGTGGAATGGTTGAAGGAGATGAAAACTATATTGTTTCAATTCATGATCACGGCGCAGGTGGACACTTAAATTGCTTGAGTGAATTGGTTGAAGAAACAGGTGGAAACATCGATTTAGATAAACTTCCTGTTGGCGACCCTACGCTTTCAGCAAAAGAAATTATCGGAAATGAATCGCAAGAACGAATGGGACTTGTGATTGCCGAAAAACATATTGAAAAATTGCAAAAAATCGCAGACAGAGAACGTTCTCCAATGTACACTGTGGGTGATGTTCGCAATGATAACCGTTTTACTTTCGAGTCTAAAACTACAGGTGAAAAACCAATGGATTTAGCCATGACTGATATGTTCGGAAGTTCGCCAAAAACAATCATGACGGACAGTTCTGTGAAGCGCGTTTATTCTGAATTATCTTATAAAAAAGAAAACTTCAACAGCTATTTATCGCAGTTATTGCAACTCGAGGCTGTGGCTTGTAAAGACTGGTTAACCAACAAAGTTGACCGTTGTGTTGGTGGAAAAGTAGCCAAACAACAATGTGCAGGAGCATTGCAATTACCGTTAAACAACGTTGGAGTGATGGCGTTAGATTACAAGGGCAAAGAAGGTGTCGCGACATCAATCGGTCACGCACCGATTGCAGCATTAATCGATCCAGCAGCAGGAAGTAGAAACGCAATCACTGAATCTTTAACCAACATGATTTGGGCGCCTTTGGAAGAAGGATTGAAAAGTGTTTCTTTATCTGCCAACTGGATGTGGCCATGTAAAAACCCGGGTGAAGACGCTCGTTTATACAATGCAGTTGAAGCTGTATCTAAATTCTCTATCGATTTAGGAATTAACGTTCCAACAGGAAAAGATTCTTTATCGATGAAACAAAAATATCCAAACGACGAAGTAATTTCTCCAGGAACGGTGATTATTTCAGCTGCTGGACATTGTAATGCAATTTCTAAAGTAGTTGAGCCTGTTTTAAATCCAAAAGGAGGATCAATTTACTACATCAATATTTCACAAGACGATTTCAAATTAGGTGGAAGTTCGTTCTCTCAGATTATTGGAAAATTAGGAAACGAAGCGCCAGATGTGAAAGACGCTGGGTATGTAAAAACGGTTTTCAATACGATTCAAAAATTGATTCAAACAGATCAAATTGTTGCAGGTCACGATGTGGCTTCAGGTGGATTGATCACTACCTTATTGGAAATGTGTTTTGCCGAAAACAATCTCGGAGCTGAATACGATTTATCGAGTTTGAAAGAGGAAGATTCATTGAAAATACTTTTTGCTGAAAATTCAGGAATTGTTTTCCAAGCACAAAACGATGAAGTGGAGTCTGTTTTAGCAGCCAACAATATTGATTTCCATAAAATTGGAAAAGTCGTTGGATCAGAAACGGTAAAAATCGTAAATGGAGTTGATGAATTTAAGTTATCAATTCCAGAAATGCGCGATACTTGGTACACGACTTCGTACTTATTAGACGACAAACAAACGGCGAATGGATTAGCGAAAGATCGTTTTGACAATTATAAAAATCAAGCATTAAATTACACTTTCCCGAAAGGATTCACAGGTAAACTTGCTGACTTCGGCTCCGCTCAGTCTGCAAGTTCAAGCTCCGCTCAAACTGCGCGTCCTAAAGCGGCAATTATCCGTGAAAAAGGAAGTAATAGTGAGCGTGAAATGGCCAATGCGATGTATTTAGCTGGATTTGACGTGAAAGACATTCACATGACGGATTTAATTGAAGGTCGTGAAACTTTGGAAGACATTCAGTTTATTGGTGCCGTTGGAGGATTCTCAAATTCGGACGTACTAGGATCTGCGAAAGGTTGGGCTGGCGCATTTTTACACAACGAAAAGGCCAAAACAGCATTGAACAACTTCTTCAAAAGAAAAGACACACTTTCTGTTGGAATTTGTAACGGTTGTCAACTATGGATGGAGTTAGACCTCATCAATCCAGACCATGAAAAGCATGGAAAGATGACCTACAACGATTCAAAGAAACACGAAAGCAGTTTTACATCTGTAAAAATTCAAGAAAACAACTCTGTGATGTTGTCGTCATTAGCCGGAACAACATTAGGCGTTTGGATTTCACACGGTGAAGGGAAATTTGACTTACCATACAGCGAAGACAAATACAACATCGTAGCGAAATACGGATACGAGCACTATCCAGCGAATCCAAACGGTTCTGATTTCAACACCGCAATGATGTGCGACGCTTCAGGAAGACATTTGGTAACGATGCCACACATCGAGCGTTCAACCTTCCAATGGAACTGGGCGAACTATCCTGATGGTCGCAAAGACGAAGTTACTCCTTGGTTGGAAGCCTTTGTAAATGCGAGAGAGTGGATTGAGGGGAAATAAGTATTTTAAAAACTTTGGTGTTGTATGAAGTATGACGCCAAAGTTTAAACCTACGCACTCTGGGTTAATGAAAAAACTTTTGTTCTCCTATTAAAATTCCTTATCTTTGGTTTATGGAAATGAATATTCAAAATGAAAAAATCGAACTAATTCAATGGTTGACAACCCTAGAAGATAGTGCTTTGATTCAAAAAATAATTGAATTAAGACACAGTGAAACTAAAGATTGGGCAAAGGAAATCTCTGATTCAGAAAAAAAGTCAATCGAATTAGGATTATCTGATGCTGATAATGGACGATTAAAGCCGAATTCAGAAGCAAAAAAGATCTATGGAAAGTGGTTATAACATTTTCTGGACTCATCACGCTTTATCTGAATTAGCTGACACCTATGAATATTTAGAGCTAAACTTTACACATAGAGAAATAAAGAAACTTTCTGTGGAGATTGAGCAAGTTTTAAATTTAATAGCAAAAAATCCTAAATTATTTCCCATTTCCGAATCACTTGAAATTAGAAAGGTTGTAATCAAAAAGTTCAATACTATGTATTACAAAGTGAACAAAAATCAAATTGAAATCATTTCTTTCTTTTCTAATCGACAAAGTCCAGAGAGAACACCTGAATAACACTAAACGTAAGCCCCCGACCAACCACATCTTTCATTAGCCGCAGCAATTTCTGAAACTTGTCAGAAAAAAATGGCAGTAAAAGACAAAATGTATAAAGAAGTCCAATTATGGAAATCAAGTGGTAAGAGCAAAGCCGATTTTATATTGGATAAAGAATATTCAAAAGCAAAATTCGAATATTGGATCAGCAAGTATAATAAAGAACAAGTTATATCAACAAAATCCAACTTCAAAGAAATCCCCATCACAGAATCCATTGCCGTTCCCGAAGTAAAGCGTGAGAAAACTTTGCAAATTGATTTACCTTCAGGAATTAAAATCACAGTCTACAAATGATGTTTGGTTTAGATACTTCCACAAAAGTCCTTCTATAAGCCAAGCCATGTGATATGCGCAAAGGGTTTAATGGACTTTTTGGATTAGTACAGAATGAAATGGAACTAAATCCTTTAAGTGGTTACCTTTTCGTTTTTATTAGCAAAGACCGCAACAAAGTGAAAATACTTTTTGGGATAAAGATGGGTTGGTGCTTTATTACAAACGCCTTGAAAAAGGAACTTTCAAACGCCCAACCGCCAATGTTTACGCACCAAATAGTGAGCTTACTCAGGAAGAGACTTACATGATTTTACGAGGAATCGACTTTGAGAAAACCAAGAAAAGAAAGCGGTATTTAACCACATAATTTTGTTGATTACTCTGCTTGGGAAAGCTGCTAAATACAATGCTTTTAGTGTATCTTTGGGCATGGAAAACGAGTTGGAAAATATGTCAAAACAGGAGTTGATTGAGCAACTTTTGACGCTCCAAAAATCCAATCAGAAACTTGAATCATCCAACCAAAAACTTGAATCATCCAACCAAAAACTTGATTTTGTTAATCAAAAGAAAGATCAAGACATTGCTAAGAAAGAAGATGATATCGCTCGACTAAACATCATTGTAGCAAATTTGCAGCGCATGCTTTTTGGTTCTAAAAAGGAACGGTTCATTAATGAGAACAAAGATCAGTTGGCGTTATCATTTGAAGAGTTCGCCTCTCAAGAAGCTTTAGCCGACGAGACTCCTGTGAAGGAGAAAATCACATATGAGCGTAAAAAAACAACTAAGCATGCTGGACGAAATAAATTGCCGGAAAACCTTCCAGTTGTTGAGGAAATCATCGAGCCAGAAGACTTAACTGAGGACATGGCGAAGATGGGGGAAGAAATTACTGAAATGTTGGAATATACACCCGCTCAGTTTTTCAAACGCCGTATTATCCGACCTAATACGTACACAAAAAGACTCAAGAAATAAAAATTGCTGAGCTTCCATCCAGACCCATTGAAAAATGCTTAGCAGGAAACTCAGTTTTAACACAGATCTTGGTTAGCAAATACGTGGATCATCTGCCGCTATATCGTCAACAGCACCACGAAGTTCGTTTAGAAGAAGCACTCCCAATAATCAACAATCTCGGAAAATGGATGCATCGCGAGCGAAATATGGTATTACCTAAATCACTCATCGGAAAAGCTATTGAATATTGCACCAGGTTATGGTCAAGTCTACTGACTTATCTAGAAAATGGAAACTACCATATCAACAACAATGCCATCGAAAATAAAATACGTCCAGTAGCAATTGGTCGAAAAAACTACCTCTTTGCAGGTTCTCACAACGGTGCCAAAAGAACAGCAATGTTTTATACCTTCTTCGCCAACTGCAAGCTCAATGGTGTAAACCCAGAGAAATGGCTCAATAAAGTGCTCGAAGTAATCGCCGACTATCCGTGCAATAAATTACAAGACTTGTTCCCTGAAAATTTGGAGGTGTAGTTGCTCAGGTGGATACGTTGAGATCACCTTTTATCAGCAACTTTTATGGAATTATGGACTCACCTTATGGCACACAAAACAACTAAAATTGGCTATATCAACTTTTGAGCGTTTGGTTAATTTCTATCCAAAAAACGATATGTATAAAGAATGGCTCTATTCCTTGAAGAAACAAAACGTCCAGAAATTCACCAATCCGATTTGGTACATCGCAGGAATTTGGCTGATTGGGGAGTTTACATTTTTTGATAATTTTAGTAAGTCCGTCAATTTTACGCTAACCATGATAGGTGGAGGAATTGTATTACTTCTTCTTTTAATCCAAATCATAGTTTATTTTAAACTCAAGAAAATTAAAAGGCATTGAAATACTTTCTTCTGATGAGAGAAGTGTAGGCTTATAATAATTAAAATAGAAAAAGGTCTATTTGAAAAACTAACAGATAAGCTCAGAGGTTAAAGTTTAGTTTTCAACCCAAAGATGCCTATTAGAGCAATAAAAATTGTCTACTTAAAACTAATACTTACTGATTTATTTCCAGTATCGAGCTTAAAGCTTTCTGTTTTAGAACGATCATAAGTGTTGGTAGCTCCGTTGCTTGAATTATATTTTGTCTTTGTAACAAAAGCATCCACTCGGTAATTTCCGTATTCGTATGTTCCAAAGTTTACATTTTGATTTGACGGATTAGCATACATTGTTGCGACCTTCATTCCATCTCTAAACAATCTGATTTCTGTTTCACCATAAGAATAAACAAAAGTCGGATTAGTACTCTGTTTGTAACTAACAGAAACAGTTATATTTCCGTCCTTTCCATTTCCACCATTATTTTCCTCTTTTTTACATGCTACTAAAAAGAGACTTATGGATAATACGCTAAATATTGTTATTAAAAAATTCTTCATCATCTTTATTTCTAGCTAAACTATACAATTTAAATTACTTACAAAAATAATTAAAGAACATTTTATTTATTCCTCAATTAAGAATTAATCTTAGGCACACTTATCATAATCTAATAAGCTGCAAAAAGAGAATAACATTTCGTTTTTGATCAATAAAAAAATCGCTTATTTTTCAATAAGCGATTTTTTTTATTCTTAGATTCAACTATTTAACTTTTGAAGCTTTTTTAGTCACTTTAAGCTGTTTTGATTTTGGAGATAAAGTCTTTTTCTCCACTTTTTTCAACTTAACAGCATCTTTACTTTCAGCTTCTAACTTTTTCAAAGTTGCTAATTGTTCTTCATTTAAGATTTCCTTAATTTCACGTTCTTTTTTATCTTTAATTGCTAAAAGCTTTTCTTGTCGTTTTTCAACGGACAAACGTTTATCACTTCTAATTTCTTTTTCAACTTTTTCAGCGTCTTTAACAATATCCGTTATTTTAATCTTTTGATCTTTACTCAAATTAAGTTCTTCCGGAAAAGCCATTTCTTGAACTTCTGCTTTTTTAAGATCATTTGCTTTTGTCGTTTCTTGTGCCATAACATTAGCTGTTAAGATTACACTGAAACTTAAAATTAAAATTTTTATTTTTTTCATCATTTCTTATTTTTTAAGGTTTAACAATTTTAATCAAGTAGCATGCCATTTAATTTCAATCTATTAAATTAAATAAATTAATTCAAATTGGAGGGTTAATTCATTGTTTTTATTTAATAAAAAATCTAATGCTTGACTACACGATAAACCTTTACCTGATTATTACTATTCAAACGCACAAAATAAACACCTTTTCGCAAGGCAGAAAGATCTAACTTTACCTCTTCAGAACTAAAGACCTCATTATGAATAATCTTGCCTAGGGCATCAACAAGAGAAAGCTCAAAAGATGTATCACCATAATTTTCTAATTGTATAAAAAGAGGTCCTTTCGTTGGGTTTGGATAAATTTGAATTTCAAAATCTTTCTTAAACTGCTTTAAGTTAACGGTGTTAATTTCAACACATATTGAAGTGTCAACACAATTTCCATCATCAATAATTACAGCATATCGCCCATTTTCAGCAGCCGTAAACTCCTCGCTCGTCTCACCTGTTATTGCAGTAAAGTCATCATTGCAATCAACCCATTGGTAATTAGCTCCTGTTAAATCTGCAGTAATCGTTTCGTTTACTAAAGTGACTCCAACATTTGGTAATTCATTAATCGTTAAATCTGTTGTAACTATACTATCGCATCCATTCGCTGCTGCTCCAGCATAAGTATCAA
>NZ_PJNI01000040.1 GCF_002844555.1 Brumimicrobium salinarum
AATGAAAACATCGATTGTTCCCTTGTTGATGTGGTGAGTTATTCTGATTACTACCCGTTTGGTATGCAAATGCCGGGGAGAAATGGACAGACAGATGCTTATCGCTATGGAGCAGCAAATGGACAAGAAAAAGTAGATGAAATTTCCGGAGAAGGTAATCACTATACAGCTGAATTTTGGGAGTATGACCCACGAATAGCGAGGCGTTGGAATCCCGATCCAATTGTTAAACATCATGAAAGCCCTTATGCAGTATTTGCAAATAATCCTATTTGGTTCGTAGATAGGGATGGAGCGGATACATCTACTGTCGATGACATATCATTTAATCATACAGATCCATTAGAAGTTGACGCCAAAAATATTGAAAGTCTTAAAAAAGAAATTAATGAAGTAAAAGATTATATCGAAGATGCTGAAAGACGTCTGGCATTTGCAAAATTTGGAAATAGTGCTGTTCATCTACTTAAAAATCCGATAACTCAAGGCTGGGGTGCGGCAAATGACGGTGGAATTGAAGTTTTAGAATCAGAAATTAGACGTGGAAAAGCGCTGGTTAATCAAGGTATACTTAAAGTGAATAAACTTGTTTCTGAATACAACAAGAACTTAGAGGGTGTTAGAGCTACCTTTGAACAATTGAATGCTGTAGCAAGAATCACAGTGGATGATCCAGAATTTCCGACTCAAGTAACAATGGTGATATATAAAAGAGTTAATTATGACATTGGTGACAATAAAGCTAGTTATAATTATGAAATTGATGGCAAAAGGTTTAATTTTGGTTATAAAGTAACCGATCAAAATTATATTTATATCAAGTTGAATAGAAAAGAATATATGTCTACGGAAGAAGGATATGATAGAACACATTTTTTGCCTAGTGCTCCTGGTCTAATAGATAATTAATAAATCTTATAAAATGAAAATAGCGATACCCATAATTTTGATTATATTTCTTACCAATTCATCATGCAAAAATGAAAGTGTTGAAGAAGAAGGTAAAATGAAAAGTATTTCTACATTAATAAAAGATTCACTTGATCAAGGTATAAAAGATTTGAGTAGAGCAACGTCAAGATTAGACAGCATCCTTCGAGTGGACACGATTAGTACGTACAATTCCAAAATGAAGGCAAAAAAGTTGAATACTTTTGAAGAGTTACGTGCTGATAGCACAATTGATTTAGAAATAATTATAGAGGAGTATGAGGAATAAACTAGCTGCGTTTCACCTTCCTTTCTACTTCTTCGGACTCTGCGAAGTATGAAAAACGTCAACAATAATAATTTCATTTTCGATGATATTAAAATACACACCGTAAGGAAATTCCCCAAGCTGCCCCAAAATTTAGCGCAGCTTCTCGTGGTCTTGAGTTACCTTTCACTCCACTTCTGTGGGTTTTGACTTGTATGAAAAACCGCTCTTACAGTAATCTGTTTTTTATTTTCATCAAGGGTATAATGTACCATGGCAGGAAATTTTTTCAACGGTAGACAACGTACATCTTTATATCGTATTTGGTAGAAAGGATTTTTACGAATGGATTTAAAGGTTGACTTAACGTCATTATGAAAGCGTTTACCAAGCCCCCTTTTGTTTATCGTTGTAGAAATGGATTTGCTCCTGAATATCAATTTTTGCTTGTGGATTAACTTTAAATACCATCGAAATCGTCTTTAATATCATCCCAGTGGAGTAAGTCTTCTTCTTTTGTGTTTTGGATGCGATCCAATACAATCTCCTGATGTTTCTTAGGGATAACGAGTTCATCATTCTTGATTTCTAAACCAAGCTGATTGACGAGCTCCATAAAGAAGCTTAATTTAGTGTCGGGAACTTTTAATGTAATTTCTTTCATGATGTTGATAATTTATAAATGCTTTTTTTGTACAAAACCCTACTAATACTTTGCTAAACAAATATAGGGTAAATAATCCCAACTAAAAACAAGTGAGTAAATTTTCAGTTGAAAGAAAAAAATACTTAATTTAGAAACTTCAATGGGCTGCAAAAAACTGACATATCACGAAACTTTATCACCGCTAAAAGTGATGTGTAATGATTTGAATGTCAGCGGAATTAGTTGTGTAGGTTCTTACCGTTATGGCTTCCAAGGACAGGAAATGGATGACGAGATTAAAGGTGAGGGCAATAGTGTGAATTACAAGTATCGTATGCACGATCCAAGGGTCGGGAGGTTCTTTGCGGTGGATCCGCTTACAAAAAAGTATCCACATTATACTCCATATAGCTTTAGTGGTAATAAAGTTATCCATGCAGTTGAATTAGAGGGCTTAGAAGAAGCTGTATTAAATGACGGATCATCTATCCATACGGGACCATTAGATGATGACGCTACAATAGATAAATTAGAGGAATCAGGTGCTTGGGATGACGATAAATATGTAACTGAATGGCCGGGGGGAGAAAAAGGACTTGAACCCGTGACAATATTTTCTTTTGGATTTGTTTGGGATGATGAAGGCAACACAAACCCTTATATTACCGTTGGCGGGGGTGTTGGTGCAGATGCTGGTTTTGGTTTTGATGCTGGTGCTATCTCTTCAACAAATGGCAAGCGGTTTAATAA
>NZ_PJNI01000041.1 GCF_002844555.1 Brumimicrobium salinarum
AAATTATATGATCTATTAATATTTATAATATTTATTTCAAAAAATTATTAAAATTATTAATAGAAATTAAACATTTTCGTATATATTATATCTGGTTTAAAAAGAAAAAAATAATTTTAAATAAAATTTAATAAAATAATTTATTAAATCAATTTAAAATCTTTAAAATCAAATTAAAAACTTATAGTATTTAAAAAGTATAATAACTTACACTAATAAAAATTCTCAAATTATAATATTTTTAAAAATATTACATAAAAATATAATGATAATATAAGTAAACTATTAATATTTTTAATAAAAACTCATCCAAAATTGAGTGACTGTTTAACAAAAACATTTTTATTAGCATTAATTAATAATAAAGTCTGCTCAATGAAATTTAAATAGCCGCTTTTGTGCTAAGGTAGCATAATAATTTGTCTTTTAATTAAAGACTAGAACAAAAGACTTAACATCTCAATAGATTTTTTTTAAAAAATTATTTAAATTATTTTAATTGTAAAAAAACAATTTTTAAAAAGAAAGACGATAAGACCCTATCGAACTTCACTTCAGTTTAACTGGGGCAGTTAATTAATTATTACTTTAATAATATTAAATATTTAATTTGACCTAATATAATTAATAACATAATTAAGTTACCGTAGGGATAACAGTGTAATAAAATTTTTAAGATCTTATTTAAAATAAAGATTGCAACCTCGATGTTGATTTAATATTCTAATTTACGCAATAGTTAATTAAGAAAGTCTGTTCGACTTTTAAAAAATTACATGATTTGAGTTCAGACCGGTGTAAACCAGGTCGGTTTCTATCTTCTAACAAAATTCTTCTAGTACGAAAGGACCTAAGAAAATAATAGTATTATAATATTGGCAGAATAATGCATTAGAATTAGAATCTAATTAACTATATATAATTACCTCATTTTTAAATTTTATTTTGATTTCCCTTAGAATTCTAATCAGAGTAGCTTTTTATACATTATTAGAACGAAAAATTTTAAGATATATTCAAATTCGAAAAGGACCTAATAAAGTAGGTATTATAGGAATTCTTCAACCCTTTAGAGATGCTATTAAACTTTTTAATAAAAATTTATTATCTTTAGAATCTATAAACTTTACATTATCATTTATAACTCCTTTTCTTTCTTTATTTATCTCCCTATGCATAATCCCATTAATAATATATAATTTTTCAACCTTAATTGACATTAAACATAATTTATTAATATTTTTTATTTTATCAAGAATAGGAGTATATTTCATTCTACTTATTGGATGATCAACTAATTCAAAATATTGTCATTTAGGATCTATTCGAAGAGTTGCACAAATAATTTCTTATGAAGTACCATTTTTCATAATCATTTTATTTTTAGTTTTATTATCTCAATCCTATTCATTTACTCAAATAGAAGAATCTCAGTATATATTATACTTTTTTTTTGGAAATATTCTCTTATTTATTATATGATTATCTTCTTGTTTAGCAGAAACTAATCGTAGACCATTCGATTTTGCAGAAGGAGAATCCGAATTAGTTTCAGGTTTCAATGTTGAATATATAGGAGGATGATTTGCTTTAATTTTTCTATCAGAATATTTAAGAATACTTATTTTAAGAATAATTTCAACTATAATATTTTTTAGTCCTATTAAATCTATCATTTCAATAACAATTATAATCATAATCACAATTATATTAATTTGAGTACGAGGAACATATCCTCGATTTCGATATGATATATTAATATTAATAAGATGAAAAATATTTCTACCTTTATCAATATTTATTATTATATTACCATTCATTATTCCATTCATATTTAATTAATTTTAAATTTACAAAATTTATGTTTTACTTAAACTAACCAATCAGACTTTAAAGAAAATTTCTTAAAAATTGTTTTCAAAACAATTAAAATAAAGCCAAACACAACTTATAAAATTATAAAATCCTGAATTTCATAAATTATTCAAAAAACTATAAATATTATAAAATACAAAAAACTAAATACTATCCCCAACCCTATATATGGATATTCTACAACACACGCACCAATTCATGTTAACAATATTCAATTTACAACAAAAACCCAATATATAAACTTTATAAAATAATAAAATAAAGTTCTTCGAAAACGATGCTTCAAAAAAAAAGGTAAAAAATATAAAATAACCACCGATATAACTAAAGCGATTACTCCTCCAATTTTTCTAGAAATAGAACGTAAAATAGTATAAGCAAATAAAAAATATCATTCAGGTTGAATATGAACGGGAGTAACCAAAGGATTAGAAGAAATAAAATTCTCTACATCCATAAAAATATAAGGAAACAAAAAACAAATAAATAAAAAAAAAACAAAAAAGAAAGCAAATCCAAAAATATCCCTAATTCTATAATATGGATGAAAAAAAACTTTATCATATACTCTTCTTAATCCTAAAGGATTTCTAGAACCT
>NZ_PJNI01000042.1 GCF_002844555.1 Brumimicrobium salinarum
AGAAACAATGTCCACTACACGCCATGTAGAATATGGACATGTGAATGTTTTAAGGTAAAAAAAGAGATTTTATGATGAAGAATTACTTTTTATTATTTTTCGCTTTTCTAGTTTATGCTCAAGTATTCTCACAATGTGGACAAGCTCTAGACTTGAATACATGGACCGAAGAAGGAGGTAACGCCAATTGGAATGTGAATCCAGGCGGAACATCTGTGAATCAAGGAATAAATGGAGCTCCTGCTTTTTTTGTAAATGACTTTGATTTTATAAATGTTGAATTTACAGGGACATTTAGGGTTGGTAACTCTGGAGATAACGACTTTGTAGGTTTTGCTTTTGGGTATCAAGATCCTTTAGGCGGCGGAGCAGATCATGATTATTATTTGTTTTCTACAGTTAGGAATGAAGGAGCAGCGCATGGA
>NZ_PJNI01000043.1 GCF_002844555.1 Brumimicrobium salinarum
TCATTTGCAGGTTGGGACTTGAATAGAACATACAATTTTAGATGTCGATATACTTCAACTAATGTTACAATTTGGATTGACGGTACAGAAATAGTAAATGTTGAAGACTGTTTTCATCCTGGAAGATTTGGTTTTTATAATGCCTCACAAGATAATGTTACTTACGCTGACTTTTCATATCAGGTGGCGTCTGATTTCAGTATAGAACACGATAGTATTTGTCTTGGAGATACAGCGAGGTATTCTATATTCTGTGATCCATCTTTTCAAAGTCCTTACGCATCTACATCTTGGGATATGGGGGATGGTACAACTTACAATCATCCAAATGAGGTAGAACACATATACACCTCTCCAGGAGTTTATAATGTGAGTTTAGAGGTTGAAGACGTTAATGGCTGTACAGATCAAATCATAAAAACCATAACAGTATTTGATACATTAGTTGGTATTGGTCCAGATATCACCCATTGTGAAAACGAAATAAATTCTCAAACATTAGACGCAACAATAAATGCACAAGATACCTATTTGTGGAGCACCGGTGAAACAACACCTATAATTACAGTTAATCAAACAGGTATTTATGATGTAATAACTACAAATGTCGTTGGATGTATTGCCAAAGATACAGTTGAAGTCACTTTTAACCCTAAACCTATAGCAGACTTTTCAGTAAATGATACATGTTTTGGTGATCCCAATCAATTTGTAGATCAAAGTTTATCAAATGGTTCATCAATAGATAGCTGGGATTGGTATTTTGATAATGATATGATTGTCGATGACAATACGCAAAACCCGAGTCATACTTTTCCTGCTATGGGAACACAGAATGTAGGTTTAATTGTAAGTAATAATTTTAATTGTTACGATACGCTTTATAATAATCTTGAAATTTTTGAACTTCCAGTTGCAAACTTCACGGCTGCTCCTGTATGCTTGAATGATCAGATTCAATTTATTAATTCAAGTTCAATAGGAACAGGTTCGATAACGAATTGGGACTGGGCTTTTGATGATGGTGGAGTTTCAGTTTTAGAAAATCCAACACATATTTATACTTCAGAAGGTGTGTACAATGTAGATTTAACCGTGACTTCTAATCATGGGTGTGTTGATAGTTATACAAGTAACGCAACAGTATTTCCTTTACCTCAGGTTGACTTTTCAGCATCAACAGTATGTGAGTATGAAATTACTAGTTTTATAGACGAGACAACATTATCTAATGCGCATACAAATAATTCAATAACAAATTGGAATTGGGATTTTGGAGATGGAAATACCTCAACACAACAAAATCCACAAAATAATTATGTTTCGGCCAATACTTTTAATGTCATTTTAGAAGTTACAACGAATAACAATTGTGTAAATACATACAATGAGAGTGTTACAGTTATCGCGCAGCCTCAAGCAGACTTTTTATATAATGACACGTGCTATAATGAACCCGTCTCCTTTGAAAATACGAGTGTTCCAAATACTGGTTCAATTATAAACCAAAGATGGTATTTTGATGCTGATCCCATACCAGATGCCTTGTCAAATAATCCAACATTTGTTTTTCCAACAGTGGGTACTCAAAATGTTGTTTTAATTGTTGAGAATGATGCTGGATGTCTAGATACAGTGAATCAGGCGGTAGAGGTTTATGATTTGCCAATAGCTAGTTTCAATGTAAATGAATCGTGTTTGAATGACAACAGCATTTTTAATAATCTAAGTTCAATCCCTACTGGAACAATTGATACTTATCTTTGGAACTTTGGTGATGGCAACGCTTCTACGCTTGAAAATCCAACGCATACTTATGGATCAGAA
>NZ_PJNI01000044.1 GCF_002844555.1 Brumimicrobium salinarum
GCACCCTTTAGATTAATTCCTTACTTTCGTAAGGTAAAGATGCCCATGCTGGGCACACACAAAGCCTAAGCGGCATTAAAACGACCGCTTAACTTAGAACCGTTATGCAGTCTAAAATAGAACCAGATAATGACTAAGATAAAAGAAGAAAGAGTTGTAAAGGATACCGCAACAATGACAATTTATTACTTCATTGATTCTGAACTTGGCATAAATCAAAAATCCAGAATTACTTACAAGAAAAAGGACTTAGTTGTTCATTACCCAAGAGCTTTTGAAGGAGGACAGAAGTACAAAACAATTGAAAAATTCTCCTTTATAGGCTTTAAAAACAAACTGCCAGTAGGAGTTAATAAATCTGTCACATTCGGATATGGATTTACAAAGCGATTAAAACCATTCTCAAGGTTTGTAGACAATGAATATGATTTTAAGGAAGTCATAATTGAAAAAGATGGAAAAACTAAGATTGACCTAACTTCCAGGAAACTATATCTCAGTCAAAAAGACTTACAAAAGCTTAACGAAAGCTTTGACAGTGTTTTTAAGAAAAACAATAGTGATGTAAATGCAGTTTTAAAAAACGTACTTTATGACCTATTCCCAAAAGAAGTTGAAAAACCAGAAGCCAGCTATATTCCTAATACAATAGCAACTTCACTTTTAAGTTGGGGCAAATCATTAGATGAGTTTTCTACTAAGGACAAAAAAGCAATAATAGAGTTGTTTAAAAGTCTTTCACTAAAAACAGACTTTCTCACAGAAGAGTCTTTAGCTAAAACCAAAGAGATAGTTGACAATAAATATATCCAAGAAACTTTAAAGGGTTATAAGGATTTAATGAAGCTGTCAACTGATGGTGATTCATTAGAAAAAAGATGGCAAGAGTTTTTAAAACTACATAGTTGGATATTCTCCTCAATTTTTGCTCAACCAGTCATACTATATCGAGATGAAGCTTATGTTGGAGGAAAAACGTTAGATAATAAAAACGGAAAGTTTAATGACTTTCTTATAAAGAATAGTCTAAGTGATAATGTCTCTTTTCTTGAAATAAAAACTCATAAAACTAAGTTACTTGAAAAAACTGCATATCGAGGAGATGACGTTTTTAGTGCTGCAAAAGATTTAACAGGCTGTATTAATCAAGTCCTAAACCAAAGAGACAACTTCCAAAAGGAGTTTTATACTACAAAAGGTAAGACAAAAGAAGATTTTGAAACATTTAATTCTAGATGTGTTGTTTTAATTGGAAGTATTAATAAACTTTCTGAAAAACAACGATACTCCTTTGAGCTTTTTAGAAGTAACAGTCGGGATGTTGAAATAATGACTTTTGATGAGTTGCAAACAAAAATTGAAAGCTTACAAACATTAATGAAAAAATGATAACTACGGTAATCATATTATCCATTGTTACCGTATTTGTAATTGGCTTTGTTCAAGTATATAGAAGTCATACACGTGTTATCAAGAAACTCGACTTTGCAGGTGAATACAGGAATAAATTCGTTGAATTCGTAAATAAGTATTTTGAGAATTATGACCGATGGAGTCAATCGGGGAATTTTGATGTAAAGCAATATGTTTGGTTGACTATGAATGTTAGTCGAATTCAAAACTATTTAGGGTTATTCGGAAAAATGGACTACATAGCTCCTTTTCAAACATATAAGGTCTCAAACTATCAAATTGTTATTAACACTATTCCTAAGTTCCGTGATGGTTCAGTTAAAGATTTTGACGTTAATTCAGTTGACGATTCTTTATTGCGTTACATTGGTTATTTAGAAGAGTTTCAGAAAGAAACATTAAGTAATTTGAAAAACCCAATTATTTGGTTTCGAGAAGGTTTTCGTGAAATTTTCAGCGTTCCTATTTTCGTCTTAAGTTGGTTTGGGATAATTAGCAACAGGACATTAAATTCAATAAAAGAAAGTCTTATTTACAAGGTGGTTTCAGGCTTAATGGCACTTATAACACTTGTTAGTGGTATTGTGACAATTATTGCTGGTTATGATCAAACGTTGAAGTTCATAAATAGGATATTAGGGAATGAATAAAGAAAAATAAAATATTACGACTGCACAATCGAGTAGACGGCTGACAGTCGAATGACTGCCAGTGCGCC
>NZ_PJNI01000045.1 GCF_002844555.1 Brumimicrobium salinarum
AAAAAAGCGTGCTGACACACGCTCTTTATATAGACGTAGATAATCAATTTGTCAGATGAGATACATTTTACGCAATCTAAGTAATTGTATTTACCTACATGCGGTTACAAAGATAACTAAATTTTATTGTAGGGATAAATTTATTATTATGAAAAATGAAAATCAAAAGTCATTGAAATCATTTGAAACAAATGATGAAGTGGCAACAGAAAATGTTAAAGGAGGTATAAACATGGGGGCTAACATTGATCAACAAATGGATGCTTATTGGGAACTATACGATTTAGGGTTCTACGATGACGACAGAAACAGACCATAGTTTAAAAACCTAGGTCAGGTTTTAATTACCCGACCTAGGTTTACTACTCTATTAACCCTTATTTTTAATGAAACTAAATTTCACCACGATGTTTCTGTTTATAACTATTTTTTCTTACTCGCAAGAAAAAACATTCTATTTACAACAGAAACGAGTTGATAAAAACTCATTAAAGGTAAGAATAGAAGACCAAAATCTAAATTTAAATTATGCTGACTTTATTGAATTAAACCCAAAACCAAAGGGTTACTTTTGGATAAGTCTAAAGAACTTGGACTCTTTATTATTAAATCTTGAAACATTCGTAAAAACAGATACATTTTATTTCGAAGTACGAACCCAATCTTTTGATGAAACCATAATTAAAGCAGACATTATTAGAAAGGAGTCACATGATACGATGCATGTTGTGGACTTTCATTTTGTTAATGGAGAATTATATACAATACAGAAGTCCGTAAATAACCTTAAAAACAAATACATCTCCACAAATAATACAAATACTATAATTAATTCCAAAGCAGAACTTCTATATTCCGATATATTAGGGCTTCCCATTATAGAAGTACGAGATTCTATTTTTATCTATAATAAGAAAAAAGTAGAATTTTTGATGGTTAAAAATGAATATAGAGCCAGATTTCATGGTTTTATCGGGGAATATAATGAAAAGTATTTTTTTAAAAACACATTTTTCTACAACCTTCTTGATGAAATTTCTGTTTACAGTAAAGAAATTGAACTAGAAACTTATATTGATATTTTTTATGATTCAAGTTCTATGCACTTCGTTTCTCAGAATTATTCAAATTTAAGTCCATTAAGAGGCTTACCAGTCTATCTGTTTTATTCTCCAAATCATAAATTTGCTGGAAGAAAATATCATAAACATAAGAATACGAGTATAGCCAATTTAGATCCGGAAACGGCACAAGTGTTTAAATTTTTGAAAGGATCAAATGGCTTTATGGGGCTGTTAGGACTCTTGGAAGAGTCAAGAATGGATGCTTACTTATTAGATTCTATGTTGATAACCTTTGACTTCAACAAATCAGAAATAAATTATTATATCAATGAGCAAAAAATTAATAGTAAGAAAATAGAATTAAGCGATTTGTGGTACAGAAATGAGTTTTATACAGATGAAGTGAGAAAGAAAGGTTACTTTTTATTTAGAAAAGGTAACTCCCAAGTAATATTAGAAATTAATTACTTAACTGCTGAGACAAAAGAAATGCCACTATTGAGTGGCATACATGGCTTATATCATTGGGAAGTGAATGATGGCAGGCTCTATATTCTTAAAAAAGAAAACCCTACGTCATGGAAAAGGATACTTTATTCGTACAATATCAACGATATCAGGATTAATTAAAATCTAATATGAAGTTTCCTAACTATCGCCAACTGGACATCATGGATTGCGGTCCAACATGCCTTCGCATGATCGCAAAGCACTATGGTCGCACCATATCCTTGCAAAAACTTCGCGCCATTTCTGAGACTACTCGTGAAGGCTCTACCCTAAAAAATATTGCTGAAGCTGCAGAAAACATTGGTTTTCGTTCTTTAGGTGTGAAAATTGATTTTGAAAAACTCAAAAAAGACGCACCACTGCCTTGTATCGTTTTTTGGCAACAACGACATTTTGTTGTGGTCTATAAAATAACCAAAAAACAAGTTTTCGTTGCTGATCCAAGACACGGCTTAATTCTAACAAGCAAATCAAAAATATAGAGCAATTTCCAT
>NZ_PJNI01000046.1 GCF_002844555.1 Brumimicrobium salinarum
GCATTAATTATTCTAATGCTTTCTATTGGTTTTGGTTCAGTTTGGTATAGAGGTGATTGTACTGTTCCAAAAGAAAATTTTATTAAAACATCTATCAATAATGTGATAAAAGAAAAATACATTGATAAAAAAAATCATAATAATGAAACTATAATATTTGAAAATAAGAGACACATAATTCTTACTACTATATTGGGTCGAAAAATATATAAAGAGTCTGTTATAGGTGATAGCCTTTACAAAAAGGAAAATTCAAGGATTATAAAATTATATAAAGCTAATGGCGAAGTAATAGAGTACGAAGAAACAGAGCCAGATTGTGAATATTTATTAAAGTAAATTTGACTTAAATAAATTTTCAACCTCCCAAAATCCAAAAAGTTATCAACAATTTATTTTTATTTCCCCAAGCTGCCGCGAGATTTAGCGCAGCTTCTCGTGGTCATGGGTCTCCATACATAAACCCCCCAGCCGCGAATTTCACCCCATCTTCTCCTAACCTTAACTCTCCACACAACCACCCAGTAACCCACAACAAAAAATCTCCAACTAGAAAACTAGTGCTTAGATTGTAAAATATTTGTATTTTTAGAAGATAATAGTTGAGCTTCAGTCAACCACGAGATGGGACTCGACCAAACACTATACGGTTCAAGCAGAATAGGCCAAGAACAAATAGGTGAAATTATAGCAAGTAGCGATTTAAACTTAGTCAATATCAATACCGCAACACAAAATATCATTGGAGATAAATACTTTGAAATGAGTAATCATTTAGGGAACGTCCTTCAAGTGGTATCAGATCGAAAACTTCCAGTAAATGATGGCAATGAAAACATCGATTGTTCCCTTGTTGATGTGGTGAGTTATTCTGATTACTACCCGTTTGGTGTGCAGTTGGATGGCAGAACAATGGAGAATCCAATCGAAGTAGAACCCGCCGATACAACCATTTCTACTGATACATTACATGTTATTAATTCAGATTTTGAGAATGCACAGATTGTAGATAATGGCGTATCAATTTATATAGATGGTTGGAAAGATTTCTCTCAATCAACGATAAGTATTGATAATAATGGAGGAAATGAGCGTTTAAAGGTTATATCAACAAATGGAGCTCATGGCGTTCAACAAACTTTCTCCACAGAACCGGGCAAAACCTACACCTTTGAAGTGGATTTAGAAATGGAGTCTGTACCGGCAAATGAAGTAAACGTTCTTATTTTTGAAAATGATTATGCTGGTTCATTTGAATTAGAAGTTTTAACCATTGATGGAACACATACGTTTAGCTATACCGCCAATACACCTGCTATATATGTTCAAATAAGACAAGCAGGAACATATTATTTAGATAACATCACAATGTACCGTACTTATGAAGATACGGTGATTACAGGTGGATATGTTGCTGGGGATTACCGTTATGGTTTCCAAGGACAGGAAATGGATAACGAGGTGAAAGGGAAGGGAAATAGTGTTAACTATAAGTTCAGAATGCACGACCCAAGGGTCGGGAGGTTCTTTGCCGTGGATCCGTTGGCGCCAAAGTATCCTTTTTATTCACCATATTCATTCAGTGGAAATCAAGTTGTACATACAGTTGAATTAGAGGGCTTAGAAGAAGCTGTATTAAATGACGGATCATCTGTCCATACGGGACCATTAGATGATGACGCTACAATAGATAAATTAGAAGAATCAGGTGCTTGGGATGACGATAAATATGTAACTGAATGGCCGGGGAGAGAAAAAGGACTTGAACCCGTGACAATAAAGGCACAAAAAAAA
>NZ_PJNI01000047.1 GCF_002844555.1 Brumimicrobium salinarum
CCCTAGTGGGACAACTAAAAGCCTCTCATTCGAGAGGCTTTTTTCATTAAATACCACCAAATATAATCAAAAAGAGAATTAAAAACACATTCTCAAACCACCACAAACACAAACAAACACAAGCAAATACATAAATCTCGTGTCCTATGTGGTGACCTAAATTTAAAGTAATTTTGGATCACCAGAATTGAAGCTTAAAACACTTAAAAATGTATTTTTTGGTGACCTATGTGGTGACCTAAGCATCTTGAAAAACTAGGTCACCAAAATAGACTAAACAGCTGATAATCAAAATTAAGCATCTTTTCTTACTTGTAAATGAACCAATTAATTGGTAACATTTTAAATACATATATATGAAAAGGAATCAAAAATTTAAAGTTCAGTTTTATCTAAAGAAACAAAAAACCAAAAATGGAGACGCGCAACTATACATTAGAATAGTAGTTGATCTCAAAAGAGCAGAGATTGCAACAACCCACTACATACCATCTTCGGCCTGGAACGAGAAACAAAGGAAAGTCAAGCCCTCTTATTCTAAATCCGTTTTTCTAAACGCCTATATTGACAAAGTCATCAATGACATAAATCAAATATTTATTCAAGAAGCTTCGCAAGGAAATACCGTGACAAGCAAAGAAATAAAAAACAAATATTTAGGTGTCGATGAAAAACCAACCCAAAAAACAATCCTAGACGCGCTAGACTACCACAATAATAAAATGGAGGATAAGGTCAGAATTGGACAAACAGCTAAAAAAACATTTACACGCTACGTAATCACTAAAAAGAAAGTCAAAGCTTTCATGAAACACCATTATAAAGTAAATGATATGCTACTTTCTGAACTGCGTTTACGTTTTGCCACTGAGCTTGAACACTACCTACTTACACAAGATGATTTGCACATTAACACCGCTCACAAATACATTAAGAATATCAAAACAGTCCTTAATATGGCGGTTGGTTTAGACTGGATTTCCTCCAATCCTTTTAACAATTTCCGATGCACATACATCGCTCCTAAAAGAGAAGTGCTGACGCAAGAGGAAATCGACAAAATTCGTTTCAAAGAAATCGACATTAAGAGACTTGCTGAAGTGCGTGATGTTTTTATTTTTTGTTGCTATACTGGCTTTGCATATTCTGACATATACAAATTTGAATATGATGCCATTACTAAAGGGATAGATGGAGAGTTTTGGTTAACAACAGAAAGACAGAAAACAGGTGTAAAAGAAAGTGTTCCGTTGCTTCCTGTAGCGTTGGAGATTATTAAAAAGTATAGAGAACATCCATACTGTGTTAATAAAAATAGATTGCTTCCGGTGAACAGTAACCAACGTTATAATGGATACTTGAAAGAGATTGCAGATATATGCGGTATAAATAAAAAGATAACCTCGCACATTGCCCGTCACACCTTTGCTACGACCGTCACATTATCCAATGGCGTGCCTATTGAAACAGTTAGCTCAATGCTTGGCCATAGTTCTATTCGTACTACTCAAATTTATGCTAAAGTGGTGGAAAGCAAAGTTTCTGAAGACATGAAGAGTCTAAAAAACATCCTTTCTCAACAAAGTGAAGAAGGCACTGATCAAACAAAAATGGGATAGTAAAAACACCTTTCAAACACCAGGCTATTCAGCTTGGTGTTTTTCTTCAATTATATTATAATGCTTGCCAACAAATGTGGTTTTGTAGGAAAATCAGCGTATTTTTTT
>NZ_PJNI01000048.1 GCF_002844555.1 Brumimicrobium salinarum
GAACAATTATCTGTAGCTGTAGGAGCCTGTGGTTCATCAAGCGAACAAATTGCAGAAATTGGATTCAATGTTGGTTGGTCTAACTCAAGGTTACAAAGTTTGTATAATCTTGTAATTCTTGCAGTAACGGTTCCGCCAAAAACACTCGGCTTTTCATATAAGCCAGTTATTAAAACATCTTTATCCAAATCACCATCCACATCACCGATTGATAATGATCCATTGCTAAACGCTTCGATGGGTTGCTGAGGTGCAATTGTAAAGTTTCCTGAACCATCATTGATGAAAAAAGTTGCATGTTTATCTCCATTAGTATCTACCCCCCCAATTAATAGATCAGGGTATGAATCTCCATTAAAGTCAATAAAATCTACAGATGAATATCGTAGATTAGTGAAAAGAGTTCCTGTTATTTCAGTAAATACACCAGTTCCATCATTGAGGTATAGTTTTGTGTATATTGGTTGGATTTGATTAGGCATCGAACCTGTTATTATTAAATCTAAATCACCATCATTATCTATATCTTCAAAAGCTGCATCTCCATATCCAAAGTAGGTTAAATTGGCAGGAGTTTGTAATGAAAAGTTTCCATTTCCGTCATTGATATACAATTCACCATTGATTAATAGATCTAAACTTCCGTTACCATTGATGTCTGCAAATTCAACCACACCATTTCTTACCCCTGTAAATGGTGATCCTGTATTTTCTGTGAAATTTCCACTGCCATTATTAATGTATAATTTTGAAATACTAGTGGCATTATTATTTCTACCTGTTAGTAGCACATCTTGATCCCCATCGTTGTCAACATCAGCAAAGTTAACTGTTCCATTTTCAACAGCTTCAAAAATGGTAGTGACAACCTCTGTGAATATTCCAGTTCCGTCATTTATATAGAGCTTTGCTGTTAGCGAACCATTGTTAGCTCCTGTAATTAATATGTCAATATCCCCATCATCATCTATATCTGCTATGTCAAAAGCAGGACGGTATACACCTAAAAAAGAATTACCTGTTATTTCTGTATAATTTCCTGTCCCATCATTTCGATAAACAATAACAGTATCTGTCTGTGTTGAGTTTTCATAACTGTTTCCAGCAATTATTATGTCTAAATGTCCATCATTGTCAACATCAGCCATAACAGATTTGCCTCTTCCTATATCAACAAACGGAGAAGGATTTACTTCATTGAAGTTTTGGGTATTCGCTGTAAATGTTAAGATTGTTGCAGCGAAAAATAAGTATAAATTTTTCATCGTTTTTAAATTTTATGTTGATTAATATGTTTTTTTAAGAAAGTTACTTAACAATTAATAATCTGGCATTGACTTGCTTTGTTTCATTAGATATATTTACGACATATGCACCTTCTTCAAGGTGAGCACATGAAATTGACAACTGTTTTGAGTTTGCTGTAGTTTCTTGAAAATAAACCCTTTGTCCTAATGCTGAATAGATAGTGATTTCTAATTTTCCTAAGAATTGATCACCAATATTCAATGAGAAATTGCCTGATGAAGGATTAGGAAATATAATAACCTCTTCACTTGTTATTTCTTTTAATGATGCTAATTGAATAGATTGACATGAAGAAGTGTCTTGACATCCATTTTGAGCAATAATAACGGCATAACTACCACTTTGAGTTGGTGTGTAT
>NZ_PJNI01000049.1 GCF_002844555.1 Brumimicrobium salinarum
CTCATGGACGTGTGGAAACAGCGTAAGAAACACGGAGTAAAGCTAGCCATGAGAAGTCAGCAGAAGCCATAGTACCTATCTACGACTTGGTTAGGGAAGGGCAGAACTTTAAAGAGTGAGAAGTAAATGAAAGTTACTAAATGAAGGGAAGAAGGCAGAAAATCTTTGAAGAAAAGAACTCCCCACAAAAATATAGGACAGAATCCGAAGGATATGTGGGAGGGCAGACTTTCATGCGGATAACTGAAAATAACCTCACGGATGATAACAAAATGGTATATGGGCTGTTAGAATTTATCTTGGCGCCAAATAACCTAAACGCAGCTTATAAGCAAGTGAAGCGTAATAAAGGAGCAGTAGGTGTAGACAAGATGGAAGTCGAATCTTTAACGGATTATCTTGTTTCTAACAAGGATGAACTAACAAGATCTATATTACGGGGAAAATACCACCCCAATCCTGTTCTCAGGGTAGAAATACCCAAGGACAATGGGCAGAAGAGACCGCTGGGCATTCCCACAGTAGTGGATAGAGTTGTTCAGCAGGCAATTGCTCAGGTACTTATACCGCTTTTTGAACCTCAGTTTAGTAATCATAGCTATGGGTTTAGACCAAGACGCAATGCGCACCAAGCTTTAAATGCGTGTAAGGAATATATAACGTCAGGTTACAGTTACGCAGTCGATTTGGACTTAGAAAAGTTCTTTGACAAAGTTAACCATAGTAAGCTGATAGAAGTCCTTTCACGAACAATTAAAGACGGACGAGTAGTATCTTTGATACATAAATACTTGAACGCAGGAGTGCAAATTGGGGGTAAGTCTGAACCAAGTAAAATGGGTGTTCCTCAAGGAGGACCGCTTAGTCCGCTATTGAGTAATATTATGCTCAATGAGTTAGACAAAGAGCTAGAACGTAGAGGGCACAAGTTTGTTCGCTATGCAGATGACATGGTTATCTTGTGTAAGAGCAAACGAAGTGCAGAGCGTGTAATGAGTTCCATTACCCGATTCATAGAGAGTAAATTGTTCTTAAAAGTGAATAGGAACAAAAGCCAAAGCGCCCACGTATCTAAGGTTAAGTTCCTTGGATATAGTTTCTATAAATACAAAGGAGAAGGACGTTTGAGAATACACCCAAAAAGTGTAGCGAAGATGAAAGCCAGAATAAAAGAGCTGACATCTCGAAGCAATGGTTGGGGTAATGACCGTAGGAAAAATGCGCTCCGCCAATACATCATTGGCTGGGTGCATTACTTCAAATTAGCAGACATGAAAAGCCTGTTGTTACAAATAGACGAATGGTACAGGAGAAGACTAAGGATGGTGATTTGGAAACAATGGAAACGAATAAGAACCAAATTTAAGAATCTTGTCAAGCTTGGGGTTAATAAATCTAAAGCAAGGGAATGGGCAAGCACGAGGAAGGGATACTGGCGTATAGCCAGTAGTGCTATCCTCAATAGAACTCTTTCCACTAAACGACTAAGACAAGCAGGGTATTTATTTTTGTCTGATTATTACCAAAATGTTAGAATCAAAACTTAAAGAACCGCCCTGTACCGAACGGTATGCAGGGTGGTGTGAGAGGACAGGTAGGGAATTAATCCCTATCTTCCTACTCGATT
>NZ_PJNI01000005.1 GCF_002844555.1 Brumimicrobium salinarum
TCTGACTACTTGTATAAGTTGTTCCGTTAATTACGATTGATTCACACGCTTCAACTGATTCGGAGTGATTTACAGGTTGATTTATCGTTAAATTAAGTGTTACCAAAGAATCGCAACCTTCAGCATTGAGAAGTGTATAAGTTGCTGTACTATTTGAAGAGGTATAAGTAACACCATCCATCCAAGTAAAGCTTTCACAAGCAGTCTGGGTGTCTGTACCTGTATTACTACAATCTCCTAATTTAATAACAAATCCATCTGTTCCAGTAGCAGTTAAATTATTCACTCCTACTCTAGGATCAAAATCAACTGTTTCCTGAAAATCTCCTCCAACATAAACAAAACCATTGACATCCACATCAACAGTAAACCCAATATCAGAACCAGTTGATGACCCAAAGCCATTCACATCTACAAAAACACCATTATCATCATATTGCGCAATAAACACATCATTTTGGCCATTAGAGGTGACCGAGTTTGGTGTTCCTCCCATATTAAAATCTACAGTCCCCTTAAAGTATCCTGTGACATAAACTTGATCATTTGCACTTAAAGCAATATCTCTGGCAGCTGACCGATCTGTTCCTCCCAACTGATTGACCCAAACTAAGTTTCCATCATTATCATATTTAGCGAGGTACGCATCATTATTCCCTAAAGAATTTAAATTCGTTGTTCCTGCATTAGGGTCGAAATCAGCAGTACTTTTGAATTCTCCAGCGAGATATAAATCACCTAAAGCACTGATGCTAATCGATAAGGTATTTGCATTTCCAGAACCTCCAATTTGCTTTGCCCAAACAAAATCGCCCAAATTATCCAATTTCATGAAAAACGCATCAACAAATCCAACACTAGAAGTCATTGAGAAATTCGAAGCATTTGGATCGAAATCGATTGTTTCATGAAAGTATCCTACCACAAAAGCATTATCATTATTATCAAGTTGAATATCTACTGCAGAAATTTCTGAATTTCCCTTTAATTGTCTCACCCAAATAAAATCACCATTGTTATCTAATTTTAAAACAAATGCGTCAAAAGCGTTTTGTGCCGATAGATTTTCCACACCAGCACCGGGATCAAAATCCACAGTTCCATAAAAAGAACCTGTCGTATAAACATTACCTGCATTATCAACTGTGACTGAATAAGCATCCTGTTGGGAAGTACCTCCAATTTGTCTAACCCAAATTAAAGCCCCATTAGCATCATATTTGGCAACAAAGCCGTCCTGCGAATCTACTGCCGTAAGGCTCACTGTATTGACGCTCGGATCAAAATCCACAGTGTTTTGAAAAGCTCCTGACACATACAGGTTACCACCATTATCGACTGCTACATCATACACATAATCAGCTGACGTACCTCCTAATTTAAAAGCCCATTGAAAGTTTCCATCAACATCCAACTTAGAAACGAATCCTTCATAACCTCCATCAGAAACAAGGTTAAAATTTGATCCAGCGGGGTCAAAATCGGCTGTTCCAGCAAATACTCCTCCAGTAAATACATTTCCAGATAAATCTGTGGCCATAGCTCTAACATTACCGTCTTGTTGTTTCGCCCATTTCAAACTAGCTATTTGTGCATAGCTCATTTGCATACACAAGAAGAAAGATATAAAAAGTAGTAATTGTTTTTTCATTTGTTGTAGTTTTATTTTGGTGACAAAGGTATGCAATTTATTATCCTAAATAAAAAACATTTAAGATTTAGAAATAATCTAAACAACCTAAAATTGAATAACCAGTTTCTTATTACTTATAATAGACCTTTACCTCGGCTGTATCATTCAAAAAATTAGTATTACCAACTTCAAAACGGATTATAGTTAGTCCTGTTCTTTGCTCCAAATCATGTTTCATTTCATTGTAATTTTCGGGTCTAATTAGATCAATTTTCTCATAAATTACTATTTTCATTTGTTCATTGTCCTTCCACCAAAAATATTCTAACCCTGATATAATGATAATCACAGTTCCATTTAGCAATAAAACTTCCAATAAACTAATTTCCTCTGTTGCCATTGCGTTTATTACCGAAAGTCCTATCACAACAAATAGATAAGTCATCTCCTTTATTTCAATGGTTTGTGTTCGGTAACGGATAATTCCAAAAATAGCAAAGAGACCCAAGCCCATACCTATGCCAATATCAAACTTTTTAAGTGCGAAGGACAGAAAAAACGTAACCAATCCTATCAACAAATAAGTAAAAACATAATCCTTCCTTTTAGTTTTTGGATAGTAAACCCATCTAACAATAATCGTTAAGAAGAAAAAATTGAGTAACAAACGAAAAAGTAAACTAAATATTGCTGGATTATAAATCTGAATATTTAGCATTTCGGTAAATTGAGTAGACATTTCAAGAAGCATTATTTAAGGCTTTTAATTTATTGAAAGAATATTTAAAGTTATTGTATTTAATGGGTTGGTCAAAAGTAAACAATGTTCCCAAGCAATATTTACTCAATTTTGATGGACGTAACTGCTGCTTTTTCATATATTGATATGCGAAAGAATTGCGATTTACATAAGCCTGTTTTAGTTCAGCAATCACGATATTTTCAAAATATACTGACTTGCCTTCGAACTGGAAACTAATATTCAGATCTAAAGTAAATCTTTCCATTAATTCTTCATTAACTAAAGTTATGCGTTGATAAGTGTTTAAAAGTTGAGGGTCCAAATGGGGTAATTCAGGAAACTTCTCAATTAAAAATGTAGTCGCCTTCACACCAAGATTATGCTGAAACTTATCCACTTGAATCCTACGTTTTATAGTTCTATTTTGACACCTTTCCTTTACTTCAAAAAAGGTGTTATCCGAATTCCCATATTTACGGTAACGCACTTTATATCTATGATCTTTACCATTATGATGATCCAAGTAAAATGTTTTACTTGGTGTGTCGAAGTAAATGTTTTCATAATTCGCTATTCGTTGTTGATTAACGACTAAGACGTGGTACTTATCTTGCAATTCGATTAAAAGTTCCGGTAAATCCTCCACACGAAAAACAAACTTTGTATCCACACGATTCATTAATTGAGCATCAATTAACGCTGGCAAGCTAATCGATTGAAAATGTGAAAGTAATTCCGTATAATTTTCCATGTGCGCATAAAAATATAAATTGCCTTTCGAATGATGCGTATATTTCGAGAAAAATAGTCAAAAAAATATCATCCCTTTGAATAATCCTTATATTTTAGCCTTCCATATAAGGAATTGCATTCTTTTATGGATAATAGAATAAATTATGAAGAAAGAATTCAAATTTTCCTATCAATATGTTAATTCGGTTGATGAATTAACAGCCGAACAGCAAAAAACTGTTTCAGCAGCAGAAAAAGCAGCAAAAAATGCCTATGCTCCTTATTCAAGATTTAAAGTTGGCGCTGCGTTACTGCTCAAAGACGACACGATTGTTATTGGCAGTAATCAAGAGAATAAAGCCTATCCAACAGGACTGTGTGCAGAGCGCGTTGCATTATTTTCCTATGGTGCACAACAGAAAAAACAAGGAATAAAATCAATTGCAATAGTTGGAGACGGTGACCTATTAAAAGCTGGGGATATTTTTTCACCCTGTGGTGCTTGTCGCCAAGCCATGGCTGAATACACTGATATGCAAGGCGAATCATTTGAAATCATACTTAAAAACGGTGATGGTAGTTTCACTATTTTTGAAGGAATACGCCATTTACTTCCTTTTATTTTTGGTAGTTAACAACTATTTTCACTAATTCTAATGTTAGATAGTTATTTTAAAAAAATATATATTCTATATTTGTCACATCGTATTAAACTGTATTAAACTATGGCAGCAAAATCATCAGAAAAACCCAAGAAAACAACGAAAAAGGAAAGTGCTTCGAAAAAGCAAAAATTCTCAAAGGAAACTTACATCAAATGGTATAAGGATATGCTATTGATGCGGAAATTTGAAGAAAAGGCCGGACAACTTTATATCCAACAGAAATTTGGTGGATTTTGTCACTTATACATTGGTCAAGAAGCAGTAGTTGCTGGAACAGTAAGCGCTACCCGACCAAGTGATTTCCACATGACGGCCTATCGTGATCATGCGCATCCAATAGGTTTAGGAACGGATGTCCGCAAATTAATGGCTGAATTGTACGGACGTAAAACTGGTATTTCAAAGGGTAAAGGTGGTTCAATGCACTTTTTCGATAAGGAAAAAAACTTTTTGGGAGGTCATGGAATTGTTGGCGCACAAATACCTATGGGAGCTGGTGTTGCATTTGCAGAAAAATACAAAGGTACGGACAACGTAACTATGGTTTCGTTTGGTGATGGTGCGGCAAGACAAGGTGCACTTCACGAAACATTCAACATGGCAATGCTATGGAAGCTTCCTGTTATATTTATTGTGGAAAACAATAATTATGCAATGGGAACTTCTGTCGAAAGAACCACGAATGTTATGGATTTATCAAAGCTCGGTTCTTCTTATGAAATGCCATCTTTTGTGGTAAATGGTATGTCACCTGAAGAGGTTCATGAGGCTGTTGCAATGGCTGCAGATCGTGCAAGAAAAGGAGATGGACCAACTTTATTAGACATTAAAACCTATAGATACAAAGGTCATTCAATGTCAGATCCTCAAAAATACAGAACAAAAGACGAGGTTAAGGAATACCAATCAAAAGACCCAATTGAGCATTGCTTGAAGGTAATTAAAGAAAATAAATACCTTAAAGAAGATGAAATTAAAGAAATTCAGGATTGGGTAGCTAATGAGGTGAAAGAAGCGATCGAATTCGCTGAAAATTCAGATTATCCAACTAAAGATGAACTCTACAAGGACGTTTATAAATCTGAAGATTATCCATTTATTATTGAATACTAAAAAATTAGAAAACAATGGCTGAAGTTATTTTAATGCCCAAACTATCAGATACAATGACCGAAGGTGTCGTTGCTGAATGGCATAAAAAAATTGGAGATGATGTAGAATCAGGTGAATTACTCGCTGAAATTGAAACAGATAAAGCGACTATGGAGTTTGAATCATTTTATGATGGAAAACTTTTATACATCGGGGTTGAAAAAGGCCAGGGAGCTCCTGTAAATGATATCCTTGCCATAATTGGTGATGAAGGTGAAGATGTTGATCAATTAATTGAAGAAAACAAAGCTAAAGATTCTTCAAACGATGAATCTGCTGAGGAAACACCTGAACCTGATACAGAAGATTTAAAAACAAAGAAAGAAGAGCCTAAAGAAAATGAGAAGAATGTTAAAACAAGTTCATCTTCTAATCAAGATAAAACAAGTAGCAGTTCTTCCGACAATGGAACACGTATTTTTGCCTCTCCGCTAGCTAAAAAATTAGCAGAAGAGAAGAATATTGACCTTAATGATGTTGAAGGTTCTGGAGAAAATGGCAGAATTGTAAAAAGAGATATAGAAAGCTATAAACCAGAGGACAGACCTAAAAATAGCGCAAAAAGTAAGTCTTCATCAAACGGAGGAAATGTATTAACAGAGTCTTACACAGATGAGAACATTTCTCAAATGCGAAAAACCATTGCTAAGCGTTTAGCAGAGAGCAAGTTTTCAGCACCACATTTCTACTTAACCTTAGAAATTGACATGGACAATGCGATAACTGCCAGAAAAGCAGTAAACGCAAACGATGGAGTTAGAATTTCATTTAACGACATGGTTATTAAAGCATGTGCTGTTGCCCTTAAAAAGCATCCAAATGTTAATAGTGCATGGATGGGTGATAAAATTAGAAGATATGACCATGTGAATATTGGTGTTGCTGTAGCTGTTGAAGAAGGTTTACTTGTTCCAGTTGTTCGTTTTGCTGACTCGAAAGGTTTAATGGAAATTGGTTCAGAAGTAAAAGAATATGCTCAAAAGGCAAAAGATAAAAAATTACAACCAGAAGATTGGGAAGGAAATACATTTACCATCTCTAACTTAGGAATGTATAATATTGAAGAATTTACAGCAATTATAAATCCACCTGACAGCTGTATTTTAGCTATCGGAGGAATCAAACAAGTTCCAGTAGTAAAAGATGGGCAAGTGGTTCCAGGAAATATTATGAAAGTAACTTTATCGTGTGATCATAGAGTCGTTGATGGGGTTACAGGAGCAGAATTCTTAAATACATTTAAGTCATACATGGAGAATCCAATGATGATGCTTGTGTAATTTTAATGAACAATAATATATAAAGCGTCCATTCAATTCTGTTTGGGCGCTTTTTTTATACCTTATATCTCATCAACAAAATAAACTAACCATTTGCAAACAAATCCTTATCCACATAGAATATTTAAAATAAAACTGAACAAACGGTATTTAAACTATTTAAGTTTATTTAGAATGAATAAAAATACCAACAACTAGGTATTGTAAAATCTCGTGCCCTACTCTATTTTTGTAAGTATGGAAAAGACAAGCATTGCAACGTTAAAGAAAGGAGCACGGGGAATCATTACTGAGATTAAGCAAAGTGAAGTTTCACAAAGATTAATAGAAATGGGCTTAACACCTGGAACATCTTTTCAAATTCGTTCAATCTCTCCATTTGGTGATCCAATCGCGATTCGCTTAAATGATTTCGCTGTAAGCTTGAGACTAATTGATGCTTTGAATATTATTGTGATGCCTAAATCTTAATTAATTTTCACCACAAATTACCACATTCGTCAGAAAGCTGTTAGATTTTGCTTTATAAATCTTTTTATGCTTTGATTTGAAGAAATCATTTTTCAAAAAGCAAGAAAGAAAATCTCTCAAAAAACAAATATTTTATGTTTGATTGTCATTAGTAACAATTGAAGTAAAATAATTGATTTCCTATATTTATGCTAGGATAGATTTAATATGATTTCTCCAGCTATAAAATCAAGAACTTCATAGATACCACACATAACAGTCGGTTAAGTTTGGGACGCCTCTAAAATTGTTAGTGATATTATAGCGGGGAATCAATAAAGAAATCATGTTTTTTGTTTTTAAAAGACAACTCTATTAATTTTAACACAAAATAGTATATCAGGGAAAACCCTATAAATCAAAATTATTTATTGCAGTTATTAAAATTAAATTAATTTTACTGTCAAATTTTAATGGAGTTCAGAAACCATCAAAAACGGGGCGAAGCCGAAAAGCCATACGAGTAGGCAAACAAAAAAACTATTTTATGTTAAAAAAATCAAACCAATCGTCGCAATGCTAGCGATAACCGCAATGTTGGCAAGTTGTTCATTAACTATGCCTGTTAACGCAACAAGTAACCCTGTTGGGGATAAAGTTGGAACAGCTAAAGCAACAGGATTCTTAGGGATTCTTTTCTTTGATGCTGATGCTAGTATCAGTACTGCTGCTAAAAACGGAGGAATTACTGAAATTTCTACAGTAGACATTAAGCACACGAGTATTTTAAACATCGTTGTTACCTACGAAACAATCGTAACAGGTAAATAAACATGAACTTAGGAGAGTCGATCTATGGTCTTCTCTCCTATTTTACTGAATCTATTTATGAAAAAATCCATCTATTTGTTGCTTTTCTTTGCATTAACAGCCTGTACCACAAGCAATCAATCAAATGAAGAAATCATACTCTTTAATAATATTGGTTTTAAAATTAATAACCATGAAAAAGAGATAAAACCATCGATCCAAATAAAAGAGAATTATCTCGCTAAAATCTCTAACAAAAAGAATCAAATTCCACTATTTAAAATAATAAAGGGAAAAAATCATCATATCTTTATTGGTCTACCCGTTGCAACATCGCTTGAAAATCTGCATAAAAACAACCTTATGGAAGATGCAATTAAATTAGAAAACAAGTTTGATAAACACCACTATGATTTTAATCAATTTCAGAATCAAGATACTCTGTTGACAGAATATACACGTTTATTGAATAATAATTTGATTTATATCTTAGCTGTTACAACAAACAAGGAATTATCAGATAGTTTATTTACTTTTGAAAAATTATCAGATCGAATAAAGAAAATAGAATGAATTTAACATCTCAAAACAAACAATTAAGTAAAACTAAACATTTGATTGTTTTCCTCATAATTACATTTTTTATTTCTAGTTGTATGTCCCTAAAGCCTGGCTCTTCAAAATCAGGGAAGAAATATTATCAAACCTTCTATGTGGGTGATAAGGGCAATCAATATTTCATAAAACCAATGGAGTTTGAAAATAAAAAGTTAAAAAACGAATTATTTATGGACTTCACCATTCGTTACAAAGATGATATAAACACCACAACCACACTCAATTACAGCGCTAAAATAGAAGATATAATAAGAGAAGTAGACAGTCTAGTCATTTCAAATTCTATTCATAGCGTGAAACAAACACAAAATGACTTGCTCTTTAATGCAAGGGAGGATGATAAATTTGAATCGAGATTTTCAACAGAAATTATTTTAAAAGAATTGAAATTGATATTTAATGATCCTAACTGGAAAGTGGAATTATACGCAAATTCAAAAAAATACTCTTTTACGCCAAAAAGAAAAACATCAAAAAAGATAATTACACTTTACAATAACGTATTTGTTTTATTTGAATGAATGCTCACGGTTGAAGAGACTATAAAAGCAATTGTTAAAAATTATAAGTAACCTACTTATTGATATAGAATAAGTTTGATTTATCAAATAAGACGTTTTCTTTTTCTTTGAAGATTATCTTTATGATGACAACTTCCTCTGATAGCTCAAAATAGTCAAAACCTCTTCTTTTTTTCATTATTGTAACCTACAACAAGCTCATATAGAAGTACTGAATCATCTTCTTCAATAATGTTCTTGTAAAAATTTTTGAGAAATTGTAATTTAACGGGATGTTACAACAAATCATTCTTTTCTCTGGATTTGCAGGAATTACTGTATTTATAGGTGGACTTTTAGCCAATTTGTTTAATCATCACATTAAAGAAACACCCGTTAAGTACGAAATTACGCATACAATGATGTCTTTTGGTGCAGGAATAATCCTCTCTGCTTTAGCATTGGTTTTAATTCCGAAAGCCATGGACGAATTGAATTTATTTCCCATGATAATATCGTTTTCAATTGGTGCATTTGTCTTTTTTTTAATCGATCAATATTTAGCTAAAAAAGGAGGTCAGACCGCTACCCTACTTGCCATGATGATGGATTTCGTTCCTGAAGCAATTGCATTGGGAGCTGTGTTTGCAATCGAACCAAATACGGCCATTTTGTTGGCTATTTTTATTGGTTTACAAAACTTACCCGAAGCATTTAATTCGTTTCGAGACTTAGTACAAAGTGGATTTACACCTCAAAAAACACTCATTATTTTCTTTTTCTTAAGCTTTTTTGGAATTGGGGGAGCGTTAATTGGTCATTTTTTCTTGAGTGATCAACCACAACTCACAGCATTATTGATGAGTTTTGCCAGCGGAGGAATTCTTTACCTGCTGATTCAAGACATAATTCCAGAAAGTAAACTCCAAAAGAATTACTTAATTTCTCTCGGTGCTGCTGTAGGATTTTTAGTTGGAATTATTGGAGAAAAGATTGTTTAACCCGGATTATTAACTCCTTTAGTCGTTGAGCTCGCAGGCTCGGTTCATGCATTTAATTTTAAATCTATTCTAGGCACAAGACCTAAAGTAATATATGTATATTTCGCAGGGCTTGTAACGACGAATAGATCAAAATTAAATCAAAATCTTACAAATACACAAATACCCAAAAATGGGTTTCTCAAATTTTACAGGAAATACAGTTAAAATACTGACTTACAGATGTTAATATTCTTAAACTTTAAGATTGGTGAATAATTCGGGTTAAGACAACAAACATTGAACAAGATCCTATTTTGAGTGTTTTCTTAAAAAAACAACAATGAAAATATTCTTTATCATTTTAGGAGTCATTATTTCCGCTTTTATTGCTGTTCAAATTTATGCTATGAGCATTAGAAAAGACTCTGAAACTTATCCCTACGAAGTTGTAAAAAAATATGAAAACTTCGAAATTCGAGAATATGAATCACGCTTATTTTCAACCGTAAAGCTCGATACTAAAGATTATGACCAAGCTTCTCGTGAAGGATTTTCAATTTTGGCAGCTTATATTTTTGGAGGGAATGACAAAAACGAAAAAATAGCCATGACCTCTCCAGTTAAAATGTCATTAGAAGATTCCATGACCGTAATGTTTATGGTTCCTGAAGACAAAAAGCAGGAGGATTTACCAAATCCAAACACCTCTAAAATTGAATTCCAGACAGCACCTCATAAAAAAGTAGCAGCCATTACATTTGCTGGTTGGGCAAGTGCGGAAAAGATTGAAAAATATAAAAATCAACTCATTAAATTATTAAAAGAAGAGAACATTGCCCACACCCAAAACTTTTTCTTTTTAGGGTATAATCCTCCTTTTGATGTGGTAAATCGTAGGAATGAAGTGATTGTTGAGTTATCTCAATAGATTTTCATAGTGCTGGATTTATTTAATTATATTTATGATTGTTTTTATAAATTCAATTTGATGAATAAACTATTAAAAGCCTCATTCCTTTGCATCATTTTTTGCCTTTTCATTCCTGCTATTCAGGCGCAAGACAACTTAAGTAGAGATTCTATTTCGACATATAATTTCTATACAAAATTCGGTTCTGGATTAACTCTCCCCACTTACCGAGACTTTGCCACCTCTCCTCTATTTTACAGCGGAATTGGACTTCACCTGAGTTCGGCATGGCTTAAAAAATCGGAAGAAAGAGAACGCATCTTTAAAATTGGGATGAATATTAGTGCGCTCACTGCTCGCATTTCTCAAAGTGATCTAATTCAGCCTTCAACGCTCGGATTTATGGGGAATTTCAATTTATTTTATCAACAATTATGGAAAATTGAATATTTGTCTAACCAAAAAAACAATACGAAAGTTGGTGGTGCATTACAATTAACACAAAACGTTCGTGGGAATCCGGCTTTACAGAACAATGCGATGGGTTTAGAAAACCTTTCAAATTTATCAGCAGCTGCGCAATGGACACGAGACATTTCAAGAGTTCAAGAGAAACAGCTGAATTTATGGATTTGGAAACCGACTTTAAAACCTATAAAGAGAGATTTGCGCGTTTTACTTAATGTAGGGATTTTAAATTTTAATTATCGACCTGGATATGCTTATTCTTATGATGGCGAATTAAAAGGAACAGAGACAAATCCTGTGGAGTGGGCTTTCGAAAACTACAAATGGTCGCTTAATGGATGGCGATTACAAACTCAAATTGAATACATCAAATATTTACCTAATGGAAATGCCCGAAGTTTATCTTATGTGTGGCAAGCAGCCCATGCCCCTGGAAAATTCGAAGACTTCCAAATGGCTAGTCATCGTTTGCAATACACCATTTATTTTCACACCAAAAAACGCTAAATCATGAAAAAACTTATTTTTATTTTATCCATTTTGGTCTTTTCCTCTTGTGAGAAAGCACTTTTCAGACCTGATGAAGGTTCTACCGACGCTCTAAAAAACTTCGACTATTTATGGAACGAAGTAGACAAAAAGTATAGTTACTTTGAACTAAAAGATATAGATTGGGATGCAGTTAAGAGCACATATCGCCCACAATTGAATGAAAACTCAAGTGTAATTGAGTTATTTGAAGTCATGGCAGACATGATGAACGAGTTGCGAGATGATCACTCAAATTTGATTTCTCCTTTCAATGTTTCTCGTTATAATGTAGCCTTAAATAGTCCAAAAAACTATCGCGCAAGAACCATCAACGAGCATTATCTAACTGATCCGTGGAGCACTGGCGCCTTAAAACATGATTTTTTAAGCAATAAAGAAATCGGCTACATTCGTTATGGTAGTTTTTTATCGAATTTTAGCGCTTCTCAAATGGATTTAGTGCTTTCACGATACGAAAACACCAAAGGAATCATTTTAGATTTAAGAGAAAACGGAGGTGGTAGTATTTTTAATGTTCCTCTTTTATTGGGGCGTTTTACAGACAAAGAAACTTTGGTTGGATACAGTATCACCAGGAACGGACCTAAACCCAATGATTTTGGTGAAAAAGAAGATTTCTACGTTACGCCTTCAGCTAATAAAAAGTATACAAAACCAGTTGTAGTCTTAATCGACCGTGGTTCATATAGCGCAACAACGTTCTTTGCAATGGCGACAAAAGCTTTTGCTAACATTACTTTAATTGGTGACACTACTGGTGGTGGCGGCGGATTACCCAACGGTGGACAATTACCCAATGGTTGGACATATCGATTTAGCATTAGTCAATTACTAGACATTAATGAAAACAATTATGCTGAAAACGGTGTTCCAGCAGATATAAACGTTGCTTTTGACTGGAATGACTTAACGAAAGATGAAATTTTGGATAGAGCAATTTTAGAGTTGGATTAAAAACAAATCAATTGATAATCAAATAAAAATCGAAAACATGGGGTTGAAACCCCATGACCCATGGTTATTTATTTTAATTAGGTTAGTACTGATGGAACTTTTCCACCGTTTATATATGCCATTTGATTTAGATTTTGACATAACTCTACATTAAGATAGAAAAATAATTAGAATAAAAATTAAGATTCTGATATGTTTCTTTGAAAAGAAATATTCATTAAATAAAGATTCTAAGTTTAAATCTCCTTGCAAATGATAAACAATCCTTGTATCTTCATCAATCGAAAACCATTAGAATAAATCCAGAATATGGCACTAAAAATACTTGTCACCGGCGATATACATATCGGAAAAAAATCATCAAGCACACCTGAAAACACTCCAATCAGCGCAACGAAAACAACTTGGTTGAAATTGGTTGATTACGCGATTCAAAATAAGATTGATGCCGTGGCCCTAACGGGAGATGTAGTAGATCAAAACAACAGGTATTTTGAAGCGATTGGTCCTTTGCAATCAGGATTTGAACGTTTGCTAAAAGCCAATATCGAAGTTTTTATGGTGTCTGGAAATCATGATTACAAGGTTTTATCTCAATTGGTAGACAATGAGAAATATCCTAACATTCATTTACTTGGAAAAGGTGGAACCTGGGAAATGAAAACTTTTGAGAAAGGCTCAGATAAACTGCAATTTGTTGGTTGGTCATTTCCATCAAACCATTTTCATGATAGTCCCTTACTTTCATTTAATCTTCCAGCTTTAAACAAAGCTATTCCATCTATCGGTTTATTGCACGGAGATGTTGATGTTCCCGACAGTCGATACGCTCCAATAAACTCCAATCAGTTTTTAAATCTCCCCGTAAATGCATGGATGCTTGGACATATTCACAAACCGCAAATCATTAATAACGCAGAACCTTTGGTGCTCTATCCTGGCTCTCCTCATGCTTTAAGTGCAAAAGAAACAGGAGCGCACGGACCAGTTTTGCTTACCATTCAATCTCCGACTTCTATTGAAAAAACGAATATTTCACTTTCTCCTGTTCGATATGAATCAGTTGATATTGACTTATCTGATTTGAATACGCAAGAATGGGTTAGAAATAAAGTAACGCAAACATTAATCGATTTTGCAGAAAATATGGTTGATGAATTGGAACATGTTGCATTTTTGATATTTGACATTCATTTAATCGGTCGAAACAGCAACATTGAACAAGCGATAAATTGGGTAAGACCAATCATCGATGATTTTTCAAATGAAGTGAGTACAACTGAAACATTATGTACGGTTCGAAAAGTAAAAAACTTTCTAAAATCAAAGGTAGACAACTTAGAAGAACTTGCTAAAGTAGCATCTCCAACAGGAGTTTTGGCACAAACTATTCTTGCATTAGAAAAAGGAGAAAGCACTGCTTTTGCTGACCAATTATTAGAAAAATGGGAGCAGAAACAAGAACAGATTCGTCAATTACCCGTTTATCAACCCATTCAACAAAGTGAACGCTTCGACATTGAAAACCATGAAAACAGAACTTCTTTTTTGATGAATGAATGCAACAAAATACTCACCGAATTAATCGAACAACAAAAATGAAAAAGTCACCTTACACTATACATTCACTTTCTATTAGAAAAGCACCAGGTTTTATACATGGACTTCAAAACATTGATGAACTTGCGCCAAATGTGAACATTATAGCGGGGCCAAATGCTTCTGGAAAAAGCACAACTGCAAGAGCGATTCAAGAATTGATTTGGAAAAATGAGATTGAAAACCTAAGCTTACACGGTACAGTTAAAATTGATGCATCCCAATGGGAAGTAGATATTGATGCCGGCCACATAAGAAGTGAAAGAAACGGAATTAATGAAGAAATCACAGGACTTCCTCCAAAAGAAGGACACCAGAAGTACCTGCTGGCTTTACATAATTTTGTGGAAGGAAATGAAAATGATCTTGCCAAAGAAATTGTAAAACAATCAATTGGAGGTTATGATTTAGAAGCTGCCAAAAACAAGTTAGAATATTCTGGTTCTATAAATAAAAGGAAGTCTAAAGAGTTTAAAAACCTGAGTGAAATTGAGAATAAATTCCGAGAAGTTCGAAATCAACATAAAGCCTTAAAAAGTGAGGAAGAAAAACTAGCTCAACTCAACAAGGATAAAGACAAAGCAATAGAAGCAGATAAATTAAGTCAGTTCTATTTAAAAGTAAAAACCTATTTAACTGCAAAAAGTGAATACACTCAATTAACGCGTGAACTCAACTCATTTCCAAAAGAATTAGAAAAAATCAATGGAGATGAACCTGAACAGATTCAGAATTTAAAAACAGATGTAAACGCTTGTCAGGCCAAGATTAATACAGCTCAAAAACAGATTAAAGCGAGTGAAAATCAATTAAAATCTTTGAAATTAAATCCTGAAGAAATAGACCAATCAAAGATTCAAGAGCTTGAAGAAAGAATTAAAGTTTTAGCCGAAAATCATCGTGAGGTTAATCAATTAAAAGTAGAAATTGAAAAAGCGAAAACTGTTGAAAAAAATTCGATTTCTGCCATTGATGAGAACATAAACCCGGATGATTGGCAAGGTGTAAACCTAGAGAACGTTAAGGGACTCGACACTTTATACCGTGAAGCGCAACAAGTCTTGGGAGAAAAATATTGGCTTGAAGCTGAAATAATAGATTTAGAGCAAGAGCTTAATCAGCAAAAAGATTTAAGTCACGATGAAAACACTTACAATTTAGGAATTAACGCCTTATCAGCTTGGTTAAAAGAGCCTGTTCAATTTGAACAAGCAGGAATTTCACTGAGTAAAGTAATGCTCATCGCGAGTTTTGCAGTATTGACATCAATTCTAGGTTTTTTTCTAGGTTGGATTGGTATTGCAGCTTCAGTTATTTTTGTTGGAATTGCTTATTTCATGGCTAAAAATACTTCATCCAATTCGGCTCCTCAGTCGAGCACTTTAAAGATTAGACGTGAAGATTTTTTAAAAACTGGTTTGACTCCTCCTGAAAGTTGGGAAACTGACAAAATCATTGAAAGACTCGAAGAATTATTTGTTGCATTGTCAAAATCGAAAGAAAATGAAGAACTTGAAAGACGATTAAACACTTGTAAAACCAAGCTAGATAAATTAGAAGATAAGATTAACAGCGTAAACACGGAACGTGAAAAGTGGCTCACAAAACTTCAAAGTGTACCTAGTTTTCCTACAATAGATCAAACTGATTTCAGTAGTTTGTATTTTTATCTTGTTCAGGTTCAGAAATGGCAAGAAGCTAATGTAAATCGTAAGTCTCTGGAATCAGCATTCGAGATAGCAAATAAAAATATCCAAGAAATTTTAGACATTATAAACACAATTTTTGTCAAGGCTAATTTTGAAAAAGCTTCAGATTTAATTTCTGCGGAATCTTTGGCACGCGAATTAAAAGAGGAAAGTCAAATTTTTAAAAATGAGAATGACGAAATAGACAGAAATAGAAGTATTGAAGAAGAACAGCAAAAGGCATTAGACACTTACAATCAGCGTTTGCAAACCATTTATGACAAAATTGGAATCCAAGAACATCAACAAAATGAGTTGGAAGAATTGATTCAACAAAAAGGAAATTACAATGCTACAAAGGACAAACATTTTGCTGCAAAACAAAATTTCAACAAGCTAGATCACGCGTTACAAGAGCATTCTCTTTTTAATGAATATAAGAACGAAATATCAACACTCGCCATAGATGAAGCAGCTGAAAAGCAGCAATTTTTCACCGAAGCGGCTAAAGAATTAGATGAAATAAAAGAAGAGATTACTCAAATTAAAACAAGAATTGAGGAAAAAAAGAAAGGCCATGAATTAGAAGATGTACTTATTCAAAAAGACGAAGCATTGGAAGTGCTTTATCAAGATTACGAAAATCATTTAACCAGTGTTACGGGAAGCTTAATTATTGAAGCTTTAAAAGAAGAAACGCAACACAAAAACAGACCTGAGGTTTTCAACAAAGCAAATAAGTTGTTCAATCAAATTACATTAGGAAGGTATGAATTGATATTAAACGAAGGTAACGACGTGCAGTTCCAGGCTTTCGACACCAATTTGAAACGCAGCTTTAGGTTGACAGAACTTTCTACAGGAACACGCGTTCAACTTTTACTTGCCGTTCGCTTAGCCTATATTGAAACTGTTGAATCTGTTGTGAGGCTGCCTATTTTAGCGGATGAATTATTGGCCAACAGTGATGATGAAAGAGCGCAAGCCATAATTGAAGCATTGATTGAAATCAGCCGAAAAGGTCGTCAAGTTTTTTATTTTACAGCACAAGAAGATGAAGTAAAAAAATGGCAAACTTATTTATCAAAAACGAATCTTGAAAGCAAAGTCATTCGATTAAACAGCGAAGGAAATGAAGTTATTTCATCTGATCAATTTAAAACTGAATTCAGCGGTTTTCAGTTAACACATAAAATCCCTTCGCCATCAGGTAAGACACATCAAGAATATAAAGATTTTATTGCTGTTCCATCATTTAATGTTTTGACCCAAAACCTTGGTAAAATGTCACTTTGGTACCTTGTAGAAGATTTAGATTTACTTCATTCAGCCTTAGAGAAAGGAATAAAAACATGGGGGCAATTAGAAAGTTATCACAAAAATAAAGGAAAGATTGAAAATTTAGATGAAGCTACTTTCACTCAACTTTCAAATCAAATCAATGTCTTAAAACGATTCCAAGAACTGTATAAAACAGGGCGCAGTCTTCCAATTGACAGAAGTATTTTACAAAATTCAGATGCTGTTAGTTCTTCTTTTATTGACAAAGTCAGCGAAAAACTCAATGATCTTAACGGAGATCCAAAAGCGCTTCTACAGGCATTAAATAATGGAGACGTTTCACGATTCAGAACAGATAACATCGAAGAATTAGAGAATTATTTGCTCACGCATCAATATATTGACAACAATGAAGTCCTCGATAATGAAGAGATCATGATTCGCTTACAGGCAGTGATTTCGAATAGTAATTTAAGCGTTGAAGATATTGAGCGTTTTTTAGAAAGGGTGGTAAGTTAGAAATAAAACTATTATTTGTAAACAATATTGATAAATATTATTTATATTTACATTTTATAAATACAAAGTATCATGGCAACATTCACAAGTTCACTTCCAGATCACCTGCTTCAGCTTCTTGAAAAAAAAGCTAAAGCACTTGGTATGCCTAAAAACAAACTCATTGAGAAAGCACTTACAATTTATTTGGATCAGCTGAATAAAAATGCTTATGCACAATCATTCAAACGTATGGCCAACGATAAAAACTTACTAACAATGGCCGAAGAAGGAATGGAGGATTATCTTTCTCAACTAGAAGCCGAAGATGAAAAAGATTAAACAACGTGACATTTGGCTCACTGATCTTGATCCAACAAAAGGTAGTGAACAGGCTGAGATTCGACCTGTAGTTATTATTAGTGGGGATTTAATGAACAAACATTTGAACGTCGTCATCACTTGTCCTTTAACAACTAAAATTAAAAACTACCAAGGAAATGTTGTTCTCTTACCCGATGATAAGAACCAACTTAAGCAAACATCAGAGATTTTAACTTTTCATTTGCGCTCAATGTCAAAAGACCGACTTCTTAAAAAAGTGGGAGTTATTTCCAATGAAGAGCTTCAGCAAATTAAGAACTGTTTGGATGATATTTTAAGGTATTAAATTAATGTGGTAGAATAATATTGCTTAATACTACTATTTAAAAACCATTGAAAAATATCAAAAGAGAAGACATCGGTTGATTAGACAAAAAATTTTTAAATTCGCATAAAAATAGAAAAATATGAAAGCATACGTATTTCCAGGTCAAGGAGCTCAATTTATAGGAATGGGAAAAGACCTTTATGAAACGTCACCGATAGCCAAAGATCTTTTTGAAAAAGCGAATGAGATTTTAGGGTTTAACATCACAGAAATTATGTTTAACGGGACAAATGAGGAGCTAAAAGAAACGAAAGTAACACAGCCTGCAATTTTTTTACATTCGGTAATTTTAGCTAAAGTCCTTGGAACTTCGTTTAAGCCAGATATGGTTGCGGGTCATTCCTTGGGTGAGTTTTCTGCATTGGTGGCCAATGGTGTTCTGTCTTTTGAAGATGGTTTAAAATTAGTTTACCAGCGTGCTTTAGCAATGCAAGAGGCATGTGATGCTGAACCTTCAACAATGGCTGCCATTTTAGGACTTGAAGATACGAAGGTTGAAGAAATTTGCGCAAATATTGACGAAGTTGTAGTAGCAGCTAATTACAATTGTCCAGGTCAGCTTGTTATTTCAGGATCTAAAAAAGGTATAGAAATAGCTTGTGAGAAAGCAAAAGAAGCAGGTGCAAAAAGGGCTTTACCCTTACCCGTTGGTGGAGCTTTTCATTCTCCTTTAATGGAACCTGCGCGTGAGAAGCTGGAGATGGCAATACAAGAAACTCCGTTTGCTAATGGTATTTGTCCTGTTTATCAGAATGTAACTGCAAGAGCTGTTTCTGATATTAATGAAATAAAAAACAATTTAATTGCACAGTTAACAGCTCCTGTAAAATGGACACAAACGATGCAGCAAATGATTGCTGATGGATGCGAAGAAGTAATCGAGGTAGGTCCTGGAAAGGTCTTACAAGGACTTTTCAAAAAAGTTGATCGTAAGTTCCCCACATCTAGCGCGGGAATTGAATAAAATACACATAGATCTATTGTAAGGTTGTTAAAATAATAACCTTACAATATTTTTAATATAGATCTGCATTTTTAAAAGTCATTTCATTAAGCTTTCTAAAGTATTTACTATCCAAATTTGCCTTTATCATTTCTAAATGTACTAATCTGTGACAATCTGTACCTAGATAATCAATTAAGTTAGCGTCTACAAGAAGCTCAGCTTGACGCTTTACTTTTTGTCCATAATACCCCGTTAATGAATTTAGATTCATCTGAATTTCAACGCCTTTAGATTTTAATTTTTCAGCTGGCTTAACTCCATCTGAAAGAAAGAACAAATACCTCTCATAATGTGCCAAAATAGGTTGATATCCTTTCGATTTCAATTCAAAAACAACTTCATCTACACCATTTGGTTTAGTTCTAAAGGAAAACTCAAACAATAAATGACGATTTCCAAAAGTCAGAAGTTCGTCCTTATCAATAAGAGATAAAAAATGTTCATCAAAATAATATTCAGCAGCAGCTTCTAGCGTGATTGGAATTTGTTGATTACGTATTTCATTTTGTACATCTGCTAATCCATCACGAATAATTTTTGGCGTATTTTTATAGAAATCAAACATAATGTGTGGCGTAGTAATCACCTTTTCATATCCTAAATCTACAAAACCCTTTAACATTTCTATAGTTGCCTGCATTGAAGGTGAACCATCGTCAATTCCTGGAATCAAATGGCTATGCATATCCACCTTTAGTTGATTGAGATCAAAAGGATGCTTCTTTCTACCTCTAAAAAGAGTGTTAAACATTTTTGTTTTTTATTTTTGATATTGCTTTTGGTAATATTCTTGATATTCTCCAGAAATAACGTCTTTTACCCATTCTTGATTAGATAGATACCAGTCAACTGTTTTGTCGAGACCTTCTTCAAAAGTAATAGAAGGTTTCCAGTCTAGTTCCCTTTCTAATTTTGAAGCATCAATTGCGTATCGTCGGTCATGTCCAGCTCTATCTTTTATAAAAGTAATCTGTTTGGCGGTAGTTCCTTCTTTTCTTTCTAATTTTTGATCAATAATACTAGCTAAACGCTTTACTAAATCAATATTAGTCCACTCATTTAACCCACCAATGTTATATGTCTCTCCAACTCTACCTTCGTGAAAAATCAAATCAATGGCAGCCGCATGATCTTCCACCCATAACCAATCACGAATGTTTAATCCATCACCATAAATAGGTAAATCTTTTCCTTCAACTGCATTATGAATCATTAAAGGAATTAACTTTTCGGGAAATTGGTGGCTTCCGTAATTGTTTGAACAATTAGATATTTTAATGTTTATGTTATAAGTATGGTAGTAAGCTCTTACAAAATGATCTGCACTAGCTTTTGAGGCAGAATATGGACTTCTGGGATCATAAGGAGTCGTTTCTTCAAACAAACCCTCTTTTCCTAAACTACCATATACCTCATCAGTTGAAATGTGATAAAAAACATGCTTTGAGAAGTCTGACCAATGATTTCTACAGCTATTCAATAAGTTTACTGTTCCAACAACATTTGACAAAACAAATTCCATGGGACCTGATATAGAGCGATCAACATGCGACTCTGCTGCAAGGTGAATAACATCTGTAATATCATGGGTAGAAAACACCTTGTTTAAATCCGCTGGATTACAAATATCTCCTTTTACAAACGTATAATTGGATTTACTTTCAATATCGGCAAGTGTTTTTAAATTCCCTGCGTAAGTCAATTTGTCAAAATTCACAAAATGATAGTCAGGATAACGGTTCACCATTCGTCTTACGACATGTGATCCAATAAATCCAGCGCCTCCAGTAATCAAGATATTCTTTTCCATTATAAACTCCAGTATTCTAATTCCAAAATTTTGTTTTTAAACACACCTTTAATATCCACAAAAACACCGTTTCCATCTTTTAAATAAGCTTTAAAGTCCTTTTCTTCAAGGTTAAGGTACTCCTGATGATTAACCGCAACAATCACAGCATCATAATCTTCAGCTGTAGATTTTGCTAATTCAACACCGTATTCCTTTTTCATTTCTTCAGAGGAAGCGTGTGGATCAATTACATCAACAGCAACAGAGAAAGATTTCAATTCATTGATTAAGTCAATAACTTTTGAATTTCTAATATCACTCACATTTTCTTTAAATGTCGCCCCCATGATCAGTACCTTAGACTCATTCATATTTTTGCCTTGTCCAATCATGCGTTTTACAGTTTGTTTACCAATGTAAAAGCCCATTGAGTCATTTACAGAACGACCACTATTGATTATCTCAGCATGATACCCCAATTGTTTGGCTTTATAGGTTAAATAGTAAGGATCAACTCCAATACAATGTCCACCTACAAGTCCTGGTTTAAAATTAAGAAAATTCCATTTTGTTCCAGCAGCCTCCAACACTTCATAAGTATTGATATCTAGCTTATTAAATATTTTTGAGAGCTCATTAATTAATGAAATATTTACATCTCTTTGCGTATTCTCAATAATTTTTGCCGCCTCTGCAACTTTAATAGAAGAAGCACGATGAACACCAGCACCAACTACCTCTTCATAAACCTTAGCAATTTGATCCAATGAAGTCTCTGTGTCTCCAGAAACAACTTTTACTACATTTTGTAATGTATGAACTTTATCACCTGGATTGATCCGTTCTGGTGAATAGCCTACGTGAAAATCTTTACCCGCCTTAAGCCCTGATTCTTTTTCTAATACAGGTATACAATCCTCTTCTGTACATCCTGGATATACTGTAGATTCAAAAACCACATAATCTCCAGACTTTAGGACTTTTCCTACTGTTTTGGAAGCCGCTAAAAGTGGAGTTAAATCTGGACGGTTTGATTCGTCTATCGGTGTTGGAACAGCCACAACAAAAAATTTGGCTGCCTTTAAATCTTGCAAATTCGAAGTAAACTTAATTGTTTTACCTTCAAAATCTGATGATTCCAATTCATTACTCGGGTCTACATTATTATTCATCATCTCAACACGTGATTGATTGATATCAAACCCAATAACATCCATCTTTCGTGCAAACTCTAAGGCTATAGGTAATCCAACATATCCTAAGCCAATTACGGCTAATTTTTCTTTCTTTTCAATTAGGTTACTGTGCATTGTATTGTTCATCTCTTATTTTATAAATTCGTTCAATTATTTCAACTACTTTTAATCCTTCAAGGGCATTAGTTGTAGCTGTGTTTTTTCCTTTCAAAGTATCAACAACATTTTGAATAACAAAATGATGGTTCGCTGCAGATCCTTTATAACTCCCATAATCATTTCCTGGATTCGTTGGAGCTAGATCAGGCATTTCATAGTTTTCAATCTCGCAAATCTCCACTTCATTCATGTATTGCCCTCCTATTTTAACAGAACCTTTCTCTCCAATAATCGTCATCGAGGATTCTAAATTTCGATTAGCAATGGCTGTTGAGTAATTTAAACTTCCCATTCCACCTTGAACAAAATCAAAATTTACAAACCCTGAATCTTCAAAGTCTGTTGTATCTTTATGATTGAAATCTGCAAATTTCCCTTGGATATTTTTAATATCACCAAACAACCAATACATGATATCAATAAAGTGAGAAAACTGTGTAAACAATGTTCCTCCGTCTAAACCTTTTGTTCCTTTCCAATTTCCATCCTTGTAATAGCGGTCATCACGGTTCCAATAGCAATTAATTTGAACCATATAAATCTCTCCTAAAATTTGATCTTCAACAACGCTTTTGATCCATGTTGAAGGCGGAGAATATCTATTTTGCATCACACAAAAGACATGTTTTGACATTTGCAAAGATTTAAAGATAACACGTTCGCAATTATCTTTTGAGAGTCCCATCGGTTTTTCGCATACCACATGTTTATTTTCCGATAAAATTTGAATGCTTTGTTCAGCATGTAAACCATTTGGGGTACATATACTTGCAATATCAAATTCAATATTAGACGCTAAGAGATCTGCAATCGAATTAAAAAAAGGGACTTCAAAATGTTCAATTGATAATTTTTCTTGCGGTAAAATATCAATTAACGCGACCAATTCCGCCTCTTGATTCTCTTGAATCATAGTTGCGTGCCTTTTTCCAATGTGTCCAGCTCCAATTATTACAAACTTTATTTTGTTCTCCATAAACTTATCGCTTAGTCACTTTTCCATCTTTTATCATATACACCTCTTTACTCTCTGGACAAATAGCTTCACTTTTTTCGTTAAAATGAAGTCGATGCCCATACTCACTCATCCAACCTATTTGTTGGGCTGGATTCCCTACAACCAAGGCATAAGGCTTAACTGTTTTGGTGATTACCGCTCCTGCACCGATAAACGCGTATTCTCCAATATCATGACCGCAAACAATTGTTGCATTCGCACCGATAGAAGCTCCTTTTTTTACCAGGGTTTTGCTATATTGATCCCTTCTAACAATGGCACTTCTCGGATTTATAACATTTGTAAAAACCATTGATGGGCCTAAAAAAACATCATCTTCACATTCAACCCCCGTATAAATAGAAACATTATTTTGAACCTTCACATTGTTGCCTAAAACTACCTCAGGTGAAATTACCACATTTTGTCCTACATTGCAATTTTCTCCTAATCGGCAATTAGGCATTAAATGGGAAAAGTGCCAGATTTTGGTTCCTTTTCCAATGGTACAACCTTCATCTATTACAGCTGTTTGGTGTGCAAAAAAGTCCTCGTTCTTACTCATATTACTTTATATATGCGTCAAACTTATTATGTTCTTTCAAAAATAGCTCGTCTTTCGACAACCCTTTGAAATATTTATAAGTTAATTTAAGTCCATCTGATCGTTTTACTTTAGGCGACCAATCCAAAATGCTTTTTGCTCTAGAAATATCAGGTTGCCTTTGCTTTGGATCATTCACTGGTAAATCCTTGTATATTACTTTCTGCGTTGTTCCCGTAAGTTTTATAATTTCTTCTGCAAAATCACGAATTGATATCTCGTCTGGATTTCCAATATTTACAGGTTCAACATAATCCGAAAATAACAACCGTACGATTCCGTCTATCAAATCATCTACATAACAAAAAGATCGAGTTTGGCTGCCATCTCCAAAAATAGTTAGATCTTCACCACGTAAAGACTGACCAATAAAAGCAGGTAAAACACGTCCGTCATTCAATCGCATTCGCGGTCCATAAGTATTAAAAATGCGAACAATCCTTGTCTCTAAACCGTGGTAAGTATGGTAAGCCATAGTCATTGCCTCCTGGAACCTTTTTGCTTCGTCATAAACACCTCTAGGCCCTATCGGATTAACATTCCCCCAATAATCTTCTGTTTGAGGATGCACCTCAGGATCTCCATAGACCTCCGATGTAGAAGCAATCAGCACACGAGCTTTCTTAACACGTGCTAATCCTAAACAATTATGGATTCCTAAAGAACCCACCTTTAATGTTTGGATAGGGATTTTCAAATAATCAATCGGACTTGCAGGCGAAGCAAAATGTAAAATATAATCTAGTTTTCCAGGAACATGTATAAATTGAGAAACATCTTGGTGATAAAATTCAAAATGTTCATTCGGAAACAAATGTTCAATATTAGACAATCTTCCTGTAATCAAATTGTCCATTCCAATTACATGAAATCCATCTTTTACAAAACGATCACATAAATGTGAACCTAAAAATCCAGCCGCACCTGTTATTAAAACTCTTTTTCTTGACATCTTTAAAGATTTATATGGAGTTATCAATTAAACTGTTAGTCACATTATATCTCCATTTTAAAACAAACAGTTTCATTATTGCTCAATAAACTCAATTACAGCATCGCATATATATTGCAACTGATCTTTTTCTAATTCTGTATGCATTGGTAATGAAAAAACACGACTCGTTAACCAATCTGTATTTTCTAATTTTCCGCTTGAAGTTTCAATTGTAGCAAACATTTTTTGGGCATGAGCTGGCACGGGGTAGTAAATCATAGCCGGAATATCCTTTTTTCCTAAAAAGGCAACTAATTCATCTCGATTTACATCATCTGTCAACTGTAAAGTATATTGGTGAAAAACATGTTTCGTGTTTTGCGCTCTATAAGGAATTGTTAAGGCGTCGATATTTTTAAACCTTGAATCATAATAATCTGCTGCTTCTCGTCGAGCATCGATATATTCATCCAATAAATTCAATTTAATTCTAAGCACTGCAGCTTGAATAGAATCTAATCGTGAGTTACAGCCAACCATATCATGATAATAACGCTTACTCTGTCCGTGATTAGCAACCATGGCCAATTTTTCGGCTAATTGCTCGTCTTGTGTACACAATGCACCTCCGTCACCATAACATCCTAGGTTTTTAGAAGGAAAAAAGCTCGTACACCCAACATGTCCGATGGTTCCTGTTTTCTTTTTTGTTCCATCAGAAAAGGTATAATCGGATCCTATCGCTTGTGCATTATCTTCAATCACTTTCAGGTCATACTTTTCAGCAATTGCCATTATCGCCTCCATATCACAAGATTGACCATATAAATGAACGGGCACAATCGCTTTAGTCTTTGAAGTTATTGCAGCCTCTATTGCTTTTGGAGAGATGTTAAAAGTATCTTTTTCACAATCTACAAAAACAGGCTTTAATCCCAGCAGACCAATCACTTCCGTGGTTGCAATATAAGTATACGAAGGCGTAATCACTTCATCACCTGGCTTTAACCCTAAAGCCATCATTGCAATTTGTAAAGCATCTGTTCCATTGGCACATGGTACAACATGTGCTGCCCCTAAGTAATCACCCAGTTCAGTTTTAAATGACTCCACATCAGGTCCATTAATGAACTGTGCTTTATCTAAAATTGTATTAATTGCTGATTGTACTTGTGGTTTTATTTTTTCATATTGACTTACTAAGTCAACCATTTGAATCTTTTTCATAAAATGTATTTTCACCTTTAAATTCGGTCAGACAAAAATAACAAAAAGAAAAGATATTTAGATGGATACATTCAAAAAAGACAAGGGGTTAAGATTTTAATTGATTAAAAGAAGAGCTTAAATTAAACGTACACTTGAGTCCAACTAATTTGTTTTACAAAAACCATTACACCATCGCAATAAATAACTACTCTTCTAAAAAGCGAAAAACCAAATCACCGATAAAAATTATTTAGCTAAAAAAACAGAAAATCGAATAGCCTTCTGAAGATCAAAATAAAAATATAGGCGTAAAAACCATTAATTTACAGGAAAAAAGAAGTAGAAAAAATAATTCTTGATTAGTGTATGTGTTTTTATTAAATTTGCATTTCAACAAAATTTATAAGCATGTTCGAGAATTTAACAGATAAGTTTGAAAAAGCGTTTAAAGTCCTCAAAGGACAAGGACAAATTTCTGAGGTCAATGTTGCAGAAACACTCAAAGAGGTTCGCCGAGCGTTATTGGATGCGGATGTTAATTTCAAGACAGCTAAAAATTTCACAAAAACAGTAAAAGAAAAAGCGTTAGGTCGCGATGTTTTAACAGCTGTTTCTCCTGGTCAATTAATGACAAAAATTTGCCATGAACAATTGGTAGAGTTAATGGGTGGAAATGAAACAGAGGTTAATTACCAAGGAAACCCTGCTGTTATATTAATGTCGGGACTACAAGGCTCTGGAAAAACTACATTTTCTGGAAAATTAGCTAATTTTTTAAAATCAAAAAAAGGTAAAAACCCATTGCTCGTTGCTTGTGATGTTTACCGTCCAGCTGCGATTGATCAGCTGCATGTTTTAGGTGAACAAATTGGTGTTGAAGTATATTCGAATAAAGAAGAAAAAAATCCTGTTAAAATTGCTGAAGCTGCGGTACAACATGCCAAAAGTAACAGTCATAATGTTGTAATCATCGATACCGCTGGTCGTTTAGCTATAGATCAAGAGATGATGAACGAAATAGCATCTGTAAAAGAAGCTATTCAGCCAACCGAAACACTTTTTGTGGTTGACGCCATGACAGGACAAGATGCAGTGAACACCGCTAAAGCATTTAACGAGAAGATTAATTTTGATGGAGTTATTCTTACAAAACTTGACGGTGACACAAGAGGTGGTGCGGCCATTTCTATTAAAGCAGTTGTAGACAAGCCCATTAAGTTTGTTGGAACAGGTGAAAAAATGGATGCCATTGACATTTTCTATCCGAAGAGAATGGCTGACCGTATCCTAGGGATGGGTGATGTTGTTTCTTTAGTTGAAAGAGCTCAAGAGCAATATGATGAAAAGGAAGCACAGAAACTTCAAAAGAAAATTAAGAAAAATCAATTTGATTTCAATGATTTCTTAAGTCAATTGCACCAAGTTAAAAAAATGGGTAACGTTAAAGATCTTATGGGGATGATTCCTGGAATGGGTAAAGCCATGAAAGGCGTTGAAATTGAAGATGATGCTTTTAAACACATTGAAGCCATCATTTATTCTATGAGTCCGTATGAACGTGAAAACCCAAAAGCAATTGATGTAAGTAGAAAGAAAAGAATTGCAAAAGGAAGTGGGCAAAGTTTACAAGAGGTTAATAAACTATTGAAACAATTCAACGACACCAAGAAAATGATGAAAATGATGAGCAATAAGAAAAATATGGCCAGCATGATGAAACAAATGAAAGGTGGCGGTATCCCAGGAATGTAAGCTTCTAACCCGTTTTACCAACTGCTTTTCAATGTTGTATCAATCCTACTGAATTAAGTTCAACAAGGTAGTTCAACGCATCTAACCATTTGGGATATGGTTATTTAATTAACTATCTCATGATTGACAACGAATCGGTGGTTGGACTGATATCGTGTAAGTCCTTTCAATAAAATCAATGCGATCATGCATCAAAGATAATTGTTGGAGAAAAGTAAATATATTTGTTAATCTGTTTGTACCCTAGACAAATTAACTTAAACATGTTATTTTAAGGGTTTATTTTTCAACTTGCTGTGATGTAGAGTGTTTGCTAAAATGTCACCACGGCAAAGCCGGGTTTGTGTAACTTTTCTATTTATTTGTTTTTATAAACATGCCATCCCTTCGGGATTAATTATAAGAAAACGGTTTGATAAACAATATCGTTATAAAACATTAATCACTTATCTCTCCTCAGCCACTGAGATTCAGATCGTTTACGGAAACATCATCACATCAAAGCCAGGCTTTTGCAAATTCACTACTCGTATTTTTTACTGATCTCGTGTAAGTCCTTTCAATAAAATCAATGCGATCATTATAATTTTATAGCAAAGACAACATCGCTTTGCGCGTTGTGTTTTTCATTTTCTTATTGAATATTCGGGTTTCACTGAGAAAATCAACCTTCGTTATAAAGTTTCATTAATTTTTCAGCACCTTCAAAGGGTGATATCTGTCCAGCGACAACTCTTTGTTCAATGCGCTTAATTGCATCTTTCAAACGACTATTTTCATAAAAATCAGTTATTAACCCGTCAGCAATTGTTTCGTGCAACCAATACCTGTCTTGCTCCTTTCTTTTATGCGCAAAAAAACCATTTGTTTTTGTATGATTTTCATAGCTTTTGACAATATCGAAAGCTTTTTCAATGTTATAGGACTCCAGAGCAGAAGCAACTAAGGTTTTAGCTATCCACTCACTTTTACTTGGAGGAAAAAGGTGCATTGCATTTTCATATTCTTTTTTTGCTCTTCTTGCTTTAAGCAAGTTATCTCCATCTGCTTTGGTAATAATTAGCGCATCGGCCATTTCCATTATCCCTCTTTTAATACCTTGCAACTCATCTCCAGCACCAGCCAACATCAACAACATGAAAAAATCAACCATGGAATGAACCATCGTTTCAGACTGCCCTACTCCAACGGTTTCAATCAGTATAAAATCAAAACCTGCTGCCTCACATAAAACAATAGACTCTCGTGTTTTTCTAGCAACTCCACCTAAGGACTTCCCTGCAGCAGAAGGCCGAATAAAGGCATTCTCTAGAACAGAAAGCTTATTCATCCTTGTTTTATCCCCTAAAATGCTACCACCGCTTTTTTCTGAAGATGGATCGACAGCTAAAACAGCAATCTTATATCCATTTTTCACGACAACCTGACCGAACGATTCTATAAAAGTACTCTTACCAACTCCTGGCACACCAGTTATCCCGACTCTTATTGAATGACCGGCATAATTAAGACAGCTGGTTACCAATTGCTGTGCGATTTTTTGATCCTCCAACCGATTACTCTCTAATAAAGTAATTCCACTGCTCAACGCTTGAAGACTCCCATTGCGAATACCCGTTAATAAATCATCATGATTTAGTGACTGCTTTCGCTTCTCTCGTTGCGCTTTCCATTTTTTTAATCGGTCTTCATTCATTGATGTAGTTTTTATTTAAACCGCCACATTATGCGTTCTCAAAGCATCATTTAAAGAAGTCTTTAAATCTGTACTCGCTTTTCTTTTTCCAATAATTAAAGCACACGGAACCTGGAAATCACCTGCTGCAAAACTCTTGGTATATGAACCTGGAATGACAACACTTCTCTCAGGCACTTCACCTTTAATCTCCTGAGGCTCTTCACCAGTTACATCAATAATTTTTGTGGATTTCGTCAATACTACATTTGCACCGAGGACAGCTTCCTTCCTAACCCTTACTCCCTCAACAACAATACATCGAGAACCAATAAAAGCTCCATCTTCAATAATAACGGGAGCAGCTTGCAACGGCTCAAGCACACCTCCAATACCAACACCTCCGCTCAAATGAACATTTTTACCAATTTGAGCGCAAGAACCTACAGTAGCCCAAGTATCAACCATCGTTCCTTCATCCACATAAGCTCCAATATTTACGTAAGAAGGCATCATAATAACACCTTTTGAAATATACGCTCCATAACGTGCTACTGCATGAGGGACAACACGAACTCCGAGTTCCTTGTAATTCTTTTTTAAAGCCATTTTATCATGAAACTCAAAAGGTCCCACTTCAATTGTTTCCATTTCTCGAATAGGAAAATACATGACTACTGCTTTCTTAATCCATTCATTAACCTCCCAACCTCCATCAATTGGAGTTGCCACACGGTACTCACCTTTATCTAAACCTTCAACAACAGTATTTATAGCATTTAAGGTTTCTTCATTTTTCAATAGAGAACGATCCTCCCATGCTTTTTCAATGATATCTTTCATTTAATTTTCGTTTTTAACAAATATAACAGAGTTCTATCAATGAACGAAAGAATAAACACGAACTTTAGATAAACCAGCGCCCACTCCCCCGTTAATCGGTCGAAAATGAGACAAAAACTGTTAAAATCGGGCTTTTATTAATAAAAATATTTTAAAAAACCAACTTTTATCAAATTTAAACGTTATATTAAGTGAGATAGTGAAAAATGTAGGTTATTAAACTTACAACATCACCCAAAAAAGAATAAAAATATGAGACAATTAAAAATTAGTAAGCAAGTTACCAATCGCGAAACAGCGTCGTTGGATAAATACCTAGTTGAGATTGGTCGGGTTGACTTAATTACTGCGCAAGAGGAAGTAGAATTAGCCCAAAGAATCAAAGCTGGTGACCAACGTGCTTTAGATCGTTTGACACGCGCTAACCTCAGGTTTGTTGTTTCTGTTGCCAAACAATATCAAAATCAAGGTTTAACACTTCCTGACTTAATCAATGAAGGAAATCTTGGTTTAATAAAAGCTGCCAAGAGATTTGACGAAACAAGAGGTTTTAAATTTATTTCTTATGCAGTTTGGTGGATTAGACAATCCATTCTTCAAGCGCTAGCAGAGCAAGCAAGAGTGGTAAGATTACCACTTAATAAAATTGGTTCAATTGGAAAGGTGAATCGTGCTTTTTCGGAATTAGAGCAAAAGTATGAGCGACCACCAAGCAATCAAGAGCTATCAGAATATCTCGACATACCTGTGAAAGACATCAAACAAGCACTTTCATCTAATGGTAGACATATTTCGATGGATGCGCCATTAACAGAAGGCGACAGTTCAAGTTCAAATATGTACGATTTATTGGACAATGACAGTTTAGATACACCGGAAACAAGTCTACTACACCAATCTCTTCAAAAAGAAATTAATCGTTCTTTAAAAACCTTAACCACGAGAGAGGCTGATGTAGTGAAACTATATTATGGATTAGATGGAAATAGGCAAATGAGCCTAGATGAAATTGGTTATCGTTTCGATTTAACCAGAGAACGCGTGCGTCAAATTAAGGAAAAGGCGGTTAGAAGATTAAGACATACTTCAAGAAGTAAGTTGTTAAAATCGTATTTAGGTTAATTCCTAAACCTAAAAACTTTAACCCAACCTTAGACCCAAAAAAGAGAGAAGGAAATTGACATTTACATCATTCCCTTTTCTCTTTTTTATTTTATCAATAAATAACTTTCTCTTTGTATATTTGAGGAAAAGATTTTAAATTCTCTTATTTTTGTATTTATGAGTGATTACATTGTTTCGGCAAGAAAATACAGACCACAAACCTTTGATACTTTAGTGGGTCAAGGCAATATTGCAACTACCTTAAAAAATGCAATAAAAAATGATCAATTGGCCCAGGCCTTTTTATTTTGTGGTTCAAGAGGGGTCGGAAAAACCTCAACTGCAAGAATTTTAGCCAAAACAATTAACTGTTCCAACCGAACAGAAAACATTGAAGCTTGTGGCGAATGTGATTCGTGTCTGTCATTTGATGAAGGACAGTCTTTAAATGTTTACGAACTCGATGCGGCATCGAACAACAGCGTAGACGACATAAGAAACTTGATAGATCAAGTACGAATAGCACCACAACTTGGAGATTTTAAAGTATATATTATTGACGAGGTTCACATGCTTTCAACAGCAGCCTTCAATGCATTTCTTAAAACATTAGAAGAGCCTCCAAAACATGCAATTTTTATTTTAGCAACAACTGAGAAGCACAAAATCATTCCCACAATACTTTCTCGCTGTCAGATTTTTGATTTTAACCGAATACAAGTTGCTGATATCGCAGAGCATTTAAAGAAAATTGCTGTTAACGAAGGTATAGATGCAGAAAGTGAAGGTTTACATCTTATTGCACAAAAAGCAGATGGTGCTTTAAGAGATGCCCTCTCAATTTTTGATCAAATAGTAAGTTTTGCTGGAAAAACAATAACCTATCAATCGGTTTTAGCAAACTTAAACGTACTTGATTACGATTATTTCTTTAGACTTGTTGATTATGCACTTGAAGAAGACATTACCAACAGTTTATTATTATATCATGAAATAGTCAACCATGGTTTTGATGGACATCAATTTTTAATAGGTTTATCAGAACACTACAGGGGATTATTGGTTGCGAAAGACCCTAAAACATTGGATCTTCTTGAAGTAGGAGAAAGTATAAAAAAACGATACAAAGAGCAAGCAGCAACAATTGAGGCAAGGCATATTATGCGTGCGCTAGGCGTGATTAGCACAGCTGATACAAATTATAAATCCGCTAAAAACCAAAGGTTACTTGTGGAATTAGTACTCATGCAGTTGTGTTCATTAAAAAATGAGCTTGAAAAAAAAAGCCTTAACTGATCCAGTACACATAATCCCATTTAAAGGTCAGAAAAAATCTAAGTCTGAAAGAGATAATAAAAAAAGTGTCACTCCTCAAAAAAAGACAAAGCCAGCAAGTATTACCTTAAACAAAGAGGCAAAAAAACTAGATGCTCCAACACGAAAACTGAATCAATCCTATTTAGGAATTAACGATCTTATCTCTGAAGCTTCAAAGAAAAAAGAGAAAGTTCAGCAAAAAGAAGAAAAGGGAAGCCGAGCTACAGATCCGTTTTCTATTGATGAATTAAGAATGAGTTGGAGAAAATTCGCTTTTAAAGCAAAAGAAGAAGGGATTGGTACACTTTACACTGCAATGATTGCACATGACCCAGTTTTAACAGAGAATTTTACTGTAAACCATACCGTTGACAACGATGTTCAATTAGGGTTTATAAAATCCCATGAAACGAATTTAGTAAGTTATTTAAGAAAGGAATTAAACAATTACGCAATTCAATTAACCATAAAAGAAGAAGCATCGGAAAGTGGAAAATTATATTCAAGTAAAGCAAAATTTGAAGATATGGCCGAACGCAATCCCCATTTAAAAACGCTACGTCAAAAATTCAAACTAGACATTGATATTTAAATAGTTAATTCATTTCGTAGGCATCAAACTAAAGATAAAAAAATGCATTTTTTACATTCCGAAATCTTTTTTGTAAATAAATCAGCTTTAGAATGGTTTAATTCATAAATTATATGTAATATTGCACCCCAATTTCGGAGAAGATAAAATAAAAGTCATGGATTTAATAAAAGAAGTTCAAAACGAATTTTCAACAGCAGTAGAAGCCCCAAATTTTGGAGCTGGAGATACCGTTGCTGTTTCATATAAAATTAAGGAAGGCGACAAAGAGCGTATCCAGCAATTTACTGGAGTTGTTCTTCAACGTCGTGGTACAGGTTCAACAGAAACATTTACTGTTCGTAAGGTATCTGGAGGAATAGGTGTAGAAAGAATTTTCCCTCTTCACACACCATTTATCGAAGAGATAAAAGTATTGAAACAAGGTGCAGTAAGAAGAGCACGTATTTTCTACTTCCGTGAAAGAACTGGTAAGTCTGCTCGTATTAGAGAGAAAAGAAGATTCTAAAACAGTCTTAACCATTAAAATATTCGAAGGACTTTCTAAAATTAGGAAGTCCTTTTTTTCATGAATCGTATTTGATTCTTGTTTCAACAAATAGTTAGTCAACCTCAAAACAATCCCCTTGTTTGTAAAGGTATACACTCAACCTAATCTGGTTAACAGCATTTAAAGCTTGGATTCTTTTGATTTTATATTTTATTTGTAGTTTTTTTGACCTAGAATAAACATGAAAAAATCGACACACCTGATTCTTCACCTCATAGTACTATCATTTTTTGGATACCTACTTTGGAGTTCTGTTGTTCTAAAATTTAAAAACGATTTCAACTTTGTTATACCTAGCAACTACGCCAGTTTTGGAATCGATGTCTCACATCATCAAGGAAAAATAGATTGGGAAGCTCTATTACAAGAGGATATTCAACCTCAAATACAATTCATTTACGCTAAAGCAACTGAAGGAAGAGACCACCTAGATTCACAATGGGAGTACAATCGTCAAAAACTAATAAAGCTCAAAGCCAAACATGGCGCTTATCATTTCTTCAGACCAAAAACAGATTCTCGGGAACAAGCAATATTTTTCTTAAAACATTACAATCCACTCCCTACGGATCTTGCACCAGTATTAGATGTTGAACTTGAAGGAAGCTCTGATGAGCAATTAATTAAAGACGTATATACGTTTCTCAAAACCGTTGAACAAGAAACAGGAAAACGCCCCATTATCTACACTTCATATCATTTCTATCAAACAAAATTTAAAAATGAATTTCAGGATTACAAATTTTGGATTGCAGCCTATTCCCTACCATTTATCCTACCAAAAGACAAACGCATTTTATACTGGCAATTTACAGATCAAGCTCAATTACCTCATCATGAAGGGATAAAAATAGATTTAAATGTTGGGCGTGTCCAATTTAATTAACAATCGCTTTTAGCAAAGTTTCACTTTTATCTTCAGTTTCTTGCAATTCACTTACAATGTCAGAAGACTGCGTAATACCACCACCCAAATACAGTGCAAACGCATCTGAGACAACCTGCATACATCGTAAATTCACATAAACAGAAAGCGATTCTTTACCACGCCATCCAATGAGCCCCGTATAAAACATCCGATCATGTGGCTCATTTTCTAAAATATACTTTTGTGCTGCCTCTTGCGGCGTACCGCAAACAGCGGGTGTCGGATGCAAACTTCGCATTAATGTATTCCATTTTATCGGGGCTATCGAAAACTCAAACCGAGTTTCTAAATGATATACCGCTCCTTTTTTAACGGTTTCAGTTGGTAAAACTTGCAAGCGCAATGGAGCTTGTGAAGCGATCTTAGTTTTAACGAAATCTACTACATACTGATGCTCTTCTTCTTCTTTTTTGGTCCATTCATCCTCTTTTTCACGCTTTGTTCCAGCCAAAGCAACAGATTTCATCAATTCTTGATTTCCAGAAAGTAAAATTTCTGGCGTTGCTCCCATCCAAGTCCCGAATTTCTCATCACTTACCAAGTACACCAAAGCTTCATGCTTATACCGGTCTGTTAAACTATGGAAAATTCCATCAATATTATCCTCCTTATGCTTTTCAACCAGTTTAATGCGTGAAAAAATTGCTTTTTGAATTCCTTCGTGTTCAAAACCATCAATAAAATACTGCAACCCATTCAGATAAGCTTTTGGATGCACAACGAAAATTGAATCCGAAGAATTAAAGTATAATGATTGATTAACGATTTTTTCAATTACTTGCTCCGCAACAAAATAAAAGACTTCAGATTTTGTGAAATTGGAAATAAAAAAATGATCTAATGGTAAATCCTCAATTGATGACTTTACCCATCTCCCACTCATCTTTTTAATGTCTCCATCTGGAAACTGATATGCCAATACTGCCATTTTGTAATTTATTTACGAGGTACGACCATAACTGTTAAACGTCCAGTGCATATCAATTCTTCAGTTTCATTATCCGTTAAATCAACCTGCCAAACATGAGTTCTCCGACCAGCATGAACAATTTTCCCGATAGCTTTTACCATACCATTATGCATTCCTCCTACATGATTTGCATTAATTTCGATTCCTACAGGAACTTCTTTTTCAAGATCGAGCAACAAAGTAGACCCCATTGATCCAACACTTTCAATCAGGGCAGCACTCGCGCCACCATGTAATAATTTCATGGGTTGATGAGTTTTTGAATTAACAGGCATCGTAGCAACTACATAGTCTTCACCAATCTCTATACATTTAATATCAAGGACTTCCATCAATGTATCTTTATTAAAAGAATTGATGAAATCTAAATCAACTTGCTTTAACATATTCTATAAATTAAAAGTTTTTAAATACCAATTGCTCATAAAACAATTATAAAATGTATTTGTGCACCCTAAAAGTAATTACATTCGCATAAAACTAAGTCAAAATGCTAAAAGAAAACGTAAGTCTTAAAAATTTCAACACCTTTGGAATGGATGTTCAAGCCAAATTATACGCGCCTTTTACTGACGTATATGAACTTCAAGAACTTTTAAAGTCAACATCTGAACAGCCTTTATTAATTCTTGGTGGCGGAAGCAATGTACTTTTTCAATCGGATTTCGATGGTATTGTTTTACACAATAAAATAAAAGGCATCGAAGTGATTAGCGAAGACGACAAAACTGTACTCATCAAGGTAGGTGCAGGTGAAATATGGCATGATTTAGTTATGCATACAATTACACAAAATTGGGCAGGAATCGAAAATCTCTCCCTCATTCCTGGTAGTGTTGGCGCTAGTCCAATGCAAAATATTGGTGCTTATGGCGTTGAAATCAAAGATGTGTTCGAATCTTTAGAAGCAGTTGAAATTAAGACAGGTAAACTTAGAGAATTTACGCATGCTGAATGTCAATTTGGTTACCGAGAAAGCGTTTTCAAAAAAGCATTAAAAGACCAATACGTCATTACATCTGTAAGCTACAGACTTTCAAAAAACCCAAAACTCAACACCAGTTACGGCGCAATTGAAACCGAATTACAAAAGAAGGGCATCGATCAGCCGACAATTAAAGACGTTAGTAACGCGGTCATTTCCATTCGAAAATCTAAGCTTCCCAACCCAAAAGAAATTGGGAACGCTGGAAGTTTTTTCAAAAATCCAGTGATCTTAAAAACGCACCACGAAGAATTACGCAAAGTACATCCTGAAATCCCCGCATATCCTGTAAGTAAAACAGAAGTAAAAGTTCCCGCTGGATGGTTAATTGACCAAGCAGGTTGGAAAGGAAAAACGTTCAACAATTATGGTGTTCACAAAAAACAAGCTTTGGTTTTGGTTAACTACAAAGACGCTAAAGGAGCAGATATTGTAGCGCTTTCTAATGAAATCATTGCCGACATCATAACTAAATTCAACATCAAATTAGAACGTGAGGTGAATATAATAGACTAAAAGCTTGCGGAGTACTTCTCTCACTTTTCTGTTAAATCAAAACTTCCCAATGATTCGCGATAATGAGCTGAACCATTATTATATATTGAGCGCATCTCCAATCCCACATGTTTAAAGGTATTGTTTTATAAAAAGTAGATAGATAAACACGATAAAGCACATCAATTTTGACTTCAAAAAAGATTTTTTCAATTACATTTGGTTTCATATTTACACGACGTGTAAGAAGTCAAACCTTTGAAAAGAATATCCAAAAACCTATCTTCAATTTAATAATTCGCCGTTTTAAATATGTAAATCTCTAAAAATCGGCTATCTTTGCATTCGTATTAAAAATCTGTTTTCGTTTGAACAGATAAAAAAACACATCTATGGCTAAAGACATATTTGAAAAAATAAAAGGAAATAGAGGTCCAATAGGACAATTTGCAAAAGGAGTACACGGGTATTTTACCTTTCCAAAATTAGAAGGGGAAATCGGAAACAAAATGATGTTTCGTGGAAAAGAATGCTTGGTTTGGTCGGTAAATAACTATTTAGGTTTGGCCAACCAACCAGAGGTGCGTAAGGCAGATGCCGATGCAGCTGCAAAGTGGGGAATGGCTTATCCGATGGGATCAAGAATGATGACAGGTCAAACCAGTGAGCATGAAGCCTTGGAAAATGAGCTATCAGATTTCATGAAATCAGAAGACACTATTTTATTGAACTTCGGTTATCAAGGAATGGTTTCTGCGATTGATTGTTTAGTGGATAGAAACGATGTTATTGTTTACGACAGTGAATCACATGCTTGTATTCTTGATGGAATGAGATTACACTCAGGAAAGCGTTTCGTTTTTAAGCACAACGATATGGAAAGCTTTGATAAGCAAATGGAACGTGCGACAAAACTCGTTGAAAATACCGATGGTGGAATTTTAGTAATTACTGAAGGTGTTTTCGGAATGGCTGGCGATCAAGGAGATTTAAAAGGCATTGTTGAGTTTAGAAAATCTGGCAAATATGACTTTAGACTCTTTGTAGACGACGCTCATGGCTTTGGTACAATAGGAGAAAAAGGAATGGGTGCAGGTGAACACCAAGGTGTACATGAAGAAATAGACGTGCTATTTGGAACTTTTGCTAAATCAATGGCCTCAATTGGAGCATTTATATGTGCAAAAGAGCAAATCGTTGAATATATGCGCTACAATATGCGTTCTCAAATGTTTGCAAAATCTCTTCCAATGCCATTGGTTGTGGGTGCACGTAAACGTTTGGAATTACTAAGAACACAACCAGAGCACAAAGCCAATTTATGGAAAATTGCAACTGCATTACAAGAAGGATTGAAAGAAAATGGTTTTAATATCGGTGACACTAATTCAGCGGTGACTCCTGTATTCCTACAAGGAAATCTTGCAGAAGCCACTAATTTAACATTCGATTTACGTGAAAATTACAGCATTTTCTGTTCTATTGTTATCTATCCAGTTGTTCCTAAAGGCACAATCATGTTGCGTTTAATTCCAACAGCTGCACATACGCTAGACGATGTACAACACACCATTGATACTTTTAAAATTGTTAAAGAAAAACTAGATAAAGGCGAATACAAAGCAGAAGAACTTGCCGATGTAGAAGTTGACAAATAAAATTTAATTTTTTATTTGTTTACCCTCGTTAATATAATTAAATACCACTCGCAATTTGCGAGTGGTATTTTTTTAGAGCTGTAGATTGCTGTAAATAAATATTGATTGATTAATCAACAACTAATTTCTTATCGCGTTTAAGCCGACAATCGTTGATGAGCCTTACAACATAATAACCATTGTAAAGTAGACTAACATCTAATTCAATTTTTCATTTTATCAATATTTTAGTGATAGAATGTGTATTAGAAGTCGAATGTACTTTAAGTAGATATAGTCCTTTTTGAATAGGAGAAATAATTTTTTTTATTTTTTATCTCTCCTGTTTAAATAATCTTCCCATTAAGGTCTGTAATTTCAAAATTACCATTAGGATTGTCATGCAAATATTCGTGATTACTGACAGGGTTAGGGTATACTTCTCTTTGATGTAAACTCATAACACAAATTTAAAGTTATTACTAAACTTTGTGTCCAAGAATTAATTACGCTATTAGGCATTGATACAGTTGAGGCATTCATTCAATATCAAAATAAATCTATAGTATTGCAAGATGCAATTTTAGCATATAAGAACGCCAACGCCGAGTTAGAAGTTTATTTATGGAATCAAGATGGAGTTCCTCTAGAGTTAACCGATGACATTGCTCCTCCAAGTTCAAATCAATTCGAAAACAAGTTGGACTTAGCATCAATGAAACTACATTTAGACTCCTTAATTGAAAACCATCCAAAATTAGCAAAAAAACAAATGTATTTAGAGCAACTTCATATACAACGACAATTAGATTTAGAACGTTTAAAGCCAAAATTTGATTTAAAATATAACGCATTAAACGAACCCATTGATGGAGATATCATTCAAGGCTATTCCATAAACAATTATAATTGGGGATTATCATTCAAAATGCCAGTTTTTCTGAGAAAAGAAAGAGGGCAACTACAAAAAACAAACATTACCATATTAGAAAACAATATGAGATTGATCAAACTGAACGTTCACTTAACCAGAACCTAAAAGTTGCTATAAACACTTGGGAAACTACACAACAACAATTATCAGGTTATACAACAATTATGAATGGAACAAATCGTTTATTGCAAGCGGAACAACAAAAGTTTGAAGCGGGAGAAAGTTCACTCTTTCTTGTTAATGCTAGAGAATGGAGCAACATCAACACACAAATCAAATTTATTGATTTATTGATTAAATCTCAAATAGCTTTCATGAATATTGAGTATGAATTGGGGAGATTGAATTGAATTAATTTAATATAAAAAAGAAATGACACAGAACTAATAGTCTATAAAAATTTATGTTGCATCTTAATGATCTATTCTCTATTTTATTTTTGACGCTTAATATTCATTTTTATAGTTTAATGCAATTGGACATTCATAGGTTATACTAAATTTGTGAACAGAACATATTTTCGAGAAAATAAGAAATTGAATTTCTGAATCATAAAATAAATGTCAAAACTTCCCGCTTCCGCTAAATTTATTGATATTTCAGATTACGGTAGAATTCCAGGTCGGTGGATTGCACGTTCATTAGCAATAACATCTGCAACCCCCATCCACGTAACTACTGCATTCATTATAACAGGATTATTGGCCGTTTTCTGTATACTGAATAATTTTTATTACGCCGCCGCAGCACTTATTGTTCTAAAGTCAATTTTAGATGCCGCTGATGGTGAATTATCCCGATTAAAGAAAACACCCTCACATACAGGAAGATACTATGATTCTATTGCCGATTTACTTCTAAATTTTTTACTATTAGGGGCAATTGCTTTCATTACTGATACTGCTTTTGGACTCATGTTGCTGGCATTTTTCGGCATACAATTACAAGGCACACTTTATAATTTTTATTATGTAATCTTAAGAAACAATTCCAATGGCGATACAACAAGTAGGGTTTTTGAACATGAACCTCCCACGGCTTTTCCAATAGAAAAACAAAGCACTGTCAATAAAATGTTTGCTATTTATAGCGCACTTTATGGCCCTTTTGATAAAATCATTTATGGGCTAGATCGTCGTGCCAAAGATTGTAAACCTTTTCCTAAATGGTTTATGACTTTTCTATCAATGTATGGATTAGGTTTTCAACTACTTATCATTGCGGTTTTATTAGCTATTCAGCAACATCATTATATAATTCCATTTTTTATTGGATATTCACTGCTAATTGTCGTTATGATATTAATTCGAAAATTATTTTTGAAATAATCACACTTGCTGTCCAAGTTTTGATTAGCCGTCTACTGATATTTTAGTGAATTTATTGCTTGTCAAATCGAACACAAGATAAATATTAGATTAAAACCATGCATTTACAATTTAGAAAAGCTAGAACAGCAGATCAAAATAAGATATGGAAAGTGCTTCAAGATGGAATTGCACAGCGCAAAAAAGAAGGTAGTACTCAATGGCAAAACGGCTACCCTAATCTTGAAATTATAAAAAAGGATATTCTTCAAGGGCATGGTTTCGTTCTTACAAAAAAAGAACAAGTTATTGGTTACTGTGCCATCCTCATCAATGATGAACCTGACTATAAACATATAAATGGCGCTTGGCTGAGCAATAAAGATTATGTGGTTTTTCACCGTATGGCAATCAGCCAAAATGAAATAGGCAATGGATATGCCACACTCCTATTTAAAGAAATCGAGGCGTATGCGCGTAAATTAAGAATTGAAAGCATAAAAGCCGATACAAATTTTGACAATTATGCCATGCTGTATTTATTCAAAAAAATGGGTTACCAATTGTGCGGCGAAGTCATGTTAAAAGGAAGTCCACGAAAAGCTTTTGAAAAGGTTATTCATCTTTATTAGTGGTTGAACGATTGGCTTTATCTTTCTTCTCATGATTCTTTTGATTATGTTTAATTTCAAACGAATCATCTTTTTTAGACCGTTTTTTACCCATGGGCGTTACATTTTCGCCCATTACGTCTTTCTCTTGTATCGGTCCTTTTTTATCATTCTGTTTGTTTCGTTCTTTAAACTTATCTCGTGACATAATATTTATTTTTAGTTACAATCAATATAGAAAACATCCACTCTAACTAAAAATAATAACTATTAAAAAAACAAAAAAGACGATAACCCGGATTATTAACTCCTTTAGTCGTTGAGCTCGCAGGCTCGGTTCATGCATTTAATTTTAAATCTTACAAATACACAAATACCCAAAAATGGGTTTCTCAAATTTCACAGGAAACACAGTTAAAATACTGACTTACAGATGTTAATACTCTTAAACTTTAAGATTGGTGAACCGAGCCTGCGAGCTCAACGACTAAAGGAGTTAATAATTCGGGATAAACAAATGCCTACCGTCTTTAAATTTAAACTTAGTTTTTAATCTTTATTAAACCCTTTCGATAATTGCTGCATATCCTTGTCCGACACCAATACAAAGTGTAACCAAAGCATATTTCCCTTTGGTTTTTTGGAGTTCAATCGCTGCAGTCTGAAGAATTCTTGCACCAGTCATTCCTAAAGGATGCCCTAATGCAATTGCTCCTCCATTTCTATTTAAACGTGAATCATCATCTGCTATTCCCCAAGCTCTAGTGCAAGACAACGCTTGTGCAGCGAAAGCTTCATTTAATTCGATTACATCCATATCTTCCATGGTTAATCCAGTGCGTTTAAACAATTTGTTACTTGCATGAACAGGCCCTATCCCCATTATACGTGGCTCTACACCAGCTACAGCTGCGCCAACAAATCTTGCCATTGGTTTTAACTGATGGTCTTTTACACCTTGTTCGCTTGCCAAAAGTAAAGCTCCTGCTCCATCGTTTAAACCTGAAGAGTTTCCAGCAGTAACTGAACCACCATCTTTTTTGAATGCAGGTCTCAACTTACTCAAAGTCTCAACAGTCGTTCCTGGTCTAAAAAACTCATCTTTATCAAAAATAAGGTCTTCTTTTTTTCTACGTGGAATATGCACAGGAACAATCTCTTCGGCTAAGCGCCCATTTTCCCATGCGCGTTCAGCTTTCTGCTGAGACCATGCTGCAAATTGATCTTGGTCTGCGCGCGAAATATCGTATTTTTCAACTAAATTTTCTGCCGTTCGTCCCATTCCGTCAGTTCCATAAACCTCATGAAGTTTTGGATTTATAAATCTCCATCCAAACGAAGAATCATAAAGCTTTGCATCGCTACCAAAAGGCATTGCCGATTTACTCATCACCCACGGTCCACGGGTCATATTTTCTACACCACCAGCTAAATAAACATCACCCGCACCATCTTTTATTGCGCGCGCTGCACTTACGGCCGACGACAATCCTGATGAACACAAACGATTCACGGTTTCTCCACCAATTGTATGCGGTAATCCGGCCAAAAGCAAGGACATTCTTGCAACATTTCTATTGTCTTCACCTGCCTGATTAGCACAACCAAAAATAACATCTTCTATAGCTTTTGGATTGAGTGTTTCATTGCGTTCCACTACAGTTTTCATAACCAATGCAGCCATATCATCTGGTCTAACTGTTGATAATGAACCTCTAAAACTTCCGATTGGTGTTCTTACACCGTCTATAATATATACTTCTTTACTCATGTATTTGAAATTCTATTGAACTGCTAAAATAATAACAATTTTAGAGAACAATCATAATAAAGACTATCAGTAAGTTGCGTAAATCAAATAATTAAAATAAGGTCTTTGTGTATAACTTGTTATTCGCTCTTTCAAATATTTATTCTATTTTAGAGGGAGTTTAATAAAAAAAACGAAAATGAAACGAAACCTATTGCTTTGTGGACTTTGTATTTGCTTCTTAGGAAGTATGTCAATTGCACAAGAATTAACAGAGAAAGAACAAGCTTATCGTGATTCCATAGCGGCTTTAAATGAGGAAAATGCAACCATCGCTGCTAGTCAAGAAGCCTATAATCAAGGAATTGAATTGTTTAACAAAAAATCTTATAAACAATCCATTAAATCCTTTTCAAAATCAATAGAAGCTGATCCAAACTTTACAGCTGCATATTACAATAAAGGTGTTGCCGAAAATGAAACAAATTTATATGCTGCAGCAGCTAAGACTTTATCAACTTTAATCAATAAAGACCCGGAATACGCTAAGGCATATTTTCAGCGCGCACGAGCTTACCAAGGTACAGGTGATTATACGAAAGCCGAAAAAGATTACAAGAAAGCCATTCAGTTAGCGCCTAAAAATCCGAAAGCACATTATAATTATGGAACATTGAAATTTTTACAACAAGATTATGATGGTGCAATTACTTCTTTTACAACAACCATAGATTTAAAAGGAAATTTAGCTTATGCTTTTAACGACAGAGGAAGTGCTTACCGAATGAAAGGTGAGTACAAAAGAGCACTTGCCGACTATGAAGAAGCCGCTAGAAAAAATCCAAATTTAGCTTTTGTATTAAATAATATTGGTACAACAAAATTAAAAATGGAGAATTATGATGGTGCTATCGCATCCTTCAACCGTGCAATTTCTGTCGATAAAAACTTCTATTTAGCATATAATAATCGCGGGGCAACACAAATTGAAAAAAATAGACTTGATGAAGCGCTATCGGATTTCAATAAGTGTATTTCCATAAAAGATGATTATGCACCTGCTTACGCAAATATTGCTGCCGTAAAGTTTAAGAAAGAGGATTATAAAGGAGCTAAAAAAGCTGCTGATAAAGCAATACAACTTGACAATGAATACGCTACGGCTTATGTAAATAGAGGCATGATTAAAGAAATGCTTAGGGATATGAATGGTGCATGCGAGGACTGGAATAAAGCAAATGAGCTGGGGGCAGAATCTGGTGGAAAATATGCAGCTCAAAATTGTGGATACTAAAAAGATGATGAAAATGAAAACAATAAATATATACATACTGCTTTCTTTTATGTTTGTTAGCGGAATTATTTCTGCTCAAAATGTAGAATTTAAGCGTGGTAACTTTAAAGATGACATAGATGGATACAAAGCTGCTACTGATGCCATAGACAGAGGAGTTCCCTTTTTTGAAGAGGGTTCATTAGCAATTTTTGAGGTAAGACCTCCAGGGTTAGCGTTTAAAAAAGCCCTTAAAAACTTTGAAGAAGCACAAGCTTTTAATCCAGATAATGCGTTAAATAATTTTAGAATAGGCGTTTGTTACATCCATTCAACTTCGCCTTATAAAGCGATTCCTTATTTAAAAAAGGCGTATGAACTAGATCCTGAATGTGATCCTTTCCTATACTACTATTACGGAAATGCAATGCAATTGGAAAACGAATACGACAAAGCCTTAAAAGCGTATCAAAAATTTGAAGATAACTATAGAAAATCTGATAATTTTAACAAATTCGTTTCGATGCATAAACGAGAAGTAAGAGCTGCTAAAAAGTTTAACAACGATCCTGTTCGCTGTTGGGTAGATAATGTGAGCGCAATCAATTCAGAATACGATGAAATAGCGCCTGCAATAACTACCGATGGAGCAGACATCATCTTCAGTTCAAATCGTCCAAATGACCACCAACCAAATGAGGTCGGTGAATACGATCATGACATTTACAGCTCATACAATGACAACGGTGAATGGCAGAAAGTAAAATCAATACCTGGAAATGTGAATTCAAGTCTCGACGATATCGTTAACAACCTTTCTTATGATGGAACACGGATGTTACTTCATAAGGATAATGAAGGGCAAACTGATATTTATGAAACTGAACTGAAAGGTGCCCATTGGGGTGCTCCTGAAATATTGCCATTTCAAATTAGCTCTAAAAAGACCAACGATATGTATGCTTCATACAGCCACGATGGATACAACATTACGTTTGCCAGAGGTAATGAAAACAATAGTAAAGGAACAAATATTATGTTTTCAGGGATGCAAAGTAAAATGCAAAAAAATTATGGAACAGCTTCTTTAATTAGCTCTGTAAGTAGCCCTTTCAACGATGGTCCTGTTTACATGCATATCGATGGAAAAACAATGTATATTGCATCACAAGGACATGAATCTATTGGAGGGTATGACATTTTTGTTTCCCATAGAACACAAGGAAGCTGGTCAAAACCAGAAAACATGGGTTACCCAATCAACACGCCTTATGATGATTTCTTTTTTGCTTCAACGGCAAACGGTAAATTTGCATATATTTCTTCAAATAGACCTGGAGGAGCAGGAGGGTTTGACATATATAAAGTTACATTTTGGGGAGCACCAAAACAACCAATTGTAGATATTGAAGATTATTTATTGGCTTCAGTTGCTAATCCAATAAAAGATCCACAAATAGAAGATGTTGTAAGTATAAATAAGGTTTCACTTACCGTATTTAAAGGTAAAACAATAGATGCACTAACCAATAAACCTGTGGAAGCTTCAATAGAAATTACAGATAATAAGTCTGGTCAAATTATTGAACGATTTACAACGAACAGTGCTTCTGGAAAGTTTTTACTTTCGTTAACGGCAGGAAAAAACTATGGTATTGCTGTTAAAGCCGATGGATATCTTTTTCATTCAGAGAATTTTGATATTCCAGACGGCAGTGAATACAACTTAATTAATAAGACAATTGAGTTAAAGAACATTGCTGTTGGTAGTAAAATCGCATTGCGTAACATATTCTTTGATGTTGGAAAAGCAAGTCTCCGAAGTGAATCTAATGCTGAGCTTGATCGTTTGGTAAAATTACTAAAAGATGTTCCTTCATTAAAGGTTGAAATTTCTGGTCATACAGACAACACAGGCTCGGCGTCTATCAATAATCAACTTTCTCAGGAGCGTGCTGAAGCAGTTGTTGTATATTTAAAAGGTAAAGGAATTGCGGCCAATCGACTTACAGCAAAAGGATATGGATCGACCCATCCTGTGGCAAGTAACAAAAGCGCGCAAGGACGACAAGAGAACAGAAGAACAGAGTTTGAAATAATAGAAAATTAATTTTAAATATAAAATTCATTGAAAACCCTTAGTTTTGCTAAGGGTTTTTCATTTATAATTGGTTTACTATGGAAAAAGAGAACATAAAAACGTTGCTCGACAAATTTAAGGCTATCGCAACAAATTCACCAGATGATTTGAAGCGATATGGCAGTGACGAAACAGAAGATTTAAACTTCCCTCCCGATCTTGTCCTAAAGCCTAGCACAACAAAAGAGGTTGCGGAGATTATGCGATATTGCAATGAACACAACATTCCAGTAACACCGTCAGGTGCGAGAACAGGTTTAAGTGGCGGCGCACTTCCTGTTCAAGGTGGCGTAGCATTAAGCACGGAAAAAATGAACCGTATTATTTCCATAGATGAAAACAATGCGCAAGTAACAACTCAACCTGGTGTTATTACACAAGTGCTCCAAGAATCTGTAAAAGAAAAAGGCTTGTTTTATCCGCCTGACCCAGCCTCAAAAGGAAGTTGTTTCATCGGTGGGAACATTGCTGAAAATAGTGGTGGTCCAAAAGCAGTTAAATACGGTGTTACTGCTGATTACGTTCTGAATTTGGAGGTGGTTTTGCCCTCGGGTGAAATAATTTGGACCGGCGCAAATGTACTCAAAAACGCTACAGGATATAATTTAACTCAATTAATCGTTGGTAGCGAAGGAACCTTGGGCATTGTAACTCAAATTGTATTGCGTTTAATTCCCCACCCAAGCCATGACATGCTAATGCTTGTTCCGTTCTTTGCTGCCAAAGATGCTTGTGAAGCCGTTGCTGCGATCATGAAAACAGGAGTTACACCGAGTGGACTTGAGTTTATGGAACGAGACGCTATCGTATGGACGCTAGAAAAACACCCCAACATACAAATGGAGATTCGAGAAAGCCATGCCGCTCATTTACTCATAGAAGTTGATGGTTTCGATGAAACTAAACTTATGGAAGACTGTGAAATAATAGCTAACGAACTCTCTAATTTCAAAACAGGAGAAATTCTTTTTGCAGACAACCAAGCTCAAAAAGATAAACTTTGGGAAATACGAAGAAAAGTAGGTGAAGCGGTTAAATCACATTCGATATATAAAGAGGAAGACACAGTGGTTCCACGTTTTGCGTTACCTAACTTACTTTTAGGTGTAAAAAATATAGGACAAAAATATGGTTTTCAATCTGTTTGTTACGGTCACGCCGGCGATGGAAACCTTCACGTAAATATCATAAAAGGAACACTAACTGATCAGCAATGGAATAATGAATTGCCAAAAGCTATTCGAGAAATTTTCAAACTCACTGTTGATTTGGGAGGAACAATTTCAGGCGAGCATGGAATTGGATGGGTTCAAAAAGAATATATGGACATACCATTTTCATCAACTTCACTTCACCTTATGAAACAAATAAAATCTATATTTGACCCAAAAAATATTTTGAATCCAGAAAAAATCATTTGAATTGAACTGCGAGATTGATTATTCCCAAAACACATCTTTTGTGTTTTCTTCGAATTTCAATTCATCGTGTAATGATTCAATTTTCTTTAATTCATCGGATGTTGCTACCTCTTGAATAGCCATAAACAATTCTCTTTCTTCAAATCGAATATGTCGTTCAAGTTCTTCCTCAATGTGATGTAAAGATTTTTCGATTTCATCCGTTTCTTCAAACAATCGCGTTAGCCTTCTGTGTTCTGCCAGAGCTTTTTTAATCAGTTCATGCTCTTCACCTAAAATAGGGAAGATATACTTTTCCTCATCCTCAAAGTGTTTTTTGACATGATTTTTATAGAACCAATCGGTGTATTTTTTTATTCTCTTAATCTCCACTCCATTTGCTATTCCTTTTCGAATTTTCCATCCCAAAAGAAGACTATGGTGATGTTCTCTACTAAAAGGAATTAATGCAGAGTCGCGTTTTAAAGGTTTATTTTTAGTACTCATTTTATTTTTTTAATTGTTTTTCCAAATGGGCTACGATTGCAGAAGTTGTTCCGTCAGCATAAACACCATAGGCATTCATTAAAACACCTTTTACATCATGCGTATTAGAGGATATTGCATATACTATCATCGAATCACCTGGGTCTGTCTCTCCTTCAAACCGATGAACCTCATCTATTTTAAATTCATCTGCGGATAAGGCCAATTCCGATTTCCTGCAAACAATACAATCTTTAGTTGCCTCTATATAAAAATCAGTGGTATATCCTCTTTTAATTAAATCATTAATTGCACCTGAAACAGTTTCGTAAGTTGGTTTTTTAGCCATAACATTTTATTTATATAAATTAATCCATACTTTTCACCTTCTACCTAAAGTAAAATACTCAATATAAGCGTTTTAATTAACATTCAAGAGTTTAGCAGCTAATAAATTAAAAGACAAGACAAAGTTTATACTTTAGCGAGTGCAGCCTCATAATTTGGCTCATCGGTAACCTCCTCAACTAATTCAGCATATTGTATAATTAAATCCTCATCAGTTACAATAACTCCGCGCGCATGTAAACCTTGTAAAGGACCGCCCTCCATTACAGCGCCTAACTTATTAGCATCTCTGTGTCTAAAATCTGAGGTTGTAATTGCATTATCAATACCTTCATCTGTACAAAACCGCTTAAAAGCAAATGGTAAATCAAGTGAAGCAAATACCAATGCTACATCAGAGCGGTCTTTCAATTGCGCCGCAAACTTATTCAATTGCAAAGCGCAAACCGCTGTATCAACACTCGGAAAAATATTAAAAACAACTTTTTTTCCTTTTAACTCATCTGTATTCAGCTCTGATAAGTCCGTTTTTACCAACTGCATACCAGGCAACTTATCCCCTACTTTTGGAAAGTTTCCATTCGTTTTAATTTCTTTACCTTTAAATTTTAAATTCATCTTTTTCTTTTTTTTAATGTAAGTTATTTTCAGGTCTTGAATTCCAAATTGCGAGAAACAAACCTGTTGACATTCTTCTCGCAGCATTTTTTGCTCTTTCTGCTCGTTCACCAATGAACAACTCATCTATTGTTTCAAACCAAAGGCGAATCCACTGTGCAAAATGCTCCTGTGTAACACCATGATTCAGATTACGATCAACTTCGGCGTGCACACGCGGTGGATTACCTTTAAATTTGCGAATTCCAAATAAATTGGTTTCCCAAAAATCTGTAAGCTTCTCTAAGTGAGGCGGCCATTCTTCATCAGATAAATGCGCATTAAATATGGGACCTAATACTTCATCTGCTCTAATCTTGTCGTAAAAAGAATGAACCAAATGACTCACGTCACTTCTATTTTCTATTTCCTTCATTATTTAGAATCTTTTGCCACTTGCTCTACTCTACTAGAAACATCCTGCTTGGAAAGTGTTAATCGTACCACACTTTCAGTTTTGGCTTTTAAGTCGTGAGGAATTCCACCTTCTAAGGTTAAAATATCTCCAGCCTCCAACTGATGCTGTTCTCCATTGACACCAAAATCAATCGCCCCTTTTAATAAGTGAACTATGATTGGGAATGGTGTTTGGTGCTCTTTCATGACTTGGCCAGCCTTAAAAGCGATACGAATTTCCTTAGAAAAAAGGGTCTCTAAAATTAAAGACACCTTTACTTTGTCATCGGAAAATTCTAAATCCTTGGTATACGAATTACTCTTCATCTCTTCTATATTTTTCTAATTACAATCGAATGCTTGTGCATTCTAATCAAAGATAGTTAGAAATACATATAAAGACAAATTTATCCGTTATAAGTTGTTAAAGTTTTCATTTACTTTTTGACGTTAATGTTAATTGTTGGTTATTAAGAATAAATAGCTCTATATGATTTAATACCTTTTGAATACTTTACCAGTATATAAATCTAAGTCGTCGATCATGTTAATAAACGGTTAGCTGACAAGATTCTGCGCAAGTTTCACTCTCTATTCAGTTGAAAAGAGAAATTCACTTCAAGATGACATTAAAATAAGGGCATATTTCAATCGAGAGGAGAGAAGTAATGGAGAGAAGTAATAATGATTTTATAATTTAGACTCTTGCGAATTCATTTAGCGATTTTTCATCGACAAAATAAAAAAGAATAGTTCAAAAAAAAACCACCTCAAATAAGAGGTGGTTTTGCCAAAAAAATGCAGTGCTTTATTTTATTTAGCCACGTATTGAGTAACAGTATTGTCCTCATCTTTAAGCCACAGTTCTTTGTTCTTTAAACGCAGAATCTGATACTCTTGAACTGTTTTTTCTCCAAAAAAACTAAAAGTCATTTTGATATTTTCTTTGTCGTTGGTAAATTCCCAATCTCCATTGATTCCAAAACCTTCAGTTTTCAATGTTATCGAACCACTTTTATCAATAACAATTTCACCATCTCCTGCTTCGGCATTGGTTTCTACACCTTCACTTGTAACAATTTTATCTGGAACCCAAGTTCCTGTTATTCTCATTTTCTTTGTCAACAAAGAAAATTTTGGACCTTCCTCATACTTATTACATGATCCCAAAACGAACAAAAGCCCTAAAGCTAGTGTTAAAAACTTCATAGTATTTTTCATATTTTTAATTTTATTTTGATTCAAAAATATATCTAAAATGTTTAATAAACAACTTTATAGCGTTTATTAGTTGATTCTGAATACGTTTATAAATAGTTTTGATCGACAAACATAATAATCTCATAGATGTTTCACAATCAAAAAGCTATACATCCACCCGACAACTATATGAGTTTCTCTTTAAGATAACTCCCCGTGTAACTTCCTTTTACTTTGGCTACCTCTTCTGGTGTTCCTTGAGCTACTAATCGGCCTCCATTTACACCTCCGTCGGGTCCTAAATCAATGACCCAATCAGCATTTTTCACTACATCCATATCGTGTTCTATAATTACAACAGAATGTCCAATTTCAATTAAACGATTCAGTGAGATCAATAATTTATTAACATCATCAAAGTGCAGGCCTGTTGTTGGTTCGTCGAAGATAAATAAGGTTTGTGTTGGATTCTTAGCTTTCACTAAAAAAGAGGCGAGTTTTATACGCTGAGCCTCACCTCCTGACAAAGTTGAAGATGCTTGACCCATCGTTAGATACCCCAAACCGACATCCACCAACGGTTGTATTTTATCAACAATTTTCTGCTCTAAATTTCCATCTTTACTTTTAAAAAAGTCTAAAGCTTCTTGAATATCCATGGATAGTATGTCTGCAATAGAACGATCTTCGTACTTGATTTCTAAAGCATCATCCTTATACCTTGATCCTTGACATGCTTCACAAGTAAGTTGAATGTCTGCCATGAACTGCATAGAAACATTGATAAGACCCTCTCCTTCACACACTTCACAGCGACCTCCAGGCACATTAAAGCTAAAAAAGCCTGGTTTTAGATTTCTCATCTTAGCCAATTTCAATCTTGAAAATAAAGTTCGTATTTCATCGAAGGCCTTAACATAAGTCACTGGATTACTTCGAGAGGAGCGTCCTATGGGATTTTGATCAACAAACTCTATCGCTTCAACCTCTGCAAAATCCCCTGTGAGCTCTGAATGTTTTCCAATATTGTTTCCGTGAATGTCTAACTTTTTAGCCAGTGCAGGGTACAAAATATCCTTAATCAATGTTGATTTTCCAGAGCCACTGACTCCAGTCACACAGACCATTCCGTGTAATGGAATTTTTACACTAATTTTTTTGAGATTATTCTCTGCTGCCTCAATTAGATGTAAAGCATGTTTGAGTTTACGCCTATTTTTAGGTACAGCAATTTCTTTTCTTCCTGTTAAATAATCAGCTGTTAAACTATTTTTCGCTTGAATAAGTTTTTTATGGTCACCTTGAAACACCAATTCTCCACCATTCACTCCAGCAAGTGGTCCTATATCTAATATTTCATCGGCAGCTTGCATAATTGCTTCTTCGTGCTCAACAATAATTACGGTATTCCCTAGTTCTTTTAACTCCTGAAGCACGCTAACTAAACGCTCTATATCTTTCGGATGCAAACCTATACTTGGTTCATCTAAAATATACATAGACCCTACAAGACTACTTCCCAAAGAAGTAGCGAGGTTAATTCTTTGAGATTCACCCCCCGATAATGTGTTAGCTTGTCGATTTAGCGTTAAATACCCCAACCCAACCTGACTTAACCAATTTAATCGGTTTGAAATTTCAGTAAGCACACGTTTTCCTATCTCTTTTTGTTGTTTATCAAGTTCGATTTTTTCAAAAAAAGCAAGGTTTTCTTCAATAGAATTTAGAACAAGTTCAGAAATACTCTTTCCACCAACTTTGACATAATTAGCATCTTTCCTGAGTCGTGTTCCTTTACAATCTGGACATAAAGTTTTCCCACGGTAGCGTGCAAGCATAACACGAACGTGAATTTTATACTTTTTGGTGTTCAGGTAATCAAAAAAGTCGTTAATTCCATTAATATTCTTGGTTCCATTCCAAAGAATAGCGTATTCTTCATCCGTCAAATCACGTATAGGTCGATGAATAGGAAAGTCGATTTCAGCAGATTGAACAATAAAATCGTCAAGGTATTGACTCATTTTATTCCCTTTCCATGGGACAACCGCTTGATCATACAAAGAACGTGAGCGATCCGGAATAACTAAATCTTCATCTACACCGATTACTGAACCAAAACCTTCACAAGTATCACAGGCTCCATAGGGATTGTTAAATGTAAAGAAATGTAAATTCGGTTCCGTAAATGTTATTCCATCCAATTCAAAGCGATTAGAAAATTCTGCGATCTCCTCTGATGTCGGAAAGGATATCCAACAAGAACCGCCTCCTTCCGCAAAGGCCAATTGAACTGAATCAGCTAAGCGTGATTGATGATCTTCATCATTATGCCTAACAGCCATTCTATCAACAACAAGTTCAAGTGTTTCAAGGTTTTTTAAAGACTGACCTATAGCATCGTCAACACGTTGTACTTTTCCATTAATACGCACACGAGAAAATCCTTGTTCTTTAAAAATATTTAACTGACGTTCTATACCATATTTTGAATAATTTAAAATTGGAGCAAGCACCATAAAACGAACTCCCTCCTCTTTTTCCTGTACAAAATTCACCACGTCGGTTACTCCATGTTTTTTTACCTCATCTCCACTTTTTGGGGAATACGTTTTACCAACACGGGCAAATAAAACTTTTAAGTAATCATAAATTTCAGTTACTGTTCCAACAGTTGATCTTGGATTTGTAGAAGATACCTTTTGTTGAATAGCAATCGCTGGTGCTACGCCTCTAATGAATTCTACACTCGGCTTATCGAGCTTACCTAAAAATTGACGTGCATAAGCCGAAAGACTCTCAATATATCGTCGTTGTCCTTCTGCATACAAAGTATCAAAAGCAAGAGAAGATTTACCAGATCCAGACAAACCAGTTATCACAGTCATTTTACCATGTGGTATTTTAACCTCAAGGTTTTTTAGGTTATGTTCTTTTGCGCCTTTTATGTGAATATATTCAGTCCTCATCTGTTTAATTACGAATTAGTCAATTATCAATTATCAATTACGAATTAGTCAATTACGAATTACGACTTAGTCAATTACGAATTATCCTCTTGTTCTTCTAGTAATTGTTTATTGTACATTTCGTAGTAAACACCGCCTATTGCTAAAAGTTCATCATGTGTTCCTTCTTCAATTTTACTTCCCTCAGCTAACACCAAAATACGATCTGCATTTCGTATGGAAGAAACACGGTGACTTACAATAAGAGTCGTATTGTTTTCGATGGTGTTTTTTAAATTATTCAATATTATTTCTTCGGTTTCTGTATCAACTGCAGACAAACAATCATCAAAAATCATGAGCTTTGGCTTTCGAATTAGTGCCCGAGCGATACTTAATCGTTGTTTTTGTCCACCACTTAAATTCACACCTCTTTCACCCAAAACTGTATCCAAGCCTTCTTTAAAATCTTTAATATTGTGCCAAACATGTGTCGTTTTAAGCACCTCTATTAACTCCTCATCATTAGCATTCTGATCTGCTGCTAATCCAAACTTAACATTATTCCGAATAGAATCTGAAAATAAGAAAACACCCTGCGGAACAACTCCCGCTTGTTTTCTAAAATCATTAATATTAATTGTTTTAATATCTTGTCCATCAACCTCTACAACACCTTCTGTTGGATCAAATTGCCTCATCAACAAATTGATTACTGAAGTTTTTCCTGAACCGGTTCTTCCAATAATGGCCAGTGTTTCTCCTTTATTGATGGAAAAACTTAAGTTTTTTACAGCTTGGATTCCAGAAGATGGAAAAGTATAACTCACATTTTTAAACGCAATATTTCCTTTAAAGTCAAAAGGCTCTGTATTGATATTCTTAATCTCTGGTTTTTCTCTCAAAAACTCATTAATTCTTTCCTGACTTGCTGCAGCTCTTTGAATCATAGAAGTTACCCAACCTACACTGGCAAAAGGCCAAGTTAGCATGTTTACATAGAATATAAACGCTACAATATCACCAGATGAAATTTGATTCTGCGTCTCAAAAGATAGTACACCACCGTAATAGATGGTCAAAATAGTACTAATTCCAATCAAAAAAGTGATTGTTGGTAAGAAAAAAGCATTTGTTCTAACTAATGCCATGTGTCTTTTAAGGTATTCCTTTACATTGCCATTAAATTCACGTTCAAACCTCCCTTCACTTCCGTAGGCTTTTAGCACAGTAATTCCTGAGAAAGACTCTTGAACTTGTGTAGATATTTTAGATTGCTGTTGTTGTACTTGAACACTTTGTTTATTCACAATACTCGACACTTTATAAATAATAAACGTCATGATAGGCAATGGAACCAAGGTGTACAAAGTCAACTCAACACTAATATTGAGCATATAAGTAAGTGTGAAAGCAAACAGAAAAGTAGTGCTGATGGTATACATTACACCTGGCCCCAAATACTGTCTAACGTAAGAAACATCTTCTGCAATTCTGTTCATCAGATCCCCCGTATTATTTCTTTTGTAAAAATTATAATTTAAGCTTTGATACTGTTCATAAATTTCATTTTTCAAATCATACTCAATTAATCGAGACACGATAATTACGGTTTGTCTTTGCATAAAAAGAAAAATTCCTTTTCCAATAGACAATAAGACATACATTCCTCCTAAATAAAATGCAAATTGGAACCAATTTTCTGCATCAAATCCTGTTTGAAATTGATTCACTGCATCCTTGACTATGAGTGGCATGTTAACATACAAAAAGTTAGATCCAATAATAAAGATCACACCCAATAGTAACCTCCATTTGTATTTAAGAAAATATTTGTTGAGATAGCTTAGAGACTTCATCTATTAATTTCCTATTTTTGCACAGAAATGTGCGTTCTTTTGATTATAGTACAAAAGTAGCCATTTGATTTTAATGAATGTGTAAAAAATCTTAATACAATGATAGAAACAAGAAAATTAAGTGCTGAAGACCTGAAAAACAATCCTGTGATTGGAGCGATGGGTGAGTACGATCATGAGCAAATCTTATTTTGTAACGATAATGCAACAGGTTTAAAAGCTATTATTGCAATGCACAACACCACACTTGGACCAGCTTTAGGTGGAACAAGAATGTGGGTTTACAACAATGAGCTAGAAGCTTTAAACGATGTAATGCGTTTATCTAGAGGTATGACCTACAAGAATTCAATCTCTGGATTAAATTTAGGTGGAGGAAAAGCTGTTATCATTGGCGATTCAAAAAAATGAAATCAGAAGCACTCTTCCGTCGATTTGGAAAGTTTGTTGATAGTTTAGCTGGAAGATACATCACAGCTGAGGATGTAGGAATTTCTCCAATTGACATGACGTGGGTAAATATGGAAACTGACCATGTAGTTGGACTACCAGGTAAAAGTGGTGACCCCTCTCCTATCACGGCGTTAGGAACGTATGTTGGTATGAAAGCATGTGCAAAAAAGCAATTTGGCAATGACAGTCTTTCAGGAAAAAAAGTAGCTGTTCAAGGTGTTGGTCACGTTGGTGAATACCTAGTAAAACATTTACGTGAAGAGAATGCTGAAGTTTACATCTCAGATATTGATGAGGAAAGCTTAAAACATGTTTCTGATAAATATGGTGCAAAAGTAGTTGGCTTAGATGAGATTTATGATATTGACATGGATATTTACGCTCCATGTGCGCTCGGTGCAACAGTAAATGATGATACGCTTTCACGTTTGAAATGTTCAATTATTGCTGGATCTGCAAATAACCAATTAGAAGATGAAGTAAAACACGGTCAGGCTGTTTTGGACAAAGGCATTATTTACGCACCCGATTTTGCATTAAATGCTGGTGGAGTTATTAATGTATATGCTGAATTGACAGATAACACTGCAGAATGGGCGCTACAAAAAGCTGAAGGAATTTATGATACAATTTATCAAATAATTGAACGTTCATCAAATGAAAATATTCCTGCTTACGCCATTGCAAACAAGGTTGCTGAAGAAAGAATTGAAGCAGTAGGTAAAGTAAAATTATCTTATTAAAATCAATGTTAAACAGAAGACATCTAAGGATAAAGGTATTACAAACGCTTTACGCCTTTTCACAACGAGAAGACAAAGATTTCTTGTGGGCAAAAAAGGAATTGTTCAAAGCCATCGATCAAATGTATGAGCTTTACGTCTCTTTACTTTTGTTGTTACCCGAATTAAAAGACAAGGCAGAGCACAGAATTGAGGAGAATAAAAAGAAAATGCTCCCCAAAGATGAGGATATCAATCCTAATATGAAATTTTTCGATAATCAAATCATAAAGATTCTCGAAGAGAGTGCTGAGCTGCGTCACCAATCGGAAAATCTGAAAGCCAATTGGATGGGAGACGAAAAGCAGGAGCTAATTCGCAAAATGTACAATCACATTCGGGAATCTGAAGTGTATTTTGAATTCATGAACAATGAAAAATCTGGATTTGAAGAAGACAAAGCGTTTATGGTTCAGTTATTCAAAACTGAGATAGCGAATTTCCCACTTCTATATGATTTCTTAGAGGAGAAAAGCGTGTATTGGATTGACGATATTGATTTGGCTTGCGCCATGGTAATCAAAACGATAAAAAGCTTTCAGCCTGTGGATGAATCGGAGGAAGAAACGCAACAAAATAGTATTCTTCCGCTTTATAAACCACATGATGATGAGAAAGAATTCATCACTGATCTTTTAAGGCAGACCATTGGGTTACGTGATGAAAACTTGCAAATAATTGATGAGTTAACACAGAACTGGGAGTTAGATCGTATCGCAAAGATGGATGTTTTATTAATGGAGTTAGCCATTACAGAAATGGTTACTTTTAGCAATATCCCTACAAAAGTTACACTGAATGAGTATATAGAGATTTCAAAATTTTATAGTACGCCGAAAAGTAACGTTTTTATTAACGGTGTTCTTGATAAAGCGATCTCTAAACTTGAATCTCAAGGAAAAATTAACAAGATGGGACGCGGTCTCATGCAATAAATAAAAAATATGAAAAGTATAATCATTTTATTATCGTTCTCACTTTTCCTTTTAGCATCTTGTGGAGAAGAGGAGAAAACCGAGGCTCAAATTGGTCAACACACTACTATTGAAGTAGAAGAAATGGTAAATGCTGGGTCGGTAGCAAAAGGAGAAGTTGTTGATTTTAAAATAGCGGTAAAAAACACGGGGGATTATCCATTAGTTATTGCCGATATTAAGCCAGCATGCAATTGTACAGTTTCAGAATATGATCAAGCGCCAATTGCTGCGGGAGAAACAACGATTATAAAAGCATCAATCGACACGGATGCAATAGGAAAAGGTGTTGTCAAAAAACCAATCACAATCTCTGCAAACACACGTCCATCAACTACGACGGTGATGCTGAAGGCAACAGTGATTGATTAATTAATAATAAAAATTTAAAAAGTAAAGTTATGGGTGAAGGAGGAATGCAATTAGTTATGTTATTACTCATCTTGGGTGTGTTTTATTTCTTTATGATTAGACCACAGATGAAAAAACAAAAAGAATTAAAAAAGTTTCGTGAGAGTTTAGCAGTAGGTGACAAGGTTGTAACAATCGGTGGAATACATGGAAAAGTATTAGAAATCAATGACACTAATATTTTGTTAAACTGTGAAGGAGGTTCAAAAATCCGCGTTGAAAAATCAGCGGTTTCTACGGGTATGGATGCGCAGCAAATCGCTCAAACCAACAAGTAAGAACCGAGTGATGTCTTATTAGGTAATTACTACCATTTAATTAGACAAAATAAAATTGAGGTCTCAAAAAAAGATTTTGATGTGGGAATTTGGTAACAGAAGATGATTTAATTTCTGTTTCATTCTTATTCAAAATTTATTTTTGAGACTTTCTTTTTTCCCGTTTTTCTTTTCTCTTTTCACGTTTTTGTTTTCTCAAGCGTTTACGGGTTTTCTTTTTTTGTGCTCTATATTCTTTTTGATTTATTTTGTGCTGTTCCTTATCGATTTTTTCAAAGTCGGGGTCGAAATCGACATTTCCTTGAAGAATATCTTGAACGACGCATTCTAAGACAAAATCATCTGTATTGGGCTTATATTTTACATCTAATTCTTGGTCAAAAAAACCAGCCAATCCTGTATAAAGAGAAGATTGAAATCCGTTTTTATATTTTTTAATGATTTCTGCAACGGTCATTCCAGTTTCGCGATGTATTAATTTGGTGAGTACCTTACCTTCAGAAATATATAAGTCTTTCAATAAATATTTAAAATCATCTTTTAGCGCCTTATGTGTTTTACGCATTAGTTTCTTTTTCTTTCTATTTTTTTCAATACTTTCTAATTCTTGATCTAAAGAATCAATAATTCTGGCGGCTTCTAAAACCAAAGGATATACGCGTCTCACCCTTCTTAAAGCAATTCTATATTGACGGTTAAAATCCTGAGGCATATTAAACTCCTCGTATACCTGAAGTCTTTGAATTGTGGTATCTTTTTCATCCTTTTGTGTATGTGCAAAAGTGACAAAAAGTAAAAAAAGAAAATTAATAACTTATTCATTTGGAATATATTGAAATTTTGAGGTATATTTATTTATAATTATTAATTTACAAATACTCTGCCATGAAAACAAAACATACCTATTTTTTATTGGTTTTATCTTTCATTTTTGTTTTTACATCTTGTAAAAGTGAAGAGCCTCCTATTGAAAAAGAAGTAGAACAAGAAACTGAGGTGGCTGAAAAAAGTACAGCTATTGAAGAAACCCAAACAATTGATTCAGTAGATACAGATGCAGATATAGACACCATTACACAAGTTTATAAAGATCCTGAAATTCAGGAAGCACATGTTGAAATCGTTAAAAAGTATGGTGAACAATGGGACTTTTGTACATGTATTGTAAAAAGCGACTCAGTCAACACGGCGCTCATGGAAGCATCTGATGATGATTTTGATAAAGTCATGGAGCGCTCTGATTTTATTGATAATAAATGTAAAGGTCTATTGATTCAGCCTAATGCGACGCCTGAAGATCGATATAAACACGAAAAGAAAGTTAAAGGATGTTTAGATTCAGCAAAACAAAAATTGAACACATAAAATTTATGTTTAACAGCTAAATTTAAAGGCCCAGGCGGAAATGGAAAGCTTGCTGAACGCGTTGGTTTATTGACCACCGCAAAAATAAAGCGACTTTAGAAGCTCTTATTTTTACGTAGGGTCAAAACCAACGAGAAAGCAACTTGAAATTGGAGACAGATTAAAGGCCCCCAAAAAATCTTAAGGAATCACCAAATTATATCCTAAAGCTTGTAATTCAAAAATCCTAACATAAGCGTCATCTACCTCTTTAAAGCCTTTAGGTAAATCTGATGCTTTTACGCCTAATTTATCCATGGCAACAGAACATACTGTCACCGATAAATCTTCGTCCATATATTTGGATAGGAAGCTCGATAACTCCTTGTTTTCAGCAATGTCTTTTACAACCATTCCCCAAATCACGATTTCGTAATTATCGAACTTTACTCCGTTAGCTTTCATTTGTTCGTACATCATAAATGCAGAACGCAATGGTCGCTCTTGGGAAACGCCAAAACCTAGATTAGGTGTGGTATTTAAGGTTTCTACTACTGATTTTTCGATTTTCGGAACTTCATTTTGAGCTATTCCAAAAGTTGTAAACATCAATGCACCTGCTAAACTTAATAATTGAATTGTTTTTCTCATCGTCTCTTATTTATTTTGTTAAAAAATAAAGAAAGCCAATAAACAAAGCTTAAACGGTAACAAATGTTACCTATTAATCCGTATGAATGACAGCGAGGTTATTTTTAAATAAAGTTCCTCTCTTACTTCAATGCAAAATGCTTTTCTGCTTTTTCGGCAATCTGCCCTCCAATTGCTAAGGAAGCTGTTGCGGCGGGCGAAGGGGCATTTAACACGTGAATAGAATGTCCGTGGTATTCAATTCTAAAATCGTCTCTGGTGTCTCCGTCTTGTCCTAACAACAATGCTCTAACTCCTGATCTTCCTGGACGTAAATCATCCATTTCTAAAGTTGGAATTAAGCCTTGTAATGTTTTTAAGAATAGCTTTTTAGAAAACGCTCTACGGTATTCGTTGATTCCGAATTTCATGTTGTTGAAGAATAATTTCCAAGTTCCTCCATAAGCCAAAGCATCAAATGAATCTTTTAAATTGAAATCGGTCTTTCCATACCCTTCTCTTTTAAAAGTGAAAACTGCATTTGGACCACACTCTGTTTCTCCGTCTGTCATTCTTGTAAAGTGAACGCCTAAGAATGGAAAATCTGGATTGGGAACAGGATAAATTAAGTTCTTAACTTTATGTTTCGCTTGGTCGGTGAGTTCATAATAATCCCCCCTAAACCCAACGACTTGTTCTTTCAGTTTCACACCATCTTTACGCGCCAGACGGTCGGCTTGCAATCCAGCACAGAAAATTAAATGTTTAGCTTTAAACTTTTGTGTTGCTCCAACAACTGTGGAGTAATCATCATGTTTTTCAACGCCAATCACTTCTTGACCTAAAACAGTTTTGGAATTACTGTTCATTCCTTCCGCATTGGCAATCATTTTTTCTGTGGCATCACGGTAATCAATAATTCCGGTACATGGAACCCAAATTCCGCCGATACCTTCTACGAAAGGTTCATGTTCCTTAATTTGGTCGGCATTAATTTTCTCAATTCCTTCGGTATTATTGGCAATTCCATTATCGAAAATCTTGTCCATAAATGGCAGTTCACTTTGCTTTGTTGCCACTACAACTTTCCCACATACATCATGCGGCACCTTGTTTTCTTTGGCAAAATCAACCAATTCATGTCGACCTTTTACGCAGTTTTCCGCTTTTAAAGAACCAGGTTTGTAGTACAATCCCGAGTGAATCACACCAGAATTGTTTCCTGTTTGGTGATCTGCAAAACGCTTTTCCTTTTCAATGAGAATGATGTTCAACTCAGGATTGCGTTTTTGAAGCTTATAAAATGTTGCGGCTCCAACGATTCCTCCTCCAATTATTGCGATGTCGTAAACTTGATTTTCCACGTAAATGATTTTTTACAAAAGTAACTATTTCGCAATTGATAATCGTTAATTAGCAATTGATAATTGGAGTTTGTCTGGAATGTGGCTGGATTTCCGATTAGTTTAGAATATGTTATTGGACTGTTGTTGTTCATTCCTCTCCCAACTACGCTCTATTCGCTAAAATCAGACTAGAACAAAAATAATAATAATCAAAGCATCTAACTCGCCTATAAATCCACATTTTTTTCAGTACTTTCACCTCACTTTTACTTCGAAATCAAAGGCATGAATAATTCAGAAAAACAATCACATAAAGCTGTGGAAATTTTTAAACGGATTTTACCAAGTCCATTTACCATTGCAATTTTATTGACGATTCTCACCTTGTTGATTGCTCAGGTTTTCACTAAACCAAGCGAGACTTCTCATGGTCAATATTTTATGCAATTGATGCTCGATTGGGAGCAAGGACTTTGGGATGATTCGGGTGGTGGATTGTATTTTGCTTTTCAAATGATGCTGATCTTGGTTTTGGGTCATATTTTGGCCTTGACTCCAGCTGTTGATGGACTGATTCAGCGATTAATTAAATACTGTACTTCTACCTCATCAAGTGTGGTTATCGTTTCTCTGGGTGCTATCACCATGGGATTATTGAACTGGGGATTAGGCTTAATTTTCGGGGCAATTATCGCACGAAAAGTTGGAGAAAAATTTGCCTTCGAAAACAAGGCGATTAATTATGGTTTGGTGGGTGCTGCAGGATATGCAACAATGATGGTTTGGCATGCTGGATTATCGGGAAGCGCCACCACGAAGTCTATGGAGGAAGGTTACATTCCTGCGTTGATGCAAGAAATGGATATCGCCGGAGACTTTCCCAACAGTATTCCTTTTGAAGCCACAATTGGATCTGGATTAAACATTACGATGATTGTCAGTTGTCTGATTGTGATTCCTTTGTTTTTATATTGGTTGTCAAAAAAAGTAAAATCTGAAGCTGTCCCACAATTCAATACAACAACTCAAAAAGAAGAGAAAACTGCCAAAAACACATTAAAAGGAGCTGAAAAACTAGATTTCAGTAAGATTTTAGGAATGGGACTAGGGATTGGTATTTTGCTAGTCGGTGTTTTTAAAGCTTTTACTTATACTGGACAAAGCTCCTTGGGTTTTATTCAGCTGAATTTCATCAACTTGATGTTTTTGGGATTGGCCTTAACTCTGCATCAAACGATTAGCAATTTTAGTAAAGCATTGCAGGAAGCCATTGGAGATATTTCTGGAATTTTAATTCAATTTCCATTCTATTTTGGAATTCTCGCCTTGATGAAAAGCAGCGGATTAATCGTACTTTTTTCTGATGGAATAACGTCTGTTGCCAACGCTTATACTTTGCCTCTGTTTACTTTTATCAGTGCCGGAGTAGTCAACTTCTTTGTTCCTAGCGGTGGCGGACAATGGGCAATTCAAGGACCAATCATTATTGAAACGGTTCAACAACTAGGCGGGAGTTTACCCAAAACAATTTTGGCCATGGCGTATGGAGATCAATTGACCAACATGCTACAACCCTTTTGGGCCTTACCGCTGTTGGGAATCACGCAATTGAAACCGCAACAACTTCTCCCCTATACTTTTCTACTATTCATTGTTGGCGTGATTATCTTCGGAATTGGATTATTGATTTTTTAAAAACAATATTTTCACATTGTGATTCACGTCTGTATTCGGCTACTTAAAAAAATTCATCGTTCATCATTCATAATTAATCCTCATAATTATCCTCCCATATCTCAGGGAAAAACTTACGTTGTTGAAATTTCGGATGTAAATATTTTTTCCATTCGCTTCCACCGGTAGCTGCTTGGTTTTCTCCTTTTTTATCGAGGTAATGCTGTGCTGTTTCGAGGTGAACCATTGGCCATTTTACGTTGTATAACTGATCAAATTCTTGCAGGATTTCAACTAATTCTTTGGATGGGGATTTCATCTTCTCGAACTTTTCCTGAAGCGTTCTTCCTTTTACTTCATCGGCTTTCTTGATTAAATCATCCATGTATTTGTCTTCAAACATTCTTAAGGTCAATGTCTTTTCGCCAGTTTTTCTATTTAGACCAGCATCTTTCCAATAAATATGCTCGAAATAATCTGCTGTAGTTGGATTTTCGGGAATACGTTTTCTTCCTTTTTCGTTCAATAGATTTTTCAATTGTGTACAGTAAATCTCCACATATCTAAAGGAAACAGATTGAAAACCACTTGCTGGAGCCAATGTCTTTCGGAATGTATTGTAATCATCGTAATCCATTCCGTGACTCATCACACTGAAAGAGTTGATTAACATTTCCGTATAGCGATTGAGTCGATTAATTTTATCGATCCAAACAGCGTCTGATAAATCCTCATTGACCAATTGCTTGAGTTCGTGCATCATCATTCCTAACACTAATTCTGTGACTTGATGATACATAATAAAGATTTTCTCGTCTTTAAAATCGGTACGCGTTTTTTGCAAAGAGAAAAGCGCATCAACTTCAATATAATCCCAATATGAAATTGGTTTTGCTTGCAGTAAACCTTCTAAATAGGTGTTTGGATTTTCTCCTAAATCGCTATATTTTTTGGTGATTTTTTCAACTAGTTCTTTGGTTTTATCTTCTTCACTCATGGTCTTCTTTATAAATTGAATAACTGGTATCCTATACCTGCTAAAATAACAACTTTAATTAATTCAAAAATAACGTAATAAAAATGAATGTATGATTTTTTTGCAACTTTTCCTTCGATTCTTAGTGCTGCCATGGCTTTTAATTTTGGGAGCAAAACAAAAGTTTGAGCTGCCAAAATGAGCAAACAAACCGCAAGAAGAATATTTAAGTAAGTAGAAACAACTGCTGTATTTATTAATAAATTGATAAGTATAACTGCAGCCAAGGTCCACTCTACTTTATTCAGAGCAGAAAATACCAATTGACCGATTCCTAAACCGATTTCTAAACTAACTCCAGGTGCACGAAATTTCAACCATGCCTCCATAAAACTAATCGCACAAACAAAACCTACCCATAGATAGGTAGCGATAATAACCAATTCCAACATGATTTCCTATAAGAATATGAGAATAAACAAAGTAGCCAATGCATTTAAAGCTACGCTAATATAAAAAGTAATAATACAGGTTTTTGCATCTGCTTGAGCAATAAACATAGCGTTTGAAGCCATTGTAATCACTGCAATTACACTCACCAATGCCCATAAATCATTTTGCATACTTAGCATTGCTGCAACCGACCCCAAACAACTTTGAAAAGTTAGCATTGCCGTCATTGCTCCAAATCTGTTTTTCTCGAAATTCGCTTCTTGTTTTGTTAACCATCCCATCTCTCTATAGTTTTAATTCACATTAAGAATAAAAGAGTCTTTTATCCTTTTATAGTGCGAATGTAGAAAAATTTCGAAAAACATCAAAAAAATATGAGCTAAATCATTTTATTTAGATATCAGAAATGGAAAAGACACACTAGTATAGGGTTTCTAGCTAATCATAACTTCTAAAGTGAAACTATACACAGTATTGATTTTCGTTACCTCTTAAGAAAAGTTAAACCTGAATCTAATCCGTTTGCCAATTCTAAAAGTGAGGTTTTGGTTAGCATTTCAGCTAATTCGTCTCGAATCAATTTGAATTTATCATGAACAGGACATGGCTTGTCTGCATTACATTGATCCAATCCCAAACCACATCCTTTATAGATATGATCACCGTCAATAGCTTCAACGATTTCGCTCAACATTATTTTGTCAAGCTCTTCCTTAGGTATAAAAAATCCTCCAGATGGACCTTTAGCCGACTTTACAATCTTCTTTTTGGTCAAAATCTGCATAATTTTAGCCGTAAATGCCTCAGGTGAGTTAATTTCCTTGGCAATATCTTTTACACCAATTTTTTTCTCACTGTGCAAAGCTTGCTCTGAAATATAGAGCGTAGCTTTTATACCGTATTCACATGCCTTAGAAAACATTCGTTTGCTTTTATTTATTAGATTCAAACCTACGAAGTTACTTTATTTTTTTCTAACTCCACAGTTTTAGGAAAGAGGATATTGTTTTCCAAATGCAAATGATGTTGTAAATCACAATCTAAACATTTCATTTTCAATACAATATTTTCACATTCTGAATTCATATCAGATTCAATTTTATAATCATTGAAAAGCTTTCTTATTTCCACTAACAACTGAAAAGCAGTATCATGCTCATGAATCATCATATCAATAGGTTTTTGCACAGTTCCAAATCTAGGCGCCTCTAATTCTTTTCTTGCGCTGACCATCTTTCGGATAAAAGGAAATAAAATTAGTTCTTCCTTCTTCATGTGTCCACCCAATTCCTTGGCCAATAAGTTCAATTTGACTTTAAAATCTACAATTGTCATTTTTTGGTCTCCACTACTGTCAGCTATAAAAGCATCAACTTTATCTTTTAATTCTACTAAAGCTTCCTCAGTGAACTTATGATGTGTTTTCTGAATATAATCAGCCAAAAGATCAAGTGGCCAATTCTCAATGTCTACACTATAATTCAAGGCATCTTGCTTGTTTATCTCCTCAATTTGACTTAGGATTTCTTTTTGGTCTAAATCGGATTTTTTAATGGCTTCTTCTAAAGATAAATTTCCTTCACAATAAAAGTCAATTTGATGTTCAATAAAGAACTGAAGAATTGCAAAGTTTTTGACAGCCAGATCACTTACTTTTTGATTCAATATATGTTTCATAATTTGTATTATTAAATTGCTTTCCCAAAATTAAAATCGGTTTTTCTTCTTTCTAGAATGTTGTATAAATGTAGATATACGTCCGTTTTCAACATATTTAAAAGTAAAAACCATTCACAAACATGGGATTGAATCAGTAAATGTAAAAGACTTTAAGGTCTTTATATGATTTTTATCATAAATCCCATTGTTTTTCGTTATTTTGCAATTGTATGAGTTACGTACGTCTATTTTTGTATTAATTAATTAAAACTAAAAAGAACAAGTTATGAAGAATTACTTTAAACTCGGATTGTTAATCTTAGCTGTATCATTATACAGTTGTGGTGGCGGTGAAGGAGAGACAGAAGGCCAAAAAGAAGAAAAGGCTCTTGTTAATCCTAACAACCCAAACAATCCAAACAACACCGCTTCATCTGAATCAAATGAAGAAGAAGCAGCAGAAGAAGAAATCCCTGCATCTCAGCGTGTGGATTTAGAAAATAAAGGAGTAGGACCTGTTACAGATGTAACTATTCCAGAAACGATTGATGAAGAATTGGCTGCGAAAGGACAAGAAGTATATGAGAAAAACTGTACTGCATGTCACAAACCAGACAAGAAACACATCGGTCCAGCGCCAAAAGATATTCTTGAGCGTAGAACACCAGAATGGGTAATGAACATGATCATTAATCCTGACAAAATGGTGCAAGAAGATCCTTTAGCAAAAGATTTATTAATTGAATTTAACGGATCACCAATGTCAAACCAAGGAATTACTGAAGATGAGGCACGTGCCATCTTAGAGTATATCCGTACATTATAATAGCATACAAAAATATAGTAACCATTAAAAAATAGACGTATGAAAATTCTAAGATTAGGAGTCGGATTATTGGCGGCAGCATCGCTAATGACCAGTTGTGGAAACTCCGGCACAAAAAACAAAAACGGCACTGAAGGTGCTCTGACAAAAAATGCTGCTGAACAGGTTTACATTGCACCAGGAGAGCATGATGATTATTATGCATTCATCTCTGGTGGATACAGTGGTAACTTACTTGTTTACGGACTACCTTCAGGCCGTATGTTTAAAGAAATCCCAGTTTTTAGTCAATTCCCAACTTCGGGATATGGATATTCTGAGGAAACAAAACCGATGTTCAATACATCTTATGGATTTATTCCATGGGGTGATGCTCACCACCCAGACATTTCACAAACAAATGGTGTAATGGATGGTCGTTGGGTTTTCATCAACGAAAATAATACTCCGCGTATTGCAAGAGTTGACTTAACAACTTTTGAAACTGCTGAAATCATTGAGGTTCCAAACAGTGCGGGTAACCACAGTTCATCTTTCATTACTGAAAACACTGAGTATGTTGTTGCAGGAACTCGTTTCTCTGTACCCGTTCCTCAAAGAGACATCAGTATTAAAGACTACAAAGGTGAATTTAAAGGTGCTTTATCTTTCATTGGTGTAGATCAAGAAACAGGTAGAATGGAAATTGATTTTCAATTGTTAATGCCAGGGTTCAACTACGATTTATCTCACCCAGGTCGTGATAAGTCACATGGTTGGTTCTTCTTTACAACATACAACACTGAGGAAGCTAACACTTTATTAGAGGTGAACGCATCACAAAATGATAAAGACTTTATTGCAGCGGTAAACTGGAAGAAAATCGAAGAATATGTGAAAAACGGTGGTGGTAAAATGATGCCTGCTGAATACGCGCATAATGTTTACGATCATCATACACATACTGCAACTTCTACAATGAAAAACGAGGTTCGTGTAATCGATCCTACTGAAGTTCCAGGTGCTGTATACTTCTTACCTACTCCAAAATCTCCTCACGGATGTGATGTTTCTCCAGATGGTGAATACATTGTTGGAAATGGTAAATTATCTACTGATTTAACGGTTCACTCTTTTACTAAAATGATCGATGCAATTGAAAATAAAAAATTCGATGGTGAAGCTTATGGTATTCCAATCTTAAACTTCGATGACATTCACGCAGGTTCTGTGAAGAAAGCAGGTCTTGGACCATTGCACACTGAGTTTGATGACAAAGGAAATGCGTATACTACTTTCTTTATCTCATCTGAGGTAGTGAAATGGGAATTAGGAACTTGGGAAGTAAAAGACAGAAAACCAACTTACTATTCTGTTGGTCACTTAACTATCCCAGGAGGTAACTCAAGAGAACCAGACGGAAAATACATGTTCGCAATGAACAAGATTACAAAAGACCGTTACTTACCTGTAGGTCCAGAATTAGAGCACTCTGCTCAGTTGTACGACATTTCAGGAGAGAAAATGGAATTGATCTTAGATTTCCCAACACACGGTGAACCTCACTACGCAGCTGCAATTAAAGCAGATGTTGTTAAAGGAAACTCACTTGAGATTTATGACCTTGAAGATAACAAGCACGAATATGCCATAAAATCAGAAGGTGAAGCGCGTGTAGAAAGAAACGGAAACGAAGTACATATCTATATGTCAACAATCCGTAGTCACTTTGCACCAGATAACATTGAAGGAATTAAAGTTGGAGACAAGGTTTACTTCCACGTAACTAACTTAGAACAAGACTTTGATGTACCTCACGGTTTCGCAATGATTGGTCAAAACAACTCTGAGCTATTGATTATGCCAGGGCAAACAAAAACAACTACTTGGAATCCTAAGAAAGTTGGTGTTTGGCCATTCTACTGTACAGACTTCTGTTCAGCATTGCACCAAGAGATGCAAGGATACATTCGCGTTTCTCCAAAAGATTCAGACATTGAGTTGACTTGGTCTTTGGGAGATGACGAATAAGTCCAATCGCGAACAGTAATGTTCAAAGAATAAGGTAAATTTTAGTTTACAATTAGATATAAAAAGGATGAGCACTACTTTAAAAAAGGCTCATCCTTTTTCATAAAAAAAGTGTTATGAAGTTAGCAAGTACAATAATGGTAATTGGTTCAGCACTACTCCTTGGGTTATTTATTTACCCATTGTGGCACGTTGAACTAGAGGCTCCTCAGTATCCTCGAGGTCTCGGAATGAACATTCATTTGGATGGAATCGTAGGATATACAAAACACGACATTAGAAACATCGATGGGTTAAATCACTACATCGGAATGAAAACCCTTCCTAAAAAGGGAGACATGTGGGAATTTACTGTGTTCCCATTAGTAGTTGGCGGTATGTCAGTACTGGGAATTATTATTGGTCTATTCGGTTTTTTCAAAAGATCCGCATACAAATGGTTTATGGCATGGTTTGTCTTAATGACCGTTTTGGGGATTCTCGGGATGATTGATTTCAATGCATGGATGACGGATTACGGAACCAACCTAGACCCTAATGCAATTATGAAAATGACGGATGACTTCGGAAATCCGCTAAGTTATAAACCTCCTCTTTTCGGTAGTAAAGACATCCTTAACTTTACAGCAGTTTCCTACCCTTCTCTCGGAGGAATATTATTGGGTATCGGAATGGCATTAACTTTTATTTCCTATTTCGTAGGTAAAAAATTAAGCAAAAAAAGTAACTAATTAATTTTATAGCAATGAAAAAAGTTTTTCTATTTGTTTTCGCATCAATTTTAATATCAAGTTGTAGCATAGAGTCTAAACCGATTAATTATGGAACAGACGCTTGCGATTTCTGTAAAATGTCAATTGTGGATCAAATCCATGGCGCTGAAATCGTAACGAGCAAAGGAAAAGTCTATAAATTCGATGCTATAGAATGCATGATTAACTATAGTAATGAAATGAGTAAGGAACAGCCACAGTTGTTCCTTACCAATCATTATCACACACCAAAAGAATTAATTAATGCCGAAACCGCTTCGTTTTTAATCAGTGAAAATCTACCGAGTCCAATGGGAGAATTTATCACTGCTTTTGAAAATGAGTCTTTGGCTCAAGAAGCACAAAAGAAACACGACGGAAAAGTTTATACTTGGAAAGCGTTAGTTGAACAACAAAGCAAATAACAAATGCAAAAAGCAGCTCAATATTCTTTATTGCTTTTGTTTGTTTTCTCTTCTCACTTCTCTTCAGTTTTCTCACAAATTGAAGTTTGCAAAACTTGTCCTATAAAGACAATTAAAGAAGGAATAAAACAAGCAAAACCGCATCAAAAAGTGACGGTAAAAGCAGGGGTTTACAAAGAACACATGATTCTTATTGATAAACCAATTACCCTTTTCACCAATGAAAAAGTAACCATAGACGGCGAAGACAAAGACGATATTATTCAGGTTTTAGCCGATAGTGTTACCATCGACGGATTTAAAATCATAAATGTAGGTTCGAGTCACGTTACAGATTATTCTGCCATTCGTGTAGATCGATCAAAACACTTCCTGATTCAAAACATAGAATTGCGCAACATTTTCTTTGGAATTATGCTTGCCAAAGCTAAACATGGAACCATTCGAAATGTAAATGTTTACGGAGATGCTGTTCATCAACACAGTTCGGGAAATGCAATTCATTTATGGCATTCAAATCATATTCTCATCGAGCACAACACACTAGTAAAATCTCGCGATGGAATTTACTTGGAGTTTTCAGATGACTGTATTATATCCAACAATTTAAGTAAAGATAATTTGCGCTACGGCTTACATTTTATGTTTTCTAATCGCGATGAATACAGAAACAACACATTCGAAAACAACGGCGCTGGGGTTGCGGTGATGTTTTCTAAAGAAATTCAGATGCACGACAATCATTTTCAGTTCAATTGGGGATCGGCATCTTATGGATTATTACTCAAAGAAATAAATGATGCAGATATCGTTGGAAATACCTTTGAACAAAATACCATTGGGATTAACGTAGAAGGAACAAATCGCATCAATTACAAAAACAATACCTTTAAAAGAAACGGTTGGGCCATAAAAGTAAACGGAGCATGTTATGAAAATGTATTTACGCAAAACAACTTTCTATACAATTCCTTCGATGTGAGCTACAACAGTAAAATGAACAACAATTCATTCAACGAAAATTTCTGGAGTGGTTACACAGGCTATGATTTAGACGATAATGGATTTGGAGATATTCCTTACCGTCCTGTCAAACTATTCAGTTATGTAGTCAACAGAACGCCCAACACCATTATTCTAATGCGTAGTTTATTTGTGGATATAATTGATTTTTCTGAAAGTGTCTCACCGGCGTTTACTCCTGATAATTTAATGGACGAACGACCCTTAATGAAGCAAGTGAAATGATTAAAATAGACAATTTACATAAGAAATACGGTAAAAATAAAATCCTCACTGGTGTAGATTTAGAGATACCCGAAAAAGGAATTTTTGCCATTCTAGGTCCAAACGGATCAGGAAAAACAACAATGATTAAATCTATCTTAGGAATGGTTGTTCCAGAGAAAGGAGATATTTTCATTGATGGTCAAAAGACACATTCCAACGGATTATACCGTAAAAACATTGATTATTTACCACAAATCGCCAATTTCCCGGGCAACTTAGGCGTAAAGGAATTGATTAAAATGATCAAAGACCTCCGAGATACAAAAGCCGATGAAAATGCATTGATCCAGCGATTTGGCTTGACTCCTTTTTTGGATAAAAAATTGAGTAATCTATCTGGAGGGACTAAACAAAAAGTGAATCTCGTATTGACTTTTATGTTTGACAGTCAAATTATCATTTTAGATGAACCTACAACTGGACTAGATCCAGTAGCTTTATTGAATTTAAAGGAATTAATCGCAGAAGAAAAAGCCAAAGGAAAAACCATCTTGGTTACTTCTCACATCATGAGTTTCGTTGAAGGAATTGCAGATGAAATTGTGTTTTTATTAGAAGGGAAAATCTATTTCAAAGGCAGCATTCAACAATTGAGAGAAAAAACTAACGAAGTAGATTTAGAACATGCGATTGCAAACATTTTAAAAGAGAACAATGCTTAAAATATTAAAATACAGCTTTTACGATTTAATCAGAAGTAGATGGAGTTATGTGTATTTACTGTTCTATCTCATTCTTGGATTTGTACTGCTTTTCTTAAACAATGATTTAAGCAAAGCCGTAATTACCTTAATGAATGTAATCATTATTCTCGTCCCATTAATCGGGACAATATTTGGCGTCATGTACTATTATAACTCCAAAGAATTCACAGAATTACTGCTTGCACAACCCATAAAACGATCTTCCATATTTATCGGTCAATACTTAGGAGTTGCGCTTTCTTTGGTGATGAGTTTAGTCATCGGATTAGGCTTGCCCTTTGTTCTTTATGGCTTGTTTGAATCTTCCGCCATTTGGGATTTTTCATTGTTGTTAATCACAGGCGCCATGCTCACAATGATTTTCACAGCATTGGCATTTAACATTGCTTTATACAACGAAAACAAGATTAAAGGATTTAGCTATGCCATTTTACTTTGGCTCTTCTTAGCGGTAATTTATGATGGATTGTTTCTTTTATCTTTAATCATTTTCGAAACCTATCCTTTAGATAAATTCACTTTAATTGCTACAGTATTTAATCCAATCGATCTTTCGCGGATTTTAATTCTATTGAAATTAGACATTTCCGCTTTACTGGGATACACTGGAGCAATCTTTAATCAATTTTTTGGAACGAGCATTGGTCTGTTTTCTGCCTTAGGAATGTTACTTTTGTGGATAATACTTCCTGTTTGGAACATTAAAAGAAAAGCACAGAAAAAAGATTTTTAAAATTCAATGATACCGTTTAAAAAACATGCAAAAATTGCCCTTATACTATTCTTAGCGGCAGCCTCACTAGGACTATTGCTGCGTTTTTTTGCTGTTTCATCAATAGAATTTGAATACCGATATGTTGTGCATGCCCATTCCCACGTAGCTTTATTGGGTTGGGTTTATTTCGCACTCATTACTTTAATCGGATATTTTTTTCTTAAAAGCCACATTCCAAAAAAGGTATATCGAAACATTTTTGCTTTCACCACAATTACGGTACTTGGAATGATGGTCACTTTTCCTTTTACAGGATACGCCTTGTTTTCGATTATTTTCTCAACGCTTTTCTTAATTGCGAGTTACTTTTATGTATGGGCATTTTTCAAATACATTCCAAAGGAAAAGCGTTCAACTCCTGCCTATACAACTGTGAAATATGCTTTAATGTACATGGCAATCTCAAGTATTGGTCCATGGACAATTGGAGCAGTTATGGCAACTTTGGGACCAGGATCTGTTTGGTACAGAACATCAATTTACTTCTATCTCCACTTCCAATACAATGCATGGATGGTTTTAGGTGTATTAGGAATCTTTCTAAAAATATTGGAAAATCATGATTTAAAAATAAATCAATCCCTGTTTAAACGCTTTTTAATCACCTTTCATATTGGAGTTAATTTAACTTTCTTTTTATCGATCTTATTTACAAAGCCCCACATTAGCGTTTATGGTTTATCCATTGTTGGTGCATTAATACAGCTTCTTTCATTTAAATATTTCTTTCAATTTGTACGAAGCAAATACAGAAAAATAGGAAATATTTTTGGTAAGATTCCTTGGCAGTTATTACGATGGATGTTCCTTTTACTTTTCATTAAAATGCTGATGCAATTCTTAGGTTCATTCCCTTATACGGCCGCACTTGTGAGTAACAATACATTTTTAACCATAGGTTTTTTACATTGGGTTTTCTTGGGGGTTGTCACGATGGGATTATTGGCTTTACTCAACACGTCTTCACTTATACAATTGAATGCCGCCAGCATAAGATTTTACATTTTCGGATTCATTCTTACTGAATTTATCATCTTTTACAAACCTGCTGAAATCATTCTCAACTTCCCTACCCTCCCCTATTATCATTGGTTACTCTTTGTAGCAAGTCTTTTGTTATTTATTGGAATCACAGCAATTTTAATTAGTCAGAGAAAAAGAAAAAACCGGTCTTCTTAAATGCGACGCTTCTTCCAAGTAGGTTTGTAGAATATTGAACCAATAAGCACCATCAAAAACAAGAAAGGATAAACAATCTGAAACAAAGGCAAAATGAATACAATTTTCGTTTGTCTTAAGGTTTGTGCATAATTTATCAATACAAAAGCATCTAATAAAAATCGCAAGACCAAAACAGTCAAAACACCAATCCAATTTAATTGAATAACTTCATAAATCAGCACAATAATTCCACCAAAGAAATACACAGGTATAAAAGCTCCAATGACTAAATCTGTCCAATTCACTTTCAATTTACCTTTGCTTAACCAACGGATTCTTTGCTGCAAATAAGAAGAAAGATCTCGCGGTGATTCGGTAGTTGCTGATAAATTAAAATCATTATTTATCGCAATAGGAATTCCTTTTTTTCGGGCATGTTGAAGTAAAAAGTAATCATCTCCAGAAGCAATGTGTTCGTGTTCTTTTAACTGCGCATTATAATCAATTTGGGAAGTATCAATTAATAAGTTGGCGCCACTTAAAGAAATGGGCCAAACAGCAGAAATTAAGTAATTAAAAGCATTAAAGAAAAGATGTTCTGCCTTAATAATTTGACCAAAACCATTGCAGGATTCCATGATTACAGGAAGCCCAATAATTGTATTAGAAGATAAATAAGCTAAGGTCTCAAAATAGTTTGAAGACAATTTTACATCTGCATCCAATGTAAGTACATATCGCGTTTCAAGTTCAGCTATCCCTTTCTTTAATGCCGACTTCTTTCCTGTTTTATCTTCTGATAAATGAAGCAACTTTATATTTGACAATTTACTCTGATAAGCCTGAATAATTGAAACAGAATAATCAGAAGAATGGTCATTTACAAAAATGAGGTATTCCGGCTGAACGGTTTGATTGTATAATGATTCTAATAATTGTGGTAAATTCTTTTCTTCATCTCTAAAAGGAACAAGCAGAGTTAGTTCCTTCAAATTCACGTTTTGTAAAGATATTTTCTTTCTGTAAATGTCAAAAAGTTTCAACATAATCATCAAAAGAAAAAAAGCCAACAGAAACAAAAGGTATAAATTAAGCATTGGCGAGCGATTTATGTCTAAACAAATAAACCATGCCCAGCAAAGAAGGAATCCCCAAATTGATAATCCACAGCAGTAAAGAAGAAAAAACAATGATAATTGTTTGATCTACAAAATGACTTAAAACAAAAATTGCAGCGCTTTCTCTTACAATGATTTTACTAAAGAAAATAGAAGGCGTTAAGGTGCTCAATAAATAAACAAGGAAGATTCCTGAGATCAAAGAAAAGCTTAAATCTACACCAAAAGCGATTAAAATCAATGCATATTGACTCACAAACACAAGGAATCGAACTAAGCTTAAAAATAAAAGAGGAAAAGTTATCCCTTTACATAAGTCTTGAAATTGAACAAGGATATTCTGTTTAGCATTAAAGAATCGAACTTTTTGTATTGGGAAAAAGGGAACTAAAAAATAAAAGAGAAGACAAAGAGTAAATAGAAAGATGAATGTAATGGAAATAGAATTAGAATTAGAATTAGAATTAGACAATGAAGCTATTTCATTTCCGATTAGCAGGATTCCAATACAGCCAAAGATAAGGGTTGACAAAAACTGAGCAAAATTACCGTATAAAGTTCCCAAGATTAAATTGGCTCTTTGTTTACCCTTAAAAAATAAGGAGCGACCAATGAAGTTTCCAATTCTATTTGGTGTAATTAAGCCTGTGCTTATGCCAGAAAGTAAAGACTTAAAAAGACTAGACAAATTGTAATTGCTGGACGTTATCCTAAGTATAGACTTCCATTTTAGCATTTCTAATCCCCAATTTAAAGGAAGAAGCAACACACAAAACAGAAAGAATAAGGGATTTTTGATTTGAGCAGATTGAATAGCGTTCCAATCAACGGAAAGAAGTTGTTGAATAAAAATAATACATAAACCAAGAAACAAGGTGAGTTTTAGAAACCACACCAAAGACTTTCGTACCTTTATGTTTTTAAAATTGCTCAAAACAAATAATGGTTGAAGATAAAATAATTCTTGGAATTGATCCTGGTACCACCATCATGGGATACGGAATTATACACATCAAAGGTAAGCAAATGCATTTGATAAATTTTGGTGTTATCCATTTATCAAAATTAGCCACACATCCCGATAAATTAAAACGCATTTTTGAACGAGTTGACGCCATCATACAAGAATACAAGCCTGATGAAATGGCGATTGAAGCACCTTTCTTTGGAAAGAACGTACAATCCATGTTGAAATTGGGAAGAGCACAAGGCGTTTGTATAGCGGCATCACTTAACAGAAACATTCCTTTCGAGGAATATGCTCCACGTCGAATTAAACAAGCCATTACAGGTAAAGGATCAGCAAGTAAAGAACAAGTAGCTGGAATGTTACAAAGTCTGTTTAATTTGAAGGAAATTCCTAAGAACCTAGATGCAACGGATGGACTAGCGGCAGCGGTTTGTCATTATTACTCAAAAGGACGAGGTGAACATAATAAAACAAAGGCCTCCAATTGGAAAGCCTTCGTTAATCAAAATCCTAACAGAAATAAAAATTCAAAAAAGTAAAGTATCTTTTGCTTACGCTTCTTGAATTGATTTAGCAATAGCTTGCATTTCTTCTTTGGATAACTCAAGTTTCTCTTTGTTAAAATCCATATCGGCAATACCATTTATTGGCATCAAATGAATATGAGCATGTGGAACTTCCAATCCTATTACAGTCATACCTATGCGTTCGCAATCAAAAACCTTATCCATTTTTTTAGCAACAGATTTAGCGAAACTCATCATTTCACCTAATTCCTTTTCTTCGATATCAAAAATGTAATCTGTCTCTTTTTTAGGAATCACCAAAAGATGTCCTTTTACAATCGGTTGAATATCCAAAAAAGCTAAGAAATCATCATTTTCTGCAACTTTATAACTTGGAATTTCTCCATTAATAATCTTTGTGAAAATTGTACTCATGACCTTGTAATTTCTAAAATTTCAAATTGAATTACACCACTTGGTGTTTCAACGTCGGCAACATCTCCAACAGACTTCCCTAACAATCCTTTTCCAATAGGAGATTCAACAGATATCTTTTTCTGTTTTAGATCAGCTTCATTTTCTGCAACCAAGGTATAAGTTACCTCTGCATTGTTTTTAAGGTTTTTAATTCTAACATTTGAAAGAATCAATGCCCTAGAAGTATCTAATTCAGATTCATCTATTAAACGCGCATTAGATAAAACAGTTTTTAATTTAGAAATCTTCATTTCCAAAATACCTTGAGCTTCTTTCGCTGCATCGTATTCTGCATTCTCTGATAAATCACCTTTATCAATAGCTTCTCCTATTTGAGCAGAAATCTTAGGACGCTGAACAGTCTCCATTTCATGAAGCTCTGCTTTTAACTTTTTAAGTCCTTCTTCTGTATAATAATTAATTTTTGACATAACTTATATTGTGTAAATAAAAAAACAAGAGAGCCATATCGGCTCTCTCGCTTTAACAAATATAATAAAAAAGATATTATTTCAAACTAAGGGTTACTCCAAAAGTATTTATCACACCGAAAGGATTAGATAAACGCATTCCGTATTCGAAACCTAAAGGTATTTTCTTTTCTCCTAAAAGCGCATCAACAGATACACCAGCAGTTAAACCCGTTAAACTAGTTGTAGACTCTTCTCTATCAAAGATAGCTTTTTCACCAACGAAACCTGCTCTAACGTTAACAGCCGCCTTTTCAAAAGCCATACCATAATCAAGACCTATATTGAATTGATCATTTGTAAACGAGTTTGCATGAAAGGCTGCTGCAGCAGTTAGCTTATTATTTTCATCAAAGATAAAATCATAAGCAAAACCTAACGCAAGTAATGAAGGCAATTCGAATGAAGCTCCTCGTTGAACCATAGTTGCATTACCTCCAGTTCCTTGATAGAATATTTCTTGCGAAAGTCCATCACCTTCAAACTTCATTGGTGTTCCAACATTCTTCAAGGTTATACCGAATTTAATGTGATCTTGTTCACCAGTTACATATCTAATACCGGCATCAAAAGCAACCCCAGAAGCTTTGAGGTTGGCAATATTTTCGTTGATTATCTTAACATTTAATCCAGCGTAAATTGAATTTGAAAATTCTCTTGCGAACCCTAAATTGATAATGTTTTTACGGGGAGAGAATTGTCCTATCCCTCCTTCAGGTAAATCAACTGTTGTGATATCAATATCACCGTATCCAAAAGCTTGAAGCGATAAAGCAATTACAGTTTGGTCTCCTACTCTTTGAGCAATACCAGCAGAGTTAAGAGAAATATTTGCATCACCCAACCAATTTGTGTAATTGAATTTTATTTGAGTTTGATCAGTAAAAGCCAATCCAGCGATATTACTGAACTGTGCTTCTAAACCATTAGTTGATGCTACACCAGCACTACCAAAAGCGCTAGATCTTGCCCATGGGTTCACGAGCATCTCACTTCCTCCTGCAGACCCAATTCGATCTTCATTTCCGGCTATTGACTCAAAACCAATTGAGAAAGTACTAATGATTAGCGCGCCGTTTATTATAGTTTTAAAAATATTCATGTTATGCTAAAGTTTTAGTGTCCTTAATTATAAATTTTCTAAATCTGGTTGACGAAGTCCTCCAAAGAATTTAACAACTCTTTGACCTATTCCTTCTACATCAACGTGAATTAAATAAACGCCACCAGCAACTGGAATATTCTCTCCGTTCTTCAAGTCCCAATCAATAGAAGTAATAGGACTATCTTTATCGAAAGATCGAATTAATTTACCTGATGTATTGTAGATTCTTACTTTACATCTTTCTGGAAGATTGGTAATCTTTACACGTGTATCTAATTTTGATCTTTCATATTCTGAATAAGAATAATAAGGATTTGGTACAACATTGATCATATCAAGTACTTCAGAAAGTGTTTCAGCATCATCTTTTACAGTTCTGAAACCATCCATTGACCACTCATAAGTTGGTTTCCCTCCGAATGCACCAGTTTGTACATGGTCTTCATAAGCTTGATTAATACGTAATCGAATTCGTACATCAGTTTCTAGTAACGTAGAACCTTCGTTCAATAAAGGATTTAACACCCATGATAAACCACCGTATGCTTCTCTGAATTCTGATGATTTTTCTTGCGATAAAAGGTTATGAACATATTCACCTTCATCATAATTTGGAATATCATCATCAATGTTACCATAAACATAAACTACATGTTGCCCACCTAATAGCGGATTATTAGTAGCACTAGAAATGTTTTCAGTAGGATTCCAAACCATGTCTGCACCATTTTCACCAACTAAGAAAGAATTTTCACCATAAGCCATATTCAATCTTCTTCCAGTTTCAACATCAATTGCGTACCCTGGGAACCAACCCATTCCAGTCGGTGTAGCACCTGATGGATTAGCCTCATTGGCAACATAACCAGGATCTCCTAATTGGTTTCCATTTTTATCGATAGAAGGACTTTGTCTTAACAATCCAGGCTTACCACCTAAAACGTTAAGGTTTGGATCAATACCTAATTCTATTACAGGACAACGAGTCCATTTAGATTTATCATTAGTAACTATAATATCAACACTTGTTTGATTAATAGAAGACATTTTATTAGCTTGTAATGAAGAGAATGAATTTGTCGTCATACCCGCATATCCTGGAGCGGTAATAGGTGAATAACCACAATCATTTACTCGAGCCAATTGTGCTAAAGAAACAGTACCTTCAATAAGAGAATTAAATCGTTTATCCGGATCTAAAGCGGACAAGTCTTTGTAACAACATGGATTATATACTCCAGCAGCAGGATCACAATCTGACGGATCATCAGTTCCTGCAGCTATCCAGTTTTCAGGTGTATATGAATCAACGTCTTCAACACCAGATAACCATATTTTTGAACTATCTGCAAATTCAATAGTTGACTCTATCGGCTCAGCGTATCTAGCGTTTGGTGCACAACCATCTCCAGTAATACATGGATATGGATCTCTAAAAATGTTTACAGATATACCCCATTCTGGAATAAGTTGTTCATTATTGTTATTTATAGTTCGTTTAGATGTTACGGAACCTAATAACTGACCACCTTTTGAATCGTAACGATTTAAAGTCCAACTTGCAGTATCAATATTTGAGTAATTATCAAAAGAAAGAAGGAAATAACCGTCAACTAAGTTTAATGGATCAACAACTTTGACATCAATTGGCCCAAACCCTTTTTGATAGGTAGGCGTATCAATTGAACCGTTTTTAACAATAAAGTTTTCGCTTTGTTGCGTCAATTCAACAACATTATTTCCATTCCCTCTACCGTCTAACGTGGTAATCTGAGGAGAAGATCCATAAGGCAAATTAACAATTGTTCCGTCAAAACGCGGCTTTGGAGAATGAGGTATTCCAGCAACAGCTTTTATGGCAGAACCATCAGCAGCTAAACGTGAACTTAAATAAGGAGTTTTTTGACCGTCTAACTTATCAGGATCAGTTGGATCATACTCAGCATATTCATTGTGTGCATAAGCAATTGCAATGTAATAATATGTTTTGTGATTAACCAATGCTCCATTACTAAACGCATCCTCGGTAATTTTAAAAGAGTGACGTATTCCACGATTTTCTCCGTCAACTTTTTTAACGGGCGATGCAAAACCAAGTGCCTCATTAAATTCAAAGTTTATAATTCTAGAAATATCGTTTTTAATATCACATTGAGCTACTAATCTTGCTTTGTCTTGGTTTCCAATTTCACTCACACCAGCTTCTTCGTCTTTCATCTGATAAATTTGATATCCTTCGAAAGTATATACTTTATCAATTTGTGAACCATCAATAGGGTCTGGAATATTCACGTTATCTTCTTCAGCAAATGATTCATCAACGTTATTTCCAAATGGATTATCTAACATTAAAACTAATTCATTTTCTAACTCTACAATCTCTAAAACAGGAGCTGTAGGAGGATCCATAATTTCAAAACAGTTATCAAACAAAGCTTGTGCTTTGGTATCGTTTGCTTTTAATACATTAATAGAAGCAGAAGCATCACCTTCAAACGCACGACCATATACAACACCAACAGTCAAGTTGTTTATTGCACCAGGCGTTAAGGTAAACGGACCAGCTGATTGTAAGAAACGTCTATCACTTGCTGTGTTAGAGTTATTATTACCATCAATATTAGTTTCTGTCCAATCCCAACCCATATCAACACCGTCAGTACCAAAGTTATAAGGATCAGAATCTCCAGGATAAGTATAATCAGCAGGCTGATTAGTTCCACCATTACTTCCTGCATAACCAGTACCTCCATAAATAATTTGAGAGTTATCTAACCAATATCCTGTCATGTAATTATAAAAACCACTTGGAGAAGAAGGGTCAATTGTAGCAGGTGTTCCAAGATCTTCTCGGTTATAATAGTTAAACCTACGCATACCGAATCTTTCGTTATCAATAATTCCATCACTATATCCAATTCCAATACCTTCATAAACAATTCCTTTTCCAGCGATTGCTTCGTTAACAGTAGGAACAACATATTGTAAAGTATCATTAACTAATTCTAAGCGTGGACCTACGTTATCTAAATTATCCGCATCTTGATAGGGACCTTCAAAAAAGTCAACCCCAACTGCAGGAGGATTATCACCGTAACCAGGCGAACCACTTTGCCCAGGATCATTATTTGGTCCATTGTATGCAAAACCTAAACCTCTAGAAACATCACAACCAACGTAATCATCTTCAGAAAAACCAACATCAGAATCCACATACTGCGTAAAGTATGTATCATATAATGTCTGTGTACTACGATTTATCATTTCATAGTTGTAGAATGTCATTCTGTTTACTTCATCATTTGTTGCAAAAGAAAATGCTTGTGCGCGAATTTCCATACCAATTGGGTCTGCACCAGTTTCCGTATGAATATTTCCTTTATCATTAAATACCCACCAGTTGGTTTTATCACCAAACAAAGTTACACGTCTATCAAATCCACATTTAACATCATCACGACCTAAAATATCATCAAACCAAGGAATATCACCTTGAGAAGGATCATAAACTCCATCTCCTGCACCATTCTGAGATGGATAATCGTAAAATGGAGCTAAATAATAATCTTGACCTCTAGACACATCACCATGTGCAGGCCATGTATTAATTCTTTGAATAGCTGCATTACTAATTGGAAAATCCTCATCACAATCCGGATTTAAATCACATTCAAATGCAAGTGTATAATTAATTACATCTGCTTTTGACATTGGGAAGAATTTGTCATACTCTAGACAAACATCTGGGTCGATTGTTGCTGCACCGAAATCACGAGTTGCATCATCTCCAACTGGTTGAGAAGGATCATAAGTTCCTGTCCCTACAGTTTGAGAAAGTGGACCTGTCCAAAAATCGTTTCCTTGTTGTCTAAATTTAACAGCAGCAAGTTTAAGCTGACCATTCACGTCATTACCCCCCATCCAAATAGAACCGGAGTAAATCACATGGTTACCACCACCAACAGGAACTTCATAAGAAGCGGATGAATTTTGACGATTCTGCCATAACGAACCTCCAGCCTCAACTAAAGCTCTTACGTCGTTGAAATCCATAAAGAGTTTTGCATCTGAAGGCGGACAATTTGCTTTCAAATAGTTATCACTCTGTCCGGTGGGTTTAGTATTTGTCTTTTGCTTTGCAGTTGGATCTTGCATTGCGTTAACCTCATATATAGAGGTTAAGAGAATTAAAATTATTAAAAATATTTTCATAACTACTGAATTTATATCTATTAAAAGTCAAATTTTACACCTAGTCTAATTGTTCTTGGACGACTTATGTTAAATGGATTATTCATTGCCATTCGGTATAAATCTCTGTAAGATTGTTCATCTAACTTACTTTGAATGGTGTTTTGCCATTCTGCAGCAGCCAAGTAACCATCGTCATCAGCAACTCCTGTTGCACGGTATACATTGATAACGTTAAATTGATTTAAAAGGTTGGTAACTCTTAAATAAACATTTAGATAAGCACGTTTTTTCTTTTCGTTTTCTTTTCCGAACTCTAAATCAAAAGAACGGTCAACTTGAAAGTCTAAACTATAAGTCCATGGTTTACGCGACCCGTTTAAACCACCAGTTAACTGTGGAGTACCTGAGTTGATTGCCGCAGGAGTAATATTCTTTTGACGAGAATAAGGAGTACCTGAATTTACCAAAGTAATAATGTTTACACCTGTATTCTCTAACAATTTAACATCCTTAATAACAGGACCATTGTAGTCTTTTCCAGATCCATATCTGTAATCAATAGTAAATGCGAATGCATGTCTTTGATCGTATGAGAACGGATAAACTGTTCTTAAATCAGGTTGATTTGAGTTTACAAATGACAAAGCAGAATTTGCATCCGACCCTGTTCCTTCAGCAAATTGCAGGGTATAATTCGCAGTAATTCTGATGTTACCCGTTCTTCTCAAATCATACTCAACTGTCAATCCTTTTACAGTACCAAAATCTCTGTTACCATAAGTTTTATAAGTCGCAGGATAAGCTTCAAAAACATTTCGAATTTGAACCTGATCTCTTTGCTCACGATAGAAAGCACTCAACTTTAAAGAAGAAGTTCTTGTTAATACTTGTTGGAAACCAAAAGAATAATCAATTGTCTTTTCAGGTCTCAGATTAGCATTATTAATTGTTGTATTAGATCGTGCAGTAATAAATTGATAATCTATTGGATCAAATCTCAAACCTGTACTAGGTCTTCTAGTTAAGATGTCATAATTAGCAAAGAAACTAGCTTCATCAGAAATAGGGAATGAGAATGCAATTCGAGGCATAACATTTATTGCAACTTTGTAATCCTCAAACGCATCAGCAGTTGGAGTACTTTGACCAGGATTTAACAACCATGGAGCAATACCAGCACTACCTTGTAATGTCGATGGATCTTGTGTAACTGTACCGTTAGCATCAAACCAGTTTTCACCATTTCTAAATCCATTTATCTGAGTTGGATTGTCAACATTATTAACATACACTACATAATCATCTCCAATACTTTGAGGAATATTAACCCAATCATAAGTATTTGGATCTTGTTCTTTTAAAGAACGTGCTTCCGCAGCTGAACGAGCATTAAAAAACAAATAAGGATCTTTTAACTTTGGTTGATTCGCATCAAATACATCAACACGCAAACCAACGTTAAAAACGATATCATCAAATGAAAATTTATCCATAATATAACCAGAAACATAAGTTGGTTGGAAAGCGCCTACAAAACGTTCATAATTTCCATTTTCATCAGTATCATTAAAATAAGAATTAATATCTGTAGTTCCGTTCACTCTTTCACCTGTATGGTCATAACCATAGTATGAAATGTAACTTTGTCCTTGATTAAATAATTCATCTGGTGAAAACATACCCAAATTAAACATATTTGGATCATACTCGTCGATATCAACAAAGTCATTTCCAGCTGGATCTAATCCAAGCGCTTTTCTGAAGTTGTAATCAAAGAAGTATTGTTCGTCGTTATTAGCCGCTCCACCATACTGACCATTCCCTGCATTTGCAGCATATCCAGTATTCAATCGATCATAAGTCACACGTGGGTAGGTACCATAAAAATCATAAGTCGGTGAATTAACATCTAATTCTTGAATATGGTAATTCATGTATTGTCTTGCAATTGTCCAAATACCAACCGGTCCTTCACCAGAATTTGTAAAGAAGTTTCCAGCACCCCATCCACGGTCCCATCTTTGCTCATACTCTACTCCCAAAGAAATGTTGTGACCACCAATTACAATAGAGGCAGATCCAGTAATACGCAATTGTTCTTCTTCTGATTTAAAATATCTTTCATAAGGCGTACCTAAACTTTCCCAAACTCCATAGACGTTTGCAGGGCGATCTCCGTTTCTTAACGCTCCGTTTTTGTTAATCTGGTCAAGGTTTTGATAATTTCCTGTTGGTCCGTTTGCTAATTCATAATATTGAGAGGTAATGGCAGATAAAGTTGGATTAATATCAGATGGTGTAAAGTCAACCACTACTGATTCAAAACCATTATGGATTAAACTGTCATTAGCACCATTAAATCCATACGTTCTTCTTCTTGTCGTGTTAAAATAACCAACGTGTCCATAATTGAAAATGTTGTATTCATGCTCTTCATCGAAAAATTTTTCATTTGATTTAGAGTAATCCACCATTAAGTTATAGTAAAAGCTTTTTACTTTAGAACTCGAACCTTCGGTATCATTTCTGAAGCTTTGTCTAAAACGCCCATAGACTCTCCAATCTAAAATATTTCTATTACCGTAATTTTCAAAGTTGTACAATGAATTTCTATAATTATATAATTTCCCTCCACTGTAATTCATAGAACCTCCAAAAGAAAGGTTTACTGTTGGTCCCGTGTTTACATCAATCTTTCCTGATGCTGTTAATGTTGTTCTTCGTGAATTCATGCGGTAATCCGTTTTTTCAAAATCACTTTCACGCAAGAAGTTTGAATTTGCGAAATATCCTTCCCCATCTGATGACGGACGTAAAGGGTTATCGATCAACTCTTGACGTGCTTCTTTCTTAATTCTCCATGAACCACCCGCAAAAGGACGATAATCAGCTCGATCATTGAAAGAGGCAGAAAGCAAGAAACCTAAAAGCGGCTCTGTTTTTTTCCCTGTCGAATCTTTTCTCATCAATAGCGGACCTGAAATCATTCCTTCTACTAAATTATATCCAAATTGGTCTAATCCAATAACCTTACTATCGTAACCTAATTCATCTTCACCGTGAAAATAAAAGCCAGAAGTCACTGCTTCTGCACTACCAAAGTAACGTGCGGAAGGACCTCTAGTTGTAACAGAAATGATACCTCCTGTTGCATCACCATAGTTTGCAGGAACACCACCTGTAATAACCTGCACCTCCTCAAGTGCGGACTTTGGTAGATTAGACGAACCTCTAACTTTAATACCATCAATATAGTAATAAGAAGCACCTTCACGAGATCCTCTTACACTAATTTCTCCAGATCCTTCAGATTCATTTACACCTCCTACAGTAGCTGCAACTCCAGAAGCAGAACGAACAGGAAGTTTTGAAATATCTTCTCGCGTTACAGTTTGACCTTGCGCTCCACCATCTTTATTAATCAAAGGGACTTTATAAGCAACAATTCTCACCTCTTCCATTTGTTGAACATCTTCCGGCTTTGTCATCTTAGTTTTATCTAAGAAGGTAATTCTTTCCGCAGACACCGCAACGTTTTCAATTTTCATCGCTTGGTATTCCTGCGAACGAAATTCAACATCATACGTACCTGATGTAATAGAAGGGAATTCAAACTTCCCATCAAAATCAGTTTCAGTCCCCCCTTTAATTATACCTCCTTGGTACAAGACCACTTTGGCAAACGGAATTGGTTCTTCGGTCTCTCCATCTATTACAGACCCTTTAATTGTACCATTACCTGCCTGTCCGTATACGGTGGCTACTGATAACGTGATGCTTAAAAACAAAAAGTAGAGTTTTCGTATCATAAGTTATATTTATTTATTCTTACTTATTTATTCAAAAAGTGTAAATATAGAAAAAATTCATTTAGAAAAATTAACAAGCTGTAAAAAATATATTTAATCTATACACATTCATGATTAACAAATGTAATACTAGTTGAGATATATAATTTATGTTAAATCAGAAAATATAATTTAAAATATACAAGTCTATTCATTCTCGTTTGCAAACCACCCTGAATACACTGTGTAATTTTTAGCAATTCTTTTAACTTCTGCATTAAACTGTTTGTCTGATAAGGCTTTTACTTTCCTAGCAGGGACACCCGCATATATGCTGTTTGATTCTAATACAGTATTTTCTAAAACAACAGATCCAGCGGCAATCAAAACGTTAGATTTTACCAAGACACTATCCATAACAATGGCTCCCATCCCCACTAAAACATTACTTTCAATAGTACAACCGTGCACTATAGCATTGTGTCCAATAGAAACATTGTCTCCAATAGTAGCTTTTGTTTTCTCATAAGTGCAGTGAATTACAGCACCGTCTTGAACGTTACAATAATTGCCTAAAGTAATGGAGTTGACATCACCTCTGACAACTGCAGAAAACCAAACCGAACAATGATTTCCCATTTTTACATCACCCACAATCGTTGCATTTTCAGCAAACCAACAACTCTCTCCAAAATCTGGAGATTTCCCACGACATGATTTAATTAAGGCCATATTTAAAGTATAATATTTTTTGCTTTGATCTTCTCTTCGAGAATCATTGAAGCATGCGTTTCAAACTGATCTTTTTCCCCTGTTGTTAAGTATTCAATTGTTGAACCTTTGGAGAGTTTTGTTTTCATCCATCCATGTCTCTCTAAATAAGACATAAGGGATATGGCAACTATACTTCCCTGACTAATAACTTTCACATTAGTAGGCACTTGTTCTTCAATTATATCTTGAATAATGGGATAGTGAGTGCAACCTAAAAGAATAACATCTCCTGATGGCAAACTTTTTAAAGCCCTCTCTACATCTTTGACAATCTGTTGCTTTCCTTCTTCGGTTGAATATTTTTGAGCTTCTATTAATGGAACCCATTCAGGACAGGCTTGTTGCCAAACATCGATTTCTGGACTAATATGCGCAAACTCTTCTAGGTAGGTTGATGAATCAATTGTGCCTTGCGTACCTAAAATAATAAGCTTTTTGGTTATGCTGTAATCTCCAACGATCTCTGCGCTCGGTCGAATTACTCCCAAAACTCTTTTTCCAGGAAAATTCTTTAAATCATTTTGTTGAATTTTCCGGAGTGCTTTAGCTGATGCAGTATTGCAAGCCAATATAACAAGGTCACAGCCTTTTTTAAAAAGATTTTGAACACACTCCCAAGTATATTCATAAACTTCTTTAGAAGATTTATTTCCATAGGGCGCTCTATCGTTATCACCTAAGTACAGATAATCGTAGTCAGGAAGCAAACTACGTACTTCTTTCAGTACTGTTAAGCCGCCAAAACCAGAATCAAAAAAACCTATAGGTGCGTATTTATTCATATTCAAATATAAAAAAAGCTGTTATAGAATCATAACAGCCTTTTAAATAATGTAAAACCTATCTTAGTTATTTTCTGCTTCTTTGGTGGCGGCATTTTTTTCCATTTCTAATACTTTCACGATAACTGCTTGGGTAATATCTTTACCTCCACTATAGAGTAGTGACGATTCGTCGATCACGTAATCAATTTTCTGATCTTCGCACACCTTTTTAACAGCCTTTTGAACAAGCTCTAAAATTGGTGCATTCAATTCTTGAGATAAAATTTGAATTTGTTGATCTAACTCTTGTTGACGAGTTTGAAATTCTTGAGACTTTTTCATTAAACGCTCCTCTTCAAACTTAAACGCTGTTGGACTCATCGTTTTTTGCTCTTGTTGCAATTTCCCGTAATCGGCTTGTAGCTTTTGTTGCGTTTCTTGTAATTCTTTAACAGCTCTTTTCTCAAAACTTTCCAATTCTTTCATAGCACTTTTACGAGAAGGCATTGTATCTAACACCTTTTGTGTATTAACATGTGCAACTGAAGATTGTGCCTTTACAGTTCCAAAAGTAGTAACTGCGATTAAAAATATTAACATTAATTTTTTCATGGTTTTATTTTTTCTTTTTTATTAAACAATTTAATTTATCGGGCATTAATTCCCATTTCTCTAAGTACCATTTTACTGATATCGTATTTAGGATCAGCAAATATAAGATTTGATTGATTGGCTTTGTCAAAAACAAATGCAAAATTTCGTTTACTGGCCACTTTTTCTAAAGCTTCAAAGACTTCATCTTGAATCGGCTCGATTAACTCTCTTCTTTTAGCAAACAAATCCCCACTAACTCCAAATCTTACTTGCTGCATTTCAAGCGCTTCAGACTCCATGGTTTCAATTTCTTCTTTTCTTTTCTCTCTTTCTTCCTCGGGGAGTATTGCTTCAACCCTTAGAAATTCATCTTTTCGTTTTTTTATTTGCTTATATAAATTATCGATTTCTTTTTGCCACCGTGTTGCATATTTATCTAATTCTTCTTTCGCATCATTATATGTTGGCATACTTTCTAGAATGTAATCAGAATCTATATAAGCATATTTTTGAGCAGTTGAGACAAAAGTCGTACCAAACAAAATTAAAACCATTAAAATTAAATTTCTCATTTCTTTTATTTTTAGTTATGCTTCAATATTTCTACCCAGAAAAAGAAAACGACATTTCATTCAAATTATTATAAATCACCAAGATTTGCACCTATTATAAACTGGAAAGCTCCTATTGGTTTACCTCCCATACGTGAAATATCATTTCCACTGCCTGCACCTTTACTATGAGGATCTAAAGGATCAAAGCCCCAACCATAGTCAAACCCTAACAAACCAAACATTGGTAAATAGATTCTAACTCCACCTCCAAGACTACGTTTTACATTGAATGGGTTAAAGTTATCAAATCCTGTGTATGTGTTTCCAGCTTCAGCAAATGCAAGAACGAAGAAAGTAGCGGAAGGGTTTAGCGAAATCGGATAGCGTAATTCTAGACTATACCTGGTGATAATAGGATCTCCCGTTCTAGAGGAAATTTCTTGTTCCTCATAACCTCTTAAAGAAATTAACTCACGACCATCCAAACGTTGAACACCCGTTAATGCATTTCCTCCTAAATAAAATCGTTCAAAAGGTGAGAGTCCTTTATCTGAAGAATAACTTCCCATGAATCCAAAACCTATTTTAGGCGTTAAAATCAACTTTTTATCTGGCGTTAAAGGTAGATACCATTCACCAGTTAATTTCAACTTATAATATTCTGCATATTTAAATCGTTCTTGATCTGTTAAACCACTATAATCGGTTCTATTGTCAAATTGTGAGTAAGGCAAGGTACCTTTTGCTGTAAAAGAAATACGTGATCCACTTGTTGGGTAAATTGGTGCATCAACAGAGTTTCTAGCCAAAACATATTTTAAAGCAATATCATTCGAATATCCATTATCAAATGCAAAAGAAGAATAGTTTGTAATATCATAATAACTATATGACAATTCATAATAAGCACTAAAATAGTCATCAGGAATTTTTTTTCTTCTTTGCAAACCAACTCCTGCTCCAGTTATTGACACATTATAATAGTTTTCATTCCCAGTATCGAAACCACTTCCGTATTTAGAATGATTCATCCAAACAGAAAATGCGTTTGGTTTTTTCCCACCTAACCATGGTTCTGTAAAAGAAAGATTATATGCTTGATAAAACTTTCCGTTGGTTTGTGCACGAACAGAAAAAGTTTGACCATCTCCAGTTGGTAAGGGTTGCCAAGCTTCTTTATTAAACATATTCTGAATAGAGAAGTTATTAAAAGTCAATCCTAAAGTTCCAATTATTCGACCTGCACCATATCCTCCAGATAATTCAATTTGATCAGATGATTTTTCCGTTACAACGTATTCAATATCTACTGTTCCATCCGCTGGATTTGGCAAAGGGTTAATTTCAAATGCTTGTTCGTCAAAATATCCTAATTGCGCGAGCTCTCTTTGGGTTCTAATTATATCATTTCGATTAAAGAGATCACCTGGTTTAGTTCTAATTTCTCTACGAATAACATAATCATTTGTTTTATAGTTACCCTTAATAATAATATCTTTAATTCTAGCTTCTTTCCCTTCAATCAATCTTATCTCATAATCAATATGATGGTCGTTCACACTAACCTCTACAGGAGTTGCTTGGAAAAAAAGATGACCTTTATCCATATATAAAGACGTGATATCTCTACCGTCCATACTTTGGAAAAGTCGTGTCTCTAATAAGGTTTGATTATATAAATCACCATGTTTTATCCCCAACACAGTATCTAAAAATCCAGAGGAATATTTAGCATTTCCCACCCATGAAATATCCCCAAAATAATATTTTTCACCTTCATCAATATAAATATCTACAATCAAATTTTTCTCATCTCTGGCATAGACGGAATCCTTGATGATTGTAGCATCTCGCAAACCAATTTCTTTAAATTCTTGTAGCATTAACTTTTTATCACGCGCATAAGCTGACTCTGTAAACTTAGAACGCTTAAAGAATCTCCAAAAAGCTTTTTGTTTAGTGTCTTTCATTTTACGACGCAGCTTACCATCTTTTATAGACTCGGCGCCATAGAAATTAATTTCTGCAATTCTAACCGATTTTCCTCTATCAATATTAATAATGAATATTTCTGAGTTATTCATTAAAGAATCATTTACGCGATCAATGTTAACTTTTACATTATAAAAGCCTTTCTCACGATAAAAACCAATAACTTTTGCCCGTGTATTAAATATTAAGTTTTCAGTAATATTTTTACCCGAAAACAAATTTATTTCTTCCCTAATTTTATCAGCCTCTTTTTTCTTTGCTCCTATAAATTTGAACCGTGAAAGTTTCGGTCGAGGCTTTAAGTTAATAGCCAGATATGCAACATCACCTAATACTTTTTCCAATTGAATTTGAACATCAGAAAACAATCCTTCATCCCACAGGTTATTGATTGCTTTAGTAATTTCTTCTCCTGGAATTTTAACCTTACTCCCTTGTTTCAGTCCAGATATAAGTTTAATTGCCTGATGATCAAAGTTATCTACACCATTTACCGTTATTGGTCCAATTTCATAGGTTTTTGGGTTTTCATAATCTATTTTTTGCCCAAACAAAAGATGGGAAAAACAAATCATTAGAAATAAAATCGTGTAATGTTTCATACTAACTTTTCAATTGTTCAGATACTTGACCGAAACGTCTTTCTCTATTTTGATAATCAATAATAGCTTCGTGCAAGTCTTCTTTTTTGAAATCTGGCCATAATTTATTGGTGAAATACAGTTCTGAGTAGGCAATTTGCCACAGCATAAAATTACTTAACCTACATTCACCAGATGTTCGAATTAGCAATTCTGGATCTGGCAGATCATTCAAGCACATTTGTTGGCTTAATAATTCTTCGTTGATTTCATCAATTTCAAGTTCCTTATTCTTAACTAGGCTTGCTATTTTTTTGTTGCGTTAGTTATTTCCCATCTTGCACTGTAATTCAAAGCCAAAATCAAATCTAAAGCGTCATTTTCTTTTGTCTCCTCCTTCGCCTTATTTAGCTCTATATTACAATCGACTGGGAGTCTTGAACTATCACCTATACTTCTAAGCCGAATATTATTATCATTTAATTCTGAAACTTCATTTGCTATCGTTTCAACCATTAGATTCATCAGTCCGTCAACTTCTTCTTTCGGTCTGTTCCAATTCTCAGTTGAAAAAGCATACAGGGTTAGGTAACGCACCCCCAAATCCACACAAGCTTTAAGTACTTCACGCACTGCCTCGACTCCTGAGGAATGCCCAAATAAACGCACCTCGCCATGTTGTTGTGCCCAACGGCCGTTACCATCCATTATGATAGCGATGTGTTCGGGGCATTTACTGCGATTTATTTGATCTACTAGACTCATTTTTTTTACTTAGTCGACGAATTTACAATAACAATTAGAATTTTACATCATAAAGTTAAACTTACTTAACCTTGTTTAACAGAAAAAGGGAATTGTTATTACAACTCCCTTTTTCGAAAAATATTATTTACTTAGTCTGCAAGAACAATTATTTTATCATTTTGCATTTCCATTACTCCGCCTTTTATTGCCAAACGAATGACTCTAGAGCTAGTTGAATCTGTTTCAAAAGAACCTGAAAACTCATCATAATCTCTGTCATCGTTTTTCAGATCAACCTTTACCTTTCCTTCAGTAAGTGCTGAAATGATAGGAGCGTGACCTTTCAAGACTTGAAATGATCCATCGATACCTGGAAATCGAACTGCATCGACTTCTCCTTCAAACATTTTCTTTTCTGGAGTAATTATTTCTAAATTCATCTTATCAAAAATTAAACTTCAGCAAGCATTTTCTCACCTGCTTCAATCACATCGTTTATATCTCCTTTTAAGTTAAAGGCTGCTTCTGGATATTGATCAAGCTCACCATCAAGTATCATGTTAAATCCTTTGATAGTATCTTGAATATCTACTAACACACCTTTCAAACCGGTAAACTGTTCAGCAACATGGAAAGGCTGAGACAAGAAACGCTGAACACGGCGTGCTCGGTGAACGACTAACTTATCTTCTTCAGAAAGCTCATCCATACCTAAAATTGCAATAATATCTTGCAATTCTTTATAACGTTGCAAAGTGGACTGTACTCTTCGCGCGCAATTATAGTGGTCATCACCTAAAATTGATGCAGAAAGAATTCGAGATGTTGAATCCAATGGGTCAACTGCAGGGTAAATACCTTGCTCGGCAATCTTTCTTGACAATACCGTTTTAGCATCTAAGTGAGCAAACGTATTTGCTGGCGCGGGGTCAGTTAAATCATCCGCTGGAACATATACTGCTTGCACTGAAGTAATCGAACCGTTTTTTGTTGAAGCAATACGCTCTTGCATCGCCCCCATTTCTGTCGCTAAAGTTGGCTGATAACCAACCGCAGAAGGCATACGCCCAAGCAATGCTGAAACCTCTGAACCTGCTTGTGTAAACCTAAAAATATTATCAACGAAGAACAAGATATCTCTTCCTGATCCTTCACCGTCACCATCTCTAAAGTACTCTGCAAGCGTCAAACCTGAAAGTGCAACACGAGCACGCGCTCCTGGAGGCTCATTCATTTGTCCGTAAACGAAAGCAGCTTTTGATTCTTCTAACTCTTTAGGATCAACTTTTGACAAATCCCACTTACCAGCTTCCATAGACTTCATGAAATCTTCACCGTAACGAATAATACCAGACTCTAGCATCTCACGCAACAAGTCATTCCCTTCACGGGTACGCTCACCTACCCCTGCAAAAACAGAAAGCCCTTCATAAGCTTTAGCAATGTTATTAATCAACTCTTGAATCAAAACGGTTTTACCAACTCCAGCACCACCGAATAATCCAATTTTACCTCCTTTTGAGTATGGCTCAACTAAATCAATAACTTTAATCCCTGTGAAAAGCACTTCAGAAGAAGTTGATAAGTCTTCGAACTTCGGAGCCTCTCTATGGATCGACATCCCTTCCGTTCTATCTGTCTCCTTAATACCATCAATCGCTTCTCCAACAACGTTAAACAAACGACCTTTAACCTGATCTCCAATTGGCATTTGGATAGCTGCACCTGTAGCAACCACATCCATACCTCTCGTAAAACCATCCGTCGTATCCATCGATACGGTTCTTACAGCGCTCTCACCAACATGAGACTGAACTTCTAAAACCACTTTAGAACCATCCTCTCTTGGCACATACAACGCATCGTATATATTTGGTAGCTCGACACCTTTTTCGAAGCTTACATCAACTACAGGCCCAATAACCTGTAAAATTTCTCCTTTGATTTCCGACATTGTCCTGTCTTTTAAATGTTCAATTTTGGCGCAAATATAGCGTATTTATTTCTTATCAAGAATATAATAACTGTATTTTTTCAACAATACTGTTTTTATTGTTAATTAGTTTTTTCATTCCTTATAAATAGATATAAGCAAATCAATCATGTCCTCCTGGCTGACAACATGCTGGCAAAGCTTTTTGAGCCGATTCTACAGCTTTAACCTCATCTGCATCATAACCAATTTCAGCAATTGTTTGTTTAATTTTCGCAAGTGTTGTTGATCGGGTATTGTATTTGACTTCTACAATTTTCGTATCCAAATCTAAATTGGCATAAATGATTCCTTTCTCATAATTTAAAACATCCCCAATTCGATCTTTACAGTCACCACATTGTGCATTAGTTTGAATACTTCCTGTTTTCTTTTTTGCACCTCCTTCTTTTGAAGTTGCACAACTTGTCAATATAGCGATAATCGCTATTAATACTGTTATTCTCATTTTGTAATTTTTTTTTAATTAATATTTGTTTTAATCTAAACTAAATCTAAATCCAGCATAAACATTTACACCAAAAATAGAGCTATACACCCTTGTTGCATCAAACCTTTCTCCGAATGGATTTTCAGCTTCAATAATAGGATTTTTCAGTCGATAATCAAGGATGTTCTCACCCCCTAAATATACCTCGAAATGTTTAAATCGATGGGTTATTTGAGCAGACATCATTGGAACCACCTCGCTACTATTATCCTGTGTAAAAGTTCCATCAGAACGCATTACCATAGGTAAACGTTGCGCTCCAAAAACAGAAAGTGTTAAATCATATAGCCAGCGGTTATTTCTTGACTCATAGGCAAAATTAACAAACCCTCGATGAGTTGGCACCATTAACACCGCGCTCAACTCTCCTCCAGTTGTTGCACGTACATCTAACCATTTATATGCGGCTTTAATTTCAAACCTATTCAACGGCTCAAACTTGATATCCGTTTGAAAAACGTTAGAAAATGATGATCCATCCAGGTTTCCCATTCGAATATAATCTGTTGACTCATCCCTATCTACCACTAATTGGTTTTCAAAAAGGGTATGATAAAAATCGGCTGTCCACGTTGCCTTTCTATTGAATAATTTAAAATCCCACATCCAACTACCTCCAAAATTCCAAGAGACTTCTGGAGCGATATCATTATCAACAACCCAGGGTAAGTTTGTCGCCATCAAAGACAAATTATCGGTAACATAATTGGAAACTCTAAATCCCCTTCCAGCAGTTAAACGAATATCCATATTTTCGGTTAAATCAAACTTATAATTTGCTCGAGGCGTAAATTGCCATTCATAAAGATTATGATGATCCGCCCTCGCTCCTAGCACTAGTATCGATCGAACACCAGTGTAGGTATATTCTGTAAAAGCACCTGGAACAACTTCTAATCGATTATACACTCTTGTTGTGGTATCTGTTGGCAGCACATCATTCATCGTTTGCTCTAAGTCATCATACACAATACTTAATCCAGATTTCAGTTTATGATTTGTATTTCCTAAAATTGTTTCATACATCCCATTAATATATCCTCTTTTTTCAGTCGCATTCAAAGTACGATTCCCAAAAACAGTATTCAGTTCATTATATTTCATATAATAGACCACTCCTATAGAACTAAATATGTCCTCTTCGAAGAGAAAACCAGTTTTACCGAATAACTCAACATTAGTATTTCGAATTCCTACACCATAAAGACCTTGGTTATTTTGATTTTGGTAACGATCAAACCCAATTTGTCCACCTTGCTGATCCGTATGACTTGCTTTAATCCCGATTTGACCACGAAATAGCTCAGAGGCATACTTCCATCGATTCATAACGATTATATTATCACCCAACGGCATGTCCCGAAATCCATCATTATTCCTATCATTTTCTGCTTTCAAGCTTGCACCATGAATAAAGTATGCAGTACTCCATTTATCTCCAATTTTCTTACTGCCATGAAGATTGAGTTCAGCACGACCTTGAATACTTCCATAGCCATTCACAAATAGCTTTTCCATATTATCCGGCTTCATGTATTCAAGATTAATGAGTCCAGCCATTGATTCATATCCATTCGCAACAGTTCCAGCACCCTTAGTAATTTGTATTGATTGAATCCAAGTGCCTGGAACAGAAGCCAAACCAAAAGCTTGATCAAGATTGTGCATAAACGGAATATTTTCAAATTGAAGTTGGGTATACCTTCCATTTAAGCCCATCATTTGAATTCGTTTTGATCCAGAAACACCATCTGCTAAACTTACATCAACAGTAGCGTTGGTTTCAAAAGATTCAGACAAGTTACAACATGCAGCCTTTCGCAATTCTCCTTGAGAAAGGTTTTCAACGTTTCTTGGGTCTAAACGCAAAATACTAGAATTGTCTCTTTTGGCTTTTATCACTACTTCTTCCGTTACAAATTCAGGATAAAGCGTAATTTGCAAATTTACAGAACCGTTAGCGTTGATTATTGCAGTATCCGAGTAATATCCAGAAGCTCTAATTATTAATGTGTCTGGCAATTGTACTTTTGATTGGATACTAAAACTTCCTTTTTCATCAGTTATATCACCTGTTTTGGCATTTTTTAAAAACACGTCAGCCCCAAATAAAGGCTCGGTATTTTTACCATCTATATAGCTATTGACCGCACCACGAATGCTTATTTTTTGACCCAACAAAAAACTTGCAAACAGCACAGTAGCTAAAGTTAAATATATTTTCATGTAATTATTATTTGAATTATTTGTTAAACACTTTTTACACGCAAGTCAACAATTATTGACACTACGCTTCTATTTGTAAATAACAATCTAAATCAAATAACGTTGGAAAAAGGATAAACGCTTTAAAGTTGGAAGAGCGGGAGGAGATTTATTCAAAAATTTAGAATCTTCCACTTGAATAATTGCAAATAATGGAAGAACATTAAACGTTGTAGAAAAGTGGTTTTTAAAGTCAATAGAATTGTCATGGGTAGCTAGATCTGTATCTAACTGATAAACCTTAACATCACTAGTACAACAATCGGTCTCGAATTGATTTTGCCCTTCAATTTCGATGGCACAACATGAATGATCAGATTCGTCTTTATCATGGGAGTTTGGCTGACACTCGTGTTCAACATCAACAAAAACACCATAATACGCTCCATCATGACTACAATAATGCTTGTACACTGTCACTCCCGTTGTACTCAAAAAAAATACAACCGCAAAAAGAAAAAGAAGTATGTTCGGTTTTTGCTTCACACCACAAAAATAAATCAATTCATTTAATTAGAGAAAAATTAACATAATAATAATTATAAACGCGAATTATAGTACAAAAAGTAAGCGAAATGCATTTCTTCAAATAAAACTTATTTTATTCGTGATATACTTCATAACTTTGTAAAATAAAATATAAAGATATGTCTAAAATACCCGTTACCATATATGCTGAAATGACACCGAATCCAAACACAATGAAATTTGTGGCCAATAACTATTTAATTGATCCGTCAAAAACTGCAGAGTTCAAAAACCAACAAGAAACCAAAGGTTTTTCACCGATGGCAGACGAGCTATTTAACTTTCCATTTGTAAAAGAGGTCTATATTGCAAATAATTTTGTGTCTATAACCAAAGACGACACCTTAGCTTGGGACTTTGTAACAACAGAATTAAGAGATTACGTAAGAAACTATATTGCAGAAGGCAAACAAGTGGTTACAAAAATACCAGAAGAAAGACCTGTAGCTAAATCAGAAGACAAAACGATTGATACTTCTAATTACACACCATCCGAGTTTGATGAAGCTATTATTGGTTTACTTGACCAATATGTAAAACCAGCAGTAGAAGGTGATGGAGGAGCTATAGAGTTTCGAAATTTTGACAATGGTATAGTAACGGTTGTCCTAAAAGGTGCATGCTCTGGTTGTCCATCTTCAACGAATACACTCAAAGGCGGTATTGAACAAATACTTAAACAACACATACCTGAAGTTAAGGAGGTTGTTGCTGAATCTTAATTAATTACGAATTGAAGAATTACGGATTGGAGAATTACGGATTGGAGAATTACGAATTACAAAGCTAGGTTGTTAACTTCTTAAGGTGAACAAGAGACCTAAATTCTAGTATTTATCAATAATCTTGATAACTAATTTGTAAAGCTTAAAATTCGTTGGTTATAAAGAAAAGTTAAGTCGTTGCAAGGAGAGTATCTTCCCTAGCCTGAACTGCTTTTCGAGTTATCAAACAATTCCAATAAGATTTCTCGGCACCCCAATAAATTGGAGATTTGTCCTTCATATGTTTATTAATGGCTAAACTTGGTATCCGATTGGAGAATTACGAATTATTAAAAGTTAAACGAACAATTCGTAAGTGATAAATTCGTAATTGATTAATTCGTAATTGATTAATTCTTATTTCGGTGCTAACCTGTAGAGAATCAGTCCTAATATTGCAAAGATTATATTTGGAATCCAAACAGCGATCATAGCGGGAAAGCCAACATTTTCTGCTGCCACAGAAGTTACTTTCATTGCAAAAATATAAATGAAAGCTAATAACAACCCCACAGCAATATTCACTCCGATTCCTCCTCGAGACTTTCTAGAAGACACGGACATACCAATTAATGTAAGAACATAGGTAGCAAAAGGAAAAGAGGTTCTTTGATAAAGTTCAATCTCATAAAAAGGCACATAAGGAGATCCTTTTTCTTTTTCACTTGAAATAAAATCTTTTAATTCGTAAAACCCCATGGTTTGAACCACTGTCTCTCTTTGCGCCATTTCACTTAATTGAAAAGGAAAAACAGTATCGAGACGATGACCACTATTGGGCGGAAACACCAATTCATCATGAGGTTCACCAACATACCTTATATGGTAATCAATTAACTGCCATTGCTCTGTACTATCAGGATTTATAGCTTGGTTGGCTTTTAAAATTGACACCAATTCACCTTTTTCGTTTCGGTTTTCCATAACAAAACCAAGTGCCCTACTCTTATCAGATCGATAAGAATCAAAATACACCACTTTTTTCCCAGGAAACTCAGCAAAATAGTTAGCTACTGTTCGAATGTTCCGATAATAATCTTCCTCAAATTGCAACCGAACTTTATTTGATTCTGGAAGAACTATGTGATTCAAAGCCAAAGAAATAAGCATTAAGATAGTTGCCCCAATCATGTACGGTCTAAGAATTCTACGAAAAGGTCTTCCACTATTCAACATCGGAATAATCTCCGTATTTTGCGCCATTTTAGCAGTAAACCAAATAACAGCAACAAAGACAATTAGCGGTGAAAATAAATTACCAAAATAGATGACAAAATTTAAGTAATAATCAAAAATGATTGCGCTAATGGGGGCTTCTTTTTCAATAAACTCACCCAAACGTTCAGCAAGATCAAAAACCATAGCTAAAATCATGATCACTCCCAACATAAAAAAGAAGGTAATCAAGTATTTTTTTATGATATATCGATCTATAATTTTTAGCATAACTCTATCAAAGTCTTTGTCCTAACTTTTTCACCATCTCATCTTTCCATTCTAAAAACGTTCCTTCCATGATTTTTACGCGCGCTTCTTTAATTAACGCCAAATAAAAGGCTAAATTATGAATAGATGCTATTTGTACACCTAAATATTCTTTTGTTTTAATTAAATGACGCAGGTAGGCTTTGGTATAAAAGCTATCCACAGAAGAGGTTCCGTTAGGATCTATCGGTGAAAAATCCTTTTCCCATTTTTTATTCTTTATATTAATTGTTCCCTCACTGGTAAACAATAATCCATGTCTAGCATTTCGTGTTGGCATAACACAATCAAACATATCAATACCTAAGGCAATACATTCTAGAAGGTTTATTGGTGTCCCCACTCCCATTAAATACCTTGGTTTTTCTGAAGGTAAGATATCCGTTACTACTTCTGTCATTTCATAAAGCTCCTCTGCTGGTTCGCCAACAGATAAACCACCAATAGCGTTTCCTAAAGAATCAGTATCTGCAATATATTTGGCTGATTCTTGTCGTAAATCTTTATAAACACTCCCTTGAACGATAGGAAACAATGCTTGTTCATACCCATATTTCCCAGGTGTTTTATTAAATTGAGCAAAACACCGATCAAGCCAGCGGTGTGTCATTTTCATTGAGTTTTTGGCGTATTGATAATCACATGGGTAAGGTGTACATTCATCAAAGGCCATAATAATATCTGCACCAATAGACTTTTGTATGTCAATCGCTCTTTCAGGTGTAAAAAAATGATAAGTCCCATCAATATGTGATTGAAACTTGACACCTTCCTCGGTAATCTTCCGACTTCCCGACAAGGAATAAACTTGATATCCACCACTATCTGTTAGAATAGGTCGATTATAATTAATAAACTTATGAAGTCCACCAGCAGCCTCAATTACTTCAGTACCTGGTCGTAAAAACAAATGATATGTGTTTCCTAGAATAATTTGAGCTTGAATTTCATTTTCAATTTCATATTGATGAATTCCTTTCACTGTACCCGCTGTACCAACAGGCATAAATATAGGAGTTTCAATCTCACCATGGTCTGTGTGTAGTTTTCCTACCCGAGCTTTAGTGTCTTTATCTTGATGTAATAATTCGAAGTGCATAACAATGTTGAAAAATAAAAGCAACAAAGATAATTGTATTTAAACAAGTGTGCCATATTTGTAAAAACTAAATAAATGAAATTCTTACCAGAAATAGAAAATACAGTTGAATGGATTGTCAATATTTGCTTCTGGACAATTGGACTTATTCATTTATTTTGGATAGCATTTTTTTATATACGTATTGCTTTTCATCGGGAGAAAAAGAAAACGAAAAGTACTGCACCAGTGAGTATTATTATTTGCGCAAGAAATGAAGCCGTAAATTTATCGCTATTTCTGCCAAAAGTATTGGAACAAAATTACCCTGAATTTGAAGTCATTGTTGTCAATCATCAGTCTACAGACGACACTGAATATATAATCAATACGTTAAAAAAAACTCATGCTCATCTAAAGAGTATAAAGATTGAAAAAAATAATCACTTGGCATTTGGTAAAAAGTTACCATTAACTATAGGAATTAAAGGTGCAAAATATGACAAAATTTTACTTACAGATGCAGATTGTGCACCACTTAGCGAAAATTGGCTTCAAAACATGTCAGACCAATTCACTGAAAAGAAAAAAATTGTTCTTGGATACGCTCCAATGTTAAAAGAAAAAGGAATTCTCAATAAAATTATAAGACTGGACACATCATTTATTGCCTTGAACTACCTTTCTTACGCAAAATCCGGTATTCCATATATGGGAGTAGGTAGAAACTTAGCTTATACGAAAGAATTATTTCTTGAAAACAAAGGTTTTAAGTCACATTACGCTTTAAAATCAGGAGATGATGATTTATTTATTCAAGAAGTGGCTAAAAGAAACAATTATACGATTTGCTTAAATCCGGACACATTTTGCTACTCTGAAGCAAAGAAAACCTGGAAAGATTGGATTAATCAAAAGTCTAGACACTTCACTACATCAGCACGCTATCCACTTTTCAAAAAGCTTATGTTAGGAATATATCCGTTAACCCTCCTATTGTTATTCATAAGTTTTGTTACTTTGTTATTTAGTGGATGGATGAATTGGTTTTCATTCAGTGTATTTGCATTTATAATGATGACCAAGTGGGTTGTCCTCGGCCTATCTTTTAAAAAATTAGCCGAACCTTCATTTATTGTAGGTATTTTATTTTGGGATTTATTATATGCAATTATAGCGCCAATAATATACTACGCTACAGAACAATCAACAGCAGCAAAATGGAAATAGAAAACAAAAATCTATCAGAGAAAGGGAGACGTGATTTAACACTTGTTGAAAAGGCTAAATCTGGCGATCAATCAGCTTTCGCAGAACTTTTAAATAGATATAGAGAGCCCGTTTACTTCATGCTGCTTAAAATGATCAAGAATAATGACGATGCCGAAGACCTCACAATTGAGGCTTTTGGCAAGGCATTTAATCGCATAGAGCAATACACACCCAATTATGCTTTTAGTACGTGGCTTTTTAAAATTGCTTCTAATAATTGCATTGATTTTATTCGAAAGAAAAGAGTTCACCTTACTTCAATGGACCATGCTTATACGGATGAAAACGGTAAGGGTGTTGCCATGGAAGTTGATGGAGGTTCACCAGACCCAGAGGAAGTTTATATGAAACAACAAAAGGTAAAAGCAATGAGAGAGGTTGTTGATAAACTAAAGCCGCATTATAGAACACTCATTATCAAAAGATACTTTAAAGAAATGAGTTATGATGAAATCGCTACAGAACTAGATCTTCCTTTAGGAACTGTTAAAGCACAATTGTTTAGAGCTAGAGAATTTTTGGCCAATTTAATGGAGAAAACAAAAGACACCATTTAGACTTTTTACAAATGAAAGGAAGGTTCCTATTCAGCATATTTTACATTCTAAATGAAATGTCAAACGGATATTACTAAATTTGTATCATGAATGAAATTTTAAAATATTTTCCGAATTTGAATCAAGATCAGATTCAGAAATTTGAACAATTAGACGCCTTATATCGTGAATGGAATAGTCAAATAAACGTGATTAGTAGGAAGGATATGGACTCTTTTTACACGCATCATGTCTTACATTCCTTGGCTATCGCAAAAATAATTCGTTTTAACCCTGGAACGACGATACTTGATGTTGGAACAGGAGGTGGATTCCCTGGAATTCCTTTAGCTATATTATTTCCAGAATGTGATTTTCATCTCGTGGATTCGATTGGAAAAAAAATAAAAGTAGTTAAAGCGGTTTGTGAAGCCTTAGATTTAAAAAATGTAAAAGCAAGTCATTCTCGTGTAGAACAAATTCAAGGAAAATACGATTTCATAATCAGTAGGGCAGTTACCCAGATGCCTCAATTTATATCGTGGGTAAGAAAGAAAATCAATAAAAAACATATTAACGCTTTACCAAACGGTATTTTATATCTTAAGGGTGGAGACCTCACCAAAGAGATGAGTTCTGTTCAAACTTTCAATACAACTTATCCTATTGCAGACTATTTTAATAATCCTTTCTTTGAAACGAAAAAAGTTGTTTACGTACAATTGTACTAATATTTAATTTATGCTAGGGAAAAGGAATAAAGAAAATCATAAAAAAAGAGCAACTATTTAATAATTGCTCTTTTTTTGTTAAAATTCAATTTTTTTAAAGATCATCTGGAACACTCATGCGTTGTAACGATTTTCTTTTTGGTTTTAATTTATCAATAAATACCACTCTAAATTTTTCCCTATCAGCATTAATTATCATTTCAGAAATCCCATTTGAAATGGTAGGTGGTTCATTGTTTAAGTTATGAAACTTTTTATCGTAAAGTTCTTCAGTATTATCATCATAATAATAAAAGATAGCACTTACATATCCATTTTCAACCCTCACTTTACCTCTAACACAGAATACTTCGTCGCCTTCAAAAAATGAAATCATTACATTTCGATAAATGTTATCTGAAATAGTGTAAGATCCACGATCTTTGAATGCGTTTTCATAACGTTCGAAACAGTTTAATTCTTTTTTTCCTTTTTGTGCATAGGAAAACTCTGCCCCGATAAATAAAAAGCTGGTAATTGCAATTAATAAAAATTTTCTCATAATGTTTAGTTTAGCACAGTTTTCGTCTAGGAGGTCAAATATAACAAAATGCTTGAAATCCTCAGAAAATTCTGTTTAAATTTTTAAATTTGATTTTTTAATTTTCACATCATGAAGCAAATTACAGACCAATTTAATGAAGCACTTTCGATTTTGAAAGAATTCAGTACACCAGATAATTTTAAAAAGATTGAAGAAGCGGGAAAAACGCTTGTCTCTAGTCTAAATAACAACGGCAAAATTATTAGTTGCGGAAATGGTGGATCTATGTGTGATGCTATGCATTTTGCAGAAGAGTTAACGGGTCGCTATAGAAACGACCGGCCAGCAATTGGTGCGATTTCTATTTCTGATCCCTCACACCTTTCATGTGTTTCAAACGATTACGGATATGAACATGTATTTTCAAGATTTGTTGAAGGGGTGGGAAGAAAAGGTGATGTCTTGTTGGCAATTTCAACAAGCGGAAACTCGGCAAATGTCATTAATGCAATCAAATCTGCTAGTAGTAAAGGAATGAAAGTCATTGGTCTGACAGGAAAAGATGGCGGAATGATGGCAGATTTATGCGATGTAGAAATTAGAGCTCCGTTTTCAAAATATGCAGATCGTGCACAAGAAATACATATTAAAGTAATTCATAATCTAATTGATTACGTTGAGCGTCATCTTTAAAAAGATACAAGCCGCTCAAAAGCCGCTTGTATTGAAATTTTAACGATCTATTTTGAAGCAGCCCATTTACGAATCTCAGTTCTAAACCACTCATCTGCTGCATCTGTCCATTTATAATTATCTCTAACATAAGCAACAGTATCTTTTTCGATATCGGTATAAGAATTACCATCTTTTACGGCATCAAAGAGCTGTCCAGCATCTTCCTTTGACAACCTCCCATCTCCAGCTCCTTCAGTCAATTTGTCTGCTAGCTCAAGAAGTTCAGCATCATACTTTTTCCCATTTATTGTTTTGTAATATCCCATATCATTAATTTTTTTAAATGTTTATTCATTAAAAATAAAGATTCCTTAGAGATATAACAACCTAAAAGAGATGAAATTAAAAATAAACTCATGAATTACGATTGTGGACTTAATTCGGCCTAATGCTACAACAAGTGTGTTAAGCTCAAACAAATCAAGACTTAAAAGAATGCTCTTCTCTACATTTGAAAAAACTTTTTTAAAAAAATCATTTTTGGAAATCATTTTTTTCACTATCTTAATTTAGAATAATTTAAAAACCTAAATCAAAATGTTAGTCAAATCTTTTGGAAGTGCCGTATTCGGCATTGAAGCAACCACAATTACAATCGAAGTAAATATCGATAAAGGCGTTAGTTTTATTCTCGTAGGACTACCAGATAGTGCCGTAAAAGAAAGTCAACAACGTATTAAAGCTGCATTATCAAATAACGGCTATAAATACCCGATGAAAGAAATAACAGTAAACATGGCTCCAGCAGATATCCGTAAAGAGGGTTCCACCTTTGATTTGCCAATTGGAATTGGAATTATGGCTGCTAGTGAACAAGTGAAAACAGATGCCCTAGAAGACTATATTCTTTTGGGTGAACTATCTCTGGATGGAAGTTTGCAACCTATGAAAGGCGTTCTTCCTATTGCTCTTAAAGCAAAAGAGGAAGGTTTTAAAGGCATTATCTTACCGAAAGAAAATGTAAGAGAAGCAGCAATTGTTGATGGTCTCGAAGTATATGGAGCAACCAATATCAACGAAGTAGTAAGCTTCTTAAATGAAGGCATAGGTTTAACCCCAACAACCATTGATATTCGCCAAGAGTTTTATAATAAGCTCAACGAGTTTGAAGTTGATTTCAGAGATGTAAAGGGACAACAAAACATCAAAAGAGCATTTGAAATTGCAGCTTCAGGAGGACATAATGTTGTCTTAATTGGACCTCCTGGGGCAGGAAAGTCGATGCTTGCTAAAAGACTTCCTTCCATTCTACCACCAATGAGTATAAATGAATCTTTGGAGACAACAAAAATACATTCGGTAGCTGGTAAGGTAAATGCTGGCGCTGGATTAGTAACAGAACGCCCATTTCGAAAGCCACATCATACGATTTCAGATGTTGCCTTGGTTGGTGGAGGCGGATATCCACAACCTGGCGAAATATCCCTTGCTCATAACGGTGTTTTGTTTTTAGACGAATTACCTGAGTATAAACGCTCCGTACTTGAGGTGATGCGTCAACCCATTGAAGATCGATTTGTTACTATTTCTCGGGCTAAGTTCACAGTAGAATATCCCGCAGGCTTTATGCTTGTAGCCGCTATGAATCCATGTCCATGCGGCTATTTCAATCATCCTGAAAAAGATTGTGTTTGTGCTCCTGGTATTGTCCAAAATTACTTGAATAAAATCAGTGGACCATTATTGGATCGAATAGATTTACATGTTGAAGTTACTCCTGTTAGTTTTGATGAATTGGCCTACCACCAACCTGAGGAGGGAAGTAAAGATATTAGAAAAAGAGTTGTGGAAGCACGACTAATTCAAGAAGAACGCTTTAAAGAATCGGAAGAAACACATTGTAATGCACAGATGAGCAGCAAAGAACTGCGCAAGTTTTGTAAAATAGATGAAGCGTGTAACGCAATCTTAAAACAGGCCATGGATAAACTGGGACTTTCTGCAAGAGCTTATGATCGTATTTTAAAAGTTGCAAGAACCATTGCTGATTTAGAACAAAATGTTGAAATAAACACATCTCACATTTCAGAAGCCATACAATTCAGGAGTTTGGACAGGGAAGATTGGGCGAGGTAATCAATTGTTAATACATAATAAAATTAGTATCTAATTGAAGCCTTGACTAAATAATGAAGAAATTCTGAATAGTATTTAATTATTTTTTCTTATTCTTGTATACACAACAACTATTTTATGATGCTAAAACTTGTTTTTTTTTCCACATTTTTATGCTTGATAACAACTTATGTAAGCGGTCAAGATAATCAGGCTGCAATTAAAGTTTGGCAACAGCAAAATCCAAATGTTTTATTTGTTTCTTATGAAAGATTTGAATTAATGAGTCCTGAGGAGCGAGTACGCTTAAAAAGCTTGAAGGTTATATTCTATCACCAAAACATCAATATGGATGACATATATGCCTTTGATCATTCTACAAAAACATATGAAGACGCCAATTCACCTCATGCAGATGAAATCAAAAGATGGCTTGGTGTTAATCAAGATCTAAAATTGATTAAACAATCTACCTTCATAAACGCTCCGGCCTCCAGCCAAACCGAATACATGGAGTGTTTAAGGTGTCTTGTTTTAATCGGTGAGCTTATTACAATGGAAGATATATTAAATTTCGAATCAGAAAACAATTAAGGTATGAAGAATCTAACATTGATGCTTTTTATATTAACTTTTCCTTACCTCTATAGTCAACCCTCTAATGATGAGTGTTCAGGAGCGATAAGTGTTCCTGTAAACCCAGATCTTTTATGCGGCTCAATAACACCAGGATCTATTGCAAGCGCCACTAACTCCCCTCAACCAAACGGTTGTAGCGGAACAGCCAATGATGATGTATGGTATTCTTTTACGGCAACCAACTCAGCTCACACAATTGATTTATTAAATGTTTCAGGTTCTACAACTGATTTATATCACTCAGTCTACAATAATAATTGCGGAGCCTTAGGCACAGCACTGGAATGTAGTGATATGAACAACAGCACTTTGACAGGACTAACCCCCGGAAATTCATACTTAGTCAGGGTATATAGTTGGTCAAGTTCTAGTGGCGCCACAACAACTTTTGATTTGTGTATTGGTACACTGCCACCGCCTCCTAGCAATACAACATGTGCGGCTATGGAACCTATTTGTTCTGGTTCAACTATTTCTTTTCAAGCTTCAGGAGCTGGTGGATCCGCACCAATTGGAAATGATTATGGATGTTTAAGTACACAACCAAATCCAACATGGTTTTTTCTAGAAATTAGTAATCCTGGAACACTTTCTATTGACATTACTGCTGGAGCGGATATAGATTATGCTATATGGGGACCTTTTCCCAACCTAACAGACGCACAGAATAATTGCTCAAGCTACGGACCTCCAGTTGATTGTAGTTATTCAACATCGTCAATAGAGCAAGCTAATATTTCGGGAGTAAATAGTGGAGAAGTTTATGTTTTATTAGTTACCAACTATGCAAGTGTTATTCAATCAATTGTTGTAAACGAAGCAGCTTCAAACTCAGCGTCAACTGATTGTACGATTCTCCCAATACAACTTATTAGTTTTGAAGCGACCGCAAACTCAAGAGAGGTAAATTTAAAATGGGGAACCGCAACAGAGACACAATGTGATTATTATGAAATACAACGTTCTCAGAACGGTCTATTTTGGGAAACTATAGGATTTGAAAAAGGAAGCGGAACTTCCAACATAGAGAGTTCTTATTATAAAATTGATAAAAAACCTTATCGAGGTATTTCTTATTATCGTTTGAAGCAAGTAGATTTTAATGGACAATTTGAACTTCTTCCTATTAGATCTGTAGAATTCTCTACAAACAAAAGAGAAATTAATTTGTCACCCAACCCGACAAAAGACTGGTTCAACATTAGTGCTAATAATTCTAAAATAAAAGAGGTCTCTATAAAAGATAACAATGGAAAAGAAGTCATTCATCTAACTGATTACAATAATGCGACGGTTTTTATTAACTGCGAAAGTTTAACACCTGGTGTCTATATTGTTGAAATTTCCACTACAGACCATCAAGTTTATTATAAACGTATTGTTATTTACTAAATTCAAAAAAAACAGTCCTTGAGTAAAAAACACTAAATAGTAATCTCTATTTAGTGTTTTTTTTAACGATATTAAAGTAATTTATTTTTACAATCATTTCATTAATGAATCGAACCCATTCTTTGGTTTGTTGTACAAGTATAAAAATTAAAACAAATCATTATGAAAGAGCTATTATTATCTGGGTTGCTTGCAACGCTGTTTATTGGAAATATTAACGCGCAATACAATGCAGTAGCAAAACAAAATGTAATTACTGAAGATGTTAACGTAGAGGTATACGACGAGTCTACTCAACAAACACGCATTGTCAAACAAGAACGCGAAGTTGCAGCTGATAACTTTGGGAATGCTGAAGGAAACCAATATGATTTAGCAGTTGATGGCGCTTTTGAAGGTCAAACCATTGCAGTTTTACACTTGTACACTGGAGAAGGATTTGATTTTTCTTTACCGAATATGGCATTAAAAGAAAAAGGGTTTTCTGTTTATCGCTGGCTCAACAATCCACCTTCTCCTGAAGCTTTAGATTCTGCCTTAGCAAAATCTTGTCAATTGTGGATTATTTCTTCAAGTGTAAGAAAACTAAATGAGGAACACGCGAAAGTAATTAAAAAGTATTTTGACAGCGGAAAGGGTGTATATATCTGGGGCGACAATTTGCCTTACTATGCTGATGCAAATTACATTGCGGAGTACCTCATTGGAAATAAAATGGAAGGAAATATTATGGGCGACCAAACTGTAGGTTTATTAAGAGACGGCAGCAAATCTGGAATTATGCCTAATCATTTAATTACGACAGGCCTTCAAAATATTTACGAAGGAATTACTATAGCAACAATTGCTACGCATTCAGAACTCACTCCTATAATCTATGGCTCTCAAGGTAATTTAGTTACCGCAGCCTACGAAAAAGAGGGAAAACGTTTATTAATCGATGGAGGTTTTACACGTTTATTTATAAAATGGGATACTGCTGGAACAGTCCGCTACGTTAAAAATGCTGCTGCTTGGTTGGTTAATTATGAACGCTTTGGTGATGCTGTTTTGGCTGATGAAAATTAAAAACAATTTGTTTGTTGATTAAAAAAAGAGAGCTATGTGAGCTCTCTTTTTTGACTTTATTTTAATTGTTAATTCACTATAACTCGAATCGGTTTCAATTCTGTATTTGAAAATACAACAATATAAGTTCCGGACTGAACATCTGCCCTTTCTATATAAAACTGAGCAACTCCCTTATTGATTTCCACATCTCGAAGCTCAATTATTCTTCCTGTCATATCTAACACTTGTAATTGAGAGTTCACTGTATCTTCACCCCAAGTCACTTCTACAGAGAAACTACCATTCGAAGGGTTTGGATAAACAACCACCTTGTTATTATATGGTTCACAAGAAGCGCTAATTGCATTGAACACTTCAGACGTTCCATTGTAATCAACCTGTTTCAAACGATAATAAAAGATCCCGCTGCCTGGGTTTTCGTCCACCAAAGTGTAGTGTATAATATCACTTGAATTCCCCGCTGCTTCAAGCTCACCAACAGTTGACCAACTGATCATATCACGACTTTTCTCAACTATAAAATGCGTGGAATTAGACTCACTTGAGGTACTCCAATTTATTCTTGCGCTTTCCTCAAAACAATTAACCTCAAATGAAGTTAAAGTTACCGGCAATGGGTTGATATCATAAACACTCCCAAAACCAAAGTTTGACCATCCAGAAACTCCTTCACGAGAAACTGTCGGCATTAAAATTGTTCCTGTTGGTGGCAAATGAACCGCCGGACAAAACCAATCTGGACTATTCAACACCACACGTTTTAACAAAGTCAACTTAGACAAATCAGTAATAGTAGTATAGCCTTCGCCAGTACAAGAAATTGTGTATAAACCATCTATCAACTTCCCAACCTCATTATCAATTTTCCAATACCCTTGGTCTTCTGTTGTAGTAACATCAAATAAAGCTCCTCCTGTGTTGGCCGCTGGAATAGTCAAACCGGCTGGCCCCATCGGAACATTAATGTACTCCACCGTTAAATGTCCACCATCTGTTGATGCCGTTGTAAATTCAATTTTTGTATTTCTATTTTTCAAACCTCCATCATCATATCCCATTGGATACAATCCCGTTTGATCACCTAAGTTAGTACCATCAAACCAACGTCTCATTCTTCCCACTACATAGCCGTTACTATGGTTTAAGATTCCTTTTTGTATTGTTGACAACCCTAATTCCAATAAATTTGCATTGGTAAAAATATGTCCCTGTGTCATCACCAATTCATTTTGCGCTTGTAAATCTCTATTTAGCAACACATTTCCTGAAGGCTTATTGACGGTCATTTTATAAAAATCAATTACACCTGCGCCAGAAACGGTTTGGTCTGTTATTCCTGTAAAACGGAAAACCCTTTCTGTTGTACCTGACAAAACACTTAAAGTTCCATCAACGAGCAGGTCTCCTTTTAATTCAAAACCAGTTCCAAATTCTGTTGTTGCTGTATTGTAATTGACTAAACCAGAGCCATTATCAACATGCATATTTCCATAAATCAACATGGGTTGCACATTGAAATTCGCATTACTTACCAAACAAGTAGAACTACCTGTTACTCCAATGTCGAAATCTCCTTTTACTGTTGCAAACCCTGTACTTCCATTAAAAGAGTTAAAGTTTCCTCCAAAAGAATATGCAGTAGCCGTAGTATTTTCAAATGATAGATTCGGATAAAAGAAGTCAATTGTCCCTACAGTTGGATCACCGTCATTATTAAATCGGTAAATCCAACCTGCTGTTGCTGGAATATTAGCCATTCCACCTTCGTATACATCTCTATAGAAGTCAACATCACTTTCGTTACTTTTTATTACAGTACCGTTAGCACCCAGTTCCCAAGTAGCACCAGTAACGAAAACCATTACATTCGTTGCGTTTGTCCTATCGAATAATGTTCCGTTTACTATAAAATCTGAAGCGGCAACGCTATTATTTACGGTTAACTGAGCATTGGCTTCAATTTCTAAAGTCCCTGTATTTTCAATAGTTACCTTATCAATCGTCACATCATCAGTTCCAGTCAAATCCAAACGAATATACGTTCCTGCTTGAATAATTACTTCTGAAGAGTTTATGTCTCTTGGATAGGTACACGCTGGAACATAAGTAATATAATCGAAAGACATTTCCCAATTGGTGTAATCTGACCAAACTCCATTTGACCCCGCTACAGAACGATAAATCGGACGAGAATCTGTGTTAAATTGTGCAGCATCTGAAGCAGATGAACATCCTGACTCTGAAACTTCACAATAGAACTGAAAGTCTTCCATAAAAGCAAGATCACCAGTGATAGATAAGTTAGAAGTTGTTTCGCCCGTAATTGTTACTCCTGGTAAATTTGTAGAGTTAACAGTTAACCACGTATTTGTTGTTGGATCGTTAAATTTCCAAGAATAAGTCACTCCAGGAGTTGTTGAAGTAACAGACATATTTAATGAACATCCGCTAACATCAGTTGGTGAAGTAACATCAATATTCGTTGCAGGAGGTAGGGTAAAAACACCTAAATCGGAGCAATCATTACTACCTGTTGTCCAACCCACGGTAGGATAAACATCAGAAGGAGCGACTCCTGAAGGATTAATATCTCTCATAATCGTATAACCAGTATTATTTGGAGTAGAAACATCATCTACCACTGTTCCATTTTTCACTAAACGAATTCTGTCATTTTCATTAATCCCCCATTCTCCCGGTGTCTGAAAATCAACCGAAAGACCAGAGCAAGTCACATCTGAATGCAATTGAATTACAAAAACACTCATGGGTGGAACCGTTCCAACTAAGTCAATCAAATTATGACTTCCTGTTAAATTCAACTCTCCATATCTTTCAATTTGATATACTCCTGTAAGTACAATTGGAGAACTCGTTGGATTGTATAACTCTAAATACCAGCCATTTCCAGGTGAGTGATCATAAACCTCAGACATAAACAAATCTGTATAACCAGGATATGCTGAGCAAGTCCCACTTGAAGTTGTCAAACTATAGGTGTCAACACTCACCTCTTCACAAGCACTTGCATCAAAGACAGAGATCGTTTCGCTGTTTCCAATTCCTGCAGGTACTTCAGCAGTAATCGTGTTATCATCAACAATTGTAAAACTAGTAGCATCCACCGTTCCAAACTTCACCTCTGTTGTTCCTGTAAAACCTGAACCTGTAATGCTAATTATTGTTCCCGCCGGACCAGAATTAGGGAGGAAAGAAGTGATGGATGCTATGGGTGTGCACACAACAATCGGTTCACAAATAATTTCAACATTTCCTATATGGACTCTTTTACCTGAGACAGTACTAAATTCAATAATCGGATCTGCTGGAACTGATGTAAAGGTTAACACCACTTCATCAAAAGAAGTGGACAGAGAAGTTACTAATTGCGAAGTTCCATTTACTGTAACCGTTACTTCTGTTTCAGAAGCACTCCAACCTTTTGCTCTAAACTTTAATGTAATGTCACCAGCGGTAACACCAGTTGCAGTTGTTGAAATAGAACCTGCAGTACTGCCCGAAGCCAACCTAATTGTATTTGTAGGGGAACCACCAGAATCGGTATGTCCTGAAGATGTATATCCAGACGTATTAGGAAAATCAGGTCCATTCATTGAAAAACAAGGTCCAACATAAACATCCCACTGTGCATACAGCGTCACATCTGTGCCACCCATTGTATACGCATCGTTATCTGCATAAACTACAGCGCCACTTGCAGAGGTTGACCAACCAGCAAAGACATAACCTGTTCTCGTAAATGTATTTGAGTTTAAGTTTGCCGTAGCTCCTGAAACAATAGTTTGATTAGGCATGGTTCCTGTTCCTCCGTTTGAATTAAAGATGATGTCATAAGCTTCGTAGACCTCACCTGAAAGACTAACGACTGGTTCATTTGCGGAAGGAACACCTCCACCGGCAATTAAGATCATATCATTATAATTTCCCACAATTAAACCAGCCTTTAATCGCACGTAAATTGTTTGTGAAACAGAAGTTAAAAGTCCTAAGTCTATATAATCCGAAAATGAGATGTTATCAGATGAAATTTCAAACTCAGTACCTGTCAGTAATTCTATGGCATCTGTTCCATTAAGATTTGAGCCTGTCAACTCAAAAGTTTGCACAGCAGAAGGGCCAGAGCCTAAATTGTAATCTAATCCAGCTAAAGACGTTGGTGTAGCAACTAAAGTAGGCCCAACAGGAGGAGTTGCTTCTAATATTAAGTTTTGTAACCGAATTCCTCTTCCTGATGTTGCATTATGGGAAATTCTTAAGACAACTTGATTGGAAACACTTGACAAAGAAAAGGAATGGGTAACATAACCACCGGTTGTAACAGGTGAGGTATAAGTCTGGGTAAAAGTTGTTCCACCATCATACGAAACTTCTACTATTGCACTTCCGTGTGAACCAGAACCAAATGATTCAATATTGAATGAAAATTCTGCCGATCCATAAGCGCTTAAATCATAGCTTGCTGTGGTAATTACATCTGAAGGGTTTCCAGCATCCACCAAATAATAACTCCCTCTATCAATATTATTTGTCGTAACATTATTAACTCCACTCCATCCAGCAGGAAATGCACCTCCTCCTGCTTCTGAAAAAATAGTTGTCTGTGCAAGAAATGCATTCCAATTTATTTGTACTAGCAAAGAAACAAACAAGAGAAGCAAACTAAATATTCTATTTTTCATAAGGGTGTATTTGAAGAATTCATTTCATTAAAATTCCAATACGAATCTAGTGGAAAAAAAATAAAAGAATATAATCTAACTTCATTTTTCTGTATTAAATAATTATTAATCTGGACAAATCCCTTATTCTTTCTCCATTAATCAAACGCTCAAAAGAATTTCTTTAACTTAGCTGCCTAGCAATATGAAAGCAAATTGGATAAATCAAAAGAACATTGATCGTGAACAATGGGATAAATTGGTGCAACAAACACCTAAGGTTTCCATATATGTTCTCTCATTCTACCTTGATGCTACAGCAATTGATTGGGAAGCTTACATCGCCGAGGACTTTTCTTTCGCTATTCCCGTGGGTGTGGTCCGTAAAGGAGGAATTTCTAGAGTTTATCCTCCCCTATTCCAAAGATACATTGAACCCATTGGCGATGTTTCAAAAATTGATTGGGAAAAATTTCAAACATCTTTATTAGAACGTTACGCAAAGGGAGATTTAAGTTTTAAAACTACTATTCCTACGCTTGAAAAAAACAAAACCATTCGTCTCTCGAAACATATTCATCAAGTTGTAGACGCAGATCAACTCAAATTGAAAACACAAGCCAAACGAATGATTAAGCGTTTTTCAAAAACCGATTATGAAATTCGTGAAGTGCATATTGACACTGATGAATTGTCGAAGTTAATAGCTAAAGAACTCGCTAAAAAACTACCGATATACGCTACCTCGGATGTTCATTTTTTATTTGATGTCATAAAAAAAGCAGAAAAAGAAGGTTATATCTACAAAGTTGGAGTATTTGAAGACAATATCTTAAAAGGTGGATTGATCGGATTAAAGTTCAACAACACGTTACTTTATTTAAAAGGTACAGCTATGGAAAAACTTCAACAAGAAGGTGCAATGTATGCTTTAATGAATCATTTTATACAATATGGCTTTAAAGAAAATTGCGGGATAGACTTTGGTGGTTCTCGTGTAAAAGGAATTCAATTTTTTAACCAACGTTTTAATGGACAAGACACCGAATATTTCAATTATTCTTGGGATAATTCTCCGTTTTGGTTTAAATGGATGTATAAAATATATTCAAAAGTAAAAAGAAAGTAAACAGGTTTCACTTTTGAGAATATTCATTGGTTCAAAACATATTATATTACTACCTTTGCATCTCTTAATTAAATAATTAATGAATATTCGAAATAGACAAATCTTCAGAATCATTCTAGGATCAATCATAATTGGGGGTTCACTTTATGTTTCATTTAGGTATTTGTTTAAATCTCCACCCTTTTTTAAAATTCTAGTTTTAATTGCTTTGGTGGCGATCATATATTTAACTATTGATTATATCGTAAAAAAAGGAAAACAAGATAGATATGGAAACTAAAAAAATGGTAAGGTTGGTTGCAATTGGAGCAGTAGCACTGATTGCATTAGTAATATTTTTAAATTCATGGGTAGATGTAAAACCTGGAGAACGTGGTTTCGTTTTTAAACCCTTCAATTCACCAAGTATTGATACAAATGACGTTTATATGGAAGGTACGTATTTTATCCTTCCTTGGAACCAAATGATCAATTACGAAGTAGTAAACAAATCTAAACAGTATGTTCAAAAAGTAATGGACATCAATGGTACAGATGTAACTGTAGAGGTTTCTGTTAACTATAACATCATCCCAACAGCTGTTGCTAATTTGCACATGAAACATCGTGAAAACTATACGATTTTTATTGATGATAAAGCAAAAGGAGCGATAAAAGATGTTATTGGACGCTATACGTATGAACAGGTATACGCTTCAAAACGTGAGGCATTAGAAGGGGAAATTGAAGATATTTTAGAACGTGATTTCGATGGAAACTTTCTTCATCTTAACTATGTAGAAATTGCAGATGTAAATCTTCCAGAAAACATTGCAGCACAAATCGAGGAAAAAGAAACACAGAAACAAAGAAACCTTACAGCAAAAGAAAAGCAAAAGGAACAAGAGTATCTTGCTAATGCCAGAATTGAGAAGGCGCGAGGGGATTCTTCTTTAATTATTTCTGCAAAATTTAAAGCGGAAGCAATTCGATTGGAGGCAGAACAAATTGCAAGAAACCCGCAATACATCGAATTGAAAAAATGGGAAAAATGGGAAGGCGGAGGCTCTCCTTACGGAACTAACAACGTATTTGGAGATAAAGCAATTAGTATTCTTAAGTCAAATTAAGACCTAAAAAAGAATAAATGTTAGTATGAGAAAGCGGTTTATCAATGTAGACCGCTTTTTTTTATGGAGCAAACTATTTTACGTAATAACTGTTACTCATACATTAGTTGAATTAACTTAAATTTACCGATATATCAAATTAAACACATGGACAAATACATAGATTTATTTGTAATGACGTATATAGGTTACGCTAATTATTTATGGAAAACGATAAAAGAACCTTTCCTTGAAGGGGATTTCAATTTTTTTTATTTCGTTATTGTAATCTCTTTGGTGGTATGGGGATTGGAGTTAATTATTCCATGGCGAAAAGACCAAAAAGCATTCAGAAAAGACTTTTGGCTAGACACTTTTTATATGTTTTTTAACTTCTTTATTTTTAATCTATTATTGTACATTGCCTTATCCTCGGTTACAGTGGAGCTTTTAAACAATTTACTCGCGCCTTTAGGGTATCAAGGCGGTCACTTAATTGACTTGTCAAACTTACACTGGGGAATACAGCTTTTCTTATTTTTTATTATTGCAGATTTCGTGCAATGGTGTGTTCACATTCTACTGCATCGCATACCTTTTTTATGGAAAATCCACAAGGTTCATCATTCGGTGAAAGAAATGGGATTCGCAGCACACATGCGCTATCATTTTGGTGAAACCTTTGTTTATAATTCCATAAAATACATTTCACTTTCTATGATTTTTGGATTTCAATTAGAAATGGCATTTATTGTATACACAATAGCAATCACGATTGGCCATTTGAATCATGCGAACTTAGGATGGGATTATGGTCCTTTGAGATACATCTTAAACAATCCAAAAATGCACATTTGGCACCATTCCAAAGCGTTACCTAAAGAACATCCCTACGGAATGAATTACGGAATATCTTTAAGCATTTGGGATTATATTTTTAGAACAAATTACATTCCTCATGACGGTAGAGATATTGAACTAGGCTTTCATGATGATGAAAATTATGCGTCAGGATTTTTCGAACAACTCATTGCTCCCTTTCGAAAGGAAAAATAATACCTGTAAGAAAAATCGGATAAACTTTAAAAAACAATGAAAAAAAACAACATTCTTCTGGCTTTAGTTGCTTCGTTAACATTAGGATTAGCGCCATTTACTCCTGAACCTCATCTTTTTGGCAAAATCCGTTGGGTTATAGGGGGAGCAGAAGGAATGCAAGTAATGGATTGGTTTGATTTAGTCATGCATGGTGCGCCTTGGATTTGGTTGATTGTGGAATTGGTGAAGCTTTTCAAAAAGTAGGCTCTTCGTAAAGATTTATTGCAAATAAACATAATCTACTGTGCTCTAAATTCTTTCCCCTCCAGTCCATTTAAATAATTATATTACAATTTCTTTTGACTTCAAAAAAATAAGCTTTTAATCAAGAAGAACATTTCAAGCACATAAAAGGCAACTAATTAAATATAAGGTTCGTTATAAGATTGTATTAATTTTTAATGAATTCTAATCATAATTTGTAATTTTGATTGATCTTAAAATATTCGTTATTAAATATCAAAAAAGATTGAATTAATAAAACAACAGTTTCATCAATTTATACACATTTCGTAAATTGATTATAAATTAAAAATATGAAAAACATACTTTTAAATATTGCTATCATACTATTATTCATTCCTCACAGCTTTTCACAGTGTGGACCTACCGAGGTAATACCTTCTCCACAAGTAATCGGACACTGTGAAGGCTATCCAGACACAATAAGTTTTACAGCCGATGGTATTTGTAATCGTGATTTCGAATACCAAGTCCTTAATTCAGCAAATGTAGTTGTTCAACCATGGTCCAATAACGATCAATATATACATACCGGAGATGTCTCAGATACGTATACCGTTAATTCTAGATGCAGAGCATGTCCAACGGTAATCGTTAGTGATACTTTTCTAATAGAATCTATAGGTGAGCCCACGATACAAGGAAATGATTTCGTTTGTTACGGATCTTCTGTAAATTTAACTACTCAAGGGGCCCCCGCAGGTGATATTTCATGGTGGGATAGCGAAACTGGAGGAACACAACTTTCTACGAATGAAATCTATAATGCGAGCAACCTTACAGAAAGCGATACTGTGTACACAAGAATACAAGGAAACATAAATGTGGGATTAACTCAAGGCTCAATTCTTATAACCGAGGCTGGATTAGAAGGGTTTCTTAACGAACCAACTGCTGATTACCTTGAGATAACTAATCCATACGGAGTTCCTGTGAATACAACAGGCTGGGTAGTAGCGGTAAGTGATTCCTATTCTGACATAAACGATGTAAATACAACATTATGGAATTTACCGAACTCCTTTGCCCCATGTTCCATCTTGTCTAAAACTGATGTTAGATTCACTTCTAGTTATTGGGGAGAAAATATTTTTTGGAACCCATATAACCCTGGATGGGCAATGATATTAGACGATTCTGGTGAAATTGTAGATTTCGTTGCATGGGGCTGGTCTGCGGCTGATCTTGCTGGGCTAAACACTGTAATTAATGGATATAATATTACTTTAGGAAGTGAATGGATTGGTCCAGGATGTAACGATAATTGTGCTGAGGTAAATAATGTACAATATAGCTTATCTCGTGTTGTTAACTCTGATAACAATGATTTGAATGACTTCATTTGTCAACCTACCTCACTTAACGTTATCAATCCAGGTCTTAATTGTGGTTGGGTAGCCTCCGATTTCACTTGCGCTTATCCAGCCGCAGTTACCATTGATTCATTACCATCAGCATCAACACCTGACACAACTTTTGTAGATTGTTATTCTGCTGTTCCAGCTCCTAACACAAATGTAATTACAAACTTATCCGATGATTACACCATTCCACCGAATGTGCAATTTATAAGTGAAACATCAAATAATTCAATTTGCCCTGAAATTTTAACCAGAACCTATCAATTAGCAGATTCATGTAATAATACTGTTGATATAGAGCATATCATAGTTATTCATGATACAGTTGCTCCGATATTAGACCCTGCTCCGGCTGATGTTACAGTTGCTTGTTATGCTGATATTCCACCAATGCAATCCTTAAACTGGACGGATAATTGTTCAGGCAATGGTGTGGTTCAAGGCGTAGAAACATCTAATGGCGAAACTTGTCCAGAAATACTGACCCGAACATGGAGTGTTTCAGACACTTGTGGAAACACAGCTACAGAAACCCAAACGATAATTATCAACGATACGATTTCTCCAAATATGGATTTAGCTCCTGCGGACACCTCATTGCAGTGCCGATCTGAATTAGAAGCAATGGTTGCTTTAAACTGGACAGATAATTGCGCTGGGAACGGTGTTTTAAACGGTGTTGAAACTGTTGATGGAAATACTTGCCCTGAAACAATCACGCGTAAATGGGAGATTAGTGATGGTTGTGATAATACTACCGAGCAGACGCAAATTATTGTAATTAATGACGATACACCACCTACCGCAAGTAATTTACCAACTATACAACTTGCTGAACTACCCGAACCCGACCCTTCGTTAATTACAGATGCTACTGATAATTGTGGAACACCTGTTGTAGAATGGCTTAAAGACAGTACAGATTATGGCTTTTGTCCTGAAAAAGTTGTTCGTACTTATAGTATAACAGATGATTGTGGGAATGTATCTTACGTTAAGCAAAACTTTACTATTGGAGATAATGCACCAAAAGCTGATTTCAATGCAGAACCTACCTTATTAGACAACTTTTCTGATGGTGTGGTCGAGTTTTATAATACTACAACTGGTGCTGTTAGTTATGAATGGGATTTTGGAGATGGCTCACCTTTCAGCTACATAACTAACCCCAACCACGAATACGACATAAGTAAATCAACAAGCTATGAAGTCTGGTTAAAAGCATTTTCTAAATTTGATTGTAGAGACAGTGCAAATATAACTATTAATGTTTTTCAGGAATTGGTTTACTTTATACCCAATGCTTTCACACCCAATAACGATGAGAACAATCCTGTATTTACGCCTATATTTGTTGCTGGTTTTGATCCAGGTGATTATCATTTCACGATTTACAATAGATGGGGAGAAACAATGTTTGAATCATTTAATCCAGATATTGGCTGGGATGGTTCTTACAATAACAAAATAGCCCAAGAAGGTGTTTATGTTTATAAGATAAGTTTTGGTATGGAAAATACTGATGAGCGTAAGGTGATAACAGGACATTTTTCACTATTGAAGTAATACAAAATCTAAAATTGAAACGACTTAAACAGGTCTTTACATCAAAATAAATGTTGTTTTTCAGCATGAATATTCAGCACGATGGTTAATGAATTTAATTATGCTAGATTTTTTTTCAGATTAAAATAAATTTAGATGTATTTTCTATAAGCATTCGTTGATTCCACATATTAGGTATCCAACAAAGCATATTACATGCATAAGGATGAGTAGGTTTAATGAATGAATTACTCTTGAAAAACTTATAATATAAATTGGTGAGTCTAAAACCCCTCACCAATTGAATATATTCTTGAATATTTATTGATAGAGTTTGAATACTGAGCTTTTCGAATTGAAAAACTAACTCAAAAAGCTTAACCTTGCTTAAGTAATTGCTTCATATTCACTTTTTCATCTATGATTTGATCTAAATCCGTAATTTTAACGCGTTCTTGTTTCATTGTATCTCTGTCACGAATAGTAACCGTATTATCTTCTAAAGTTTGATGATCAACCGTTACGTGGAAAGGTGTTCCAATTGCATCCTGTCGACGGTAACGTTTACCAATCGAGTCCTTATCATCATATTGACATGTAAAGTCGTATTTTAAATCATCAATGATTGCCATTGCCTTTTCTGGAAGGCCGTCTTTTTTCGTTAGTGGCATTACCGCAACCTTATATGGTGCCAATGCTGGTGGAATTGATAAAACAACTCTTTCAGAACCATCTTCCAAGGTTTCATTTTTTAAAGATGCGCTAAAAACAGCTAAGAACATCCTATCTAAACCAACCGAGGTCTCAACAACGTAAGGAACATAGCTTTCTTTCATTTCAGGATCATAAAATTGCAACTTTTTACCAGAATGTTCTTCATGCTTTTTCAAATCAAAGTCAGTACGCGAATGAATCCCTTCCAATTCTTTAAAGCCCATAGGGAAATCGAACTCAATATCGGAAGCTGCATTAGCGTAATGCGCCAATTGAATATGATCATGATCTCGATAGAACTCTTCTCCAAGACCTAGAGCTTTATGCCATCTGTTCCTTTTTTCTTTCCAATGCTCATACCACTTAAGCTCCTCACCAGGTCGAACAAAGTATTGCATTTCCATTTGTTCAAACTCACGCATTCTGAACACAAATTGGCGTGCAACAATTTCATTCCTGAAAGCTTTACCTATTTGAGCGATTCCAAAAGGAATCTTCAGTCGTCCTGTTTTTTGAACATTTAAAAAGTTGACAAAAATACCTTGTGCAGTTTCAGGTCGTAAATATATTTTTGAAGCATCTCCTGCAACAGAACCTAATTCAGTGGAAAACATCAGATTAAATTGACGTACTTCTGTCCAATTTTTAGAACCAGAAACAGGACAAGCGATGCCTAAATCATCAATCATATCCTTTAAAGCTGGCAAGTCATCATTTTTGAAAATAGATTCTAATTGTGCTTCTAATTCATCAATTTTAGCTTGATTCCTTTTAACATTGGGATTTGTAGCTAAAAATTGCACCTCATCAAAGTCATCACCAAATCTTTTTCTGCCTTTCTTGACATCCTTTGCAATTTTATCTCGGTATTTCTCAATGTGTTCTTCTACCAAGACGTCTGCGCGGTAACGTTTTTTTGAATCTTTATTATCAATCATAGGATCGTTAAAGGCTTCTGTGTGTCCAGAAGCTTCCCATGTTTTCGGGTGCATAAAAATTGCTGCATCCAAACCAACAATTTCCTCATTCATTTGCACCATGGCTTTCCACCAATACTGCTTAATGTTGTTTTTCAACTCAACTCCTAATTGACCATAGTCATAAGTTGCAGAAAGTCCATCATAAATTTCTGAGGATGGAAATACATATCCATACGCTTTTGCGTGGGAAATAACTTCTTTTAGCTTGTCTTCACTCTTTTTCATGGATGCAAATTTAACAAATTTAACTAGGTTTCTTGGATATGTACTGCAAGAATTAATAGCAAAGGAACAACAGTGAGAAAATCATTTGAAAGTACAACTTTTTTTCAAAAAAATGAGGAATTCTTTTCGAATTCCTCATCTATAATATATAGTCTAACTAAATTTTAATCAGTTGACCACGTTCCTTCAATTACTCCACCTTCACAGTCTGCTTCTTTGTCTTCTGCTTCACTCTTGGTCAAGTCTTTGTATTCATCTACAATCTTTGTGTCGTTTGGACCTGTATAAGTACATTTGTAATCTTTCTTACAAGATGTTAATGCTAAACCTCCTAATACTAATGCTCCTAAAAATACTTTTTTCATAATAGTTTGTAATAATTTTAATTAATAATAATTCGTTGTCATAATATTAGAAAGATTACCTTGAGATGTATGTTAAAATCTGAAAAAAAAATAAAATATACGATAACGATTCGCTTCTGAAAGCATTTTTGTTGTAAACCCAATTGGGCTTAAAACAAAAAAAAAGAGATCCTAAGACCTCTTTTAATTTTTTTGTTTTGGAAAGTAATTACTTTTCAGACCATTTTCCGCCACCATTCTCACATTCTTCTTCTTTATCTTTTGCTTCAGACTTAGAAAGATCTTCAAAAGTTGCCGATGAAGAAGCTGTTTCTCCGTTAACAGTAACAGAAACTTCACACTCATAATCTTTTTTACAAGAAGTTAAAGCCAAAGCTCCGAAAACCATTCCAACAAATAATACTTTTTTCATAACAGTTATATTTAATTAGTTAAATTATAATTAAGGACAAACTTAAATAAAAAATACAATCTATTTAACATTTTTTTATTTTTTTTCAAAAAAAAATACATTGAAGGAATAAATAACATAAGATTAGCAACTTTTTTTAAATACTTTTTTAGTATTTTCGATTAAAAAAGTAATATGTTAGAAAAAATTGACCTAAAGAAAATATTGTTCTTAGACATTGAAACAGTCCCACAAACTTATGATTTTAATGACTTAGACGAGACTACAGCTGAACTATTTAATCAAAAAACACGATTTCAACAAAAAGATGGAACCTCAGTGGATGAAATCTATGAACAAAGAGCAGGAATTCTAGCAGAGTTTGGAAAAATCGTTTGCATTTCCGTGGGTTTTGTCAATGAAACAAACACAGGAAAAGAAATCCGCATGAAGTCGTTTTATCATGATGATGAAGAAACGCTCTTAAAACAATTCGCAGGTTTATTGAATGACAATTATAATTCTCCCTACCACCTACTTTGTGGTCACAACGGAAAAGAATTCGACTTTCCATACATAGCAAGAAGAATGCTTATTCATGGATTAAAACTTCCTTACGCATTGGACATTGCGGGTAAGAAACCATGGGAAGTGAATCATCTTGACACCTTAGAATTATGGAAATTTGGTGATTATAAACACTTCACTTCTCTCCCATTATTGTGTCATATTTTTAAAATTCCGACACCAAAAGATGATATTTCGGGTGCAGATGTTGCAAGAGTTTACTACGAAGAGAAGGACCTTGAAAGAATAAAAGTATATTGCGAAAAAGATGTTGTAGCGTTGATTCAGTTATTTTTAAAAATGAAAGGCGATGACTTGGTGGATGAAGGCGACATTATTTATTCTTAGTTTACTTTTAGTAGGTTTAAACTCCTGTTCTTCTGATATTCAAGAAAATGAAATAAAGCATGAAGAAGATCTTTCCACAAAGATTAATACCTTTTTAAATCAATTGGAAAATTGGAAAGCTTCTGAAGTTAAATATTTCAATCAACTTGGTAAGGAAATTAGCAAGGCAGATACTTTATTAACATTTTTCTCTTTTAAAAATAAATATGAAAATAATGCCTTTATTTTCTCAGCTGAATCACCAAAAGCATTCAATTCATTTGAGGAAAGTGACCTACTAAAAGAAGAGATTTTTACTAAACAACCATACAAAGTGTGGAGAAGAAAAGTAAATCATTTAAGAATTTTAGATTTAAGCATCGAACCACATCCTACATTAAAATGGATTTTTGTAATTCGTTTACGTAATCAGGAATAGCAATGACAATTCTGAAAGATGAATGTGTTTTCTTTATACCTTGCTGAAAAATGGATTAAACGCCCGATGAAAGTCTATTAAATAAAGCTATTTCACCAAAGTATCTTTGTTAATCATTACTTATCTCAAGCATGTAAAAAGCCAAATCGTTGGCTGCTTTTTGATAGGCAAATTGTGGCGTGAATGTATTTTCATTCTTTTTAAAATAAGCGCGTAATGTTGGCGGCGCAACAAAATCAACTTCTATGTCCTTATACATTTGTATCAATCCTTCAATTTTAAAAGAAATAGGCGAAGCAGCAAAAGTTCCTTTCGTTCCTCTCTTGATTATCGCAATAACATCAAAATTATTTCTATCTAAATAAGCATGTATGATTTCATAAACAGATTGAACCTCTTTATCGTCTAAATGATCTTTTAGCTTGACTTTCTTCAATTTATCCGAAACTTCAAAAATCCCTTCAGCCGACTTTTCTAGTCCACTAAAAATGGCTGTACTTCCTTCAATTGATATTCCTAATGCTTTCATAATTTGATTTTACTTTTAAGGGTAATTACTTTTATCTTTACTTGGTAATCGCTTTTAGACGTTTCTTATCTATAATTGAATCATCTCTGTATTCCTTTTTCTTAAGTTTATTTATTGTAATCATAGTCTGATGAACACTTTCAAAATTATTTATTTACACTAACAGAGAAAAGCTATTAACCCAAATTATTCACCAATCTTAAAGTCTAAGAATATTAACATCTGTAAGTCAATATTTTAACTATATTTCCTATAAACTTTGAGAAACCCATTTTTGGATACTTGTGTATTTGTAAGATTTTGATTTAATTTTGATCTATTCGTCGTTACAAGCCCCGCGAAATATACATATATTACTTTAGGACTTGTGCCTAGAATAGATTTAAAATTAAATGCATGAACCGAGCCTGCGAGCTCAACGACTAAAGGAGTTAATAATCCGGGGTAATAATCTACAAGACCCAAAGTACACAATTCATCATTAATAATTCACAATTCATTCTCCTCTTTCTTTCTTTCGCAACTTCTTCAGTCTACTTGCAGACAAAGCCCTACGTCCTTTCACACTTTCTTTTCTAGGAACAAAAATTAACAGGACTAATCCTACACCGAAAAAAGTAATGATAGACAAAACAGAAGCTCTCAAGTCGCCAGTTAAGTACTCCATCAAACCAAAAAAGAACAACCCGAGGACAATTCCTAGTTTTTCTGATACATCGTAAAAAGAGAAGTATGAAGTGGTATCTTCTGTTGTGGGCAAAAACTTAGAATAAGTTGATCGCGACAAGGCTTGCACTCCTCCCATCACCAATCCAATTCCGGCAGCTAAAAAATAAAATTCTGTTGGTGTTTCGATCCAGTATGCCCAAGTACATAAAGCCATCCAACCCATTACGACAAAAATCAGTGTTTTTAAGTTTCCCATCAAACTAGAAATGTAAGACATTAAATAAGCACCACCAGCTCCTAAAATCTGGATCAATAAAATAGCTATAATTAAACCTGTATCTCCACCAGCTGCACCCCAATCAATTTCTTTTTTGGCAAAAACAACAGCCATTAACATTACGGTTTGTACTCCTGTATTGAAAAAGAAAAACGACAACAAATAACGTTGCAACCGTTTAGTTTGACGAAATTCATTAAAAACGTTTTTCAACTCTTTTACACCTTTAAAGATATATCCTGATTTTACATCACGCTTATGAATATTGTAAGGCAGTCTTCGGAAAGTTACTTGCGCAAACCCCATCCACCACAATCCTACCAAAATGAAACTGTATTTTGTGTATGCGGGATCAATGAACATAATAATAGACAAACAAATCACCAGTAAAATCATACTTCCGAAATATCCCATCGAAAATCCTCTTGCTGAGATATTATCGTGATATTTTGGTTCGGCTATTTCAGGAAGATATGCATTATAGAAGACTAAACTGTTCCAAAACCCCATGCTGGCTAGAAAAATAGACAACATTCCCAATTCTATTTGGGCGGGATTAAACCAAAACAAAGAAATACTAGACAACGCTCCGAGGTAGCAGAAGAACTGCAAAAATCGCTTTTTACTTCCCGTAACATCGGCAATTCCAGATAAAAGTGGCGATAAAATACTCACCAATAAAAAAGAAGCAGCCAATACGTAGGAGAAAAGAACAGAATTGGACAATGATATTCCAAAAAAGTCTACCATTACATTTTCGTTGGGTAACAATTCGTCTCTCCCTACTGTTTTGAGGTAATGACTTTCCGTAACGTTGGCATAAAAAACAGGAAATATCGCTGAGGATATCACTAAATTATAAACGGAGTTTGCCCAATCATAAAAGATCCAGCCTTTTATTACGCGTTGATTTCCTTTTTTCATCTGTAAATTTTAGTAAGCTAACAACTCTTTTAGTACTGCTTCAAAACGACTATTGGCCAAGAAGTTTTTCTCTAATTCCGCATCAAAAGGAACGGGTGTATTTAAAGAAGCAACTCTGCGCACTGGAGCGTCTAAATATTCAAAACAAGCCTCGTTAATTTGCGTAACTAACTCCGCTCCTATTCCTCCTATTTCAACATCTTCATGTAAAACGATGACTTTTCCAGTTTTTTGAACAGATTCAATAACAGTCTCCATATCTAAAGGAGCTAAAGTTCTCAAATCAATTAAATCTGCAGAAATTGAAGTATCATTTTCTAATGTTTCCAAAGCCCAATGAACACCTAATCCATAACTTACAATGGTAACATCGTTGCCTTCTTTAAGAACTGCCGCCTTACCTAATTCAGTTGTATAATAATCATCATACACTTCTTCTTTTAAGCTACGGTAAAGGAATTTATGCTCGAAAAACAATACTGGATTTGGGTCTTCAATAGCAGCTGCCAACAATCCTTTTGCGTCTCCAGGAAATGCTGGATAAACAATTTTAAGTCCCGGAACATGGAAAAACCAAGCTTCCGTACTTTGTGAATGGAATGGCCCTGCAGCTACTCCAGCACCTGTTGGCATTCTCACCACTACATCGGCATTCTGTCCCCATCTCCAATGTAATTTCGCTAAATTATTCACGATTTGATTAAAACCTACCGTCACGAAATCAGAGAATTGCATTTCTACCATTGCTTTCATTCCAGCGATAGACAAACCTAGTCCGGCTCCAATAATTGCAGACTCACAAAGTGGTGTATTGCGGACACGCTCTTTACCGAATTGTTCAACAAAGCCTTCCGTGACTTTAAAAACACCACCGTAATCGGCAATATCTTGTCCCATTAAAACCAATTCTGGATAGCGTTCCATAGATTGTCTCAATCCATCAGAAACGGCATCCACCAATCGTTTTTCACTTTTGTTTTGAGAAGCTGGCATTACAACTTCTTGATCGTGCTCAGCAAATAAATCTTTAATTTCTGTATCCGTATCTGGCGTAATATTGTCTTCAGCGCCAGCTACATCTAATCCATTTTGAATTTCCGCTTTTATTTCTTTAGAAAATTCAGCAATCATTTCATCTGTTAGTAATCCCTCTTCTTTTAAGAAAAGTTCAAAATTAACCACAGGATCTTTTTTGTTCCATTCCTCTTGAATTCCTTCCGGATAATATTTCGTTCCAGAAGCTTCTTCGTGACCTCTCATTCTAAACGTCAAACATTCCAATAAAAATGGTCTTGGACGTTCACGAATAGAATCTGAGATTTGTTTTACGGAAGTAATTACTTCCAAAATGTTGTTTCCATCAACCTGGTATGCATCCATTCCATATCCAATTCCTTTATCTACAAATTGCTTACATCGGAATTGTTCGTTGCTAGGTGTTGACAATCCCCATTGATTGTTTTCTACAGTAAAAATGGTAGGCAATTGCCAAACTGCGGCAACGTTTAATGCTTCATGAAAGTCACCTTCACTCGCTCCACCATCTCCAGAAAACACCAATGTTGCTTTTTTCTCCTTTTTAATAATTGAAGAAAGCGCAATTCCATCGGCAATTCCTAATTGTGGACCTAAGTGAGAAATCATTCCAACGATATTATAATCCATCGTCCCGAAGTGGAAAGAGCGATCACGTCCTTTTGTGAAACCAGACATTTTTCCTTGAAATTGAGCAAAAAGTCTTTCCAGAGGAATATCTCGCGTTGTAAAAACACCAAGGTTTCTGTGCATAGGCAAGATTACTTCGTCTTTTTCCATTGCATAAGTAGTTCCTACACTGATTGCTTCTTGTCCCCAACCAGAAAACCACTTAGAAATTTTCCCTTGCCGCAAGAGAATGAGCATTTTTTCTTCAATGAGGCGAGGTTTTAGAATGCGTTTGTAAATTTTAACCAGTTCGTCATCTGAAAAATTTGAACGGTCATAATTGATATATCGTTGGGTTAACGTTTCCATGTTGTTTTTTTAACTACTAAAAATGTGAATAACAAACTTAATATTAATCTGCCATTATCGATAAGGGATAAGGAAAAATAATGTGGAATCTGTTAGAATTATACGGAGCGTCGGATTGCGATGCGTTAAGCTTGCCAAATAAGAGGCTTATTACAGCTATTCTTCATGGAACAAAGTTTCGCTGCGAAGAAAAAAGCGTTGTAAACTTCAGAATGCTCGAGGAAAAGACAAAGTCATTATAACTGAATAATTAATGGAATAAAGCTAAACTTTTCATAAAATAAATCGATTTTTCACAAATAAAATAAATCCGTAAAAATCTGTGTTCGAAAACTGTGTCATCCGTGTTCAATACAGAGTAAAATTTAGCTGGTCATTACCAACCTCTCCCTCAAAACTAAACTTTCCTCTCCCTGCCGATTCATCGGCATTCTAAACCTTCTTCCCCACAAAATGCACTACCAAATACAACAGCAATATCCCCACTCCAAACACCACCAAGCTCGGCACACCAAATGCAGCTGGGATAACCCCCACTAGCAAGGCCACAGCTCCGACTGTTAAAGCGTAAGGCATTTGTGTTCTTACGTGTTCTATGTGATCGCAAGAAGTGGCCAAACTACTCAAGATTGTCGTGTCGGAAATCGGTGAACAGTGGTCACCAAGCACAGAACCGGCCAATACAGAAGCAATGGTATTATACATTATTGCCATTTCAGAGAAATTTGGATCTCCAGCCGCTACAGCAAAAGACAATGGAATCACCAATGGATACATTAACGCCATTGTACTCCATGAAGAACCTGTTGAAAAGGCGATAAATGCAGACAACACAAAGGTTAATGCTGGAATTACCCAAACATGTGAAAAGTCGTTTCCAAAAAAGGCCTTGAGATATTCAGCTGTGCCTAGGCTTTCTGTTACACCAGCAAGCGACCACGCCAAAATCAAAATGACTACAGCTGGCATCATCGTGTTTATTCCAACTACAACGGTATCCATTGCTTCACGAAGTGACATGATTCTTTGAGAAATAGTCATTATGATGGCAACAGCTAAACCTGACATTGATGACCAAAGCAAGGCTAAATAAGAATCTGCGTTTCCTATCACTATTCCTAGCTTTCTAAAAAAACCAACTTGGTCACTTCCTTCCGTTCCAATTGCTGCCCAAGTCCCATTACTTAAGTCAATACCGGCACCCAACAGTTCTGCATGAGAGGTTGATAAGCCAGTAACAATCAATCCTAAGAAAGTTCCTGTAATTACAATAAAAACAGGAATAATAGCATTATAAGCCCTTGACTTGGCGTTTTTCACGGGCTCAAACTCCTCGAGTTCTCTATTGGTTACAGTATCCGCAGTTACTCCTTCTTTTATCGCCTTGATTTCGGCCTTATACATTGGTCCGAAGTCTCTTTGTTTGTACAACATAAAAAACACGAAAAACAAGGAAAAAACAGGATAGAAAGAATAAGCCAAAGAGTTCATAAAAACGCCATAAGCACTTTCATCAATAACAACTCCTTGCTGCAATTGTATTTTATTAATTCCATCAGAAATATAGGTCAGCTCTGCTCCTATCCAAGTAGTAATAAAGGCAACAGCCGCAATCGGAGCAGCAGTAGAATCAACGATGTAAGCCAATTTTTGTCGAGATATTTTCAAACGATCAGTAATGGGGCGCATGGTATTTCCTACGACTAAGGTATTCGCATAATCATCAAAAAATATAGCTAATCCTAAGAAATAGGCCGTTAACATTCCTGATTTTCTATTGGTAGCGAATTTCACTAATCGGTTTACAACGCCTTGCATTCCACCATTTTTTGAAATAATGGCGACAATTGCACCAATTAAAACGGAGAACAAAATCACAGAAATATGACCTGTGTCAATTAAAGCGTTCAAAATATAATGATCGAGAACGGTAAAAAATGCTGCAAAGATGCCTGAGATTCCACCTCCATAATAGCCAATTGTTGCAGCTCCAATAAAAATCCCGATAAACAAAGAAGATAGTACTTCTTTAAATATTAAAGCCAAAACAATAGCAATTAATGGAGGCAATAAAGAAAGCCAACCTGGAATCACCAATGGTTTTTCAAACCGTATATTAGGATCTGTAAAATGAATATCATCATCAGCTAATTTAACCTTCATCTTAAAGTTTTCACCAGCTTCCTCCAAGACCAAAGTATCACCATTTAAAATGAGAAAATCAGCGGATTCAACAGCTTTTACTTGGACATCTGTTGGCACATTTTTAAGCATAACTTCAGGGAAAACTACTTCCTGAGAAAAAGCACTATTATTTAAAAATGCAATCAGAAATACCAGAAGAAAAGCAATGTGTTTCAGCATGTGTTTTATTTCATTTAGATGTCGAATATAATAATAATGACAGTTTAACAAATTTTATCACTAGAAAAAATGATAAAAAATCGTGTTGCTTTTTAATTATTAGTACATTTGTGCGAATTTATTTACATAAAATAGGTTCAAAATGGCATTCCGAGATATTAATAAAGTAAGAGAAGGATTAACATTCGATGACATCCTACTTGTTCCAGCACATTCAGAAGTGCTTCCCCGAAACGTAATTCTTAAAAGTAAAATCACAAAAAACATCGCTGTAAACACACCTGTTGTTTCTGCAGCAATGGATACAGTAACAGAATCGAGTATGGCAATTGCTATGGCTCAATCTGGTGGTATTGGTGTGATTCACAAAAACATGAGTATAGAACTGCAAGCACTTGAAGTAAGAAAAGTGAAGCGTTCGGAAAGTGGGATGATTATTGACCCGATTACTTTAGGAGAAGATGCAATGGTAAAAGATGCATTGGCCCTAATGAAAGAAAATAAAATTGGAGGTATTCCAGTTGTAGATAAAAACAGAATCTTAAAAGGAATTGTTACCAACAGAGATTTACGTTTTGAAAAAATAAAAGACCGTCCGATTCAAGAAGTGATGACACAGGAAAACCTTGTGGTTACCACAGAATCTACGGACCTAATGACCGCTGAAGATATTCTTCAAGAACATAAAATTGAAAAGCTTCCTGTTGTTGACAAAAACAATAAATTAATTGGATTAATCACCTACCGTGACATTATTAAGGTAAAGGAGCATCCTAATTCTTGTAAAGATGAATTCGGTCGTTTGCGCGTTGCAGCTGCTGTTGGGGTAACTGATGATACAGAAGAAAGAGTTGACGCTTTAGTAGAAGCTGGGGTTGATGCAATTGTAATTGATACTGCTCACGGACATACGCAAGGAGTTGTAGAGAAACTAAAAGCGGTTAAAGCAAAACATAAAAAAATTGACGTAGTTGTAGGAAACATTGCCACTGCTGCAGCAGCAAAATTCTTAGTAGAAGCAGGCGCCGATGCTGTAAAAGTTGGAATTGGTCCAGGATCAATCTGTACTACCAGAATTATCGCAGGAGTTGGAGTTCCACAAATCACAGCAATCAATGAAGTTGCAGGAGCATTGCAGGGAACAGGTATTCCCATAATTGCCGATGGAGGAATTCGCTACACTGGTGATATCGTAAAAGCAATTGCTGCAGGAGCTGATGTGGTAATGGTAGGTTCTATGTTTGCAGGAACAGACGAGTCACCAGGAGACACCATCATTTACCAAGGTAGAAAATTCAAGGCTTACCGAGGAATGGGCTCAATTGAAGCCATGGAAAAAGGTTCAAAAGATCGTTATTTCCAAGATACAGAAGACGACAGCAAAAAGCTTGTTCCTGAAGGAATTGCAGGTCGAGTACCTTACAAAGGACATTTGGAAGAAGTTGTTTACCAAATCGTTGGAGGGCTTCGTGCTGGAATGGGATACTGTGGAGCTGCTAATATTGAAGCATTGCAAGGTGCAGAATTTGTAAGAATTACCAATGCTGGGATGACGGAATCTCACCCACATGACGTAGCAATTACAAGAGAAGCTCCAAACTATAGTTTTAAATAGTATTGGTTCTCAAACAATATTTTTGTTTCAAAAGTGTTTTAGATGAATTAGAATATTATTTTCGTAATTATAAAATTATAAATAACATCAATATGAATTTTAAATCAGGCTTATTGACGATAATATCAGTCCTTTTGATAGGGTCTTCTGTTTTGAGTCAAAAAAATGACCCTGTCGTACTGACCGTCAATGATGAATCAATAACTAAAAGTGAGTTTCTTCAAGTTTATTTAAAGAATAATGACGATCCCCAATACGATAAAGAAAGCTTGGATGAGTATGTTGAGCTATATAAAAAGTTCAAACTTAAAGTTGCGGAAGCAGAAGCACTTGGTTACGACACTATCCCTGCTTTAGTTCGAGAATTAAATGGCTATAAAGAACAATTAGCAAAACCTTACTTAACAGATAAAAGCAAAAGTCAAGCATTGATAGACGAGGCTTACCAAAGAATGCAATCGGAGATAAAAGCTTCGCATATCTTAATTAACCTCAAGCCAAACGCTGCACCTGAAGATACCCTGAAAGCATATAATAGAGCCATGCAATTAAGAAAGCGAATTATCAATGGAGAGGACTTTGCTGAGGTTGCAAAAGGAAAGGATGGCTCTGAGGATCCTTCAGTTAAAAAAATGGCGGTGACTTAGGCTATTTTACAGCATTTCAAATGGTATACCCTTTTGAAACGGCAGCTTATGAAACAAATATTGGAGAAGTTTCTATGCCTGTTCGAACTAATTTTGGCTACCACATTGTAAAAGTTTTTGATAAACGAGAAGCAAGAGGAACGATAACTACAGCGCATATTATGGTTGTCACAAATGATAACCCAAGCCGTTCAGATGAGGAGAACGCTAAGAAAAAAATAAATGAAATCTATGAAAAATTAAAAAATGGCGAATCTTTTGACAAACTAGCTCGTTTATATTCAGACGATCCTGGATCGAAATCAAAGGGAGGTGAATTACCTGCTTTTGGTTCTGGAACAAATCAAAGAATGGTTACGGAGTTCGAAGATGCTGCATTTGCACTAGATGAAAATGGCGATTTTTCCAAACCATTTAAAACAGCGTATGGTTATCACATTGTTAAGAGACTCGATTATCAACCATTAGGAACAAAAGAAGAGCTTTTACCATCGATAAAACAAAAAATCAACAGAGGAAATCGAGCAGAAGCAACGCAAGAAGCTTTTATAAATTCATTAAAAACAGAAAATAAGTTTGTAGATAAGAAAAACAAAAGAATTGAATGGTTTTATGAAAATATAGACAGTACGGTTTTTAAAAAGAACTGGAAAGCTCCTAGCCTGCCAAAAAACAAGTGGATGTTTAAATACCATAAACAAAAATACGACATGCAGTCCTTCTTAGATCATATTGAAAATCAAAAAAGAAGGAACCCAATGCCTATAAAAACCTTTATTGACAAGAATTATAAAGATTGGCAAAATGACATCATTCTCTCCGATGAGAAAAGTCGTTTAGAAGAAAAGTACCCTGCTTACAAGGCGCTTCTTCAGGAATATCATGATGGTGTTTTACTCTATGAAATCATGAAAGATAAAGTATGGGACAAAGCGATTAACGACACAACTGGACTAGAAAAATTCTTCAACAAAAACATCGATCAGTATCAATGGGAAGAACGATTAAAGGTGAATATTTACAGCTCAGATAAGCGCGAAATGGTGCTTGAAGCTGCTTTACTTACTGATATAGACTCAATGAACATGAGTTCAATATTAAATAAAGTAAATGCTGATTCACAATTAAACCTTGAGGCAAAGCAAGGAAAATTTGTTCAAGAAGATCATCCTGTATTAGCTGGAAAAGACTTAAAATTGGGTAAAAATGAAATTTTCAAACACAATGAAAAGTTCTATTTGGTGGTTGTTGAAGAAACACTTCCAGCTGGACCTAAAGAATTAAGTGAAGCAAAAGGAAGGGTAATTCAAGATTACCAAGAATATTTAGAGAAAAAATGGTTGGAGGAATTAAATAATAAACACACCATTAAAGTAAATAAAGACGTACTATATCAACTTGGTGAATAAAGGAATAAAATACATCATTTTAAAGGTTGCTCTTTTGAGCGGCCTTTTTATGTTTTATACTGCTTGTCAGGAAAAGCAAGACCGTATAATTTGCAAGGTGGGTGAATTCAAATTATATGAAAAGGAGTTTAATGATAGAAAAAACACCTATGCGGACGATATACAAGTTGACGACATTGATCAATACATTATCAATCAATGGGCCGAACAGCAAAGGGTAAAAATTGCATTAAAGGATATTTCTGAAGTGAAGCTTTATTCGAATCAAGTTTTAATGCAAGAGGAACTAAAACAACGCAATTTGTTCGAATTAGAAAATCATTTTATTCGAAAAAACTTAGACTCTGTTATTACAGAAAGAGAAATTCAAAATTACTATGATTCACATCGTGCCAATTTTAAACAAACGTCTTTTATTGTTCGCGCCTTGTACATTAAACTTCCTGACACAATTGCACAAGAGTTGAACACTGAAGAGCATTATTTGCTTAAACAAGAAAAAGATCTCAAAATCATTAAGGAATATGCTAGTCTATACTCCACTGGTTTTTATTTTGAGGAAGAACGATGGATTTATATTGATGACTTAATCAAAGAAGTTGCCATCGATACAGAGACGAAAGAACGTTTAGTAAAATCGAAGGGAGAAATGATTTTTAAAAATAATGGGGACACTCATTATATAAACATACTAGATTTCAGAACAAAATCCATATCTTCACCGATGGAAATTGAAAGGGCTGGAATAAAACGACATATTTTAAAACGTCGGGTAAATCAATTACGTAAAACAGCAAAAGAAACAATATTAGAAGATGTTAAAAAAAGTATCCTATTAGTTATTTTTAGTTTGAGTGTTATCCATTTTGGAAAAACACAGATTGTAGGTGGTAATCAACCAGGACAATCTGGTCAAACGATAGATGAAATCATTGCCCAAGTAGGGGATATTTCTGTTTTACTATCAGATATTGAAGCCCAAAAAATACAACTCAAAAGCGAAGACAAAAAAGTTGATAACAATACGAGCTGTACTATTTTGGAGGAGCTTCTTTATCAGAAATTACTGTTGAATCAAGCAAAAATGGACAGTATCGAAATCACGGACGCACAAGTTAATGCCGAAATGGAAAATCGACTAAGAACATTAGAACAACAGATAGGAAGTCGTGAGAAATTAGAGTCTTTTTATGGTAAATCCTATACACAAATTAAAGAAGAATTTCGCGAAATTATTAGAGACCGAATGTTGTCTCAAGAAATGGAACGCCAAGTTATTGCGGATGTTGAGGTAAGCCCAAATGAAGTTGAAGCCTTTTTTAAATCCATTCCTGAAGATAGTATTCCACTAATTAATGAAAAAATTGCCATTCAGCAAATCGTTATTTTCCCTAAAATAACTCAGGAAAGCAGGAATAATGTGATCAAAAAACTGAATAATTGGAGACAAGATATCAATGAGGGAAATCGTTCCTTCTCTGCTGTTGCAACAATTCATTCGGAAGATTTAGGGAGTGCAAAACAAGGTGGACGGATTGAAGCCACACGTGGTATGATGGTAAAGCCTTTTGAAGCAGCAGCTTTTTCTCTTGAGCCAGGAGAAATATCTGAAGTAGTTGAAACACAATACGGCTACCACATTATTCAACTAGAATCTAGAAAAGGTGATGACTATACGGTTAGGCACATTTTGCTCACCCCAGAAATTGGCCGTCAAGAACTAACTGACGCCGCCACATTGATGGATGAATGTTACGCACGTTTGAAAAAGCATGAAATTACATGGGATGAAGCTGTCTTGGCTTATTCTGAAGATGACGACACGAAACAGAATCAAGGATCACTTTCCAATCCATACACTGGAGATATGTATTGGGACGTTGCTAACATAAATCAAATTGATCCACAAATATTTGGTTTAGTTAATGGACTAGAGATTGGAGAAATTTCTAACCCAGCATTATATACAGATATGCGTTCTCGTAAAGACGGTGTGCGTATTGTTCGAATTAAAAACCGAACTGAACCGCACAAAGCCAACCTAAAAGATGATTATAATTTCATCAAAAAAGCTACAGAAAACAATAAGAAAGAAGAAGTTATTCTTAACTGGGTAAATAAAAAAGTTAAAAAAACGTATGTTCGCTTTGATGAACAATATCAAGACTGTGACTTTTATTATTCGTGGCAATAACTAATTTTTCAATACATTACAAAATATGTCAGACGTAAAAGAATTAGACCAACTTGTAGAAAAATACAAAACATTAAAAAAGGAAATCCACAAGGTAATTGTAGGTCAAGACGAGGTCGTTGATCAGGTACTGATTTCAATGTTTTCAAGAGGACATTGTCTACTTGTAGGCGTACCTGGATTAGCCAAAACACTACTTGTCAATACAATAGCGCAATCATTGGGGTTAAGCTTTAATCGTATTCAATTTACACCTGATTTAATGCCTTCAGATATAGTAGGTGCTGAAATTTTAGGTGAAAACAGAGCTTTTCAGTTTGTAAAAGGGCCATTATTTAACAATATGGTTTTAGCAGATGAAATTAACAGAACTCCTCCAAAAACACAATCGGCACTTTTGGAAGCGATGCAAGAAAAAACAGTTACAGCAGCAGGTAAAACCTATGATTTACCCAAGCCTTTTTTTGTATTAGCAACACAAAACCCTATCGAACAAGAAGGTACTTATCCTCTACCTGAGGCACAACTGGATCGTTTTATGTTCAACATTTGGGTTGACTATCCAACATTTGAAGAAGAAATGTCTATTGTTAAATCTACCACACAGGATTTGAATGTGGAGATTCAGCAAATTATGAACAGTGACGAAATAACTCGTTTCCAAGCCTTAATACGTGAATTACCCGTAGCGGAAAATGTACTCGAATATGCAGTTCGTCTGGTCGGAAAAACAAGGATTAAGGATCCCGCAGCACCTCAAATCACAAAAGACTTTATCACTTGGGGAGCGGGACCAAGAGCTTCTCAATATTTAATTATTGGAGCAAAATGTCACGCCGCCTTAAAAGGAAAGTACGCACCAGACATTGAAGATGTGAAAGCGGTTGCTCATCCTATTCTTCGTCATCGATTAGTACGAAATTACAAGGCCGAAGCTGAGGGGTACGACATGGATAAAATTATTAATGAATTACTTTAAAGTTCAAAGTAACATACCAATCTAAAGATTTCATCGTTTATTTCGTAAACACAGTGTAATTCATGAATTATTTTTCCTTATTTATTTTTCTAATTGCTTTTTCTCTTACTGGATTTAGTCAAACAGGATTTATCACAGGAAAAGTGGTTGATAAAACAAACAAGGGGTTTCCAGAGATAAAAGTTTACTTAAAACAAAACACCTCTATTCGTACTACAACAAATTTGGATGGCGTTTTCAAATTAGAAACACCGACAGGAAAACACGTATTAGTCATAGCATTTGATGACGAAATAAAAGAGAAAAGTGTATTTGTCGAGAACAACAAAACAACTACCATAAGTAAAATTAAATTAGATGTTCAATACTTTTCAGGAATAAAGGTAACAGCTAGAGCCAATGACAATACCATTAGTGACCTTCCAGTTATAGAGGTGCAAAGAATACCTGGTCCACAAAGCAGCGTCGAAAAATACATAACATTAACAACCGCTGCAACTTCTAGTAACGAACTGTCAAACAATTACAATGTACGTGGTGGAAGTTACGACGAAAATTTGGTTTACGTAAATGGTTTCGAAATTTATCGGCCTTTTCTCACACGGACAGGACAACAAGAAGGAATGAGTTTTATCAATCCCAACTTAGTTGAAAATATTGCTTTTAGTGCAGGTGGATTCACTTCGAATTACGGTGATCGTTTAAGCTCGGTCTTAGACATAAATTATCGTACTCCAACAAAATTTAGAGGTTCACTTGACGCATCATTACTAGGTGTATCCGCTCACGTTGAAGATGAAGTGAATGCAAGATTTAATTATACAGTGGCAGGAAGATATCAAGATCAAAGTTATTTATTAAACGCTTTGCCGGTTAAAGGCGCCTACCAACCCAAATTTTATGATTTTCAAGTACTCACAAATTATGCAATTAAAGAAAATTTAATTTGGTCTGTTCTTGGGCATTTTTCTTCAAACGACTATTTATTTGCTCCACAAACACAAGAAACAAAAATTGGAACTGTTCAACAGCCGCTTAGCTTTAAGGTCTATTTTGAAGGACAAGAAGTAACACGTTTCCAAACCATTACTGGCGCCACTTCTTTAAAATGGGACGTCAACAAGCGAACCAACTTAGCCCTATATGCTAAAGTTTTTAATACAGATGAAAGAGAAACTTTTGACATTTTAGGTGAATATTTTATCAATGAACTCGAAAAAGACCCCGCAAAAGAGGAATACGGTGATTCTATTGCTACCCTTGGAGTAGGTTCATTTCTTGATCATTCTAGAAATCGTTTACAAGCCACGATATACTCTTTAAGACACCAAGGAGAATACAAATTTTTATCATTAAGCGACGACGGATTGGATTATATAAAAAAAGGAAAACTCCAATGGGGATTCTCGGCGCAATATGAAGAATTTAATGATGTCATGAGCGAATGGAGCCTAGTTGACTCGGCTGGTTATAGCCTTCCGCAAAGCAATGACAACAACATAGAGCTGAATGAAGTGGTAAAAGCACAAAATCAATTATCCAGCTTCAGAACAAGTGGTTTTTTGCAATACAGTAACGTTTTCAATTATTACAAAGGAGATTTTCCTGTCGCTATAAAAGTGAAAAAAATTGATTCTTTGGGTAACAAAATCAAGTCTATTCATCATGATACAATTGAAAGATCACGAGCGCAGCTTTCATTTAACACGGGTCTCAGAGCAGGTTATACAGCTTTTAATCAAGAGTTTTATGTCACACCACGCGCAATGGTAAGTTATTTTCCAAGACGTTACTACTTAAATGAAAAAGGAAACCTTAAGAAAAGGTATTTAAGAATACATGCCAGCACAGGACTTTACTATCAACCTCCTTTTTACAGAGAGTTAAGGAGATTAGATGGTTCAATTAATATGGATGTAAAAAGCCAAAAATCATTTCATTTCGTTACGGGTATCGATTATGCTTTTGAAATGTGGGAAAGGAATACCCCTTTTAAATTATCAGGTGAATTATTTTACAAATACCTATGGGACGTTAATCCTTATAGTATAGATAATGTAAGAACTCGTTACTACGCAAAAAACAATGCCATTGGCCATTCCTACGGTTTAGATTTCAATCTACATGGTGAATTTATTGATGGAATACAATCGTTCTTCAAGCTTGGGCTTCTTAGAAGTATTGAAGATTTAAAAGACGATGATTATTATACCTATTTTAACGCCGACGGAGAAGAAATTATTCCTGGTTATACATTTAACAATGTACCCACAGATAGCAGTTTAAACAGTCCAGGATTCATTCCAAAACCAACCGACCAATGGTTTACATTTGCGATCTTACTTCAAGATAGAATGCCAGGAATTGAGCAATTTACTGCACAACTAGGTTTCAATTTTGGATCTCGTCTTCCTTATGGTCCACCCGGAAATTACAGATACAAAGACACTTTGAGACAGAAATCATACTTTAGAGTAGATATTGGGTTGGGCTATGACTTTTTATATACAAAACCCAATAAAAAAGACCGAATAAAACTATTGCGACCTTTTACAGCAGTTCAGCTTAACTTTGAAGTCTTCAATCTTTTAGGCATCAATAATGTTTTATCTCAACAATGGGTTCAAGATACTGAGGGAAGATATATTGCAATTCCAAACTACCTAACACAACGTAGGTTCAATCTAAAATTAATATTGCGCTGGTAAAGTTACTGTTTGAAATAATAAACACTATTTCTTTCAATTTTGGGTTCCAAATCTTAATCCGTCGCTGCTCATTAAAGAACATTTTAAGACTTGATGATCCATCATATTGTATCCTAAATAAAAATTATATTTCAGTTTACTTTAGAATTAATTATGAAATATAGACTGATATTAGAACTATTGCGTCTCTTTGAAATTTAACTTTAAAAAAAATATTAGTTATTTTTTTGGGTATTGTCTTGAATTTATAGATTTTTCCAAAAAATTTGTGCGTTGAACAATCGCATTTCAATACATTAAAGAAACTACTATGAAAAAAGGTCTATTAATCTCTGTAATAGTAATAGGAGTAGCCGCTTTAGGTTACACGCTATTAAATCAAGAAAAGGATAACAACTTGAGTGATGTTAAAAGTTCAAATCAAGTAACCCCTAAAAACACCAATCAAAATTCGGAAAAATCCCAAGGAAGTTTGGAAGCAACAGGGGATCAACAACAAAGTTTTCCTTACGCAATTTTGTTTTACTTAAAAGATCAATTGCATCAAATAAATTTTGAGTCCGATGGATTTAGCCAGCCAAATCCTGTATCAAACCCTCAGTCAGCTCAAACTATAGAGAATGACAAATATTTCACAACGAGCGTAATGCCAAAGGATATTCTTAATGCTTTACCCATTTCCGATGGAATGATTTTTTACACTGGATTACAATCTAATACCGATCCAAGTCTGTGGTTTTACATAGAAAGAGCTGATGAAAAGCAAGAGTATAACGTTTGGATGTATCATAGTGACACTAAAAAATCCACATTATTATTCAACAGAGATACTAGTCCAAACTCTGATTTTGCCTTCAAACCTTTTGCAATTTCAAAGGATAATAAAACTGTATATTTAGAAGGATTGATCTTTGATAGTTACGACATTCACAAAGCAGTTTATGCTTACAATGTTGAAACAAAGAAAAGTACAGAAATACCATTGCACGCCTACTATTCAATCACTCCAGTACTATCTCCAAATGACCGTTACCTAACATATTCAGCTGCTTCAGAACCTGTGAATGTACACACTACACCCAATCAGCTCTTTATTTATGATTTAAAACAAAAAGAAGAAACGCGTATCTTTTCCGATGAGAAAACATTTATTGGATTAGAAGGATGGATTAAAGCGCAATAAATATTACGAATACCCTTATTACTATGAAAAAAACTACACAATATATCATCGGTTTTTTAATAATTCAGCTTTTTGTTTTAGATGCCTTTGGACAGGGATTTAAACTTCCTTGGAATAGCGGCACAAGCTATTATGTTTCTCGAACAGGCTCACCTGCTCCGACAGGGGGCGTTGGAACCTCCTGTGGGCCTAATTCAGCTTACAATGGTTTTAATCCACACGGTTATATTGCTATTGATTTTGATTCTCCAAATGGTGTTTACGATCCTGTTCGAGCAGTTAAAGCTGGAACAGTAGTACACGCAGGATGGGCAGGTGGATATGGAAAACTCGTTAGAATTCGTCATTCTGATAATACCCAAACTTATTATGCACACAACGAAACGATTTATGTTTCGGTAGGACAATATGTAGAACAAGGATGTAGACTTGCAGACGGAGGAAATACTGGAAATTCATTTGGAGACCATATTCATTTCGAATGGAGAGATGTTGGTGGTGTTGCTTTTGCTGACAAACGTTATCCCAACTTCATAGAATGTGGATGTAAAGTAAAACCAAGATATTGTTACAGATCGACAAACTCTGTTGGGTCATGTTCTGGCTCACCTTGTACGCCACCATCCAATGATGAATGTTCCTCAGCGCGCACAATTACATCAAACGGTTCAACTTTAAGCGGAACCGTAAGTTGTGCATCAGGCTCATTCGGTCCAAATCAATGTACTGGTTGTAACTGTTCATCAAACGATGATTTAGATGTGTATTATAAATTTACAGCACAGGCAAGCAGCCACACCATAACACTTTCTAATTATGCGAGTAATTTTGATGGAGTCATTGAACTTCGTTCTGGATGTACTACTGGAACAAATATTTCATGTTATGATCCCGTTGGTGTTCCCTCTTCTATTTCCAAAACATTTAACAACTTAACGATTGGATCAACCTATTACATAAGGGTTTATGAATGGAACAATATTGCTTCTCCTCCATCTAGTCCAACATTTAAAATAAAAGTCACACATACATGTCCACAACCAGGGAGCATTGCAAATATTAGTGGTGATCTTACAGTATGTGAGAACTCATCTCAAACATATTCTATTCCAGCGGTCACTAATGCCTCAAGTTATGTTTGGTCATTACCGAGTGGATGGACAGGATCTTCATCTAGTAGTTCGATAACAGCAAATGTAGGCGCAACTGGAGGTGAAATTAGCGTAATTGCTAAAAACAACTGTGGTAGTACAGCAATGAAAACCATCATGGTTGGGGTTACTGATATCCCACAAATTCCGAGCGTAATTTCTGGTTCGGATAAATTATGTGGTGGAGGAAATACAACTGAAACATATAGTGTAAGTCCAGTTTCTGGTGCCACTAGCTTTATTTGGAATTTACCAAGTGGCTGGTCTGGTAGTTCTAATACGACTTTAATTAGTGCTACAACTGATGGAACAGCAGGAACGGTTTCTGTAAAGGCAAGCAATATTTGTGGAGAAAGTCCGACTCGTTCACTGAATGTAAGCGCGCTAAGCTTAAATCGAAACATTAGTGCTTCAGGAGGTATATTAACAGCAGATGAAAACAATGCACAATATCAATGGATTAATTGTGCTACATCTCATCCAATTAATGGAGCGATACAACAAACTTTTAGTCCAGCAGTCGACGGTGATTACGCAGTGGTTTTAGAAAAACAAGGTTGTATTGATACATCAGCTTGTATTCCTGTATCGAGTTTAGGACTCACCTATTTCAATGAAGACTTGCAACTACTAGCTTATCCGAATCCTACACGCAATAGTATACACATAACATTGAATGGGTTAAGGAATGAAAAACATACCATTCAATTTGTTAATGCAACGGGACAAGTGGTTATTAGTAAAGAAATACAACCCAGTAACCATTCATTTGAGAAATCTTTCGATATGGGTAGACTACCAACAGGGCTTTATTTTCTGAAAATAAGTTCTCCTCGTTTTAGACACACGTTTAAGATTGAAAAGTTGTAAACGCTTAAGTATAAAATTATACAGAAACATCCTTCATAAGAAAAATGAAGGATGTTTTTTTTAAAAGTGTATGATTAAAATATTTCTTTTCGTAAAAATTTAAGGTGCAACCAAAAAAATATTCTACTTTTGTATGTTTAACATATTTTATGAAAACATTATTACCCGCACTTTTACTTTCTTCTTTGATTTTATTTCAAAGTTGCGCCACTATTTTAGGAACTAAAAAACAAACAGTTGAATTGCGCACAGAAGATGAAACAGCCGAAGTTTATACAGCAGATACATTATTAGCCGCTGGTGCATCTACTAATCTTTCCCTTGAAAAAAGTTTTGACACCAAACAAGTGATTGTCAAAAAAGATGGATTTGAGGATAAGTATTATTGTGTAGTTGCTTCAAAAAGATCTCCACTTTATTTTCTATCATGGTTTCCTTTTGTTGTTGTGCTCGCACCGTTTTATGATTACGGTATCAAATCTTATAAATATGATTTTAAGAGTCGTGCGCTTGCCCCATCTACCCAAAAATCAAAGTATAGAAGCGATGATGATAAGTATATTTTAGTTAATGACGTTTCTATTAACTTAACAAAAGATAGCTTGAGTGAAACTATACAGCTCCTCAACTCTTATAAAAGGTTTGGTTATCAATTACGAGAAAAAAGATACGATGTTAATGAACATCATGGTATAATTTTAGACGATGATATTGAAGTTTCAAATACGGTCTTCTCCACCATTTTAAATGAGTATTTAAAAGACCGTAATTTTACGGATTCAACAAAAAACATTTTAAACAACAATACAAACACCTTGTATTTAGATGCAGAGATAAATTCACTAAGCTTAACGAGAATAGTTTATTCCACAAACACACCTAGATTTTTCATTGGAGATATAGGCATTACATGGACAGTAAAAGATATTTACAAAAAAGAATTATTCTCCTTTACAGATGAAGTAAGAACAGATGAAATCGCAAATCCGTTTGTAGATGATGACAAAAAGAATTATTTTTTCAGAAATGCTTTAAGTAAATCGCTCATTAATTTACTCGAGACGGAAGATTATTTTAATGTTTCTAAAATTATCGTCGAAAGTGAAGAAAAAGAAGCGTTTTTCGTATCGAAACCTGCACAATTAATTGATAACAATATTGGAAACGCACTCAAAGCAACAGTTACCGTAAAAACAAAAGATGGACATGGTTCAGGATTTTTCATTAACAATGAAGGATATTTGTTAACCAATTATCACGTAGTAGCTGGTGTTGAGAAGGAAGATTTAACAGTCATTCTCAATAATGGAGAAGAACATCAAGCTAAAGTTATTCGACAAAGTGAATTTGACGACCTTGCACTACTTAAAATAGAACATCAGAATACATATTCATTTAACTTAGAAGGAGAACAAACTGGTTCAATTGGAGACGAAATTTTCGCCATAGGTACTCCAAACGCAATTGAATTGGGACAATCCTTAAGTAAGGGGATTATTTCTGGAAAAAGAAAGAATGACAATGAACAAACCTATTTTCAAACAGATGCAAGTGTAAATCACGGAAACAGTGGTGGAGCTTTAGTGCTAAAATCTGGAGAACTAATAGGAATAGTAAATGCCAAACTCGTTGGTATTGGTATAGAAGGTATTGGATTTGCCATAGAAATTAAACGCGCGGTAAAATCACTAAATTTAAAATATAATTAATCCAAAATAAATGAAGAAACCATTAATCTATTTATCATTAGCAAGCTTATTTTTCACAACAAGTTGTGCATCTATAATAGCTTCAAAAAAGCAAAAAGTAAACATTTCAACGAATGATCAAGAGGCGGAAGTTTATATTGAAGACTCTCTTGTGGCATCTGGTGATTACAAAGAGTTCAAATTAACGAAACAATACCAATCATATCAGTTTATAGTTAAAAAAGAAGGTTATTTACCTGCTTATTACAGTTCTTTCATGTCTAAAAGGTCGCCATTATATATCATATCTTGGCTTCCACCTTTTATACTGTACTTTGCGCCAGCTTTTGAAGGTGGTCGTAAAAGTTTTCGCTATGATCTTTCAGAGAAAAAATTCGAACCATCAACAATAGAAAAAACTGATAAAAAAGAAGACGAAAAGTACATAATTGTAAACAATGTTGCTTTTAATGTTGAGAAAGATAGCCTGGAACAATTTAGTATGCCTATAACAAAATATAAAAACGCAGGATATACAATTGATGAGAATCGTAAAGAAACAACTTCTATATTTGGTAGCTCTAAAAATACAGAAAATATAAAAATCGAAAACACCATATTTTCTGATATTATAAACGATGAATTGAAAGAGCGTGGATATGTCGATACGTTAAACAAAGTACTCAAGAATAAAACAAATACATTATATCTTGATGCTGACCTTAATTATCTAGCACTTACGAAAATTACACCCATACATTATTATGGTCAAGGTGCTTTTTATCGTGGTGAAATAGGAATAAAATGGACAGTTAAAGACATCTATAAAACGGAAATATTCACATTTGAAGACAAAGTAACAACTGGTGAAATTGCAACACCTTTCCCGAAAAAAGATGAAGAAGCAATTTTATTCAATGATGCTTTCGCAATTTCTTTAGATAACCTTTTAAAATCAGAAGATTATATTGCGAATTCTGAAGTAATGAAAAAAGCCGAAGAATTAGATAAAATTGAAATCGCAGAACCAACTAATACTATAGATAAAAACATAGGTCAAGCGCTAGCTGCAACAGTTACGATAAAGACAGATGAGGGACATGGTTCTGGTTTTTTCATTAATAACGAAGGATACATTTTAACAAATCACCATGTTATTTCTAGAGACGAAGATTATACAGTCGTTTTAAATAATGGGGAAGAATTTGATGCGGAAATTATTCAGTCCAATGCGTTCGATGACGTGGCGATTATAAAAATTGACCACCAAAACAAGCTATCATACGACATCCAGAACTTTAAAGAAGGGAGTATTGGAGATGATATCTATGCAATTGGAACACCTAATGCGGTTGAACTTGGTCAAACGTTAAGTAAAGGGATTATTTCTGGTCAAAGAACTAACGACAATGGACAAGAATATTACCAAACTGATGCAAGTGTAAACCGTGGAAACAGTGGTGGAGCATTTGTTAATAGTGAAGGTGAAATTCTAGGTATTGTTAATGCAAAACTTGTAGGAATTGGCGTTGAAGGTGTTGGTTTCGCAATAAAAATTGGGAAAATTCAAGAAATGTTGAACATCCAATTCAAATAATAAAGCAATAAAATTTATATTAAAAGTCTGTGGTAAACAACCACAGGCTTTTTTTATGCATTATAATTTATAGGAATAGTCCATACTTATAATTGCTAAATTTAAAGTTCAAATCGTTTCCATTGGAAGCTTACCGGTTAGTAAATTGAATAAATTAAGCATTGAGATAAGATTTCAATTAACGTTAGAATAAAGATTATTGGGGTAATTTATTTAATGATTCTCCACTACTCTACCAATGTGGTTTTAATAATATTTCTCCATCTATAAAATCAAAAACTTTAGCGATAATCAAAATGAAAGTCGGTTAGCGTTAGGCTTTTCAAATTTTAAAAATCTACAGACAGTAATTTCTAATTCAAATAAATTAATGAAACCGCAAAAAGATTTTTGAAGTATGGAATTGTTTTAGGATTGGTAATAGCAACGACTTAAGAAATTTCAATTTCTATCTGCTGCCCAATAACAATTGTTTCACCACGTCGAATTTTAGCTCTTTTACGTTGCTCAACCTCACCTGCCCTAACAACTACCCCGTCTTCAACAATCATCTTCGCATGTCCTCCTGTTTGCGCAATACCGAGTGTTTTTAGCAACTGAATGAGTTCTATATATTCACCTTCTAGTGAAAAGTTAACTTTTTCCATAATACAAAGATAAAAAAAACCGCTTCGATTCCACATCAGGGAATGCAAAGCGGTTGAGCATATTCATCATTAGCGTTTATTTCACGCCATGCATTAATTTCTTTAATAAAGGATTTAAAATAGCAATTAAAATCCCAGCAACTACAGGTATTGCAGTAAAGATTAGGAAGAATGTTGACAAACTATATTCTTCTTGAATTTCTTCAACCATACCTCCCATAGAAGCAGCTGTTTTATTTCCTATTGCAATGGCTAAATACCACATCCCAAACATTAATGCAATCATTCTTGCGGGAACTAGTTTACTAACGTAAGACAAACCTACTGGAGATAAACAAAGTTCACCAATAGTATGGAACAGATAGGCAAGCACCAACCACACCATACTTACGCGAACCATTCCTGCTTCAGCTCCTTGAGGAATAAAACTTGAACCGTACGCTAAGATAGCAAAACCAACACCAACCAAAATCAAACCTAAAGCATACTTCATTGCGGCTGAAGGATTGTATTTACTTTCCCACCATTTCGAGAAGAAAGAGGCGAAAGCAATAATAAAGAAAGAGTTTAAGATACTAAACCACGAAACAGTAATTTCAACTTCATTATCTTTTATCTCTGCTACTTCTCCTTTTACAATCTGAGATTGCAAGCCTTCATCGGCATAGTCTACCGCAAGTTTATTCTCTGCCACCTCGTCTAAATATTGATACTTACCTAATTCTAGATGAGCTGCAACAGGTTCTCCGACTTTTAATTCACTACTTGATGAGATGCTCAATATTTTTGATTCAGCAACCTCACCCTCCTTTAAAGGTCGTGCTTCTGTGATTGGAACGTATTCTTCAACCATTTTTCCATCTACTTCGGTTTCTACCTGTACGGCCTGATAGCTAACATCATAAGATTTTGTAGAAAAATCTTGTGTGAGCATCCAAACAACAATCCCCCAAACTAAAGCGAAACAAATAGCTAAAGTGATATTACTTCCAGGTATTTGCTTAAATGACTTCTTATTCAATAAATAAAGGACCCATGTAATGATCATCAATGGAATTACAGTTAATAAGGTGTTCACAATATTGAAGATCAGCGCAGAGTTTCCTGTTAAAACACGATCTGTATAATCTCTGGCAAAAATAACCATCGAAGTTGCCGCTTGTTCAAAAGGAATAAAGAACAATACCGTAAAGAAAGCAAAGATAATTACGGCAATCATTCGGTCTCTAACTACCTTTTCATAACGAATAATACGAGTAATGATAAGGTATAAAAACAAGAGAACACCAGCAATAATAATCACTAGGTCACCAGACAATGTATCTTTTGCCAACAAGAACTCTTCCGGTAAAAGGTTAATCCCTCCAATTTTTGACACAGGATCGTTGATAAGATAAAGCAAACCTATTATTGAAGTAACTACAATGAGTACTTTATCTACAATTGTAAATTTGTTTTCTTTATAATCTTTAACTTCAGTCGCTTTTTGTTCTTTCGTTTTACGAATGGGTTTTGCACCAATTTTTCCGAACAAAGGTTTTGACAGTAAGAATTGAATAGTACCGAATAACATAAATACACCCGCTAATCCGAAGCCCCAAGACCATCCTACACGTTCAGCCAAATAACCACAAAGCATCATTCCAAAAAATGCTCCTGCGTTAACACCCATATAGAAGATAGTATAAGCCCCATCTTTCTTTTCAGGTAGATAGGTATACATTTCAGAAATGATTGAAGTAATATTTGGTTTAAAAAATCCTGTTCCTAAAACAAGCAAAGCCAAACCTAAATATAAAGAAAGTTCGGTTTCAAAAGCCATTGACGCATGTCCTGCTGTCATAATCACACAACCAATTAATACGGCACCGCGGTACCCTGTGTACTTATCGGCAAGCACTCCTCCTAAGATTGGTGTTAAATACAGTAATCCTGCGTAAGTTCCGAAAAGCGCACCAGCATTCTCTGCCGTCCACTCCCAACCTGGATTACTACCAATCACAGCCATCGTTAGGAAGTTAATCAATAAAACCCGCATCCCATAGAAAGAGAAACGTTCCCACATTTCTGTAAAGAAGAGCACAAATAATCCCGCAGGGTGACCTAAAACTTTACTTTTAAAAAACTCATCGTGTTCACTTCTGTCCACAACTTCTGCATCTGTCATAATAGTTACTTTATATTAATCTTTAATCTCAGTATCAGCGATTTCAAAACCTTCAGCTTCTAATCCTTCAACTTCTTTCTCCTCCGCACCGTGAGTAAGCTTTTTCAATCTTTTAAGGAAAATTATCAAGAGAATACCAAAACTAACTGTAAATATCGTTAGCCACATGAATGTTTTGTACTCTTGTTCGTTTTGTTCTTCTTCTAAAACAAAAGATACTTTATAATTTTTACCATCTCCTTTATTTTCTGCCACCTTCAAGGCATCCTCGTCTTTTTCAAAATTAAGTCTCGCATGATAAGGAGATTCCTCAGTAACCTCATTTTCGGTTAGCACACCTTTCAATTCATCTTTTCTTTCTTGGTCTAAAGCAAAAAGATGGTTTAAATCTTTTCTAGTTTCAAACTCTTCGAATTGAATCTCTTCATTTTGTAAAAATACATTACTCTTGATTGTAAAGTTCTTATCTTCATTAATCGGATAATCATAAGTAATCATCACTTGATTGTTTGCATCTTTAACTTCCATGGAATCTTTCTCCATAAATGGCGTTAACTCTTGCTTTTCAACAGATAAATCTCCATTGTATGGTGTTAATTGAGATGCTTCTCCAATACTTCCTGCTAATTTATTACCAAAACCAGTTGCTGCAAAGAAAATCCCCATCATGATTGATGCATATTTTAACGGTGCTAATTTGGTAATAAAGGATAGTGAAACTGGAGAGGTTGAAAGCTCCCCTAACGTATGAAATAAATATGCTAGGAAAATCCAGAACATAGCCGCTTTTCCAAAAGTTTCGGAAGCAGCTTCCTTAGATGCAAACATCATAAAGACATATCCTAATCCCATTATAATTGTACCAACTGCCATTTTGAACAAAGAAGATGACTCACGTCCTCTTTTTTTCCACCATACCCAAAATGCACCGACCATTGTTCCAAAAATGATGATATAAGCAGCATTTAATGATTGGAACACTGCTGCAGGAATTTCTTCTAACCAACTTAATCCTATATATCTATCAATTTTTGTATCGGTATACAGGTTCATTAAACCTCCGGCTTGTTCGAAAGCTCCCCAAAAGACAATTACAATTAAAAAAGAAATGAGCAAAACAATTACACGGTCTTTCTCTATTTTTGTTAACGGTCGTTTGGCAGCAGCTTTCATCTCCGGAGTTGCTTTATCCCCTCCAGTAAATTCACCTACACCTTTCAAGAATTTTTGTCCCCAAATATAAACAGCCTGACCTAATAACATTCCTATTCCTGCTAAACCGAATCCATAATGCCATCCATAATAATAAGCAACCATACCAACAGAAATACTTGCCAAGAACGCACCAATGTTAATACCGATATAAAAGATGGTAAAACCACTATCTCTTCTGATATCCCCCTCTTCATAAAGTCCTCCTACCATAGTGGAAATATTTGGCTTTAATCCACCAACACCTAAAATAATCAACAACAAACCTGTAAAAAACGCCCAATCTTGTGGAATGGCCAGAACACCATGACCTAAACACAATAATAGACCTCCATACATCACAGTTTTCTTTTGTCCCAAGAATTTATCTGCAATCCATCCTCCTGGAATAGAAGCAACATAAACAAGCATAGTATACCATCCATAAAGCCAAATTCCGTCTTTACTACTCCAACCCAAACCTGGATCTGCTGCAGAAGCTGAAGCTACAATATACAATGTTAGAATCCCCCGCATTCCGTAATAAGAAAAGCGTTCCCACATTTCTGTAAAGAATAAAATAAACAAACCTATGGGGTGCCCCATAAACTCTCTTTTTACGCTGCTATCTAAACTCATAATTGATTCTTTAACTGTTTGGGTCGTGAAAATAAATAAAAAAATCGACCTCTTGCTAAAATACGTTAAATTGTTTCTGAATTAAATCAATAAATGTTTGATTTCGTGAAAGAAGGATTATGAAATTCTTTTTAAACACATTAAAACAGTAGGGTTTAAAGATAAAATTTTAATTTTACGACATAAAATTATCAATACTATGCATATTAAATTACTATTCATCCTGTCTTTTGCAATGTTATTTTCTTGTAACACAGGAGACAAAAAAACTCAAAAAGAAGCCCAATCAAATCAAAGTAAAGATGTTACCATTAAAAATCACAGCTATGGAAATATCGATAAGATAAGAACGGCACACTTACATTTAGAATTAAATGTAGACTTTCAAAATCAAATTTTAGCAGGTGTAGCTAGACATAAAATGATTAATGAAGGAGCTAATCGTGCAATTTTTGATATTAAAGACTTAAAAATAGACAGCATAACTTTAGGTGCCGAAGGAAATGAAGTTTCTGCGAATTATGAAGTGGGGAAACGCGACTCATTGTTGGGCTCACCATTAATTGTAGAGCTAACCAAAAACGATAGATTTGTAAATATTTATTATGAAACAACAAAAAATTCAGAAGCACTTGATTGGTTAGCTCCAGAGTTAACTGGGAGTAAAAAACATCCTTTTTTATACACCCAAGGGCAAGCAATACTCACACGAACGTGGATACCCGTTCAAGATTCACCAGAGAATAGATTTACATATTCAGCAGATTTAAAAGTTCCTAGTGATTTAATGGCATTAATGAGTGCAACTAATCCAACCGTCAAAAATGATGATGGATTGTATAGCTTCCAAATGAAACAACCCATTCCTTCTTATTTGTTGGCTCTAGCAGTGGGTGAATTGGAATATGCACAATTAGGACCGAAAAGCGGTGCTTATGCAGAACCTCATATGATAGCAGCGGCAGAAAAGGAATTTAAAGATATTCCTCAAATGATAGAAGCTGCACAAAAAATTTATGGTGATTACTTATGGGACGTTTACGATGTAATTGTACTTCCTTACTCATTCCCTTTTGGTGGAATGGAAAATCCAAGGCTAACATTTGCAACACCTACATTAATTGCTGGTGATGGTAGTTTAGTTAGTGTAATCGCGCATGAACTAGCTCATTCATGGTCTGGAAACTTGGTAACTAATGCAAGTTGGAATGACTTCTGGTTGAATGAAGGCTTCACTGTGTATTTCGAAAATAGAATTATGGAAGCTGTTTATGGTAAAGAAATTGCCGACATGCTTGCTTTAATTGAATTTCAAGAATTAGAAAGTAGTGTTAACGAAATGATGTCCTCAGGAAGAGAAAAAGACACACATTTAAAATTAGAATTACAAGAAAGAGATCCTGATGAAGGAATGACAGATATTGCTTACGTTAAAGGTGCATTTTTCTTAAAAACCATTGAGAGTAAGGTAGGAAGAGAAACATTTGATCAATTTTTATCTTCTTATTTCAATGCATATCAATTTGAAACGCTTACCACTGAGGAATTTGTATCCTATTTAAAATCTAATTTACTTGAAAAAGAAAATGTTGACTTTAATGTAGACGCTTGGGTTTATGGCGAAGGCATTCCTGACAATGTTGTTAAAATTAAATCAGATCGCTTTGAAAAAGCTGAAAAGTTAGCTATTGAAATAAAAAATGAAGATGAGTTACCTGCTGAATTCACATCCTTGAGTAGAGATGATAAGATTACTCAAGAATGGATTGCTTTTATACGTGCTTTTGAAGGTAAATTAGCTAAAGAAAAAATGATTAAGATTGATGAGCAATTAAATTTTGCAGATTGTGGAAATGCAGAAATTATGTCTGAATGGTATATCTTAGGAATTAAAAATAACTACACTGAGATTAGGCCTGAAATTAAAGCATTCCTCAAAAAAGTTGGTCGAAGAAAATTCTTAGCTCCAATATATACAACTTTAGCTTCAACAGATGAAACACTAAAATGGGGGAAAGAAGTTTACAAGGAAGCAAGACCTTATTATCATGCTATTTCTTACAAAACTGTTGATGAAATTTTAGGCGTGAAATATTGATACAAGCTTATAACGTACTTGATGCGAGAAAAGAATGAAGCCCGTTTATTTATAGACGGGCTTTTTTTGTAGCATATATTCAAACAGGTAAATATGCGAATAATGCTGAATAGAATAATCATATAGATGACTCACAGTGTAAGGCACACCATTTATTTTTAAACTACATTTTTTACGTTACAAAAAACTTAAAGTCATGTATTGGCGCATATAAACACTGATTACTAGAATAAATGCTTATCGGGAACTTTACCAGTAGTTTAATAAACTAAAATAAAGAGTACTCTTTTTAACTTGACAAGATCCTTCCATGTTTGAAAATCTTAATTTTCAAATATGATCTAGATGACAGTTGTGGGTGTTGGGAAGCAATCGAGAGAAGAGAGTTTCACTTATCAACTGGTTGGAAAGTGAAATTTGCGAAGGATCTTATCAGTTAACCGTCTATTCACATGATTAACGGCTTAAATATATTTACTGGTAAATTATCCGATACGAATTTTAGAATAAAAACGGACAGTTTCATCAAATTTCTCCTTTTTCAGAAAACATGATTGCGATTGGTTTTGTCATATTAAAATGAGAAAAAACAATCACCATAATAACTGTAATCGGTACACTAACAAGCATTCCAGTAACTCCCCATAATGCACCCCAAAAAGTCAGCGCGAATATAGCTAGGAGAGGACTTATATTCAAGGTATTTCCTGCTAATTTTGGTTCGAGAACATTTCCAACAAGAACCTGTATACCGCCTACAACACCAAGTACGATTAATCCTTTAGAAAAATCCCCAAACTGAAGTAAGCAAAAAAACATGGGGAAGAGTGTCGCTATTAACGAACCAATCGTAGGAATAAAGTTTAAAAGAAAGATTAAGAAGGCCCAAAATAATGGCGCGTCAATACCAATAAAATAGAGCGCAATATAGCTTGCAAAACCAGTTATAAAACTAATCAAAGTTTTTAGACCTATATATTTACTCACAGAAACTTCAATTTCTTCAAGTACTTTCGTAAGCATTAAAATCTGTTCATTTTCAGCAAAAGCAATTTTCATTTTCGTATAAAAATTTGTTTCTTCTAGCAGAATAAATAAAACATAAATAAGTATTATAAAAGCATTACTCACTAAACTCGTCAATGATTCAATGATTTTTTGAAGGATACTACCAAAATCAAAGGTTCCTGCATTTGCCTTAAAGAAATCTATCAAATTGATTTTAAAAAGTTCATTTACTTGCTCTATCAGCACCGCAATATTCCCTTCGTAAAGAGAATAAGATTGGGTTAAAACAGCAATGTTCATCATCATTAATTTGGTAATAAATGAAAGTACTATAAGCAACAAGACAGAAGGAATTAGATTTTTTAACCAAAGAGGGAAGTATTTATTTATAAACTTGACTTTGTTAAATTCCTGTCTGATTTTACGTACTATGAACCACAATAATAGCGCGAAAACAAATGGTATCAGAATGCTTTTTCCATAAATCAAGATAATGACTATGGCAATGGTAGTTATAAAAAAGTAAGCGGTGTTCTTCATGAGAATTAAATTTCGTTTGTCATAACATTAGATAAGTCACAAAGAACTGATCTTACTCTAAATGAAATAAGGACTGTTTGAACATTTTAATGTACAAAAATAGTGTTTTTCAAACGGACATATCTTTATCAATAAACAAAACATTAACAATATCTACTTTTTCATAAGATTTAAAATTAAGATTTAGTTCTTATCAAAACTTGAATTCAGCAAAGTCATGGTCGCTTGTGAATTGAATTATAAATCTTCTCTCACCCTACATTCCTAACTGATTGCTTTTATATGTTTCGCTTACATTTGTTAATATCTTCATCACTTCTTTTTTCGACATAAAACTGTTGTTTTTGTACACAACATTATTCCCAATCATAATTACCGTACTGGGAAAACTAACTGTTCCGTCTATTTTAGCCAATTTCATTGCCAATTGATGTTTACCTTCGTCAATTCCTGTGGCTTCATAAACATATCTTTTACCTTTATAAACAAGGTTCTCCTTGCTTTCAGCATCCAATATAACTAGATAAAAGTTACATTCACTGGATTATTGTCTTTTAAAACAACAGCGATAGTATCGTTTTGAAAATCTGAAGACCGAGAAATTAAATTATAATTTCCAGTAGGTAAACCAGAAATTGTAAACTCTCCAGCGGCATTTGTAGTGGCTCCTTTATTCATTCCTTCAACAACAATATCTATCCAAGCTAAACGCTCAGCATCTTTACTTTGTACAGTTCCTAGAATTGTGGATTGGGAGAAAATCGATCCTGACAAAATAATGATTGAAAACGGTAATATTGCCAGTTGCAAAATTTTATTCATGCTGCTAAATTTATATTTTTGACAAATATATACGATTTATTTAGACAGGACTAAAAATAAAGACTGGTAATTTTAAAATATAATATTCTAGCAAGAGACGAAAAAGGGTTTAAAAGCCGTAAAAACGGCTGGCTAGAACGAAGAATGAACTATTAAATACGGGATAAATCCCACGTCAATAATGTGTAAAAAATTCTAATGAGTGTAAAAACTCAATTCTTTTAGCTTTAAGAGTCATTGTGAATGAGCTATTAAATAAGAAAAGATTAAATTCCATTAACTATTGAGCAGTCCATTAGTGAGTGATTCATCCCTCACTAATGGACTTTTCTAACTGTCCAAAAGTGGTTTCAACCACTTATTCCAATAAACTATCGCCTTCCACTTCTAAGTTGTGCAATCGTAGAAAGGATTTATATTCCTCAATAAAAGATTTCTTATCAAGGTGCTCCTTCTGATTTGAAATGTAATTAAAAACTTTATCGCAAACAGATTCTGATACAGAAAACGATCGATATCCCCTTTGCCACGCAAACTTTTCTGGAATGAGATTATTGCTATTTACAAAATGTGAACTGCTCCCTTTTACCCGTTGAATAATATCATCGAGTGGCATCTTTGGATTTAGTAAAAACAAACAATGAACGTGTTCATGATAACCGTTTGAAATTCGAATTGGACATCCAATTTCCTTGAACTTTTTTATAATGTAGTCATGAAGGGCATTATCCATAGTTGAATGAATTAAAGGCTTTCTGCTCTTGGTCGCCCATATAGCATGGACCCATATTCTATTAAATGATTTAGGCATAAATTTATGATTTAGGTAAGTAATTATAATTAAGTTAATGAAATAGTTTAAATCTAAAAAGAAAATCTTTAATTATTTTCTCGATTCAGTTAGAAAGCCGTTGAAACGGCTTAATGATTACAAGTCAAAAACATTGAATGCGGGATGAATCCCGCATCAATGATATCCGTTTCAACTCCTCTATGATTTAGTCTCATGAAATCTATTGGTGAGGGATTCACCCCTCACCAATAGAAATCCCGAGCTATCTAAAAGTGGTTTCAACCACTTATAAAATTTTACCTCCCAATCTTAACCCCGATCACACCACTATTCCCAGAAAATTTCGGCGCATAATGACATTGAACTTCTGCTACTCCACTGTTGAAACTCCCGCTGTGTGTTGCATAAACAATATAAGTAAATTTATACCTACCTTTGGGTAAATTATCAACGAAATAATCCATTGAAACGTCTTTTGGACTTTGATAATACGACAAACCTTTATCGAATTTATAACCACTTGTAGACATTGCTGGTTCGAATCCTGCGGGACGCAAATCTTTGATGTGAACGAATTCTAAATCTCTATCTACCGTTACAATTAATTCGATTTCTATTTTATCACCAACTTTAAATGTAGAATCCACAATTCCTTTCTCGTCTTTTGCTCCAGGAACTATTTTTCTGTAGGTTTTCTCAATTTGCATCGATTTGTTCTGACTACTTTTGATTTTTGATAATTCATCGGTGTATTGCCAATACAAGTTCAAAACAGCAGGACCTTCAGCGGATCTTTCGATTTCAACAACTCCTAAATCACTAGAAATCTCCTCGCCTGTCCATTTATTTTTTACTTGACCTAAACCTGGTGTCCATTCAACTTCTATTTCATTATCGGCAGTGCTTGACGAATAAACAAATTGCTTTTCGCCTACTTTTATGGTTGCTTTTTCGCTTGTCGTTAAATAATCTTTTCCTGAAGATAGAATCGCATAAACGGCTTCGGCTGTGGCTGCTCCTGTTTCCCAAGCATTGCTTTCTTTGTTGAGGATTAACCATAAACGCATGTTGTCCATCATTTTTTCTGGAGCGTTCATTGTTTGGAAGAATGAAATAATCATTGCTTGACTTGCAATGTTATTTTGATACCAGTAATATCCTGAATTCTCCATCCAATACATCCCTAACTTTGTGTTTTTCTTTGCTCTGTCTTTTAAAGAAGCGTAAACCAACTGTGCCTTGTCATTGATGTTCTCACTTTCAAAGTAAATTCCAATCATGGCTTGTAAATATGGATTAAAACGTGTCCATTCCTTTTTCAATTGTGTTTGAATGTAGCTCTCTACCTCATCAATGGCTTTGCTGTTTTCATTGCTAAAAAAGGTTCTGGAATACAACCAATACACATCTATTTTGGAAACGCTATACGATTTTTTGTCTTTAAGGTATTTATTGTAACGCTCTACTTGTGTTTTGGCAGCAAATCGTTCTGCATTGCGCAACATATATTTTGCTTGGTCAATTGAAATCCCCAAACGTTGCAAGTGACCGAATCTCGTTAAAACATTTTGAGTGATGTAAATATTGGATTTCCCTCCACCAAACCAACTGAATCCGCCATCGGCATTTTGTTTATTTTTGATTTCATTCAACAAGTTGTTTTGATTGTCTTGCAATTGATTCAATTCAAATAATTGTGCAATTCTTCGACGTTGTTCCGTTTCATTTTTGGCATCCATCACCCATGGTGTTTCTTCTAAAAGAATCGTTTTTAATTCTTTGTTTTTTTCCAACTCTGACAATAAAGCATCAGGAGATTTTGATTTCCATTGATTAAATATCGTTTGAATTTGCGGATGACTATTCACAATGTCTTTTGCAATGGCGTTGGCGTAATAACTATTCACCAAGGCGGTTACACTTTTGTTATTTTCTTTCGTTAAATAAGGCAAAGCCATCACCGCATTCCATGCTAAATTATCAGTGTATTCTATCGTTAATGATTTATTTTCTAAAGTCGATGAATTTTGATTTTTAAATGCTTCAAACTCATGTTTAGAGCTTCCTGCCTCTCTCAATAACACATGATCTGTTTCGGTAATCAAAATACGATTGCTCAATACAGGAATACTGTTTTGTTCTCCATCGCTGAAACTTTCATTAGCAGCGGTAATCGTATATTGAATAACTTCTTGATTTCCAACATTCATATTCCAAATCACTTCTTCTGATTCTCCAGCAGGAATGATCACCATTTTACTCAAAGGCTGACGACCAATTAAATTCAATCTTTCTTGATTTATAGGATTTTCCAGCATCAACGTTACTTCTACTGTTTGCTCTTCTTTGGTTAAATTCACCACTTTTGCAGCAAAATCAATTGCATCTCCTTGTCTCACAAAACGAGGTGCATTGGCAGTCACCATCAATTCTTTTTGAGCAACAATTTCTTTTTGGAAAGTTCCAATTTGGAGTTCTTTATTGTGGCCTAACATCAACAATTTCCATTTTGTTAATGATTCGGGCAAGGTGAAATTTAATTCATATTTATTTGAATCGTTGGAGTATATTGTTGGATAGAAGAAAGCTGTTTCGTTGAAATTGCTTCTTGGGTTGATTGGCTCCGATTTTTCTTTTTTCTTTTCGACAGTTGAATCTCCACTTTTGTCATCACTTTCTATAACTTCTTCTTCCGCTGCAACTTCACCTTGCATATTTTCAGGAGCTGCAGCAATCACGTCTCGTGCAATTCTATTTTGAGAAAATCCTTGATCATGGTAATCAACAATACGACTAAAATGAGGCACTTTTCGATATTCATATCTCATATTTCTTCTATTGAGTACTTGTCTTAACTCCCATCCCAAACCAAAGGAACCTTTATTCTGAATTCCCCGCGTCCAAGCACGGTTCCATCCATAATAAAAACTCCATTTATAATAAGGAAAAAAGTTCCAGTTGTGTCCTCTAAATTGATCCAAAGAAGCATCATATAAAGTAGCAGCTAATTCGGCTTTTACCAACTCTAGGTTTTCATCCTGAATGGTAAAACTCCATTGTTCTTTTTGGCCAGGTTCTAATAAATCTCTAAACGTTGAAGTCTTAATTTTCAATTTTTTATTACTGTAAGGCACATTTACATTTTCAGACTGCGAATAGAAAACACCATTATTAAATAAAATCGCTTCAAATCTCAACATTCCACGGTCCTCTTCCTCTACTGAATAACATAAAGAATGTCTGTCTTTTAATTGGACCCATTCTCTACTCAACAACTCATCCTTTCGATAAACAGATATCAAAGCTTGCGCATTTTCAAACGATGAACCGATTTGAAAATCAATGTCTTTACCTACTTTTACTTCTTTGGCTGAAACAAAAGTCCATAAAGCATTATGAAAAGGAAGTTCTTTTGCACTTACATCAATTGCTACAATTTGTTGTTGATTTTTAATTGTATCTCCGGCTTTAGTTAAGGCCTGAAATTTAAAAATATATTGTCCTTGTTGATTGTTGATCCAGTCGTTGATTTTAAGAGAATCTCCACTTTGAAAAGAAATAGTTTTGATCAGTTGTTCACTTTCAGACTTCTCTTTAAAAGCATTCAAATTCATATTTGGGAAAAGTGTTTGTAGCTCTTCGTTTTTGAATTTTTGGATTTCTGCATTCTCCCATATTCGATTTAAGAATTGGTCGGAGTATTCTTTTCGATAAACTTTAATTGTTCCGTTGTAATCTTTTTGTTTTTCTCCAGCTAGATTTACAATGTCAATTACTGCAAACTCTTCATTATGCGTAAAGAATTGTCCAGGTGTTTTCACTTGAATAGAAACTCCAATTTCACTCAAGTTTAAGGACAAAGTTTGTTCGTGCGTTTCTCCTGAAACATCGGTTACCTTTGCTTTTATCTCATACGTATAATAAGCGTTTTGTATAGCATTTGGATCTGATTCTGCAAAGAAGTCAATGGTGAATTTTCCGTTTTCATCTGTTTTTACTTTTCCTTCTTTCAATAAATCTCCCGAAGACGGTTGATTATAATATCTCCAATAGCGATTCCAATTTCTATACACTGAATAACTTACTTTTGCATTCGTAATTGGGAAACCAGCAAAAGCTTTAGCATTTCCAGAGATGGAAACAGTATCGTCTAATTGAGCTTCATTTTTAGGTTGATTTAATTTCACCTCGAAGGTGGGCCGCTTATATTCTTCCACCGAAAACTGGGCACTTGAGTATGCATAATCTCCTCTTCCACTCGCTATTAATTGAAAGTTGCCAAGTCCAGTTGATTCAGGCAATTGAAAACTTCCATCTACACTTCCAAATTCATTGGTGCGGAAATTAGATTCAAAAACGTTTTGTCGAGTAGCATCTTTAATGGTCAAAGTAATTTTTTCTCCAGGGATCACCTCATATTCGTTATCTTTACCTTTGTATAGAATACCTTTAAAATAAACGCTTTGGCCAGGTCGATAAATCGATCGATCAGTGATTAATTCCACCCTACGCAAAATTCTTTCTTCACCGCTGCTTCTCACATAATCATTGCCATGCAACAAGGAGTTTTTATGACTTACCGTATATAATATTCGGTTCTTGTCTTTTATGGATGAAGTAAAAAGTCCATTCTTATCCGTTTTTCCCGATTCAAACTCAATTAAATCATTACTTTTTCTTCGGTCGTAATAAAAGAGTTTAACTGCTGCGTTTTCTATAGGTTGATTGGTTTTATCATCCACCACTAAAATGGCATATTCGTTATTTGCACTGGTGGTAGAAACGCGGATTTCGGTAATGGTTAATTCCGTGAAGTAAATTTCTTTGGCGTTCCATCTTTTACTGTCTTTAGCTAACTCCGCAAGGGGCTCATCATCATTAGTAGCAACGATATAATATTTTCCAACGGATTGAATTTCCTCCAAAAGTAATTCTGTTGATCTTTCTTGGAAGCGGTTTTTATTCTTCAAATCCATGGTTAAAGTTTGCACCAATGTCAAGTGATCATCAGCGGCTATCAATCTCAAATTTTGATTATTCAATGGAGTATAATCTTTAACTTTATAAATGCGTATCACCTGTTGGTCCATGTTTCTATGTTTCACTAAGAAAGGAATCTTTTTATTTGGACTAAAGATATTTGGGGCTGAAATATTGATGTTTTTCTGCTCGACAATTTGAATTAAGGCTTTGATTTCATATTCAAAATCACTATTCGGAAACTTTTCAAGCTCACCAATCAGTTGACTATGTGCTTCTTTGATTAACTGTTCAACATCAGGATTTCTTTTAAAATGATAATCCTTCCCTTTTAAATACTTGGACTTTGCGATTTCAAATAAGAATTTAGATCGGGCTGAAGTGGATTTAAAATATTCAAATTGTTCTTGCCAAGCTTGTTCAATTGCCTTTTCGTTATTAAAATTATTTTTTAAATAATGTAATCTTTGATAAACTGAGGAGCTCAAATAATTAGCAACGTTCTTGTTGTTTTTTTCAATGATTTGATAAAGTTTCAAAATCTTTGTTGTCAAATTATCATTTTGAAATTCTAATCCAGTAAAATCAAAAGAGGAAGCATACCATTGTTCATGATCAGTGGATGATTTTTTTAATTCGCCACCACTTTCAATAATCGAGGATTGATATAAATTAATCAATTGATAAGCGACATAATCGGAAAGGGTTTGCAGTACAAATAGACTGTCATTTTCTTTTGTTAAAACTTCTTGAAATGGCTGGAAATCATAACTTCTCAATGTATTCAATTGTTTTTCTAATGCTTGAATGTTGTTCAACACAAAACCATGTCGAACAATATCATCACCTATATTGATAGAATCATAAATCTGTAATTGGCGGTATCCAAACCAAGAATTAAAATTGTAAGCGACTTCTTGAGTCATTTGCAATTGTGCAATAGACTTTGAAGGTTGTGGTAAATCTTGAGTTGCTTTAAAAACTTCAAAATAAAGCGCAGCGCGCTCTTCCATTTCTAAGGGAGCTAAAAACTTATTAAAATAGGAGAAGGATTTGGAAAGCGTAGAATGATCTTCATTCTTTTTAGCTGTTTCAATGATAGTCCATAATTTCTGTTGGGCGGCATTGGGTTGACGAATTTTGAATAGACTATCTACTTTTTCGAGGGGATTCTCTTTTTGGCTAAGTGCTGAAAAAGAAATGATTAAGCTTAAAAGAACCAGAAGATGTTGAATTTTCATGTTGTGTAATTTTGTTTTGTGATGCAAAGAAAGTACCAATTCCATAATCAATTAGGAATTACGAATTTTAAAATTACGAATTCTTAATCTTCTTTCAATCTTTCAATCCTTGGTTTTATCTTTCCTCGGCACAGGATCATCTCCAAAACCTCCCCACGGGTGACAAGAGCTGATTCTTTTTAACGCTAACCAACCACCTTTCAAAACTCCCCATTCTTTGATTGCCTCAACTGAATATTGCGAACACGTTGGGTTATACCGACAATTCGCTGGGAAAATTGGGCTGATGATGTATTGATACAAACGGATCAAAACTATAAAAGGAAATCGTATGATTTTTTTGATTACTTCCACGGTGTAAAATTACGGATTTTATGGGAGGAAGTTGTTTGATAATCCATAAACCACTTCGAAATAGAAACTTTAAAAACCTTTGTTTGATTACCCCACACTACATCAAGGTTCCATCTCGTAGTCGTGGCAATCTAAAACTATACAAATCACAGTAAATCTAGCTACTGTAACTTATGAAATTTTATCCCCCAACTTTCCATATCAGCATTAGCGAAATCTAACTTATATTTCTCTGGAATATCAGATTCATCGAGCATACTTCCATAATCAAATGAAGGGAACAACTCTTCATACGTTATCATTTCATTTAAAGAAACACGTCGATAAATATGTGAACGCGACAAATACTTTGTTTCATCCAGTCCAGATGCTCCAAGTAATTCAACATAATTTTTTAAAAGTTTTTTATGGTATTCAGCCACCCGTACCTTTTTATCTTTGACCACTAATCCAACTGTCAATTCAGATTTCTGAGTCGTGATTCCAGTTGGACATTCATTGGTATTACATATTAGCGCTTGAATACATCCTAAAGCTAACATCATTGCTCTGGCTTGATAACAAGCATCGGCACCTAAAGCCATCGCACGTGCAACATGAAATGCTGACGACACTTTTCCTGAGGCAATTAGTTTTACATGTTCCCTTATACCTAAACCATTTAAAATATTGTGTGTAAAATCTAATCCATCAATTAAAGGTGCACCTACATAATTACTAAATTCAGGTGGAGCTGCCCCCGTACCACCTTCACCTCCATCGATAGCGATAAAATCAGGATATGTATTTAGATGCATCATGGCTTTACAAATTGCAATAAACTCACTTTTATGCCCAATACACATCTTAAATCCAATTGGTTTTCCACCAGAAAGTTCGCGAAGTTGTTTAATAAACTTAATCATCTCTAAAGGTGTATCAAAAGCTGAATGATAAGGAGGTGAAGCAACCAAGGTATGCGGTTTAACATGTCTAATTCTTGCAATTTCTTCGGAGTTTTTGGAAGCGGGTAGAATCCCACCATGTCCTGGCTTAGCTCCCTGAGAAAGCTTTATCTCAATCATTTTAACACTTTCATGCTTAGACTTTTTAGCAAATAATTCTGGATTAAAATTCCCATCTTCATCTCTACATCCGAAGTATCCGGTACCAATTTGCCAAATAAGATCTCCACCATGTTTTAAATGATAATCACTCAGTCCTCCTTCTCCAGTATTGTGCGCAAAATTTCCGAGTGCAGCACCTCCGTTTAACGCTTCGACAGCATTCGCACTCAAAGAACCAAAACTCATCGCTGAAATATTTAAAATACTCGCTGAATAAGGTTGTTTGCAATCTTTATTACCAATAAGAACTCTCGGATCATGATCTAATTTGTCAAAAGCCTTAGGCGCCACTGAATGACACATCCATTCATAACCCTCCGCATATAAATCCAACTGAGTTCCGAAAGGAATGGTGTCTCTAACATTTTTTGCTCTTTGATAAACTGATGACCGATCCAAACGATTAAAAGGGCGTCCATCTATATCTGATTCAATAAAATATTGATACATTTTTGGTCTCAACTCTTCCATTACATATCTTAGTCTACCTACTAAAGGATAAATTCTTCGGATTGAGTGCTTGGTTTGAATCATATCAACGTATCCCATAATAGTTAGAATAAGGACAACACCAAATAGAACTAACCAATTCAAACTCAAATACATAGAGAGCGCAAGAGTCCCAACCAACAATATAAAACTTATAATGACAAACTTTATCCGCATGTTACTATCATTTTTTTGAGTAAATGTATTGAATTAAATCAAAAAACAATAAGTTTTTCAACAGGATTAATCTTAAATTAAGAAAACAGGAATCCTATAATCGAGCATAAATAAATATACAAACAAAAGATTATATTAAAGCTTTGGGTGTACTTCATATTTTGAAATAACTAAATAAAAAACCATTTAAAGGTATATTTTATAAAAAAAAGCTAGATTAAAAGATTTTTACCTATCTTTGTCGCCTTAATTAAAACAATAATAATATGAATAACTACGAGACTGTTTTCATTTTAACTCCCGTTTTGTCTGAAGACCAGACAAAGGAAGCAGTAAAGAAGTTCGAGCAAGAGATCAAAACTCTTGGTGGAAAAGTTACTAATTCTGAGTCTTGGGGCTTGAAAAAATTGGCGTATCCAATTCAGAAAAAAACAACAGGCTTTTATTTCCTTCTAGAATTTGAAGGAGAAGGAAATCTTGTTTCTGAATTAGAGGTAACATTCAAACGTGATGAGCGTGTAATGCGTTTCTTAACTGTAAAGATGGACAAACACCATCAAGAATGGGCTGAAAAAAGAAAGTCAAGAATGAAAGGAGCTAAACCAGCAAAAGCTGAAGCTCAGTAATTAAGTAAAGAACAAAAAAAATTGCAATTATGGCACAAGATGTAAGATATTTATCGCCGGTAAACATTGACATTAAGAAAGAAAAATACTGTCGTTTTAAGAAAAGTGGAATCAAATTCGTTGATTACAAAGACGCAGATTTTCTATTAAAATTATTAAACGAACAAGGTAAGATTTTACCACGTCGTATAACAGGAACTTCATCTAAGTTCCAAAGTAGAGTTAACAAGGCTGTTAAGCGAGCGCGTCACTTAGCGATTCTTCCATACGTTGGAGATCAGTTAAGATAAGCTTATTTATTAACACATTAATTTAGAAAATTATGGAAATCATATTAAAGAAAAATGTTGATAAGCTAGGATACAAAGACGATGTTGTTGAAGTAAAGCCTGGTTACGCATTAAACTTCTTAATTCCTCAAGGATATGGAATTGTTGCAACAAAATCAACAAAAAAAGCACACGAAGAAGTTTTAAGACAACGTTCTCATAAGGAAGAAAAAGTTAAAGAAGAAGCTCAAGGATTAGCTTCTAAGTTTAAGGATGTGAGTATTAAAATTGGAGCAAAAGTAGGCGAAAATGGTCGTATTTTTGGTTCTGTAAACACAATCCAATTATCAGAAGTATTGAAAGCTGAAGGTGTAGAAGTAGATAGAAAGTCATTAAAAATAATTGATGAGCCTATTAAAGAAGTAGGAACCTATACCGCTGTTGCAAACTTACATAAAGAAGTTTCAGCAGAATTTCAATTTGAAGTTGTAGAAGAGTAAGATTTACAAATAATTATAAAAAAGCCGTTTCAATTTATGGAACGGCTTTTTTGTTTCTCAACTAATTGCTATTCTTTATGTTTTGAAATTAAATTTCATGAGATAACACAAACTTACAAAAGCTCCATAATTGAAGTTAATAACTTGTGCTATTACGATTCAAGGATAATTGTTGAGGACGAGCTTATATCCCACCCATCTACTTACCTATTTACAAATCAACATAATGAGCCATTTATTGATAACAACTATTGTATACAAACGTTAATTTGAAATGTCACTACGAAACAGGTTTTGTGTAGCTTTACAACTCCTATTTTTATAAAATTTCATCTGCTAAGGATTAAAAGTAAGCATACAGTTGACATGCAGCATGGTTATAAAATAGTATTAAACGCTCCCTAACTTTTGAGACTAATCAGAATATTACTTTTCAAGTTTTGCAATTCTATCATACATAACAATACTTCCTGCAACAGCTACATTCAATGATTTTAATCCAGGTAGCTGAACAATGTGGTGACAACGCTCCAATACTTTTTCTGGCAATCCCTTATCTTCAGCTCCTAAAAGGTAAACTGCTCGTGGCGTATGTTTATACTCTTTTATATATTCTGCATCAGGAACCATTTCGACACCAACTAACTGACTATTATATGGAATATGTTTATAGAAATCGTCAAAATCATCGTAATGAAACAAAGGAATTTCTCTCCATGATTTTAAGACGTCTGAGGTTTGCTTTTTATAACTTTTACCAATCGTAAAAATATAAGAAGCACCTAAAATGTGTGCGGAACGCCAAAGAGTACCAATATTATGACCTCGTTTATGTTGTAAAATACCTATTCCAAAATAATTGGCATTATCTGCTTTTACCTTCATTTAAAAATTGACTAACGTTTAATTATATGATCGAGAGAAATACGCCCAGGCCCAACAAATAGAAGTGAAATAAAACCACATAAATAAATTAGAGACAACTCAATTTTAGCAAATGCATGTCCACTATGAAAAATAAATACAGCTACTGCCATTGTAGCAATCAATGGAATTAAAGCTAGTCTGGTAAACAATCCAAACACAAGCATTAAAGCGCATATAACTTCAGCAAATACAGCCAAGCCCAGAGAGAGCGTTACACCCAATCCTAAAGGGTCAGCAAATTGTATGGCACCGTCTCCCCATAACATTTCCCACTTCCCAAGACCATGTCCATAAAACATGGATAGACCTAATACAATACGCAAAAGGAGCGAACTAATATCTTTACCATACAGCCATTCTTTTGTTAATTTAGCCATTTTATATATACGATTTTATTAAACAAAGAGTAAATATAAAATTATACTTTTAATTTACAGTTCCTTTCCTTAAAAAGAAATAATTGGATTTATAGTGTCAAGAATTATGATTAATGTATTTGTGTTTTTATCATTTGAATTTAGCCATACTTCTTTATATGATTTCAATATTTACATGTTCTTGATTTCCTCCTAAATAATGTTATTAAAATCCTTAGCTTTGCAAAAAATTGTAAATATGGCATCAGCAGAAAGAGAAGAGGAAAGACAAGCTAAAGTAGCAAGTTTACTGAAAGACATCAGATCCGGAGAAGAAAAAAGCATCATAGAAGCACTTAAAGCACTCAAGGTTAATGGAGATGATCAAGTAATAAAGCCAATAATAAAGGTGTGGAACGCTGGTGTTTCAGATCTTGCAGAACAAGAAATTATTACATTTTTGGGAGATATAAAATCTACAACCAGTGCTGATACTTTAATGAGTATTTTATTAGACACGGCGTACAATGCAATTCATCTTCCACTATTAACCACAATATGGAACAGCAAAGTCGATTATTCAGAATACATAGTAGAGTTTGTTAATCTGGCTGTAAAACATGATTTTATGGTGAGCCTAGAATGTTTAACAATTATAGAGAACATGGAAGGTCCTTTTGAAGAACACCATATTTTAGATGCTGAAATACTTTTACGTGAATATGTAGATCGTGAAAAAGATAATCAGAACGTGGATGACAAGAAGTTTAGTCTAATTTTAGAACTTTCAAAATTAATCAACTCATTTGACGAACGTACAATGTAGTTTGATGCGTTAAAACAACCCGTGAATTTCTGCGTCAATCCCTGATATTATCTTACCCAGATCCTCTGGATCTGTATGATAATTATTATTATCAACATCTATGATAAGAATTTTACCCTTATCATACGTACTGATCCAAGCTTCGTATCGCTCATTTAGTCGTTTTAAGTAATCTAATCGAATAGATTCTTCATACTCCCTCCCTCTTTGTTGAATTTGATTTACCAAAGTTGGGACGCTTGCTCTTAAGTAGATTAACAAATCAGGTGCAGATACAAATGATTCAATCAAATTAAAAAGCGAAAAATAATTTTCAAAATCTCTTGTTGTCATCAACCCCATAGAATGGAGATTAGGAGCAAAAATATACGCATCTTCATAGATTGTTCGATCTTGAATTACAACTTTATCAGTTTGCTGTATTTCTTGAATTTGTGTAAATCTACTATTAAGATAATACACTTGTAGATTGAATGACCACCGTTGCATATCTTCATAAAAGTCATTAAGGTAAGGATTTTGAGAAACATTTTCATAATGAGTTTGCCAATTATAATGTTTGGCGAGCAACTCAGTTAAGGTTGTTTTTCCTGAACCTATATTTCCTGCAACAGCGATATGCATAATTCTAATAATTAAATGATGGACTAAAATACAAATATTGTTTTAAACAAAATTGTTTAGCGAGTAGGAATTAATGAATATTTAGAAATTCCTTCATCGTTTTTAAAGTAAAAAATGTTTTTAAAAACTTTAAACTCAGCAATATTTTTATTTGGTAATAAGATTTCAACTTCCTCATTTGTTTGTCTATTTAAACGAACTAGCGCACCTGGTAATAAAAAATATAAATGTTTTTCGGTTGGATAAAAGCTCGTTGCTTTTGGGTATGCGTACTCACGTAAAAAGCTACCATTTAAGTCAAAAACAAATGTACCGTGGTTATTAAAAAATAAAAAAATCTCATTATTGTTTTCAATGATTTCTGAGGGAGTTTCACGATGTGTTATAGAAATTAGATTTGAAACTTTAGATTGTAAATCTTTACCAGCAACACCTCCAAAACGCAATAGTCGCGTATTTTGTTCATCAAAAACCCAAAATCTATTCGTTTGATTAGAATAACATACATTACTAGCGTATCCTACGTCTAAATCAAACAACTGTATATCTGCATCCTGAAAACTGAGTGTATTATCCACAAAATAAACAGTTTGATAAGCCGCTGAGAAAATCAATGTTTTCAGCGAGTGTTGTGCATCAATTTTTACAATATCTGAGATACTTTTTCTGCTTTGTGTAAATTCTTTTTTGAGATCATCATCTAGTTTATACAAAACATTATTTGATGAGAATATGATTTCATGAACTGGATTAACGTCCCAAGCTTCAATATTTTCATTGATTAGCTCATGCTCTAGTTTCCATTCATAGCTTTGAGAAATTACAAATTTGGACGAAACCAATAACAACAATATTACAACATACCTAATCATGTTCTTTTTATATCAACAATTGCGCCCTTTTGTAATTGAATAATATCTTCAAAGATTTCACGGTTATTAACAAGTCTAGGCACTTTATGTTGCCCTCCTAATTTACCTTTCTTTTTTAACCAATCATCAAACAAACCTGATCTAGCTTTGTGTATAAGCGGAAAGTTTAATGTTAAATTATTGGTTCTTTTAGCATCATAATCGGAGTTAAGTTTACGCAATTCATCATCTAAAAACTGAGTAAATAATTTAAAATCTTTTGGATCTTTTGAAAACTCAACAATCCATTCGTGACCTCCCTGCTTACCTTCCTCCATATAAATAGGACAAGCTGTGTAATCTTTTAGTGTAGCATCTGTTAACTCACATGCTTTTCTTATTGCTTGATCTGAATTATCCACAATAACTTCTTCTCCAAAAACATTAATAAAATGTTTCGTTCGGCCTGTTACTTTGACCCTAAAAGGATCTAGGCTCGAAAAAGAAACCGTATCTCCTAAAATATATCTCCACAAACCGCCGTTGGTAGAAATTACAATTGCGTAATTCGTATTTAACTCAACATCTTTTAATGCAATAATTTCCTTTGAGTCCGTTCCGGCAAATTTAGACATGGGGATAAATTCAAAAAATATCCCATAATCGAGCATTAATAATAAGTCTCCACCAACTTCATCTTGTATACCAAAAAATCCTTCGGAAGCGTTGTAAGACTCAATATAATGCATGTCATCATGAGGGATAATACTTCTAAATTCTTTTTCATAAGGTTTAAAGCTAACACCACCATGCATAAGTAATTCAAGGTTGGGCCATACTTCTCTAATGTCTTTTTTTCCTTTCTTTTCTAAGATTCTGTTAAGTAAAACCAGCGTCCAACTAGGCACACCTGAAATACTTGATACATCTTCTTCCATGGTTTCTTCAGCGAGTTTTTCAATCTTTTCTTCCCACTCACTCATCAAGGCAGTTTCACGTGAAGGAATACGTTTAATCTCAACCCACCAAGGAAGGTTTTTCAGAATAATGGATGATAAATCTCCGGTATAGCTATCTGGTCGTAAAGTATTTTGCTCTGCTGTACCACCGACAACCAAATGTTTACCACGATATAACTTTGTATTTGGGAAATGAGAATAATATATTGCTAATAAATCTTTTCCACCTTTGTAGTGACAATCTTCTAGAGAATCTTTGGTCACAGGAATAAACTTACTTCTATCCGAAGTTGTTCCTGATGATTTTGCGAACCACTTAGTCTCACCTGGCCATAATACATCTTCCTCCCCTTTTAAAGAGCGTTCGACCCATATCTTTACATCTTCGTAGTCTTGAAGTGGAACTTTTTCTTGAAAATCTGTATAATTGTGTATTTCATTAAAATTATATTTTTCTCCATATACAGTTGCTCGACCTGATCTAATAAGTCGCTCAAACCATTCTCTCTGGACTTCAATAGGATGCTTTCTGAATAAATCAATTTGATGTATCCGTTTTTTTATAAACCACCCAAAAATTGTATTAAACGGCATAATGAAATAATTTTCTAGGCTGAATATACAAAGTAATTATTTATAATTTTAAAATAAAATCATTTTTTTACAACCATTTCCAAACAATAAACGTCTTTATAGTGGGTTTATTTATGGTTTATTGTAAAGTGGTTAGCGAATTCGTTCTAACCACTTTACTTTTTTCTTAAAAAAATACGTACCGGCACTCCTTCGAAATCAAAATGAGTTCTAATTTTATTTTCTAAAAAACGCTTATAACTATCTGGAATATACTGTGGAAGATTACTGTAAAAAGCGAATGCTGGGGCATGCGTAGGTAATTGCGTAACATATTTAATGTTTACATACTTTCCTTTTAACATGGGAGGTGGGAATTTTTCAATTTCCTCCTGCATTATAGTATTGAGTACAGAAGTTTGAATCTTTCTTATTCTATTTTGATACACTTTCATTGCCACCTCAAGCGATTTATGAATTCGTTGTTTAGAAATGGTAGACGTAAAAACAATTGGTACATCGTTAAATGGTGCCAATTGAGCTCTAATTTTATCTTCGTATTGTTTAGTAGTTAAAGTTTCCTTTTCAATAAGGTCCCATTTATTAACAAGTACTACAACCCCCTTATGGTTTTTTTCACACATGTAATAAATATTGAGATCTTGTTTTTGAATTCCTTCAACAGCGTCAATCATAAAAATGCAAACATCAGAATTTTCAATCGACCGTACAGATCTGAGCACTGAATAGTATTCTATATCCTCGTTGACCTTGGCACGTTTTCTAATACCCGCTGTGTCAATTAAAAGAAAGTCAAAACCATAAGCAGAGTATCGCGTATTAACCGCGTCTCGAGTTGTACCTGAAATTGGTGTTACAATATTTCTATCTTCCCCAATTAAGGCATTTGCAAGAGATGATTTTCCAACATTTGGTTTTCCAACAATTGCAAATCGGGGTAAATCACTATCAGATTCTATTGTTTTTGATTCAAATTCTTTAACAATATCATCTAATAATTCACCAGTTCCAGAACCATTTGTAGCAGCAACGTCGTAAACATTTCCGAGTCCTAATGACCAAAATTCAGAGGAAAGACCAATTCTACTGGTATTATCAACTTTATTTGCTGCTATAAACACTTTTTTGTTCACATCGCGAAGTAATTTAGCCACCTTTTCATCTAAGTCAGTCAGTCCAGTAGTTACATCAACAACAAAAACAATAACATTTGCTTCATCGACAGCGATTTCAACTTGCTTCCTTATTTCGCTTTCAAAGACGTCATTTGAACCTTTTACGTAACCACCAGTATCAATTACAGAATAATCGTATCCTATCCAATTTCCTTTTCCGTAAATACGATCACGAGTTACGCCACTCATTTCCTCTACAATGGCGTTTCTAGACTCTGTTAATCGATTAAAAAGCGTAGATTTTCCAACGTTCGGACGCCCTACTATTGCAACAATATTACTCATAATTAATAACCGTATTTTTTTAATTTACCTTCGTTACTTCTCCAATCTTTATCTACCTTAACGAAGGTTTGAAGAAAGACATGTTTATCAACAAATTTCTCAATATCTTTTCGACTATCTATACCAATGTGCTTTAACTGACGACCTTTGGCACCAATAATAATACCTTTTTGAGAATCCCGTTCAACTATAATATTTGCACGAATTCGAATGATATCTTCCTCTTCTTCGTAATCTGTTACTTCAACTTGACAAGCGTAAGGTACTTCTTTTTTCAAATTCAAAAATATTTTCTCTCTAATGATTTCGGAAATAAAGAAGCGCATTGGTCGATCTGATATAGCATCTTTATCGAAATATGCAGGTGAATTTGGTAAATGAGATAAAATCAATTGTAGAATCGGATCCACATTAAAGTTATGCAAAGCTGAAATCGGTAATATTTTGGCATTTGGTAATTCTTTCGTCCAATAGTCGATACGTTCGGCTACAACATCTTGACTTCTCAGGTCCATTTTATTGATCAAACAAATTATTGGGATACGCATATCCTTAATTTTTTGAAGCGTAGCCTTATGATTTAGTGTATCTTCAAAAACATCAGTTATAAAAAGCAAAACATCGGCATCACTTAAGGATGTTGATACATAACTCATCATAGTATCATGAAGCTCGTAAGCGGCATTAACAACCCCAGGAGTATCTGAAAAAACGATTTGATAATCTGGATGGTTTAAGATACCTCTTATCCTATGACGTGTAGTTTGGGCTTTAGAAGTAACTATTGAAAGCTTCTCACCTAAGAGCTTATTCATTAATGTTGATTTCCCAACGTTGGGACTACCAACAATACTGACAAAGCCAGATTTATGATTTTTCATATACTATGATTTATGACAAATTTATAAACAAAAAGGTTAAGATAAAAAAAGAGGCTGTCTAAATAATTGGACAGCCTCAAATTTCATAAGAAAGGACAATTTACTTTTCGTTTTTATCGTCTTTCTTTTCTTTATCTTTAGAAGCTTCTTTTTTGGCATCATCCTTTTTAGGAGTGTCTTTTTTAGCTTCTTTTTTTGCTTTTGGTTTTGCCTCCTCTTTAGCTTCTTCCTTTTTTGGTTTAGCTTTAGATTCAGTCTTTTTAGTCTCTGCTTTCTTATCTGTATCCGTTTTTTCAGCAGTTTCGTTATTTGCTTCTTTTTTAGTAGTTGAAGCAGTAGAAGCACCTCCAGAACCTCTTCTAGAACGACGAGTTTTCTTTTCTTTTGGTTCTTTTACCATTAAATCGTTGAAATCAACTAATTCAAGCATACACATTTCTGCGTTATCACCTAAACGATTTCCAATACGAATAATTCGTAAATATCCACCAGGACGATCAGCAACTTTTGGAGCAATTTCTCTAAACAATTCAGTAACTGCGTCTTTACTTTGTAAGTATTTAAAAACTATACGTCTTGAGTGAGTAGAGTCAGTTTTCGATTTTGTAATCAATGGTTCTAGGTAACCTCTAAGTGCTTTGGCCTTAGCAACCGTAGTATTAATTCTTTTATGTTCGATAACAGAGCATGCCATATTTGAAAGCATTGCTTTTCTATGGGCAGTTTTTCTACTTAAACTATTATTTTTTTTACCGTGTCTCATTTTAAAGTCTTATATCAGTTTTTATTCTTTGTCTAATTTGTATTTAGACGTATTCATTCCAAACGAAAGTCCTTTAGCATCAACAAGATCTTCAAGTTCTGTAAGGGACTTTTTACCAAAGTTTCTAAACTTCAATAAATCGTTTTTATTATAGACTACTAAATCTCCTAAAGTATCAACATCCGCAGCTTTAAGACAATTTAAAGCACGAACTGATAAATCTAAATCGATAAGTTTAGTTTTTAATAACTGACGCATGTGCAGAGAAGTTTCATCAAACTCTTCTGTTTCAGATTTAATTTCACTATCTAACGTAATTCTTTCATCCGAGAATAACATAAAATGGTGAATAAGGATTTTTGCTGCCTCTTGTAAAGCATCTTTTGGATGAATTGAACCATCAGTAATGATATCAAAGATTAATTTTTCATAATCTGTTTTTTGCTCCACACGAAAGTTCTCTACAGTATACTTTACGTTTTTAATTGGAGTAAAAATTGAATCAATAAAAATAGTACCAAAAGGTGCATTTGCAGTTTTATTTAATTCTGCAGGAACATAACCTCTTCCTTTTATAATCTTTAACTCAATATCTAATTTCACTGAGGTGTCCATGTTACATAGCACCATATCAGGATTTAGAACTTGAAAACCAGTTGTGAATTTCCCGATATCACCAGCAGTAAATGTTTCTTGTCCACCTACAGAAATGATAACAGTTTCTTCATCTTGGTCTTCAATTTGTTGTTTAAAGCGAACTTGTTTTAGGTTTAAAACCAATTCAGTTACATCTTCTACAACACCTTCGATAGTCGAAAATTCATGGTCTACACCTTCAATTCTAATCGATGATATAGCGAAACCTTCTAAAGAAGAAAGTAATATACGTCTTAAAGCGTTTCCAACAGTAATACCATAACCTGGTTCCAATGGACGAAACTCGAATTGACCTTCGTGTTCATTGGACTCAATCATGATTACTTTGTCCGGCTTTTGAAAATCTAAAATAGCCATAATAATAAATTAATTTTTATTTGGAATATAATTCTACGATCAGTTGTTCCTTAATATTTTCAGGAATCATTTCTCTTGAAGGAGTGCTTAAAACTGTTCCAGTCATATTAGAAGGATTCCAGTTCAACCAATCGAATTGTGTTGTTTTAGCAGCAATAGAATTTGTAATTGCTTCTAAAGATTTAGACTTTTCACGTACACCAACTACATCACCTTCTCTTAAAGAATAAGATGGGATGTTTACTACTTCACCATTAACAGTAATATGTTTGTGTGAAACGAATTGTCTTGCGGCACTTCTAGTTGGTGCTATACCTAATCGGTAAACAGTGTTATCCAAACGTGATTCACATAGAATTAATAAGTTTTCACCTGTAATTCCTTTCATTGAAGAAGCTTTCTTAAATAAATTCAAAAACTGACGCTCCAAAATACCATAAGTATATTTTGCTTTTTGCTTTTCAGTTAACTGAATTGAGTATTCAGACTGCTTACCTCTTCTTTTATTTGGACCGTGTTGTCCTGGTCCGTAAGTTCTTTTATCCAGCGCTTTGTCTGGTCCAAAAATTGGTTCTCTAAATCTACGAGCAATTTTTGATTTGGGTCCTGTATATCTTGCCATTATAAAATATATTTGAGGTACTGAGAATTAAGGCATCTTCCTTCGTCAGCATTTAACCTCTGTTGATAATTATTAAACTCTTCTACGTTTTGGTGGACGACATCCATTATGTGGTAATGGAGTAACATCATTAATTTCGGTAACTTCAATTCCTGAATTATGAATTGCACGAATTGCTGATTCTCTACCAGAACCAGGTCCTTTAACGAATACTTTTACCTTACGTAATCCGAAGTCATGTGCTTCTCTAGCGCACTCTTCTGCCGCTACTTGCGCAGCATAAGGAGTGTTCTTCTTAGAACCTTTGAAGCCCATTTTTCCTGCTGAAGACCAAGAAATAACTTGTCCTTGAGCATTAGTTAAAGATACGATAACATTATTGAAGGTAGCTTGAATATGCGCTTCACCAATTGCATCTACTTTAACGTTTTTCTTCTTCTTTTGATTAGACTTTGCCATTTTACTAACTATTATTTAGTTGCTTTTTTCTTATTTGCAACAGTTTTTCTTCTACCTTTTCTCGTTCTTGAGTTATTCTTTGTTCTTTGTCCACGAAGTGGTAAACCAGATCTATGACGAACACCTCTATAACAACCGATGTCCATTAAACGTTTAATGTTTAATTGAACTTCTGATCTTAGTGCTCCTTCAACTTTAATTTCATTAATAGTAGTACGTATTTTACCAATTTGTTCATCATTCCAATCCTGAACTTTGATATTCTCGTCGATACCATTAGCTTTTAAAATCTCTTCTGCTTTACTTCTTCCAATTCCAAAGATATACGTTAATCCGATAACGCCTCTTTTATTTTTTGGTAGATCTATTCCTGCTATTCTCGCCATAATTTTTACAATTGAATTATCCTTGTCTTTGTTTAAACTTAGGATTTTTTTTGTTTATAACGTAAACTCTTCCTTTTCGTTTTACGATTTTGCAATCTTCCGATCGCTTTTTTACTGAAGCTCTTACTTTCATTTTATTTTAATTTAATTTGTCAGTATTATTAACCTTATTTATATCTAAAAGTAATTCTACCTTTAGTAAGATCATAAGGAGACATTTCTACTTTTACTCGGTCACCTGGTAGAATTTTAATGTAATACATTCTCATTTTACCAGAAATGTGAGCGGTAATTATATGACCATTTTCTAATTCAACTCTAAACATTGCATTAGATAATGACTCTATAATTGTTCCGTCTTGTTCTATTGATTGTTGTTTAGCCATAATATCTTGTTTTACATTCCAGACATTTCGCCTTGTGTTCTTCTACCTCTTATCTTAGTTCCTTCCATCAAACCATCATAATGACGATTTAACAAATAAGATTCTATTTGCTGCAAGGTATCTAAAACTACTCCTACCATAATCAGTAATGAAGTACCTCCAAAAAACAATGCAAAGCCATCTCCAACTCCGAATTGAACAGCGATAGCTGGTATGATCGCAATAATAGCTAAGAAAACAGAGCCTGGAAGCGTAATCTTAGAAACAAGCTCATCGATATAGCTTGCTGTTTCATCTCCAGGTCTAACCCCAGGTATGAACCCACCATTACGTTTCATATCATCTGCCATTTTCTTTGGATTAATCATTATTGCAGTATAGAAATACGTAAATACGATAATCAAAAGGAATAAAACAAGATTATACCAAAAGCCAAATATTCCAAATTGTTTTTCAATAAACATAACAGGCACCGTCATAATTGCTTGTGCAAAAATGATAGGCATAACACCTGAAGCGTTAACCTTAATAGGCAGATATGAACGTGCACCTTGAGCATCGACAGCACCACCACGAGCGCCTGCAACTCTTTTAGCATAATTCATTGGAATTTTACGTACACCTTGTACAATCAGTACCGTTGCCATAACAATCAACATAAACACTACCACCTCAATTATAACAATTAAGAAAGAGTGTTGCGCTGTTTCTGCCACAAAAGATTGTGGCAATCTAGCGATAATTCCAACGGTTATTAATAATGATATACCATTACCTACACCTTTGTCAGTAATTCGCTCTCCAAGCCATACTGCAAACATAGCACCTGCTACTAGTACTAAAACAGATTGCGTCCACCATAACGGTGAATTAATAAACTCAACTGGAATAGCGTTTTTACCTGCCACGTACAAAGAAAGGTATCCTGGTGCTTGCACAGCACATATAATAATCGTTAGAATACGTGTATAATTATTAATTCTTTTACGACCGCTTTCTCCTTCTTGTTGCATTTTCTGAACCGCTGGCACAGCCATCCCCATTAGCTGCATAATAATTGAAGCAGAAATGTAGGGCATAATACCTAAGGCTAAAAATGAAGCGTTAGTAAAACCACCACCCGATAGTAACCCTAACAAACCTTCGATTGTTCCAGCGTCTGCCCCATCAGTACCGAGTTTAGAACTATCGACACCAGGTAAAACAATAAACGATCCAATTCGGAAAACCAAGATTAAGGAAAAGGTTATTAACAACCTCTTCCTTAGTTCTTCAACCTTCCAAATATTACTTATATTCTCAATTAGTTTCTTCATCTGCGTAAAATAGTTTGCAAATTTAATTAGATTTCTGAACAATCACCACCTTTGGCTTCGATTTCTGCTTTTGCAGATACAGAAAACTTATGTGCGGTAACACTCAATTTAGCTTTTAGCTCACCTCTACCAAGGATTTTAACTAGTTCACGATTACCTAATAAACCATTTTGACGAAGGATATCTGGATTTATTTCCGTTAATCCTTTGCGATCAACCAATGTTTGAATAACATCCAGGTTTACTGCTTTATATTCAACACGGTTTATGTTATTAAAACCATATTTTGGAACACGTCTTTGGAGCGGCATTTGCCCTCCTTCAAAACCAATTTTCTTACTGTAACCAGATCTAGATTTTGCTCCTTTGTGACCACGTGTAGCTGTACCACCGTAACCAGAACCTTGACCACGACCAATTCGACGCTGTCCATGAGTAGAACCTTTCGCTGGCTTTAAATTATTTAGACTCATTGCATTTCTTTTTTTAGATTTTTACTCGACTACTTCAACTAAGTGTTGAACTTTTGCAACCATACCAAGAACTTGAGGAGTAGCCTCTTTCTCTATAACATGATTCATTTTACGTAGCCCTAATGCTTTAACCGTATCTTTTTGTCTTTGCGTACGGTTAATAGCACTTCTTACCAATTTTATTTTAATTGTCTTGTTTGCCATTCTATTTAAATTAACCGTTAAACACTTGATCCATTGATATACCGCGTTGTTTCGCTACAGCTAATGCATCCCTCATTAAAGATAATGCGTCTATAGTTGCTTTTACAACGTTTTGTGGGTTTGATGAACCTTGAGATTTAGCTAAAACATTATGTATTCCTGCACTTTCAAGTACGGCACGCATTGCACCACCGGCAATAACTCCTGTACCTTCAGAAGCGGGTTTGAGTAAAACTCTAGCTCCACTATATTTTCCTTTCTGTGTGTGAGGCACAGTTCCGTTAATAATAGGAACTCTAATTAGGTTTTTCTTTGCATCATCAATCCCTTTTGAGATTGCTTCTGTAACTTCATTTGCTTTACCTAATCCTTGACCTACAATTCCATCTCCATTACCAACCACAACGATTGCTGAGAAACTAAAAGTACGTCCACCTTTTGTTACCTTGGTAACTCTGTTAATACCAACTAACTTATCAACTAATTCTAAGTCGGCTGGTTTAACTCTATTGTTAATTTTTGCTGCCATTTTATTATAGTTTTAATCCTCCTTCTCTTGCTCCATCAGCAAGTGATTTAACTCTTCCATGATACAAGTAACCGTTTCGGTCAAATTTCACAGCCTCTATATTTGCCTTAACTGCTTTTTCAGCAATTAATTTTCCAACAATTTTGGCTTGTTCAATTTTTGGAAGATTTTCACACTCTTTAACGCCTTGTGAAGAAGCAGAAACTAAAGTCTCTCCTTTAAGATCGTTAATAATTTGTGCATAAATCTGCTTGTTACTTCTATAAACTGAAAGTCTTGGAAGTACGTCAGTACCCGTTAAATTTTTACGGATTCTTTTCTTGATTTTAGCTCTTCTAGCTATTTTACTAAATGCCATTTTATTCTTAAATTAAGATTATTTACCTGCTGCTTTACCTGCTTTTCTTCTTACATACTCACCCTGTAAGCGAATTCCTTTACCTTTATATGGTTCAGGTTTACGGAAAGAACGAATCTTGGCAGCTACTTGACCGACTAGTTGTTTGTCAACTGATTCTAAAGTCACGATTGGTGCTTTACCTTTTGCAGTTTCTGCAGATACCTTAATTTCTTTTGGCAATTCGATAACTATTGGATGAGAGTGACCAACCGAAAGGGTTAAAATTTGCCCTTGCGCTGTTGCTCTAAAACCAACTCCTATAATTTCTAATACCTTCTTATACCCTTCCGTTACACCTTCAATCATATTAAAAACTAAGGCTCTGTACAAACCATGTTTTCCACGATGAACTGGCGCGTTTGATTCGCGGTCGAATGTAATGGTGTCCTCTTCTATTTTTACTGAAATAGCTGGATCTAACTCTTGCGTTAGCTCTCCTTTAGCGCCCTTAACAGTAATAAGGTTTCCATCCATTTTTACTTCTACACCACTCGGGATGTTTATTGGGGATTTACCTATCCTTGACATTGCTAATTATTACTTTAAAATTAATAAACGTAACAAAGTACTTCTCCACCTACTTTTTCGGTTTTAGCTTCTTTGTCAGTCATCAACCCTTTAGAAGTTGAGATGATTGCGATTCCTAAACCATTTAAAACACGTGGTAATTCCTTCGAGTTACAATACTTTCTTAATCCTGGTGAAGATATACGCTCTAACTTTGTTATTGCAGGAACCTTCGTTGATGGATTATACTTTAGTGCGATTTTAATTACACCTTGTTTGTTGTCTTCCTCAACTAAATAGTTGGTGATGTATCCTTTTTCAAAAAGAATTTTCGCCATCGCTACTTTAGTTTTTGATGATGGAATTTCAACAATTTTCTTACTTATACTGCTCGCATTTCTTATGCGAGTCAAAAAATCTGCTATTGGATCTGTATTCATATCTTTAATTACTATAGATTACCAACTTGCTTTCTTAATTCCTGGTATTTTACCAGAAAGAGCCATTTCTCTAAATGTTACCCTAGAAAGACCAAACTGTCTCATATACCCTCTAGGACGACCTGTTAAACTACAACGGTTGTGTAATCTTACCTTTGAAGAGTTTTTAGGCAACTTCTGAAGTGCGTCCCAGTCTCCAGCTTCCTTTAAAGCTTTACGCTTTTCAGCATACTTTTCTACTAGGGCTTCTCTTTTGCGCTCACGCGCTTTCATTGATTCTTTTGCCATGTTATTATTATTTGGTGAAAGGAAATTTAAAAGCATCTAACAATGCTTTTGCTTCTTCATCACTTTCTGCTGAAGTAACGAAAGTAATGTCCATTCCTAAAATTTTATTTACTTTATCAATATCAATTTCCGGGAAGATAATATGTTCTTTAACGCCCATATTATAATTTCCACGTCCATCAAATCCTTTTGAAGGAACCCCTTTAAAATCACGCGTACGTGGAAGGGCAATTGATATTAAACGATCAAGAAACTCATACATGTTATCTCCACGTAAAGTAACTTTCGTACCTATCGGCATTCCTTTTCTCAATTTGAAATTGGATACATCTTTCTTTGATAATGTTGCAACAGGTCTTTGTCCTGTGATTGCAGTAATATCTTCGATTGCACCATCAATGATTTTCTTATCAGCTACAGCTTCACCGATACCTTGAGAAACAATAATTTTCTCAAGTTTAGGGATACGCATCACAGATTTAAAACCAAATTGTTTTTTCAAAGAAGGAATAATTTCTTCTTGATACTGTTTTCTAAGTCTTGGTGTATAACTCATTACTTAATTTCTTCTCCTGTTTTTTTAGCGAAACGAACTAGCTTTCCATCTTTGTTCAACTTACGACCAACTTTCGTTGGCTGATTATTGTGAACAAGCATGAGGTTGGAAATGTGAAGACCCGCTTCTTTCTCCACTATACCACCTTGAGGATTTGCAGCATCAGGTTTTGCATGACGTTTAACAACGTTAATACCTTCAACTAAAACACGCTCCTTTTTTCTATCAATTGAAAGGACTTTACCTTCTTGACCACGATGCACACCGCTTATAACTTTTACGGTATCATCGACTTTAATGTGTAATTTCTTTTGCATGATTTACTAATTTAAAGCACTTCAGGTGCTAATGAAACAATCTTCATGTAATTGTTCTCACGAAGCTCCCTGGCTACTGGTCCAAAAATACGAGTTCCTCTCATTTCGTTTGCTTGGTTGAGAAGTACCACAGCATTATCATCAAAACGAATATATGATCCATCTGGTCGACGAATCTCTTTTTTCGTTCTTACTACCACAGCCGTGGCTACTTGTCCTTTTTTGACGTTACCAGAGGGCATTGCGCTCTTGACAGAAACCACTATTTTATCTCCAATAGAGGCATAACGACGTTTTGTACCTCCGAGAACTCGGATACACAATACTTCTTTTGCTCCACTATTGTCGGCTACTGCAAGTCTTGATTCTTGTTGTATCATTTCTTAATGATTATTTGGCTCTTTCTAAAATTTCTACTAATCTCCAATTCTTTGTTTTTGACAAAGGTCTACACTCACGGATTGTAACAGTGTCTCCAACGTTACAATCATTTTTTTCGTCGTGGGCGACAAATTTAGTAGATTTTTTTATGAATTTACCATATTTCTGATGTTTTACTTTTCTTTCTACTTTTATTACAATGGATTTATCCATGGCAACACTAGTAATCACACCAGTTCTTTCTTTTCTTAAATGTTGATTTTCCATATCAAGTCATTTTCTAAATCACCAGCCTAAGCTAGTTTTTTTCTTTTGGTTAACTCTGTATTCAATCTAGCGATCGTTCTTCTCAAAACTTTAATTTGAAGTGGATTTTCGAGTGGTGACACTTTGTGCGTCAAAATCATCTTTTCCATCTTCTCAGTTGAGTTATCGAGGCGATCTTTAAGATCCTCTACAGATAATTGTGTAATTTCTTCTTGTTTCATTTCTCAAATTATTTTCCAGGTACTACATAGTCGTGGCGTGTTACAAACTTACATTTTACTGGAAGTTTTTGTGCTGCCAATCGAAGTGCTTCTTTAGCTACATCATAAGAAACACCATCTGCTTCGAATAAAATTCTACCTGGTTTAACAACGGCTACCCAGTGACTAGGTGCACCTTTACCTTTACCCATTCGAACCTCTGCAGGTTTGGAAGTAACAGGCTTGTCTGGAAAAATACGAATCCAAACTTTTCCTTCACGTTTCATGTATCTTGTAACAGCGATACGTGAAGCTTCAATTTGTCTGGATGTAATCCATGCTGGCTCCATGGTCTTTAAACCAAAAGATCCGAAAGCAACGGTACTTCCTCTTTGAGCAAGTCCAGTGTTTCTACCTTTTTGAGCTTTTCTAAACTTTGTTTTCTTTGGTGATAACATCTTTCAGTACGTTTTAAGTGTTCAACTTATTTTTTCTTTCTTTTAGCACCTCCACGACGATTTCCACCTTTCTTTTGAGATTCTAACCCAATGTTTGGTGATAAATCACGCTTTCCAAAAACTTCACCTTTACAAATCCATACCTTGATACCGATACGACCGTAAGTGGTGTGTGCTTCTGATAATGCATAGTCAATATCAGCTCTAAAAGTGTGCAAAGGCGTTCTACCGTCTTTGTACATTTCTTCACGTGCCATTTCAGCACCATTTAAACGACCTGATATTTTCACTTTTATTCCTTCAGCTCCCATTCTCATTGTAGAGGCTACAGCCATTTTAATTGCTCTACGGAAAGAAATACGAGCTTCAATTTGACGCGCAATGTTATCAGCAACAAGATGAGCATCCAATTCTGGACGTTTGATCTCAAAAATGTTAATTTGAATTTCTTTGCTTGTCAATTTTTTAAGCTCTTCTTTAAGCTTATCCACTTCTTGACCACCTTTACCGATAATCACTCCTGGGCGTGATGTATTAATCGTTACAGTAACCAATTTAAGTGTTCGTTCAATAATAATCTTAGAAATACTCGCACGAGATAAACGCGCATTTAAGTATTTTCTAATTTTATCATCTTCAACAATTTTATCCTTATAGTCAGAACCTCCATACCAGTTAGAATCCCAACCGTGGATGTACCCTAATCTATTTCCTATTGGATTAGTTTTTTGTCCCATTTCTTAATTTTTAACTCCGTCCACAACTATACGTACGTGGTTGGATCGTTTTCTAATTCTTGCAGCTCTACCTTGAGCTCTTGGTTGAATTCTTTTAAGCATCCCTGCTTGAGATACTTCAATAGTTTTAACAACTAATTCTTCTTCTTCCAAGCTTTTGTCTTCATTTTTGATTTCCCAATTCGCTATCGCTGAACGCAATAAAGTGGAAAGACTCTTTGAAGCCTCTTTAGGATTATGTTGCAATATATTTAATGCCTTATTTACTTCAACTCCACGAATAAGATCAGCAACTAATCTCATTTTACGAGGAGCGATAGGAGAATTTTTCAACGACGCAAAAGCAATTGATTTATTATTTTCCTTCCTTTCTTCGGCTTTTAATCTTTTTCTAGCACCCATGTTACGAAGTTTTTAATTATCTTCTTTTGTCTTTTTTATTACCTGCATGTCCTCTGAAGTTACGCGTTGGTGCGAATTCTCCAAATTTATGCCCTACCATATTCTCAGTTACATAAACAGGAATAAATTTATTTCCATTATGAACTGCTATTGTAAACCCTACAAAATCAGGAGTAATCGTAGAGGCACGAGACCATGTTTTAATTACACTTTTAGACTTTGAGGTTTGTGCTGCCTCAACTTTCTGTACTAATTTATAATGTACGAAAGGAGGTTTTTTTAATGACCTACTCATATCCTATTTCTTTCTTTTCTCGATGATAAACTTATCTGAATATTTCTTTGGTGAACGCGTTTTATATCCTTTTGCAGGAATACCATTACGCGAACGTGGATGACCACCAGCGTGACGACCTTCACCACCTCCCATTGGGTGATCGATTGGATTCATCACAACACCTCTAACACGCGGACGACGGCCTAGCCATCTTGTCCTACCAGCTTTACCAGAAATCGATAAACTATGGTTGTGATTAGAAACAGAACCTATTGTTGCTAAACAACCAATAAGTACCATACGAACTTCACCTGATGGCATTTTTAAAATACCATACTTTCCTTCACGGGCGATTAATTGCGCTGAAGTACCTGCACCTCTTGCAATAATACCACCTTTACCAGGTGTTAATTCAACATTGTGAACCACCGTACCTAATGGAATATCAGCAATATACATTGCGTTCCCCGTTTTTGGTGTAGCATCTTTTCCAGAAACAACAGTATCTCCCACCGCTAGGTTTTCTGGAGCAATAATGTAACGTTTCTCTCCATCCTTGTAATAAAGTAAAGCGATATTCGCCGTACGATTAGGATCATACTCAATTGATTTAACTGTTGCAGGAACACCTTCTTTATCTCTTTTAAAGTCGATAACACGGTATTTCTGCTTGTGACCACCACCTAAATAACGCATTGTCATACGTCCAGAATTATTACGTCCTCCTGATTTCTTGTGAGAAGAAATCAAAGACTTTTCTGGTTTAGAAGAAGTGATCTCAGCATAATCACTGATGAGTTTGTGTCTTTGCCCTGGAGTTGTAGGCTTGAATTTTTTAAGACTCATTTCTTTAATTAATTAAACATTAGTAAACAGATCAATCGTCTCTCCTTCAGCAACTGTAACAATAGCCTTTTTAAGACGTTTATTACGTGCTTCAACGATACCTTTGTTAGTAAACTTAACAGAGGGTTTTCCACCGCCATAATTCATCGTACGTACAGCGTCAACTGTAACACCGTAGATGCTCTCGACAGCCTTTTTAATTTCTATCTTATTTGCCGTTGGATCAACAAGAAAAGTAAAACGATTATTCATTTCACTGTCTAATGTTGCTTTTTCGGTAATAAGAGGTTTTTTTATAATTGTGTTCATCACCAATTAGTTTAAAATCTTTTCAATAACATTAACTGCATCTTTTGCAATTACAATTTTCTTAGCATTTAACACATCGTAAGTGTTAAGTGAATCAGCAGAAACTACTTTTGTATTCTTAATATTCTTTGCTGATAAGTATACATTGTCGTTTTCATTTCCAACAACGAATAATACTTTTTCACTATCCAATTTCAACGCTGTTAAAACAGATTTAAACGTTTTGGTTTTCGGTGTGTCAAACTTAAGACCATCCAAGACCATAATACTATTTTCTTTTGCTTTTAAAGACAAAGCTGAACGTCTTGCAACTCTTTTCAACTTTACATTTAAATCAAAACGATAGTTTCTTGGACGAGGACCGAATGCACGACCACCACCTCTAAAAATTGGACTCTTAATAGAACCTGCACGGGCAGTACCTGTTCCTTTTTGTTTTTTAATCTTTCGAGTACTTCCAACGATCTCAGATCTTTCTTTAGACTTGTGCGTACCTTGACGTTGATTAGCCAGGTATTGTTTTACGTCTAAATATATTGCGTGATCATTTGGCTCAATTCCGTAAATTGAGTCAGCAAGTGTTACCTTGTCTGAAGTAGCTTTTCCTTTTGTATCTAATACTTTTGTTTCCATTACTTCTCAATAATTACAGTTGAACCTTTAGCTCCTGGGATAGAACCTTTAACTACGATAATATTTTTATCTGCAAGTACCTTTAGAACTTTTAAGTTTTGGATAGTTACACGCGTATTCCCCGTTTGACCAGCCATCTTTTTACCCTTAAAAACTCTTCCCGGTGTTGAGGCCATACCAATTGAACCCGGTGCTCTAAGCATACTTTGCTGACCATGTGTTCTTTCTGAACCTCCAAATCCATGTCGTTTAACAACACCTTGGAAACCTTTACCTTTAGTAGTTCCAGAAACATCAACAAACTCTCCTTCTTTGAAGAAGTCTGCTTTTAATTCCTCACCTGCTTTTAGTTCTTGTTCAAAATTACTAAATTCAAATAACTCCGCTTTTGGAGTTGTTTTTACTTTCTTAAAGTGACCTTTTAGAGATTGCGGCGTGTTTTTTTCTTTACGCTCTCCAAAACCTAATTGAACAGCATCATAACCATCTCTGTCACTTGTCTTAACTTGTGTTACTACACAAGGACCAGCTTCTATCACTGTGCATGGTGTTGCCTTACCCTCGACACTGTAGACACTAGTCATTCCGACTTTTCTTCCAATAATTCCTGGCATTCTTTACTTTATTATAATTAAACTTTTATTTCTACGTCTACACCACTTGGTAACTCCAAACGCATCAATGCATCAACTGTTTTTGATGATGAACTATAAATATCTAACAAACGTTTGTAAGAACATAGTTCAAATTGCTCACGTGCCTTTTTGTTAACGTGTGGTGATCTTAATACAGTATAAATTCTCTTGTGTGTTGGTAATGGAATTGGTCCACTTACTACCGCACCTGTTGTTTTAACTGTTTTTACAATTTTCTCAGCTGATTTATCAACTAAGTTATAGTCGTATGACTTTAATTTTATTCTTATTTTTTGACTCATTCCTATTAAATTATGCGGTTACATCACCTTTTACTTTAGCGATAACTTCATCTGCAATATGTTTTGGACAAACATCATAATGAGAAAACTCCATTGTTGATGTTGCACGACCTGACGATAATGTTCTCAACGTTGTTACATATCCAAACATTTCCGAAAGTGGAACGGTTGCTTTAACAACTTTTGCTCCTGAACGATCATCCATTCCTTGCATTTGACCACGTCTTCTATTCAAATCAGCCACTACATCACCCATATTTTCTTCTGGAGTAACAACCTCCAATTTCATAACAGGCTCTAGTAGTTGAGGACTTGTTTTAGGTATTGCGTTTCTGTACGCCATTTTCGCAGCTACCTCAAACGATAGAGAATCAGAATCGACAGCATGGAAAGATCCATCAATCAATTCAACTTTAAGAGAATCCATTGGGTAACCAGCTAAAACACCATTCTTCATAGCAGTTGCGAAACCTTTCTCAACTGATGGAATGTATTCTTTTGGTACGTTACCACCTTTTATACTGTTAATAAATTCAAGTCCTTCTTTTTCTTCGTCTTCCTGTGGGCTAATTTTTACTACTATATCAGCAAATTTACCACGACCACCAGATTGTTTCTTATAAGTTTCTCTGTGATCAACTGGCGCTGAAATTTGTTCTTTGTAAGAAACCTGTGGTTCACCTTCATTTACTTCAACTTTAAACTCACGTTTTAATCTTTCAATTAAAACCTCAAGGTGCAACTCACCCATTCCAGAGATTATCGTTTGTCCTGAATCGTCATCAGAAGAAATTTGGAAAGTTGGATCTTCCTCAGATAATTTATTTAAACCAACTGATAATTTATCAACATCAGCTTTTGTTTTTGGTTCAATAGCAATTCCAATAACAGGGTCAGGGAATTCCATAGACTCCAATACGATTGGACTTTTTTCATCACACAAAGTATCTCCTGTACGGATATCTTTAAATCCTACTGCTGCTCCAATATCTCCACATTCTAATACATCAATAGCATTTTGCTTACTTGAATGCATTTGGAATAAACGTGAAATACGTTCCTTTTTAGAAGTACGTGTATTAAATACATAAGAACCAGCATCAATTTTACCAGAGTAAGTTCTAACGAAACACAAACGACCTACGAATGGATCCGTAGCAATTTTAAATGCTAAAGCAGACATCGGTTCTTCTAAAGATGGCTTTCTAGCCTCAACCTCTCCGGTATCCGGATTAGTACCTTCTATAGCTTCAACATCTACAGGAGATGGTAAGAATGCCATAACTGCATCCAATAATGTTTGAACACCTTTATTTTTAAAAGCAGATCCACACATTACAGGAGTAATTGACATATTGATTGTAGACTTTCTAATTGCTGCAATCATTTCTTCTTCAGAAATAGAATTAGGATCTTCAAAGAATTTTTCCATCAAAGCATCGTCAGATTCTGCTACTGCTTCAATCAAATGGTTTCTATATTCTTCAACAGATTCTTTCATGTCTTCTGGTATATCAACCTCAGACCATGTCATTCCTAAATCCTCTTCATTCCAAACAAAAGCTTTGTTGACAATTAAATCAACAACTCCTTTGAAAGTATCTTCAGAACCAATTGGTAATTGAAGTGGAACTGGCTTTCCTCCTAATCTATCAGTAATTTGTTTTACTGTTCCTAAGAAGTCTGCACCAGCACGGTCCATTTTATTAACAAAACCAATTCTTGGAACACCATACTTATCAGCTTGTCTCCAAACTGTTTCAGACTGAGGTTCAACACCTGATGAAGCACAGAATAATGCAACAGCACCATCTAAAACACGTAAAGAACGCTCAACCTCAACTGTAAAGTCAACGTGCCCAGGAGTATCAATAATATTGATCTTGTATTCTTTGTCTAAATATGTCCATGAAGCTGTTGTTGCAGCTGAAGTAATCGTAATACCTCTTTCCTGCTCTTGCTCCATCCAGTCCATTACAGAAGCGCCATCGTGAGTTTCACCTAATTTATGACTAATTCCTGTATAATAAAGAATTCGCTCCGTAGTTGTGGTCTTCCCAGCATCTACGTGCGCCATAATTCCGATATTTCTTGTATATTTTAAATCTCTTTTTGCCATAACTCGATTTTAGAATCTGAAATGAGAGAAGGCTTTATTTGCCTCTGCCATTCTTAACGTATCTTCTTTTTTCTTGTATGCTCCACCTTCTTCTTTTGAAGCAGCAATAAACTCATTAGCTAAACGCTGAGCCATTGTTTTTTCGTTTCTCTTACGAGAGAAAGATATCATCCACTTCATTGCTAAAGATTGTTTTCTTCCTTCACGCACTGGTGTTGGAATTTGGAAAGTTGCCCCTCCAACTCTACGGCTTCTCACCTCAACACTAGGAGTAATATTCTCAATCGCTTTTTTGAAAACATCTAAACCTTTCTCATCTTCTAATTTTTGCTCAACGATATCAATCGCATCGTAAAAAATTCTAAAAGATGTGTTTTTCTTACCATCCAACATCAAGTTGTTAACAAACTTTGTTACTTGAACGTCGTTAAACTTTGGATCTGGTAAGATCTCAATTTTTTTCGCCTTTTTTCTTCTCATGACTTACGTTTTATTTTTTAGGTTTTTTAGCACCATACTTAGAACGACGTTGTGTTCTACCCTCTACACCCGCGGTATCTTCTGCACCACGAACGATATGATATCGAACACCAGGAAGATCTTTAACTCTTCCTCCTCGAACCAATACCATCGAGTGTTCTTGAAGGTTATGACCTTCCCCACCGATGTAAGCATTGACTTCCTTACCATTTGTTAAACGTACTCTGGCTACTTTTCTCATAGCAGAGTTAGGCTTCTTAGGTGTAGTGGTGTACACACGTACACATACTCCTTTACGCTGCGGACAAGAATCAAGTGCTGCGGACTTGCTTTTTCTCACCGGCGCTGTTCTTCCTTTGCGAACTAACTGTTGAATAGTTGGCATATTTTCACATTAAATTTTTACAATAAATAATTACCTCAAAACTACTTTGAGGGGTGCAAAAATAAATATTTAATTTTAGAATCCAATAAAATCCGAATAAAAGTTGCTGATTTTTAACAAAGAGGTGTTAATTGTTTTTCTTTTTGGCTCAAATAAGCCGTATAGTGGTAAATCACACAAAATCAATTTTCAATAAATATTTCATTCACTTGCATGTATCAAGATCCTTTTTGATTTAATGAGGAATATGTTAAATCTAAACCCACAAAATTAGCTGAAAAATCCAAAGATGGTTAAAGGTTATTTCTATCTTTGTTTTATGAATTATTTAGAAGGTTTAAACGAAAGTCAATTAAATGCTGTAAAAAATATTGACGGCCCCATGATGGTGATTGCAGGTGCTGGTTCTGGTAAAACACGTGTTCTTACCTACCGTATTGCACATTTGATGCGTCAAGGAGTAGACTCCTTTAATATTCTTGCACTAACTTTCACCAACAAGGCAGCAAAGGAAATGAAAGAAAGAATCAATTCAATCATTGGCGGTAATGAATCAATGAACATAACTATGGGTACTTTCCACTCCGTTTTCGCTAGAATCCTTCGTTATAATTCTGACAAGCTTGGTTACCCTTCAAACTTTACCATATATGATACGCAGGATTCAAGAAGTTTGATTAAAATGATTGTTAAAGAATTTGGTTTAGATGACAAAGTATATAAAGCAAATGCTGTTCATGGTAGAATATCAAGTGCTAAAAACAATTTAATATCACCACAAGCCTACGAAGCCAATGTTGAAATTGTAGGCGAAGATAGAATGGCTAAAAAACCAGAAATATTCAGAATTTATAAAGAATACGTAAAGCGTTGCTTCCAATCTGGCGCAATGGATTTTGATGATTTGCTATATCAAACCAATGTCTTACTTAGAGACTTCCCTGATGTTCTTCATCACTATCAACAAAAATTTAAATATATTTTAGTGGATGAGTACCAAGATACCAATTACTCACAATACTTAATTGTTAAGAAATTGGCAGCCGTTTATGAAAACATTTGCGTAGTTGGTGATGACGCCCAAAGTATATATTCTTTTCGTGGTGCAAATATCGAAAACATACTTAATTTCAAAAAGGACTATCCTGACTTTAAGATGTTTAAATTGGAGCAAAATTACAGAAGTACCAGCAATATAGTAAACGCTGCAAATAGTATAATTAAGAGAAACAAAGATCAGATAGAGAAAGATGTTTGGACAGACAATAGTGAAGGCGGTAAAATAAATGTTATCCGATGTCTAACAGATAACGAAGAAGGGCGAGTGATTACCAATAGAATTTATGAAATCAAGCAACGAGAAAGTATAGACTATAAAGATTTTGCGATTTTATATAGAACCAATGCACAATCCAGATCTTTTGAGGAATCTTTAAGAAAACTTAATTTACCTTATAAAATATATGGAGGTTTATCTTTTTACCAACGAAAAGAAATTAAAGATTTAATTGCCTACTTCCGTTTATCAGCAAATGAGAAAGACGAAGAAGCCCTCAAAAGAGTTATTAATTACCCCAAGCGTGGTATTGGAAAAACCACAATGGACAATATTATCTTGGCCGCGCGACAATATGACGTTGCTGTTTGGGATGTAATATCAGACTTTAATAGATATCCTGTATCGATAAACGCGGGAGCTAGAAATAAAATATCTCAATTTGTTACCAAGATTCAGAGTTACGCAATTCAAATGGAAAAAACACCCGCATACGAATTGGCCAACAATATTGCTCAATCTTCTGGTATTTTAAAGAATCTTTATGACGATAAAACGCCTGAAGGAGTTGCACGGTATGAAAACATACAAGAGTTATTAGCGGGTATTAAAGAATTTTCTGTTCAACAGGAAGAGAAAGATGAAGTAGGTACATTGAGTGACTTTCTTATTGATGTCGCTTTATTAACAGATGCGGATCAAGAAAAAGAAGAAGATAAAAATACCATAACTTTAATGACAATACACGCGTCTAAAGGATTGGAGTTCCCTCATGTATTTATTGTAGGATTAGAGGAAAATCTATTCCCTTCTCAACTATCATTAACATCGAGAACGGAATTAGAAGAAGAAAGACGATTGTTTTACGTTGCTTTAACACGAGCAGAAAAATCATGCACACTATCTTATGTAGTTAGTCGATATCGTTGGGGACAGTTAGTAACCGCCGAGCCAAGTCGATTTATTGACGAAGTAGATCAATCATTTGTAAATGTTGAAAATGAAGTTCGCGGTCGAAGTGGTGGAAAATCATTAAGCGGATATAAGCGTCCTTCTGATAACAGAACTTCAGGATTTGGAATGATGGGCGGAAAGAAAAAACGCAACTTAACACCATTGGGAAAATCGAGTTCAACACCTCCTTCAAAAAAAGGTAATGCGTCTGGTGGGACAACAGAAGAGTTAAAAGTGGGTTATAACGTTGAACATGCTAGATTTGGAAAAGGGAAAGTAACAGCTATCTCAGGAACGGGAAGTGATAAAAAAGCGAGTGTATTCTTCCCAAGAGTGGGAGCTAAAACTTTAATTTTAAAATTTGCTAAACTAACTGTTCTTGAATCTTAACCCGAATTATTCACCAATCTTAAAGTTTAAGAATGTTAACATCTGTAAGTCAGTATTTTAACTGTATTTCCTGTAAAATTTGAGAAACCCATTTTTGGGTATTTGTGTATTTGTAAGATTTTGATTTAATTTTGATCTATTCGTCGTTACAAGCCCCGCGAAATATACATATATTACTTTAGGTCTTGTGCCTAGAATAGATTTAAAATTAAATGCATGAACCGAGCCTGCGAGCTCAACGACTAAAGGAGTTAATAATCCGGGTTAACATTGCTTCTTTAACCCACTTAGTTTAGTGCTTGATTAGTTAATGATTTGCAACCTATTAATCCGTTGTAAATAATTAAAATATAGCTAATAAAATTATCTGTACAGAGTTTGTCTCATTGATAGACTGAAAAATGAAATCAGACAATCAAAACAGATTAGGATTATTCACCCGACATTATGGGTGGATGTATATATCTCCTTGTCTGTTTATATCATAGAAAGTGTACTTAATAAATCATTTATTAATAATCTGTGGCATAGATAAGTTATTATTAAACCGAGTAAGAGGATGTCAAGCGTTTGAAATGTCAACACGGTCAATCTGGCTTTGCGTAACATTTCAACTCATATTTTTTAACCCTGTCATTCCATCCACCTTTAAAAACTGGCTCTTAATCAGTTAGAGTTTTTTTTAACAGTAATTCATGCAGAAAATGAAAGACATATAAATGAATTTCTTCTATACTTTCTTAAATCGATAAAGATCATTAGAAAATGTTAGCAATTAGGGAATTTCCCACCCATCAATTAGAATTTTAAATACATCCATACTGGCTTTATTTCCTTGTAGTCGATATGTAGAAATCATTGCCTGCTTGAATTTAGGATAATATTTAAAGAAAATATCATTGTTTACGGTGTTGAAGTTAGGTCCTAAATTCACGGGATCTGTCCAAGTATCCCCAATGTTTTCAGTCACATAAACATCATAACCTCCAAATCCTTTTCTGCTATCCGAAGAAAAGAATAAATATCGATTGTCTGGTGTAATAAAAGGTGTTGTTTCATTACCAGTGGTATTGACTGTCATTGGTAGTTTCTTAGCCTCTCCCCAACTTCTTCCATCTTTATAAACAACATATATATCGGATTTAGATTTTTTTCCATCTCGATCACTCACAAAATACATTGTATTTCCATCAGCAGTCAAAGTTGGTGCGCCATCAAAAAAAGAGGTGTTGATACTCTTATTTTTAATTGGCCTAGGGGTTGACCAACGGTCTTCCTTCGTTCTTTCAGAAACACAGATATCAGAACTTCTCGTTTTCTTTTTCACATCCAATATAGAAGTATTAACAGTCAAATAAGCTGTATTTCCATCTGGAGAAAGGTGACTTATAGCGTCAAAACCTTCTGAATTTAATCGTTTAAGATCGTTACTTGGCGTTCCCCAATCTCCAATTTCATCGTCCCATTTAGAAAGGTATATATCTTCAAAGTATCGTTGATCACCTGGGTTTAAGTTACCTCCTTTTGTATCTGGTCTTCTCGAAACATAAAAAAGTTCCTTGCCATCATCAGAAAGTACTGTACTGTAATCATCATATCCAGAATTTACATTATCGTTGAGTAAAATCCGATCAAATTTGTTTTCGGCATCCTTATGTTTAATTGCATAATCAATTTCATCTAAATTCTGTTTCAAGTTGTATGCATTTTTTTTAGCAGTAGACAATTGTATTTCAGCTAATTCATAATTCCATCTTGCACTGTCCAAATAATTTTGTCGATGATAAGCCTTTCCTATCAAATAAAAAACATCTCCATCTGTTGCTTCACTAAGTGATTCTGCAATTTTAGCGTATTTTAATGCGTATCCATAATTATCCAAATTGTAATGCGCCTCACCTATCCAATACGCTGCTCTGTAACTATACTTATCTCTTACATAAGCTTCTCTAAACCTTCTCAAAGCATCTCTTGTTCTTCCTTCGTTAAAAGCTTTTTTTCCTTCTTCCACTAAGTATAAAGCGGCTGTTCTATCAATAATAGAAGAGCTTGAGTCAGTAGGCAAAGGATTAATATTTGAATGCGCCCCAAGACTAATGTTTGACATTAAAAAAATGAGACTGAAAAGGGTAAAAGTAGATTTCATAATCTTAAAATGCTGTTTATGTATGAAGAATATAGTTCTTAGATTCTCTCAAAATTAATTTACGAATATACAATAATCCTTCCAAATATAAAAAAAGAGAATCAATGAGCGTCAAAAAATGAGAAATCTTTATCAGTAAAATGAATACTATTGTTTTATATCTGAAATATCGTCTATTTCTCTAAGCGCATGTTCATTTCTACTCAAATCTACAAGGTCGTCCATAGCGATAGTAGCCGCAACAATAGTTAAAATAGGTGCAATAGAAGCTAACATCCACATTAGGAATTGAAACAAAACAGTGCCCATAATCGTAAACGGATTATCTAAAAACCCTTCAAAGCTTAACATTTTACCTAAATCAACAGGAACAAGAATAAAGATTGAATATACACTTCCTATTGCTATTGCAAGGCCACGGTGTCTGCGTATAAAGTGAATGCTTTGATCAATATCTAACCTTCTACGCTCATTTACATAATCGATAAAACTAAATCCGTAGTAGAAAAATCCAATTGCAAAGGTTAGGTAAAAGAAAGGAGAATGATGAACCTCTTCCCAGCCAACTGCAGAGACAATTAGTATGAGCAAGAAGAAGATATATTCATACATAACATTCCTCATCGCAATACGGACACCTCTTTTTACATCATGCATTGTTTGTTGCAAACTAAAAGGATAGGTATTGGAAGTTAGCTTTTTTTCAACAATCTGGGAAATAACTGATAGCATTGGTGAGAGTAAAACCACAACAATATACTTCGCAAACTTCATCAAGATCAACCCAATTGAAATGCTCAACAACAATTTAAGTAAAAACCAAATTGTTTCATTCATATTGGTACACACAAGACAACCCTCATTAGCAGACCAATCAGATTGCCAATGCGCAAACTGACTTCCCACATAATAAATAAGCAACATTAAAAGCGCAGGAATCGGCAAAAACCAATACAGTTTATGCTTCTGTATAAAATGAATGGCTTTCCAATAGCTTTTAATTCCCAATATGAAATGTTGAATAAATTTCATGAATACATTTTAATAATGATCAAAAATAACAATGTAGTAGGAATTCAAAACGGTATTCTTACAAAATAAGTATCTTTGCCTTTTTAAATATTCAAAAATAGGAATAATGGAATTAAATGCGCTAAATGCAATCACCCCAATTGATGGAAGATACAGAAGAAAAGTAAAAGAATTATCACCTTACTTTTCAGAATTTGGCTTGATCAAGTATAGGGTTTTGGTAGAAGTTGAATATTTTATTGCATTGGTTAATAGCGGCATTCAACCGTTATCAGATTTTCCAAAAGACAGATTTTCAGATTTAAAAAAAATCTATGAGGATTTTACGGAGTCTGATGCACAAACGATAAAAGATACAGAAAAAGTTACGAATCATGATGTTAAAGCGGTTGAGTATTTTGTAAAAGATAAACTCGAAGCACTAAACCTTTCTGAATACATTGAGTTTATTCATTTTGGTCTTACCTCTCAAGACATTAATAACACAGCTGTTCCATTATCTATGAAACATGCTATTGAAGAGATATACCTTCCAGAATTGAATGGTTTAATGAACATTCTTGAAGATTATGCTAAAAAATGGGCTGATATTTCTATGCTTGCTAAAACACATGGGCAACCAGCATCTCCAACACGATTAGGAAAAGAAATTCTTGTTTTTCATGAAAGGTTAGATATTCAAAAAAAGCAATTATTGTCAATTCCGTTTTCTGCTAAATTTGGTGGAGCAACAGGGAATTTAAACGCACATCATGTTGCTTTCCCTAATCATGATTGGGCAGGTTTTGCTAATCATTTTGTTAGTCACCATCTTCAGTTAACAAGAAGTCAAACAACAACTCAAATTGAACATTACGACAATATTGCAGCACTTTTTGATGCAATGAAAAGAATCAATAGTATTATTATCGATTTGAATAGAGATATGTGGACGTATATTTCCATGGACTATTTTAAACAAAAGTTAAAAGAAGGTGAAGTTGGATCAAGTGCAATGCCACATAAAGTAAACCCAATTGACTTTGAAAATTCGGAAGGAAATTTAGGGATTTCGTCTGCAATCTTAGCTCATTTAGCTGGCAAACTACCTATTTCTAGATTGCAACGTGACTTAACTGACTCAACAGTACTAAGAAATGTAGGTGTTCCATTCGGGCATACGTTAATTGGTTTTAAATCAACACAAGTTGGATTGAAAAAATTATTGCTAAACGAAAAAGCCTTGTTTGAAGATTTAGAAAATAATTGGGCAGTAGTAGCAGAAGCAATTCAAACTATTTTACGACGTGAAGGTTTTTCCAAACCCTATGAGGCATTAAAAGGCTTGACACGAAAAAATGAGAAAATAACTCAAGCGACTGTTCATTCATTTGTAGATACACTTTCTGTGAGTGATGCAATAAAAGCAGAATTAAAAGCTATAACTCCACATAATTATACCGGAATATAGAACGTATTATTACATACACTAAAAGAAAATGGTGAATAATCCGGGTTAATGAAAGCCTTTAGGTGTTCTATTCTTAAAGAAACCGATGTTTCAAAATTTCTTAGACTCAAAAAGAATCTTCTTTTCGCAAACCAGTTTATTGTTTGTCTCAAATGTTTTATATTCGTGAGGAACTAAATAAAGTCTTAATGCTTAAACATGGATTACACATACTTTCTTTTATCATAATGTGCAGTGTTCATTTCAATCTTTTTGCTCAAGCCATTAAAGATTACGAACACATTTCAATTTATTTTGGAGAACATACAAAAGCAAATGTAATTGGCCTAGAGCGGACTTCTGACAACCAGCTTTTATGTATTCAAAAAAAAACTTCCTTCTTTTCTCTATTTAGCAAGAAAAATGCGAAATTCTCTTTTGATTATATTGACAACTACCATTTACCAAAATCTCGACCAATTAAGTTTTTCGGTAATGGAAATAAAACACAATTAGTTGACTTCAGTTTGTTGAAAAATCGTGTGCTAGGTGTTTCCATCAGTACTCAATTTTTAAAAAATAAAGCGCAAGTATACTATCATTATATCGACCCAAGTGTTACCACAAAAAACAACCATGGTTTTGCATTAGAGGGTTTTGATTTTGATTATAAGAAAATCGATCCTTCACGTTTATTCCTAGTAGAAAACTACAATCAAGAATATGCAACATTGATGTATTTTTCAAATGATAGAAAAGAAGACTTCACAACCATTAACTATGCATTAATTAACAACAATTATTCTACAACAACTCAAAGAACTTTTGCAGTGCCTTATGTGAAAAATGCATTTTATCCTTTAGACTTTATTGTAATTAATGACAGTAGTCAATTATTTTTCTCCGCTCATTCAGCAAATAGTCAATTGAATAATATCTTAAATAAAAATAAGTATTTTGATAAAATCGTCGCAACACAAATTAAAAATGATGAATTAAATGAATGGGTATTTCATCTACAAAACAAATATCTAGTCTCAGCAGAAACAAAAGTGAATGAAAACGAAATCTTGATTTCAGGATTATACACCTCTTTTATTGATGGAAAAATTGAAGGAGCTTACTTCTCTAGATTTGACTTTGAAGGCAAACTTTTAGCAGAACATTTCATGCCTTATCCCAATCATATTCTCAATTATATTAATCAAAAAGAATTAGAAGCAATCTCCGATAATTATGGCACAACTGAAGAACAAAAAATGTATGAAGTTATTGACTTTATAGAAATTGACAATCACTACTTATTAACAACAGAATTTAATGCAAAGGAGTACCGTTATGGGGGAACAGATGCGCCAGGAACCACCAATATTGTGGATACGTATTATTGGAAAACACATATTTTAGTATCTAAGTTTAATCGACAAGGACAATTGCTATGGTGTCAACTCGTGCCAAAAATCCAAAGGTCCATTAACGATTACGGCTATCATCTTTCTGCTTCAACGTATTGTGACACCTCCAACTACCATCTGTTTTTTAATGATTCGAAAGCTAACTATAACGAAGAAGGAGCATACAACAAAGTTAGGGAACTTCCTAACAGAGCACAATTCAACACCTCACTAAATACAATCGCACACATTAAAATAAATATAAAATCGGGACAAATGATGCGAAAATCAATTATGGAACGTGAAGAAAGCAAAACCATTTTTGTTCCACAATTATCGACCTCTTTTACGAATACACAAGTACAAATGATCATTGGTAGAAAAGGTAAAAAGTATAGTCTTGGCAGCATCACCTTCCGTTAAATAAATCGTCGGTATCCTTTAATTATTAAATTATCGTTTAGTCCTATAATCTCAATGTTCTTTTTATTTTTGTGTTATGTATTCAATAAAATTCGTCATTAAAAGTCACTTCACCTCTTTATTCTTTCTTGCTGTGATTTGCATGCTTAACACCAATCATGTCAACGCACAACGAGACGCAACAAAGGCCGTAGCTACGCCTTATGTGAGTGTTCAGTACGGTTTAAACTGGACAGGCGGTGACTTAGCTGATCGTTATGGGCTAACAAATGCAATCGGTTCTCATGCAGGGTATAAAACAAAGCGCAATTGGATATATGGAATTGACGGAAACTTCTTTTTCGGAAATGATGTGAATATCCCTGGATTACTTCAAAATTTAAAAGATGAAGCAGGCCAAATTATTAACACATCGGGTGAAAAATCAATTGTCCTTTATTTCAATAGGGGATTTAACGTCAATTTATCGGTAAGCAAAATCTTACCTATTCTCAATCCAAACCCTAATTCTGGAGTAATGATTCAATTGACCGCAGGCTATTTATGGCATAAATTGAGAATTGAAACACAAGAAGATGAAGTTCCGCAACTTCAAGGAGATTACCTAAAAGGTTATGATCGATTGACAATAGGTTTGAATACTTCTCAATTTTTAGGATACAGCTACATGGCAGACCGTGGAATCTTGAATTTTTATGCAGGCGCATATTTCCAACAAGGTTTTACAAAAAATCAAAGAGATGTATTTTGGGATCACCCCAATGAAAAAGTAGATAAAGATTTACGCATAGAACAGATGATAGGTTTTAAAGTTGGATGGTTAATCCCTATATACAAACGCCAACCTAAAGATTATTATTACAATTAAGTTATGCTTTATAACCTTGCCATATTTATTTACGGAATCTTAATGCGAATTGGCGCTTTGTTTAATGAGAAAGCAAAGAAATGGGTTCTTGGAAGAAAAAACTTATGGTCGACATTACCCAATATAAATAATCGTAAGGTAATCTGGTTTCATTGTGCTTCATTAGGAGAATATGATCAAGGAAAACCAATAATGGAAGCTTGGAAAAAAGAGCATCCAAAAGACTTTTTGCTCGTCAGTTTTTTCAGCCCTTCTGGATACGAACACATCGCTAAACAATCAATCGGAGACTTTACGTGTTACATTCCCTTAGACACAAAAAAGAATGCGAAGCGGTTTATTGCACATTTTAATCCCAAAAAGGTATTTTTTATTAAATATGAGATCTGGAATAACCATTTAACGGTTGCTAAAGAAAATGGAGCCGAGCTATTTTCAATCAGTGCTGCATTTCGGAAAAACCATCGGTATTTTAAATGGTATGGTGGAACATTTAGAAAATCACTTTTCTTATTCGACCATATTTTTGTACAGAATGAAATGAGTAAAAAGCTACTCAATCAAATTGGAATTTCAGAGGTTACCATTTCTGGTGACACTCGGTTTGATCGCGTAATGCAAAGAGCAGCTAAATCAGCGGAAAATAAAATTATTGCTCCTTGGGCAAATCAAGAATCAATTTTCATTGTAGGCAGTTCCTGGCCAGATGATGAAGAAATAATTATTCCATACATCAATGACTTCAAGATAAAATCGAAAGTTATTATTGCGCCTCATGAGGTAGATCAGAAGCACATTACGCAAATTGAAAGTCAACTAAAAGTAAATTATCAATTATACACGAAACTTCTAAAAGGTGAGGAATTAAAACAACATACCCAAGTAGTAATTTTGGATTGTATAGGTGTTTTGGCCGAAGTCTACAAATATGGAGAAATAGCTTATGTAGGCGGTGGTTTTGGAACAGGTTTACATAACATTCTTGAACCGGCGGCTTTCGGACTTCCAGTAATCTTTGGACCTAAACACGAGAAGTTTCCAGAAGCTCAAATATTCATTGATAATGAAATAGGTAGAAGCTGCGATGAAAACAAGTCTTTTTACAAAGCATACCTATCCTTTAAAAAGGATAAATTGGAAAATCAAGTTCTAACATTTATGGAGTCACAACGTGGCGCCACTTCAATTGTTATGAAGCATTTTCTTGCGTCAAAAGGATAGATCATCATTCGTCAACTTCGTCCGATTATATACCTTCAACAATTACACGTAAGATTCTTATAGATTAATTAGCCGTGCTCAACTTTATCCACTCGAGAAGCCTTAGGTTTTACCCACTATTGAACGAAAGAACAAGGAATGCTTAGCTTTTTTAATGAATTTCTATTAAAATAATTACGCATTAGATTGATAACACGAACAATTTAAATAAGCACCAAAAAAAGAATCAAAAGTGAGTTTCAAAAAAAATCCTTCAGATAATTACCTGAAGGATTCAAAATAAATATTTTTTAACAGTTCGTTTAATCTCTACCGCCTAATAAATGTAATAAAGACATAAACAAGTTAATAAATAGAATGTACAATGTTAGTCCACCCATTAAACTCATTTTCTGTTTACTTTCCGAGGAGATAGATGTATCTGTTGCAATCGCCTTTAACTTTTGCATTTCCCAGGCTGTTAATCCAGTAAAGACAAAAACACCAACAATTGATATCAAATAAGCTAACCATTCACTGGCCATAAACATATTGACAATTGCGGCAATAAATATTCCTATAAAGGCCATATACAAAAGACTTCCCATCTTAGATAAATCTACTGATGTCGTATAACCTAAAATTGCCATTGCACCAAAAGCACCTGCCGTCACAAAAAAGGTTGTAGCGATATCCCCTATACTGTATACAAAAAATATAGAGGCTAAACTAGCACCTATTAAGGATGAATAAAGGACAAAAAGACCTACCAAAGCGGCTAAAGAAAAGCTTTGATATTTGGCTTGAATTAAAAACACCAATGCCAATGGTGAAAATGCAACCACATAAAACAATGGACTCACACTTCCTGTAGCCGAATCAATAAACCATTGCATAAACAATCCAGAATTGGCTAAGTACCATGAAACCACTCCTGATACAACAAGCGCCATAAACATGTAAGTGTAAACACCTGTAAAAAACTCCTTAATTTGAGCTTTTGAAGCCGTCTGATTTACGGGCGTATCAATGAAATTTTCCATAACTATTTTCTTATAATTTTAAATGCAAATATAACCTTATTTTCAGAAATAATAAAATGTTTTTTATACTATTCATACCACTAAAAGCGAGGCAAAGAGATGATTTTAAAATTTACGTTTTAAAAAAGCATCTAATTCTCGGCGGTCTTTCTTTGAAGGTTTTCCAGTGCCTCTATGGCGGTATGCGCTTTGAGCAGTTTGATAAGTTTTGTACTTTTCTAGTTCTTCCGGATTCGTCGTATCGATCAAATAATCTTCTACTAACTTTGCTCCTACTCGATTATTCAATAATGCTTTTACTTTGTAAGTAAAAACAGAGGTATGTTTTACAATGCCAATTTCATCTCCCTCTTTGACTTCTCTAGCTGGTTTTACACTTACTCCATTTAGTTTTACCTTTCCTTTTTTCACTTGCTCGGTAGCAATTGAACGTGTTTTTGCAAGACGTGTGAACCACACAAATTTATCTATACGTACACTCATAAACTTAGTTCTTTTTGAATCTTTTTAGAAAATGATGTATGGATTAAATTGTAAGAGTGATCAATTAACTCGAGAATTAATTCATCCGAAACGTCTTCATCAAAAGAAATTGTATTCCAATGCTTTTTATTCATATGGTAACCTGGAACAACTCCCTTAAATTTTTCACGTAACGCAATAGCCTTTTCTGGATCACATTTAAGGTTGCAAGTCCTACTATCTTCCTTTAAACTGAGCAAAGCAAATATTTTACCTTTCAATTTAAAAACTAAGGTCGTTTCGTCAAAAGGAAAACCTTCTTCTGTATGCTTCTTTTGAAGGCAATGGTTCCGAAAAACTTCGGTATTCATAAACCTTAAACTTGGTCTTGTCTACCTAATTTCTTCAACATCATTGCATGACTTTTTATTGCTGAACCAAAAGTTTTCTCAGAGTTATATGGAAGATTAAATTCTTCCGCTGTTTCCCTTACAATTTTTGAAATCTTCTTATAATGAACGTGACAAATGTTAGGAAACAAATGGTGTTCTACCTGAAAGTTTAACCCTCCAACATACCATGATAAAAACTTACTATCTGGAGCAAAGTTACATGTGTTTATTAATTGACTCACAGCCCAATCCGCTTTAATATTACCTGTTTCATCTGGCATAGGATAGTTAGATGAAGGAACAACGTGAGCGGACTGAAATATTAATCCTAAAATTACACCTGTAATAAAATGCATCATTAAAAAGCCTAAAATTGTAAAGTACCAAGCAATAGGACTAAAAATTAATGGTAGCACTAAGAAAACACCGTAATAAAGTATCTTACTAATGATAATGACTGTTAACATACGCGAAAAACTAGCAGACTCAGTTTTAGTAAGACCTAACTTTTTGTAACGTATTGCTTGTTTAAAGTCTTTAACTGTAATCCATAAAAGTGTCATCATTCCGTATAAAAACCAGGCATAGAAATGTTGATATTTGTGGAATGGTTTACGTTCTTCGTGCGGACTAAATCTAAGCACTGATCCTGGATCAATATCCTCATCCATTCCTGTTACATTGGTGTACGTGTGATGTAAAACATTATGTTGAATTCTCCACATTGCATCACTTCCTCCAGCAACACTTAACAATCCTCCCATGAAGGAGTTAACAAATTTACTTTTTGAATAAGCACCATGATTAGCATCATGCATTATTGAAAGCCCAATTCCAGACATCCCTAATGCCATTAAAAGCCACATGATTAAAGACAACCATACAGATTCCACAACAGTTAGTAAAAGAATAAAGGGCACGAAATAAAGCGCAATCATAAAGATTGACTTAAAAATCATAGCTCCATTTCCGTATCTTGTGGTATTATTATCCTTAAAATATTTTCTTACTCGTTTTTGAAGGGTCTTGTAAAAATCAGCGTTACCTGATCGATCAAACTTAATATTTGAATATTGCATTGTATAATTTTAAGGTTTTAACATTTATTCAGATACAAATATATGTAATATTTTTCGTATCCAACTAAAATCTTATGTAACATATGTCTTTTACCTATTTAAAGGTATTTCAATTATACTTTTAACGTAAAATTTAATGAAAGATTGTTTTAAATTTGTAGAAAAAAAGATGAATTCAATTTCTGAGGCTAAAATTAAAGACAAAAAGGTACTAATAAGAGTTGATTTTAACGTTCCACTCAATGAGAACCTAAAGGTAACAGATAACACACGTATAAAAGCTGCTGTTCCAACTATTAAACACGTCCTAGAAAACGGCGGAGCCGTGATACTCATGTCGCATTTAGGAAGACCCAAAAGTGGTCCTGAAAACAAATATTCACTAAAACATGTGGTGAGTGCTTTGGAAAACTTAATTGGCAAGGAAGTAACATTCGTAAACGATTGTATAAGCAATGAAGCTTTTGAGACAACTAAAGATTTAGCAATGGGTGAAATTGTTTTGTTAGAAAATCTTAGGTTTTACCCTGAAGAAAAAAATGGCGATGTAGCATTTGCTGAAAAATTAGCAAAACACGGCGATATATACGTAAACGATGCTTTTGGAACCGCTCACAGAGCACATGCAAGCACCGCAATAATTGCGCAATTCTTTCCTAAAAATAAGTTTGTTGGTTTACTTCTAGCAGACGAAATAAAAAATATTGATGCAGTAGTTAAACATCCAACCCCACCAACAACAGCAATTATTGGAGGAGCAAAAGTAAGTTCTAAAATTTCGATTATCAAACAATTGATGGATAGTGTAGATAATATAATTATTGGTGGCGGAATGGCCTACACGTTTATTAAAGCTAAAGGCGGCAAGGTTGGTAACTCCTTAGTTGAAAATGATTATCTTGAAACTGCTCAAGAAATTCTCACTTTAGCGGAAAAAAATAATGTTTCGATTTACTTACCATGCGATACAATTGTAGCGGATGATTTTGCAAATGACGCGAATGCAAAAACCTGCGACATCAATGAAATTGAAGACGGCTGGATGGGACTAGATATTGGAACGCAATCCATACAAGAGTTTAATACTATCATACAATCTTCGCAAACAATTCTTTGGAACGGTCCAATGGGCGTTTTTGAAATGGAAAATTTTAAACAAGGTACTGTTGCAATTGCAAATGCATTGGTTAATGCAACGCAAGCAGGCGCATTTACACTTGTAGGAGGTGGAGATTCTGTGGCAGCTATCAATCAGATGGATTTAGCAGACAAGGTAAGCTATGTTTCAACAGGTGGTGGCGCTATGCTAGAGTATCTTGAGGGTAAAACTTTGCCAGGAATTAAAGCGATAGCCGAATAAATCTATTGGGATCAATCTCAAAAGTTGGGGAGGGAGTGGTTTTAACCACTTTTATGCATAATCCCCAATAATTAGTCTTGATCCGTATATTGTTTTTAACTTTAATTTTAATACAAAAAAGAGGTAAAAAAAAGAGGTGAAAAATAAATTCCACCTCTTTTTATAAAATCATACAACTAATTTTCTTTTACTTCTTAACAAACTTAAAGTCCAACCCTGGATAATTAGCGCTATCAGAAAGTTCTTCTTCTATTCTGATTAACTGGTTGTATTTTGCAGTTCTATCACTTCGTGAAGCTGATCCTGTTTTAATTTGACCACAATTTAAAGCTACTGCCAAATCAGCGATGGTTGTATCTTCAGTTTCTCCACTTCTATGACTCATCACAGAGGTAAAACCATTTTGTGTTGCCAATTGAACTGCCTCAATTGTTTCGGTTAAAGTTCCAATCTGATTAACCTTAATTAATATTGAATTAGCAGACTGTTCTTTAATCCCTCTTTTCAGCCTTTTGGTATTGGTTACAAACAAATCATCACCTACTAACTGAACTTTATCTCCAATTGCGGAAGTCAACATTTGCCATCCTTCCCAATCATCTTCGTCCAAGCCGTCTTCAATAGAAACAATTGGATATTTATCTGCCCAATCTTTCCAATATTCAACAAACTCAGCTGAAGTCATTTCCGTACCAGTAGATTCAAAAATATATTTCTTTTTTTCTTTGTTATAGAACTCTGAACTTGCAGCATCTAAAGCAATCCACACATCTTTGCCTGGTGTAAATCCTGCTTTAGATATGGCTTCTAAAACAAATTCAATTGCTTCTTCATTTGATCCCAAGTTTGGGGCAAAACCACCTTCATCTCCAACATTTGTAGAATATCCTTTATCTTGTAACACTTTTTTCAAATGATGGAAAATTTCAGTCCCCATACGCAAGCCTTCAGAGAAAGAACTTGCTCCGAAAGGCATAACCATAAATTCTTGAATATCGATTTTATTATCAGCATGAGACCCTCCATTCAGAATATTCATCATTGGCACCGGCATTGTGTTTGCGCCTACTCCACCAACATATTTAAAAAGCGATAAATTCGATTCAGCGGCTGCCACCTTTGCAACAGCTAATGAAACACCCAGAATTGCGTTTGCTCCTAGTTTAGACTTATTATCGGTTCCATCTAGCTGCATTAATTTGTAATCAACTGCCTTTTGGTCAAACAAATACGTTCCTTGTAAAGCCTCATTAATTGTAGTATTTACGTTAGCAACGGCGTTTTGAACACCTTTTCCTAAGTATCGATTTGGATCTTCATCTCTCAACTCAACAGCCTCATGAACTCCTGTTGACGCTCCTGAAGGAACCGCTGCTCTACCGATACGTCCATTGGAAGAATATACATCTACTTCCAAAGTTGGGTTTCCGCGAGAATCTAAAATTTGACGTGCAAAAATATTAGCTATATAACTCATATTACTTTTTTTAAGATTGTTTATAGGTATCCATGTTGGTGATAAACTGATCAAATAAATACCTTGAATCGTGTGGACCTGCAGATGATTCTGGATGGAATTGAACAGAAAAAACGTGCTTATCTTTTAATGCAATTCCTGCCACAGTATTATCATTCAAATGAGAATGTGTGATTTCAATTTCTTCATGATCTTCTGCACTCATACGAGAAACAACAAACCCATGATTTTGACTTGTTATTTCTCCTTTTCCTGTTTGGTGATTTAATACAGGATGATTCAAACCTCGATGTCCTTGATGCATTTTCTCCGTTGTCAAACCTTGACTTAATGCGATAATTTGGTGTCCCATGCAAATTCCAAAGATGGGTATATTTGTTTCAATAATGTTTTTCACCAACTCATGCGAAGATTTCATAACGGCAGGGTCTCCAGGTCCATTTGACAACATAAAACCATCGGGCTGGTACGCTAAAAGCTCCTCCAATGATGTACTCATCGGAAAGACCTTCACTTCACAATCACGTTCATTCAAACACCTTGCAATACTCGCTTTCGAACCGAAATCTACAAGTGCAACTTTATAGTGGCTTTTCCCTGTAGTTGAAGGCAAAACATATGCTTCTTTTGTTGAAACTCTACTTGCCAATTCAAGCCCTTTCATAGAAGGAATATTTTTCACTTCTTCTTGCAAATCTTCAACACTCACATTTTCTTCAGAAGAAATAATTGCATTCATCGCACCTTTGGAACGAATATAACGCACTAAGGCACGCGTATCAATATCTGATATTCCTACTTTACCATCTTTTATAAGGAAATCTTGGAGTGACATTTCTGAGATATCACGTGATGCTACTTCCGAAAACTTTTTAACGATAATTCCAGCGCATTGGATACTGTCTGATTCAGACTCAACTGGAGTCGTTCCGTAATTACCGATATGTGGCGATGTCATGATTACTAATTGTCCTAAATAGGAAGGATCTGTAAAAACCTCTTGGTATCCTGTCATCCCAGTGTTAAAAGCAAGCTCACCCGCCGCTTTTCCTATTTCCCCTACGGCTTTTCCTGTAAATGTAGTGCCGTCTTCTAAAACTAAAACTGCATTAGTGCGTTCAATCATTTCTCTATCGTTTTGACAAAAGTAATACTTTAGTTTTGACAAGTAAATGATTACAAGAAAAAGTTATTAACCTTTAAAAACTCAGGTCAACAAAAAGGCAATTGTTATATGAAAATCATTTATTTTTGTCGTTCTTGTATGCATTCAGCCCGTCTTCCAACCATTTTCTAAAATCCGCTGGATTACTGTGGTTTTGGTAATCAGCTGGACCAATATCCAAATCTTCTCCTTCGCCGTTTTGTAAAATATAATAAGGCTGTGCTGTCACTTGATATTCTGAAACTTGTTTAAACGACCATTTATCACCTGTTGTTTTCAGCTTTTTTTCTCTACCATTTGGAAAAGTCACCGTCACTTGCTCTTCTTTTGGCAAATCGATTCTTTCATCAACATAAAGAGAAACAATAACAACATCATCTCGGAGCATTTCTAATATACCAGGTTCACCCCAAACACTCTGTTCCATTTTCCTACAATTCACACAATTATGACCTGTAAAATCAACAAATAAAGGTTTATCTACTTTTTTAGCGTGAGCTAAAGCTTTATCATATTCATGAAACACCATTATATTTTGAGGTCCTAAGAAGGTACCTTCAATATAGTTTTCTTTTGTGTTTGCAGAAGAGCCTCCTCCACCAAAGCCTAATGGTGCTTCACTATAACTCATTGGTGGTGGAAAAGCACTAATGATTTTTAAAGGCGCCCCCCACATTCCAGGGATAAGATAAATAACGAAAATAAGAACTGTAGTACCGAACAGTGTTCTACCCACAGACAATTTTTCAATTGGACTATCGTGAGGAAGTCTAATTTTACCAAATAAGTAAAGGGCTAAGACTAAAAACACACCAATCCATATGGCAATAAAAACTTCTCTTTCTAGTAAGTGCCATTGAAGCGCTAAATCTGCATTAGATAAAAACTTGAATGCCAATGCTAATTCTAAGAAACCTAAAACTACTTTTACTGAGTTCAACCAACCTCCAGACTTAGGCAATGTATTCATCCATCCAGGGAAGGCTGCAAATAAAGCAAACGGCAATGCCAACGCTAGGGAAAAGCCAAACATACCTATAAAAGGGGCTAATCCCCCCTCAGATGCAGCTTGAACGAGTAGAATCCCAACAATTGGGCCTGTGCACGAAAAAGAAACCAAAGCAAGTGCTAAAGCCATAAAGAAAATCCCAACAAAACCTCCTTTGTCTGCTTTTGAATCAGCTTTATTCGCCCATGAACTTGGTAAACGAATTTCAAAAGCTCCCAAAAATGAAACAGCAAAAACAACCAAAATCAAAAAGAAAACGAAGTTAAAAATAGGGTCGGTTGACATCTTATTTAACGATTCAGCACCAAATATTGCAGTCACAAGTATGCCTAACAAAATATAAATTACGATGATTGAAATCCCATACTTAATAGCATTATTGACTCCTTGTTTCTTTGTTTTACTTTGTTTTGTAAAAAAGCTTACTGTCATTGGTATCATAGGAAAAACACATGGCGTAACAAGTGCTAGAAGCCCACTACCAAATGAAACTGCGAAGATCCACCATAAAGAACGATCTGTCGGATCATTTTTATTTTTCTTTTTCTCTTTCTGTTTCTTTTCGTCTGAAACAACTCCGGCATTCTCAGTTTCAACATTATTTCTTTTAACATCATCCGTTACCGATGCGTTATCGTCACCTTCATCAGAGATAGACTCATTAAGTTCACTGCCTTCCAGATCATCAATGGCTTCATCAAGATCAGCGTTATCATCAAGAGCGCTTGAAGTTAGATCTTCACATCCTTTAACATCGACTGTGAAGGTTTCTTCAAAAGGAAAAAGACATTTTACTGAATCACATGGTTGAAAACCAAAATCAAGCTTGAGTTGGAAATCATCTTTTGATTTGACTTTAATTTTTTGTTTTAATTCAAAACGGCCTGTGTGGTATCGTAAATTTTCTTCCGAAACCTCATCAAACTCTTCTGTTGGTGTTGGCTCAATTACCTCACCTGACAAAATGTAATTATCTGATTTGTGAACCTTAAACGTTGTTGGAATTCCAAAATTATCTTCTGGCAGTGTCAAAGCGTTGATATGCCAATGCTCGTCAACTTTCATTTTTCCAACAATTGTTGCGTCACAACCATCTTGGATTACCTTAAACTCCCAATCTACTTTATCTTCGGGCATTTCCATTTGGGAAAAGCTTAAAAAGCTCAACAATAATCCTAAAATTAAACCAATCGATCTTATCATTTTTGTCTTATTTTGGTAAGTTATGAAGTATTCATACCCAAAGTTAGAAGCGGGTATAATTGATCAAAACTCAACGCGTAAAAAAATTTAACGTTTTAAATCAATAAAAAAGCACAGAAAAATCTGTGCTCACAAAAATAGGGAAAGTCTTTTGAAAAATCTGTTGATATGTTAAATCATTCTTGTATTCCTAAAACCTTTATAAAATTTTAACCTTGTGGATACTTGAGATAGGTAGCCAAACTCCACCTTTCAAACAAATATATTTTAACCCAGTTGACCAAATAGTGGTTTCTACTTGTTTTAACCCCTCATCATCTTCAAAAATTATAGCTACTTTACCATGATGCAAATTACCAAGTTTTGTAGCCTCTAATAAGCTTGGCATTAAATCTTCTTGTTGATGAATTTTTTTCTTTTGATTGAACTTCAAACTAGAAACCAGTTCTTTTTCAATCAGTTTTGGTTTACCTATAATCGTCTCTTGCATAGTAATATGTTTAATTGAATCCAAAAATTACAGATTAAAATGTTAATATCCTAAATATTCAATAAAAATATCACACAAGAGCCATGGAGAAATAGTTGAATAAGTAATAAAAACTACAGGGTCTCCCCCTTTAAATCGCAGAATGTAAAAGCCAATTTACACACCATCCAAGTTCACTATTTTGAATTGATCATCAAAGTCTCTTACTAGATTAAACGAAATTGCTTATTGCGATTTAAATGGATAACCCTAAAAAATTATTTGTTCTTACGTTACTTTTCCACCATAAATAGTGTTACAAACATCAATATTATTTTCTTCACAAGATCCTTCGGAAAACAACAAAATCAAAATGGAATCTACATAAAATAAGCAATTGAATGATTTTTGAAACTATTTATTTAAATTTGTCCTTCTTTAATCATATAAAATATACATAGCATGCAACTGTGGAATAAATTGAGTAAAGAGGAGTTAGTGGAAAAGCTAAAAGAACGTGGGACGAAATTCGTTACCGTTTCTTTTTATCAATATGCCGATATCCCTAACCCTCAAGTTTTCAGAGACCACCTTTTTCAAATGTGGGATAAACTCGGAATTGTTGGTAGAACATATATCGCTACAGAAGGAATTAACGCCCAAATTGGTGTTCCAGCGGATCAATTCGAACAGTTTAGAAAAGAATTATATGAAATCTCTTTTCTAAACAACATTCGACTCAACATTGCTGTTGACGAAACAGAAGCTGAGTTTCCTTTTCTCAAGTTAAAAATAAAAGTTAGAAAGAAGATTTTAGCCGATGGACTAAACGACAGCACTTTTGATGTTAGAAATAAAGGAAAACACCTTAAAGCGGATGAATTTAATGCTTTAGTTAATGATTCTAACACCATCTTGATTGATATGCGCAATCATTACGAAACTGAAGTTGGGCATTTTAAAGGAGCAATCACTCCAGATGTTGACACATTTCGTGAGTCTCTGCCTATAATTGAAGATGAAATCCTAGCAGGAAACGAGGATAAAAACATCGTTATGTATTGTACAGGAGGAATTCGTTGTGAGAAAGCATCTGCTTGGTATAAACACCGTGGATTTAAGAATGTACATCAATTGGAAGGCGGGATTATAAAATACGCCAATGATTGTGCTGACTTAGGTATTGAAAATAAATTTATTGGTAAAAACTTTGTTTTTGATGAAAGAAGAGGTGAACGAATCACCGAAGACATTATATCGGTCTGCCATCAATGTGGATCTCCTGCCGACACACATACCAATTGTTTAAATGACGCTTGTCATTTGTTATTTATTCAATGTGAAAGCTGCAAGGAAAAAATGCAGGGTTGTTGTTCATCGGAATGTCAAGAAATATACAATCTACCCGAAGAGAAACAACGTGCTTTGAGAAAGGGAAAAGAAAATAGCAATAAGATTTTCAAAAAAGGTCGATCCGACAAATTGAAATTTAAAGGAAACAACCAAAAACCTTTACGAGTAGCGCAACCAATTGCAGTAAAATCAAAAGACTAAAACGCGCGTTAAACTAGGAGAAATTGTTTCAAGAAATAATGCTAAACTTGAGTATTAGCATTAAAAACAACAAATAGAATCTACTAGAAGTAAGTAGGTTCTATTTTTCTTTTAATAAGAAATTAATATACTTAACTCTTCTTCCACTTTCTCCGCATTCGGTAATAAAGCAAACTCCAAATCACTGTGCAAAGGAATCGCTGGTGTATCCACTGCTCCAACAATTGCAACTGGTGCGTCCAAGTATTCGAAACATTCACGCTGAATTCTTCCTGCTAATCCTAAAGTAAAACTCGCTTCGATAGATTCTTCTGTTACCAACATCACTTTACTGTGTCTTTTAGCTGCTGAATAAATTGCATCTGTATCGATTGGACTCAGTGTTCTTAAATCGATAATTTCAACAGCACCCGGATAGTTTTTAGCAGCAGTCTTTGCCCAATAAACACCCATTCCGTAGGTAATTATTGCAACACTTTCTCCACTGTCAATTTTTTCTTGATCTGCAGTTTGAACAGTTCTTGCTTTTCCAATTGGAATAACGTAATCTTCATCAGGTTCAACAGACATAGCGCCTTCCGTTCCTTTTATTTTCGACCAATACAAACCTTTGTGTTCTAAGATAAGAACCGGGTTTGGATCATAATAAGCTGCTTTCATTAATCCTTTCAAATCTGCACCTGTAGAAGGATACACGACTTTAATTCCACGAATGTTAGTCACTACCGATTCCACACTTGAAGAATGGTAAGGTCCTCCAGAACCATACGCACCAATTGGAACACGAATCACCGAGCTTACCGGCCATTTTCCATTCGAAAGGTAATTACTACGGCTTAATTCTGTGAATAATTGGTTGAGTCCAGGCCAAATGTAATCGGCAAACTGAACTTCAACGATGGGTTTTAGTCCTACAGCTGACATTCCTACCGTACTTCCGATAATGAATGCCTCCATAATTGGTGTGTTAAAAACCCGACTGTCTCCGAACTTTTTACCTAAAGTTGCTGCTTCTCTAAAAACACCACCTAGTCTTGCTCCAACATCTTGACCGTACAATAAAGCTTCTGGATGTTTTTCCATGATCTCACGTACCGCAAATAAAGCACAATCTACCATGACCGTTTTTTGCTTCCCTTTGGGTTCACGTTCACCTTTTTCTTCGGTGATTGGAGTCGGTGCAAAATAGTGGTCTGTGATACTCGCTGGATCTGGATCTTCAGCATTTTTTGCTTCTTCGTAGACCTGGTCTACTAATTTCTTTGCTTTCGCTTCGTAATTGACTAAATCAGCTTCATCAATTCCAATAGCTCTTGCTAATTCTTTAATTTTCGGATAAGGATCTCTTGTCGCGTGTTCGTCTAAATCATCACGGTAAAACTCCATACGTACACCCGAAGTGTGGTGACCTAATAATGGAACTTTCGCATGAATTAAGAATGGACGGCGTTCTGTTCTGATGAGTTTCAATACTTTTTTAATCATATTGTACGACTCTTCAAAGTCAGACCCATCAATAGAATAAACCTCAATACCTTTAAATCCACGTGCGTAATGCGCCATATCTTGGGCACGAATTTCTTCGGCACTTGCTGAAATATCCCATTCGTTATCTTGTACTAAATATAATATGGGTAACTGTTTTAATGCCGCCATTTGAAGCGCTTCAGAAAACTCTCCTTCTGTACATGCAGCGTCACCGATTGAACAAACAGCCACTGGATTTTCTCCATTATAATCTTCGGATAATCCTTCAATTTCTTTGTATTGAATTCCCATAGCAACTCCTGTCATTGGAATGGCTTGCATTCCTGTTGCAGAAGATTGGTGTGGGATTTTCGGCATATCTGGACGATTCAAAGAAGGATGAGAATAATAGGTTCTTCCTCCAGAAAAAGGATCGTCTTTCTTTGCGAAGAGGTCCAGCATTAGTTCATAAGGTGTAATTCCTAATCCTAATAAAATGCTGTCATCTCTATAATACGGTGCTACAAAATCTTGAGGATTCAATTGCATTCCTAAAGCCAACTGTATGGCTTCATGTCCACGCGATGTCGCATGCACATATTTACTTGTAATTTCTTTATGGGCCTCATACTTTTCGGATAGGGTTTTTGCAGTACACATCAACTCAAATCCTTTACGCACTATCGATTGATCAATTTTCACTGTCTTCTTTTTGGCTGTATCTGTATTCGGCATAATTTCAAAATTTTGGATGGCTAAGATAGTGAAAATATTTTGGAATAAGGGCATTAATTTGTGGGTATTGGGGCGTTATGTAGGGACGATTTGCATATCGTCCCTACTTATAAGCCCTCAACAAGTGCCCGAAAAACATATCCTTCCCTGTAAATGTCTTCTTCCACAATTCGGAAACCTCCGCTTTCGGAAAATGTTTTTTAGCGAAATAATTGATTTCTTTGAGTTTTACTTTTGGAGAATAGGTGTTGAGAATTAATAATCCTCCAGGGTGTAAAAGTTGTGAAGCGACTTCAATAAGTTCTTCGAGTTTATGCTCGATTTTCCATTTTTCTTTTTTAGCACCGATTCCCCATGCGGGTGGATCCATGACAATTAAATGGTATAAATTTCCTCTTTTGAGTTCACGTTGAGCAAATTTCATGGCGTCTTCATGCATCCAACGAATGTCTTCTAATCCTGAGGATTCCATGTTAGTTTTCGCCCAAGAAATGAGTTGTTTTACAGAATCTACATGCGTGACTTCAGCACCGCGTGACTTCGCAACTACTGAAGCTGCTCCAGTATAGGCGAAAAGATTGAGCATTTTCATTCCTGGTGAAAGGTGATCTAAAATCAGGTTCCAATTCGTGGCTTGTTCTGGAAAAAGTCCCACATGTTTGAACTTTGTGGTTTCGAGATTAAAAGTCAAATGCTTGAATTTCACCGCCCATTCTCCTTCGGGTAATGCTTGACGGATAACCCACTTTCCAGCCGTATTTCCTTTAGGAACAAATTCCAAATGAGCGATTTCATTCCATTCTTCTTCTGGCATTCCAGGTTTGAAATACGCTTGTCTTTCCGGACGAATGGTCACGATATTTCCCCAACGCTCCAGTTTTTTTTCATTTCCTGCGTCGATGAGTTCGTAATCTTCCCAATTTTCACTGTAGGTTTTTTCTGCCATTACTTGTCGCTGTCGTTTTGATTTTCAAGTTCCTTATGCACTTGCTGCAATGACGCGAAAAACTCTTCGCCATAAGCACGTGTTAACGGCTCATTTAAGAATTGATAAACAGGAACGTTTAAAGATTCACCTAAAACACAACCCGGCTTGCAAATATCTATTTCCTGATAGTTGAGGGCCGTAAAACTATCGTATTCTTTCGCACGAATAGGGTAGAGCTCACATGAAATTGGTTTTTTCCAATCTATTTCTCCATCGCGGTATGCTTGTTCGATGGTACATTTTGTTGTTCCATCAGGATCAAATGCGACAAATGCACAAGCACCACCTTCCACAAGACTGGTTACAGGTTCTCCAAAGTCATCGAGATAAGAAACACCATCTTTTTCGACTTTAGCAATTCCCTCTTCCGTCATGTAAGGCTTAATTTTCGGCAAGAGTTTTTCAATGATTTTTATTTCATCGTTCTTCAATGGAGCACCGGCATCACCTTCTACACAGCAAGCACCTTTGCATTTCGATAGGTCACACACAAACTTGCGTGAAAACAACTCATCGGTTACTATTTTATCGTCAATTTCTATTAACATGCGGCAAATTTACCGAAAGGAAATGATGTTGCATAACATATAGAGTGAATTGTTTGGGGAGATGTGGTTTTTGGATGAGAATTTTTGGATTTGTATTTCATTTAGTAAAATATAGATAAATCAGTGTTTTGACCTGGAACCAATATTACTGTGTCGACACCAGTTGTTACACCTGAAGGTCTTGTAACTTTCCATTCAAAATATCTTGTTCCAGCGGGCACTTCAGCGTATCCACCTGCAACATTAGAGAAACAACCCTCCAAATCAATCGACCAACCAGTCCATTCTGTATAGGTATATCGATCTCGAATAACAAAGACATCATTTGCACCTTCGCAATTTACGTTTTGAATGTTCTGTTGCATATATGCACACTCCGCAAATTCAAACTCTGCTTTGAAGTTTTCGCCATCCTCCTCACTAAAATACAATTGTATATTCTTGTTATAACAGGAGTTTTCAGGTTCAACTACGCGAACACCATGCCCTTTATTTTTGGATAATCGCTCAGTAACAACCGCTTCGCCGTTCGCATCCAGTGCACCCGTGGCAACTGTTTTGGATTTTGTGCCACCGTTTATATTCGTATAAGTTACCACATAATAGGTTAGACCTGGATAAGGTTCACCTGTAGCTGCATTTGTTGCTGTGATATGGATGGTTTGCTTTTTTTTACAGGAAACAAACAGAAGCAACGATATGATGAGTAAATATTTCATTTAGTAGTTTATTTCATAAGTTTTATATTCTCCAGGAGCATAGAATACAGTATCATAGTATATGCTATTAGTTCCATTTCTCGAAACTTCCCATCTAAAATACACATTCCCCATTGGAATATCTGAATATCCATTGGTTTCCCAATAAGCACAGCCCATGTGTTCCCAGCCGAAATTACCATTAATGGATCCTATTTGATTCTTTCGAAAGAGAACAAATTTATCGCTGGCGCCATTGCAATTAGCGTTGTTGATAATAAGCTTAGAATAAGCACACTCCGCAAATTCAAACTCTGCTTTGAAGTTTTCGCCATCCTCCTCACTAAAATACAATTGTATATTCTTGTTATAACAGGAGTTTTCCGGTTCAACTACACGCACCCCACGTCCTTTATTTTTGGGTAATCGCTCAGTAACAATCGCTTCGCCGTTCGCATCCAGTGTACCCGTGGCAACTGTTTTGGATTTTGTGCCACCGTTTATATTCGTATAAGTTACCACATAATAGGTTAAACCTGGATAAGGTTCACCTGTAGCTGCATTTTTTGCTGTGATGTGGATGGTTTGCTTTTTTTTGCAAGAAACGAACAAGATTAATGCTATGATGAGTAGGTATTTCATTTAATAGTTTATTTCGTAAATTTTATATTCGTTAATGTCGAGATTAAATGTATCATAATAATCTGTTGAAATATTGTTTTTCGTTACTATCCAATGCAAAGTATAAGTCCCTATCGGCACTTGAGTTGGGGATGTAGTAGAATTGGCACAACCATGTAATATCCAAGGAATATTTGAAGTAGAATGCATCGTATTGTCGATGTAAATTTCAATTTTATCACTTGTATCTATGCAATTAATATTTGTAACCTTTCTTTGAAGTGTTGCACACTCCGCAAACTCAAACTCCGCTTTGAAATTCTCTTCATCACTAAAATACAATTGTATATTCTTGTTATAACAAGAGTTTTCGGGTTCAACTACACGCACACCATGTCCTTTGTTTTTGGATAATCGTTCTGTAACAATCGCTTCGCCGTTTGCGTCTAATGTACCCGTAGCAACAGTTTTGGATTTAGTACCGCCGTTTATATTTGTATAGGTTACCAAATAGTAGGTTAAACCTGGATAAGGTTCACCTGTAGCTGCGTTTTTTGCTGTGATATGGATGGTTTGCTTTTTTTTACAGGAGAAAAGAAATAAACCAACCAATAATAATAAAAGTAACTTTTTCATAAGGCAATTATTTTTTTGGTTTGCACCCCGTTTGAACTCATCCATTTTAGAAAGTAAATTCCTTTTGGGAGTTCAATAAACACGGTTTGAGATAATACTCTATTTTCTTTAATGATTTTTCCGTTAGTGTCTGTAATGATATACGAGCCCTCTGGCTCCGGAAATTCAATCGTAAACCCTTTATCCGAAGGATTTGGATAAACTTTTAAAACTGTTTTTTGACGGGCTTCATCATTTGTGTTGTCATCTTCAGCTTGCATAAGTTGCTTTTCATCAGCTCTCTTTTCATTGTGCTGACCATTATTTGTTTTCATACCTTGCTCTCTTGGTCTTGAACAACCATCACAATGCACAAATGCGTGATACTTGCTTCCTTGTTGGGTGTGAAAACCAGGTTTCATCACTACACCATTACAAGCATAGGCGTTTACTTCTCCTGTTTTCTCAATGATAAAAGGCCCAAGATTGGTTTTTGGCGTAATTGTATCACCAATAATTACTTTGTCATAAGCTTTATACCACGCTTTGTAGCGATAATTGGGGGCCCACTGGATGTGGTTTTTACCAATCGTTTTATTTTGTAGGTAAACGATATCCGCCTCTACTTCGTCGAGAATAAAGTTTCGGGTATGCACAAGGTAGGTGTCATCTAAATCATCATCATCAACAGATTCTTGCATCTTGATGTGCTGATAAGTTTGGGGATCACAATAAATTGCTTCAAATGGAGTGATGTCGAAATGCGTATTGGGGTGAGCGAGATTAGGGTAGCCGTAAGTATTTGATGGAAAGTTAATATCGAAATTAAATTCATTATACATTAACCCTTCGTCCTTCAAATTGTAATACAAATCATCGTTTTCCCATATTGTTGGGTTTATCCCTAAGGCAGAAACCATAGGCAGAAAGTTCATGTTTCCATTATAATGTTTAGTTCCTAGGAATAAACCAGTTGTACGCAAGATAACAATTGGTGAAACGGGAAACCACCATTGGTCATAAAACTCATTTTTATACCCTCCTTGTGCCATATCCCATTCGTAAGCGCCGTTGGTTTTGTAATGGCGGTGAAGTAATATAGGCACAATAAAGGCTGCCATTCTTATTTCTCTTCTTTTAAATACACTTGATGCAGTTCCTTCTCTTGATGCATTAATACGCCGATTTATATGTTTCCATCCAATAAATGCTGGAATGGGGTAGTTTTGTGTAAAAAGTTTTTCACCTGGGGAAAGTCCAAATTCATCGTTATAATCTGCTGAATTATGTCCCGTAGAAACAGCGACATTTCTAGTGAAAGTTGGAAAAGTTCTGCGCAAGTCATTTATTGGGGTAAACTGATGGTTAAATGAATTTTCTAAATTATTCATTAAATTTTGTCGTATTACATCAGGTGCTGGATAGATAATCCTATCACTGTTGCTTGAGGAAATCGTACTCCCAGCAATATGATTTATTAGCATAGATCTTGAGGCTGCATCTTTTAAATTATCATAAACTGCAGCGGCTATTGGATTCCATGTTCTGTTAAATTCATAATATACAGCTTGGGCGAACATTGGCACATTGGCACCCCAATGTGGAGAGTCAAACGGTATATACAACCTTGTATGATGATGAGGTGTTCCCCATTCCATGTGTTCTTTTTCTAGCACCTTTAATGCCCATCTCCAATGTTGTCCACCAGCACTAAACCCAATCGCAATATTCTCCCAATTTTCGTTAGGGAAATTTTCCTTTTTCTTTTGGTTAATGTGTTTTACGAAACCAGCTAATATTCCACCAGCATGATCAATTCCTCTATTTCCAGGTGTCTGTTTGATAAAAATCACATCATATCCCATTTCAGATAATGATGATATTAAGGATTTAAAATCAAATTGATCGTAGTATTTTCGAAAAGATACATTTTGTATTGATGGTCTGTAAGGTGGTGCAATAATTACTGGTCTTCTTATTTTGTTACTGTTTCCGCATCCGTATTTTATGGCATATTTTATGTCATGATTATCACTCGGATATTTTATGTTTTTTTTGTCCCATCTGTTTACTGACTTTTCTTGATACCCTCCTTGATTCTTGTATTTATATATCTCAGTGGTCAAATAAAAGCTGAGCGTATCATTTTGGTTTCTTCCATTTAATGAATAATTCACTGCGGCTCTTCCAACTTGTCTATCTTTCACAATACGATAATTAATTTTATTATTCTTTTCAGAAAATTCCTGAAAACCATTTCCTACATCTAATTGAATAGAAAGAAGTTTTATGTTAGGCCCTGTAGAAATAAAATCCCTATTGTACTTAATAATTCCGCCTTCGTAACCATGCTTCCCATATAACTCCAGTAAAGCAGCGTCTTTAAACATTACTTTACTATAAATCTGCTTTTCATCAAAAGCAGGATTTAATTTAAGTTGACTCCTTTGATTGGAGAAAGCGTTTTGTTTTTGATAAAGATTGCTGTCTATTTTACTCATCTCATGCAGCAATAACCCAAAAGGCTGTATGACCTTCTCTTCTTCACTCTCTCTCTGATATTGCAAATAGGAATTTGTTATTTTATTGATCAATAACGTATCAGGCAACATGTATTTTGGATTTGTATAGCTTACACCAATATCAGAATACGCCTGTAACCAAGAATACGCATCTGCAATTCCAGAATAATCGCCTTTTATTTGCTTGATTAATAGTTCGTGCTCTGATAAAGAACGGTCAAATAAAGCATTTCCGTATAATTCTGCGTCGAGTAAACCAAATACAACATCTGCTACTTCTCTAGCTGTAGTGTATTCCAATGTATCTTTCTGCCCCCACCCGTTAAATCCAACAAGCAAAAGCAATCCTAAAATTAGCTTTTTCATAGTTCTACTTTTTGTTTGTGAGTTGCTTCAATTCTAAAATCAATTCTTGTTGTAAACGAATGGTTTCTTGTTGCGCTTCAAGCAGTTTTTGCTGTTCATTTAAAACTTCTTCTTGATTTTCAACTTTTTCATTGATTTCAAGCAGATACAGTGTTAACTCTTCAATTTTCTCCATTGATGTTTTAGCAGCTTCTCCTAAATTAACTCCTTCTGTTTCTATTTCTATTGCAGAAGGAACGTTCGGTAAATGGCCGTTAGCAACAATAAAGGCTTTCACTTCATTTAAAGGCATGAGTGGGTAATCTTTTTTGAAAACATAGTCTGGCCAAGCAGCAAGGTCTACTTTAATTTCTCGGGCACGCAGCAGTCCATCGTTATCTAATTGGAGAAGTTTATATGGATTTTGACCATTCATTTTCTCAATAAGTAAGGAATGTGTATCGAAATTATTTGATGTTCGGATATGAAGTTTCGCTTCTGGTTTTATCCCAACTCCCAGCTTAACGTCAGGTTTACATTTACTATTTAAAATAAACATGCGTTGCGGGTCACGTTGCCAATCGGGTGCTGAATAAGAGATGTTTCCATAAATGTCAGTTAAACAATGTACCATTTCCACCTCAGTCGCATAGAATTTGGATTTAAGGTCACCGCCATTCACGACATCACCGTTTTGGTCAATCATTAAAAGACCGTTTTCATTCAGCGATGTATCTATTAAAGGCTTCAATTTTAAACTTCCTTGGTGAAGCGTTAGGTTTCCGTACACATCTAAATCTTTTTCAACGCGTGCAGATTTATTGAATAACACATTGTCGTTTGCCATAAATACTGAATCTATGCGGACACGGCCATTTACATGGAGTTTTTCAACAGGATGAAGCGTTCCAATTCCCATATTTCCATCATGGCTAATACGTACACGCTCTATATTGTTAGAACGGAATCTTAAACAAGCATCGTTGGTAGTTCCTATAAAAGCACTTGAATCTGCTGTGTTTCCATGCGTTTTCCATTCAGGGTTGACTTGTGAAAAGGCTGTATTGCTGCTAAGGGAAATAGCGGCAAATAGCACGAAAGCTATTAGTTTAACGGTTGGTAAAGAAGTGTGTGTGTGTGTGGCAAACACACGATTTGTTGAAATCATTTCCATAATAGTAAGTAATTAGTTTACACTAAGTAACGATTTTTTTTTAAGTTTTCAAAACTTTTGTTGTGATAGGCTGTTGATTTTTCTGCAGATAAGCTGGTGTAGTCGTTTGTCATGGGGAAGAATGTTTTCTCCTGAAAAAAATATTTTGTAATTCACTTTGACCTCGGGTTGAAAGGCTAGTAAAAGTTGTGTAGTGTATTGAATTTAGCTTTGCTCTAGTTGATACATCATGAGTGAAAAAACTGATGGACGCTTTTTATTGAGCTTTGATTTTATAATATAAACACCTAATTTCAAATCCCCAAGATCAATCGTAGTGATGGATTGTTCAGGTGTGGTTTGCAACACCTTATTTCCTTGTAAGTTGTAAAAAACAACTTCGTCTGCAATGCTTCCATGATTACTTTTAATGGTTACCGTTTGCTCGGCGGGGTTGGGATAGATGATGTAGTCCTGCGCTTCAACTCGCTTATTTAAGCCTGTAGCTTTTGTCATAAGACTAATTAAGTTGATT
>NZ_PJNI01000050.1 GCF_002844555.1 Brumimicrobium salinarum
TCCATTTCCTGTTCAATTGTTAAATACATTGGCTCTAAATGAATAGTGTCCAAAATTGCTCCGATTAAATACTTCTCCTTTAATCACTAAGCATGAAATAACCGTAAATCTATATTTTAGTAGGTTCCAATCTAAGTTTTACAGTATGAATAAGCACTAGAAAGAAAGCTTCCAGCCACCCTTTGGTCAGCAGGAAGTTTTTGAGATTACTGTTCCTAATAAACTTAATCCAGTCAAGAGTGCTTTTTTCATATCCTCAATTATATTTCCAGTTACACCTGGAGTATTCCTTTTCCAAAACAGTTATCCCTAAAACCTTTGAAAAAGCACACTTGCAAAACATCATCCCTCCGAACTAACTAACATTATCGCAAGGAGGTATCAGCTGCCTGAAAAAGGCAGCAAATACTTAAAGCTTTTCTTGCTAAACTACGTTGGTAGTAAGTCAAGAGTAGCTGTTTTCTTTTATCAATAACTATTCTCTTGGCTCACTCATGGTTCCCATAATCTTATGTGTTATGCTATAATTTTGAAACATCTACACTTGAACCAAAAGTTCTCACTTCGTTTTATCATTATAGCTAACTCTTTAACTACACCTTCGTTTCAACGGTTTTTTTGACTAGGCTTTCCCTATGGATTAAAAATAAAAAAATAAAAGCAAAAATAGGGCTGTGCACAGCTTTATAAAGGTCAAGCCCTTCGGGTTTTGCAATAATAATTTTGGTTATCTTTTTTCAACTTAAATCTCCTCAGCTCTAAAGTTTGCCATCCATTCCTTTGTTCACTCATGGAGTCAAATTTTTTATTGTCAAAAACCTTGACAAAGCTGCGACTTAGCCCTAAAAAAATGGGCTTTCTTTTTTCCTTTTTTCTCGGCCTTTTTAGGTCATTTTCTTTGGTTTTTTCTTTTGGAATTCATGGCGGAGCGAAGCGACGATGAACATGACTTAATTTTTAAAACCTAAATTATGTCTAATTTCAAAATGATTACCTATCGACCAGAGGGCGTGTATAAAGGTCCCCACTTCTTTATCCTCAACAAAGGATTAAACAGCGGAAAACCACTCAAAAAGCCCTGCCCGAATTGCTTTGTGATAAGCTGCAATTCTGAAAGTGAAAAAGAAAGCTTGTACTGGATAGTTTACTCCTTGCACCAAGGGAAACGATTTCAAATTGCTCTAGTAGGATCAGTGATTCCCTTCATTCGGAAAGATGACCTCATCAAAATAATCACTGAAGCGCATAGCGCCACTTTTCACAAGCCTGAAGCAATCAAGAAGACTGTTTCATCACTTTTGCAATTGGAGCAGCAAGAAGAGAACTACAAGCGAATCCAAAACACACTAAAGCAATTAAGACAAGTTCTCGTTCACCAATTAATTAAATCGTAATTATTAACCATTTCGGCACGTCTCATTAGATGAGGTGTGCCGAACATAAATTTAAATATCATGTATCATATTAATCCAGCATGCACAAAGAGTATTTTAACATCAATGCCCAGGAAAGAAATTCCTGCAGAAATGGAAAAACTCAAACGGAAGATTGTTGAAACTCCTCCAGGGACCGAAAGAAGTAAATATATCAGGCTTTACCTATTTTGTCAAAAACTGACC
>NZ_PJNI01000051.1 GCF_002844555.1 Brumimicrobium salinarum
CGAAAAAATAATGATAGTTGGTGTGGAGATTATGGATAGCAATAGGCCGGTAAAGATTAGGGTTGAAATAATGCTTAAAAGCAGGATATTTGAATATTCAGCTAAAAAGATTATGGCAAAAGAGGCTCCTGCGTATTCTACGTTGAAGCCAGAGACAAGTTCAGATTCTCCTTCTGCGAAGTCAAAGGGGCTACGGTTGACTTCGGCGGTGCAGATTAGGATTCAAATTAGTAAAAGAGGGATTAGGCCTGCTAAGAATGGGGTTGAATTTTGTGGTATATAAAATTCTTTTATTTTGTAAGAATGAATAAAAATAAGAAAAAGGAGAAACAGTATAAAGAAGTTAATTTCATAAGAGATTATTTGTGCTACGCTTCGTAAAGAGCCTAATTGGCTATATTTAGAATTGGCTGATCAGCCAATTGTTAAAATTGAATAGACGCTTAGACTTGAAATTACAAAAAAAATTAGGGTATTAAATGAGCTGTCGATAATGTTAAAGTGTCTGAGAGGCAGTAGGGGTCATATAATTAAGCCAAGAAAAAAGGTAAATAAGGGGGTAGCGATAATTAGTGTGGTATTTCTAGTTGTAGGTAGTGTTATTGTTTTGTTAAAGAGTTTAATGGCGTCTCTAAATGGCTGTAAAATTCCAATAAATCTTACTTTATTAGGTCCTTTGCGTATTTGGATATAGCTTAAGAATTTTCGTTCTAAAATAGTATAAAAAGCGACAGAAAGGAGAATTGCAATAATAGTAATTAAAATATTAAATATTGTGGTAATAAAGAGTTTGAAAGATTCTAAATCTATTGCATTAGTTTGCTAAAATGGGGCTAGTAACTTATTGTAAGGTCCTTTCGTACTGGTACATTTTTAAAAAAGATAGAAACCGACCTGGTTTTCACCGGTCTGAACTCAAATCATGTAATTTTTTACAAGTCGAACAGACTTTCTTGTCCGAAATTTTCGTCGGAGAGAGGCTTAATTCAACATCGAGGTCATAATCTTAATTTTTTATAAGAGCTTTAAAATTAAATTATGCTGTTATCCCTAAGGTAACTTTATATAAAGTTAGGAGTTATTAAAGGGTTAGTGTAAGATTTTTTTACAATGCCGCCCCAGCTTAACTGTAGTTAAGTTCTTTAGGGTCTTATCGT
>NZ_PJNI01000052.1 GCF_002844555.1 Brumimicrobium salinarum
ATTCACTCCTGAGGGCTTGACGGGTTTAGCCACCTAAATGTAACAGTCACGTCGGTTATATTCAATCCGGCACTGTTGCAAAGTTAGCGATGAGGCAGCCTTTTGTCTTATTCAAAGGCCTTACATTTCAAAAACTCTGCTTACCAGGCGCATTTCGCCCAGGGGATCACCATAATAAAATGCTGAGGCCTGGCCTTTGCGTAGTGCACGCATCACCTCAATACCTTTGATGGTGGCGTAAGCCGTCTTCATGGATTTAAATCCCAGCGTGGCGCCGATTATCCGTTTCAGTTTGCCATGATCGCATTCAATCACGTTGTTCCGGTACTTAATCTGTCGGTGTTCAACGTCAGACGGGCACCGGCCTTCGCGTTTGAGCAGAGCAAGCGCGCGACCATAGGCGGGCGCTTTATCCGTGTTGATGAATCGCGGGATCTGCCACTTCTTCACGTTGTTGAGGATTTTACCCAGAAACCGGTATGCAGCTTTGCTGTTACGACGGGAGGAGAGATAAAAATCGACAGTGCGGCCCCGGCTGTCGACGGCCCGGTACAGATACGCCCAGCGGCCATTGACCTTCACGTAGGTTTCATCCATGTGCCACGGGCAAAGATCGGAAGGGTTACGCCAGTACCAGCGCAGCCGTTTTTCCATTTCAGGCGCATAACGCTGAACCCAGCGGTAAATCGTGGAGTGATCGACATTCACTCCGCGTTCAGCCAGCATCTCCTGCAGCTCACGGTAACTGATGCCGTATTTGCAGTACCAGCGTACGGCCCACAGAATGATGTCACGCTGAAAATGCCGGCCTTTGAATGGGTTCATGTGCAGCTCCATCAGCAAAAGGGGATGATAAGTTTATCACCACCGACTATTTGCAACAGTGCC
>NZ_PJNI01000053.1 GCF_002844555.1 Brumimicrobium salinarum
AATCAACTTAATTAGTCTTATGACAAAAGCTACAGGCTTAAATAAGCGAGTTGAAGCGCAGGATTATATCATCTATCCCAACCCTGCCGAGCAAACTGTAACCATAAAAAGTAATAATGGAAGCGTTGCAGATAAAGTTGTTTTTTATAACTTACAAGGAAATAAGGTGCTGCAAAGTACTCCTGAACGATCCATCACTACGATTGATCTTGGTAATTTAAAATCAGGTGTTTATATCCTAAAAATCACCTCAGAAGGAAGAGTGTTTAACAGAAAACTATTGATCAAATGAAAAAGTTAATTAAATTACTAATTGGTATAGCTATATTAAGTCTTTTTTGGACTTGTGGTAAGAAGCGACAAGTCAAAATAGAAGGAAAAGTTTACAATCCCATCACCCAAGAAGGCATTTCAGGAGCAGAACTATGGTTGTTAAAACCTGGTCCTATAACTGAATATTATGGAGGTTATGAAAGAGTTACCACAGTTTACTCCGATGCCTCAGGTAACTTTAAAGTGGATGTAAAGTCTGGTAGTGCAGAAATTCTTCGGTTAGGAGATATGCATGGAGAATATTATAAAATAGGTTGGTATCAAAATGGTGAACAATTACCAAGTGATTTACCAGTAGAAAAAGGCAAAACCATGCACGCAGATTTTTATGCGGTGCCTTATGGAGAGTTGAAATTAGATATTAACAATATTAATTGTAGTGGACCAGCAGACACTATGTGGTTTAGAAATAAATGGTTGGGTTATACGGGGTTTGAAAGTTCCTATTCAACACCTAGAACAGGATGTTA
>NZ_PJNI01000054.1 GCF_002844555.1 Brumimicrobium salinarum
TTAATATCCTTTATTTTCCTATAATTTTGTATTTGAGGTAGAAAACACCCATAACAACCCCATATCAAGAGCATAGCTCATGTATGGATAGTGTATGGATAGTGTATGGTTAAAACCAAATAAGACTAAAAAACATCAAGAAAAATGAAGCGTATCGTTCTACATACAAAAGACGTCATGATCATCACTGGAAAGTCTGAACGATATTCTCGAGAACTCATCAAAAAAATGAAGGAACACTACCTCAAAAAATCACA
>NZ_PJNI01000055.1 GCF_002844555.1 Brumimicrobium salinarum
GCTGTTTAAATAACATAATATTTAGTGTTATATATTCTTATATGAATATGAAAATGAGTATCTTTATAACTTAAACGTTCATTCATATAAGTACATATCACACGATATTTCACGTGTCCTATGTGGTGACCTGAATTTTACAACATTCCTAAACGCAAGTAAAATAAGGGGTTTGAGGTTTTTTGGTGCTCCCTAGTGGGACAACTAAAAGCCTCTCATTCGAGAGGCTTTTTTTGTTATATACCACCAAATATAATGATTTGCGTGATTTAACCATTTCTTAGAATAGCATCAAACATCATCAAATAACAAAGAAAATTACAACAATTCGGTTAACAAGAATTTGTTGTAGTTTTGTTAACCGAATGACATCTAGATGCCCATTGTTACTATCTGTATAGACATTTATGTTTTTGAGATTCCCCAAGATGCCGCGAGATTTAGCGCAGCTTCTCGTGGCCTTGGGTCTCCAAACATATATCTCAGTCAAAA
>NZ_PJNI01000056.1 GCF_002844555.1 Brumimicrobium salinarum
CGGGAATACTTGTCCTGAGGTAATCACAAGAACGTACAACATCGCAGATGACTGTGGAAATAACATTGATGTAGTTCAAACGATTACGATTGATGATGATACCAATCCAACAGCAAGTAACCCAGCACCAGTAACAGTAGAATGTTTAACAGATGTTCCACCAGTTGCTGTTACAGTGGTTACAGATGCAGCAGATAACTGTACGGTAAACCCAACAGTTGCATTTGTATCAGAAAGTTCAGACAACAACACATGTAACGGAGAAGTTATTACACGTATTTATAGCGTGACAGATGACTGTGGAAACAGCATTAATGTAACACATACAATTACTGTAGATTCATACACTCCAACATTTACAGTTTCAAGTACTGACCCAACAGCATG
>NZ_PJNI01000057.1 GCF_002844555.1 Brumimicrobium salinarum
GATGACCCTTACAGATCCAAATCCACCAGCAATCGATGCGGGAGCCGATCAGGTACTATGTGAAGGAGCGACAACAACGCTTAATGCCATTAACCCAGATGGAGCAACAGTTACTTGGGACAATGGAGTAACCGATGGAACAGCATTTACCCCTCCAGTAGGAACAACAACTTACACGGTTACAGCGAACTTGGCAGGATGTACAAATTCTGACCAAATGACCATCACAGTTACGCCTTCTATTACAGGATTAACTTGTCCAGGTGCTTTAACAGCCACTTGTGATATCACAGAACAACCAGCATATGCAGATTATAAT
>NZ_PJNI01000058.1 GCF_002844555.1 Brumimicrobium salinarum
GATAATGGTATACTTATATATTTTAATTAACCTATTACTACTATCTTCTTCACATCCTGTGTCTATTTTGGCTTTAATTTTGGCTCAAACTCTTCTTATTTGTTTGATTAACTGAAGACTGGCCAACACAAGATGATTGTCATTTATTCTTTTTATTATTTTTTTGGGTGGTCTAATAGTTTTATTCATTTACATCACAAGCTTGGCTTCCAATGAAAAGTTTGAACTAACCAATGAAACCCTTTCACGAACTATAATTATTTCATTGATTATATTAATTTTGATTTCAATTACTAATTTCTCCCCTATACTTGCGTCTCCTATGACATTTTACTTTACAACCAATTTAACCCTGGCCCCCATTTTTTCATCGCAAGCACTAATATTGACCTCAATCACAATAAC
>NZ_PJNI01000059.1 GCF_002844555.1 Brumimicrobium salinarum
AATTATTTCATTGATTATATTAATTTTGATTTCAATTACTAATTTCTCCCCTATACTTGCGTCTCCTATGACATTTTACTTTACAACCAATTTAACCCTGGCCCCCATTTTTTCATCGCAAGCACTAATATTGACCTCAATCACAATAACTTATTTGCTAGTAACCCTTATTGTAGCAGTTAAAATCACCAACCAAACCAGAGGCCCCCTTCGGTCTATAATTAAAAAA
>NZ_PJNI01000006.1 GCF_002844555.1 Brumimicrobium salinarum
GAGTAAGACGACGCCACTTTTTTAAAACCTCATACATTTATTTGTGTGAGGTTTTTTTAGTTTATTACTATCATTCATCAGACTAGTTCTTTCCCTAACTTTCTAACTCAAAGTATAATCTATTTTTCAATTATGACTAAAAACAAAGGTATTGCCACTGTTGCTTTCGGTTCTCTAAGTTATGGACTATTGGCTACTGTTGTTAAATATGCAAATGGCTTAGGTGCAGGAACTGCACTTTTGGCCTTTTCTCAATACTTTTTTGCCATTATGTTTCTAACCATATTGTCTTTTGTTATAAAAAAGAAATATGGTTCAACATCTAATTACACGGCACCAAGTCGGAAAATGAAACAAAAACTGATCTTGTATGGAACAACTTTAGGTTTTTCTAGTTGTTTCTATTACTTAAGCATTCAATATGTACCAGTTTCTGTCGGTATTATTTTGCTCATGCAATCTATATGGATGGGGGTTGTTGTTGACTTAATTTCAACTAAAGGAAAGAACTTTAATATTAAAATTATTGGTGGAGTAGTTGCAATCGCTGGTACAATATTGGCAGCCAACCTTTTTGAAACTTCTATTCAATTACATCCACTGGGTATTCTCTTTGGTTTGTGTGCCGCAATAAGTTTTACTTCGTTTATGTTTTTTTCTAATCGTCTGGGTAATCGAACGCATGTTATTATTAAAAGTAAATATTTAGTTATTGGTGGTTTTGTTGTAGTGCTATTGTTTTGGAATGTTCACATTATAGAAACTTTCGATGTTTATTATATGCTTGTGTTTGGCGTCTTTTTGGCAATCTTTGGTTCTATGGTTCCTCCTGCTACATTCTCTATTGGAATGCCTGTTATCGGAACAGGCCTCGGTGCCATAGTTTCTAGTATAGAAATTCCATTTTCTGTTCTTAGTGCTGCAATTATTCTGCAAGAAGATGTTTCTGTTCTACAATGGATAGGAATTGGGATTATATTGTGTGCTGTAGTTTTGATTAATTTCAAGAAAATTTGATTGACTCTTAGAAATGACGAAAAAACAATTTCTGTACTAATTTCATTTCTTTTTGAACGCATTTTGTGCATAGTTGTACAAACTGGAAAATTAGAATTATGAAATTATTCCAAGTATTTGTTGTCAGCCTATTTTTATCAACTTCGCTATTCGCTGAGGAGGTTATTATTGATTCCAAAATTAAGAATGTTACCGTGTTTCTTAAAGGTGCCCAAGTGAATAGAGAGGCAAAGTTTTCCGTGAATGCAGGTGTTCACCAAATCATTGTAAGTGGCGTGAGTCAATTTGTAGATCCTCAATCAATACAAATAAAAGGTACGAACGGAATTATTATTTTGGATTCCAAGTTTACTCGTTATTATTCTTCTCCAGGTTCAAAAACAGTTTCAAAACTTCCAAAATCTGTTCAGCTAAAAATTAATGCAGTAGAAGACTCCTTGTCTTACATAGCATTTGAAATTTCAAATTTAGATTCAGAGTTAGAAGTATTAAAAGCTTCAAAATCTATAATACTTGGTAATGGTGCAATGCGTGGGCAAGGTAAAGTCAATGATAGTATTCAGTTACTGAAACAAGCAGTTGAATATTATTTAAGTAAAGTGAAATCATTAAATAAAGAGATTAATGAAATTTCGAGAAGGAAGAAATTAAAAACACTTCAACTTAATTCTTTACAGTCTCGTTTGAATGAATTAAAAAATTATTCAAATAATGAGGTTTTTCAAGAGAATAAAACGAAATCCGATTATAGAATTGTAGTTACTATTTCATCAGATAAAGTAAATTCAGGTTATTTAGATTTGACTTACCTTGTTAGTAATGCAGGTTGGAATGCACAATATGATTTGATAAGTAATGTTGAAAGCAGCAAAATAAATCTCAATTATAAAGCCCAGATTTATCAGAGCACAGGAATTGACTGGAAAGACGTTAGATTAAGCGTTTCAACAAATGATCCATATAAAAATAAAACCAAACCAGAGTTGCTTCCTTGGGTACTTGGTGTTCAACCTTTTTCTTTTCAACAAAGGCAAGCTCACCCCAATCAAACGCAAAGTTTATCGGAAGTTGCTGTTCGGCAATCAGATTCAAAATTCAAAAAGGAAAGCATAGAGGAAAGAAATTTTGATTATTCCACTAGCGCACAACATACCCAAGTTGTGCAGCATTTAATTTCAGCTGAATTTAAAATCGATCTTCCTTACTCAATAAAATCAAATGGTGAAAAACACATGGTATTGGTCAAAAATGAAGATGTGGATGCTAATTATGTTTACTATACTGTTCCAAAAGTAGAGAACTCGGCTTATTTAGTTGCCCGAATCACAAATCTCGAAGAATTGCAATTGATACCTGCCAAAGCAACAATATTTTTTGATGGAAGTTACATGGGAGAAACCCATATTAATCCGACCACGATGGATGATACTTTGTCACTGAGTTTAGGAAAAGATCCTAATATCATAGTAAAACGCACTTTCATCAATAAAAAGTATAAGGAGAAAATTATTGGCAGTGAAGTAGAGAAAAGCAGCTTATATCAATTAGAAATTTTAAACAATAAAAGTAAATCAATTGATATTATTGTGCAAGATCAAGTTCCAGTCTCTAGAAAAGAAGGAATTGAAATTACTGCCGAAGAAATCAGTAATGGAAGTCTAAATGAGACTACAGGTATTATCGAATGGAAATTAGAATTAAAATCAAAGGAAAGAAAAACGCTAGATTTAATGTATAAAGTAAAACACAATAAAAATGAACCTTTGGTTTTGAGGTAAAGCTTAGATCCGAGTACAATTAAAAGTTTGTTTAGGATATACATGTTAGTCAGTAGATCTCGGAAATAAAGTTTAATTCTTAACATAGATTTCTAAACATAAAATGTATTTTGGTTGTTTTAGAAAAAACTTCAAAGTATGCTTTATAACATTTCATTTAAAGATAAAGACATTGAAAAAAAGATAAATGATCTTGTTGGTGAGCCATATCATCTTGGAGAGGTTGTTTTTAAAAAGAAAGGAATAATTGGATCTTCTCGAATGGAAATTGTTGAACATAGTTTGCTCTTTGAAGACATTATGAAAAAGAGCAAACAAGCGATTTTTGCAAGTATTTCCCTTAGACCAAATGGCATTCTAGTTCTCTTCAACCTCCGGCAAACTACCTATGCTTGGCCTATTCCTTATCATTATTTGTCTGTTTTTAAAACTCAATTATTGGTTATACACGGACAAGGTCAATTTCTAAAATTGAAAATCAAGAAAACACAAAACAAAACTTTTATAAAGAAAATGCTGGCCTTGAAGTCTGAACATAATGGAGATGAATATTATGGATGAGATTAGTTTCATGAATTGATTTCATTTTGATACTTTTACGTGAGGATTCACAAGCCGTTGCTGTAATTGGTAACACAAAGCCAAGTTGTGAATTGATTTCATTTTGATACTTTTACGTGAGGATTCACAAGCCGTTGCTGTATTTGGTAACACAAAGCCAAGTTGTGAATTGATTTCATTTTGATACTTTTACGTGAGGATTCACAAGTGTACTTTAATCATTTGCGTTGCATAACTCGTTGTGAATTGATTTCATTTTGATACTTTTACGTGAGGATTCACAAGATTATATTTTATTATTTGGGCCTCTTTAGTGTTGTGAATTGATTTCATTTTGATACTTTTACGTGAGGATTCACAAGAACTGTTTTGGTTATCGCAATTATTTACATGTTGTGAATTGATTTCATTTTGATACTTTTACGTGAGGATTCACAAGAGGTATTAACCAAGAAAAAATCGACTCGTTGTTGTGAATTGATTTCATTTTGATACTTTTACGTGAGGATTCACAAGATCCTTCTGCTGGTCCTGAAGCGAGATATCGTTGTGAATTGATTTCATTTTGATACTTTTACGTGAGGATTCACAAGATAGCTTAGTTTTTGAACGTGACAACGCTCGTTGTGAATTGATTTCATTTTGTGACTTTTACGTGAGGATTCACAAGAAGCTTATCCATGTACTTTTGGTGCTGTTTGTTGTGAATTGATTTCATTTTGATACTTTTACGTGAGGATTCACAAGATAGCTTAGTTTTTGAACTTGACAACGCTCGTTGTGAATTGATTTCATTTTGATACTTTTACGTGAGGATTCACAAGAAGCTTATCCATGTACCTTTGGTGCTGTTTGTTGTGAATTGATTTCATTCTGATACTTTTACGTGAGGATTCACAAGCAGCACCCACCGAACAAATAGTATAGAACCGTTGGGAATTGATTTCATTTTGATACTTTTACGTGAGGAGTCACAAGAAGCTTACCCATGTACTTTTGGTGCTGTTTGTTGTGAATTGATTTCATTTTGATACTTTTACGTGAGGATTCACAAGTAGCACCCACCGAACAAATAGTATAGAACCGTTGTGAATTGATTTCATTTTGATACTTTTACGTGAGGATTCACAAGAGGACCAAAAGAAAATAGTTGCAATCAACCGTTGTGAATTGATTTCATTTTGATACTTTTACGTGAGGATTCACAAGCAGCACCCACCGAACAAATAGTATAGAACCGTTGTGAATTGATTTCATTTTGATACTTTTACGTGAGGATTCACAAGAGAACCAAAAGAAAATAGTTGCAATCAACCGTTGTGAATTGATTTCATTTTGATACTTTTACGTGAGGATTCACAAGACCATTCAATAAATTTGTTGGCGTTGCTTGGTTGTGAATTGATTTCATTTTGATACTTTTACGTGAGGATTCACAAGACCATTCAATAAATTTGTTGGCGTTGCTTGGTTGTGAATTGATTTCATTTTGATACTTTTACGTGAGGATTCACAAGTAGTATCAATATACAACTCGCAGTCATCGTGTTGTGAATTGATTTCATTTTGATACTTTTACGTGAGGATTCACAAGGAACTTCGAGGATATTTGTTCTTCGTATTTGTTGTGAATTGATTTCATTTTGATACTTTTACGTGAGGATTCACAAGACGAATATGAAAGTAATGTTATCGTTATAAGTTGTGAATTGATTTCATTTTGATACTTTTACGTGAGGATTCAC
>NZ_PJNI01000060.1 GCF_002844555.1 Brumimicrobium salinarum
AATGGTTACTACATCGGAAGGATGTCAAGCAAGTATTTCAAAAAGTGATTTTGTAGAAGTTTATCACAATCCAATCGCTGATTTTTATTTTATGCCCGATACACCAAACGTACACAACCCGATTGTTGACTTTAATAATACATCGCTTTACGCAGATGAATTCACATGGTATGTTTTAAATGATACATTAACGGAAGTTAATCCGAGATATGAATTTCCCGCAGAAGCAGATCACCATAAAGTTATGTTAGCGGTAGCAACTGAAGAAGGATGTGTTGATACGACCTTTAGAAAAATAGAAGTTTTGGATAAGATTGTTTTTTATGTTCCCAACACATTTACGCCTGACCAAAGAGGACCGAATGAAACATTTATGCCTGTTTTTACTTCAGGGTATGATCCAAACGATTATCATTTTAGTATTTACAACCGATGGGGAGAACGAATTTTTGAAACCAGTGTGCCGAATTCAAGTTGGGATGGTGTAGATCAACGAAATGGAAAAAACGTACCCGAAGGCACTTATGTTTGGAAGATTGAATTTAAAGAAACAATGTCCACTACACGCCATGTAGAATATGGACATGTGAATGTTTTAAGGTAAAAAAA
>NZ_PJNI01000061.1 GCF_002844555.1 Brumimicrobium salinarum
ATGCAAGTCAACTTTTTATTGAAGAAGGAGCAACTGTAGAATGTGCAATTCTTAACGTTAAATCGGGACCAATCTATATAGGAAAGAATGCCGAAATAATGGAAGGTAGTGTTGTTCGAGGTGGTTTAGCCATGGCAGAAAGCAGTGCTTTGAAATTATCAACTAAAGTGTATGGGGCTACTTCTTTAGGACCACACTGTA
>NZ_PJNI01000062.1 GCF_002844555.1 Brumimicrobium salinarum
TCAGTGATTGGAGAATGGTGCAATCTTGGAGCTGATACGAATTGTTCTAACCTCAAAAATAACTATGGTAATGTGAAAACCTTTAGTTATTTATCGGAAGGAATGGAGCAAACGGAATTGATGTTTATGGGAGTTTCTATGGGAGATCATTCCAAAACGAGCATTAATACCATGTTAAATACTGCAACTGTGATAGGTGTTTGCGCCAATATTTTTACATCTGGTTTTCCTCCAAAGTATGTTCCTAATTTCTCATGGGGAG
>NZ_PJNI01000063.1 GCF_002844555.1 Brumimicrobium salinarum
AATTTAGTTGCTTAGTTTTGATGGTTTTTTACTTTCGTTTAACCCTTTAACCGCCTGCTCTAATGTAAGTTTCAAGAGTGATGCGTCTCCAGCTTCACTGTGACTTGGAACAACCAGTTTTGCCTTACCATATTTGGATATTAATAATTTAGCGGACTTTGGCCAAGCTTCTAAATTTGCGTCACCCAAATTACCTAGACCGTACGGTTTAATAAAACAACCACCGAATAATATTTTCCTTTCAGGCAGCCAAACTACTAGGTTATCTGGAGTGTGTCCTGGGCCTGTATAAAAAACTTCAATTTTATTT
>NZ_PJNI01000064.1 GCF_002844555.1 Brumimicrobium salinarum
AACCTTACCGTCTTTTTTAAGCAGCTCATTAGTTAATTCAGACGCATACGTGGGGATGGATTGAGAATTAAGCCACTCTATTCCGCCCGTGCTGTCACTATGAAAATGAGAGGAAATACTGCCTTTTATTTTATAGCCACGTTCCACAAACCAAGTGACTAACTTTTCAGTATCTTTAGCCGTAAATGGAGTGTCAATTAGATAAGC
>NZ_PJNI01000065.1 GCF_002844555.1 Brumimicrobium salinarum
TTTCCCAGTTAGAACTTGATTGCATGGCGCTAGGTAAAGGTTGTGTGTTAAGTAAAATTTTTTCGTGTGGAAAATCAAATTTTCAAATTCGAATTGAGTGTATCAGTCTTTTGGATGATGATTTTTATTTTTTTTGGCAAATGAATCTTCTGATAACGGTTCCATTATCCAGCCGAAAAATGAAATTCATAAAATCAAAAGACATTCCGGATTTTGAT
>NZ_PJNI01000066.1 GCF_002844555.1 Brumimicrobium salinarum
CGGATTTTGATGAGGCTATTGCAAGGATAAGTGATTTGAATATCATTCCTCTTTCATTTTATGTTCTTGGTTTTAGCTATATGGACATATCAAATTATATTTCTGTGCCTGAGAAGATTGTAAAAAAAAGGATCGATCGTGCTAAAGAGAAAGTATTGGAGGTTTATCCGTCTTTTAGAGCATTTGTAACGGATTGCTACAGGAGCAGGAAAATATATTTTTTTATTGAGAATGTTTATG
>NZ_PJNI01000067.1 GCF_002844555.1 Brumimicrobium salinarum
GGAAGCATTTTTCGTAGAAGTTCCTCTTCGGCTAACGTCAGCGTCTTAGGTGAGCACTTACCATTAATCCAGCGATTAAGAGTCTCGCGACTCCACTCATTTTTACCAACTTTTCTAAGCAGTTCAGCCACGTACTTCTGGTCATAGATTTCCAGCACCTGCCCGAGCAGCTTTTTATCATTTTCCTGTCGCAGTTGTTCTTCCGCTTCTGCTTT
>NZ_PJNI01000007.1 GCF_002844555.1 Brumimicrobium salinarum
AATTGATTTCATTTTGATACTTTTACGTGAGGATTCACAAGGCGTTCGCTCTTGCTTTTGCTCCAAGTTCAGTTGTGAATTGATTTCATTTTGATACTTTTACGTGAGGATTCACAAGGCGTTCGCTCTTGCGTTTGCTCCAAGTTCAGTTGTGAATTGATTTCATTTTGATACTTTTACGTGAGGATTCACAAGGTTTCTTTCCATGTCTCATGATTAGAGCCAGTTGTGAATTGATTTCATTTTGATACTTTTACGTGAGGATTCACAAGAATAGAAAAAAGAACTGCATCTCTATTGCGGTTGTGAATTGATTTCATTTTGATACTTTTACGTGAGGATTCACAAGAGCATTTCAGTTGTTAAAACTTATAAAGCCGTTGTGAATTGATTTCATTTTGATACTTTTACGTGAGGATTCAGAAGAGCATTTCAGTTGTTAAAACTTATAAAGCCGTTGTGAATTGATTTCATTTTGATACTTTTACGTGAGGATTCACAAGCAAAGATTTTAAAGATGAAGATGATCCGTAGTTGTGAATTGATTTCATTTTGATACTTTTACGTGAGGATTCACAAGACCGCACCTCCTGTCTGGTAATACATTGCCGTTGTGAATTGATTTCATTTTGATACTTTTACGCGAGGATTCACAAGCTTGGATGAATAACTGTGTACGTTGTATGCGTTGTGAATTGATTTCATTTTGATACTTTTACGTGAGGATTCACAAGACCGCACCTCCTGTCTTGTAATACATTGCCGTTGTGAATTGATTTCATTTTGATACTTTTACGTGAGGATTCACAAGTTACCTTACTTTCTTAGCAACTGCAGGAGTGTTGTGAATTGATTTCATTTTGATACTTCTACGTGAGGATTCACAAGCTTGGATGAATAAGTGTGTAGGTTGTATGCGTTGTGAATTGATTTCAGTTTGATACTTTTACGTGAGGATTCACAAGAGGACTTCATTTCTTTGTTGGAAAGAAACCGTTGTGAATTGATTTCATTTTGATACTTTTACGTGAGGATTCACAAGCGATCCATACATTTTAATAACGGTTAAGCTGTTGTGAATTGATTTCATTTTGATACTTTTACGTGAGGATTCACAAGTTAAAAATTCTTTTGGTTTATCATAAAGTTGTTGTGAATTGATTTCATTTTGATACTTTTACGTGAGGATTCACAAGTGTATCTTTCAGGTAAAGGAAACAAAATCTGTTGTGAATTGATTTCATTTTGATACTTTTACGTGAGGATTCGCAAGCTTGGTTTTTAAGTAGTGCGATTAGGTATTGTTGTGAATTGATTTCAGTTTGATACTTTTACGTGAGGATTCACAAGCACTCGATAAAATAGAAAACCACGCATTACGTTGTGAATTGATTTCATTTTGATACTTTTACGTGAGGATTCACAAGATAAAGGGATGAAGCAAGAGGAATACATGTGTTGTGAATTGATTTCATTTTGATACTTTTACGTGAGGATTCACAAGCTTGGCTTTTAAGTAGTGCGTTTAGGTATTGTTGTGAATTGATTTCATTTTGATACTTTTACGCGAGGATTCACAAGCTTGGTTTTTAAGTAGAGCGATTAGGTATTGTTGTGAATTGATTTCATGTTGATACTTTTACGTGAGGATTCACAAGAGGTGTTTGACGAAGTGGGAGTGAAAGCCCGTTGTGAATTGATTTCATTTTGATACTTTTACGTGAGGATTCACAAGTTTTCCTTTCTTGTGGATCTTCCAAAATCTGTTGTGAATTGATTTCATTTTGATACTTTTACGTGAGGATTCACAAGGTTGTGTGTTGATTGGTAATAGTCTATACTGTTGTGAATTGATTTCATTTTGATACTTTTACGTGAGAATTCACAAGATAGGGCCTAGAGCAAATTTAGAAGCTAGAGTTGTGAATTGATTTCATTTTGATACTTTTACGTGAGAATTCACAAGATAGGGCCTAGAGCAAATTTAGAAGCTATAGTTGTGAATTGATTTCATTTTGATACTTTTACGTGAGGATTCACAAGACAATGTAACAGTGAAGTATATAGATGTGCGTTGTGAATTGATTTCATTTTGATACTTTTACGTGAGGATTCACAAGTAGTGAAATCCTTGCTGGAAACAAAGAACTTGTTGTGAATTGATTTCATTTTGATACTTTTACGTGAGGATTCACAAGATAGGGCCTAGAGCAAATTTAGAAGCTATAGTTGTGAATTGATTTCATTTTGATACTTTTACGTGAGGATTCACAAGTTTACGACTGTAGACTTTATAATGGCGTAGGTTGTGAATTGATTTCATTTTGATACTTTTACGTGAGGATTCACAAGAAAGTTGATGGTGACTTGTCAACGATTGACGTTGTGAATTGATTTCATTTTGATACTTTTACGTGAGGATTCACAAGTCTTAGATACGCCTTTCAATCTTGATGACCGTTGTGAATTGATTTCATTTTGATACTTTTACGGGAGGATTCACAAGATATCATGTACGGTGAAGATTTGAAAGTTCGTTGTGAATTGATTTCATTTTGATACTTTTACGTGAGGATTCACAAGTGTTTCAAAAACTAAAATTAGTTGGCCCCAGTTGTGAATTGATTTCATTTTGATACTTTTACGTGAGGATTCACAAGATATCATGTACGGTGAAGATTTTAAAGTTCGTTGTGAATTGATTTCATTTTGATACTTTTACGTGAGGATTCACAAGGCAGATACTTATTTCGTAAAAGTGGCCACCGTTGTGAATTGATTTCATTTTGATACTTTTACGTGAGGATTCACAAGAGACCGCTCTCAAACGAGCGGTCTTTTTGTGTTTTAAGAGTTTATTAGAAATGAAAATATGCATTGGGTTTGATTAGATTCTAGCTTTATTCCTCTACTTTTTTATTTCTAAATTGTTGATTTTGAAACCTTTTTTTGAATATGGCGTAATAGTAGTTTAGAAATCAATACTTAAGCTTATGATCAAACGCACCTTGTTTTTTGAAAACCCCGCTTACCTGAGTACGAAAAATAATCAATTGGTGGTTAGGCTAATTGAAACGGAACAAACAAAAACTGTCCCAATTGAAGATATCGGGATGATGGTTTTGGAACATCAACAAATCACTTTCACAAATCACCTTATTGAAAAACTGACTTATCAAAATGCAGCAATAGTGTGTTGTAATCAACAACATTTACCATTAAGTTTAATTTCTCCATTGAGTGGTCATTCAGAATACAATGAAAGACTGCGCTATCAACTTGAAGCTTCTCAACCATTAAAAAAGAATCTTTGGCAACAAACCATTATTGCCAAAATCTCAAATCAGGCAAATCTTTTGGGAAAACTCGACAAGGTAAATAGTAAACTCAGAAAGTGGAGTGGGGAAGTTTTGTCGGGTGACTCTACTAATAAAGAAAGTCATGCTGCAGCGTATTATTGGGAGCAATTATTCTCTGAAATACCTGGTTTTTATCGTGGACAAAAGGAAATTCCTCCAAATAATTTATTGAATTATGGGTATGCAATCTTAAGAGCGGTTTGCGCACGTTCAATTATTGGGAGTGGAATGTTGCCTGCTCTGGGAATACATCATGCGAATAAATATAACGCTTATTGTTTAGCGGATGATATTATGGAGCCGTATCGACCGTTTGTAGATCAAGTGGTACATGCTTTAGTGCAGCAAACATCTAATATCGATCAACTTACACGTGATTTAAAGCAACAACTTTTAATTATACCAGCCATTGATGTTACTATAGATGGGAAAGGAAGTCCATTGATGGTAGCCATGAGCCGCACGACACATTCTTTATTTGAATGTTTTTCTGGAATTTCTCGTAAAATTTTATACCCAACATTATGAAAGATAATCCTTTTTTAACCCGTTTAAACCAATATAGAACTATGTGGATTTTAGTATTTTTTGATTTACCAACAGAAACAAAACTGGAGCGGAAAGCAGCCAGTAAATTTAGAAAGTCATTACTCAATGATGGTTTTACAATGTTTCAATTCTCTATTTATTTAAGATTTTGTGCCAGTCGAGAAAATGCAGACGTACATACCAAAAGAGTAAAACTCCTCCTCCCCAAAAAAGGGAAGGTAGGAATCTTACAAATCACGGATCGTCAATTTGGAATGATGGAACTTTTTCACGGGGTAAAAGAAGTGGAGAAAGAAAGTCCTCATCAACAGTTGGAGTTGTTTTAGATTAATGCTAAATTTTTCAAACTAAAACCTCACCCAAACGATTGGTTTTTAATTTTAAACACTGTTCTTTTATTCTTATTGTATTATCTAAAGTAAGTTCTTGCTTATTCAGGCTACCTAATTCGCCAATTTTTGTTTTTGATTCATAAGTTTTGATTAGGTGAGCAATGTTTGCATGAATAAAATGACATTCACTTCCAGTGCTGCTAACCATTTTATAGATATTTTTTGAATTGATTATTGATTTTCGACTATGAATATCATCAATATCTGGAACATATACTAAATCATTAGGGGAAAGATGAAAAATCAAATGATGTCCTCTCTCATTAATTTCGGGAACAGAACTTAAGCCCTGTTTTTGACGTTCAATAACGACGTTCAAAGGTATTGTTTCGAAATTTCTTTTTTGCTTATTTTCATCCCAATAAATAGCAAAAAACAAATTGGTACCTTTCGCTGCTTCAACATATTTTCTACTTTTATTACCATCGTAACCTACTTGAAACTTAGATCCTACTTCGAAAACTCTAACTTTTAAAATAGGTTGGTGTAATTTTCCGTCATTAAGATTAGTGATATTGTTATTCATATCTTGAACTCCTTCTGGTGAAAAGGCTAGCTCTGGATGTTCTTTCAATTGTTTGTTCTTAATTAGTTCCTTTCTTTTGGATATTTGTTCAGAAACTTTGTTTCCAGAGAAATTAAATCTTGGTTCATCATAAGTTTGTAAATGATTCAGTAATATCTTTTGAATCCCGCTATCAGTTATAGATTCTATTCGAGAAGTTTTAAAAGAAGGATCTAATGATTCTCGAATTGCAGTAAGGACTTTTCCTTTTGGAACTTTAATTCTAGGTAAATCAACTTTACCATAGACCATCTCTTTATGCATAGGTTTTCTTATTGCCCAATTTAACCCATCTTGTTTAACTTTTGTTTTTTTATTGTCGATGATTTTTTCATAATAATTAGTCGCTTTATTTATAACCCTCAGGTTTTGTTTAAAACTAATAATTATTTCCTCTAATTTGCTTTTAGAATCGGAAGTGTAGCTATTCCATGGCTTTTTAAATGTTGTGAACTTGGTTCGTTTATGGCCTTGATCATCTATCCACACAGCAGTGTTTCTCAACTTGTGTTGCAAGTCATATCTTTCATTTTTAGACTTTGCGTGTTTATTGTTTAATAAATTTACATGATTTCTACTTGCGCATGCAATTACCAAAGCATCTAAAGCATGATGACGATGATCAATTCTTTTCTTATTGAAACCACGAGCCAGCTCTAAAGGAACTGTTGGTAAAAACTTTTGATGTTTTTCATTCCATGAAGTATAATCATTACTATTTGTAATTTTATTTAATCTTTCAAAACGTGGTAAAATGAGTTCATTCCAAACATCGTTTAGACCCCAATCATGTTTTAGTTTATTTGTAATCTTTCCATTTAATGGTATTAAGTTTTTAGAATTAATCCCTTCATCATTTTTGGTTGATCGTACTAAGTTAGATAAAAGGCTGGAAACAAACTTGCTAATATACCTAGTATCATTTAGTTGTCTCTCAATCATTTTTTCTGGAATCTCCTCCAACAATAATTTATCTCTTTTATTTCTGTTTTTCTGATAATTTTCCTTTACGAAATCAGTATATGCGCCCTCAGAGAGTATTTCAACTTCTCCAAATGTTGTATGTACTTTTTGACCAAAATGGTTTTTAATAAATTCTAAACCAAGTTGTCTGTCTTTTAGACTATTTACTTCTGCTTCGCAAATAACTTTATTAGTAAAACTGTCGTCGAAATAACGACTTTGAGGTATAACATGTTCAATTTCGTATGCACTTGTGAAAAGTTTACTAATAGGTATTGGTCTGCCTGTATAAGGTGATCGATATTTTTGTTCTAACCAGAGTTTGTAACGCTGAACTTCTGATTTTGTTGGTTCAGATTTTTTGCTAATCTTTTCAATTTCATCTGGAATTTCAATTCCAGAATTTAGTATTCCATCTTCATATATCTTTAAAGCTTCTTGTTGCATTGGGGAGTATGGTCTCACATTCTCGACAGAACTATCATTTAATAGCTCATTTAGTATTGTTTTTATTCGAATATTAGTGTTTTCATTTTTTGAAATGATGTCAGATAAATGTTTTCGAGAGTCTGCGGAATTCTTCATGTCACGACCAAGCTCAACATGTATTTCGTCAAAATAATTTTCACCACCATTACCGTAATTTTTCCAAATATCTTTAACAACCCGAAGTGTTTCAGTAACAACTTGTTCAACAATTGGATTTCTCAAGGAATGTTGTTTAAATTCTTTTAAGTATTCTTCAATATCATTAGGAGTACTCCAATAATCATTGTTCTCTGATTCGGAATGCCTATCATAAATGATGTATTGAGCAAGCCATAATTGCAATCCCTGAAAATGATCTTTCTGAGTTAGATTGATAGACTTTTCACGAACTCTATTTTTAATTTCCTTATCATATTCACCAGTGATAATTTTATCTATTCTGTCTTTTATTTTATCATCAATTCTTTCCCATTCCCAATATTTTTCAGCTCTCATTAATAACAATAGCTTTTTAATGGCTTTTTCTGAATATTTTCCATATTCACTGTCAAATGGTTTGAATTTAAGAAAATTATCCAAGAATGATTCTTCATTTAATTTGTGTTTTTTCGCAAAAGTTATTAGAGCTTTTTTAAATTCAATTTTGTCTATTACCGAGTATATTATATGCCACAACTGAAGTTCTACTTCTTGGGTGAGAAAGTTCTTCGGAACATCAATAACTTTAGAAAGTCTTCTTTTTATCTCATAACCAGTCTCATTCATGGGATAGTATTTAGATTCGTTTTTGTCTGAATCGTAAACATAGTTCCATCGATATTTAGCGATTTCTTTTAATAATTCATTTTTAAAAGCTTTAGGTTTCGCTTTAGGGAATTTTTCTTTTACTGCTGGTTCTATAAAGAACTTTAATAAATCAATATGGTTAACTTCTTTTTTAGTCATCAGAAAATCAAAGAGTTTCACCAAATCCTTTTGATTTTTTATAAAGCTTTCCGTTACATTTTTATTGTTTTCGTTGGTGTATATCTTTAAATTATATAGCCATTGCCAAACTCTAAACTCTTGATAATATGGATTAGATTTTGGAATTACTTTGAGGTTTTGAATTTGAACATTTCCCTCTTTATCTTTAAAAAATCTTTTCTCAAGTGTACAATTTCCTATAAGTGATTTTTGACTTTTCAAAGGGCGTTGATAAAAAATTATATCATTTATGAGTAAGTGTTTAAACCCACGTTTCATGAGTTCCACTTGATGAGATGCATTACTTTTGTATAATTCTCGAATACTAGCGTGATATATTTCCTCGTTGAATAAGTTTGGTTGTAATTTAATTTGTGTATCTAAAATTTTTTCTAATTCGGCTTTATAGAATTTTCTTTCAATTGTTCTGATTAACTTTCCTTTTATTTTAATCTCTGGATTTTTAAGTAAATTGTCAAAAATGTATTGACCAACAGTTTTACCTGATAGTTTAATTTCTTGTTCCGTTTTCTTTTTTACTAAAGTCCAATCATCCTCTTTTGGTGCTCTAAAACTTCTCTTTTCATCACCCTCTTTGTTAGTTTTTATAGATCCATCATCGTTTATATCAGTTGTTACTATAAAATCTTTAATCTTTCCTTTCCAGTCAGACAAATCGGTTTTACTAGAACGTTTGTAAACCCATCCATTTTCTAGAGTCATTGAGTACCATGCTTCACCTTTTTTATTAGAAACGTCATCTTTATTGACATCTATAACCTTTAATGAATAGAATTCGACTAATTTATTCTTGTTCTCTTCTTCTTCCTCTCCTCTAAGTTGATAGTATCCTCTTTTTTGATTAAAATTTAGAATAATCCAAGCTAATTCTTCCTTACTAACCTTTTGATTTATAGCTTTTTTTCGTAAATAATATAGAGTCCAATCATATGGAATATTGGTGTTGATTCCGTTAGATTTAAATTCTTCTATCATTTCCTTGAATGAATCTTTAAATATAAAATCATATTTTCCTTCTGAGCTTTTTCTCCAAGCTAATTTTGGTTCCGTATTTTTTTTGAATTGTCCTAATTTATTTTTAAAGTCAATATTGGTGGAGTAGTGTGTAGGAAGGAAATTCATCACGTTGAGAACTCTATGAAGTCTTTCCCTTCTTAGTAATTGTCTTTCTCTTAGTCTTCTTGCACTTCTGTATTTGGTTCTATCCGCTGTTTGGGAAATTGAATTACCTTCTCCAAATTTTCCAAGGATTCCTTGATCCATCGGTATGATTCTACTACCTAGTCCAATGATTTTCCCTTCTTTTTCTTCAAAGTTGTTCTCCACCAAAGCCCATCCAATACTATTTGTACCTAAGTCTAATCCTAATACTCTTTTCATAGTGTAATTTGGTTTTTAAGTTAGAAAACCTCCAAGTTAACTAATTTTTATAGTTTTTGCTAGTCTTTTGAGGAAATTATACTATATTTGAAACATCAAAATGAATCAATTCACAATAAGGATTATTCCGTTGTGAAAACATTTAAAACGGGGCAACTTTTAGTTCGCCTCGTTTTCTTTTTTGTGCTCTCCCAAACTGAGCCACTGATTCTTTTTTCTCCTAAAAAATTCAAAACGGCTTAACTTTCATTCTATGTTCCCTATTTAAACCCATTCTAAATTACTATATTTGCAGGGAATAAAATTTATAGATCAGATGAGAAAAATATTCGTTTTAACTACTGCATTGGCTGTTTTTGCTTCATGTGGTAACAAAGAAGAGGAAACCACAACAGAGAATGTGGAAACTACTGAAAAAGCACAAGTCGTTAATGTTTATACCCACAGACATTATGAGCCAGACCAAAAAATCTTTAAAATGTTTGAAGATGAAACTGGAATTGAGGTAAAAGTAATTAATGCGAGTGCAGACGAATTGATCCAAAAGATGAAAATGGAAGGAGAGCAATCTCCTGCCGATGTTTTGATTACCGTTGATGCCGGAAGATTGCACCGTGCCAAAGAACAAGGTTTGTTGCAACGCATAGAGTCTAATGTTTTGGAAAATAATATACCTTCACATTTGCAAGATGTCGATAATCATTGGTTTGGATTAACGAAACGAGCAAGAATTATCGCTTACGCAAAAGATAGAGTTCAACCGGAAGACCTAACGACTTACGAAGATTTGGTGACAGAAAAGTGGGATGATAAAATCTTGGTTCGTTCATCTTCTAATATTTATAACCAATCTTTAATGGCTTCAATTATTGCCAATGATGGAGAAGATATCGCTAAGAAATGGGCTGCTGGAATGGTAGAGAATATGGCGCGTTCTCCAAAAGGATCTGATCGTGATCAAGTAAAAGCTGTTGTGGCGGGAGAAGGAGACTTGGCCATTGTAAATTCTTATTATATCGGGAAAATGTTGAATTCTGCAGATCCTGAAGAAGTGAAAGTTGCCAAAGAAATAGGTTTGTTTTTCCCAAATCAAGACGGTAGAGGAACGCACATTAACGTGAGTGGAGCAGGGGTAGCTAAGTATGCGCCGAATAAAGAAAATGCAATTCGTTTTATTGAATTTTTAATTAGCGAAGAAGCTCAAAAGATCTTTACAGATGCCAATTATGAATATCCTGTATTGGAAAGTGTAGCCCCAACAGCAGATATAAAAGCATGGGGTGATTTCAAGGAAGATACTTTGAATCTTACCAAACTAGGAGAAAACAATAAAAAAGCAGTTTTACTTTTTGATGAAGCAGGCTGGAAATAAAAACACAGTATTTTCTTTAAAATCTCGCTTAAAAAGATTTAAAAGAGACAACAATAGATGGTCAGCTCTTACGTTGGCCATCGTTGTTTTCTTGGCATTGCCCATACTTTTTATTGGCGTTGAATTGTTTGCTGGGCCAGGAGAAACTTGGAGTCACATTGTTGAATACCTACTGCCAGATTATATATGGAATTCATTTTTCCTTATTGTGTTTTGCAGTCTTTTGGTTCTCGTTTTTGGCGTTTCCTCCGCTTGGTTGGTTTCCCGATTTGATTTTCCCATGCGAAAAGCCTTGGAATGGTTACTCATTCTACCTTTGGCGATTCCTTCCTACATCGTTGGTTATGCCTATGCCGGAATCTTTGATTATGGAGGGAGTTTAGCCTTGCTAATGGAAGCTGTTAACCTCGATTTTGTTCGCATCGACATTATGAACCGCGCTGGATTGGCTTTTGTGTTGAGTATTTCACTTTTCCCTTATGTTTATGTAAGTGCGCGCGCATTTTTCCTCAATCAAGCCAATAATCTTTTGGAAGCTTCCAATATGCTTGGTGTAGGAGAACGAAAAACCTTTTTTAAATTGATGCTACCTTTGGCACGACCAGCAATTGTAGCGGGATTGGTTTTGGTCTTAATGGAAGTACTCAACGATTATGGAGCAGCCAAATATTATGGTGTAAATACTTTTACTACCGGGATTTTTAGATCTTGGTTTTCATTGGAGGAGCCAGAAACAGCTGTGTATCTTTCCGCGCTTTTAATTGTAATTATCTTCTCGCTTATTCTCATTGAAAAATGGCAGGTGAGAAAGGTAAAATTTAGCTCTGCGAAGACCAATAATCAACAAATTCAAAGAAAAGTACCTAAGAAATCACAGAAATGGTTGATTTTCGCAGTTGTCTTTATTCCCGTTTTATTAGGTTTTGTATTGCCCATTTTACAATTGATTTATTGGGCTTTTCTAACGGCAAGTAAAGTTTTTAACATGGATTTTCTTTGGGTTTCGCTCCAAAGTTTCGGAATCTCCATTGTTTCTGCTTTAATTACTGTCTTTTTTGCCTTGCTTTTGATTTACTTCTCCAAATGGAGTGCTTTGCGTTTAATTAAAAACGTGGCGCGTGTTGGTGTTTTAGGTTACGCCATTCCAGGAGCAGTAATTGCAATTGGAATTATGATTCCTACATTGGCTCTAGATAAATGGCTGATCAAAGTCCTTGGAAACATGGGCATCGAAACTGGACTTATCATCAACGGAACTTTGATTGCTTTGTTTTATGCTTATGCCGTTCGTTTTCTGGCTGTGGCCTACAATCCAATTGAATCTACAGCTCTAAAAGTAGACAATTCAATTCCTGATTCCTCGAAGGTTTTAGGTGTAGGAAATTTAAAAACCTTCTTTAAAATTGAATTTCCTTTAATCAAAACGGGAATCTTTAGTGCTGTAATTCTTGTTTTTATAGATGTAATGAAAGAATTGCCATTGACTTTGATATTGAAACCCTATCACATTGACACTCTAGCAGTGCGCGCTTACGAATATGCCAGCGATGAAATGGTAATGGAAGCGGCAATTCCCTCACTTTTCATTATCTTTACTGCAATGATTCCGGTTATATTTTTAAATAAACTATTGATAAAAAAGTAAAATGTTAAAAATAGATTCACTTTCAAAAAGTTACGATAAAGGTAAGAACTACGCATTACAAGATGTGAGTTTTGAGCTTAAGTCAGGTGATGTATGTGCCATCGTTGGAGAAAGTGGATCAGGAAAAACAACTTTAGTACGCTTGATTGCTGGACTGGAAAGACCAGATGAAGGCAGTATTTCTTTATCGGGCAAAGTATTGTCATCAGTTGATCAGTTTACACAACCCGAAAAACGAAAAATTGGATTGGTTTTTCAGGAGTATGCCTTGTTTCCACATCTTACAGTTTTGGAAAATATCCTTTACGGCATAGCTAAACAAAAAGACAAGAAGGAAAGAGCGCAAGAAATGTTGGACTTAGTTGGACTTTCTGAAATGGGAGGAAGATATCCACATCAATTATCGGGTGGTCAACAACAAAGAGTTGCTTTAGCGAGAGCTTTGGCGCCCAATCCTTCTTTATTAATCTTGGACGAGCCTTTCAGTAATTTGGATACCATGTTGCGTACTCAGCTGAGAAGTCAAGTGTTTGAAATTATTGAGAAAACGGGAGTAACCGTGCTTTTTGTTACTCACGACACCCAAGATGCGCTATCAGTAGCCGATGAAATTCTTATTCTTCAAAACGGGAAAGTGGTACAAAAAGATGCAGCTTCTAATTTATATGTTAAACCAAATAATCTCTATGTAGCTTCACTTTTTGGAAATACCGTTCGCATTAATAAAGATTTACAAAATGCTTTTCATTGTCCGCTCAACGAAGAATGCTGTCATGCCATAAGGAATGAGAAAATTAAAGTAAACCCTGATGAACTCACAACCGATTGCGATTATATCACAACGGCTGAAGTTATTAAAAAGATTGCTTTAGGAGATGCAGTTCAATTGGTTTTAAAACTAGAGACAGGTGAGAAACTAACTGTCACAACTCGAGATAAAAATATTGCTGATACCATTAATATTGGATTCAATTCTAAAGATATTTTAGAATTTAATGAATAATTACTTTTAAATCGAGAAGAGTAATCACCGAATCAAAAAAACTTTTTAAATAAAAACTGAAAAAGTATTTCGCTTAAAGAAAATTTAATTAAATTTGCACTCGCTTTTAATTGTAAAAGTAGTCAAGATATCGAAAAACGTTTCGGTATTGTTTTAAAAAATGCGGATGTGGTGGAATTGGTAGACATGCTAGACTTAGGATCTAGTGCCGCGAGGCGTGTGGGTTCGACCCCCTCCATCCGCACCAAATTAAAAGTGGTATGAGTGTTTAGCTTATACCATTTTTTGTTTTACTCCAATTAAGAAAAAGTAAAAGTTTATTTCAATCAATATGAATATTACAAAAGAAAATGTTGACGAGCTCAACGCAATTTTAAAGGTTACCGTTGAGAAAGAAGATTATCAAGAGAAAGTTGATTCGACTTTAAAGGATTATCGTAAAAAAGCCAATATTCCTGGATTCCGAAAAGGAAAAGTACCTATGGGAATTGTGAAAAAGCAATACGGTCAAAATATATTGGGCGAAGAATTAAATAGAATCGTCAGTGAAGGCTTATTCAAATATGTTGATGAACAAGACTTTGAAGTACTTGGAAATCCACTCCCAAAAAATGATGTTGAGGTAAAAGGAGACTTTAACAATCCAGATACTTTTGAGTTTACATACGAAATTGGTATTGCACCCAAGGTTGATGTTAAACTCTCAGGAAGAAATAAATATGAATATACGAAAGTTAAAATCGATAAAAAATTAGTTGATAAACAACTTGAAGATTTAACACGTCGTTACGGAAAACTTTCTTCTGGAGAAAAAGTTGGCGAACGTGATATGGTCATGGGTAAGTTTGTTGAACTAAACGATAAAGGCGAGATCTTAGAAGGTGGAGTAATGAATGATTCTACCATTTCTATGGAGTTTGTCGAAGATGAAAAACTCAAAAAAGAAATGATTGGGAAGAAACCAGGAGATAAAATTACGCTAGATCCAAGAAGCGTGTCTCGTGGTGAAAGTGACACTGCTTCAATGTTAGGTATTGAAGAAAGTGAACTTGAAAATGTTTCCAATAAATTCCAATTAACCATCAATGAAGTGAAGGTAATGGAACCAGCAGAGTTGAATCAAGAATTATTTGATAAACTTTTTGGTGAAGGAGAGGTGAAGTCAGAAAAAGAAATGAGAGCTAAAATCGAAAAAGATTTAGCTGAAATGTTTGAAAAGGACAGCGATAAAATTTTAACACGAAGAATTTCAAATGACTTAATCAAAAAAACAGATTTAAGTTTACCTGATGAGTTTTTGAAAAAATGGATTTTAGCATCACAAAAAGAACCTATCACCAAAGAAGAGGTTGAAAAAGATTATGAAAATTATGCCCGTAGCCTAAGGTGGCAATTGATTCAAAATAAAATCTTCAAAGATGCAGAAATGAAAGTTGAGCAAGAAGAGGCACTTAATTACACGAAAGGATTGTTGGTGAATCAGTATGCACAATACGGAATGCCAGCTCCAGATGATGCAGAATTAACGCAATCAGCTCAGCAAGTTTTAGGAAACCAAAAAGAAGCGCAACAAATCTATGATATGTTAGCAGAAGAAAAACTAACAAAGTATTTCAAAGAAACTGTAAAGTTGAATGAAAAAGAAGTAGATTATGATGAGTATGTTAAGATTGCGCAAGATAGCAATGCATAATATGTAGTTTTTTGATAGAGAAAGGGTTGGCGTATATTCGTCAACCCTTTTTAATTTTATACCTACTTTTATTTTTGGTTATATCGTGAGTTTAAGTCATGTCCACCTTTCCACTTAAAGAGCATAAAATGTATATTTTAACATGTTTTCTTTAACTATCTCCTAAGTTTCTTTTAATTTCGCTTGATAACTAAAAAATAATAAATCAATATGTTTAAACAATTGTTTAGAAAGTCTCCTTTGCTCGTATGTGCAGGAGCGCTGTTCGTTTTTACTTCTTGTGGAGGTGAAGAGCCAGTTCAAGAAAGTGAAGAAGCTAATACGGAAGAGACATCAACCGAAAAAATAAACGTTGAATCAGATGACGCTTCAACTGAAATCGCAACAGAAACTCCAGAAGAGAAACCTTCACTCAATACACCCGTTCAAATGAACAACCCTAGTTCTGCCGATGTGAAGATTAATCCACCGCATGGAGAGCCGGGACATGATTGTGCGGTAAAGGTAGGTGATCCATTACCTTCAGCCAATACTACTATTTCTACAGAGCTGAATCAGCCTAGTATGGATGGGAGTGTAAAACTAAACCCTCCTCATGGTCAACCAGGTCATGATTGTGCAGTTAAAGTTGGAGAGCCTCTCAATTAACTCCTTATAAATAACGTATTTATAACAGGTATTCAGATTTGAATCTGACTATTTGTCAAAAAATATAACTTTTAAAACCTCATGAGATTGCATGAGGTTTTTTTATGCGTATTTTTGTAACGATAAGGGTAAACAGAATTAAATTTAAAATTAAATAAAATGATAGTTGTAACAGGTGCAGCAGGATTTATCGGAAGTGGTTTAGTTAGTAAACTCAATGATATGGGAATTAAGCGAATTATTATCGTTGATGATTTCTCTGAAGTTGAGAAAGAACATAATCTTGTCGGTAAAAACTATATCGAACGCGTTGAGCGAAATGTATTTATTGATTGGTTAAAAGACAACGGTGAGGATGTTAATTTCATTTTTCATATCGGCGCTAGAACAGATACCTCTGAATTTGATACAGAAATATTTGATCGATTAAATCTAAATTATTCAAAAGATATATGGCGCTATGCAACGCAGCACAGTATACCATTGGTTTATGCTAGTTCAGCAGCAACATACGGACTAGGAGAGCATGGTTATGATGATAATCACAGGGTGGTTGAGCAATTAAAGCCATTAAATCCTTATGGAGAATCTAAAAATGATTTTGATAAATGGGTGCTTGAGCAGGCGATAAAACCACCGTTTTGGGCTGGGTTAAAATTCTTTAATGTTTATGGACCAAATGAATATCATAAAGGTAGAATGGCTTCAGTTGTATTGCATGCTTATCGTCAGATTTCAAGAACTGGAAAATTAAAACTTTTTCGATCTCACAACGAAAAGTATGATGATGGAGAACAAAAAAGAGATTTTATTTACGTAAAAGATGTACACAATATTTGCACCTTCTTAATGGAGAAAAAACCGGAGAGTGGATTGTATAATGTTGGGTGTGGAAAAGCGAGAACTTTTAAAAACTTGGCAGTTGATACATTTCATGCTATGAATCGAGAAGTAAATATTAGTTACATTGATACACCTGCTGATATTCGTGATAAATATCAATATTTTACCGAAGCGAAGATGAATAAATTAATTTCTGCAGGCTATTCAAAAGGTTTTCATACGCTGGAGCAGGGAATAACCGATTACGTTGAGAATTATTTGTTTGAAGGGAAGTATCTCTAATAAAACCGACCAGATGAAAATGAGGGGTAAAAAGTGATGTTGCATCATGCCATTATTTTTTACCCTTTTTTTGAATAAGATTTTGTAAAAATGAATAGGATAGACAGAGCTTACTCAAGTTTATAATTAATTGCCTTTATCATTATCAATAATCTTAATCTTTATAATTATTAATGAATTTAAAATTGATTTTTTAAAAAGGAACTATTTTGTTTGTTCTTTCAATTTTAGTGCGTTTATTCTCTTGCGTAATTTTAATTCTTGTGCAATAAAAAATGCTGCTGCTCCATAAATTGGAACTGCTGCTTTATCGGTATCTAGATAATTATTGAGCAGACCATGGAAAAAATAAGTTGATAAGGCCAAAACAATTGATAATATCAATAAATACATACCACGTTCAGCAGGGAAATATCTTTTTAATCGAATAAGCAACATTATTCCAGAATAAAATAGGGCAGATACAAAAGCAATAACCGAGAGCATCCCAATTAATCCTGTTTCGGAAAGAGGTCCTAAGTATTCAGAATGTGCATTTCCTTGATCTCCAAAGTTGGTAGAGATAACAGTAAGCTTTTCTGGATTCTGGTGTGGTGCATATTCAAAAGCATAAGTTCCAGGTCCATACCCAAAAACAGGTCGCGTTAAAAACATATTCCATGCGGCTTCCCATCGGTTTAAACGTTCTAAATTAGACGCATCTGAAGAAATATTAGCAACAGACCTGATTCTTTCATTAAAGTTTGTTGTGGTATGTTCATGCTTGTTACGTTCTAACTCCATTTCAATTTTACTCCAAAAAATAAAAATCACTGCTAAAACTGAGAGTCCTAATGTTAACAGGTACTTGAACTTTATACGGTATTTAATGAGTAGCCATACAACAAACGCAAAAACTACACTCAACCATGCTCCTCGAGTGTAACTAAAATACAAACCAATTAATGTTATGACTAAAATTGTCCACAGAATTACTTGTGCTTGAATATTGTGTTTTTTATAGGTAATTAAACCAATTATAAATAAAAGACTAATAGCTACACTCATACCATAGCTGGTGTGATCTTTAAAGAATGGCGACATTACCCAATGCCCTTCTTTCTCTCTGAAATTGTATCCAGCATGATGAATGAGTGTGTAAATGATTACAATGGTCATTCCGATTGCGTAACACCACAAAAATTTAGCTACATTTTCTTTTTTGTTTAATGTTGTAAAACCAATCATGATTAGCGGGATGATGTACCACAACTTCATAAGTAGAAACTTAAAAGAAACAATAGGATGTGAACTGGTTATTGAGGACATAAATATCCAAAACAAATAAAAAGCAAGTGTATATATAATTGGGTGTTTCCAAAAACTATTATTGACAATTGAATGTTTGAGTTCCCTAAATATAATCCACACCATTAAACCGAATAAAATGGGTTCCGTAGGAAGGAATAAACCTATTTTTCCATCAGTAAATTCTTCAAGGTTTATGGATAAAGGCGCCAAAAAAGCAATGATTAAAAAGGCTGTTTTTGTATGATAAATCCCAAGATAGGCAATCACTAATATAATGGGAAGCAAATTGAAAAAATAGTTATCATTATATATAAAATAGGCATTGAGTCCTATAAATAAGACAATCAGCGCATAAATAAGCCCTTTATTTTTTAAGAGATTCAAATTATTTGCTTTGCTGGATACTTTGAAAACGTTCCCTGATGAGCAGAATGATGAACATAAAAATAACAGCTGAAATTGTCGCGATCAAAACAATAATCATGCGTTTTGGTTTTGCTTTTTTATCCGAAGCAACAGCTGATTCAACGACGAATTTGTGATTGAAATTTTCAAGTGCATCAGATTCTGATTGCTCAAATGAAACCTCATGATCTGTCATCTTCTCTATCCTAAATTCACGTAAATCGGATAAAGCATCGTACCGTGCACCGTACTTCAGGTTAACCTCAATTTGATTTTTAAAAAAAGCTTTATCTTCTTGAGTTTTAGATTCGTTAAAAGCAGCAAATAAACTGGCTCTTGATTTCGCATTGACTACGCCAAGCTGTGAAAGGCTGTCCATCTCTTGATTTAACTTTTCTTGAGCAGTTTTCAGTTGTTCCAACTTTCTTTTATTTATTTCAAATGCTGGAACGGTACGCTCTTTTATTAAATCATTTTTTACTGTATCAATTAATTGTACAATCTTGTTAGCAATATCCGCTGCTCGCTGAGGTTCTTCATCTAAAACCGAAATATTAATTGATCCGTATCTTGTTCGCTCAAAGTGAATGTGGTCATTATACTCTTTCCCTAGTTTATAATAATAACTTTTTTCTCCCTCTTCAAGACCGTAAACCTCAGCCAAATTAAATTGAGAAATAATTTTATTTCTCAAGGGTGATGATTGTAAAATTTGGATAAGCTGTTCTGCATTCTCTTCTTCTCCAAAGTCCATTGAGCTAGCTTTGGCGTTACTCAAAGGGTTAAAGGAAACAGTACTAGTAGCGGTAGGGAAAACGATTGCATTCGATTCATACAAAACCGGCAGCATTAATGAAACTACAATTGAAATAACTCCAGCCAAAACTCCAGTAATGAGTAAGGGTTTTCTATGCTTGTAGGTGAAAATGAGCAATTCATTAGTATGTTGCTCTGATTTATTTTTGTCCATCTATTATTATGTTTTTTAAAATAACTCCTTTTTTTGAAATATAGTATGTGTTTATCTCACCAATGTCATTTCCTCAACAATATGTGGTGCTTCACCATAAACATCAATCATCCATAAAACGAAACGGATATCAACGGATATATTCCTGCATCGTGAAGCATCAAACATATAGTCACTCATTGTGCTTTCCCAGCTTCGGTCGAAGTTAATGCCAATTAAGTGTCCATCTCCATTGATCACAGGGGATCCAGAATTTCCTCCTGTGGTATGATTAGAACCTGTAAAACAAACCCACAACTCATCGTCTTGTGCGTATTCACCGTAATTTTTTTCTGCATAGAGTTTTAGCATTCTAGGTAGAAGATCAAAGTCTTCATCCCCAGTATTGTATTTCTCAATTACTCCGTCAAGAGTAGTGTAAGGAGTGTATCTCATTCCATCACGTGGTGTTGATCCTTCTAACTTCCCGTATGTAATACGTAAAGTACTATTTGCATTCGCCCAATGTTTATCTTCTGGGTACATTTCGTATTTACCTTTGACGTATGTTTTCATTAATTGATTCTTTAAACCATAATACGTGCGCAGGTCGTTTAGTACTTTTTCCTCAAAAACGGTATTTAATTCTTCATAAAGTTGGTATCCTGGATCTTTATGAATTTTCTTTTTAGCATATTTTTCAAAATTATTTAATACTTTTAAGTAAGCGGTAGAATCGATTAAAAATGACTTTTTGTATATTTTATCTCTTAAATCACTAACATTATTGTTGCTTAATGATTCTGGAAGATAGTTGTTCTCAATTGTCTTTTTGTAAAACTCACTTTGTAATAGGAAAACTTCTCGATCGATTTCAACATCATATTTACTGTAAAAGCTTGAAACGCTCTCGATTTGAGATTGAATCTCCTGTTCTAATTCTTCTGATTTTTCCTCTTTACATAGTGTTAGTAGTTCTTCTATAGCTCTTGCACGTTTAAAAATTTCAGGTCCAACATAAGCGTACTCTATGAACATATTATAGGTAAAATCTGCATTATTATATCGGCTAGATAGTTCACGTAAATCTTTTACAACTGTTCCATAATCTCTATTGAAATTATCATTATTGGCGGCCGCTTGCGTATATGCATTTTCATATTCAACCTTTTTTTGAATGGCATTTCCTCTTTTTAGCCCATCAATTTGTCCTTTCCATTTCTTCCATGCATTTGCAATTCTTGCCTGTTTGGATGCGTACATAATCTCTGTAGATTCTGATTTACGCATTGCATTATTTATCACTGATAAAGATAATTCGCGCATTTTTATTTGCGCAGGACGCATCGTATCTATGATGAAGTCTAATTCCGTGCTTATTGTATGTTGATATGTTCTGCCAGGAAATCCAAAAACCATGGTGAACTCATCTTTTTCACGTGGTTTGATAGATACAGGAAGGTGATGAATTGGTGTATAAGGTTTATTGTTTTCATTATACTCCGCTGGCTGATTCTCGGCATTCGCATAAATTCTAAATACAGCAAAATCTCCTGTGTGCCTAGGCCAAACCCAATTATCTGTATCTCCACCAAATTTACCTACAGTTTTAGGTGGTGTTCCTACTAAACGAACATCTAAGAAAGTTTCTTTAACCAATAAAAAGTAGCTATTCCCATAATCGAAAGGTTTAATTTCAGCTTCGTAATGCGTTCCATTCAGAGCTTCTGATTTTATTAGTGCGATATTTGTCATTATCTTTTGGTTGGCTTCCGCTCCTGATAAATCACTTGTGCCAGCCAATACTTTTTGAGTAACATCCTCGATTCTTACCATTCTAGCCGCTGTAAGGCCAGGATTCTTTAATTCATCCTCAAGTGTTTTTGCCCAATATCCATGTTTAGCAATATTATTATCTATCGATGTATGCGCATAAATCTGTGAAAAACCACAATGGTGATTGGTTAATAACAGTCCTTGATCTGAAACAACTTCTGAAGTACATCCACCTCCAAAGTGCATAATCGCATCTTTTATACTGGCGTTGTTGACACTGTAAATGTCTTCAGCACTGATCTTCATACCCATTGCTTTCATGTCTGACTCGAAAGCACCGAGTAAGGTGGGGATCAACATACCTTCTTCAGCTCGGGAAACAAGTCCAAAAACCAAAACCAAAACTAACGCACTAATCTTTTTCATCTTAATAAATTTTTATTAAGTGGTAAAGATACAAAGTGTACAGAAATTTTGGTATTCTTGAGGGATAAAGATTTTATTTTTACATTTTTGTATCGTGGAAGTATTAAATTTTATATTTAGAATTGGAGTTATTCTTGCGGTTTATAATTTCCTTTGGTGGATTATAATGTTGTTTTTAAATGTTTTAAGAGGAGGGAAGCCAAAAATGCTGTTCGAAGTTTATCTGATTAAGTCTGTTCGATATCTTTTCTTAGTAGATGTAATATTTTTATTTGCGATTAAACAAGCAAGTGGTATGCTCATCTTAAACGATATTTTACTCGCAGGAATGATTTTATTAATTTATTTTATTGGTAAAATTCAGTCTAAACAACAACGACAATCTATTTTTCAAGTACGGGGACAAGCAAATATTCCAGGTGTTCAGAGTTTTTTGAATGGGATAAAACCAGCATTTGATATTCGTTTAGAAATTGCTGTTGTCGTTTTAGCTGTATCCGTACTCTTTGGCTTTTATTTTGCCCCACATTTGGCATCTAATACAATCTCTAATTGGTTTCTTGAGAGTATTTTAAATATTGAAGATACACCTGTGTTTGGTTTTATATTTAAAGTAATTGGATTCTTTTTTATGATGTCGGTGATTTTTAAAATTATTGGTAGCATTATGACGTTATTGTCTGGTGGAAATAGGGGGAATCAGTATGATGACCAAGACGATGATGATAATGGAGATGACGATCATTTTGACGACTACACTGAAGTGAAGTAATAGGTTTTTGAAAAACTACCTATCCGATAATTTTTTACAAAAATGTCCTGCGATCAAATAGTGAATTGAGTTAGCTCCTTAAGTCGCAGATCAGAAGAGTCTGTTTTCTTCTCTTATAAGTTTTGAATTGAAAACAAAGATTAGAACAAAGCCTTTGTTTTTAAAAAAAGCTTTGACTGAAATAGGATGCTAATTGTGTTTTCTTTGATTATCAGCTCTCTTTACTTCAGCAAGAATAACTTCAATCTGTTGAGTTACTAATGAGGAGTCATCGTTTGTAATGATATATGAGGCTAAATCAGCTTTTTTTTCATCAGGCCATTGATTGTTAATTCTATCTTTTACAGCTTGCACATTGCTTCCATCTCGAATAATAACGCGATTAATTCGTACTTCTTCTGGAGCCGTTACAAGAATTGTATAATCAAAGTCTGTATATCGTCCTGTTTCAAATAATATTGCTGCTTCATTGAAAATAATGGAAGCGTCTTGTTCTTTTGACCATTTATGGAATGCTTTTCTTACGGCTGGATGCACAATAGCATTCAATTGCTCTTTATATGCTGAGTTTTTGAAAATTTTATTTGCCAAAAAGGATCGATTCAATTGATTGTCAATATAAGCTTCCTCTCCAAAAACGTTTTTTATTTCGTTTTTAACGTCATTAGACTCAGTCATTAACAATTTAGCATTGTCATCGGAATTAAAAACAGGATATCCCATTATAGTGAGAACTTTACCGATAATCGATTTTCCCGATCCAATTCCTCCTGTTAATCCAATCTTTAACACTGCTTAAATTTCTTCAACTTCAATCATTTTAAATGGTAGCGGAATAATTGCTTGGTAATCTTCTCCTGCTTCCTCCATGTCTTCATCATCTTCTTCAAAATACCAATTTACTTTTACATCGGTACCGTTTCCATTAATACCTTCTAATAATTTAAAAAGATCTAAAATACACTTAGAAGAAGAGGTATTAAAGTATTCTAATTTTACATTGAATTGTGTTTCTGCTTTCGGATTCTTGCCATAGTCTTCAATCCATTTGTTTAAAGAGCTGTAGAATTCAACTGAATTCTCAGGAATAGATCTTCCTTTCAATTCTAATTCACCTTTTGTGGCGTCAAAATTTACAGTCGGTGTTTTTGGTGTTCCCTCTAGATTAATATTTTCCATTTCTTAATTGATTTTAACGTTTAAACAAAAGAAACTATATTCGTCATTTACAGGCAGAAAACTGTACTCAAGTTTGTTGCCTGATTTTCGAGCAATATCAATTAGGCCTAAGCCTGCTGTACCTTTGTTCGATAATGTGCCATGATTGAGTACATCTTTGTACATCTCACGAAGTTCTTGCTTATTAAGTTTGTTAATGCTTTTTATTTTCTGTTCTAATATTTTCCCCTTTTCTTTTTCTATGTAATTGCCCGTTTTAACTTCATAAAAATCTTCATTTTTAGAAATCATTAAAAGTGCAGATTTTGAAAAAAGAGATTGCGAAGGATCTAAGTTTTCTTCTTTTACCTCCTCGTTATGATGGTATAGGTTCTGTAAACATTCGACTAGAACATTGTAGACTTTTTTTCTAGTCTTAGTCGATTTTTCTACATGCCCTAATTTAGACTCCATAATTTGAAGAACTGAGGACAGCAAGTCTGAGGTTACAATACCCTTAAATGAAAGCATTGTGTTGTCACGCTCCATAGTTTGATAAAGATTGTAAATGTTCCTCAATGGCATGTAATATTTGCTTAATTCTTAAATTAACATGACAAATATATACTTTTGAACGATAAACACAATTAGATGAGATGTTTATTTTTTTAAACCATACAATTAATGCAACATTATTGCAATAGTTAGTAGGATTAATTAATTTTGCAATTCAATTAATTTATGAATACAATGGGCAGAAATAAAACCGAATGGTTTGCAACATGGTTTGATACTAAATATTATCACATACTTTATCAAAATCGTGATTTTAAAGAAGCGGAAAGGTTTATTACTAATTTGTTAAACCATTTGAAATTGCCAAAAGATTCGAATTGTTTGGATTTGGCTTGTGGTAAGGGTCGACATGCTGTGTTCATCAATAAAAAAGGATATTCGGTTACTGGGGTAGATCTATCTGAAAATAGTATCCAAGAAGCAAAACCTTTTGAGAGAGAAGACCTTAAATTTGAAGTGCATGATATGCGTGAGGTGTTTAAAACTAATGCGTATGATGCTGTATTCAACTTGTTTACAAGTTTCGGTTATTTTGAAAACCAAGGGGATAACTTAAAAGTTTTAGAATCTATTAATGAAATGCTTGTTGATGACGGCGTTCTAGTTATCGACTTTATGAATGCAGAATTTGTCTTAGATAACCTAGTAAAGGAAGAAACAAAGACATTAGACGGAATCCAGTTTCATATTACACGAAATTATGACGGTTCTCACATATTTAAGCATATTACTTTCTCTGATGATGGTGAAAACTTTTCTTTTCAAGAACGTGTTCAAGCACTAAAAAAAGAAGATTTTGAAATGCTTTTAGATAAAGCAGGGTTTACCGTTGTGGAATCATTTGGAGACTTTTCGCTATCACCTTTTGATAAGCATAAATCTGATCGACTAATCATAATCGCAAGAAAAAAATGACTATAGCCTTTGGAACATTTCTCTTAATGAGTGCAGTGCTAGTTGGAGGTGGTATAGTGGTGTTTTTAGAGAATATAAATCGTGGGAAAGTCATTAAGATATTGCTCTCATTAAGTGGTGGGTTTCTGTTAGCAATAGCATTTATACATTTTATTCCTGAAATTTATGCACATGGGACGGCAAAGGTGGGGTATTATATTCTTCTTGGCTTTTTGGTTCAATTATTCTTAGAATATTTTTCGGGAGGAATAGAGCATGGACATATTCACCCGAAAGATAACAAAGGTACCGTGCCATGGTCTTTGTTTTTAGCCTTGAGTGTTCACTCTTTTTTTGAAGGTATGCCACTCGAAGCACAGTTTCTAGGAGAAACTATAGAGGGGGCAGTTGCTCATGTTGGACATCATCATCATGATCATGGTGAGGGAGTGAAGGGTTTATTGTTGGGTATAGTTTTGCATAAAATTCCTGTTGCTATTGCGCTAATGACACTTTTGTTGGCTTCTGGCTTTAAGAAATCAAAAGCTTGGCTTGTACTATTTATTTTTTCTTTAATGGCTCCTTTAGGAATGTTAGTTGGACATTATGGAGCGCAGAATTCGATGCTCAATCTTGAGATTATTTTAGCAATTGTTGTGGGGATGTTCTTGCATATTTCTACAACAATTATTTTTGAATCAACTGAAAATCATAAATTCAATTTTATAAAGCTTGTAAGCTTACTTGTAGGAGTAGGTTTAGCAGTAATTGCGATTTAAGCTTTTTGAAGAATGAAAATCATAATACTGGGGTTGTTATGGGGTGTTAGGGAATAATTTCCCTGCTGTACACAACTTTGCACGAATAATTCTTTTACAAGATTCATCAACTTTTTGTTTGAAATTTTCATCACTTTTATACTTGGATAAAATCTCTTGGTGTGCTTTGGCTGCGTCTAAAGGCATTAATAAGATGTCAACACCAGCTTCTATTGCGCGTACATTTGCATTTTTAATTGTTGAAACGCCTAACATGTTCATGGCATCAGTTACGATAAGACCTTGGAAATTTAAACTATCCCTTAATAAATCAGTCACGATTTCTTTAGAAATTGACGAAGGTAAACCCTTGGTGTTGAAAGGAGAGTTGTTTGCTACTGCAATATGAGCAATCATAACACTTGTTACATTGTTCTTGATTAATGGTGGGTAATTTTTGATTTCTTTCATTTCGCCATTAATATACACCAACTTTTTATGTGTATCGCCTTCTACAAACCCATGACCAGGGAAATGTTTGGCTGTTGCAATGATGTTGTGTCGCTGCGTTTCCTGAATAAATGCGTCAGACCATGGGATAACACTGTCTGGTACATGTCCAAAACTTCTCCATCCAACCGTTTTATTAGGGGACATGTCAACTACTGGTGCAAAATTATAATTGATGCCAATTTCTTTTAAGTCCTGGGAAATTGTTCTGGCTACAGTTACAACCTCTTTTTTAGTTTGTAATTTGTTTGCTTTTTTGACAGGTGTTGAGTTTCTAATTTTACGATTAACTAAGCTTGCTTCTGCGTCTGCACTGAAAAGGAATGGAAGATTTCCATTTTCTTTGTTCGTAGAATTGTATTTTATTACCCAGTTTTTAAATTGTTCTTTTGTGCCGTTTAGTAATAACAAGCCACCAATTTTTTTCTCTTCAACTAAACGATCAATTGTTACTTCTTTTTGTCCATAAGCTCCTATAGCAGGCATTATTAATTGGGCTACTTTCTCTCCGTCGTTTAATTGTGAGAAGTGGTGCTCAACCGCGTTATTCAATGATTGATTGTAGCTGTTAAAATCTGCAAGGATGTATTTTTGATCTTGAGCGTTACTAACTATTGTAGTCAGTGAAAAGTATAAAAGGATGAGAATGCTATATTTTTTCATTGTTTAATCTGTAAAATTTTTAACCGTATATAAATTGAATGGTAACTTCTATGTCAGCAGCAACACTTTTAGCTACAGGGCATGACTTGGCCACATTTTCAATAACTTTCTTTTGTTTCTCTGTCCATTCTGTTTTACCAAAGTCTAAGTTGATTTTTAGTGCTCCAATTCTTCTAGGATTGTTGCGCATTATTTTTTCTACTTGACCTTCACAAGCTTCAAAACGTATGCCGTTTTTGTCACAATAAATACCAATAACTGTAATTAAACAATTCAAATAGGCTGTCGCGACTAAATCTGTTGGCGAAAATCGTGTTCCTTTTCCGTTATTATCTACAGGAGCGTCAGTTTCTAGGGTGCTTCCTGATTTTTCGTGAACGGATGAAACCCTTAAGTCTTTTAAATAAGAAGAGTGAATTGTATTCATAATCTTTAAAATTCCTTAATTTTGTTTTGGTTTTTAAAGTACAAAAATAGTATTTTAATGTTACCTTTGAATCAAAAGAAATGTACACCTTATTAATTAAGGTAATAAAACTAGAAGCAGCATGTCATTAATAGAAGAGGCTCCAGTTAATAAAATAAAAAAACCGAAATGGTTACGTGTAAAATTACCTACAGGGGAGTCGTATAGAAATGTAAGAAAACTTGTGGATGAACACGAGCTCCATACAATATGTGAAAGTGGGAGTTGCCCAAATATGGGGGAATGTTGGGGAGAAGGTACAGCAACTTTCATGATTTTGGGAAATATTTGTACCCGTTCTTGTGGTTTTTGTGCGGTGCAAACCGGAAGGCCGGAGGAGGTAGATGTTTTTGAACCTGGCCGTGTAGCGAACTCAGTTAAATTAATGGGGGTGAAGCATGCGGTGATAACCTCAGTTGATAGGGATGATTTAAAAGACGGCGGAGCCAACATTTGGGCACAAACAGTACGTGCTATTCGAAAGCAATCCCCAGGAACAACTTTAGAGACTTTAATACCTGATTTTGCTGGTAAATGGGAGAATTTAAAGATTGTAACGGATGTTGCTCCAGAAATTGTATCACACAACTTGGAAACGGTTAGGAGATTGACAAAGGAAGTTAGAATTCAGGCAAAATATGATCGAAGTTTAGAGGCTTTGTTTAGAATAAAAAAGGCTGGAATGCGAACCAAATCTGGGATCATGTTAGGTTTAGGAGAATCTCATGAAGAAGTTCTAGAGACAATGGAGGATTTACGTTCCGTTGGTACAGATATTATTACATTGGGGCAGTATTTACAACCTACAAATAAGCACCTGCCTGTTGCGGAGTTTGTAACACCTGAACGTTTTGAAATATATAAAAATAAAGGAATTGAAATGGGCTTTAAATACGTTGAGTCGGGTCCTTTAGTTAGATCTTCCTACCATGCCGAACGTCATATTTTTGATATGGAGGTGTAGTTAGATGTGTATATTTATGATGTTTTTTCACTAGAAATAAACATTTTTTAGTTATCTCTTGTTTTAACTTTACAAGAGAATAATTCTCGTTAAAAAGATATAAAATTATAATTTTTATGTATTTTAGCGAATTGAAATAGAAGTGAAACCGAATGTATTAAACAATAATATGAAGCGAAACAATTTAATTCTAGGAGGAATAGGAGCTATAGCAATAGCAAGTTCTGTATTCTTTTTGTCGAAAAATTTTGATAAAAACAACAACGCACGCTACTCTAAGGATAGAGGTTCTTTAGCGGCTACTGCTGGTGCGGTAGGTTATCAGGAGTGGTTGAAAACAACCATGATTGATGTAGAAACAGGTGAAATGATTAAACATGACAAGCTTGTTTCTATTCTTGAAAAGCAAAATCAGAATCAAACCAAAGCCTTAAATGTTGAGTGGAGAGAACACGGACCTGATAATATAGGTGGTAGAACACGTGCTATTCATGTTGACCACACAGATGAAAATATTATCTGGGCAGGTGGTGTAGCCGGAGGTTTGTATAAGTCAGAAAATAAAGCAAATAATTGGTCGAGAGTTGAAAGCTTTATTGGCGGACAATTTATTTCTGCTATAGGTCAAGATTCTGAAGGTAATGTTTATGTGGCTACAGGTTCTTACGATGAAAATATAAACAATAATGCCTGGTCAGGTCAAGGTCTTTTTGTAAGTCCAGACGGAGGTGAGACGTGGCAAGTTGTTCCAGGGACAGAGAATTACAATTACATTAATAGGATTGCTTCTAGTAAATACAATTCGGTTATTTATTTTACGCATGCATCAGGATTGAAAAAGTATACTTTCGGTGGAACAGTTGAGAATACTAGTTCTTATGGAGGAAGTGGTTCCAAAACGCTTGCATATTCAGATGATGGACAAGCGTTAGTTGTTGCTTCAGACGATGCAAATGCCGAAACATGGGTTTCATTAGATTGGGGAGAAACGTTTAATAAGGTGTCTTCTTTCAATACTACTCCAGATAAAATTACAGAGAAAGGTTTTGCTAGAATTGAATACGCTATTTCTAAAAAGAAATCAGACGGAACTTATTCTATTTATGCTGCTACAGCCTCGGCAAATAATCAAGGTCAATGGATATCTCTAGATAATGGGACTACTTGGCATAAACATACTGCGGCTACATCAGCAGAAAGCAATAATGGTGTTATTGATTATCGTAATCAAGGGGTTTGGAATAACGTAGTATCTTTTGACCCTACCGATACAGATCGTGTAATAGTTGGAGGAATTGATCTGCACGAATGGAAGAAACAAATCAATAATCCACCTTCAGGAGGTTGGACTAAACTATCTTTATGGTTTGTTAATCCAACTAATTCACTTTATAATCATGCGGATAATCATGTTTTAAAATGGGCTAGCGATAACAGATTGTATGTTGGAAATGATGGTGGTGTAAGTGTTTCGCTTGACAAAGGTGCTACATATTATCCAGCCAATAGAGGTTATAACATAACTCAATTCTATGCAATTGGCGTTGATAGATATGGAGCAGTAATTGGAGGTACTCAAGATAATGGTACCTTATATAATGACCATACCAATGCTACTTATAAAGAATTTAAAGAAGTTTCTGGTGGTGATGGCTTTACTTCAGCTATTTCCTTTTATAATCCAGATGTGATGATCACTAGTATTTACCATAACTCTTTCTACAGAAGTGGAGATGGTGGTGAATCAGTTAATTCTTTTATTCCTAATCTTCCGGGTTATGAACCAGTAGGATTGGGATCTACCATTCACCCTTTTCATACACAATTTCATTTAGCAGAGTACTTTGATGAAAACTCAAAAGATTCGGTAATTTTTATTCCGCGTGCTAGTTATGAAATTGGAGAAACTGTTAAAGTTCCTAGTATGGCGACAGGCGACACTATTGAATATGTAACTTATCAACCAATTCAATTTGATGATACACTTTACTACGATCCTAGTTTAACAACCACTGAGTATACTGTTTTGGATTCGATAACAGGTAATGTTTATGATTTAGGATTCAATACTTATACACCTTTACCAAGTGCTTCTGGTACAACGCCTCCATCAGTTGGGGACTCCATTGAGATTAATTTACCAAGTGGAATTGATACTGTGTTAGTTAATGAAGTAACTCCTTATGACTTTCATTATGGTTCAAATGCTACAAACCCAAGTGAAACTATCGCTTTTGGACGTGATACTGTTCGATTAGCTATAGCTTGGGATACATTAACAGTTCAAGATCCATATCAATCATGGTTCGTATTCAGTACAAGAAAGAATGGAACTGAGTTGTGGGGAACAAGAGATGCACTTAGATTATCTAATCCAAATCCAAAATGGGTACGTATTGCTGAAGGAATTGGTAATGATGCCGGTCAAGTAGATGTTGCATTTAGTAAAGATTTAAATCATTTGTTTGTAACAGCTGGAGGTTCTCTTTATCGAGTTGACAGTCTTGGAAGTGCCTATTCAACTGATGATGACTTTGAAGCACAAGTTGATTTAGATAACGCTGGAGGACCGACATTAACAAGTATGACTACTGTTGGAACAGGTACATTCTCAGGTGTTGGTTTAAACCCAAATAATCCAGATGATGTTGTTGTTGTACAGCAATTCTCAGGTAGTGTTAGTAGATCGTCGAATGCTACTTCTGCTTCACCAAGCCTTACAACAGTTGGTTCTCAGAATGGAATTGCATTTTATGACGTTATAATTGATAGAGATGATAGCGACATATTATTTGCAACAACTTACAGCGGTGTTTCTATGTCTGAAGATGGTGGAGCTACATGGAATAACGTTGCTGATCCTTCTTTTGATGGTGTACCAAGTTATAGATTGCTTCAAGCTTGGAGAACATGGGAAGAGGGTAATCATGTACCCGGTAGAATTTTTGTAGGAACACATGGTAGAGGTATTTGGTCAACAGATGCTGTTTTAAATGTAACTACAACTGAACCATTAGAGGATAAAAAGGAAACCGATAACTTCTCTTTAGAAATTTATCCGAATCCTTCCAAGTTTAACACTACACTGATTGTTGATGTTAAACAAAGCAAAGCTTTAGATATTCAATTCTATAACATTTCAGGAAGATTAGTTAAGCGTATACGCAAAACTGATGCTCACATAGGAAGAAATGAAATTGGATTTAGTGTTTCTGATCTTCCACAAGGAACTTACTTAATAAGAGTTCAAAGTGGTGACCAGATTGAAAATACGAAATTTGTAAAAATGTAAGTTTTACAACAATATTTTACCAAAAAGCCCAGTGAGTAATCTCTGGGCTTTTTTTATGTGTGAAATTTTAGACCTCTATCCGATACATCCTCCTTACTCCCGAGACAACCGAAGCGAAGCTCACTGACCAAAAGGAAGTAAAAGCGGAAAGAACCCTTCATTGTAACGAAGTTTGTTAAAAAATAGAATGTTACCTCAGGGCTGTCACGAGATTTAGCGTTGCTTATCGTGGCCTTGGATATACATACATAAATTACCTTCAAGAATCATAATCCAAAAAATCTATCCTATAATAATACACTCCAATTTCTTTGAAAAAGAATAATTTTCACTAACTTTTAATTATTAACTTAATTCATCTAAATCAAATGAGTAGAAATTATCGGTTTCGCAATCCAAGCGCCCTATTTTTTTTAAGTTTTTCAGTAGTAGAATGGTTAGACGTATTTACAAGAAATCAATATAAAGATATTTTAATTGACAGTTTACGCTTTTGTCAAAATGAAATGGGTTTGGAAATTTATGCTTGGTGCATTATGACCAATCATGTACATTTAGTTTTTAGACGAATTGAAGACATTCCACCAGGTCAATTACTTGGAAGTTTTAAACGGCAAACCAGTATGACAGTTGTAAAAACAATCAAAGAAAACGACAAGGAAAGTCGAAAAGAAAATTTACTCAAAACTATTCAGAGAAATGGTAGCAAAAATTCCAATGTGAAGTATAATCAATTTTTAAGACAAGGCAATAAACTAATTCAATTATGGAGTAATTTTGTTATTGCTCAAAAAATAAGATATATCCACAATAATCCTGTAGAGCAAGGACTTGTTTTTAGACCTGAAGATTATCCATACAGCAGCGCGGTCGACTATAGTGGTGAGAAGGGTGTTTTAAATGGTGTTGCGGTTGTTGGATTCTAAAATAGTTTGTACTGTTAAACAAAGTAATAGTTAGGATTCAGACTACCACGAGATAAAATCTCGCGGTAGCGGGGGGTATACAAAAGACTTAAAGTTATAAAACAACACTTCGAATATAATTTAGATTGTCATGATGTCTTTCTCTTTCAAGTCAATTAATTCATCAATTTGTTTTACATAGCTATCTGTTACTTCTTGTATTTCTGATTCTGCAACTTTTGCTTCATCTTCAGAAAGACCGTCATTTTTTAATTCCTTTATGTAATCCATAGCGTCTTTTCTGTTGTTACGAATACTAACTTTGGCATGTTCACCTTCAGATTTAGCAATTTTAGCCAGTTCCTTACGGCGTTCTTCAGTTAGCATAGGAATATTGATAATTAGCATTTCCCCATTGTCTTGAGGTGCTAAACCTAAATTGGCATTAATTATGGCTTTAGCACATTCAGAAAGTATACTTTTTTCCCATGGTTGAACAGTTAATGTACGTCCATCTAAAGTTCCAATATTGGCCACTTGATTAAGATCCGTCATTGATCCATAGTAATCAACCATAACCCCATTTAACATATCAGGCGATGCTTTTCCTGTTCTAATTTTGCGTAATTCAGATTCTAAAAAGTTTATACTCTTCGAATTAGAATCCTTAAATTCCTTTACCGTCTCTCTTATTTCTTCATTCATAATGTAAATTTTATATGTGGATAATGCTCTTATTCAACAAGTGTTCCGATTGATTCACCAAGTATTATACGTTTTAAATCATCTTTATTGTTGATGTTAAAAACAATAATTGGCAGATCGTTTTCTTTACATAAAGTAAAAGCTGTCATGTCCATTACATTCAAACCATTCGAGTATACATCGTCAAATGATACGGTGTCATACTTTTCTGCTTTTGGATCTTTTTCTGGATCTTGTGTGTAAATACCATCTACTCGGGTACCTTTTAAAATCACGTCTGCATTGATCTCTATTGCACGTAATGATGCAGCAGAATCCGTTGTGAAGTATGGATTACCTGTACCTGCACCAAATATTACAACTCTTCCTTTTTCTAAATGTCGAACAGCTCTTCTTCTAACATACGGTTCAGCAATTTCTTTCATTTCTATTGCAGATAGGAGACGAGAATCAATACCTGTTGACTCCAATGCAGATTGTAAAGCCATAGCATTGATCATGGTAGCCAACATTCCCATGTAATCACCATGGGTTCTGTCCATTCCTCCTTCTTCTGCTTGAACGCCTCTAAAGATATTTCCACCACCTATTACAATCCCTAGTTCTACGCCCAGTTCTGTAATCGATCTAATTTGTAAAGCGTATTCTTTCAATTTGGTGTTATCAATACCAAATTGATTATCTCCCATTAGAGATTCTCCACTTAATTTTAAAAGAACCCGTTTGTATTTCATGTTAAAAGGTCGTTGTTTAAATAATCATCGCAAAATAAGACAAAAAAAGAGAGAAACAATGTTCTCTCTTTTTTTACTTTTAAATAATTTCTAGCTTAATGAAAAGCGTTTAAACTCTGTAACAGTTAAACCTGATTCAACAGAATTAAGGAACTTTTCAACAGATAGTTTATTGTCACGAACGAATGCTTGAGACAATAATGTATTTTCTTTGAAAAATTTGTTTAGTCTTCCTTGCGCAATTTTATCAGCTAAATCAGCAGGTTTTCCTTCTTCAATAGCTTGATCTTTTCCTACTTGTAGTTCTCTATCGATAACTTCTTGAGAAATTCCATCTTTATTTAAAGCAACTGGTGCCATTGCGGCTACTTGCATAGCAACTTGCTTCCCAGCGTCATTGATTTCTTCTCCAGACTTGTTTAAACCTACAAGTGTAGCTAATTGGTTACCTGGGTGGTTATAAGCAATAACTGAAGTTGCCGTAACCTTTGCAAAGTTAGAAAGCTCTAATTTTTCACCAATTACTCCAACTTGTTCAATGATCTTTTCTTCAACTGATAACTTTTCGTTAAACTTTAAAGTTTTCAATTCTTCTACAGATTCAACCTCTGCTTTTATTCCTGTTTCAAATATTGATTTTACAAAACCTTGGAAGTCGCTGTTTTTAGCAACAAAGTCCGTTTCGCAATTAAATTGAATGATGTAACCTGTGTCTCCTTTTGATTCAGCAAAGATTAAACCTTCTTTAGCTTCATTGTCTCCACGTTTAGCTGCTACTTTCTGACCTTTTTTACGAAGAAAATCAATTGCTTGATCCATATCTCCATCCGCTTCAACTAAAGCTTTTTTGCAGTCCATCATTCCTGCACCTGTCTTTTTTCTTAAGTCATTAACCTGACTAGCTGTAATTGCCATAATATTATTTTTTTGAAAAAATGTTTATTTTGTTTTTTCAGAAGTTTTTTCTTCTTTCTTAGGAGCTTCTTCCTTTGTTTCTTCTTTAACTTCTTTAGAAGCTTTTGCTACTTTTGCTTCTTCAGCTTTTTTTGCAGCTTTATCTTCTTCAGCTTTCTTTTTTGCTTCCTGTTTTTTAGCCTGTTCAGCTTTTTTATCAGCCTCCTGTTTTGCTTTCGCTGATTTTCTTTCTTCTAAACCTTCTTTTATTGCTTCGGTTACATGATCAAGAATAATTGCAACAGATTTTGAAGCATCATCGTTCGCTGGAATAGGGAAGTCTACTAATTTTGGGTTTGAGTTTGTATCAACCATTGCAAATGTTGAAATTCCCAAACGCGCTGCTTCTTTTAATGCAATGTTTTCTTTCATAACATCTACAATGAAAATAGCTGCTGGTTGACGCGTCATATCTGCAATCGAACCAAAGTTCTTTTCTAGTTTTTCACGTTGTCTTGTTATGAATAAACGCTCTCTCTTAGATAATGTAGCCCAAGTACCATCATCTTCCATTTTATCAATAGAAGACATTTTTCTTATCGATTTACGTGTTGTAGCAAAGTTTGTAAGCATACCACCTGTCCAACGTTCTGTAACGTAAGGCATATTGACAGCTTTCACACGATCAGCAACGATTTGTTTTGCTTGCTTTTTAGTAGCTACAAATAAAATCTTCTTGCCTGATTTAGCAATTTGTTTCATTGCTGCACACGCTTGCTCTAAATGAGCGATTGTCTTATTTAAATCAATTACGTGGATTCCTTTTTGCTCATCAAATATATAAGGAGCCATTGCTGGGTTCCACTTTCTTTTTAAGTGTCCAAAATGAACACCTGCATCTAAAAGTTCTTTAAAGTCTGCTTTTTTTGACATTTTAATTTTTTTTACAAGTTTACGTTCCTTTAGTAATCAATATTGAAGGGTTCTTTCGAAAAGTGCTCCAATACTTGGATACTAAACAAGCGCCAAATAAAGTAATTCTTAACGTTTTGAGAATTGGAATTTCTTACGAGCTCCTGGTTGTCCAGGCTTCTTACGCTCTACCATTCTTGGGTCACGTGTCATTAACCCTTTTCCTTTTAATAAAGGTTTTAATTCAGCATCAGCTTTTACTAAAGCTCTAGCAATTCCTAAACGGATAGCTTCTGCTTGACCATTAATTCCACCTCCATTTACATTGATTACCACGTCGTATTGACCAGTAGTTTCTGTAACTGCAAATGATTGTTGTACTTTCGCTTGTAAAGTTGCAACCGGAAAAAATGTTTTGTAATCTCGCTTGTTTACAATGATTTCACCCTTACCAGGCTTCATATAAACGCGCGCTACAGAAGTTTTTCTTCTTCCTAATGTGTTTATAATTTCCATACTCATTATTTGATTGATTCTAAATTAATCTTTTCTGGCTTTTGTGCTTCATGATCATGTTTTGACCCTACAACAACCTTAAGATTCTTGTATAATTGGCTACCAAGTTTGTTTTTTGGTAACATACGTTTAACAGCCATTTCTACTATACGCTCTGGACGTTTTTCTCTTAATTGTTCAGCTGTTAAAGCACGCTGTCCTCCAGGAAAACCTGTGTGACGAAGATATGTTTTCGTCTCCCATTTGTCACCACTCATTGATACCTTCTCTGCATTGATAACAATTACGTTATCGCCACAGTCTACATGAGGTGTGAAGTTTGGTTTGTGTTTTCCTCGGATCAATTGCGCTACTTTACTTGCCATACGACCTAGCGTTTCGCCTTCTGCGTCAACCAATAACCACTTTTTGTCAGCGTTTTCCTTATTGATAGATGCAGTCTTGTAACTTAATGTATCCACTTCTTTAATTTTAATAAATAAGACAATAATCCCAAAATTTGGGGCTGCAAATATATAACTTAAAGATTTGAATAACAAATTGACGTTAAAAAGTTTTTGAATATTTTTATTTTCTGTTTAACTTCCTGCAAAAATAAATATACTTTTTGACCCGTATAGTTACCTAATAAATTATTTTTACAACCTATTCTTTAACGAAAACAAAATGAAAAAGCATCTTTCTCTATTATTCGTACTATTTTTTATTTGTAATTTTTCTCTTGCGCAATCTGACTTGTCATTGAAAGAGGCTGTATTAGGACAGTACGCACAATTTTATCCAGAGCATATTTTCGGCTTCCAATGGATAGATGACGAAGGGAGTTATGCATACCTTAAAAAATATCAAAACCTTGTTGTAGGAAATGCCGAAGGAGATGAAGAAGTGATTTTACATATACGAGATCTAAATAAATCGGTAGATGGACGTTTTACGTATTTCGCAAATCTTTCTTGGATTAATAAGGAATCTTTTATTGTGCATCAAAAACAGGTTATCGCTAAATACAACATTAAAGATAAAAAAGGAAAAAAGATAAAACTTCCCGAACAAGCAGAAAATATTAAGTTTGATCCGCATTATAAATATGTGTCGTATTCAATTGATAATAATCTTTTCTATTCTTCAATTGATGAATTTAAGGGGATTCCAGTTACCAATTTAGTGGATCTTAATGTGGTTTCTGGACAAGAGATCGCACGCAGCGAAATGGGAATTACTGAGGGTGTTTTCTGGTCGCCTACTAGCGATAAGTTGGCTTTTTATCAAAAAGATGAAACTTATGTTCACGATTATCCATTATTAGATATAGATAAGTATCCTGGTTCTTTAAATAGTATAAAATATCCAATGGCAGGTCAAAAGAGCGAACGTGCAAAGCTAGGTATTTATCATTTGAAATTGGATACTACTTTTTATGTTACTGCTCAACATGGTCAAGAAAATTACATAACAAATGTGAGTTGGACGCCAGATGATCAATTTTTAATTTTTGCTGAAGTAGCCAGGTCACAAAAGCATGTTTGGGTCCATAAATATAAATATGATGGGACATTTGTAAAGACTTTGTTTGAAGAGCAAAGTGATACTTGGGTAGAGCCTGAAAGGCCTGCTTACTTCCCTTCAAATGAAAGTAATGATTTTGTTTGGGTTAGTGAAAGGGATGGTTTTGATAATTTATATGCATACTCAAAAGAGGGTAAATTACAATCAAAATTGACAAATAATAAATTCGTTTTAAAGGATGTTGTCGCTGCAGAAAATGGAGAAGTGTTCTTTACCGCAACAGGTAAAAATCCCCTAAACACCATGTTGTATAAGGTGGATGGTAAAGGTCGACAAAAACTATTAACGAAAGAAGAAGGGACGCATCAGGCTGTTGTTAGCCCGTGTAATCAATATGTTTTTGATCAGTATTCTTCTATTGATATTCCTAATAAAGCGGTTATTAGGTCTGCAAAAGGAAAAATAATTAAGGAATTACTTGTAGCCCAAGATAAATTAGCGTCTTACGGACTTTCTTCCGCAGACATAAGTCATCTTGTTACATCTGATGATGTTAAATTATACACAAGATTGATTAAGCCTAAAGACTTTGATTCGTCAAAGAAGTATCCAGTTCTAATTTATGTTTATGGCGGGCCTCATGCTCAACTTGTAACGAATAGTTGGATGGCAGGAGCTAGTTTATGGATGCACTGGTTAGCTAACCAAGGATATATTGTTTTTACATTAGATAATCGTGGATCTGCCAATCGTGGAGTAGATTTTGAACATATTATTCACAGAAATTTAGGAGAATTGGAGTGTAAAGATCAAATGAAGGGTGTGGAGTACTTAAAAAGTTTAGATTTTATTGATACCAATAGAATCGCTATTCATGGCTGGAGTTTTGGTGGTTATATGACTATTAATATGATGTTAAAAGCACCTGAAAGTTTTAATGTGGGTGTTGCTGGTGGCCCCGTGACAGATTGGAAATTTTACGAAGTAATGTACGGAGAGCGATATATGGACACACCGCAGGAAAATAAGAAAGGATACGAAGAAACAAGCTTGCTCAATCGGGCAGCTGACTTAGAAGGAGATTTATTAATGATTCATGGTACTTCTGACCCTGTTGTTGTAATGCAGCACAGTTTAGCTTTAATTAGAAAGTTTGTTGAACATGAAATTCAAGTTGATTTTTTTCCTTATCCAATGCACGAACACAATGTAAGAGGGAAAGATCGATATCACCTTATGGAAAAAGTTTTGAATTACATCATTGATAAGAATGTGAGGTAAATTTGTTTTTATTAGCAGATAAACAGTTGTGTATGCATTTATGAATGCGGAGTGCTCTTCAAAACTGTTGATTTTACAACATAAGCAGCTTGATTAGTGAATTTATTCACTTGTTTAACGAAAAAAAAATGTAGATTTTTTTGCTTAAAGTTTTTAAATTGCGTTATTTAGCAGAATAATAACTTATTACGACTATTTTCTATGAAGACTACTGCATTTTTGATGTTTTTTTTGGTTCCCGTTATATGCTTTTCTCAAACCGATCGATATAGCTATGGTTTTTCTGGGAAAATTGATTCCTCTTTTGTTGAAGTTCTCTCCAGTAAGGTTGCTCAACTTGAGGGAGTTGATCAGGTAAAGGGACGTTACAAAGTCGAACAATCTAGAGGCGAACTTTTGATTTTTGTTGAACAACCAAAAACGCGATACGATAGGGCTTTATTTAATTCTGCGAAAGTAAAAGAAATTCTACTTCAAAATAACCTTACGCCTTTAGACTTTAGAAAATTATAAAAAGAAACCTACTCAAAATGAAAAGTTTAAATGGTTTATTATTTACACTTACTGTGTTAATATTTATTGCAAACAATGCATTCTCGCAAAGTGATAATTGTTCGTTTGCCCCCAATTTACCTGTGACTAGTTCTTGTGCTTCACCTACTATGGGGAGTTCAGCAGGAGCATCTCAAAATTTACCGGGTTGCGTTGGTAATGCAGATGACGATGTTTGGTATGAATTTGTTGCTACCTCAACCTCTCACCGTATTGAAGTGGGAGCAAGTTCAGGTTATGACCCTGTATTGCAGGTTTTTAAGAATTCGTGCTCTTCTTTGAATAATTTAGGTTGTATTGATGATTACGGTACAGGTTCAGATGAGGTTTTTAATTATACCAACTATATTGTTGGTCAAACCTATAAAATTAGGATTTACCATTATGGAGTAGGTTCAGGGACTGGAGACTTCAGTATTTGTTTAACAAATCCGTTAAACGCTCCTTCAAATGATGATTGTATAAACGCAACGCCTTTGAGTGTTAACTCAAGCTGTGTATATCAATCATTTGATAATATTGGAGCAACCGCTTCAATACCGGGTTGTGCAGGAAATGCCGATGAAGATGTATGGTTTAGCTTTGTAGCGACCAATTCAGTTCAAGAAATAAGCGTTAATCCGTCTTCAACTATGGATGCGGTAGTTCAACTTTTTACAGGCACTTGCGGTTCTCTTACTTCCTTATATTGTGAAGATTTGAGTTTCTCAGGTGGGATTGAAACGGTTAATGCAATTGGACTTATTCCTGGTCAGGTGTATTATTTTCGAGTTTATGATTATTATACGGGAAGAACAGGAACTTTCGATGTGTGTGTTAAAGGAGCTCCTACGCCAGCTCCCATAAATGATGAACCTTGTTCCGCTATAAAAATTCCAACGGTTACCTCTGAATGTACTTATTCAACATTTACGAATGTTGGAGCGACAGCCTCTCCACATCCCAGGCCCACAGATTGTGATGGGAATGGTACTTCAGGAGGGTACTCCATAAATTCAAAGGATGTATGGTTTGAAATTACTGTACCTCCGTCTGGTCAATTATCAATTACTTCACAACCCAATATGGGAGCGGGTTCTATTTCTGATGGCGTAATGGCTTTATATGGGGGGACATGTTCAAATCTTGCAGGAATATATTGTTCAGATGATTTCTCTTATCCAGGTAGTGCCAATGATAATTTACCTTATATAGAAAGGTCTGGTTTAACACCAGGAAGTACTGTATATTTGCGCTATTATGGTTATGGTGTGAGTGAAGGTACTTTTGGTTTTTGTGTGAGTACAACAACTAATGATGATTGTGCAAACGCTTTAGAAATTTGTGACATTAATGGTTATAAAGGATCAACGGTTCCAGCTTATACAGCCGATCGGCCTGGTAATATGAGGGGGAATGCTGAAATGAATAATCCACCTACATACACTTGGACGCCAGGTACAAACCAAGGCGGTGTTTTTGGAAAAGGCGGTTCTTGGGGGAATGGTTCTCCCTTAACTGACGTTCAGATTAATAATAACTCATGGATTAAATTTACAGCTTCTGCAACAACTGCAACTTTAAATGTATCCATTTATGATTGTTTTATTGGTAATTACCCAAGCGGAGGTATACAGATGCAGATTTTCTCATCAAATAATTGCAGTAACTTTATACCCGTATCTAATTTCGAAGAAAATAGTACCGGTTTTGTAATTACGGCGAATGGTTTAACTGTTGGCGATCAGTATTATTTAATGGTTGATGGATATGCAGGAGATATTTGTAGTTATACCATTAGTGCAAATACTGGAGTTTCCTTTCCAAATATTGATCCAGTCCCACCACTTTGTGCAGGTGGCTCAACTACCTTAACTGCACCTCCTGGAGCAACTTCGTATAATTGGTTGCATAATGGTTCAACGAGTAGGAGCGTTACGGTAAATCCATCCGTTACTACAACTTATACATGTGAAGTTACTGGACTTTGTAATTATAGACAAACATTAACGAGACAGGTGGTTGTGAAACCCAATCCAAATGTAACTTTTAGCACTGGAGCGTCACCATCTATATGCGCTGGTGAAAGTATAACAATTAATGCAAGTGGTGGAAGCTCTTATCTATGGAGTAATGGTCAAACGGGAAGTAGTATCTCTGTTTCGCCTTCTTCAAATACGACATATTCAGTAACAGCTACCTTAGACGGTTGTCAGTCGACTGAACAAGTAAACGTTAATGTAAATTCACTTCCGCAATTATCTGTAAGTCCAACGGCAAACGATGCAAGTTGTGGTATGGCAGATGGTTCGCTTACGGGGACAGTCGTGAATGGTTCTGCTCCGTTTTCTTATGAATGGACTTCTGGAGGTTCTATTATTGGAACTACCAGAAATATAAATAATGTTTCTGCAGGCCTTTACTCCTTGAATGTTACAGATGGAAATGGATGCTCGAATGATTTTGGACCATTTGGAATTACAAATCCTGGTGCGCCAGCAGCTCCTGCAATTACTGTTTCAAATAATAGTGCTTGTGAAGATGAAAATGTAAGCTTTTCAATTGTGTCTCCAGATCCATCAGCAACTTATGAGTGGAACGGACCAAATGGATTTACATCAAATAATACATCTTTCTCTGTTCCTGTAAATTCTATAACTGATGGAAACTACTGTGTGGTTTCTACTGTGGCCAATTGTACAGGAGCCTCTGCTTGTGAAACGATAGCTTTGCTTCCCCCACCTGAGTTGAATTTGTCATCATCTGTTGAAGATTCAGTAGCGTGTGTAAATAGTGATGTTACCCTTTCAGCATCTGGTGCTAATACATATACTTGGACTGGTCCGGGTGCCTATACTGCAAATGGTAACGCCGTTTCAATCCCGAATGTAAATGCTACCAATCAAGGCTGGTACACTGTTGAAGCAACAGATGGGAGTGGTTGTAAAGCGACTGATTCTCTTTATGTAGCTGTCGCAGACTTGCCAACAGCGAATGCGAATGCAAGTGGAAGTAGCGATAATTCGTTTTGTGAAGGTGCTATTGTGGAAGTAAATGGTACTGGAGGAGTAGCTTATCATTGGAATGGACCGAATGGATTTTCTTCAACACAACAAAATGACGTAATACTAGATTTTAACGCAAATAATGAAGGAATATACTTTTTAACCGTTACAGATTCTAATGGTTGCGTTGATCAGGATACGACTAGACTTTCATTAGCGTTTTTAGATAATTTTGGTGTATTAACTGCTGATACATCAGTGTGCCCCGGGGATGACTTCGCTTTAACTGCTTCAGGAGCTGATAATTATTTATGGTATGGTCCTGATGGATTCGAAGCGCAAGGAAATCCGGTGGAGGTGTTAGATGTTTCATTTGATCAAGCAGGTATATACTATGTTGAAGGGTTTAATGAGGAAGGCTGTAGTGATGCTGATTCGATGGAGTTAAAAGTGAAAATATCTCGAGATTGTTTATTTATTCCTGGATTTACTTCTCCTAATGACGATGGTTTAAATGATGGTTGGGTAATCACTGGTATCGAAGCATTTCCAGATGCAGAGGTGTTTATTTATAACCGATGGGGAAATCTTGCATTTTATGCTTCACCTTATGAAAATGATTGGTTTGGACAAGTCAATAAAGGGGTTAAGATTGGTGGGAAAGACGGAAAAGTACCAGCAGGAACCTATTTTTATGTAATCCAACTCAATGATGGTATTGATGAGCCTATTAAGGGATATTTAGAGTTGCAATATTAATAAGCGATTATTATGAAATTAACAACACACATTGCTGCGGCTTGCTTAATGCTAGTAACAACCTTTTTAGGTTCTATACAGGCTTTTGGGCAACAGGATGAGCAGTTATCATTATATAATTATAATCCACTTTATTATAATCCTGCCTATGCTGGAAGTAGAAGTGCATTAAGTATTGTTTCAATGGCAAGATTTCAATGGATCAACTTTGAAGGGGCACCAAGTACTCAATTTGTATCAGTTCACACCCCTGTAATCGGTAGGTCTCTAGGTATGGGGTTAACAATGGTTAATGATCAAGTAGGTGCACGTAAAAGAACTGCTATTTATTACAATGCAAGCTCAGGCATTCGTTTAAATAACAACAATGATCGGTTGGCATTTGGACTTTCTGTAGGGATGGATATTATGTCATTTGATTTTAATGATTTACCTGTTCATGACATTTCTGACCCGTTTTATGGACAATCGATTTCAACCACAAAAATTAATGCGGGAGCAGGATTGTATTACTACAATGATCAGTTTTATGTTGGTGTTTCGAGTCCACGATTATTCGAACCTAAAACGGAAGGTGCAGATGAAGTTTTGGCTACTTTGAGCAAAAGACACTTTTTTATATCGGCTGGAAAAGTTTTCAACCTTAATAGTGTGGTGAAATTTAAGCCCACTACGCTAGTTAAGATAACGCCAAATAGCCCTTTAACATTTGATGTCAATGCGAACTTTCTATTATATGAGCGCTTGTGGATTGGAGGATTGTATCGATTTCATGAGGCTGTAGGAATCAATTTCGTTTACAACTTTAATGATTTTATACATCTCGGATATGGTTATGATTTTGCAATAAATCGTTTAATGAAACATCAAAGTGGATCACATGAGGTGTTGCTTCAGATTGATATTCAGTCAAAACGTAATTTATTTACTTCACCAAGGTACTTTTAATAATGAGAATTCTTTTTTTGATTAACGTAGCAATATTTTTATTTGTATCCAATGGATTTTGTCAGTTGAAGGCAAAACTAGCAGATAAACATTATGAAAATCTAGCATACTACGAAGCAGCCCCCATTTATAATGAATTGGCGGATAAATTTCTTGCGAAAAATAAAGGAGAGAAAATGTATGTGCTTCGTGCTGCTATTTCAAATGGTAAGCTAAGGAAATACAAGTTATCCAATGAATACTATGCATCAATATTGAAATTAGATATGAATGCGCTAAGCGAAACGCAATATATGAATTATATTGATCAATTGCGGATGCTTAAAAAGTATGAGGCTTCAGTCGAACAAGCAAGGATAGCACATCAACTTTTTCCAAAAAATGAATTTTTCTCAGCTTTAATTAATGGAGATGATAAATTTGAAAGGGTGAAGAAAATGAATAAAATTGCGGATGCCGAAGTGGCTCCGTTTAATTCAAATAAAGGTGATTTTTCGCCCGTATTTTTTGAAAAAGGTTTGCTTTTCGTAACTAAATCTTCTAACAAAGGATTTTTAACTGGGAAATATGCATGGGATAATGGTAACTTTACCAATATCATGTATACTGAATTTGAAGCAGAAGAATGGATTAAACCAAAAACATTATCGGGTGAATTCTTTTCCCGTAAACATGACGGACCAATAGCTTTTGATAGTAGTTATAACAAAATGTTGATAACAAGAAACCTATCATCAAGTGAAAAAAAGGAGGGCGTGCGCTATTTGTCTCTATATATGAGCGAAAAAGATAAAGATAATAAATGGAAGACGCCTGAGCTTCTCTCTTTTTCAACCAAAGAAGCAAACACTGGACATGGATGCTTTTCGCCAGATGGGAAAAGAATTTATTTCGTTTCTGATCGTGAGTCTAGTAAAGGGAAAACAGATATTTATTATTCAGACCTTAAAGATGGTGTTTGGCAATCGCCCGTGAATTTTGAAAAAGTAAATACGGAAGGAGATGAAATGTTTCCGTATATCTCGCCCAATAATAGATTATATTTCGCCTCGAACGGTCGCGTAGGTCTTGGTGGATTGGATATATATTATATAGATTTGAATGATGAGAACAGTGAACCTATTAATGTAGGAGACGGAATTAATAGTCCAGCAGATGATTTTGGACTAATTGTCGATGAGACAAAAAATAAAGGTTACTTTTCTTCAAATAGAAATGGTTTTATTGATCGCATTTACAATTGGAAATCAACGCCACCAGAAATTGATGTAATTGTAAACGTTTACACTAATTATAAACCTAAAGAGGCAGTCGAGAATCATCCTGTATGGATTATTAGCTCAAATTTAAAAGATACAATTGAATCAAAAACGGATGAAAATGGCTGGGTAATGGCCTCATTAGATTTTGCAAAAGAGTACAAAATAGTAGTTGAAAAAGAGTTTTTTGAACAAGATGAACAAATAGTATTTGATACGTATAAATTTTATGAGGACACCACTTTAAATTATGATGTATTCTTAAATCCAACAAGTATTTCTGCTAGAATAAATGTTGTTCGTGCTTCAGATCAAATGCCTATTGAAAACGCAATGATTAATATGTATAATCCAAAAACGAAAGAAGACACTGTCTTTTATACAGATGAGAATGGATTTGTAATCGGAAATGTTGATCGACACAGTGAGTATTGGGTGAGTGGTTCTAAAAAAGGATTTATTGATAATGAAACTAATTTTTTTACTAATAATTATAGTGATCGATTAGTAGAGTTGGAATTAGAACTAGAGGAAATCAAGAAAGGAACTGTCTTTAAATTAGAAAATATTTTTTACGATTTAAACAAGGCTTCATTAAGAGAAGAAAGTAAGGTAGCATTAGACAAGTTGGCTCGATTTATACTAGATAATGATGTTAAAATCGAGTTAAGTGCACATACAGATTCTAGAGGTAGTAATCGGTATAATCTTGATTTGTCTCAACAAAGAGCGCAAAGCTGCGTTGATTATTTACTTAGCAAGGGAATCAATAAAAGTAATATAATTGCAAAGGGGTACGGAGAAACACGTTTAGTGAATAGATGTAAAAATGGAGTGAAATGTTCGGAAGACGAACATCAGGAAAATAGACGAACGGAAGTAAAGATATTAGACTTAAATAACTAAATTGAATTTGATTACTTTATGATAGGCGGTTTAAAGTTATTGATATTACTGAAGTTCTCGACACTCGTTTGTCCCCAATATTCACAACATCGAAAGACTTTGCATAATTATAAAGAACGCAACTAGAATTAAATCAAATTATTACTGATGAATTCCCAACATGCATTAATTTTATTTTTCGACTAAATCGGCTATTTTTCTTTGCGCTTTTTTAAGATGTTTGGTGATTAGTTTTACATCCTCCAAAGTTGGTGTTTCTTTAATACAATCAATTGATAATGAAGATATACTTTGTTGAAGATGATCGAATGCCATTTGCACTACTTCTCCATGATCAAATGCCAATGTAGGTAATTCATTTAAAAGTATCCATTTTGCTTTTGCAGCATCATCGTTTCCTATTGGTACAACCCCCTCTTTTTTCATAATAATAAAGTGGGCTATTGAGACCACTCTAAAACGAGGATCTCTTTTTACTTTTCCAAAGGTGTAAAATTGCTTTAGAAACTCAACTTTTACTCCAGTTTCCTCCTGTAGTTCTCGAATAGCAGCTTTTTCGGGGGATTCATTATCCTCTATAAATCCACCCGGTAATGCCCATTTTTTATTGTTTACAGCTTTTTTTCTTTCAACCAATAATAGGTAAAGCCCACTTTTATCATAGCTAAAAACCACAGCGTCTGCGGCCAACTTTATGTTTTGTTGTATTCCCAAAATCTTTTAAATTGTAGTATTAGGATATTCATTTAGCGCATGTTCAAGGCAAATAAGTGCTTTTTTTAATTCCGATTTCTCCAAAACATAAGCAATTCTTACTTCCTTTTTTCCTAAACCTGGAGTTGCATAAAAACCACCAACAGGCGCCATCATAACAGTGTTTCCTTCGTATTCAAAGTCTTCTAATAGCCATTGACAAAAATGCTCTGTGTCTTCCACAGGAAGTTCTGCAACTGCATAAAACGCACCCTTAGGTTTAGGGCATTTTACACCTTTTATTTTATTTAAACCATCAACCATTAAATTTCGTCTCTGAACATACTCATCTGTAACCTTTTCGAAGTATGATTGAGGTGTTTTTAAAGCTCCTTCTGCTGCTATTTGAGCATAAGTTGGGGGAGATAGCCGCGCTTGAGCAAATTTCATAGCCGCCGCCATAAATTCTTTATTTTTACTTATTAAAGCTCCGATTCTTGCACCACACATTGAATATCTTTTTGAAACAGAATCAATAAGTACTGTGTTGTTTTCTAATCCTTTTAAGTTAATTACAGAAAAAGGTTTTGCGCCATCATAACAAAATTCCCGATAGACTTCATCTGCAAAAAGGAACAAGTCTTTTTCTTTCACAAGGGCACCTAATTTGTTTAATTCATCTGTTGTATACAAGTTGCCAGTAGGATTTCCTGGATTGCAAATTAAGATTGCTTTTGTTTTTTCAGTAATTTTTTTTCTAAATTCCTCAATAGAAGGTAGAGCAAAACCATCCTCTATTGATGAGGTAACTGGTACAATGTTTATTCCTGCTGCTGTAGCAAATCCATTGTAATTGGCATAAAACGGTTCCGGTATGATTACTTCGTCACCTGGATTAAGGCCAACTGAAAATCCAAATAATAAAGCCTCTGAACCTCCTGTAGTTACAATTATTTCATCTTTGGAAATGTTTATATCATTTTCTGCATAATAATTAGCCAATCCTTTACGGTACGATTCAAAACCAGCAGAATGAGAATACTCAAGAACGTTAATATCTGCAGTTTTAACCGCATTTAAAGCAGACTCCGGTGTTTCAATATCTGGTTGTCCAATGTTTAAATGAATAACATTTTTGCCTTTAATTTTTGCTGTTTCTGCAAATGGAACCAATTTTCTAATTGGCGATGAAGGCATGTTGAGCGCTTTTGTTGATATTTTGGGCATATTATTTTTTTTAATTTGCTCAAAAATAATCAAGTCGATTAGATTTATAAAACTTTATTTTAAGAATATTATTTTTTAATTCTATAACACTTAAAAACACCACATAACAATCAGTATTCTGATAATTGATAAAAAAAAAGAGGCTGCTCAAAATAGAACAGCCTCACAAAAAAATATATTTAAGTTTAGAAGTAAACGTTAATATTGAGTGTTCCAAGTGTAGCACTTGAGAATCCTGTGTTTACAGGTCTTAATTTAGTTTCTCCCACATATCTCTGATCTAATTTGTATGTCTCAGATATTCCTGTTTGCTCCGTTGTTCTTCTTCCAAAAAGGAATAGATTAAACTCAGCTCCAATTGAAATTCCTTTTGTGATAAAGAAATCAGCTCCTACATACAAGCCTCCGCCAAAGTTATATTGCGTACCTCCTTTCGTTTCAAGTGGTCGCAATTCTGGAGAGTTACTAGCACCAGTAAAGTAGTTACTTATCGTTGTTGGAGTTGGATTAGCTGCGCTCATCGCGTTTCCATAGGTGTACGTTGTGCTGTTTGATCCGATAGAACCAAATAATTCGGCACCACCGTATCCTTGAATTCTCCATAAGTTTTTACGCATTTCAATTCCTAATCCCAATTCGTAAACGCTTGAATTTGTTTTTCTTTCATCTACTGTTTTTTCATAAGTAAATGCATTGTCATTGAAAGGATTGTCAATGTTTGCAATATCATCATAAACAAATGCTCTTTCCGTAGAATTGTCAATTCCTAACCCAAAACGAACGCGTGCAGCGATGTTATCTGATAAGAAATATCTTCCATATACAGTTGGAGCAATCGCTATTCCTGTTGAAGATGGAGCCACCATACTATAGTTAGGTGTTTGTGTTCCTGCAGAACTAAAACTGTTCCCAATGAATTGAATGACATTTGCCATATCCATTCCTATGGAAAAGGTTCCTTTTTTAGGGAAGTCTTCTGAAAAGTCTCTTTTTTCTTCCTGACTATATAAGTTGGAAGTAGCTAAAAGAGCAGAAACCCCTAATATTATTAGTTTTTTCATGTTTTTTTAATTTCGTTGATTATATAGATCGTTATGGTAATTGTTGAATTAATGCACCTTGAGAGTAGGTGAAGTCTTTATTTGCATAATCAGTAAAATAAAGATCTTCAATGTTCAATAGGGTATAGTTGTATTCGAATCTTTCATCAGTAATATAGTCTTCATACTTTAGAATGGTCTGACTATCAAAGAATAATTCACTCGTTCCATTTTCAACGCAAGGTACTTCAATCGAATAAGAACCACCTGAACCAACAGTTATGGTTTGTTCTTCTCGATAGGTTTGACCATAGTAATCCTCTGCTAAAATTCTAACAAAAACCTCAGTTCCTGAAGGGATAGGCAGATTAATTAATGTATCAGGTTGATTCACACCAACTCTTCTTTCTGCCAAATAAGTTAGCGTTCCTTCGTAAGTAACAGAAGTTGTAGGTTCAAATGTTCCTGAATTAGGATCAATAGAATTTTCGTTGTAAACTACTGAGCCAAGGTTTATGCTATTGCTTCCAGCATTTGTTCCTAAACCTGAAAAGAATTTATTTGCTAAAGTGTACTCCGTTTTTTCCGTATAGCTTGCTGAACCAAGCTCAGAGTATTTTTTATCATATACAAAACTTGCAAAAGATAAAGTAGCATCAATTCCTGAGTTTGTAACAGGTACATTTAACGAGAACTTCCCGTTTGCTTTTGTTGTCGTTGAAACAACATGATTCGAACCAGATGTGTTTGAAGGATTGTATTCTGACATCGGAATAGTTATCATTACCTTAGTTCCGTTTGGAACTGCTTCTAAAACTGAGTTTGATTCATCGAGCTCTGCCATTAGGTTTCCTTCGATTTTTACTGTTTCTAATTCTGAAATTTCAAGTGGTCCAGAAACTTCATATTTCTTACAAGAAGTGAATGCAAGTGCCATCACAGCGGCAGTTGCAAAGATAAGTTGTTTTTTCATTTTATATTTTTTATAAATTTAGGCAAAAGTACACTTTTTTTTCAATAAAATAATCGCTCGTCTATAAAATATTTACATTCGTAGTGTTTTAAGTCTATTCATCGATTGTTTTTCCTTATAAATAATGGGATATATTTTAATGTTGTTTAAAATTTTACCAACCCTTTTTATTCTTATTACGTCTTTAAGATGGAAGAATTTAAGGTATGACTTTTGTGTTTATCAAATTATTCTTTAAATTTGAAGTTGAACTATTAAAATATACAGTGCCTATCGATACATTTTTACTCTAAAAAGAATTTGCTTTAAGTTAAACTCAAAACTGAGTAATTATGGAACTATGTAAACTAGAAGATAAGAAATTGGTGTCTCTGTACATTAATGGTAATGAAAAAGCGTTTGAAAAACTACTCAACCGTCACAAGAATAAAATATATAACTATATCTTTATGAAAGTCCGTGACGGAGCGCTAGCACAGGATATTTTTCAAGAAACATTTATAAAAATAGTAAGGACTTTAAAAAAAGGTAGTTACAACGAAGAAGGGAAGTTCTTGCCTTGGTCTATGCGTATTGCACACAACCTTATTATCGATCACTTTAGGAAGGCAAACAAAGTTAGATTTGTATCAGAATCAACATCAAAATCAGAAGACTTTACAATATTTGATTTATTGGAGGTTAAAGATAATAATGTTGAGGAAAGTATTTCTCATGATGAGTTAGTTGGTCAAATGGTGGAATTAATAGAATACCTGCCAGATTCTCAAAGAGATATTATTAATATGCGGATTTTTAAAGAAATGTCTTTTAAAGATATTGCTTTTAAAGAAAATATTAGCATAAACACTGCACTGGGAAGAATGCGTTATGCATTAATCAATATTCGTAAATTAATTGAAAAACATAATTTAGTTACTCCTTATTCTTCGTGATCATCGCTTTTGGATTGTTTATAATGAAAGCATTATTGGGTAAGTTTTGAGTATTAAGCGTAACCGAATCGCCAAATGTGTTTTTTACGCTTGCTTCATGACGAAATATACTGTTGTTGAAAAGCAAATAAAGTGAATCATTATTAATAGCACTAATCGGAATCTTTGTGTCTTTAATTTCATTCTGGGGATAAACAATTTTTATTGTTCGCTCAGGTATTAAATGACTTTTTTCATCGATTGAAAATAATAACCGTGCATAGATAGAATCTTTAGGGTTTGAGTAAACTTTCTTCAAAGAACCTTTGCCTATAGTGTCATTATTACTGTTGGTAAAGTACACATTTGACATGTTTTCTGTGGCAACAAGATGTTCAAGTTTTATTTTTGCATTAACTTCACTTTTATTGTTGGCTAATACCATGAGGGCTTTTCCTTTTTCAACGAATGTGTTTGAAGTGATTGAGCTTTCTAGAATGTAGCCATCAAAAGGTGCTGTATAGATGTATTTTGTAGCTTTTTGTTCAACTTCTTTTATCTGATAATACGCGGCCAAGATACCATTTTTACCTAAAATATTTTCCTCTTCAATTGTCATAGTGGGTAATTCCGGTAACGGCCTTGTTCTTTGTGTGTTTTTATAAAAATCCTCCCATTGATCTAATTTTTCTGGCATTAACTTTTGTATGGTATCCAAGGTGTTTTGTATGCTTTTTTTGAATTTAATTTTAAGCGTTAATATGTTATATAATATAGGTAAGCGATTAACTTTTATTAAAATGTCATGTTTCTTAAATCTTTTACCAGGGTACAAATCTATGTTGTCGTCATCTATTTTACCACTGATATCCATGACTACTTTTGTTTGTGTTTGTGGCGATAGAACACCATAAAGTATAGGAGGAGAAAATGTGTTTTCTTTATTCACAAATGTAGTTTCAATTGTTTCGGTTTTCTTACCGGCTTCGTTTGAAGGATCTGCTGGTTTTTGATTTTGAAATAATAAAATCCATACAGTCAAAGCGATAATTATAGAAGACAAAAAAAGAATAATACCTTGATAACTTATCTTGTTCATGAGTTTCGAGTTCTCTAACAAATTTAACAGAAAAGAATAGAACCTTATGTGTAATTAACTCTTTTATTTAATGAAGCAGAGATGAGATAATAAAATTTCAGAACTTCCTAAATGCTTATCTTAGATGATCGATTATATCTTTTTAACTTTAATTGATCGAAATACTACGTTTTATATCAAAAGTGTTAATAATCTTGTTGAAAAGGTGGTTTTTAACTTCTTCAATACGTTCGAATTGTCTTTAACTTTGCATTTAATAGTGATTTAAAACTTTTAAGCAGGGAAATGTTAAATGCAATTTTTAGAAAAAAGCTGTCTGACCAACAATTAGCAACTATTTTTATAAACGGTTTGTTAAATGTTATTGAAAATGGATTTGTAGAAGTTAAGTCCATTATTGAAGATGATCCTGTTTTTGTGAAATCTCCAGATTTATCGAAAGCTCCTGACGGACATTTTACGATGATTGTAATCGTTGGTAATGTTATGGATTTAAAGAATCACTTTTCTTCCAAGCAACAAATTGCTATTGAGCCACTCATATTTAAAGGACTTGCTGAATCTTTTGGGATGACTTTGCCAGAGTTTAAGAAGTATTTTAATGATTATGCTGCTTTTATGAAACGAGCAAATCATCCTTCTAAAGTTACTTTATATAGTATGTCCAAAGCTATGTTTTTTAAATACAAGCTTAATGCATATCAAGATGATTACTTTAAATCCTTAAATACTCCTAATCCCTTGTTTTTAAAAAGGCTAGATGAGGTTTTAGCTAATTTTATTTGGAATTGGGAGGCGTTTTTTAAACGCTATAAAATACACAAATAATAAGTTTATTTCCGCTGTAATTTACCATCTCTCCAAGCATTAATGAACTTGCTCCAAGCTGCAGGGTTGAGCAGATTGTTCATAGGTGTTTGTCCTTGAATATAGAGTTGTGTTTGTTTCTGTTCTCGTTCCCAATTATATGATAAACTACCATCAGTTGGAACTCTTGCAGCAACAAATGCTAAACTTTCACCAGATAATTGACGTTGTGCTCTCCTGAGCGCGTCATCATAAGGATCCATTTCAACGAATGCGCGTGCAAATTCTTCTTTTGAAGGCCATGGATATATGTCTACTTCTGGTAAAATAAGCGTATCTGGAGTCATAACATGAATGATAGAATATCGTTTTTGTGATAAGGTATCGGGAACAATGTATGAACTTGTTTTGAATCCAAAGGCATTAAAAAGAATTGTGTCTCCAGGACGTGTAACAAAACTAAAATAACCATAATAGTCTGACATCGTTCCTTTTCCTGTTGTTTTGTCAACTACAGATGCATAAGAAACCTGATTTAAACTATCTGCAGATACTAAAACACCAGAGAATTGAATAAGGTTTTGTTTTTGCTGAGCAAATGAATATCCTGAAAATAAAATAAAAACCGAGGCTAATATATAAACTAAATTTTTCATAATTCTTTATTTGATTTTAAAATACAAATTAATACGCACTACAAGGTAATTAAAGTGTTAAAATAACTTTTGAAATTCATCTTTCACTACTTTAATCGCTATTTCAGTGGGAAGCTCATCAAGTTCGCTGATGATCTCAAAGATTTTAGAGCTCAATTCCGTTGAAGTAGCCTCAGCGTTTAATTGTTGTGCGGCTGTATTGATTATTTTTATCGTTTCTTCTTTACTTTTAGCAACAATATTCCATGCTGAATGAGAAACGAAAATTTGTTGGGCAACATTATGATCAAATTCTTGTCGAATCTGTGCTAACAATTCTGTTTGAAGTGCCAAAGCTTTCTTCTTAGGATCGTGCAGTCGCATAATTAAACTTTGTGGATTGATTCGCTCAAGTAATAGGACAATTCTTTGATAGGCATCTGCTCGTGGAGCTAGAAAGAATTTTTGACGTTCTTGTTTTAATTGAGCGCCAACTTGAGATAGTTCCTTTTCATTATTCTTTTTAATGAAAGTGTAAACCACAAATGCAATTGACAATGCAGGAATTAATGCAACAATAATATACGTTATATAGTCCATTTCTAATTCTTTTCTTCAAAAATAATAGGCTTTACATATTTTATGATGTAAATCGCAATTAATTTTTAGTATTTATTCAGGAATAGCAGAAATCTAATAGAATTAATTAATTTTGTTTTAACTTTTTAAACGAATTCCATTGGTGCAAACCAACTTACTCCAAATTTAAAACGTTACTATTTATATGTTCAAGACAAATAACGTATTTTTATTTTTATTGCTTATACCAGCTATCTTCTTTTTGAGCTGTCGCAAAGAAAAAACCAGTTGGTCCTCCACTTGGCAAGTCCCTTTGGTTAAAGACTCTTTGAAAATAGTTGATTTTGTAAATGATTCTACATTAAGTGTTAATTCAGATAATTCTATCCAAGTTGAGGCGAAGCGTCTTTTGAAAAGCTTAAACTTGAATGATTTAATTGAAATTCCCGATAATTCCTTTGAACAATCTTTTTCTATCAACTTATCTTCCTTAACTGTAAATCCTGGTTTTACCTTTTTGGATGAGACTAAAGAGTATAATTTTAATGTTGATAACGCTACATTAAGAGAGGTAAGGCTCAAGCAAGGAAAAGCAAGTCTCAAAATTGAAAACCCTATTGAAACTAAAGGTATTTTTACTATTTCTCTTCCTGGCGTAACAAGAAATGGAGAAACTTTTAGTCATACCCAAGAAGTAGATGCAGGAACGATGCAAAACCCAGGAATCGGTTATTTAGACTTAGACTTCTCTGGTTATACAATTGATATGACTGGTGTAGACGGGCTTTCCTATAACGTTATAATGTCTAAGTTGACAGTTAAGACAGATCCTGAAGGAACAACAGCAACGATTACTAATCAGCATGATTTTGTGACGGATGTGAAGTTTTCTGATTTAGAAATAGATTATGCATTAGGTTATTTTGGGAATGTTTCCTTTTCTGATACCACAACCGTTGAGGTTGAAGCAATGAGCGCTATTGATGGTGGTGTGATTAATATTGATGATTTGAATCTAGATTTAATTGTGAGTAACGGAGTGCGCGCCAGAGCAAATGCCAAGATAACATTGTTTGAAAGTGTAAACTACGCCAACTCGAAAGTGAATTTAACCCATCCCTTCTTTGGGCAAACCCTAAACTTAAATCCTGCTCAAGGGGATCTTTGGCAAGGGTTAACACCCTCAGAATTAATCTTTAATTTTGATCAAAACACGGGTAATATGGTGGATTTCCTAGAGAACTTAGGGAGTCGATATAAAGTTGGTTATCAGGTTGAAATAAACCCACTTGGAAGCTCATCAGCTGGAAACGATATGATTGTGCCAAATAGTAGAATTGAATTATCTTTACATTCTGATTTTAAACTTTTGGTAGGGGCTGACGAATTAACGCTGCTTGACACTTTTGCAATCGATTTCAAAAATGATAATAAATTAATTAATGTTGAATCGGGTGAATTTGTGGTCAAAACAAAAAACACTTTTCCTTATGGTGCAACTTTAAAAATGTATACACTTGATCGAGATTATACAATTTTGAATGAAATATCGAGTTCAGAATCAATAACTGCGGCCTTGCCAAATACGAACGCAAATGGTCACACTCAAATCGATAACACATTGATCTTTAAAGCGAATAAAAAGGTGGTTCAAGATTTAGTAAATACGGAGTATGTCTTGATTAAAGCCGTTTTTAATAGTGCTACTAATGTTAATAATGTTGTGTATGACAATGCGGCATTAAACTTTACTTTATCAAGTCAATTTAAACTAAAAGCAAATTTATGATCGCCAGTTGGAATCGTATATTTCTATTTTTAACCATGTGTATAAGCATGCATATAGGTGCACAAAAAAATGTTGCCAGACCTCCATGATACAACATTATATAAACATGCTGTTGATATAAAAGGGATGGCTTTTAATCATGGGAATAGCTTGACAAATGAATTTTCTCGAAAATTTATATTTGGCGGATATATTGATGAAAGTCTAGCATCGAGAGAATATGCGAATCAAACTCGATATAATAGAATAGGAGGGGATTTAGGTGTACAACTATCATATCGTTCTGGTCAAACTATTTCCAAAAAACATCCTCATTTAGGGTGGATGCTGTCCGCTGCAAGTAACGTACACTTTTCTGGTGAGTACGCAGACGATCAATTTGGTTTAGTGTTTTTAGGAAATGCATCTTTTTTAGGTGAAAGTGTAAGTTTTTCTAGTTTAAATGGACGTTTTGAACAGTTTTTAGCTGTTGGAGGAGGTTTGTATAATAAAAAGACAAAATCATTTGTAAGTTTAAATGTCGTGCTTCCCCAACAATTTATTCAGTTGGAAATTGATAAGGGGAGCATTGGATTCAGTGATGAGGCAGAACAAATTGATTTGATGATGAAGGGTGAAGTTCTTCAAGGAAACAATAGTCCCTACTTTAAAGGTTTAGGAGCAGCCATTAATTTTGATTATAATGTTCCTTTCGGTGAACCTGATGGGTTTAGTGGTGTTTTTAGTGTGAAAGGAAGAAATATTGGAGGTTATCAATTAAATAAAGCACAGGTCTTTAAAGTTGATGTTGATCAGAGTTTTAACGGGTTTTCAGTTGATGAGTTGGTTGAAGAAGATCGGTTTTCTGCCTTGAAAGATTCTATAAATGGGACAGAATCTGAAATTTCTTCTTTTCGACTTTTGTCGGGATTTTTACAAGCGGGGAAAATAGTCTCTGTAAATTCGGATAAAAAAATACAGTCTTTTTTTGGGATTAGAATGTATACGAATACTATTTTCAAACCTTTAGTTTATGCTGGAGCACACTATCAACCTGTTGAAAAAGTAGCACTTGGTGCACAAGGCGCTTTTGGAGGCTATGGGAATTTTAGGTTAGGTTTTTATGCAAGTTATACAAATGAAAACTTGATATTGAGTATTGGATCTGAAGATATTTTAGGTTTATTTTTGAAAAGTCAAAAAGGGCACTCGGGATTAATTCGTTTAGGATGGAAAATTTAAAGAAAATAATTTTTATGTTGATTTGTTTTGCACCATTTTTATCGGGTGGACAAATCTCATTTTATAATAAATTTACAAGTGGACCTTTTGATCAAGGAAATGGCATTACACAATTACCAGATTCTAGTTATGCAATTACAGGTACATCTGGTGGTTTTGATGGTAACTCAGGTCAAGCATATCTCATGTTGATTGACAGTTTGGGTGATCATTTATGGACGAAAGATTATGGAGGGTATGGAGATGATATTGGAGTTCGTGTGATTCATGTTCCCAATGATGGATTTTTTATTGCTGGTTATACCGGTTCAACTGTTGACGGTAATTTGGATTTTATGGTTCTTAAAACGGATGAATCAGGTGAGTTGCTATGGCAGAAAAATTATGGTGGTGAAAATTGGGAAATACTTCATGATGCCCAAATCCTTTCAGATGGAGGACTTATTTTGGTAGGACATTCTGAAGGGAATACTACTCAAGAAAAAGATCTGTATATGGTGCGAACTAATGCTGTTGGTGATACCCTTTGGACTAAAACCATTCAAACCTCTACAGATGATATTGCTTATGCTGTTGATACACTTTCCAATTCTCAATTTGTAATTGGTGGAGTAATGGGAGATGCTGGAGTTCAAAGAGGAATGTTAGCAGCCTACAATAATGTAGATGGATCAGAGGTTTGGTTGTCTTTTAATCCAAGTGGAGATGTGGAGATTCTAGATTTAGAAGTTTTTGAAACAGATATTTACGCATCAGGATTTATAAAAAATACAGTAGAAAATCAAGATGATTATTGGTTAGGAAAATTTGATTTACTAGGCGTTTTTGATAAATATATTGACTTTAGTTATGATGGAGATGCTAGAATTACCGCTATAACTATTCGAGAATTTGAGGGGTTGTATATGGCTATTCAATCACAGGCTATTGATTTAAATCCTTTTCCTGGGGGTGAGGACATGTTTACAATGAAACTAAACACAGATTTGTTTTTTATTGGTTCGGGAGAGGGTTTTTCTGCATATAACGATGATAGGATTAATCAAATGATTGTTGCAAGCGATGGTGGAATTGTGATTGTGGGTACGGTCGGAGACAAGGAATTAGAAATTTCGTCCGGTACTGATGTTATGGTGGCAAGAATTGCACCAGATGATTCTTTTGTTCCAGGAGCCAATACAGGTCTTGATTTTGTTTCTGTTAAAAAAGAAATGCTAAAGTCTTTAGTGATTTTTCCAAATCCTACAAATGATTTCATCAATTTACCCAATCGTGTTCATGGATTAGAATATCAAATAACAGCTTTAAATGGTAGGTTGATGAGTAAAGGGCTTGTGGAGGCTAAAATAGATTTGAATAACCTCCGACCGGGTATGTATTTTCTTACGATTCAATCGGATCAACAAATTTATTCGGCAAAAATAATCAAGCAATAATCTACCATTCGTGGGCTTCTGCCTTGAACCATTTATCTTGTACCCTTAGTGTTTGTTCAATAACGTCACGAACGCAATGTTTTCCGCCGTTGTATGGGGATTGATAGTGTGCGATGTTTTTAATTTCAATGGCAGCGTCTTGTGGACAAGCAGCTACGCCAACTTTCTGCATAACATTATAATCTGGAATGTCATCGCCCATGTATAAAGCTTCTTTGTCTTTGAATTTGTATTTCACTTTTAAATCTTCGTAAATCTCAATCTTGTTAGAGGCTTTTAAAATAACCTCATTAACACCTGCACTTAATAAACGTTCTTTAGTGGCTTGTGAATTTCCGCCTGAAATGATGAAAATTTTATACCCCATCTTTACAGCATATTGCAAGGCATAACCATCCCTTGAATTTAAAGCCCGAACAGCTTCATTTGTAAAGATATTTACGTTTCCATCTGTCAAAACACCGTCAATGTCAAAAATGAATGTAGTGATGTTAGATAAACTTATTTTATAACTCATGTTTTTTAATTTCTTTTGGTATTAATTCACTAAACAAAGCATAGAGCGCTTTAGTTTTTGGGTCACTGATTGAATTTAAATGCTTTTGTATTATTTTTTTGTCTCCTCGTGCAGCTGGTCCTGTCTGTGCTTCAATAGGCGATAGTATCTCTAGTTTCTCGGTAGTTTCTTTGATTAAAGGTAGCAGTAGCTTGAAGTCTAGGTCATGTTCATCCAAATGCTTTTGGGCAAGATGATACAGGTAATTTGAAAAATTGTTTACCATTACTGCGCCAATATGTAAATTATATCGGTCTTCTGAATTAGCACATTTTACATAATTACTAACGCTGCTGGCTAAAGATTTTAATTCTTTTTCAAACAATTCTGAGCGGGATTCAATCAAAAATGGAATACTAGAAAAATCCACCAATTTATTTATGCTAAAAGTCTGAAGCGGATAAAAGACTCCTAAATAAGGCCTGTCTGGTAAATCTTCCAATCGAATGCTGCCAGAGGTGTAAGCTACTTTTAAGTTTTTATCTAATGACGCAACTACTTTAGGTATAGCGCTATCACTGATGCAAATAATAACTAAACTATTGGAAGGGATTTTAGTTGCGCTTGTTATGTGTTTGGTTTTTAGCTTTTTAGAGAGTTTTTTTGCTTTTTGTTCATTTCTACCGTAAACCGCATTTATGTGATTTCCCTTTCTTTTTAGTTCACTTCCAAGTTGGTGGGCAACCTTTCCTGTGCCAAAAATTGTGATATCTGAATCTTTATTTATCATGTTATAAAAATAGCCTCTATTTTCAGCCAAAATTAACATTAAAATCATTCTAAATTAGCAAAGCTTTCGTACTTTTGTCAAGTAAAAATTATTGAGTAATGTTAGATAAAATTATAAGAGGGCTTTTCTCGATGAAAATGATGGCAGTAAGTATGGTCATTTTTGCAGTGGCTATAGCATGGGCAACTTTTATCGAGTCGGATTATGGAACTCCTGCCTCAAAAATAGCAATATATAATGCGCTTTGGTTCGAAATATTATTACTTCATCTTTCTATAACGTTAATCGTTAATATTGTAAAGTATAAAATGTATCAAAAAGGGAAATGGGCAACCTTTGCTTTTCACTTGTCTTTTCTTTTGATTATTGTTGGAGCTGCTTTAACGCGTTATGTCGGTTTCGAAGGTCAAATGCGTGTAGCAGAAAATGAAACAACGAACGTCATTTATAGTTCTACTCCATATTTCACGCTGAAGGCAAATGATTTAGTTAATCAATATACCCACGAAGAGAAACGTTGGCTTTCCGAAGGTGTAGAGAATCCATTTTCCTTTGATTTTCAATTGCCTAATCAAGAGGAGTTTTCCGTTGAATATGTATCTTATAAAGAAGGTATGGTTGATTCTTTAATTAAAGATGAGGAAAATGGAAAAAATGCCATTGAATTAGTCATCAAAGGACAAAGTAGATATGTTTTTGAAGGTGGCCAACAAATGATAGGAGGAGTTAATTTTGCTTTTGAAAATAAAGAACCATCATTGCCAGGCGTTTCGATTACTGAAGATGAAGGTATGCTTTATATTCAATCAATGATGCCGTATAAACGTGTTGATATGACCTCTTTAAGTAAAGAGGATAGGATGTCAAACGCAATTGATCCTAGCGCAATAACTAATATACCGGCGGATACTTTACTGCCATTTTATCCCAATCAATTATATATGATAGGAGATGAGAGTCTTGTTTTTAAGGATTTTAAGAAAAAAATGGTCATTAAAAAAATGAAGTCTCCAGATAAGGATGGCGGTAATGACTTTTTAACTTTAAAATTATCTAATGGTTCAGAATCAAAATTAGTCGAAATAGAAGGTAGTTCAAATCACATCCTTGATGAATCCTACTTTAAATTTGGCGGATTAAATTTTGAAATCGGCTATGGAGCAAAACCAATTCTTATTCCGTTTTACGTTAGATGTAACGAATTCCAATTACATAAATATCCAGGGTCTTCTATGGCAAGTTCTTTTGCTTCTGAAGTAACTGTTATTGATTCTTCTAGAAATCATACCCATGACCAACGTATTTTTATGAATAATGTAATGGATTACCATGGTTATAGATTTTTCCAATCGAGTTACTTTCCGGATGAGTCGGGAACAGTGCTTAGTGTAAACTACGATTGGTGGGGGACAACAGTAACTTACATTGCTTATTTGATAATGTCAATTGGTATGATAATGTCCTTATTTAATAGAGTGGGAAGAATGAAAGAATTGAATACTTTAATTAAGAAGTCAAGAGCTAATCGTTCCAAAATGCTTAAAGTTTTGGTGCTTATCCTTGGATTTAGTTTTGGAGGAAATGTATTTGCACATGGTAATGATTCTACTCATGTTCACGCAGATGGAACAGTGCACAATCACAATCATGAGGAGCATAATCACGAACATGATCACAGTCATGCTAAAGATGCCCAAGAAGAAGCTGTACCACGTGCAATTGAAGTAAATTATTTAAGTGTTGAAGATGCTCAAAAAATAGACGATTTATTAGTACAAGACTACGATGGTAGAATTATTCCTTTTCATACCATGGCAGATAAGCTATTAAGGAAAATTCATCATGATGATAAGTTTGGAGAGTATAATGCTGTTCAGACTTTAGTATCTATGCATTTATATGGACCTAGTGGATGGAAAGAAATAGATATTGCTTATGTTTCGAATAAAATTCGAGAGGAACTAGGAACGGGTAAATATGTTTCTGTTGCTGATATGGAAGATGAACATGGTACATTCAAGTGGATGGATGAGTACGAAGTTGCACATGGTAAATCAGACGGACAGAAAAATGAGTTTGATAAGAAATTAATCAAATTAGGTGAACGTTATAGGTTGTTAAAAGAGATTTTTCAATTTCAACACTTGCGCATTGTTCCTATTCCTGGAGATGATAATGGGACATGGGTATGGCCATTTGCACGTGAGCTAAGAGATAAAGACCAAAAAGCAAATGCTTTAGCAACTAATCTTCTGCGTTCTTTATTTTCTGTGGCTCAAGGAGAGGCAAAGTTTTCGGATGCACAACAATACCTAGTTCCCTTGAAGGAATACCAATGGGAGGAACTGAAGAAATATGAAGCGGAAAATCCGCACCTGAATAAATTGACACATAGGCATGTAAATGTAGAAATCGCCTATAATAAGTTTAAAGTTTTCGATAAAATTCAATCGCTATACTTTTTATTCGGCTTCTTAATGTTAATCTTGTTCTTTTTTAGAACTCTAGTAACGCCAACCCACAATAGTGAATCAATCATAAAGAAGATAAGTTACTTTCTTCTAGCTGGGGTGATTATTGTTTTTGTTGGTCATGGGGTCGGTTTAGGAATGCGTTGGTATATTTCTGGTCACGCACCATGGAGTAACGGTTATGAAGCTGTTGTGTTTATTGCTTGGTCAACTATTCTTGCGGGACTATTCTTTGTGAAGAAAAATCCAGCTGTTATTGCCGCAACGACACTCTTGGCAGCAATGATGCTTTTCGTAACAGAGTTAAACTTATTGGATCCTGAAATTACACCTTTACAACCTGTTTTGAAGTCGTATTGGTTAATGATTCACGTGGCAATTATTACTTCTTCTTATGGATTCTTAGGTATTTCTGGAATCCTAGGATTGGTGAATATGATTCTTTATCTATTGAAAACGAAGAAGAATAAAAAGCGTTTACAAATGAATATCGTAGAACTTACTTCTGTTTCAGAAATGGTGTTGATTATAGGTTTGTTTATGCTAACCATCGGTACTTTTCTGGGAGGAGTCTGGGCTAATGAATCATGGGGTAGATATTGGGGATGGGACCCAAAAGAAACATGGGCATTAGTTTCAATGCTTGTTTATGCGGTAATTATTCACTTGAGGTTTATTCCGGCATTGAGCAACAGACTTTTGTTTAATATATTGAGTTTGTGGGGGTATTCAGCTATTTTATTTACATTCTTCGGAGTAAACTTTATTCTTGTAGGACTGCATTCTTACGCTCAAGGAGACGGAGTTGCAGAATGGCCAACATCTGTTTTCGTTGCAATTGGTTTGTTCGGAGCCTTTACAATAGTAACTGTTGCTAAGTATTTAATGGACACATCGAATAAAACAAAAAGATAGATTATGAATTTGTACGATTTTGATTTTAAGAAAATAGATGGTACTTCTTTTAATACGGATGAATTGAAAGATAAGAAAGTGATGGTTGTAAATACGGCATCCGAATGTGGACTGACTCCACAATACGAACAGTTGCAATCCCTTTTTGAGAACACATCAAGAGATGAGTTTACAATTATTGGTTTTCCATCTAATGATTTTGGTGGACAAGAGCCAGGAACAAATGATGAGGTGGCTACTTTTTGTGAAAAGAATTACGGTGTTTCATTTCCAATGATGTCTAAAATTGCTGTAAAAGGCGAAGAACAGCATCCATTGTATTCATGGTTAATTGAAGAAAGTAAAAAGAACAATGGAGCAGAGGAAGTAGCTTGGAACTTTCATAAATTCTTAATTGACGAAAGTGGAGATTTTGTAAAAGATGTACATCCAAAAACACTTCCAAACGCAGATGAAATAACGAATTGGATCAATGGTAAATAAAGTTGATATTTTAGCAATAGGGGCTCATCCCGATGATGTTGAGCTTGCTGCTGGTGGAACAATCATAAAAAGTGTTCAACAAGGCAAAAAAGTGGCTGTTGTTGATCTAACCCAAGGTGAACTTGGTTCTCGTGGTACAATAGAAACGCGTTATGACGAAGCTAAAAACGCAGCTGAAATAATGGGGGTTGAATACCGTGAAAATTTAAAAATGGCGGATGGATTTTTTGAGAACACTGATGAAAACCTGAGAAAACTAATTGTAGCCATAAGAAAATACCAGCCAGAGATTGTACTAGGAAATGCACCTTCAGACCGACATCCTGACCATGGGAGAGGCAGTGAGTTAATAACACGTGCTTGTTTCCTCTCGGGTTTGTTAAAGATTGAAACCGAATTCGATGGAAAACCCCAAGAGAAGTGGAGACCTAAAGTACTTTATTACTATGTGCAAGATCGCTATATTAAGCCAGATTTTATTGTTGACGTATCACAACAAAAGTCTATAAAATTTGATGCAATCTTGGCGTATAAAACCCAATTTTATCAACCCGATGCACAAGGACCTAAGACTCCTATTTCAGGGCAAGATTTTTTAGATTCCCTAGAGGCTCGACTTATTCAAAACGGAAGAGATATTGGTGTGCAATATGGTGAGGGATTTATTGGTGAACGAATAATTGGTGTTGAAAATATATTTGATGTTAAATAGATTTTTATTAAAAATTATTACGAATTAATTTTGTCTTCTGCTTTTCAATTGTTATTTTTTTGATTAAAACTGTCCAATTTAATGAACGACTCTTCATTTGTAACAATAAAAAATATTTCGCTAAATTACAACACAATATTTGGGAATTAAAATGTCGATGGTGTCCAAGGGACGATAAAGTTTAGGTGGTTTTATCTTTTTTATGAAAAAAGTAAATCATAAGGTAATAAATGTTAATATTCTATTTTTGAACACGCTACATTGTTTAACTCATTTTCTTACTTTTATGTAATTTATTGCTATTTTTGTTCTACAAACTATAAAAATTAATGATATGAAAAAAAGTTTACTTTTGGTATTAGTATTAGCTTTTGCTAGTTCTATATCAGCTCAAGTTATTTTCTTTGGAGAATCACCTTTAGCAATTGAAGGAGCGTATGATTTAACTTGGAGCGAACCAAGCTCAAATTGGGGTAGTCCAGATTTAGAAGATCCTGCTAATTCTGTTCGTGACACGCTAGTAATGTTTGAAAGTGATTCAACAGCATGTACCGCAGCTACAAACGCAGGCGATCTTGCAGGTCAGATAGCCGTTGTTTATCGAGCGGATTGTCAATTTGGTGAAAAAGCGGAAGCTGCTGAAGCTGCAGGAGCAATTGCATGTGTAATTATAAATAATATTCCTGGAGCACCAGTAGGAATGGATGGTGGAACCAGCGGACCTACTGTTGGTATTCCTGTAGCCATGATTTCAGATGTTGATGGCGCAGCATTAGTAAACGAAATGGCAAATGGAGCAGTTGTAGTCTTTATTGGAAATAAATTGGGGTTCTTTGAAAACGATATTTCTTTACATGAAAATAGAGTATTGAGACCTGAATATTCGAATATTCCTAGTGCATTGGCTGCTGATGGTTCAGAGTTTCCTGTTCAGTTAGCTGCAACTATTTCTAACTCTGGAGTAAATGAGGCAAAAAATGTAAGACTTAATGCTATTATCTCTTTAAATGGAACAGAGTTATATAATGACACTTCAAATGCGGTAGATATTCCATCAGGAGATACATTCCATTTTACTTTGCCAACTTATGCACCTGCATCGTGGGATGAAGGATATTATGAATTGAACTATTTCGCATTAGCTGATTCAATTGATGATAGTGAATTCGATAATCAGGTAGAGTCTGATTTCGTTATTAGTCCAAATAGTCTTTCCTACGCATCAATTGACGAGTCTACCATGTTACCAAACTCAACGGGAGGAAACCATCCAATTGATGGAAATGGTAACCCGATTCCATTTTATTCTTCATGTATACATTTTAGAAATGCTAACGCGAGTAAGTTAGCACCTCGTTCTATCACGTTTTCAGCTTTGAAGGGGTCAGATGCTGAAATCCCATCAATGGAAGGTGAGACAATTGAAATTGGTGTATATGAATACAACGATGTCTTCACTGATATTGAGGATCCTGGATATGAAATTCCTATTTCTCAACAAGTTTTATTAATGAGTTCTGAATTTATTTATCCTACAGATTCAAGTGGTAAAACAATCACAGCTGAGTTTGCAAATGAAGATATTTTTGCATTAGAAGATAATCAAAGATATATATTCTGTGCTTCAACTTATGTAGAGGAGGTGTACCTTGGATCAAACTCAGATCGTGATTATACAATTAATGAGGGAGAGTTTAAACAACCCTTATTTCCTATTCAAGCTCCTGCAGGAACATTTGATCCAAGAGGATTTGGGGCTTCAACAGTACCTAGTTTAATGGTGAACTTTATTCCAGCTGCTCAGGTAGGTCTAGATAAAGAAGATCTTGGAATTGCAATGAATGCTTATCCATCGCCTGCTGCTGAAGTGTTAAATGTTGATTTTAACAATCACATAGCGAATCAAGTTCAGTTAGTTGATATGACAGGAAAAGTTGTTGTTTCTCAAAACGTAAATAAAAATACTAAGAAAACAACATTAGATTTGACTGGTGTTGAAAATGGTGTTTATTTGGTTAATGTTCGTCTTGATAACAACATGACGCACACTATGCGAGTAGTGGTAAGCCATTAATACTAAAGTATATTCTTTCAAATGGTGGTTTCGTAATACGGAGCCACCATTTTTTTGTGTATCTTTTGTTGTTTTTATCACAAAATATTAAGAAAGGACACGTAATTGTAAGGTAGATCTAAATCTTGTAGAAATAGTTTAATCTTTTGAAATTTAGAGTTTTAATGGATGAGTATAAAAAGTCCGCTGAACCAGGCTTGCGAGCTCATTTTGGCAAGCTCAATTCATCGCAAGGCAGTTAATAATGGAAGTTAACTGTTTAGCGATGTATATTAAACCTAGTTAATAACTAAAACTTCTATTCAGTCCTGTCTGCATAAAAAATCGCAGAGGAGAAGCTTCTTCCTTGCGGTGTACCGGCATACCATAGATGTTGAGCATAGGATAGTTAACGTTCGGTTTACGCCATTTTTTAGGTATAAACTTTTTGTCATGCATAAACTTGTTTTGCAGTCCATTTCTTATTTTTTCGCCGTCTATACCAACCACCAAAGAAGCATGGTTGCCATATATGATTTCATAATCAATTCCAATACTTAAAATGCCGTGACTGGTTTTTCCATAATGTGTGGAGCTTAAGTCTTTATATCCTTTTTGATAAATACTGTCAGGTGTATTTAGTAAGGGTGTTCCTCTGGTATCTCCAGTCCATAATTGTGTGTTTAAACTAATGTTGTATAGGTCGTCATGATACGCAATGCCTGCATAGCTTGTCCTATATCTATCTCTTCCAGATCCAGCGAAAATGTCATTTTCAATTAAAAAACTAAATTGTTGGATGTGAATGCCCCAACCTCCTGAACGCTGTGAAGTGCCAATATTGTCGAAATACCATAAATAATTATATGCAATCGCTAATGAACTTTTACTCTGATGGTTTAATCCATCGAATATTAGTTGGGGTGCAATTGATTTCTTCCCTGCTTTTAACACAACGCCTGTATTAATTCGTTGAGTCACAAAGTTCTTGCGTTTGCCAAGATGGGTGTTGTTAAATCGTATGTGATTCCCTAAATTGAATTGAATAAAGTCATAACTGTAGTAACCTTGAATTTTTAAGCCAACATGTGTTATATGAGTCCCTAGATTTGCAGATAATCCAACTTGTACCCCCCAACTTTCATTTGTCCATTTCTGTGCTGATGAAGTGGTTGCATAAAACACTAATCCTAAGGTAAGTAGATATCGTATTTTCATGTTAGTCAACTGAAAAAGCTCCAATATCGGGCACTGAAGAACGGTTTTTCCCGTCAATGTCTCTTGAAAGTAATGCAGGTGTTAGCGTTAAACTTGCGTTCCCTTGTTCATGTCCTGGAGTATTAGGTTTGATGATAAATTTGTTTTCAGACACATTTTCATATTGGATGTTTTTATTCCATAGGTTAGTAACGAAAGATGAGCCATTGAAGGGTGTTTTTTGACGAATTAGGTTGGTGTTGTATTCCATCGAAATGCTAACAGTTCCGTTGTTGGTAAGTGTATCATAACCAACTTGAAATTCTCCAGGTCCGTCAATTATTGAATTGTAAAATGCTCCTTCACCCACATCACCAATATAAGTCACGCCATCGCTTCTTGTGAAATAATTTTTTATAGCGACCGCAGGTTGGTTTCCTTCTGAGCCATAACTTAAAAATTGAGAATGTCTGAAGTTATGACTTCCTCCCTCCAATAATATATAAGCGTAGATAGAATTATTGTGGATATTTAAATTTTCTCCCATAATACTTCCACCTGAGTAATTGAATATTCCATAGCTTGAATGATTTGAAATTTCTGTATTCGTTATGGTAAGCGTTCGATTCGTGTTTGTGGGGTGATCATCATAAATATGCACACCTACTGTTCCGTTTTTGATAACCGCATTATCAATAGTTGATTCCAAAGCATGGTCAAGATATATTCCATAATATTGACCTTTTACATCTGCATAAAAAGGCTCAAGTCGATCTCCTTGTATCGTTACTTTATTGTTGTATGAACCGTCAATTATTAATTGTGCTGACTTCACGTACAACATGGCACCTTTGTGCATGTATATTTCTGTACCTTCTTGTATGGTTAAAGAGCTAAGAGAATCAACTAAAGCTAAATTATATATTACGTGTGGTTTGTCATTTGTCCAAACTCCACTAACTATTGTGTCATTATAAAAATGTGCGTTCCTACCCCATGCCGCAAGCTTAACGGATTGTGTTTTACCATTTGACTTAAATAAAACACTGTCAGTAATAATAAAAGGCGTTGAAGCACTCGTTTCTCCCAATGTAGCCTCCACAAACATAAATAAACTATCTTCGGCAGGAAGTACAATGTTTTTAAAGTCAGTTCCAGATTCTCCATCTAAATTTACGCGATATGCCGATGTTTTGCCTCCCGCAAGTACAATCTCATCTATTTTGACGGGCCGATTCGCGTTATTATAAATTTTAAATCGCTTTGTAGTTGTTCCAATAGTTGTAAAAACAGTATCAAAAAGAACAGTATCTACAGAAAAAGTTAGGTGATTTTTTGAAAAAAGAAGTTCTTTCTTACAGCTCGAAAGGTGCAGGGTAAACAACCCAGCCATTAGAAATGTAATTATGTAAATAAGATTTTTCAATATTTTAATTTTGATGCTGCTAAATTAACGATAAATAATGATTTTTATTTCTTGAGTCTTTATCTCCTTAAAATTAAGTGTTTTTACATTTTGAGTATCCTTACAATTGTTTTTTTAACGTTAATCATTAACATTTGTATATTTGGAAGATGGAAATAGACAATTTTTTCTGCTATTAAAAATTATTTTACACATCGATTGTGAGAATCGAAATTTAATTACTAAATTTGCCTTCCCATTTATGGCAAACTAGAAATTTATTTGAAATGAAAAAAGATATACATCCAGAAAACTATCGTTTAGTAGTATTTAAAGATATGACAAATGACTATACATTTGTTACAAGATCGTGTGCTGAATCAACAGAAACAATTAAGCATGAAGATGGAAACGAATATCCATTAGTGAAATTGGATATCTCTCACATGTCTCATCCATTCTTTACAGGTAAAGAACAGTATGTTGATACTGCTGGTCGTATAGATAAGTTTAAGAACAGATATGCACGTCACATGAAAAAATAAGTGACAGCATCACAATATTTGAAGAAGGAAAGTTAACGCTTTCCTTTTTTTTATGTTCTTTTTTTGCTCTAGCTATCCCTCAAAATGGATCAGTCTCAAAAGTTGGGGAGGGAGAGGTTTTAACCACTTTTATGCTTAAAGTTTTAACGATATATTTTATTCTAAATTATAAAAAACTTTCAGGATAAGATATAGAAGCATTGGGATACCAAGATAAGTCGTAATTATTGAAAAAGAGATTCCTAGTCGCCCCGAGTTCTCGGGACTCCATCGGAATGACAGGTGTTTGTTGGCTTTACCCCGAAGACCTCCTTATGAGCTGTCATTCCTCAGTTGTTAAAATATTAGATTTTAACAACTGAGGAATCTCTTCTTCCTTTTTTTGATAAAGTTTAACACTAGATAAAATTAATTGATACAGTTCTCGGCTGTAATTATTGAAAAAACACAACCTTATAACTAGGATTAACGACCTAGCTTGGTAGCCCAGTAGGAGAATATAAAATTTTGGATATGTTTTATTCAGATTGACAAATATTTATGCTTAATCCCCAATAATTAGTCTTGATCCCTCAAAATGGAAGTTAAGGATTTATGTATAGAAATTAGGGTGCAAACGTAACTGTTGGAGATTGGCCTGTATATATAAGCTTTTATTGTGCGTTAAATTAAAATGTAGATTGTTTGCTGGAATATCACCACCACGTCAAAACTGGGTATGTGTAGCTTTTCTAATCATTTTATATACATTCCATTTGATTGTTTATTGATACTTAGTATTTGTACTCATCATCCGATTAGTACTAAATGATTGAAAATTGAGGTGGGCAATTTATATGTCATAGAAATAGAATGTCACAGAAATAGAACAGTTGTTGGGAGTGAGTTATGTGCTGAACTACGTTTGCCAAAAATACAATGAATTTAAGTTAAGAAATAAAAAGAGGGACAAATAAAACATTTATCCCTCATAAATTTATAAAATGGTAAGTTGTTAAAACTTAACCCGTATTATTCATGAACACGAAGTCTCAGCGAAGCTAATTTAATTTTAAATCTATTCTAGACACAAGACCTAAAGTAATATATGCATATTTCGAGGGGCTTGTAACGACGAATAGATTTAAAATTAAATCAAAATCTTTCAAAAACCAAAGTACTCAAAAATGGGGTTCTTAAAACTTCCCAAAGAACCACTTAAAGACTTGATTTAAAAATATTAACAATTATAAAGATTAGGATTGTTGAATAATTCGGGTTAATTCTTAATGAACCTGTGCATACTTTGTGTATTTCTCGAAATAATCTTTACAAAATATACTCCTTTATTAAATCTTGATATATCAATTTTAGTATTTGATTTAACTATGTTTTGGGTTTTTAAAACTCTTCCAGCAGCATCTATTACTTTCAATTGAGTAGGGCTGTTTTGTGAACCACTTACTGATACATGAATAAAATTCTGTGCAGGATTTGGAAAAACATTAATCAACGTATTGTTTTTTTCCTCTTCAAGGCTTGCATTATTTACAACCATACAGTCAGAAGTTGCTGAGCAACCATTTTCCGTTACAATTACCGCATAGGATCCATTAACACTTGGTGTAAAGTCTTGATTAGTAGCTCCAGTAATTGGGCTATTGTCCGAACAATCTATCCATTGATAATCTGCCCCAGTAGCATTAGCTGAAAGAAACCCACCTCCAACTTGGGTTGTTGTTACATCGGGAACGGTGATAGTTAAATTTAAAGTATAAACTGAATCGCAACCATTAGTCGCTGCTCCCGCTACAATATGTGTTGCAGTGTTATTACTTGTTATGTATTGCACTCCATTTATCCATGTAAAAGGACCGCATCTATTGATGGTTTGGGTGGCCGTTTCATTACAAGCGCTAGAATAGATAATTCGAATTAAACCATCACCTCCGTCACCACCATTGTAGGTGTTTGATACTGCACCGCTTCCGCCAGCACCATACAAGCCATTTACACCGTTTCCGCTATATGTTACTCCGTCTCCACCTTCACTATTTATGTTTTGAAATAGCAAATTAGACGCACCAATACCACCGTCAGAATGATTACCTGCGCAGAATACACCACCAGTCGAAGTACTTGCATTTCCACCAATTGCACCTGCGCTTAATGGCGTTGCTGCTGCTCCACCACCTCCTGATGCGGCTTCATCTCCACAAATAGCACCGGAATCGAATGATCCGTTTCCACCTTTACCGCCATCTAAAGTAATATCTCCAAAGGAGTTACTTGCAGAACCACCATTCGCACCTACGCTAGAATTGTTAGCTGCTCCTTTACCACCTTCGGCTTTTACGCCATTGATGCCATTGACATAAAACCAGGTGTCACCGCCTGCGTTAGCTCCAGATGTACCAGAACCACCAGTTCCAATTTCATAGCTTATGGTTTGTCCAACAGTGAAGTTTGTAAATATGGTTTTTGCGTATGCACCACCTCCACCAGCGCCTCCAACAGCTTCTTCTGTAGAAGTATATGCACCTGCGCCGCCAGCTCCCCAACACTCTACTGAGATTGATGATGGATTTGCAGTTGATGGTACTGTCCAAGAACTACCGTTTGTTATGATTACAGTGTCTTGTTGAGCAATTAAATTGCCTGAAAACAATAGGGAAAGTCCGCAAGGGATACCCCAAATTAGATTTCTTAGTTTCATAGTTTGAAATATTAAAAAGTGTTAATTTTTATAACTTAAAATCAAATATAGTCTTTAAAAAGGAAATGTGCAAATGAAGCATGGAATATGTGTTTTTATAGCAATAGTCTGAAGAGTAAAGTCACTACTGCACGATAAGCGTTAAACCGCTTGTCTGGAATCCTGCATAAAAATATAGGTTTCAAATTTGATGGTAAAACAAGGACTTTCTTTTGAAAATTTAAGGCTCAGGTGGGGGAGTCACTCTAACGTATCGGTATGAATTGAAGTCGTTGAATAAATTAAATATAAAACGTAAGAGACCTTGAGGTGGAGAATGTTTTACTTTTTCGGATGGTGAGTTGTTTAATTTTGTACAAATAATTTTATTCTTTTTGTGGGGAAACGAGCAATTGTTCTATCTTCTCCTGGAAACTATCGCTAAACCAATTGTGCGCTCCAACCTCCTCCATAATAATTGTCCCGTTTTGATCTAAAACATAAGTGGTTGGTAAGCTATTGGAATCAAATTCTTTTGGGTAATTACTGGCGGGCATATATACAGGTAGATTGTAATTTTTACTTTTTAAAAAGCGTTTTAATGTTTCTGGACTTTCATTACTAACAAAATAAAATGCGACTTGATTTTGGTATTTGTCATAGAGCTTTTGAAGAGAAGGCATCTCAGCGACACAGGGTGGACACCAGGTTGCCCATGAGTTTACAATAGTAACTTTTCCACTAGCAGCAGATAGATTTGTTTGGTTTCCTTCTAAATCAATTAAAACCCAATCTGATGAGCTTATTTCCTTTTGGTCTTTAACGGCTAATGTTGAAGGAGAACCTGCGAAAACTCTTTGTACGAAAGCCATAACAGGCATACGAACACTTGGAATGAGCATCAATCCAATAAAAATAGCAAATAGAATGTCCCATTTCCTTTTTCTTACCCATGCTTTGAAGTTCATATCAATACGTATTTGTGCTTAATAAAACGAGCGTGCAGGCAATTTCTGCTTGAATACCATTTTCTTCAAGTTGATGTTCAAAACTAGGATTTTCTGTTCCGGGATTAAATATCACACGTTTTGGTTCTAGGCTTAAGATTTTATCATAAAAATCATTTTGGTTCTTCGCTGATAAATATAAGGTAACCGTATGTATATCGCTTTCATGTGGGAAGGTTGTTGTTATTTCAGTACCGTTGATGTTTCCTTTGCGATTTCCAAATGCCACTACAGGGACTTGATGCTCTTGTAACATTCGTACGGCCTTGTTTGCATATCTGTTTGTTTTTTCGCTTGCTCCAATTACTAAAGTCTTCTTTTTATCCATTCAACAAATATAAGGATTGTCTTTTAATTGACTATGTTTTAGGGGGGCGTTGAAAATTAAAGTAACATAAGTTACCATTATAACAGAGGTCTTTTTTGCAATCTTTAATTAAAGCTCAAGAAAAGCATAAAAAAGTTTTAAATTTGTAATGAATAAATTAAAATGAAGTAAATGCTACAATTATCAGATCGTTTATTGTCAATGGAAGAATCAGCTACTTTGGCTATGTCTCGAAAAAGTCGAGAATTAAAGCAAAAAGGTTTGGATGTAATCTCGCTAAGTTTAGGAGAGCCCGATTTTAATACACCTGACTTTATAAAAGAAGCTGCTGTAGAAGCAATGAATCAAAATTATACTTCATATACGCCCGTTCCAGGATATTTAGAATTAAGAGAGGCAATTGTTAAAAAGTTTAAAAGAGACAATGGTTTAGACTATAGTGCAGATCAGATTGTAGTTTCAACAGGGGCTAAACAATCTATTGCCAATTTAATGATGAGCCTTGTTAATCCAGGTGATGAAGTTTTAATACCAGCACCGTATTGGGTTTCCTATATTGAAATTGTAAAAGTAGCAGGAGGTGTTCCAGTTATTGTAGACGCTACATTAGAAAATGATTTTAAAGTTACTGGAGCAGATATAAAAGAGAAAATAACACCTAAAACAAAAGCAATGATTTTCTCGTCTCCGTGTAATCCTACAGGGTCTGTTTATGCTAAAGAAGAGTTAAAAGACATCGCCAATGCTTTTGCGGACTACAAGGATATTGTAATTATTTCTGATGAAATATACGAACATATTAATTTTAAAGGAAAACATGAAAGCATTGCTCAATTCGATGCTGTTTACGATCAAACAGTTACTGTAAATGGTGTGTCTAAAGCTTGGGCAATGACAGGGTGGAGAATTGGATATATTGGAGCGCCTAAAAAAATTGCTGCCGCTTGTGGGAAAATGCAAGGACAATCCACTAGTGGAGCCAATGCGATAGCACAACGCGCTACTATTGCTGCTTTAGAGAAAGACCCCGCTTATTTGGAGGATATGCTTAATGCTTTTAAAAATAGGAGGGCATTGGTTTTGTCCGCACTAAGAGGAATGGATGGGGTAGAAGTCAATGAACCAGAGGGAGCGTTTTACTTTTTTCCAAATGTATCTGCCTTTTTTGGGAAATCTTTTGACGGTAAAAATATTAATGACGCAAATGATCTAGCGATGTATTTATTAGAAGAAGCTCTTGTTGCCGTAGTAACAGGAGATGCTTTTGGTAATCCTAATTGTATGCGTATTTCCTACGCCACCGATGAGGCTACACTTACTGAAGCAATGAAGCGGATTGATAAAGCATTACAAAATTTAAAATAATGACACTTGAAACACTTTTTGAGGCGTTTAAGCAAAAAAAAATCATAGTACTTGGTGATGTTATGATTGACGCTTATTTATCAGGAAAGGTTGATCGCGTTAGTCCTGAAGCTCCTGTTCCTATCATTAACTTTTCCAAACATGAAGAGCGATTAGGAGGAGCAGCTAATGTAGCTTTGAATTTGATTAGTTTAGGCGCGCAAGTTGCCATGGCAAGCGTGATCGGAAATGATAAGAATGCAAATGCTTTAATCCAACTGTTTGAGGAGAAGTCAATAAACACCACCGGCTTAATACGTTCAGATGATAGAGAGACAACTGTGAAAACACGAGTTCTTGGAAATTATCAACAACTACTGAGAATTGATCAGGAACAAACAGATGATATTAATCTAGAGCAAGAAAAGCAGTTGTTAAATCAAATTGAGTCGCTACTAAAACAAGGATATGACGCATTGATTTTTCAAGACTATAATAAAGGTGTGTTGACAGAATCACTGATCAAGCAAGTGATTGAATTAACAGAAAAATATGATGTCATCACTACAGTTGATCCAAAACTGAAGAACTTTTTAGCTTACGAAGGTGTAACGCTATTTAAGCCTAATTTAAAAGAGTTAGCTGAAGGTGTTCAAATGAAAATTGATTTTGAAAAAGATCGACCGCAATTTAATCAAGCCATAAAAAAGCTCAAGAAAACTTTAAATCCAGCTATAATTTTTGTGACATTAAGTGAGCACGGTGTTTATATAGAAGATAATAAAGAATCACAGCATATTGAAGCTCATGCCCGAACAATTTCTGATGTATCTGGTGCAGGTGATACCGTTATAAGTGTAGCGACCCTTTGTTTGGTTGCAGGAATGAAGGTGTCTCGATTAGCTTCCATGGCAAATCTTGCAGGAGGAATTGTTTGTGAATATCGGGGAGTTGTAGCAATTAAAGCTGATGAGTTGTTTAAAGAAGCTAAAAAACTCAATGTCTGATGTGGTTAGACAATCTCAGAGAAAAGATTAATCTTAATCTTTACAGTTCTAAAAAATTTGTTCTCGCATTGTTTAGGTGGGTTCATATCGTTGTGGCACTTTCGATGATAGGTGTCTTAATTTATTATTATGGTTTTCCGCACACAACAGAGCGAAAAGAGTTTTTAACACGGCTTATAGAGTTTAGTTTCTTATTTTATATCATTCGTTTTTTCGTCAAAATCATTTATGATTACAGTCCATATCAATACATGAAAAAACATTGGGCTGAAACGGTGATTGTTTTTCTTTTAATATTAGAAGGTATTTCATATAACTTTTTCGATGTTATATTGGCTTCTAGATTTTTTGAATATATTGGTTTTGAAAGTTTAGCAGAGTTTTCGAATTTAACCATTCAGCTTTTCTTTGTAGCCTATATCTTTATGGAAATCTTCAAAAAAAGAAATTTCAGACAATATTTTAAAATTCACCCCGGTTTACTTTTTACACTTTCTATTTTGGGAATAATTTTAATAGGAACAGGACTGCTTCTTTTACCAGAAATGACGCAATCCAATTACAATCTCTCTTTTGTCGATAGTTTGTTTCTTGCTACCTCGTCTACAAGTGTAACCGGATTAACAACAATTGATGTCAGTACAATCTTAACTTTAAAAGGACAGGTTGTTGTTTTATTTTTAATTCAATTAGGAGCCTTGAACACTATCGCTTTTGCTGCCTTATATTTGTTAATTGCAAAGTTTGGAATTGGGCTAAAGCAACATGAAGTTATAGAAGACTTCGTAAATGAGTCCTCGTTTTTAGATACAGAAAAAATGTTCTTTCGTATAGTGAAATGGACGCTAATAATTGAGTTTATTGGCTTTTTGTGTGTTTTTATTTTGCTCGAACCAAAGGGGATGTTTGAAGATTTATCTGCACGACTCTATCATTCCCTATTTCATGCAGTTTCTAGTTTTTGTAATGCCGGTATTTCAACAATTCCTAATGGCTTAATGAATGTGCTAACAGCCGACAATTACCTGTTGCATACCGTTACGTTGGGATTGTTTTTCTTAGGTGGATTTGGTATGATTTATCTATTTGATATTTTCGGAATTAAAAGCTTAAGACACCGCATGAAATTTCCATGGAAAACTCTCCGGTTTGATACGAAAATTACTTTGTACACAACCTTGATTCTTTTAGTTATTGGTGCAATTGTGTTTTTTACTTTCGAATACAACAGAAGTTTGGATGGCAAGTCTGGCTTTGGATCTTTGGTCACCACTTTGTTCAGTTCTATGACAACGAGAAACGCCGGGTTTAGTACAGTCGACATATCAACCTTGAGTCTTCCTGTTATGGTGTTCTTTCTCTTCTTAATGTTTGTAGGTGCTAGTTCGGGATCTGCCGGTGGTGGTATTCGTGTTTCTACATTTGCGATTATGATGAGTTCAGTAATTTCAACCATTAAAAGAAAGCCGCATGTTGAGTTATTTAAACGCACTGTTGACAATGATTTGGTTTTAAAAGCATATTCTATCTTCATATTCTTTATTGCTGGAAACTTAATTGGTATTTTTGCACTTTTGGTTACCGAATATCAGGCTGTGGAAGCAGGACAATTTAAATTAATAGACGTTATATTTGAACATGTTTCTGCTATGAGTACGGTCGGATTATCGACAGGAATAACTCCCGCTTTAAGTGAACCAGGCAAAATAATAATAGTGATTGCTATGTTTATTGGGCGTGTTGGAACATTAACGGTAGCTTATTTGTTCGGTAAACAAGTAATGAGTAGAAGATATAAATATCCTAAGGGACACACAATGATTGGTTAGTTATGACAAAAGAAAAAGTAGTAAAGCCATACAATAAAACAGACAAGTCAAAAAAAGAAGAAGTTGCAGAAATGTTTGACAATATTTCTGCAAAGTATGATTTTCTTAATCACTTTTTATCCTTAGGTATAGATCATCTCTGGAGAAAAAAGGCCATTAAAATGTTGCGAGAAGTCAAACCAAAGAAGGTGATTGATTTAGCAACAGGAACGGGTGATTTCGCTTTAGCGGCCCTAAAATTAAATCCAGAAAAGGTTGTAGGTGTTGATATTTCTAATGGAATGTTAGAAAAAGGACGTGAAAAAATAAAAAAGAAAGGCAAGGAGAATATCATTTCTATGGTCAATGGTGATTCTGAAGATTTACCCTTTGAAGATAATGAATTTGATGCCTTGACAGTTGGTTTTGGTGTGAGAAACTATGAAAACCTTGAAAAAGGACTCGCTGAAATGCTCCGTGTTATTGCTCCAGGGGGAAAAGCTGTAATTTTGGAGTTCTCAAAACCTAAAAAGTTTCCGATTAAACAATTGTTTGGTTTTTATTCTAAATATGTAATTCCTGCTATGGGAAAATCGATTTCAAAGGATAGCTCTGCCTATGAGTATTTACCTGAGTCTGTTGCTGCATTTCCAGAAGGTCAAGATTTTTTATCTATCTTAGATAAATTAGGATATAAAAATACATCAGCAAAATTAGTGTCTGGTGGAATAGCAACTATTTATACCGGTACAAAATAAAAAACAGGATTAAACGTTTTTATTGATCAGTATGTTGAAACAAATCATATTTAGTATTGCTTTTATTACATTAACCATAGGTGTGGCTTTTTCACAACGTAATCCGCTTACCCAAAATTATCGTAAGTTTGATCGAAAGCTCATCCATTTTGGTTTTATGTTGGGCGTTAATACTGCTGATTTTTCAACTAGGTACAAACCGAATATGCTAGCCGATTATAATACGTATGATATTGCCAATAAAAGTCAGCCCGGTTTTCAATTAGGGATCATTAGCTCGTTAAAGTTAGGAACTCCTTTAATTCGTTTGCGTTTTATCCCCTCTTTATCATTTACAGAAAGAAATTTGATTTATACCTACATCGCAGATGATAATGAGGAAATGAAATTAGAAACTGAAAAGCAAATAGTAGGTTCAACCAATTTAGATTTCCCTTTGTTGTTCAAGTTTAGAACAGCTCGATATAACAATTTTGCGGCGTATATTATTGCTGGAGCACAATATACACTTGACTTACAGTCACAAGAGGAAACCGCTCAAAAGTTTAGTGATCCTTTCATTAAAATATTTCGAGACGATTTTCAGGCTCAAATTGGGGCAGGCGCTGATTTTTTCTTACCATTCTTCAAGTTTGGAATTGAATTAAAGTTATCACATGGCTTTAAAAACGCGCTAATTCAAGACAATACACCATTGTCAAGGCCAATTAATGCTTTGTACAATCGCGTGTGGTGGATTTCATTAACATTTGAGGGGTAATGGAAAATACGGTTCAGATTCAGGTCTTGCCAGAGCAGTTAAGTGATGAGGAGTTTATCTTAAAGCAGGCCAACAGAAAAAATAAAAATTCTAATTTCCCTTATTTCTACATCCGTAAACGTTCTATTGATGCACGTAAAAAACCTGTGAAATACAATCTGCAAGTGGTTTTATGTATTGAAAATGAAACGCCTAAACTTCCAGAAGTTTTTTATAAAAATGTTTCCAAAAAAGAACCTATTTTTATTGTTGGAGCAGGTCCAGCAGGACTTTTTGCAGCTCTTGAAGCCATAGAGCTTGGATTTAAACCCATAGTTTTTGAACGTGGAAAAGATGTTCGGGAACGCAGAAGAGACTTGGCGAAAATCAATAAAGAACACGTGGTTAATCCAGAATCTAATTATTGTTTTGGAGAAGGAGGAGCAGGAACGTATTCGGATGGAAAATTATATACACGTTCAAAAAAACGTGGAAATGTGATGAAAGTCTTATCCTTATTTGTTCAATTTGGAGCTCCTTATGATATTTTAGTAGACGCACATCCGCATATTGGTACGAATAAATTACCGAAAATTATTACTGCAATGCGAGAACAAATCATTGCAGCAGGTGGCGAAGTACATTTTAATACAAAAGTTACAGATTTTATTATCAAAGCAAATAAAATTGATGGACTTGAATTGAATGGTCATAAGAAAATAAAAACAAATCATGTTGTTTTAGCCACTGGCCATTCTGCAAGAGATATTTTCAAACTTCTGCATCAACGAGGCGTAAAAATGGAGGCTAAGGGTTTTGCGCTTGGTGTACGAATCGAACATCCACAGGCGTTAATTGACCAAATACAATATCACGGACGTTTGAATGATGAGTTTTTGCCACCCGCAACTTATAGTTTGGTTACTCAGGTTAGAAAAACAGGCGTTTACTCTTTTTGTATGTGTCCAGGTGGTATTGTAGCACCTTGCGCCACTGCTCCTGGAGAAGTAGTGACCAACGGATGGTCTCCTTCCAAACGAAATAATCCCTATTCAAATTCTGGAATTGTTGTAGAAATTGATCCCAAACGACTACCCAATTACACGAAAAACAATCCTTTTGTTGGTTTAGATTTTCAAGCGAAAGTAGAGCAAGATTGTTGGATTGCCGCTGGTAAAACGCAAGCAGTTCCAGCCCAACGCATGCTTGATTTTGTGAACAGAAAGAAATCTAAAGATCTGCCTAAAAGTAGTCATCAACCTGGAATGGTAAGCGTAGATTTAAACCAAGTTTTACCTCATTTTTTGGCAGATGCACTCAGAAAGGCATTTAAAGATTTTGGTCGAAAAATGAATGGGTACTTAACCAATGAAGCAGTGTTAATGGCACCAGAATCTAGAACTTCTTCCCCAGTTGCTATTCCTAGAGACCCAAAATCATTAGAACATGTCGAAGTTTCAGGCCTATATCCATGTGGAGAAGGTGCTGGATATGCTGGTGGGATTGCTTCTGCTGCCGTTGATGGTCTTAATTGTGTTCAAGCAATCGCAAAGAAAGTGAACAGTTCGATTTAAACACCCGAAGATTGAAACCTAAAGTCTGCTTTTAATTTTACTTTTTCTTTTTTCTTTTTGGCATTTGGTGAATGTAAATAACTAATGTTACAGAAAATAAGCTTTAAAGCACATACTTTTGTATACAAATAAAGAATGAGATGAGAGAATTTTGGGATAATCGCTATGCAGATGTTGACTTCGCCTACGGGGAAGCACCGAATGAGTATTTTAAAGAACAATTGTTTAAACTAACACCCGGAAAAATTTTACTTCCCGGAGACGGAGAGGGAAGAAATAGTGTTTGTGCTGCTAGAAGCGGATGGGAAGTTGATGCTTTTGATATTAGTAGAGAAGGAAAGAAAAAAGCAGATCAGTTGGCAGAAAAACATAAATTATCGATTAACTATCAAGTTGGAGCATTAGAAGATTTAACATATCCACCAAATACATTTGATGTAATCGCTTTGATTTTTACTCATTTTGATCCGAAAATAAGAGCACAATACAGAAAAGAATTTATTCGACTTTTAAAACCTGGAGGATTGATTATTTCTGAGTCTTTCAGTAAAAAACATTTGGCATTAAATAGTAAAAATCCAAAAGTTGGAGGACCAAAAAGATTGAGTTTTTAACCTCAATTGATGAAATTAGATCAGAGTTTTCACCATTAGAAATAAAAGAATTATATCAATTAGAAACCATTTTTGATGAAGGGAAATTTCACGTAGGAAAAGGTGATGTTGTTCGATTTGTAGGTAAGAAAAAAATGTAAATCTAAGAAGACCTAGAAAATTCAGAAAGGAAAATAGAGGTCGCCATTGCTACATTTAACGATTCGCCATACCCGAACTTTGGTATCGTAACTGGATGGGTTATTAGCGGAAGTAGATCAGAATGAATACCTTTTCCTTCATTTCCCATCAGAAGTATTCCTTTTTTTGCTTTTTGGCTTTGATAGATGTTTTCACCATTTAATAACGAACCGTAAATGGGAAGGTTTACATTTTGAAGTGCCTCTTTTAAGTCTACATATTCTATTTGTACATTAAAAATTGCTCCCATGGAAGCTTGTACAACTTTAGTGTTGTAACAATCTACTGTCTCTTTTGAGGCAATAATTTGTTGGACACCAAACCATGAGGCTAAACGTAAAATTGTTCCTAAATTCCCTGGATCTTGAATGGTGTCTAACGCAATATAAAATTCAGGATCCAAACTTTTAGGAGGCAAATAATTGCAGATTGCAAGTATTTTTTGAGGCTGTCTCAAAACAGAAATCTGGTTTAACTCTTTTTGGCTGATGGATTCGAAAGCGACTTGTTCAGCAAATAAATGTTCCATTTCTGATAAACCAAAAACATGTGAAATGCTATGCGGAGCATACTCCATTGCCTCTTTAATCATTTTAGGCCCCTCAATAATAAATTGCCGATTTTGATCACGGAACTTTTTTTTGTGAAGGGAACGAATGTATTTGATTTGTTGTTTTGAAATCATCTTTTTATTTCTTGACGATAAAAATAGAAAATGTTTAGGGATTTATTAGTTGAAATATTCAACATATACTTTTCAGTAATTTTATTATCTTCGAGAAAAATATAAGCACTTCTTTTCTGAGGAGTTATAATATGGGGCTGTAGCTCAGTTGGCAGAGCGTTTGCATGGCATGCAAAAGGTCCGCGGTTCGATTCCGCGTAGCTCCACATAGAAGCCTTATGATTCAGAATTTTGCTGAATAAATTTTAAGATTTAAATATATTTTGGCAATCTTTCCCCATATTCTTACTGGATTTTTTCTTTGTACATATACTATTTCTGTCTTCCTTATTTAAAACTAGATTTTGGTAGGTATTTTAACAAATATCCTCTCTTTTAATTCAGTTTGAAAATACGTAATTGTAAGAAACATATCATTATTTATTCTTTAAAAACCTTGAAACACACAAAAGATGTTTCAAAAAGTGATTTATACCTCTTTGATTCTTATTTTTGTTGGTTGTGAAGCAAATTCGTTTTTATAGTCTGATTTTATTCATTATTTGTTTGCTTGGAGCATGCAATATAAAAAGGCATGTTCCTTCTAACAGTTATCTTTTAGTGAAGAATAATGTGCATTTACCAAAAGAAACGCAAGTTGATAAAAGTAAGGTAGAAAGCGTGATTCGACAAAGACCTAATCATCGAACACTTGGTTTTCGTCTAAAGCTACGTGCCTACAACGCTATTGATTCTGCAAAAGTGGAGAAGGATAAGAAAAGATTGCTTTCAAGGTATAAAAGGAAAAATAAACGCCGATTAAAACGACAGAAAAGAATTAATGAAAGACGCATTAAGAGGGCATTAAAGCATGGTGAGGATTTTTACACACCAAAGGTAATAGAGCTTAAAGATACAATAGATCCCAAATTACCTATAAGAGGAAGAATCAAATATGGGTATGGTGAAGCTCCTGTTATTTACAACCCTTCATTAACACAAACTTCCAAAGAGCAAATAGAACTTTTTATGCAAAAGAAAGGTTATTTCAATGCTTCTGTTCGTACCGATCCCGATTTAAAAGATAAAAAGAAAAGGGCTAAAGTTGACTATCATATCGTTCCTGGTGATTTGTATTTCGTTGACTCTATTTTTCTAAGAAACGAAAACGCAACGATTATCGGCATTTACAATAAGTTCATGAATGAAAGTGAGCAGGCATTAATTCCTCCATTTCGATTTGATGCTGATGCGCTTGGAAAGATGAGAAAAGATCTTTCTGAATACATGAAGAATAATGCGATATATGGGTTTAAGGAAAGTTATATTTCTTATGAAATTGATACTTTATCGCATGATAAAAATATAAAAGTAGCGGTTGATATCGCAAAGAGATATGTGGGAAATGATGAAAATCAGGTACTAAAGCCTTTTGCTTCCACCATTGTTAGGAATGTCACGTTTCATTTATTAGATACAATAACTTACGATGGGAATTTTAAAATTAAGGAACTCGATCCTAGGGGTATTGTTTTAGGTCCTTATGATCAGGTTCCAACCTTTGATACCCTAAGATATGATTGGTACGATGGAAGAAATGCACAGCTGCGAACAGCCACTTTTGTTTACAATGGGGAATTAACAACTAAAGCAGAGTTGATAGAGTTTCAGAATTATCTCGAAGAAACCAATTATTACAAAGGAAAGTTTTTACCAGAATCATACAGTCGTTTATTAAATATGGGAGTATTTAAAACCGTAAAACCCGAGATTCAGGAGAATGAGGACAATACCATTGATGTTCATTATTATCTTACTCCTCAAAAGCAGCAATCTTTTAGTTTTGAGCCTAAAGGAACACATGCAAATAGTTATTTAGGGGTCTCCACTTCTTTTAATTATCAGAACCGAAATCTTTTTAGAAAAGGTCAAAGGTTAAAAATAAGTTTTAGTGGTGGTTTTGAATCTCAACCTGAAATTTTTGCTTCAAGTGCAGAGGAGAATGTGCTTCAAGATGGAACGAGAAGTTTTAATACCCTAGAGTTTGGACCTTCTTTTGAATTGGATGTGCCTGGTCTTTTTCCGATTTCGATGAATCGATTATCAAAAAATCAAAACCCAACAACTACATTCTCTGCAGCGTATAACTTTCAGCAACAACCTTATTTTAAACGTCAAACCGTACAATTGAATTATTTATGGAAGTTTTATGACATTTTTAGGACCCAAGTGTTTACGGTAGGTATTCCATTGATTGGTGGGATACAATTTGTACGTATTGATAAAACAGAAGCGTTTGAAAGTCAGTTGCAACAACAAAACGATTTGTTTCTAATCAATGCATATAGTAATCAAGCGATTTATAAAGATGCTGCCGTTACGTATAGTTTCACTAATCCGGATTTGAAACAAGGAACCATTACTTTTAATTATGGTTTTAATTTTGACATGGCAGGAATGATTGTGGGGTTAATTACTAAAGATAAAGCAGAAAATTCAAATGGATTTAAAACATTTTTGGGTCAACGATACTCTCAGTTTATTCGCTTAGACAATCAGTTTACGCTACATCAATATTTAAACAATCAATCTCTGCATTATCGTTTGCAACTTGGCGCCGGAGTCCCTTTGGAAAACAATGGTTTAAACTTACCCTTTGATTATAGTTTTTTTGGTGGAGGATCTATTGATAATCGTGGGTTTAGAGCGCGTTCTTTGGGTCCAGGCGCTTACAAATATTATCTTGATTCAAACCGCACTGTTACACAATTGGGAGATATGAGACTGGGGGCTTCCTTTGAGTATCGTTTTAAAATATCCAAACTATTTGAAGGCGCGTTCTTCACGGATGTAGGAAATGTCTGGACGTATAATGAAGATCCCAACCGACCAGGTGGTCAAATAAGTAAAGATTTTTATAAGCAATTAAGTGTTTCGAGTGGTATTGGTGTTCGATTGGATTTTACTTTTTTAATTGTCCGTCTTGATTTAGGGATTCCACTGAGAAATCCTGCGTTGCCAGATAACGCCAAGTGGATTTTTCAAGATAAACAACCTTATATTCAAGAAGGAATTGATCGCTGGGGAAAGAATCCTGATACAGGAGAATACTATTACAAGGATTTGATGCCTAATCCATTCAGACCACAGTTGCATATTGCTATTGGATATCCTTTTTAAGTTTTGTATTGGAAGTACAGTTTGTCCCTGCTTTGCGGGTGAGGGGGAGTAACGGCATCCTCTGGCAATTTATGGGCAGAGATATAGTGGATGACCCGACCCATTATTTTTGTAGCGAAGCGAAGAAAATGTATGGGGCACCCCCAAATGCTTAGTCTCGAAAATATCCTTTAAATTATTGATCGATTTTTGCGGTTTTTCTTAAAAATAAGCCGTTCTTTTTTTCGATTAAAGGTTTAAATTCTGCTAACTTTGTAAGTCTTGAAAACGAAAAGAATTATATTAAAATAATATTATGAATAATTGGTTTACCGTTAAAGTTAAATACATTAAACAACTAGAAGATGGACGTTTGAAAAGCGTAACTGAGCCATATTTAGTTGACGCAACATCTTTTACAGAGGCTGAAGCGCGTATATATGAAGAAGTAGGAGAAAGGGTGAGAGGCGAATTCCAAATTAAAGGAATAGCAAAAACAGAGTATGCAGATATTTTTTATTACGAAGATGCTGATGATTGGTATAAGTGTAAGTTAACTTATGTTTCTGTAGATGCCGACTCCGGTAAGGAAAAGAAAATAACAAGTAACTTTTTAGTTACTGCAGAAACTGTTCATCAAGCTTATGAACGTATTAAAGAAAGCTTAAGTGATATGACGGTAACTTTTGAAGTGCCTGCAATTACCTTAACGAGTATTGTTGAGGTATTACCTTATAATCCAGATTTGGATGTTGAAGTCGGTAGAAGACCATTAACAGAAGAAGAGGAAGCTGGAGTTGCTCCTGCACAAGTTGAAAATGAAGAATCAGGAGAGGATGAGGACTATGGTGATCAAGATGATGTTGATGAAGAACCAACAGAAGAAATGACTGAAGAGAATTCAGACGAAGATCATGTAAGTTTTGAAGATGACACAAAATAAATAAAATGAAGGAGTTTCTTGATATCCTTAGAAATGACCATACAGATTTCGATAAGGGAAAGTTAACGGATGAGTTGAAAAAAATTGATCCTATGTTGTTGTTTAAAAAATGGTATCAAGAAGCTTTTGAAAAACAGTGTGTTTCTCCAAACTCAATGACAGTCAGTACTGTTGGTGTTGATTTAATGCCTTCTTCTCGTGTGGTTTATTTGAAGGATTTATTGGCGGAAGGGTTGATTTTTTATACCAATTACGAAAGTGAAAAGGGAAAACAAATAGGTGAAAACCCTCAAGTTTCAGCGTTGTTTTTCTGGGATGAATTATCGCGACAGATTCGTGTTCAGGGTAAGATTGAAAAGGCACCCGAATTTATATCGGATGAATATTTTGCGTCCCGACCACGTGGTAGTCAGCTTGGAGCTTGGGCTTCAAAACAAAGTGAAGTTATTTCAGATAGGGTTTCCTTGGAAAAAGAATTAGAACGCGTAAAAAAACAATTCAAAAATAAAGAAGTTCCACGTCCGGAATTTTGGGGCGGATATTTAATACGACCAACGTATATAGAGTTTTGGCAAGGAAGACCCAATCGGCTTCACGATCGTATTTGTTTTGAGAGAAATAATGTTGAATCTGAAGTTTGGACAGTGAGCAGACGTAATCCTTGATGTAATTATGCATAATGTTGAACCAACAGTTTTCACCTTAGATAATGGTTTACGTGTAAGTTATTTACACGACCCTTCTATTGTTGCTCATTTAGGTGTTGTGGTGAAAGCTGGCTCCCGATATGAACAAGAAAATGAGGAGGGATTGGCTCATTTTTTAGAACACTGTATTTTTAAAGGGACAAAAAATAGAAGAGCTTTTCATGTGTTGTCACGTCTTGATTCAGTAGGTGGAGAATTGAATGCCTATACAACCAAAGAAGAGATTTGTGTGTACAGTTCATTTACAACCGAACATTTTAAACGTGCTTCTAATCTTTTGGCAGATATAATGCTTAATTCTACTTTTCCTGAAAATGAAATTCAAAAAGAAAAGGAAGTAGTTTTGGATGAAATCAACTCTTATTTAGACAGTCCTTCCGATAAAATATTTGATGAGTTTGAATCTTATTTGTTCCCTAATCATCCTTTGGGTAATAATATCTTGGGAACAGTTGAATCAGTTCAATCTTTTCAACGTGAAGATTTGATTCGTTATGTAGACAAGTTTTTTTATCCAGAAAATATGGTTATTTCTTTTATTGGAAATATTGAATCCAAAACAGTGATAAAGAAGCTAAACGCTGATTTTGGTAAATTTTCACATCAAAAAGAACCTGTTTCTGCTGTTCAAGCTTCACATATAATTCCGTTTTTCGTTAATAAATCAGAAGCCAATTTTCAATCTCATATTCTCATTGGAGGAGCTGCTCCAGGATATAATCATCCCGATCGTAGGGTGTTTAATTTAATCATAAATTTATTAGGTGGTCCTGCGCTTAATTCGCGATTGGGTTTATCGATTCGTGAAAAATATGGCTACACCTACAATATAGAGGCAAACTATACTCCATTTGAAGAGATTGGTTATTGGAATGTATATGCGGGAACAGATCCCAAATACAGAGTAAAGACGATTAACTTGATATATAAAGAAATTCAAAAGTTTATTGAAAAACCCTTAACTGATGGTCAGCTTAAAAAAGCGAAGCAACAAATGAAAGGACATTTAGCATTAGGCATGGACAATAATGCTGGATTGATGCTTAATTTTGGAAAAAGCTTATTGATTTTTAATGAAATTGATACCATTGCCGAAATCTATGAGCAGATTGACAGGATAACTACGAATGACATTCAAAATGTTGCTGCTGAATTCTTTAAAAATGACAGTTTATCGCAACTGAGTTATACTATCAAGTAAAAAACACATTTTTTACAAAGTTTTATTGTAATTTTCACTATTCGTTTACTAATCAATGTTTAATGGAAGAGGAAATAAAACAGTTAATTCAGGAAATTAGATCAACAGAAAATAAATTAACAAAGCTTAAAAGGCTAGCCGATAAATTTAACTCGCCTGCCTTGAAAAAGGAGCTCTCTAGTTTAGGTGCGCTAACCGAAGATGAAATTAAAAGTATCAGAGCAGAATTAAATGCTAAAGAAAAGTTATTCAAAGAATCTGAAAATTTTTCAAATGTTGGTCAGTGGTCATACTGTTTTAAAACAGGAATTATGGATTGGTCTAAAAAAACCTATGAAATTTTTGAATACCCTGAAAACTATGAAGGCACACTCAATGACTTTTATATGACCTGTGTTTCTGAACCTTCTGCACTTCGCTTCCCAGAGCAGTTGGATAAAATGAAAACTACGTATGATCAAATGATAATGAATCAAAGTATTCGGACACCTTCAGGAAACGATAAAATTGTTTCATTTTCATCGAATCCAATTTTAAATGAAAAGAAAGAAATTGTTGGAGTGGAGGGGTTAGTAAAAGATTTAACACCTGAAATAACTGGCGAAAAAGGATTGGATAACTTTTTTAATCTTTCTTCCGATTTACATTGTATTGTGCACGTTGATCAATATTTTGTAAAAGTTAGTCCGGCATGGACAAAGTTGCTGGGCTACTCTGAAAAAGAATTGCTTTCCACAAGTTATATGGATTTTATTCATCCTGATGATAGAGAAAGAGCAGATGCACTTGTTTCACAAATTGATGTTAAAAATAAAACGATTGTAGATGAAAACAGGTATGTTACAAAAAATGGAGAGGTTGTTTATTTAAGTTGGAATTCAAAATTTGATCCTGAGACCAATTTAGCGTATTGCACTGCTCGTGACGTAACCCAATTGAGGTTAGCACAAAATGAATTAATGAACGACCTAACAGCGAAGGATTTACTTTTGAAAGAAATTCATCATCGGGTGAAAAATAATTTGCAAATTATATCTAGTTTATTGTCTTTACAAGCTGGATTGAATTCAAACCATGATGATTTATCCATTCTCTATGAAGCAAGTCAAAATAGAATTAAATCGATGGCTGCTATTCATGAAATGTTTTACCAATCTGAAAACCTTGATAAAATAGAGTTTGGAAAGTATTTAGCTAAATTAACTGATGATTTAATAAGAACTTTTGAATCAAAAAATAAAAAAGTAGAAATTGACTTAAAAACCGAGACTGTTTTTGTTTCTTTAAATAAGGCGATTCCTTTAGGATTAATTATTAATGAAATTGTTACTAATGCTATTAAACATGGAGCAGACGAACAAGGAAAATCTTTCGTTTTTGTAAATTTAGAATGTTTGCCGAATAAAGAATTTCAATTAACCATAGGTGATCAAAGTCAAAAAGCATTTACGGATATTTTAAATCAAGAAGTAGAAAGTTTAGGGTTGATGTTAATCAAGAGCTTAACTGAACAAATTGATGGGGATATTAGGCAAGTTACAACGGATACAGGAACTGTTTTTAAGTTGCTTTTTACACCTTGAAAGGTTGTTTAAAGATGATAATCTAACACCAGATTCAAATTAATCATATCTACTTTATTAAGCTTTTGCGCTGCAGACATTTCATTTTTAGAAAAATCAGTTTTATAGGTAGCAATAAAGCGTAAACTCAACCCTTCAAGTTGCTTTTGAAAGTGATACTTGTGCTCAATTAAAAAATGGTAATAATCTGCCAATTGATATTTATTCAATTCTACTTCATCAAGACCTGGCTGATCTACAAAACCACCGCTCACGATAGACGCATGTCGTTTGTTCTTTGACTGGAAACGATAACGCAACACATAAGCATTTAAGCCACCATAACCTTCAAAGAGCTCAGTGGTTTGACTCGCATAAAACTGTTCGCGTCCCCATTCTCTTGGGAAAAGAAATCTGCCTTGATCAGAAATGGCAAGGTAGTTTGCTGTAAATTGATGTTGGTCTTTTACATTTATGCCTAATTGTCCTCCAAAACCAAAGCTTTGTTCATCTGCACAAATATAAGTCCTTGTTTGATCTTTATTTCCACCATGATTTAAAGCGTATTCATAAAACCCTTGTCCTCCAATTATATATGTCAAATCATCTTTTTCTAAACGATAATCCGATTGCAAAAAACTCATATTGAATACATTTTCTGCTGTGTAATTCCATACTTGTGTTTTTAAGTTTTTAAGTTCATGTTGAACACCAAATACCCCTACACCAAGTGAACTGATGTGGTTGTGGTAATCGTGTTTTTCGCCATTGCGATTTTTACCTTGACCATAAACGCCAAAAGAATTGGCCATTGAGTAGGTTCTCATTGTTCCTCTCACAGCCTCTGAAATAAACCAGGCGCCAGAAACTGTAAAGTCATTGAGTTTATACTTTGCAGATAAACCTTGAAACATGTTTGGACGCAAACGATTGTAGTTTTTGTTCATTAAAGGTGTTTCGTAGCTTTGTCTTCCTAGTTTAAAACTTAGATTTTTATGCTTGTAAGACAAATAAACTTCATCTAAAATTCCAAGATTATAATGATTATTGGGATTATTGATGTCGTACAGAGGTTTTTCGTACCTCGCTTTATTCCATTCTCCCGTGTTCTCGTCAATCAAATTGTGTTCTGCTAAGCGCATTGATAAATATCCGCCAGCCTGAATTTGAAATCCGTAAAATGCTGGGGTTTTATATTTGACCCCAAGACTTTGTGCAATGGTAAAAAAATCTGTTGAACTGCCTTCGTTTAGGGTGCCCATAAAATAGGTTCTCGAGTGAAAGTTGAGCTTTCCTTTTTTTAAGAATTTGGCTAAAGTAGGAATAGAATCAGTTGATGTTGTTTGTGCTCCTGCCAACTGAGGCAATAAAAAAGTGAACAAAAGCAGAAAACTTAAGATAAAATGTTGATGTCTAAGGTTTTTTGTTTTCATTTTAATGTTCACTTTTTATATTTTTTATCGTTAATTAATGTGGCAATTTATCTTTTATCGCTCCGTATAGGTAGGTTCCCAAGGTTGCAAATACGAGTACAATTCCGAAGGAAATAAATCCGTATCCAATGTTAACCACCATAGGACCTGGACACGCTCCACTTAAAGCCCAGCCTAATCCAAAGATTGTTCCTCCTATGAGGTATCTTGCGACTGATTTGTTTTTCGGGAAAAATAGAATTGGATTCCCTTGTACGTCTCTTGCTTTAAATTTCTTGATTAAGGCTACCCCGATGATTCCAAGAACAGCAGCTACACCAATAATTCCGTACATGTGAAAAGCTTGGAACCTAAACATTTCTTGGATTCTATACCACGAAATTGCTTCAGATTTAGCCATCACAATTCCAAATAGTGCTCCCACTATTAAGTATTTAATAAATTTCATCTCTCTCTAAGTTTTAATTAAAATATCAATGGAAAAATTCCGAAAGTCATGATTAATCCGCCAATGAAGAATCCAGCAACGGCAATCATGGAAGGAATTTGTAAATCTGCTATACCACTAATGGCGTGACCTGATGTACATCCACCAGCATATCTTGCTCCGAATCCTACCATCAAACCTCCAATGGCTAAAATCAAGAATCCTTTAAGCGTAAAAGCATTTTCTAAGCTGAACAGTTCTGCGGGTTGCATTGATGTTGGCGCTGAAAAGCCGAGCGCTTCTAGATCCTTAATGGTGTTTTCTGAAATGTCTACGACTTGGTCTGGATAAGTTAAAAACTCACTGGTGATATATCCACCCAGAATGGCACCGACTAGAAACACCAAGTTCCAGATTTGCTTTTTCCAATCGAAATCGAAGAATTTTACTCTTTTTCCTGCACCGCCTATTGAACAAATTGTGCGTAGGTTTGCAGAGAATCCAAAGGAGTTTCCGAAGAATAAAAGCAGAAACATTACGGATGAGATGACCAGCCCTGAGAACCACCATGGCCAAGGTTGCATTATAAAGTCTATCATTTTTTTATCTATTTAATTTTGTAAGAAATAATTGGTTTGTAAAGATGGTTGATTAAGGTTTCAGTTGCACTTTTATGGAATATTCCACCTTTTCCATGTGTTCCCATACAGATCAAATCCATGTTGTTTTCTGCGGTGAAATGGTTTATGCCTTCCTCGATATTACTATCGTGGATAATGTGCATTTCATATTTGTTTAAGCCATTTTTTTGCGCAAAAACTGCCATGTTTTCTTTCACTGTGTTTTCGTCTTCCTTGTGGGTAAGAATTTGTAAAAGATGAAGTTTAGTATCAAAGATTTTAATAAACTGCTTCATCAATTTTAAGTTCTGATTGTCATTTTCTTCAAAGTCGTGAACAAAAAGAATGTCTTTTAATTCTAATTCAGAACGATCACACATTAAGGTTAAAACAGGAATGTCAGACTTTCGAGCAATCAATTGCGCGTTACTGCCAATAAATCGTTCTGCAAATCCTGATGTTCCTTTTGTTCCAAGTGCAATAAGATCATACTTGTTTTCTTCAGCATATTTGATAATTCCCGTTGTTGTATGACCGAAAATTAAGTCTGTTTTTACAGCAGGATGTTTTTTCTTGAGCTCCTCCAGTTTTTCCACGGCCATATTTCTTTGTACTTCCACAAAGTGTACATCAATTTCTCCACATGTGCTAATGGTATTGTCAATGCCCAAAGTTACAGTATCGGGAACATTTAAAATATGCAAGAAAGTGATTTCCATGTTCGCTGTGGAAGAAAGATTTTCTACCATTTTGAACGCATATTCCGCCTCGATCGAAAAATCTGTGGGGATTAAGACCTTTATTTTATCGCCTTTTTCCATGTTTATTTTTGTTTATCCTCGAGTTTTTCAAGATTTGATTGATTAATGCCATTGATTACGTTTGAATAACCTGCATTTTCCAAAATCATTTTTGCGTTTCCAGAACGTGCACCACTTCTGCAATAAACAACAATTTGTTCCTTACCTTCAAATTCATCAAGATGTGCTTCTACGGTGTTGAGCGGAATGTTAATTGCTCCTTCGTAATGCCCCGATGCAAATTCTTGTGGTGTTCGAACATCAACAATGTAAGCGTTTTCAAAATCAATTTGTTTATCCTTTTGTTGTGCTGTTTCCTGACCAGAATTGCTAGCTTCTGAAGTTTGTGAATTGGAACAACTTGACATTGCTATTGATCCAAAAATCATTGCGCCTAATCCTATTTTCTTTAAATAACTCATTGGTTATATTTAGTTTTTTTTAAGATCATTTAAACGCGTTTTAAATCTGCTTTAATCATCGTTTAAACAATCCATTATTTGAAAATAGCACAGTGACTCTGATGAATCACTGCGCTGAATTTATACTAACGAATTACATTGTTTTTGAAGTACAAACGTAATCTGTTTTAGGAACTTTTGTTTCTGCAATCTTACCCATTCCGCCTTCTATTTCTGTGAAGTTTCTGTAGCCTCTAGATTGTAGAATACTTGCAGCAATCATACTTCTGTATCCACCTGCACAGTGCATGAAGAAATGTTCATCTGGATTGATATCTTTTATCCAATCGTTTAGGCTAGCCAATGGACGAGAAAATGCTTCCTCAACGTGTTCTGCTTCGTATTCTGTTGCTTTACGTACATCAAATACTTTGCTTTTCTCAACATCAAAACGTGTCTCAAACTCTGCCGGTGTAATGCGATCTACCTTGTCAATTTCGCGGTCTTCTTTTTTCCAAGCCTCAAATCCTCCTTTCAAGAATCCTACCACATTGTCGAATCCTACACGACTCAAACGAATCACAACTTCTTCTTCCATGCCATCATCAGTAACTAAAAGTAAAGGTTGTTGAACGTCTCCTATCATTGCTCCAACCCAAGGAGCAAAGTCTCCATTGATTCCAATGCTGATTGAATTTGGAATAAATCCTTGAGCGAATTCTCCGTTATTTCGTGTGTCTAGGATTAATGCTCCTGTTCCTTCTGCAGCTGCTTCAAATTCTTTTGGAGAAAGTGCAGTTAATCCAGTTTTAATAACTTCGTCAACGTTTTTATATCCTTTCTTATTCATTGCTACGTTAGCACCGAAATAAGCTGGAGGTGGGAGCAATCCATCTGTAACTGCTTCTATAAAAGCCTCTTTGTTTGGCTGATTCAAAGCATAGTTTACTTTCTTTTGGTTCCCTAATGTATCAACAGTTTCTTTCATCATGTTTTTTCCACATGCTGAACCTGCTCCGTGAGCTGGATAAACCGTAATGTCATCGGATAAAGGCATGATTTTCGTCATTAACGAGTCATATAAGTGACCAGCCAATTCTTCTTGTGTCATGCTTGCTGCTTTTTGAGCTAAATCAGGACGACCAACATCTCCCAAGAATAATGTATCTCCTGAGAAAATTGCTTCCTCTTTTCCATCTTTGTCAATTAATAAGAAAGTTGAACTTTCCATTGTATGACCTGGCGTATGAAGCACTTTAATTTTTACGTCTCCAATTTCAAAGATTTGTTCGTCTTCTGCAACAATACAATCAAATTCTGGCGCTGCCGTAGGACCAAAAACGATGTCTGCTCCAGTAGCTTTAGCTAAATCTAAGTGTCCTGAAACGAAATCTGCATGGAAATGCGTTTCAAAAATGTACTTTAGCTTAACACCGTCTTTTTCTAACCTGTCTAAGTACGGTTGTATCTCTCTTAAAGGGTCAATAATTGCCGCTTCTCCATTACTTGTAATGTAATACGCACCTTGTGCTAAACATCCAGTATAAATTTGTTCAATATTCATATCTCTCTTTTTTTTATTGTTTTTTAATTATTTTCTTTTGACTGGTACAAAGGTCGGGAATCATTTGTGATTTTATCGTATCAATTGTTACAGACCTTGGTTCTTTGCAAGAATTGCGCAAATTCTGCGTTATGCTTGCTTTAATTATCTGTCATTTATAAAAATAAACTCCTAATAATTCCATCTGCACAAGCCTTGCCTTTGCGCAATTCTGATCAAAGACCTCTTATCCTTTTTATTATTACGCAAATTCTGCGTTATGCTTGCTTTAATTATCTGTCATTTATAAAAATAAACTCCTAATAATTCAATCTACACATGCCTTGCCTTTGATCTTTTTTTAAGTCTTATTATTCTCTTTAAAAAATCATCTTTTATGTTCAATTTCAAATTTAATATTTTTGAAGTTGAATCCATAATTCTGTGTCTTTTCTTGCGGGATGCGAATTATAACATTTTTCTATGATTTTAATATGAAGATCGTCTTTCATTAATTCTTCATATTCTTGTTTGTTTCCTTCGAATGGTGGTCCGCCTTCAAATTTTCTGTTGAATAATAAACCACACAGTTTTCCATCTTCAGAAAGTAAAGTTTTCATTTTTTCAACATATTTTGGTCGCAATAATGGATGTATCGCACAAAAGAAGGTTTGTTCTATGATTAAATCATATTCTCCTTCGTGTTCAAAAAAGTCTCCATGTATCAATTGAATGGCAGAATCACCTTCAAACTTTTTCTTTAAGTTTTGAATTAATCGGGGCGCAATGTCAATTACCGTAATATCTTTAAACCCATTTTCGATTAAATATTCGGCTTCATAAGCATTTCCCGCTCCGGGAATTAAAATGCGTAAATTCTTATCTTCAAGTTGATCGACATAACCCTTAATAGGAGGGGAGACCATTCCCAAATCCCAGCCTGTGAGATTATTCTCATATTTTGAATTCCAAAATTCTTGGTCTAAATTTTCTAATGTTTGTTTTTTCTTCACGATTCCTATTGGTTAAATGTATATTTCAATCCAAAAGTCTTAGCCATCAATTCATAGGATCTCATTCGTGCTTTATGATCGGTCATCATGTCTTGAATAATAATCTCATCAACTCCAAGGTCTTTCTCTAATTGCGTTAATTGCTCGTGCACTTGCTTAGGTGTTCCGGCAATAAATTTTGGCGGAATTCCAGTTCCGGCAACATATTTTTCAACTTTTGGTAATCCTCCAAGTTCTTTAATAGCCTCGTCTGGACTTGGGAGCTTGGCGTCTAAAATTCCTTTCGAAAGATTATTGTACATGATGTTTACCGGACCAATTTGTTTACGTGCTTCGTCTTCGGTGTCCGCACAAACAACATGAACTGCTAAAGTTACCTGCGGGGATTTTATTCCACTTTGACCTTTAGAAGGTTTAAACTTTTCACGGTAAGATTTAAGTATGTCTTTTGTCCCTTTTTGATTGATAAACCCTGCGAAAACATAGCGCAATCCCAAGTGAGCAGCTGCGGAAGCACTCCACGGGCTAGAGCCTAAAATATGTAGCTCTGGTATACTATCATCTGTATGCACAGGCGACTTTGAAAATGGGTGTTCATCAGGAAAGCTATTATCTAGCCAAGCGGTCAATTCTAAAACCTGTTGATCTGAATCAGCACGAAATTGTTTACTCCTATCTTGTTGTAATGCGAAATCATTTACAGGTCCTGTGGTTGCTCTTCCAGCTCCTAAATCAATTCGTCCAGGGTGTAATTCATTTAAAGTGCAAAATGTTTCCGCTACTTTAAATGGACTGTAATGATTCAATAACACGGAACCTGAACCAACTCTTATTGTAGACGTTTTGGCCGCTACTGCTGCAATCAATACTTCTGGTACTCGACCAGCAATTGAGGCGCTTCCATGATGTTCCGCAAACCATATTCGTTTAAAGCCCAAGCGTTCCACATGCTGAGCAACTTCAATACTGTGCATTAACGCATCATGACGAGTTTCCCCAGGTAAAACGGTTGCTAAATCAACTATCGATAATTCCATTGTGTTTTGTCGTTTTTATATAAATCGAAAGATAAGAATAATTGAAGAGATATAAAATGGAGGGTAAAGAACTGAAAAACAAAAAAGCGACACCCTTACAGTGCCGCTTTTAAATCAATTACTTGTGGGTTCAATCACACATTACTCTGCAGTGCATACTTTTTATCTAAACTATTTCCTTTTCCATCTTCATTTAAAAACAAGACCGCATCATGCATGTTTACAAAAATATTTTCCTTGCCTAAACTTTCAATCATGTTCCATTTTTTAAGGATATCTCTAACTGGTCCACGTGCTCCGGCAATGGCAACTTGAATTCCTTTTTTATGCCAATTGCGAATCCATTCTTCAATTTCATGCGCTCCCGAACTATCAATGGAAATTACACTTTCAAAATTGAGGATCACTTTTTTCAAGTTATTGCCTTTCTCTTTTTCCCAAGCTTCTATTCGTTTTTGAATAAAACTGATGTTGGCAAAGTAGATCTGTCCATCAATTCGAATAAATAACTCGTCATTGTTTTCCTTCAGTCCTTCAAAACGGCTCGTATTTCTGTAAATGTTAGCATCTGGAACTTTCGCTAGTTTCGCCATGTGCGGACGAGAAGCTTTGTATAAAACAGCAATTAGTGAAAGTACCATTCCGATGATAATTCCAACAACTATTCCTAAAGTTAGAGTCGAAACAAAGGTAGTCATCAACAAAATAAAATCAGTTTTATCTGCCTTCCATAATGTTTTTGGTGTTTTTATGTCAATTAATCCCATTACGGCTACAATTACAACTGCTGCTAAAATAGACTTTGGTAAGTAGAAGAAAAGTTCCGTTAAGAACAATAAAGTAATGACAATTAAAGCCACACTAATGATGGAAGCTAATGCTGTTTTTGCACCTGACTGATCGTTAACAGCAGTTCTTGAGAATCCACCTGTTACAGGGTATCCCATAAAAAATGCAGCACCGAAATTAGCCATTCCTAAACCTATCAATTCTTGGTTAGCATCTAATTTATAATTTTTGTGCTTGTTTTGAATCACCTTTGAAACGGCAAAACTTTCAGCAAAACTCACCAAGGAAATGGTAATGGCAATAGGAAGTAAAACACTCCAGGTTTCCATCGAAAACGAAGGAGAAGAAAGTCCAGGTAGTCCGGAAGGAACATCTCCTAAAATAGCAACGCCTTGATCGGTGAGGTTAAAGCCCCAAACGATAAGGATTCCAAAAACTACTGCTAATAGAGGTGTAGGTAAACTTTTGTGAATCTTTTTTCCAAATTTAATGATGATGATTCCTGCAATTCCAATACCGAAGGCTGTCCAGTTGATGCCGCTAATGTTATGATAAATATTTACCATGATGTCTTGTAAATATTCACTTCTAGGGAGCTCAATTCCAAATAAATGTTTGATTTGACTGAGTCCAATAATAATTGCAGCAGCTGATGTGAAACCGTTAATTACTGGATGTGAAAGGAAGTTAACGAAGAATCCGAAACGCAAAATTCCCATTCCAAATTGAATCAAACCTATTAGAAAAGCTAAAGTTAAGGCATACAGTAAATATTGTTCAGGAGAATCTGGGTTTAGAGTTCCAATTCCTGCAGCCGTAAGTAAAGATACCATTGCAACTGGACCAACGGCTAGTTGCCGAGAAGTTCCAAAAAGCGCGTATAGTAAAATAGGAACGGTTACTGCATAAAGTCCATGAATAGGATCTAAGCCTGCCAACATCGCATAAGCCATTCCTTGTGGGATCAACATAATACCTACGGTTAAACCAGCAGATAAATCTCCTTGTAAATTTTTCTTTTTGTAATTGGGAAGCCAATCAAAAATTGGCATGAACTTTTTAAGTAATTGCATTTTCTCTTTTTTCTCTCTGTGATTAATTGATGCAAAAGTCTGAAATAAAGATTCACTAGTCAGTTACTTTTGTAACGTAAACTTCTTTCATTCGGAATTGAATTAAATTATTTTCCTTTTTGAAGATAAACATTTCTCGGTTTCAACACAATTTAAAGAGGTGTTCATTATGAAATGAAGGAAGCGTCAGTAAATGAAGGTGTTAAAAGAAAGAATAAAATCAAACTTAATAGGTTAAATATTTGGTTTTGTTATAAATAGCATATAAATTTATGTATCAATCAATACATTACTATTATGAAGGAAACAACCATTTTCAGCAACAAGCAACAAGCAACAAGCAACAAAAAAGATTGTTTCTACTTTTTGCAATTCTATGCTCTTCTTTATTCTTAGGAGCTCAAAATCCATATCTTAACGATGCTAATGAGCAATTAAGACATATCTTTAGTCAGATAACATATCCTAATAATGACGTGTTGTTTTTATATGAACGTTCAGCCAAGATGAGTGATTCTTCATTTTACTCCAATAATAGTGTGGATACTGCAGATTTCAAAGTATGGAGACAAGTCTATGATGAAATGTATTATGCTGCTCATGATACTCTTCCATTATCAAAAATTAATACTCTTGAGTTCAATGCCTCACAATTCTATGGAGACACAATTCCAATTGGATTAATGGATTATGAATATTTTTATCTAAAAGAGGAAGCATTTTCTACTGGAGACTACTTTCTTTTTGACACTATAAATAATTATTTATTCGATCATCCAAGTCCAATAGGAAGTCCTTATAAAAAATCTAACATTTTTTTGGCTTCACCTTTTAAAGAGTATTCAAAGTGGAATGTATATGGTTCGCATTAAAGGCTATGAAAATCAGGAAGTAAGAAGGTTAATAATAAAATAAATTCTAGAAATTATGAAAACAAAAATGAAAAATATAATCACACTTACTCTTGTTACATTCCTATCTTTGGGTTGCAACAAGGCCATCAACAAAGGCAAAGAATATACAGTTGAGGGGCGTTTAATGTATAATTGTGAAACGCCTATGGATAACACTGAGTTTTCTTTTAGACAAGGAGACCCAGCATTAATCTCGATTAAAGATCCTTTATCATTAACTGTAAAAACAGATGCAGAAGGTTATTTCAAAGTCGTTTATAATGGCAAAGAGGCTAATGGTTCAAATTTTACAATTAGGGATGGTGGAACATTGTTGGATGGAATACCAGTCCATGAAAATGTAAAATTGGGCGAGGTTGTTATCGGGGCCAGAATTATAAGTTTTGTGCGCCGCCTTGAAGTAGTTGAGGCATATACAGAAAATGATACTTTAATTATGCCTGATTATAATGCTATCAATAACCCTTATGCATTATTACGTATCCCAGGTCCTTTTGAAAATGGAGTGATTGATACTGTTTGGAACTGGAGTTTGCTTAAACACCCTACTTATAAAGAGATAATGGAACTTCGCATTATTCATTGCCTCTCTCAAACACCATCAGATTTCAAAAATGTTTATATTGAAATTCCTGACTATTGCGCCAATATTAATAAGCTCTACGAAGGTGTATTGAAAATAGAGTAATACACTGTGATTTATGAAAACAATAAAATACTTAATTACATTAACTCTTGTTACATTCCTATCTTTGGGTTGCAACAAGGCCATCAACAAAGGCAAAGAATATACAGTTGAAGGGCGTTTAATGTATAATTGTGAAACGCCTATAGTTAACACGGAGTTTTCTTTTAGACAAGGAGACCCAGGAATACTTGGGCTTAAGAAGCCTTTATCACTAACAGTTAAAACTAATGCGGAGGGTTATTTTAAAATCGTTTATAATGGAAAAGAGGCTAATGTTTCAGATTTTAAAATAAGGGACGGTGGAACCATTATGAATAATATCCCCGTTTTTGAAAATATTGATTTAGGAAATATTTATTATAATCCAACATTTAGCTTTAAAATATCACTTGATGTTGTCAATCCTTACACATCAAATGATACATTGGAAATACCAAATTATAATGATATTTTCAATGAAAATAATAATAGAATATATATTTCTGGTCCTTTTGAAAATGGAGTAATAGATACTGTTTTAAATTATCCAGACATGAGTAGTATATGGTATAACTCAGCATCTACCTTTTATGTAAAATATAGAATTAATAATAATTCGAATTGGGTAGAAACTGAATTGGAAATTTCAAATCATTGTAAAGGCGAACTTTACGATGCTGTAATAAAAATTGATTAATACACAATGGTTTTTAAAACCGAGAAATTATGAAAACTATAAAATACATCACCACATTAACTTTTGTTGCAATTCTATCTTTGGGTTGTAACAAGACCATCAACAAAGGTGAAGAATATACAGTTGAGGGGCGTGTAATGTATAATTGTGAAACGCCTATGGATAACACTGAGTTTTCTTTTAGACAAGGAGACCTAGGAATACTTGGGATTGTGTTTATATGAGCAGTCTCACTTATGGAAAGGATCCATTAATGAACGTAAGTTACTTTATTAATGATTATCAGACCAATAAAAAAGAAATAACTTTTTCCTTTGGTTGGCCTTTGATCAAACGAACTCTTCAAAGCAGTTATAAAAATTGAATAATAAAAGTCGTGAAAACTTTCCGATTTGTATAACAGTAAAATATATCTTTAGGAATCTACTTATTCAATTCAAAATCACTATTTTTGCGCCACATAAAAAAAATAAAATAAAATGGCGGGAAATAGAACTTTTACAATGATTAAACCAGATGCAGTTAAGGCTGGTAACATCGGAAACATTCTTCAAATGATTACTGATGGAGGATTTGAGATTAAAGCGATGAAATATACGCAGTTAACTGAAGAGCAAGCAAAAGAATTTTATGCTGTTCACAGTGAACGTCCTTTTTATGGTGAATTGGTTGAGTTCATGACTTCAGGACCTATCGTTGCTGCAATTTTAGAGAAAGATAACGCTGTTGCTGATTTCCGTTCTTTAATTGGTGCAACTAATCCAGCAGAGGCAGATGAAGGAACAATTCGTAAGAAATACGCAAGTTCAGTGGGTGAAAATGCAGTTCACGGTTCAGATTCTGACGAAAATGCAAAAATAGAAGGTGACTTTCATTTTTCAGCTGATGAGGTTGTAGCGTAAGTTTACTTTTTTATAAAAAAATAAAAAAAGCTACCTCGAGATAATTTCTTGAGGTAGCTTTTTTGTAAGATTACTTTTTCAATCCTTTTTAATGTTCTTTACATTTTAATTTTATCGAATTATTTCTGAAAAACAGTTTCTCCTTCCTTCACCGTCTCTAAAACTTCAATATCCTTAATGCTTTCGGCCTCAGTTTTTAACGGATTCTTATCCAAAATTACAAAATCAGCGTATTTTCCTGCTTCTAACGTTCCTTTGATGTCCTCGTCGAACATTTCATAAGCTGCATTTTTTAGAGAAATCAAAATCGGATTATAAAACATTTTAATCTACATTTGCCTCGTGGAAACAAAATGGAGAAATATCACCTTGGCTTTCTTTTTAGCGATTTACAGTTTTTCTGTATTTGGCTTGAATTTAACTTTGCCCCAAAGTGATGAATCCACAAACATCGAATCAGGTGAAGCGACTCATTTTGCTGAACTATCTAAAATTGTTTTTCCACAAGCTATTCAAGTTGATGGAAATGGAGTAAACATAGTTCCCTTGCCACAAGAGGGAGAAACACCATTTGTTGATGCTCAGATTATCGTTCAAATTTTAGGTGATCGGCTTTTTCAAATTGATACAGATTATTTAAAATCTAAGCATCATCTGGAAATTCAATTTCCAGCCATCGACATCATTTTCCCTTTCCATAATTTCTGGTAATCCATTTTTGATCATTCTAGAAAAACGATTAAAAAGTCTATAAAACGATTATTCAAACGTGATTTTAATGGTGTTTAATCACCGTTTATAGCTTTGTTTTAACAATTAAAAATATGTGTCATTGACACAAAATCAGAAATTCAAATAAAAATGGAAACAGGAAATTTAATTATCGGAGGAATCTCCGCAGCAGCCATCATTTTGCCATTCGTATATATGTATAGAAAAAGTAAACAATTAGAACGTCAATTAACGAAAGGATTAAGGTCCTACGCTGCTTCAAAAGACTTCAAAATTGATCAAACTGAAGTTGCTGGAAATGTAATTTTAGGGATTGATAAACAAAATACAGTTGCATTTTTAGGCAAATAAGGAAAAAACAGAGGAAATATTCCGACATGTTAATTTAGAAAATATAAAATTGTGTAAAGTAAACCGTCAGGTAAGAGAAGTTGTAACGCACGGCAAAAGGGATAAAGTAACACATAGTTTGTCTTTAGAGTTTTATCCGCAACATCAACAAGAAGAAATCACAAGATTTTCACTTTACAACGAAGACAACGACGAGGCTTTAGGTGGAGAAATCCAACTGGCAAATGACTGGGTTGGAAAGTTTAATTTGTAAAAAACGTCGAACTATAATTAACCCAACCTTAATTCCACCTCAATCATTATTAGATTGTTTTAAATTTTGATGGGTCGGAAATGGACAGTTTTATTGACTTTTTTGAGGTTCTGAAAGTTTAATTAACTTAAGAAATTTCAAATAGTAATTTTGATAATTGCGTTCTGTTTCTGGCCTTTCATTTCAAACACTTTCAGTCCATTAATGATATTATTCTCCTTTAAATCATGTTTAAAAACCAACCTAAACAAGGAAATTCACGTCTTTTAGGAAAGCAATCATTATGGAAGCAAAAAACATTAAGTCATTAAACAGTGCAGTTTATGTAATGCGCCATTTTGTAGAATTGAGCGCCAAATTATTACCAATCTATGAAAAGTTAACACGCAGCGAACCACATAGTGTAGATTCAGAATTTGAAAAAAAGAAAATTGATGTGATTTACGAAGCTTATAATGTAAATCCCAAAACAAGTCAGTTTTTATTGGGTTCAAACATTGTTTCCTTAATTAAGGAGACTTATGAAACATTAAGGAATCGATCAAGCAAAACCGAAAAAAGAGCACAAGAGCAACTCGAAGCATTTTATGAAGAGTATGCAAAACTCAAACAAGATTGGTATATGACGTTGATGAACTGAAAATAATGATGAATTATGAACGATGAATTATGAATATTGTACAATTCATCATTCGCAACAAACCAAGGTTCTCTGTTATTATCGTTATATCAAAGCTTCTGCTTAATTGTTAAAATAGAGCTTTTAATCATTTTTAATAACTCCACAGCATTTTGATTTACACTTTCAAATTGATTTTGATTTATGTATTCAGTTTCTTTTAATAACTCAAACCAATAACTTGTTTCATCGCATTCTTTTTGAGCAATCGCTAATTTATGGATAAAGTCCTTTTTGCTTTCTGCATTTTGAGCCTCTCTTATCAAAGTTCCTACGGCCGTTCCACTTCGTAAAAGCTGTTTACTCAAAACGTACTCCCGTTTATCAGTAGATAAATACTTGTATAGTTTGACGATTCTAATTGCAAATAATAAAGATTTTGAAAGCAAAACATTTTCAATGGATTTTTTCATGATACGATGATTTTAAGATGGTTATTCCAATTAAGATAAGAATATTATTTGGTAATTATGAATGAAATGCGATGAATTATAAATGGTAAAAACATTCATCTCTGACAAATAAGCCCATTCATCGTTCATAATTCATAACTCATCATTAAGGTCGTTTCTAATTATTTAAAAGGTTTTCATTACTTTTGAAGTGATGGAAGAAACAATTGCAAAAAAACGGACATCTTGGCCTGTGATGGAATCTTTTTATACCATTCAAGGCGAAGGACATTATTCTGGAAGAGCGGCTTACTTTATTCGAACAGGTGGTTGTGATGTTGGTTGTGTTTGGTGTGATGTAAAGGAAAGCTGGGAGGCAGAAAATCACCCTGATACTACTTTGGAAACATTGCTAGAGGAGGTCAATACAACAAATACAAATTTTGTGGTTGTTACGGGCGGCGAACCTGCCATGTATAAAATCGAAAACTTAGTTTCTGCATTGCAAAACGAAGGGAAAGAAGTAGCTATTGAAACTTCGGGGTGCTATCCTTTAGATGCAAAAGTAGATTGGTATTGTTTTTCTCCAAAGAAATTTAAAAAACCGGTTGAAGAGGCTTATGAAAAAGCAAATGAACTCAAAGTGGTTATTTTCAATAAAAACGATTTTAAATGGGCCGAAGAACACGCTGAAAAAGTAAACGATGATTGTTTACTATATCTCCAACCAGAATGGTCAAAAGAGGCACAAATGTTGCCCCTAATTATCGATTATGTAAAGAATCATCCACAATGGAAGATTTCTTTGCAGACACATAAATACATGAATATACCTTAGAATTATGATAAAAAACTTTGTTTTACTTTTTACACTATTTGCTTTATTAATCAGTAGTTGTGCGACTGCCCAAATGGGATACAGTACAAAAAGCAAGAGAGCTATTAAACTTTACGAAGAGGGACGCGCAGCACCGCAAAAAAACATTGATGTGCGAACAGGTCGGCCAGATTTTGAAGCTGGGATTGAACTGTTACAAAAAGCATTAAAAAAAGATGAGAACTTTCTTGAAGCCCATCAAATGATTGGTGAGTTTTACAGACTTTCGGGTAAAAATAAAAAGGCAGTTCATCACTATAAAAAATCATTGGAAATTCGTCCTTCTGCAAATCTCAACGGTCAACTGTACCTAGATATTGGTGAATTGCAAATGAGAAATTCAGAATTTAAGGATGCAATACGATATTTTGATAAAATATTAGCAGGAGATAATAGAAACATGTCCAATAAAATGTTGCATGCTGCAGAATATTTAAAAACAAGTGCTGAATTTTCTTTAGAAGCCCGTAAAAATCCATTAAGCATTCATCCTGTCAATGTAGGAAAAGGAATTAACACGAAGCATCCAGAGTATTTTCCTACAATAACTGTCGATGGAAAAACTTTATTGTTTACAAGAGAAGTTCCCAACAATGATGGATCTCCGAGAGGGCAAGAGGACTTTTTTGTATCTCGATTAAACAAAGAGAATGTTTGGACAAAATCAGTTCCGATGCCAAGGCATATAAATACACCTCAAAATGAAGGTGCTCCAACTATTTCAGCTGATGGTAGAACCCTTATCTTTGTTGCTTGTGCAGATGCTACAGGAAGAAACTATGGACCTAACAGAGAAGGAAAAGGAAGTTGTGACTTATTTGTTACGGAAAGAATTGGAAATGAGTGGACCTTGCCGGTTAATCTGCCAGGAAAAGTGAATTCATTTACGTGGGAATCGCAACCATCTTTATCCGCTGACGGTAAAACTTTATATTTTATTCGAAGAGTTGGACAACAACGAAATCAAAGAAGTGATATTCATGTGAGTGAAAAACAGGCAGATGGAACATGGGGAAAGCCAAAACCATTGCCCATGAATATAAATACCAAAAGAATGGAATCATCTGTAATGATTCACCCAGATGGACAAACGTTGTATTTTGCATCAGATGGACATATTGGTTTAGGTGGTACAGATATCTACATGTCACGTAAAGATCCACTTGGGAATTGGGGAGATCCAGTTAATCTTGGGTATCCAATAAATACAGAAAGCAACGAAAATTCTTTGCTTGTTGGACCTGATGGAGAGATTGCGTTTTTTGCATCTGACAGAGAAGGGGGTGAAGGGAAGTTAGATATTTACTACTTTGAGCTACCAGAAGAATTACGTCCAATAAAGACCACATATTTTGAAGGTTTAGTGTATGATGCCATTACGAGCAAACCGTTAAAAGGAAAATTTGAGTTAATTGATTTATCTAATGGGGAAACTGTAATTGCTTCAGAAGCAGATCCATTAACGGGTGAGTTTTTAGTTGCATTGCCTACGCAAAAGGAATATGCGTTGAATGTAACTTTTCCTGGCTACACGTTCTTTTCAAAAAACTTTAATATGAAAGAAAGTGACGAAGCTATTCAAATGGATGTTCCTATGATCCCTCTAACTGATGAACAACCTGTTTTGTTGGCAAATGTATTTTTTGATTTAGGGAAGTCTACTTTACGTCCAACTTCTCATGTGGAATTGAATAAACTCTACAATTTCTTAACAGAAAATACCGAAATAAAAATTGAAATTGGTGGTCACACTGATACACGTGGAGACGATAAAGCCAATCAAAAGCTTTCTGAAGATAGGGCAAAAGCTGTATTTGATTATATCGTTAACAAAGGAATAGCTCAAGAAAGACTAACATACAAAGGATATGGTGAGGAGCGTCCTATAAATAGTGATGAGGAAATTAATGAAATGGAATCTGTTGAAGCAAAAGAAAAAGCACATCAAGAAAATAGACGTACCGAATATAGAATTATAAAATGATCCATTTTTTTAAATTAATTCGTCCTGTTAATTTGCTGATTATTGCAGCAACAATGTATAGTATCGGTGGGTATTTAGATGTAGTTTATGCTCCTTTTCACGAAGATAAACTCCTAGTTAAAACCTTTGACTTTTTCTTATTGGTCATTTCAACAGTTATGATTGCTGCAGCAGGAAATATCATTAATGATTATTTTGACGTACGAGCGGATCGCATAAACCGTCCGGATAAAACAATTATTTCAAAATTTATAAAACGTCGTTGGGCTATTGTGTTTCATTGGATTCTTAACTTTATTGCCTTTGGAATCGCAATTTACCTAGGATTAATTAATGATACATTTTGGTATGTTTTTATCCATCTTTTGTCAATTAATTTTCTTTGGTTTTACTCAATGCAGCTTAAAAGAACACTTGTAATTGGAAATGTTGTTATTGCACTTTTAACAGCTTTGGTGCCAATTTTAGTTGGGATATATTACCAAGATATTTTTCGAACAATCTTGTTAGATCAGGTATTTCCATTTCATTTAGACGCATATACTCTCTTCCCCATTTATTTAGGTTTTGGTCTAGGAGTCTTTGCGTTTGTTCTTAATTGGGTACGAGAAATTGTTAAAGACATGGAAGATGTGAAGGGAGATTTAGTATTGAAAGCACGAACAATTCCTATTGTTTACGGATTAAGTAAAGCGCGCCTTGTAGCGATTATTTTTGTCATAATATCCATGGCTTTATCAATTCCTATATTATTATTTTGGCAAAATGGTTTCATCGATGGAGTAGCGCTACTTCCATTACTTTTTAGTGCAGTTTCTGCTACAATTTCTTTAGTGCTTTTATTGCAGAAAGTAACTCCAAATCGATTAAGGAAAATTAATTATAGCCTAAAATTAACAATGGTTTTTGGAATGTTTCTCCCTATCTATTGGCTTTTACTCATCATATAACATTTTGGTTCTATGTTTTCAAAAAAATTATTTTAGGTTCATCATCACCAAGAAGGAAACAACTCATAGAAGATCTAGGTGTTCAATGTGAAATTCGTAAAAAAGAAGTTGAAGAGGTTTATCCTGAGACGCTTCCTATTGAAGAGGTTCCTGTGTTTTTATCACAATTAAAAGCAGAGCCATTGAAGTCTAATATTGGTATGGATGAAGTTTTACTTACCTCCGATACTGTTGTTATTCATGAAGGACATATATTGGAAAAACCAAAGAATGAACATGAGGCGAAAGCTATGTTGAAAGAATTGTCAAATAGTGTGAATGAGGTCATTACAGGTGTTTGTTTGCAGAGTCAAAATCATCAATCATCATTTTCTGTCAAAACAAAAGTCTTTTTTAATCGGTTGACGGAAGCAGAGATAGATTATTATATTAAAAAGTATCAACCGTATGATAAAGCTGGTGCATACGGCATCCAGGAGTGGATAGGGATGATTGGTGTAACAAAAATTGAAGGTTGTTTTTATAATGTTATGGGACTGCCTATGCAAAAGTTATGGGAGGTTTTAAATAATGAATTTTCCTCATAAGTGTAATGTGAAAAATGTGTTCTACATAAACCTACAGTATTCCTAAACTGATTACATGTGCCCATCTGTCATTGGATATAAGAAAACCCAACAAGAAGAAAGGCATGAATTTATAACTAATTTGAAAAAAGATACTAAAAGTAAAAGTTCTTCCCTTGATTAAAAAAGTTATTAAAGGAAACATCAGGATGGCTGGAATTAATGGGTAGGTACTCACTAAACTATAGTCAGGAACGTAACTTCGCCATTCAAAGTTTCGCCAAATTTTGACAGATTTTATTTCTTTAAAAAACAAAGAACGTTCTAAGTACAAATAATTTTTCTGACTCAAATCAATAAAATCTATTGTTATCCATGCTTTCTGCCCATTTTCAAACTGAACAGGTGAAGTAGGTAAATTTCCAGCACCAGAATACCCAATTTGTGTATTTTGCTTTGAGATCTGATTCATCATTAAATGTGAAGGGAAAAGATATAAATCCATAGAAATAAGTAACGAAAGAAATGTGCAGGTAAACATGATTATTTTGAAACGTCTCCATAATTTTCCTGTTGTTAGGCTTTTATAATATCGCTCATTTTCGGCTGCTTCATAACGCTTTCGTTGTTCGTAACGTTTACGAGCTTGTTTCATTTTTTCCTCTCGTACCTCCTCGGCAGTTCGTGAGGATTTTGTCGTAGTTCTTTGTGTATGTCTTCTTTGTGTTGTTTGTTGTTGTGTTGTTCGACTTCGGGTTGATTGTTTAGTTCTTCTTTGTGGTTGCTCTCCGCGTTCGATCGCAAGTAAAATACGCTCATAAGCCTCATTTACCGCAATGAATTTATCTTTGGCAGCCGCCGATGGGTTTCTATCTGGATGATATTTCATAGCCATCTTTCGATAAGCTCTTTTAATCACCTTTAAGTTTTTTGTGGGTGTTATTCCTAAGATTTGAAAATATCGGCGGGTACTCATTGAATTGCTGCAGTAGTTTTAATTCTATCTATTTTTCCTGATGGGGTTTTATGTAGCGAAGATAAAAAGAAATATTCCTTCGGACGCGCATAAGGCGTTATTAAGTTGTTTATTTTTTCTTTAAGATCAGCGCTTTTTAATTCATCTCCTCCAATAAAAACTACCTTGTTACCTAATTTGTCATCAGGAATAGAGCTGATAATAAAGTTGCTAGAACAGATTGTTTCTGCAATTTTCTCTTCAATTTTTTCTGGATGTATCTTTACACCACCAGAATTTATAACAAAATCAGACCTTCCAAGCCAATGAAATGAAGTTTCATTTATTAACTCCACAATATCATTTGTTTCCAAATTATTGAGACCTAATTCATCGTTTGTAATTACCAATCTACCTTCTTTTGTAGTTAGTTTTGTGTGTCCTATTGCACGAAATGGTGCGCTGGTGTGTTTTAATTCTTTTAAAGCAATGTGTGATACTGTTTCTGTCATACCAAATGTTGAATACGCATTACAATTGAATTGTTTTAGTTGTTCTATTAATTGGTTTGAAACAGGAGCGCCACCGATAATTAAATATTTAATTAAATTTAACTTTTCTGGATTTTCTCTTAAAATATGCTCAACTTGCAATGGAACCATCGCAGCAAAATCAATTGGTTTCGTTATTTTCTCTAAGGGATTTCGTGTAACATTTGTTACGTAGAGCTGGAGGTTAAATTGAAGTGCACGAACAACCATCATTTTTCCTCCGATATATTGCGTTGACATGCATAAAAGAGCTGATTTGCAATTATTTAGGTTGAGAAATTTTCCTGTCATTTTCGCAGAAACTTCCATTTTCCATTTTTCAATCTTAATCTCTTTTGGATTTCCTGTTGAACCTGAAGTCAATTGAGAAATTACTTCATTGTCACTGTTCCAGAGGTCTATAAAAGAAAAAACAGGCTCTAATGTTTCTTTCGAAGCGTCTAAACTTATTACATCCATCTAATTAATTTTAAAGGCATGAATTTTGATTTGTGCCTTGGTAATATTAAATCAAATATGCTGAATTTAAATTGAGTTTTGTAACTTTAGCATAATAAATTAAAGAACATGAAATATTTAAGTATCGCCACAGTTTTAATTGCTTTCGTAACGACTGCTTTTATTTGGTCACCAGCAAGTGATAATGAAAAAGGGATTCAGTTTGAATCTATAAGTTTTAAAGAAGCCATAGAAAAGGCAAAAAAAGAAGATAAGTTAATCTTTTTGGATGCTTACGCCGTTTGGTGTGGTCCCTGTAAAATGATGGATAGAACTACTTTTAAAGACGAAGAAGTGGGAAAGGTTTTTAATGAAAACTTTATTAATGTGAAAATTGATATGGAAAAAGGTGAAGGACCTGCTTTGGCTAGAAGATACCAAGTCCGTGCATATCCAACAATGATGTTAATTAATGGAGATGGAAAAGTTGAAAAAAGAATTTTGGGTGCAGTTAGAGATACACAATTACTAACGGAAGTAAAAGATTTTGTAAAATAAAATCATAGCATTCCAAATAATTTATTTTTAGATTAAAAAGAGTCGAATTTAATTCGGCTTTTTTTTTATGATTTCTAATTATAGATCTTTTATCTGAAAAGCAATTCCACTTACCCGCTTTGTTTCTTTTCCGTCTATCACTTCTGTCCTTACCAAATCTTTAGCGGCTTTAGTTTCAAATACGGCTTCTAAATCTTTCACTTCACCACAAGGCACAAAGTTTTGGTGCATGTAAGTCAGTATTTCATCCGCTGAAAATTGTTTTATCTTTTCATTCAATAATTCAAAAAGAAGTGTTCTGTTTTTTACGCGTTGTTGCACATTTTTAAATCGTTCGTCCTTGGCAAGGTTTTCTATATCTAAAAATGAACAAAGTTGCTTAAAATGGCGATTGCTACCAATGGCAAAAGTAATGGTTTTATGGTCTGTTGTTTCAAATAACTCACCATAAGGAGCAATATTCGGGTGTAAAGAGCCAATGCGCTGTGGAACATGATTATTCATCAAGTAATTGGAAGCTTGATTCACCAAAGAACTTACCGCAGCGTCGTACAATGAAACGCTTAAGCTTTTCCCTTGATAGTGCTCATTTCCTTTTTTGGCAAACAATTCAATGAGTAATCCTTCCTTTAAATGATGCGCAGCCAAGACATCAATAAAAGCGATTGGCATTTTAACGGGGCCGCTTTTAGGCGTTCCATTCATGGACATTATTCCCGTTTCTGCTTGCAATATCAAATCATAAGCTACGCGGTCACTTTTTGCTCCAAATCCATTGATTTTCCCGATGATGATTTGTGGATTAATCTCATGAAGTTTTTCATCTGTTATCTGCAATTTCTCTTGATCGCCTAATTTAAAGTTCATCAAAATGATATCTGCCGACTTTAATTCTTCAAATAACTGTTCACGGTGATTCTCCATTCTAAGATTTAACTGACGATACACTTTTTTATAATTAATACTCGAAAAATAAGCCGAAACGGAACTGTCTTTGTCTTCATTCGGCATTTTCCACAAGCGCGTCACATCAGGATGTTCAGGATGTTCAATTTTAATGACTTCCGCACCGAGTTCAGCAAAAAAAGAACCCACAGATGGTCCTGCTAGAACAGTGGATAAATCGATGATTTTTATGTTTAGGAAAATGGATTGTCTGGACATATTGTAAAAAATATTTGGAAAAGGTAAAGATAGAGGATAATTGATAATGGACAATTGAAAAATGTATTTTAATCAGTCCAATATACTTCAGTATCACCTGTAGGTTATTTACTTGAATTTTCAGGTATAGAAATGGTAAGGTTTTATTTCTTAACCCGAATTATTCACCAATCTTAAAGTTTAAGAATGTTAACATCTGTAAGTCAGTATTTTAACTGTATTTCCTGTAAAATTTGAGAAACCCATTTTTGGGTATTTGTGTATTTGTAAGATTTTGATTTAATTTTGATCTATTCGTCGTTACAAGCCCCGCGAAATATACATATATTACTTTAGGTCTTGTGCCTAGAATAGATTTAAAATTAAATGCATGAATAATCCGGGTTAATTTTGTCCCTCATAGAATTTTTATGAAAATCTACTTATTTTTATTCTTGCTTTTGTTTCACTTTCAAATTTATAGTCAATCCGAAATAAAATGTCCTTGTTTAGATTACTATAAACAATCAAGGTTGAAAACTTCTTCCTTATTGGAATTTTATCGTGCTATTTTAGCGGATGAATTGAAAGAAGTTACGTTATCTGTATTGGAAACACCAAATGTCACTCAGTCGAAACATAAAGCTGATTACTCACGGATCCTTTATATTGTTCAACTTTCTGATGTTATACGCTTTGACCCTCTACCTGGTATTGGTTTTGCTCAAGAAAAAGATACCGCAGCGATTGCCAGCCTATATCAAAAGGAATTTGACAGTAATGATACGTTAATCAAAGATGTTCGCCTTATTTGGAGTAAACAATGGTACAGTCTTATTGGTTTTGGGGATAAAAAGTTTTATAAACTATATGCCGTAAATAGAACTAAAGAACCAAAAAAATATTTGTCAAGTAAAAATATTGATGCTGCAATAGTAACAAATGATTCTATTAGTAAAAAAAACAATGTGATTGGAATAACAAATAGTCTTGGTATACATGAGTTAAAAGTATTCTCATTACATAATTACAGACAATTCATCACTGGTGTTTCATATAATAAGGTGGTTGTCTCAAAATTTATACAAAACTCATTGTATCAAGGGAATATATTGATTGCCGAAGGAGTAGATAAAGAGTTTGCTGTTGAACTACGAAATAAAATTAATTGTAATGCACATGAAAAGCGGATCGGACAAGAAGAATTTGAAAAAGAAATGAAAACATGCAAATAATTCTTTGAGTAAAGTTAGAAAATGTGTGTTTAATTCGTAATTCGTAATTGAACCATTCGTAATTGAACCATTCGTAATTGAACCATTCGTAATTGAACCATTCGTAATTGACCATTCGTAATTGATTTAAAACTCAACCTTCACCCCACCATAATAATTCCGTTTCGCTGCAGGATTAAAATACCGACTTCCATAAGCATTAATATCATTTCCTAAACTGTATTTTTCATTGAGTAGATTATCAATTCCTGCGAAAAATTCCAATTGGAAAGCTGTTGAAAGTTGCCATTTCCATGTGGCTTTGAGTTGCACCAAATGAAATTCATCTGAATAAACAGTGTTAGCATCATTCAAGGGCATTGATGAAGTGTAATAATGCGAAATGTTTAAACCGAAGTTTTTAGGAAATTTAAACGTCAAGGTATTCGACCAAGTATAATCGGGAACTGCGGTGACTTTGTTTTGTGAATAATCATTGTATTTCACTTGATAATCTCCAAAACGATAATGATTGTAGGTAAATGCCGTTTGAAAATTTAGATTGCTGATGAATCGTTTTTTGTTGGGGACAAGTATATGACCCAAAAACGAAGCTTCAATTCCTTGTTGATTCATTTCTCCAGCATTGACGAAATATTCTGCACCGTCTTGGTTCAATTGTCTTACGATTCCGTTGTTCATGTCGTAGAAATAATAGCCAAGATCAGTAATGAATCTTCTATTTTTTGACTCCCAACGCAAACCACCTTCATAATTGATTCCTGTCTCTGGTTTTAATTCAATGTTAATCGTGTTATCGGAAGAACGCACTTCGGCTATGGTAGGTGGAGAATAACCTTTGGAAATACTTCCTCGTAGGGCTAAAGTTTTGGTGATCAAATAAGAAGTCGCCACTCTTGGTATTAAAATATTCCCGAAATTGATTTCACCTGTTGGATTTTGAACGATTGGATAAATCGATTGATAATAGATTTTCGCTTGATTCAATCCAATAGAAGCTTCGATAGTCCAACGATTAAATAGATTCGCATTTGTCCGATAAAAGTAACTGCCTTGCAGATTATCCAATTCATCTTTCGCTTGTGGATCCCCTGGCGTTCCTTGATTGTTGTCGAAATTATCAATTTCATTCCATCCTTTTTGACCTTCAAATCCTAATTGCATTTGCCATTTTATATTTGAATTGATGGTGTCTTTGTAAGAAAGAAAAGTCCGCAATCCGATATTTTGTTCTTTTCTAAATTCATAATTGGTAATGAAGGGGTTTTCGAAATCGGTGTGGGAACCAAAAATGCTAATGGTATGCGATAAATTCTGAGTGATTTGGGCATCGTGTGCAATTCCACCAAAAAATGTTTGATTGTAAATTCCTGCTTGTTGTTCGGAAGCTGATGGATTTGGTCCTCCCGCTGGACGAGACATAGTCGGGTTTTCTATAAATTGAAATTCGGTTAATCCGCCTGGCGTTTCATAATTTAAATCAGAAAATAAAGCCAAAACACGTAGTTCATTCTTTTTGGAATATTGCCATTTATGAGCTGTTTGAAAAGTGAATTTATTCAATGCCGATTGATCGCGATAACCATCGGAACGCATAAATGATTGATCAACTGAAAAAGAGTATTTGTCATTGACTTTTCGCTGAACAGAAAGTTGTTCTTGAAATAGGCCAAAAGAACCGCCATTTAACAAAAGTGAACCTTTGTTTTTACGCACATTAAACCCTTTAGGCTGCATACGAATAACTCCGCCAGAATTGGCACCATAAAGTGAACCGTCTGGACCTTTCAGCACATGAATAGAAGTAATAGAAGCTGGGTCTATAAGATTTAAATAAGTATTTCCACCAGCGTCAGTCAACACAAATTCGTCCATATAAATCTTGGTGTTGCGAATCCCAAAAGGCGAACGGATCAAGCTGCCGCGCATAGCCAAACGGTAACTTCCAGGCGAACGTTCTTCCATTCGGATTCCTGGAACTGTGTTTACAGCAGGCAATAAAGTGGTGGTTTGTTGTAATTCAATTTGCTCAGAAGAAATGTTTTGAGCGGAAGAAGTGAGACCTAAAAGTGGTTGCTTGTTGAAATAAGCACGTATTTCTATGGCTTCGAACTCAGTCGCTTGAGACTTTTGTAGGGAGTCTGGATCTTGTCCGAAAAGAATGGAGAAAGAGAATAGGAATAAACTATATAATAATATTTTATACATTTGAAAAGACTTTTTTGTATCCAGCTAACTTTAAAAGTTACGAATTTAAGAATTACGAATTCATCGCAAAAGTGAAAGAATACCATTAACTCATATCTTTTCTTTGGGATTAATCTAATTTAAGTATTAAAATGCCTATCTGATACTTTACTAGTGAATATATCTAAGCCGCTGATCATGTGGTAAAATGTTAATTTACAAGATCCTTCGCAAATTTCTCTTTTCTCTCACTCGATTGCTTCCCAACTCCCAAAACCGTCATCCTGATCATATTTGAAAATTAAGATTTTCAAATATGGAAGAACCTTGTCAAGTAAAAGAGAGTAATTTTTATTATAGTTTATTAAATTACTGGCAAAGTTCCCGATAAACATTAATATTAATTCAATCCAAAATCCTTTTTAAACCCCAATTCGTAATTCGTAATTGAACAATTCGTAATTCGTAATTGAACAATTCGTAATTCGTAATTCGTAATTCGTAATTGATTAATTCGTAATTGACTAACTCGTAATTGACTAACCTTTTCTAATTGATTTCTGAATACTACCGATAATTCTTAAAATCTCTTCAATATCATTAATCAAGTTCTGACTATGTGTTGGTTCTAAATATTGTGAATCTCGTAAAAGTCTAATCCAGTATTTAGTTTCTCGGGCTTCTTTATATGAAATGGTGAGTTTAGCGAAAAAGTCTTTCTTAGATTGACCTCCAATTGCTTCTTCAATATTTGCTCCAATTGATGTTCCCGAACGTAAGATTTGTTTACTTAAAACATACTCTTTTTTGTCGCTTTGTAAATGTTTGTAAAGACTGATGATTTTTAAGGAAAAAGCATAACTTTTGGTTTGAATGATATTATCTTTCATGTGATTTAGGTTTTTAAAAGTATTAAAACTGCTTAATAAAGTTACAAATAATAAAAACAATATCCACCAAACAATCTAAAATACTTTCCGTATAATTCGTAATTCTCTCATTCGTAATTCGTAATTGACTAATTCGTAATTCGTAATTCTCCCATTCGTAATTCGTAATTAAACCATTCGTAATTAAAACAAGCCCCAACGGAGATGGAAAAAGGCTCCCAAATCATCACCCAATCCGTAATTAAATCCTTCGTAATTTCCTAATTCGTAATTCTCCCATTCGTAATTCGTAATTCTCCCATTCGTAATTCGTAATTCTCCCATTCGTAATTCGTAATTCCCCCTAATTCGTAATTAAACCATTCGTAATTCCATAATTCGTAATTGTCTAATTCGTAATTGACTAATTCGTAATTGAATATAGCTTCCCCCCATCCGTTACCACAAAAAGTTCCCCATTCTCTCCTTGCGTTATCGCTCTAAATCGTTCTCCTTCGTCAGCTAGAATTCTTTCTTCACCAACGACTTTATTGTTTTCGATGACCAGCCTTGCAATGTGATTACTGTTTAATCCGCAGAGGAAAAGATTATTTTCCCATTCAGGAATGTTGTTTCCTTTATAAAATGTCATTCCGCTTGGAGAAAGCACAGGGTCCCAGTAATAAACAGGTTGTTCCATGCCTTCTTTTTGCTGAATTACGGGATCGCCAATTTTCCCGCCTGCATATTCAATTCCGTAGGTGATTATTGGCCAACCATAGTTGTTTCCGGGTTTAATTAAATTCAATTCGTCTCCACCGCGCGGACCAAATTCGTTGCTCCATAAGTCACCTGTTACGGGGTGAAAAGCCAAGCCCTGTGGATTGCGGTGACCATAAGTATAGATTTCTGGTAATGCTCCTTCTTGGCTTTCAAATGGATTTCCAGCAACTGGTTTTCCATCGGTGGTGATGTGAATTATTTTTCCAAATGAGGTGTTCAAATCTTGTGCTTTTACGCGGGTTTCTTTGTCGGAACGCTCTCCAATGCTTACAAATAAATCGCCGTTTTCATCAAAAATCACTCGGCCGCCATAATGTAGTTTTCCGTCATAAGTGGGAGTAGCACGGTAAATTACTTCTACATTTTTAATCGATTTTTCATCATCTGCTAATTTTCCTTTGGCCACTGCCGTATGATTTCCATCGTCAACTCTTTCGGTAAAAGTCCAATAAATCATTCGACTATTTGAAAAGTCTGGCGATAAAGTCAAGCCTAATAATCCTCCTTGACCACGATCATCAACTTCTGGAATTCCTGTGATTTTTTCACTTACTTTTCCAGTTGAAACATCGACAATGCGCATTACTCCTTCGTTTTCGTTGATGAGTAAACGTCCATCTGGAAGTTCTACAATTCCCCATGGTTTCTTTAACTCTTTGGTGATGATTTTCGTTTTATAAGGTGTTTCTGTCTTCACACCTGCAATTCTGGTTTGACCTTCAAAGGCAGGTTCAAAATCAGCATTTGCTTTTCTCGTTTCCACAGGTGGTAGAGAATCTTCAACGGTTTTATCCTGCTTTGCCGTGTCAGTTGAATTTGTTGAATTCGCATCAGATGTCGAGTTTGCCGATGTGCATGCTGCGAATATCGAAGCGAAAAATATAGATGTAAAAACTTGTTTCATGAATTTCGTTTTAAATACAAAAAATAAATATTGTACCTATAAATATAGATTTTTTGAGCGATTGATTGATATAAACGTATTAATTTTTGATAAATTAAAAAACAGAAAAAGTTAAATCTACTTGCTAAGTAAGTTATAGCTTTATCTAATTATCATTTTATTATTTTTAGGATCTAGAATAAATAAAGTCGAGATAATGCAACTCACACATTACAATAACCGATTCAAAAAGCGGAAGTTTCCCATTTTTCTTATCTGCGATAACGTAACAAATGCACCGAATATCGGAAGTTTGTTTCGCATTGCTGATGCTTTTGGCGTTGAAAAACTGATTTTATGTGGCGAAGTCAACCTAGGAAGAAAAGTGACGAAAACTTCTCGTTCTACGGAGAAATATGTGCCTTACGAATTGCATGATTCTACTTTGGAAGTTGTCAAAGATCTAAAAAATAAAGGTATTCAAATGATGGCCATAGAAATTACAAAAACAAGTCAGGCGATTCAAACTTATCAATTTCCCTTATCTCGTCCCATAGCTTTAATTGTAGGTGATGAGAATTTTGGCGTTTCAGAAGATGTATTGGAATTGATGGATGAAACTCTTCATATTGAGATGTTTGGAGAAAATAGCAGTATAAATGTGGCACAAGCTGCTAATATCGCTTTGTATGAATTGACCAGACAATTGCTTTAACCTGCATTATTCTTATTTTTATCGCGTTAAAAACAATGATCAATGAACGAAGTAAAATATATTCTCAATCATACCCAACTTCAATCCAAAAACATTGAAGCAACTCTAAAATTGCTTTCCGAAGGAGCGACTATTCCTTTTATTTCTCGTTACAGAAAAGAAGCAACAGGCGGACTCGATGAGGTTGAAATTGCCAACATTCGTGATGCAAGTTTGCAGTACAATAAAATAACCGACCGACAAACAACCATCAAAAAAGCCATTGAAGAACAAGAAGCTTTAACGGATGAATTAAGAAATAAAATCAATGCGTGTTTTGATCTCAATGAATTAGAAGATCTTTATTTACCGTATAAAAAGAAACGAAAAACAAGAGCAGAAGCCGCCCGACAATTAGGATTGGAAGGTCTGGCAAAACTCATTATGTCGCAAGGTGGTCAAACTCCAGAAGATGCAGCAAAACGATTTGTGAAAGATAAAGTAAACGACGCAGAAGCGGCTTTGGCTGGAGCGCGAGATATTATTGCAGAATGGATCAACGAAAATAGTGCAGTGAGAAGTCGCTTGCGGAAATCGTATTCCAATTATAGTCAGCTGACTTCAAAAGTCGTGAAAACGAAAAAAGAAGAAGCTGAGAAATACCGAGATTATTTTGATTATTCGTCTTCCCTTAAGAAATGTCCTTCGTATCGATTCTTGGCGATTTATCGTGCCAATAAAGAAGGATTGTTACGCATGAAAGTTGTGGTAGACGAAGATCATATTTTTGATTTTCTACACCGTTATTATGTGAAAGGAAATTCTCCAATGAACGAACAAATTGAATTGGCGTATGAAGATGCTTATAAAAGATTGTTACATCCAGCCTTGGAGAATGAAGCTTTATCGGAGAAGAAAACGGAAGCAGATATAAGTGCCATAAAGGTGTTTTCAGATAATTTGAGACAATTGCTACTCGCTCCACCTTTAGGGAAAAGACGCATTTTAGCCATCGATCCAGGATTTAGAACAGGCTGTAAAGTTGTTTGTATCGATGAAGCAGGTGAGTTACTGACCAACGCAACTATTTTTCCACACGCTCCACAGCGAGAAACAGATAAAGCAAAAAGTAAGATTTGGCAATTGGTGGAAGCACATAAAATTGATGCCATTGCGATTGGAAATGGAACTGCAAGTCGAGAAACAGAATTTATGGTGAAACGCATAAAATTCAAAACGGATATAGATATTTTTGTCGTTTCTGAAGACGGCGCTTCGGTGTACAGTGCGAGTTCCATCGCCCGACAAGAATTTCCAGATTATGATGTTACAGTCCGTGGTGCAGTTTCCATCGGACGAAGATTAATGGATCCTTTGGCAGAATTGGTGAAAATTGATCCAAAATCAATTGGAGTTGGGCAATACCAGCACGAAGTTGACCAAAAACTACTGAAAGAAAGTTTGGACGATGTAGTGATTTCTGCGGTAAACGAAGTGGGGGTGAATCTAAATACAGCATCTCCATATTTATTGAGCTATGTTTCTGGATTAGGACCTCAATTGGCAGAAAATATAGTAGAATTCCGAAGAGAGAATAACGGATTTTCATCGCGAAAACAACTGAAAAAAGTCAAACGACTTGGAGAAAAAGCATTTGAACAATGTGCAGGTTTTTTAAGAATTACGGACGGAAAAATTCCTTTGGATAATTCTGCTGTACATCCTGAATCTTATGCAGCAATCGAAAAAATGGCCAAACAATTAAATATGACGGTTGAGGATTTAATTGGTAATGCGGAAGTCTTAGATAGTTTGAAACAATCCGATTTCTCCTACATAGACGCATTTACATTCGAGGACATCATAAAAGAATTGAAAAAACCAGGACGCGATCCAAGAAAGAAAGTAAAGGTCTTAGAATTTGACAGCACAGTAAACACAATTGATGACTTATCGGTAGGCAAAAAACTCAATGGAATTGTCACCAACGTCACCAATTTTGGAGCATTTGTCAACATTGGTATCAAAGAAAATGGTTTGATTCACAAATCCAATTTAGCAAATACCTACGTTGAAAACCCAGCAGATTACATCAAGTTGCATGAACATGTTACCGTAGAAGTAATTCAATTGGATGTTGCAAGAAAAAGAATAGGATTAAAGAGAGTAGAGTAGAAGCTGAACCCACACCGATGCTGTTGTTTTATGTTTAATAGATTGATATGGCGGCCTATATCTGCCTACTCCTCCAATCTGCTTCCTGTTGTGCTACGCTGTTTATTCAATTATGAATGATTCAATTACGAATGATTCAATTACGAATTACGAATTAATCAATTACGAATTCGTTAATTACGAATTTAGGCGCAAAAAGGAGCTTCCAAGGTCGCTCTTTTTGAGCCTACAGCTGGGCACAACAGTTCATCAGGATTTCCGTATCCGTCAGGGCCGGGAGTGATTACCATTGAAACACACTTTTCTTATAGGAGAATTAACCCGGATTATTCATGCATTTAATTTTAAATCTATTCTAGGCACAAGACCTAAAGTAATATATGTATATTTCGCGGGGCTTGTAACGACGAATAGATCAAAATTAAATCAAAATCTTACAAATACACAAATACCCAAAAATGGGTTTCTCAAATTTTACAGGAGATTCAGTTAAAACACTGACTTTCAGACGTTAATATCCTTAAACTTTAAGATTGGTGAATAATTCGGGTTAAAGAGTGTTAAAAATCATTAAGAAAGCAATAAAAAAGGCAGGAATAAAGAAACCCGTTACGCTTCATTGGTTGCGCCATAGCTATGCTACCCATTTACACGAAAGTGGAACTGATATTCGTTTTATTCAAGAACTGCTTGGACATAAGAGCTCTAAAACAACAGAGCTCTATACCCACGTTAGTAATAAAAGTATACAAAACATCAGAAGTCCTTATGATGATTTATAAAAAATATAGGTTAATTCAAAAAAATCGTTAAATTTGAGATAATCGAAGTAGGATAAAACTGTACAATATTTCTGTTTTTAGCATATATTGTGCAATTTATATGTATGTATAAACGAGTTGGGGGCAATTAAAACAAACCTATGCAGATAACAGAACTTCTAAGATTGACAGAATGGTTCAAGACAAACATTGTCGGGGAGAAAATCCCTAATTTATACAAGAACCTTTTTAATAAAATGAATCAAAACGCTTCAAATAATAAACAGCCATTTGAAGACGAAAAGAATAGCTTGTTTAAAGCTCTGAAAACCGTAAATCTAAATTCATTGACGTTAGAGCAAATTAAATTTCTTGAACAATTGGAAGTTTTAGAGCTCTTGGGAGATGAAGGAATAAACAATATAGAATCGATACTTTATGAAAACAGCTTAGACATTGCGACTGCGGCAAAAAAAGTAGGAGAATACAATACTATAGTTCAAAATTGCGTGAACACAATTAATGAGTTAGACTCAACTTTAGGTAAGTCATTCTCAATTGAAGATGATGAATTGCCTGAAGATACAATTATGATGCGCGTGTATTTCCAAGATGGAGTTGCGATAAATGATATTACTGATTTTAAGAAACTTGGTTCTGTTTGGCATGAAATAGGTCGTGGAATTGCAATGGCACAAGGCCAGACTCCAGAAGACTTTAAAATAGTCGGAGCTCAGAAAGGCTCTTTAATAATTGAAATGGCGATTTTAGCAGGAATTGCTACTTCAGTAAGTACAATACTTCTTAAAGGGCTAAAAGTTGCTGAACGAGTTATTGATATTCTAAAAAAAGCTGAAGAACTGAAAGCAATGAAACTGTCAAATAAAAAAATTGAACAAGACATTAAAAAAGAAGCCAAGACAGAGAAAGAAAATGGAATACAATTAATACTTGACGCAGCTTTAGAAGAACTTGGTATTGACAAAGAATCAGAAGGTGACAAAGTGAATGCATTGGAAAAGTCAATTACCAAATTAATTGATTTCACTCAAAAAGGTGGAGCGGTAGATTTCATTGAACCTGAAGAAGAAGAGATAGACGAATCGGATGATAATGAATCACAAGAAGAATCAAATTCTTCAGTCAGAGAAGAAATTAAAAAACTGAAAAGTAATATGCAAGAAATCAGACAGTTAGAAAGTAAAATGAAACTGCTCGAAGATAAAATTGAAAAAAAATAACTGCCCACAACAGCGCATATAGTTTATGGCGGAATTATTGACAAATCCAAAGTTTTTGTATTTTTAGAAACGTAAAACCTTAACCGAAACATTTGCTCTAATTTGCCCGCCACAAACCATATGCGCAAACCGTTATGCGCAACATAAATAGAACAACATGCTAAAAAAAATATTTGGTTCAAAATCGGAACCTATACCTGAAAGAACACTCGATGAAATCAAGAATATCTGTAAAATTGTATTTATAGACGACAGAGCCTTTCCTATAATTGATATCCTTAAAAATTCTAACTGGAAAAATGTGACAAGACTACGGGATGTAGCTTCATTAAGTCAAACAGAAATAGTTGAGGGGCATATATTGTTTGTAGATATTCAAGGCGTTGGCAAAAAACTTAAATTAGAAGATGAAGGATTAGGTTTAATAGTCGCATTAAAGAAAAAGTACCCACATAAAAGAGTAATTGCTTACAGTTCTGAAGATGAAGGACAAGTACAGGCTTTTCATGAAGGAATAAATGTTGCAGATAGCAGATTGAGTAAAAATGCGGCAACTTATCAATTTGAATTCTTAGTTGAAAAGTATGCTAAAGAAGCTTTTTCAATGAGCGAATGTATAGAAAGGATTAAAGGTCATCTCACAAAAGAATTAGGTAATTCACCTGAAACGAATGAAATTATTACTAAACTCAATAAAATAAATGCAAAAAATGACTTCTCTCCTTCTATAATATCGAAACACTTTAATTTACAAAATGCATCTAGCCTTGCTAGTATAGTTCAACTGTTCTTGAAAGGATAAATATGATAGATTACTTACACATAGAAAAAGACGGGCAGTCCTTTTACTCTAGTTTACCAATCGAATACAGCCTCCCAAAGCAACCTGCAAATAGATTTTCTCAGGTTCTTTGTCCAATTGCTAAATGCAAAATGAGACATGGTTATTTTGTTATAGATGGATATCAGATTTATATAATTTCTTATCAGGAAAATGTTACAAATAAAATTCTAAATCATTATTTAAACTCCATAGTTCATCTTATCCCTCTTTTGACAAGTTCTAGACAAAACATGGAGGAAAAGTTAAATAAGAATTTTAGGAGATTAAAACATAACATTGTAACACATAGTACAAATATTCATCAGGAACTTGAAAAATCTTTTCCACTCTCTAACAATTCTAAAGGAGCAAGGAACCAGATATCAGAAATTAAAGAGACATTAAAGAATGACTTAGACCAGTCAGCTAAATCCATACTAAAACTTATCAAGTCCTCAAATTTATTAAGATTCGAATTTGATATTTATGATCTACTTAGTTCACCAACTCCCTATTTGGAATTCGACAATCACGAAATACATAAAATAATTCTTTTTAATCTAAGCCCCTATTGGTTTGATTTAATACAGAAAAAAACTATTATAAACGTTAATGATTGTTATGAAAAAGTGAATATAGACCCTAAGTCTATTTCAGTTGTTCTAAGTTTATTATTTGAAAATGCGACTAAATATATCGCAAACAACTCAGAGTTATGTGTAAAGTTCGAGAAAACCCCAGACTATTTGACAATAAAAATAGAGATGACAAGCCTTAAAATTAAACCTTATAATGTTGATAAAATTATTAATGATGGAGTTTCAGGCGAATATGCTGAAAAATTAGGACTTTCAGGAGATGGTTTAGGATTAAGCATAGCTAATAAGCTAGTAAAGTATAATAAAGGGGAGCTTTTGATTGAACCAAATATTAATGAAAGTGAGAATATTCAACAAATGGGTATTCCATATGAAAGAAATAGATTTGTATTAAATTTAAAAAAAAGCGCATAACAGCACCTAAGAAAACATGGGGCGGAAAGTGGTTTCCGCAAGGTTCGTACTTCGTGGCTATCTTTGTCACAGGCGGACAGGGAAGTGCTCCGAAAAGCCCCACGTCTCTTAGCTGCGACACGTTAGGCACAAGCTAAAAAAGAGAACCGTTAATGATAATAAATGACAAGTCAATAGAGAAACTCAGAGACCTGATAAACGAAGAAACGGAATATCGGTCAGGCCCAAAACTTATCGAGTTTTTCAAAGACTTGGGATTCAATGATACTTATGGTCAGGGATTTCCTTCTCGATGGAAATATACAGATGATCGCCTTCACAAGATTAACGGAAAGCCAGAATTAGATAAGTGTATTAAAAAGTTATTCAACCCAGTTAATTTTATTGGCAAAACTTCTGAACTTGATAACCACATCAAAAATCTGAATCAATATTTAGCTTTTGATAAATGGCAAGTAGTCCGAAATGGCACGGAAATAACCTTCAAAAAGACAGATAAGGTTGAACTTCATGATGACAATGTAGAACTGAAAGCAGATGATTTTTTAGATAAAGAGTTTGATGATATTTCAATTGATGCTCTAGGTCTAGATTCTATAGTTTCAGAAGTTCTCAAAATTCGATTCGGAGAGATAAAGAACTGTTTTGCGGCAAAAGCACATTTGTCGGTCATCTTTCTTTCAGGCAGTAGTCTTGAAGGAATACTTCTTGGAATTGCTTTGAAGTCACCAAAGGAATTTAACCAAGCTAAATCTGCACCTAAAGACAAGGAAGGTAAAGTCAACCAATTTCCTGATTGGACTTTGAGCCAACTAATTGACGTTTCGTTTGAAATTGGTCTCATTAAGGATGATGTGAAAAAATTCAGTCATGCACTTCGAGATTTCAGAAACTACATTCACCCATATCAGCAAGTAAGTTCGGGATTTAATCCTGATCACCATACAGCAAAAATTTGCTTTCAAGTATTGAAGGCAGGAGTATTTCAACTATCAAAAAACAAATAAATGGATACAAAACAATTTAAACAGGATTACTTCATTGAGAGAGTTTATCAACCAATCTCAGAAACTGAATTCAAGTGTCGACTAATAGTCAAATCAAAGGCGGATAATCAAGAAATAACAGGAATAGAGACTAAAATAAATACGGTTGAGATTGGACAAGGATTTGCAGACTCACAATTTAGTGTTAATCCAATAAGTTGGGAGAGATATTTAAACCAGACAATTACAATGTTATTCAACATGTTGATGCTTCGTATTAATACTACCGACCTGTATAATGTTGACGGAGAAGATAAAATTTCCGAATTCTTTGACGAAAATCCGTTTCACCAAAATTAAAAAAAGCCAGTGCCTAACATCGGCTATAGCAAATGCGGGCTAAAGTGCTAAAATGAAAGTAATTACACATAACAAACTAACTGCTAATCGGACAAGTAAGTGCCTTGAAATCCCGCACTTGCCATAGCCATGACCGTCAGACTGCACAAAAACCCAAAATCCCTCCCAAATTCACTTAAAAACCTGCTCATTTTTTCGTATCTTTAGGTATGGATTTTATTAAAGGTTTCGATCGATATCAGCTCCAGATGATGGACTTCAACTCAATGGTTGCTCCCGATTCTTGAGCACGTATTGTTGATTAATGATGATTTGCTACAATCTCAGGAGACTTATGTCTATTTTTTGCGTAAAAGACCTAAAAAAACAAGCTAAAAGCACTTGTTTTTACTTTTTTGGACTTTTTAAAGCCATTTAAGTCGATTTTAAGAAGTTTTTATAAAAGTCAACCATTTTCATTTTTGTTAAAACATAAAAATAAGATTTCCTCAAATGAAGTTTATTTGTTTGATATGAGTTATATTTGAGTAAAAAATGGGGTTTGTGCGCAGACTCCCGTTGTGCAACATCGGAAGGCTGCAAGTAAGATAGAACAGTTGCTTTTCAGTTTATAAGTTAAATGATAATGGAAATTGTTGGGAAATGGATTGAAATTAATGGGGCTCTTAAGGCAGACTCTAACTGTAAATTAATTACAGAAATGCTTCAGAATGATCTAAAAGTCATAGAATCTAGTGAAGATGGCTGGACGCAAAAGTTAGAAGGAAAAAATAACGAGATATGGGAATTAACATATCCCCAGAGTCATTTACAAGGTGGAGGTCCCCCGAAACTGACTTTAATTAATGAATAGAAAATACTGTTTATTCGATTATGAAAGTTAAAGAATTAAAAACAATAATTAAAGAATATAATCATCCTCAGATCATCGGGATGTATTATAATTTAAGTGAAGTATTTATTAATTATGTCGCAAAACCTAATCAGATATTTGAAATTCGCTTCAAGAATATCGCAGGATTTAGATGTTTAGATGAGGGTGACTTGACTAGTTACTGGGGTAATAAAGATTTGACAGGAAAATGGTTAGTCGAAATCACAGAAGGAGGATGGCAAGATTCCGAATATGTAAATGGCAATTGTATCGTCTCTAAACAAGACAGTGAAATTCGAGAGTTTTTAATTATGAGCGAAAATGATTGTATATCAATTTTAAGCACAGACGCCCCCGAAATAGCGAAGACGTTGCACAACAACACCTAAAAAAACACTGCAACGTTTGCGCTTCGAATGATAAATCATCCTCAGCTCAATCATTCCCCTTTCAAATTATTGCTTAATTTTAAGGATAGCAGCGATTTTTTAGCTGTGGACCGTTGTGCAACATGCTGAAAAAGCCACCGCACGCTCAAGCACTTTTGGTTTTTGCAAACACTAAAAGCCAACACTGAAAACCAAAAGAGCTAAAATTTCCCCACCACCAACCGAAAATATTTTGACTTTATACACAGTTTTTTGAGATATAAAGCTATATTAGTGGACGGAAAAATGACATCTGAAATAAGCAAAGCGATTCAAAGAGACCATTGAAAATAACTAAAGCGAATCAAATGAACCGAATTAAGGAAGTGCTGGAACAGAAAGGAATTAAGCAGACTTGGTTGGCTGAAAAACTCGGAAAGAGTTACAATATGGTCAACGCTTATGCTCAAAACCGACAACAACCGAGACTGGAAACGTTAATGGAGATTGCGAACATTTTAGATGTTGATATAAAAGACTTAATAATCTCTAACAAAGAAATTAACTAAATGGCAAAAAAAGACAATACCAGTTTCGAAAAGAAACTATTTAAAGCAGCCGATAAACTTCGTAAAAACATTGATGCTGCCGAATACAAGCACGTAGTACTCGGCTTAATATTCCTAAAATATATTTCGGAATCTTTTACCGAACTCTATCACAAACTTGAGGAGGACGAGTGGAGCGACCCAGAAGATAGAGACGAGTACATTGCCGAAAACACCTTCTTTGTGCCAAAGTTAGCACGTTGGAGCCACATTCACGCACAAGCTAAATTGCCTTCTATTGGGCAAACCATAGACGAAGCGATGGAAGCGATTGAGAAGGAAAACAAAGGGCTTAAAAACGTATTGCCACAAGTATATGGTAAAGCCAATTTAGATAAAGCAGCTTTAGGGCAATTAATAGATCTTATCTCTAATACCCAACTACAAGCCGAAAACGAAAATTCAAAAGACCTTTTTGGTAGAGTTTATGAATATTTCTTGGGCGAATTTGCCAATGCAGAAGGTAAAAAAGGCGGACAATTCTATACCCCAAAAGCCATAGTAAAACTAATGGTAGAAATGATAGAACCTTACAAAGGGCGTGTGTACGACCCTGCTAGTGGTTCGGGTGGTATGTTTGTAATGTCTGAAAAGTTTGTAACCGAACACAGCGGAAACATTAAAGATATTACCGTGTATGGACAAGAAAGTAACCATACTACTTGGAAACTTTCAAAAATGAACCTTGCCATACGTAACATTAACAGCAAGTTTGTGGTTTGGAACAACGAAGGAACCTTTTTAAAAGATGCACACCCCGATTTAAAAGCCGACTTTATCCTTGCCAATCCACCATTTAACCAAAAAGATTGGGGCGTAGATATTTTGGCAGATGATGCCCGCTGGAAGTATGGAACACCACCTAAAGGGAATGCCAATTTCGGGTGGATGCAACATATGCTGTACCACTTATCACCAAGAGGTGTTATGGCAACCGTTTTATCTAATGGTTCATTGAGTTCCAATACCTCTGGCGAAGGTGATATACGTAAAAATTTGGTTGATAACGATTTGGTAGAGTGTATTGTAGCCTTGCCTAAACAATTGTTTTACAATACAGGTATTCCTGCTTGTATTTGGTTTTTACGCAGAGAAAAAAGTAATACAAGCAAAGAAGTACTATTTATAGATGCTTCCGAAATGGGCTATATGAAATCTCGCGTACATAGAGATTTTACCGAAGAAGACATTGCCAAAATACGAGATACTTATTTAAACTGGAGAAAGCGTACTGTCACTTCGAGCGGAGTCGAGAAGTACCAAGACGAAAAAGGCTTCTGCAAATCTGCAACCCTAGAAGCCATACAAAAACACAGTTACGTACTTACCCCAGGACGTTATGTAGGCATACCCGATGAAGAAGATGACGGTATTCCTTTTGAAGAAAAAATGCAGACATTGACGGCTACATTAAAAGAACAAATGGACAAAGAGCAGGAGTTGAACGAAGAAATTGCTACGCAACTGGCTAAAATTGGTATGAGTTTATGAGTAGTGTAAATGAAATACCTAATGGTTGGATGGAAACTACTTTGGGAGAGGTAATTGATATCAAGCACGGTTTTGCTTTCAAAGGAAAATATATTTCGGAAGTTCCGAATAATAATATCTTGGTAACACCTGGGAATTTCAGCTTAGGAGGTGGTTTTAAAAGCGAAAAGTTTAAGTATTATTATGGTGATATACCAGAAGATTATATTCTTAATGCTGATGATATCATAGTCACTATGACTGATTTAAGTAAAGAAGGAGACACTTTAGGTTATTCAGCCTTAGTTCCTAATGGAAACAAAATATATCTACATAATCAACGTATTGGATTAGTCATTTTTAAGAACGAAGATTTTGATAAAAAATTTGCTTATTGGTTATTAAGGACTAGACATTATCAAAAAAGTATGGTTAATAGTTCTACAGGTAGCACAGTTAGCCATACTTCACCTAGTAGGATTCAGGAATATGAATTTAACCTCCCACCAATTCCTGAACAAAAAGCCATAGCCAACATCCTCACCGCTTTTGATGATAAAATTGAAAACCTACAAGCCCAAAACCTTACCCTAGAGCAAACTGCACAAACTATTTTTGCAGCATGGTTTGGTAAATACCAAGTAGGCGATGAATTGCCTGATGGGTGGAGAGTTGGGAAATTGGGGGAAGAGTTCAAAATAACAATGGGACAATCACCTTCTGGGAGTAGTTATAACGAAGAAGAAATTGGAATTGTCTTTTTTCAAGGCAGAGCAGAATTTACATCGAGATTTCCAGATATACGGCTATACACTACTGAACCAAAAAGAATGGCTAATAAATTCGATATTTTGGTAAGTGTTAGAGCACCAGTTGGTGATATAAACGTTGCTCACACTAATTGTTGTATAGGTAGGGGCTTGGCGGCAGTTTCAAGTGAATATAAATCTTATGTGCTTTATAAACTGAAAAGTTTAAAACCGATTTTTGACCTTTTCGAATCTGAGGGAACTGTATTTGGTTCTATAAATAAAACTTCTTTAGAAAATATTGAGACTATTATTCCAGAGATAAAAAAGATTGAAGAATTTGATACAATATCAAGTAAGATAGATTTGAAGATATATAATAATCATAATCAAATCCAAACCCTCAAAAAAACCAGAGATACCTTATTGCCTAAATTAATGAGCGGGCAGTTGCGGATAAATGAGTTTAAAGAGTAATTGATGGTATAAATAAATGTTTTGAAACTTATCAAAACACTTAAACAGATAAAAAATGTAAAAATAAACTTTTTTCAAAATGCTTATTATTACATTTGTGTTATAAATAAGAAATATTATGGCTTTTGATACTGTTATTCCTACATCAAAACGTATAGAGCGTTTACGTTACGAAAACCCTTGGTGGGTTACTGGTGCTGTGCAAGAGGTCTATCAAAAAATGTCGCGCCGCTTGTATTTTGATTTGTTCTACCCCTTTGTAAAAGAAACTAACATAAAACGGGCGGTTGTACTTATGGGTCCGCGTCGTGTGGGTAAAACCGTAATGATGTATCATAGCATACACGCCTTACTAGAAGAAGGTGTACCTCGTAAAAATGTATTTTTTATAGGTATAGATAATCCTATTTATATGCACCTTGGGTTAGAAGACGTATTATTACTAGCACAAGAAGCCGTACAACTAGACCATTTAGAGGGTTGTTTTGTGTTTTTTGATGAAATACAATATTTAAAAGATTGGGAGCGCCACCTTAAAGTACTGGTAGATAGCTACCCAAAAACCAAGTTTGTAGTTTCGGGTTCTGCTGCTGCTGCTTTGCGTTTACAAAGCACCGAAAGTGGTGCTGGTAGGTTTACAGATTTTATGTTGCCACCGCTTACCTTTCACGAGTATATACACCTTAAAGGCTTACAAGACCTAGTACAGCAAAAAACCATACGGTATAACCAGCAAGACATTCCGTTTTATACCACACATAATATAAAAGAGCTTAACAAGGTGTTTTTTCATTATTTAAATTATGGCGGTTATCCAGAGGTTGTACTATCAGAACATATACAAAGTGATATGGGACGCTATGTAAAAAGTGATATTGTAGACAAAGTCTTACTGCGAGATTTACCGAGTTTATACGGTATTAAAGATGTGCAAGAACTCAACAGTTTCTTTACCTACATTGCTTATAATTCGGGTAACGAATTTTCGTACGAGCGTCTTGCAAAAGATAGTGGGATTACAAAAGATTTATTGAAAAAATATCTAGAATATCTAGAAGCGGCTTTTCTTATAAAAGTCATTCATAAAGTAAATGAAACCGCAAAAAAACTAAAACGCATTACGAGTTTTAAAGTCTATTTAACCAATTCATCTTTACGTACCGCCTTGTTCTCACCAATTATTGAGACTGATAAGGAAACAGGTAATATGATAGAAACGGCTTTCTTCTCGCAATGGATGCATAGAGAGCATCTAGATTTAAAATATGCACGCTGGAAAATGGGACGCAAAGAGGGCGAAGTTGACATCGTATTACTAGATAATAATCTGTTTAAACCACAATGGTGTGTAGAAATAAAATGGAGTAACCGTTTTGTAGATAAACCGCAAGAATTAAAGAGCTTACGTCATTTCTGTAAAGAAAATAATTTTAAAGCAACCCTTGTAACCACAATAGATATGATGGATAATAAAACAGTAGACAATGTACACATCACTTTTGTCCCTGCAGCAGTCTATGCCTATAATATAGGTGTAAATACCATAGAACTAAAATCTAATAACTGGAACTAATGCTTAACGAAAACTCCATAGAACAATCTTTAATTGACCAATTAATTGGTCAAGGTTATACGTATCATAACGGTACAGATATTTCACCTATTGGAGAGAATCCACAGCGTGAAAATTTCAGTTCGGTGTTATTAGAAAATCAGTTTAAAGAGTCTCTTGCAACACTAAATCCTACACTTCCAGAATCTGCGCGTTTAGAGGCCTACCAAAAGGTAATTAATCTGGGTACAGAAGATATAATGGAAAACAACGAGCGTTTCCATACACTGTTAACCAATGGTGTTACTGTAGAATATACCAAAGATGGCAGAACCAAAGGGATTAATGTAAAATTACTAGATGTACAAAATCCAGAGAATAACAACTTTTGGGTAGTCAATCAATTGGTAGTTAAAGAAAACAACAACGAAAAACGCTTTGATGTTGTTATCTACGTAAACGGTTTGCCTCTAGTATTTATAGAACTAAAAAGTGCTACAAGCGAAAAAGCAACGTTACGTAGAGCCTACGATCAAATACAAAATTACAAGAAAGCGGTACCCAGCATATTTTATTACAATGCAATATGTGTGATTAGCGATGGTATAGATGCGGCAACCTCTAGTGTATCTGCACCATTTTCACGTTTTCTTGCTTGGAAAGCACCAAAAAGTAAAGAAATAAAAAGCTTGCTACAAGACAATTCGGTTAGTTTAGCTGCTGAGCCAACATCTGCCTATGATGCTACACCTTTGCAAAATATGCTAAGCTATATGCTCAACAAAAAAACGCTAGTAGAGTTAATACGCTACTGTACAGTGTTTGAAAAAGAAGAAAAGAAAGATGAGGACACAGGTATTGTATCGCAAATAAAGGTTAAAAAAGTAGCAGCTTATCATCAATATTACGCTGTTCAAAAAGCAGTTGCGCAAACTTTACGAGCGACAAATGAAGAAATTGGCGATAGAAAAGTAGGTGTTGTTTGGCATACACAGGGTTCTGGTAAATCCTTGTCTATGGTGTTTTACAGCGGACAAATTATTACGCATCCGCAAATGGAAAACCCAACCATTGTGATACTAACAGACCGTAACGATTTAGACGACCAACTGTTTGGTACATTTGGTAATTGCGTTGGTTTGTTAAGGCAAACACCAGTACAAGCGGATAGTAGAGAACACATCAAAGAACTATTAAAAGTTTCGGGTGGTGGTGTGATATTTACCACCATTCAAAAATTTGCACCAGCAGAAGGCAATGTATACGAGACTTTATCAGACCGAACAAATATCGTGGTAGTGGCAGATGAAGCACACCGCAGTCAATATGGTTTTTCAGGCCGTGTAGTTGAAACCGAAGAAGGTTCAGAAATTAGATACGGAAATGCCAAATACTTACGTGACGCCTTGCCTAATGCGTCTTACATTGGTTTTACGGGAACACCTATTGAGAAAGAAGATAAATCTACACCTGCGGTGTTTGGTGATTATATAGATGTTTATGATATAAAACAAGCCGTTGACGATGGAGCAACGGTTCCTATAAGTTATGAATCGCGTTTGATAAAAATTAAACTCGATGAGCAAACATCTAAACAATTAGATGATGAAATAAACGATATTGAAGGTGCAACCGAAGCACAAATAGAAAAAGCTAAAAAGAAAACTGCTACCATTGATGCAGTGGTAGGGCATCCAGACCGATTGAAAGATGTGGCTAAAGATATTGTCACCCATTTTGAAGCACGTCAAAATGTATTTGAAGGTAAAGCTATGATTGTTGGGATGACACGTAATATTTGTGTGCGTCTTTACAATGAAATTGTTGCCTTAAAACCAGAATGGCACAATGACGATTTAGACAAAGGAACGATTAAAGTCATAATGACGAGTTCTACAGACGACCCAGAACATTTTCAACCACATCATACGACTAAAAATCAACGAAAAGATTTAGCAATCCGTATGAAAGACACTAATGATGAACTAAAGTTGGTCATTGTTCGTGATATGTGGTTAACTGGTTTTGATGCACCAAATTTGCACACGCTGTATGTAGACAAAAAAATGCAAGGCGCAAATTTAATGCAAGCTATTGCAAGAGTTAATCGCGTGTATAAAGACAAACCAGGTGGTTTAGTGGTCGATTATATTGGCATTGGTCAAGATTTGCGCAAAGCAATGGCAACCTATTTACAAAGCGGTGGCGAAGGTTCGCCCGTTGTAGATATAAAAGAAGCGATTGCAGGTATGAAAGAGAAGTTTGAAATCGTGGAGCAAATGTTTAATGGTTTTGATTTTAAACAATATTTCAAAGTTGATACCGCACAAAAACTACAAGTTTTATTAGGTGCGCAAAACTTCATTTTAGCAGACCAAAAATTAAAAGACCGCTTTTTAAAAGAAGTGACGTTGTTATCAAAGTTATTCGCGATGTCAATTCCAAGTCCAGATGCTGAAAAACTAAAAGATGATGTTGCATTTTTTCAAGCAGTAAAAGCCAGATTGAACAAGTTTACAGGAAGCGGAATCAAATCAGATTACGAAGTAGAAACCGCAATTAAACAAATAGTTGATGATGCATTGTCTAGTGATGGTGTTATAGATGTATTTGAAGCAGCAGGTGTAAAAGCACCTTCAGTAGGAATCTTATCAGATGATTTTTTGTTGGAAGTAAAAAATATGCAACAAAAGAATGTTGCCTTTGAACTTTTGAAAAAGCTATTGAGTGATGAAGTAAGAATCAGAAAAACCAAGAATTTAGCACAAGGAAAGAAATTTTCCGAAATGTTAGAATCGGTTGTAAAACGTTATCACAACAATCAAATTGATTCAGCACAAGTGCTAACGGAACTATCAGAAATCGCAAAAGAAATGCGATTGGAAGATGCTAAATCAGAAGATTTAGGCTTAACACCAGAGGAGTATGCTTTTTACAGTGTTTTAAAGCAAAACGAATCAACTAATTTTTTAGAAGATGATAAAATGAAAGAGTTGATCCATACCATTGTGGACGTCATTAGAAAAAATGCCACAGTCGATTGGAGTAAACGAGATGATGTAAGAGCAAAATTAAGATTAACCGTAAAGAAAATTCTAATGCGTTACGGCTATCCACCAGATGTAGCTAAAATGGAAGCAGATAAAGTATTAGCACAAGGAGAAGCACTAGCGGAAATGTTCTCTTCGGAGAATTAACCTGACTGAATTAAGCCAACGCAAGTTCAAGCACACTACAATTTCTCACGAATGGTTTATTTTTAAGGGTGTTCGTGAACCTAAAGGTTTCGCATTCCTGCGGTTGCGACAGCGCTTTTACGCATCGCACGGTCGAAGAAAAATAACCCGCTTTATCCATGAACACGAAGTCTCAGCGCAGCTAATTTAATTTTGAATCTATTTTAGGCACAAGGCCTAAAGGAATATAGGCATATTTCGCGGGGCTTGTAACGAAGAATAGATCAAAATTAAATCAAAATCTTCCAAATTATCGATACCCAAATTTGGGTTTCTTTGAAATCGTATAGAGCACTTTTAAATATCTGATTATTAATAAATTGTGTTTTTAAGAATCAAGATTGGTGAATAAAGTGGGTCAAAGGTTTCGATCGATATCAGCTCCAGATGATGGACTTCAACTCAATAGTTTCTCCCGATTCTTGGGCACGTATTGTTGATTAATGATGATTTGCTACAATCTCAGGAGACTTATGTCTATTTTTTGCGTAAAAGACCTAAAAAACAAGCTAAATGCACTTGTTTTTACTTTTTAAAGCCATTTAAGTCGATTTTAAGAAGTTTTTATAAAAGTCAACCATTTTCATTTTTGTTAAAACATAAAAATAAGACTTCCTCAAATGAAGTTTATTTGTTTGATATGAGTTATATTTGAGTAAAAATGGGGTTTGTGCGCAGACTCCCGTTACGCTTCATTGGTTGCGTCATAGCTATGCTACCCATTTACACGAAAGAGGAACTGATATTCGTTTTATTCAAGAACTGCTTGGACATAAGAGCTCTAAAACAACAGAGATCTATCCCCACGTTAGTAATAAAAGTATACAAAACATCAGAAGTCCTTATGATGATTTATAAAAAACATAGGTTAATTCAAAAAAATCGTTAAATTTGAATAATCGAAGTAGGATAAAACTGTACAATATTTCCATTTTTAGCATATATTGTACAATTTATATGTATGTATAAACGAGTTGGCAAACATTTATTGAACACGATGAGAAACTTAATCAGCATATTACTTATATCAGTATTGACACTTCCAACTTATGGACAGAATACGGTTGATGATATACTTTCAACCAACGTAAACAAGGAATTGATCTATGAACCAGAAATCAAAAGTGGAGAGCAACTTTACTTGAAAATGGCCTATGGGAGCTCATTCATTTCTAACCAAAATGACATCAAAAAACTATATGGTGCTAAATTTGCAAGTGTTGACATCGTGTTTTCTGATCACCCAAAAGGAGACAGCTACCCTAAACTGACGAGAAAGAGAATTGAAAATTTAAAAAAGCTTTACCCTACTCTTTTCAGCAAAAAAGATATCAAATGGAGGCTTGTCAGACAAACAAATTGTTCTGATCAACAATCCGCTAAAAAATTATTCCATGGAATCGTCATTACGTATCGACCAGCCCAATCAAAAGAAGATATAAAAAAGGAAATAGAATATCTTAAGGACATATTATCTGAACTTTCAAAGGGTACTAGCGAAGCAGTTGCAATTGAAAAGATAATTGATGAAGAGGAAGAGTACTTATCTGAAACGATTAAACCTGATTCTGTTGGTACTAAATTGAGTTCCCCTCTGAGAATCGCTCCAGGGACTTACCCAGGTTTTACTGACTCGACTGTTACTACCGTTCTTAAAAGACAAGACTGGACTAATATGCTCATTATTTCTGACTTGACGGGTAGCATGTCTCCATACACGGCACAACTTTTTGTGTGGCTTCGACTAAATACGATTGATGAAAAAGTGAAACAGTTTGTATTCTTCAATGACGGAGATAAGACTCCAGATCATAAAAAGGTCATTGGCAAAACTGGAGGCATCTATCAAACTCGATCTTCAAAATTTGGAGACATTGAGGAGCTCGCCTATAAGACAATGAGAAACGGTTGCGGAGGAGATGCTCCAGAAAATGATATTGAAGCATTGACAAAAGCAATTGAACTTTGTCCTGATTGTGAAAACATTATTCTCATTGCTGATAATTGGGCGCCTATCAAGGACATTTCCTTACTCTCAAATATTAATAAGCCGATTAAAATCATTTTGTGTGGTTCTGATTACGGAATAAATGCTCAGTACCTTGATCTTGCTCGTGCGACAGGAGGTTCAGTTCACATAATGGAGAACGACTTGATCGACCTAATGAAAATTAACGAAGGAGAGACGATAACAATAAGAGGTCAGACATTCAAAATAGAGAACGGAAAATTTACTAGAGTAACAAAAATTTAAACAAGAACGTTTGCCAACAACAAATAAACAAAACAGCGCCGATAGGGCTCAAGGTTTGCGCTACTTTGCTTATTTTAGAACGTCCGTCAGACTGCACAAAAACCCAAAATCCCTCCCAAATTCACTTAAAAATCTGCTCATTTTTTCGTATCTTTAGATATGGATTTTATTAAAGGTTTCGATCGATATCAGCTCCAGATGATGGACTTCAACTCAATGGTTTCTCCCGATTCTTGGGCGCGTATTGTTGATTAATGATGATTTGCTACAATCTCAGGAGACTTATGTCTATTTTTTGCGTAAAAGACCTAAAAAACAAGCTAAAAACACTTGTTTTTACTTTTTTGGACTTTTTAAAGCCATTTAAGTCGATTTTAAGAAGTTTTTATAAAAGTCAACCATTTTCATTTTTGTTAAAACATAAAAATAAGACTTCCTCAAATGAAGTTTATTTGTTTGATATGAGTTATATTTGAGTAAAAAAATGGGGTTTGTGCGCAGACTCCCGTTATAAGCAATGAAAAAAACTCTACACACATTTCTACTTATTTGCTTATCGTGCAATTTGTTGGGTCAAGGGGGAAATTGCGATAGTACATACACTTTTGCCTTCATAAAGGATGATAAAGTTGGTCCCATGATTATGAATGGATATACTGTTATTGTTAAAACTAATACCGGAGAAAACATTGAGTTCTCACCAACTCCTATTACTTATCTAGATAATGATAGCCTGGTAATTGATAATGATCTAGGGTATATTAAAACAAAGGATTTGTTGTGTGACAGTTCAACTGTGATGACATATAAATACAAAGATTTTGAAGTCAGTTTTAAATGTGCACCGCTTTGCCAATGGGGATTTATGGATTTTGGGGTATATATTTATCATTTCTCAAACTATGGCCAATTAAAAAGATTTAAAAAGGCAAAACGTGCAATAGTACATCCAATAAATACTTGGGAATTGAAAAAGGAGGATTTCCCCTTGACATTAGTTGCACTTGATACTGAAGAGTTTACTTTGGAACTTGAAATAATAAAGTAAAGCGTATAACATCAAATAAAAGCCACGGGCTGAACAACCACAACCGGGTAGCCCGCGTCTTCTATTTGAAAAACGTTACTCTTTCTCAAAAATTCTTTGTATTTTTTAGTCGTCTATATAAAACTATAGAGGACTAGCGTTTTAACCCGTATTATTAACTTCGTTGAGCTCGCAAGCTCGGTTCATGAGATTATTTTTGATTTTAGATGAGATTCGTGATTTGATGATAATAGTATTCTATATCAGTAAATTACAATTGAAATATAAAATCAAAAGAATCCAAGCATTAAATAATTGATACCCAAATTTGGGGTACATTTTTATTCTTTAAAAACACAGTAAACACCTGTTAAACAATCCATTAACTGTTTAAAACAAGTGATGCGATGAATAATCCGGGTTAACAAGACTAAAGCTAGCCAAAATTAAAACTAAACTAAAATGAAAAAAAGTATTTTCCTTGTTTCAATGATTTTCTTTTTTCTGTTTGCTTGTGCGAAAGAGCGAAATAAAACTGTAACAGTGGTTCGGGATTGTTCTGGAACATATTTGGAATTTAATGAAAAAGACTATCATGTTTGTAACCCCGAAAAAGTATCGTCTTTTGCTAACGGAGATGTAGTAACTGCAACTTTCAAAAAAATTGAAGAGTGCAATGGTTCAGCAAAAGATGCAACTGTTTGTGCATTGTATCATAAAAATGAAGGGTGGATTAAGGTGAGTAAAATAAATTAATCTAACCTTATTAAAAACCTCCCTTATTGCTTTTCTCTGTTAGAAAACAACTTCAAAACAGATTGTTTAATCTACAAATCAAGGTTATTTAGACAATCCTTTTATTTTTGTGGAACAGACAAAATGTTCATGAGAAATTTGATTCTTCGTTTTCTTGATTTTTTCTATCCTGTTTTCAAACCCTTTTTGAATAGGAAAACCTATTATTATGCAGCCTGCGGTGGTGCTAATATGCTTTTAGATTTGGTTTTGTATTTCATTGCTTACCAATTTATCTTCGACAAAGAAATCGTTCAGATTACAACAGACCTTGCTTTTGAGCCCTATATAGCTGCATTTCTTTTAGCCTTTGCTATTACTTTTCCTACAGGATTCTTACTTTCAAAATATATAGTTTGGACAGAATCAAATATTAAAGGACGGGTGCAATTGTTTCGCTACTTTCTTCTGGTATTGGTCAACCTGATTTTGAACTATGCCTTACTGAAAACCTTCGTTGAAATCTTTCATTTTTATCCAACAATTTCTAAAGCGCTGACGATAATTATTGTCGTAACTTTCAGCTATCTATCACAAAAGCATTTTACATTTAAAACGAAGAAAGAAAGTTAATTGACCCTACTCCCCGAAGACAAATAAATTCGTAATTGTCTAATTAACTCCGGTTGAGCATGTTCACCCAATTGCGTTAAGGACTAATGTCATTTGGGATTTCCTAATTCATAATTGATAATTAACTATATAGCTAACTTTCCCTTTCTTCTTTTCCATTCCCTAGAAATCAAATCTAATTCTCTACCTGTTTGACCTGCAACGGAAGTATTTTCATCTGCTCTACGTAATAGATAAGGCATAACATCTTTTACTGGACCATAAGGAACATATTTTGCAACTTGATAATCATGATAGGCTAGATTAAATGAAATATGATCTGACATCCCCAAAAGTTGCGCAAAGTAGATTCTTTTGTCATCTTTTTTGATATTATTTTCTTCCATTAATTTAGCCAACAAGTGGGAGCTATCTTCGTTATGCGTTCCACAACATAATCCACAAACATCAATGTTTTTGACCATTAGCTCGATACCTTCATTAAAATCTCTGTCACAAGCTTCCTTATCGGGTTGGATGGGAGATGGATATCCCATTTCTGAAGCTCGTTCACGTTCCTTCTCCATATAGGCGCCACGAACCAGTTTTCCACAGAAATTATATCCTTCTCTTCGGGCTTTGTCAATTCCTTTTTTCAAGTATTCTAAACGATCATGTCGATACATTTGAAAAGTGTTGTAAATGATACTTTTATCCTTGTTGTAATTGGCCATCATTGACTCAACAATTCTGTCTAAAGTATCTTGATACCATGATTCTTCTGCATCAATGAAAATTGGAACATCAGAGTTGTAGGCATGTTTACAAATGTCGTTAATGCGATTAAAAACGCGCGTAAACTCCTCTTTTTCTTCAGGCGTAGGTTCAGCACTTTCATCGTTTAACTTTTCTAATAACGCATGTCTTGAGAGTCCAGTAGGCTTAAATACCGCAAAAGGGATCGCTTTATTTCCCTTCGCTTTGTCAATGGTAGCTAAAATTTCATCCCGGGTAGCATCAAAATCCTTTTCTTCTGTTTTTCCTTCCACAGAATAATCTAATATTGTTCCTACATTATTGTCATATAAAATTTGAATGGTTTTATCACAGTCATCAATTGTTTCGCCTCCACAAAATTGTTTAAAAATTGTCGCTCTGATTATTCCTTTTATGGGAAGTCTCAGTTTAAAAGCGATTGGAACCATTGCTTTTCCAATCTGAACAAGCCAGGATTTACCTACTAATTTAAACATGGTGTAAGCACGTTTTAAGTCTTTGTTGGACTTATATTTAAAAGCAATTTCTGTGTTGTCAAATGATATCATTTCGCAAATTTAATTTCAAATCAATTACTGACAAACTTTTTTGAATGATGTTCGTCATTTTTTTCAAGAATGTTCTTTTGTTTCTTGAAAAGATGTTGTTGCTTTGTCAAATAGAGTAAATTAAAAATTATGATAAAGCAAATCGTTTCTAAAAATAACAAAGTAGAGCTAGGAATGTTGGAAAAAAGCAGTTTTAACACTCTTTTGGATACCCGATATAAAAATAGTAAGAAGATTGTTATTGTTGATGAAAATACCCAAGAAAAATGTTGGCCTTATTTACTCACCACTTTTGAGTCATTAAAAGAAGCAGAAGTAATTGTTTTACCTTCAGGAGAGGAGAATAAAGTGCTTGAAGTTTGCTTTCAGGTTTGGGAGGCCCTTTCAAATTACCAAATTCAACGATCAGATTTAATTATTAATCTTGGAGGTGGAGTTGTTACAGATATGGGCGGTTTCATAGCCTCTGTATTTAAGCGCGGTTTGGATTTTATTAATATCCCTACGACGTTATTAGCGATGGTTGATGCGTCAGTAGGAGGGAAGACCGGCGTAAATCTTGGAAGTTTCAAGAATCAATTGGGGGTGTTTTCATTGCCAGAACTTACCGTTTGTGATCCTACTTTTTTAAAAACATTAGAAAACAAGGAAATTTTGGCAGGGAAAGCTGAAATGATTAAGCACGGGTTGATTACATCTAAATCTTACGTAGCCTCTTTGGAGACAGCTGAAACTGATATTCCACATTTAGATTTAATTGCTGAAGCAGTTCAGATTAAAGCAGCAATCGTAGACCGTGATTTTCAAGAAAAAGGAGAACGGAAAACACTAAACTTTGGTCATACGATAGGTCATGGCATTGAGGGGTTTCTTATGACGCAAGAAGTTGCGGTTACGCATGGTGAGTGTGTTGCCTGGGGAATGTTAGTTGAATCTTATTTATCCAATGAAATTGCTGGATTATCAGAAAAAGAATTGGATAAAATTGAAACTTTAATAAGAAAAATTTATCCTGAATTACCCATTCAAAAATCAGATTTTGATACACTTATTAAGTTGATGCGTCATGATAAAAAGAATAAAGGAAAACACATCAATTTCACTTTGTTAAATGCTATAGGTTCGTCTACTATTGATTATAATGTAGATGAAGATAAGATTATGGAAGTCTTAACAAAAGTTTTTGAGGCTTAGTCAAACCTAGCTTGTAAATCCATTCGAGAACAAATGCTATCGATAAATAAATTAAAAAAAGGAGATCTCTTTCGAAATCTCCTTTTTTAATTAGTGAGTGATAAATATTTTATTTTTTTACGGTGTCTACAACAGCTTTGAATGCATCTGGATGATTCATTGCTAGATCGGCAAGAACTTTTCTATTTAGTTCCATACCACTTTTGTTGTATAATCCCATAAATTTAGAGTAGCTCATTCCATTTTGTCTGGCTGCCGCGTTGATACGCATAATCCATAATGAACGGAACTTTCTTTTGTTTTGTTTACGATCTCTATACGCGTAAACTAATCCTTTTTCGACAGCATTTTTCGCTACTGTCCAAACGTTTTTTCTTCTTCCGTAGTAACCTTTAGCAAGTTTCATTACTTCTTTTCTTCTTGCTCTGGATGCTACATGATTAACTGATCTTGGCATAATTTAATGTTTTTTGATGAAAAGTGCTTTTATGTTTCAAAAGTCTTTGGTACTCACCATCGGGTTTAATACTAACCTCTGTCACCATGACAGAATTGGATTTACTTCATACAAAGTTGAACCTTAATGTTTGGCTGGTCTGCTTTTGTTACATAAGCCGTTTTCGTTAAGTTTCTCTTTTGTTTTTTTGTTTTCTTTGTAAGGATGTGACTTTTGAAAGCGTGCTTTCTCTTAATCTTCCCACTTCCAGTTACTTGAAATCTCTTCTTAGCACTGGATTTTGTTTTCATTTTTGGCATTTTATCACTCTTTTTTATTTACTCACTAATATCTTGTTTTAATCCTTCTTTGGATTAATAATAATGGTCATTCTTTTTCCTTCTAGTTTCGGCATCACTTCTAGTGTTCCATAGTCTGAAAGTTCTTGAGCAAAACGCAACAAAAGAATTTCTCCTCTATCTTTAAACACAATTGTTCTTCCTCTAAAGAAAACAAAAGCTTTTACCTTGGCACCATCTTTAAGAAACTTCTTTGCATGGTCTAACTTAAAGTTAAAATCGTGTTCTTCAGTATTGGGTCCAAAACGAATCTCTTTGATAGTAACCTTTGATTGCTTAGCCTTAAGTTCTTTTTCTTTCTTTTTCTGGTTGTATAAAAACTTTTTGTAATCCATGATTTTACACACGGGAGGCTTAGCTTTTGGAGAAATCTCTACTAAATCTAAATCTTGTTCATCCGCTAGTTTTAAAGCGTCTTTTGTATCCATGATTTGAGGCTCCATTCCATCACCTACTAAGCGTATTTGTGGTACGCGAATTCGATCATTAATTCTGTTTGGATCTTCCTTTTGTCTTGGTTTAAATTTTCTTCTCGGTTTTCTCATTTATTTTATTTATGAGTCAAGTAAATCGTTTGTATAACTTAACTCTTCTTCAACTAGTTTATTAATAATTTTTACAAATTCTTCAATAGGCATTGCTCCTAAATCTCCTTTACCTTTTTGACGAACGGAGACCGTATTTGATTTCATTTCGTTCTCTCCTACAATAAGCATAAATGGTGTTTTCCCTATTTCTGCTTCTCGAATTTTCTTACCTACCTTTTCATTTCTATCGTCAATGAATCCGCGAATATCGGAATTTTTTAAAACTTTAGAAACTTTTTCGGCGTATTCATTGAAATTTTCACTAATTGGTAAGATTGCAAATTGTTCAGATGTAAGCCATAACGGGAAATTACCAGCGCAATGCTCCAATAAAACAGCAACAAATCTTTCCATTGAACCAAATGGTGCGCGATGAATCATTACTGGTCTGTGTTTTTGGTTGTCGGCACCAACGTATTCCAACTCAAACCTTTCAGGTAAATTGTAATCAACCTGAATTGTTCCCAATTGCCATTCTCTTCCTAATGCATCCTCAACCATAAAGTCTAGTTTCGGACCATAAAAGGCTGCTTCACCATATTCTATAACTGTGTTAAGGTCTTTTTCTTTTACGGCCTCAAGGATTGCGTTTTCAGCTTTCTCCCAATTTTCTTCGTTCCCAATGTACTTCGAATGGTCTTCTTGATCTCGTAGTGAAATTTGTGCTGTAAACTTTTTAAAATCTAAAGTTTTAAAAATGTATAAAACAATATCGATTACATTTTGAAACTCCTCTTTTACTTGTTCGGGTGTACAAAATATGTGTGCATCATCTTGGGTAAACCCTCTAACTCTTGTCAAACCATGTAATTCACCACTTTGTTCGTAGCGGTAAACAGTTCCAAATTCTGCATAACGTATTGGAAGTTCCCGGTAGGAGTGTGGTTTCGCCTTGAAAATTTCACAATGATGCGGACAGTTCATTGGTTTCAACAAAAACTCTTCATTCTCATCAGGTGTATGAATCGGTTGAAATGAATCCGCTCCATATTTTGCGTAATGTCCAGATGTTTCATATAATTTTTTACTTCCAATATGTGGCGTAATCACTTGTTCATATCCTCGGTGCTCTTGCACCTTTTTAGAAAGTTTTCCAAACGAAGTCTTAGCTCAGCACCTTTGGGTAACCACAATGGCAAGCCTTGTCCCACATTTTGAGAAAAAGTAAATAACTCTAATTCTCTTCCTAATTTTCTGTGGTCACGTTGTCTGGCAAGTTCAAGCTTTTCCAGATATTCTTTCAGCTCTCCTTTCTTAGGGAAAGTGATACCGTATATACGTGTTAATTGTTTGTTGTTTTCATCACCACGCCAATAAGCTCCTGCGATAGAAGTTAATTTGATTGCTTTTATATATCCTGTATGCGGTATATGTGGTCCCCGGCATAAATCCGTGAATTCTCCTTGTGTGTAAAAAGTAATATCTCCGTCTTCAAGCCCTTCGAGTAATTCGAGTTTGTAAGGGTCTTCTTTTTCTTTGAAATAAGAAATAGCTTCAGCTTTTGGCATTTCTTTACGGATGAATTCACTTTTTTTCTTTGCTAATTCTTTCATCTTTTGCTCAACTTTTTCCAAGTCTTTTTCTGCAAAAGTGTAGTCCATAAAATCAACATCGTAATAAAATCCACTTTTAATTGGTGGGCCAATTGCTAGCTTGATGCCAGGATAAAGAGCCTCTAATGCTTCTGCCATTAAATGTGCTGAAGAATGCCACATTGTCGATTTTCCGCCTGTATCCTTCCAGGTTAATAACTTTAAGCTACTGTCTGTTTGAAGGGGACGCATTGCATCAACAACTTCATTATTAACTTCTGCAGCAAGAACATTTCTCGCTAAACCTTCGCTAATGCTTTTTGCAATATCTAAAGAAGTAGTTCCTTGCTCAACTTCTTTTATAGAACCATCTGGGAGTGTAACTTTAATACTCATTTCGTGTCTGTGCCTTATTTTTATGCAAAAATACGAGAATCATTTGAATTTGTCTGTTCATTAATCTAAAATGTATGTCTTATCCATTAATAACCTAGCGCCAAGCTTACTGCTCCTCGATTTGGCTTTCCTTTTTTGATTATATAGTCAATATAGATTGATCTTAACATTTCTGGGTTTCCTCCATAAGCTTCATAAAATTCCGTTATTTCATGCATTGAAACCTTTTTTATTTTTCCCGAAATATTTTGGATTTCATAAAGCATAATTCGTTGAGGATCATCTTCTGGTTTATCGTAAAACGCAATGCTTACTTTATGATCAGCATAAGTACCATCGAAATAAAGAATATAATTCTCTCGCAGAAACGTAGCAACTTCAACGCCTCTTATTTGAACTTGGTCCCTGTATTGGAAATATGTTGTCTTACAGCCTTCATAGGATAGGTCGTTTGTTGTAATTTTCTTTTTTAACTCTGAACGTGAAACTTTTACTCCTTCAATAAATTGATCTTGTCCAACCACTGAAAATGAGATGATCACTAAGAGTGCAAATAGTAAATATTTCATGTTATTTTGAAGTTATTTTGTTTCTAACTTTATGAATATCTGTAGCTAATGTTTCGATTTCTTCTCTTGTAAGCTCAGGAAAACCTTCGGTATTTTTTAAGGATTCAAAATTGTTAAATTGAGTTTGTAATGCTTCCAAGTCAGCTAGGATGTCACTCAACTGATCACTTCTTTGTTCATACGCCTCAATCCCTGTGATTGCGTTTTTTAAAAGACTCATATGGTCAACTAAGTGATGACTTAATTTTGATTGGTCTTTTTCTTCAATATCAAAAGTGGCTAAATACATGCCCTCTATCCATGCACCTGAAAATTGTATTGCAGCTAACATTCTCATTTGGTTGTTTTCAAGGTATTCCTGAGATTTTTCATCCAGATCGATGAGTAAATCTTTCATTTTTTCTTCATCTGCAATGTTTTTCTCTATGCGCGTTGCAAGTTCCTCTTCATTGAAGATTCTACCCATTCCAATTTTATCACCTAATTTCTTTATGGCGTTAAAGTACATTATGGAGTGTTGTGGTTGATTGTTTGTAATAGCGTAAACTAAATCTGAACCGAAAACTCCCATATTCATAAGTTGCATCCCGTCTGTCGAATATTGGTCAACGTTGGCAGGATCATTCATTCTAGATGCTTCGAAATTCATGCCTACTTTGTCAAAAGAGGTTACCAAAGTATATGGTCGAGGAAGAATAAATTCGTACTCTTCTGAATTATAAACATCATCTGTTTCTACTTCAATTTTCGGTGTTTTTAATTCATCTGTAGCAGCGGTTTCTTCATTGCTGTTGCACGAATAAAGGAAAAGACATCCTGATCCGATCAAAATCATGTTTTTTATGTTCATCATAAGTGTATTTTAATATTTTGAATACAAAGTTATCATTTAAAATAAATCAAGCGATATCTTTTTTACTGATTTAGTTTGACTTAAGCTCTTTTCAGGGTTTTCCCTTGTTGTTCATTTCAAACAAAGTATTAAAGACGGGGATTAATGTGCCTATTTAGAGTTTAAAGTTAATCGGGAACCTTATCAGTTGTTTAATAAGCTAGAAAATAGAGTGCCCCTTTTAATTTGCGAAGGATCTTGTAAATTATCCTTTTATCCACATGATTTGCGGCTTAGATATATTTACTGGTAAAATAACGGATAGGCATTAAAAGCTTAAAGTTAATCGACTTATACTGAGAATATCTCATCACTTTTAAATTTAACTTGGGAACTTTATCTTTAGATTGATAGATTACGCTTGTTAATTTGACAAACGCCTTCCGTTGTTGCGGGACTTTTTTCCATGATTTTAAAGACAAGAAATGTGTGAAGTAATTCGGACTAAATCTCGTGCCTAAAAGATTGGGTTATTTATCAATATACATTTGTGGTTGTTTTTCTAAGCTGCTTTTTTCTTCTATCTAAAAATAAAAACTAATTTTGAATTTAATATACTAAGAGCAAATTTTGCAAAATGGGAATCGTTACGCTTACAACAGATATGGGATTAAGTGATTACTATGTCGCTTCATTGAAAGGGAGTGTGTTAAGTGTTGTTCCTTCTGCTCAAATCGTGGATATATCTCATGTTGTAAGACCTTTTAAGGTTACTGAAGCAGCCTATCTTTTAAAAAATTGTATGTTGGATTTTCCTGAAGGTACCATTCATATTATTGGTGTGGATGCAGAGCCATTAATTAATTTTAGTCAGCCCGAAGAAAGTGTTTACCCAACAATTGTAAAATACAAAGGGCAGTACTTTGTTGGTGCTGATAATGGTTTTTTTAGTCTACTTATAGGTAATGATAAATTTGAGGGGATATGGAGGTTAGATGATGTTCTTTCTCGACCTGAGTTGATGAACTTTCCCACGAAAAATATATTGGTTCCTGCTGCCTGTAAATTGCTTCAAGGTGTAGCTGTAGATCAATTTTGTAGTGCGGTGGAAAACTTTAGAAAAGCTATTCCGCTTTCGCCTGTAATTGATGGTAATACCTTGAAAGGTTCAGTAAGTTATATTGATCATTATGGGAATTTAATTACTAATATAACTAAAACTGATTTTGAAAGGGTTGGTAAGCAAATACCATTTGTGATTTATTTTAGACAAAAAGAGTATTACATTGACAAGATTTCATTAGGGTATAATGAGGTTCCTCCAGGAGAAAAAGTTGCGTTATTTAATGATGCTGGATTTTTAGAAATAGCCATAAATAAAGGAACACCTGAAAATGGAGGAGGAGCAGACTCTCTCTTTGGTTTGCGTGTAGGTGATATCATCAGAATAGAATTTACACCAAGAGGTTCGCGAGAAACATTGTCATCACTTTTTTAAATTATTTTTATGATTAGATGGGTTAAGTTAACTTTGAAAGAAGAAAATGTAAAAGATTTTATCGCACATTTTGACACAGTTAAGGAGAAGATAAATGCTTTTCCAGGATGTCGAGGAATGAAAATGTTGTCTGATAAGGATTCAGCAAACGTGTTTTTTACTTATAGTGAATGGGATACTGAAGAGGATTTGGAAAATTATCGGCATTCAGCCTTGTTCGGTGAAGTTTGGCCAACGGTAAAGCAATGGTTTTTAAAACCCGCAGAGGCATTTTCAAGCGATGTGTATTTTGATGGCTTTAGTTTGAAATAAATGAATTAAAAATCAGTTATCGATAGACTAACAGTTAAGTTTTGATAAACTTTCTTATAAAATCGGAGAGAATATCAAAGAAGGGTTATTTTTGACAAAAATTAAAATGAATGGGTGCACTTTATCTAAAAGAGATTCGTAGTTTTTTGAGTTCGATTATCGGATATATATTTATGTTGATATTTGTAATTACCTGTTGGTTGTTTTTATGGGTAATCAACGATAATTTTAATCTTTTAGATGGTGGAGTAGCAGATTTACTTCCTTTTTTTAACCTTGCTCCGTTAATATTATTGATTTTAATCCCGGCAATCACCATGCGTTCTTTTGCAGATGAAAGAAAGACAGGGACCATAGAATTGCTTTACACGCGTCCAATCTCTGATTTTTCAATTTTAATGGCAAAATACCTAGCGGGAGTAACTCTAGTGGTTATTGCGCTTTTGCCTACGTTAACCTTTTATGTTTCTATGCATTATCTTGGTGATCCAGTAGGTGTAATGGATGATGGAGCAGCAATAACGTCATTTTTAGGATTGCTTTTATTGGGAGCATCTTTTGTAGCAATCGGTATATTTTCAAGTGCGATAACGAGTAACCAAATAGTTGCGTTTATTCTAGCCTTGTTTTTATGTTGGTTCTTCTTTAGCGGTTTATCAATGCTAGGTTCGTACGCAACATTTGCAGGTTTCGACAGCATTATTAGATACGCAAGTATAGATTATCATTACGCTTCAATAAAAAAAGGAGTGTTAATTTTAAGTGACCTTGTTTACTTTATTAGTGTAATTGTATTTTTCTTGTTTGCATCGCACAATATTTTAACCGCAATTCGCAAGTAATTATGGCTGAAAAAAAACTAAATAAATTATCTAATCGAGCATATTATGGAATTGTTACCCTGATTGCTCTTGCATTAATTATATTGGTGAATATCATTATTTCATTTTTAGATTTCCGTGTCGATTTCACCAAAGACCAACGATATTCTTTAACCAATTCAACAATCAATTATCTAGAAAGCGATTCTTTATTGGTTGATAAAATTCTATTTAAAATATATTTAGAAGGAGAGTTTCCTGCCGAAGTAAAACGTTTGCAAAAAGCGGTAAGAGATAAATTAGATGAATTTAAATATTACGCAGGAAACCGAATCGAATATGAGTTTATTAATCCAAATGAAGGTTCTCTAGAAGATCAAGAAGCATTAAAGGAGCAATTACTCAATAAAGGAAGAGGAATACGCCCTATTAATATTAATTATAGGAGTCAGGGAACAGCAAATATCATTCAGGTTTTTCCCGGCGCAGTTGTAGAATACAGAGGGGAGACCGTTGACTATATTCGATTTCTTGAGGGTGGAAATTATGCTTTAGACAGCCGATTAGAGCAATCAATTCAAAAAGAGGTTAACAATCTGGAATATAAATTTATGCGTGTTTTGCTTAAGGCTACTCGCAAAAATAAGAAAAAACTAGCCTTTGTACACGGTCACGGAGAATTAGGAATACCTTATACACAAGGAGCGAGAAGAAACATTGAGGATGCTTATATCATTGAAGATGTGAAAATTGACGGTTCGTTAGACGGGCTAGATAAATATGATGGGATTATAATTGCAGATCCAACAAAAAAATAAGTGATAAGGATAAATTCGCAATCGATCAATATTTAATGAAAGGTGGGAATTTAATGGTTTTTAATACACCATTGAAAATTAACAATGATACAATTCGAAGAACTGGAAAAACACATAGTATTCGTAAAAGAACAGGAATTGGAGACTTAGTTTATGACTATGGAATAAAGGTGAATGAAGACTTAGTAATTGATGCCAATTACGATCGTTTTTCAATGCCTGGAGCTTCAAAACTTTTTGTTAATTGGTATTTTTATGTATTTGCTTCCGGAACAAATCACCCAATTTCAAGTATGTTAAACCCCGTGAAGTTGCCTTATGTGTCTAGCTTACAATTTGTCAAAACGAAAAACAAAACACGTCCATCTGTTATTCTAACCTCTTCAACCAATGCAAGGTCATTTGGAAATGCTCCATTATTGTCTATTGCAATGGAGAGACAGTTTGGTGAGAACCCTGTCTTTCAGGAAAATCCAGAAAATGAAGCGAATAGAATAATGTTAGGAGGGATAGTAGAAGGGAGGTTTGAATCAGCATTTAAAAATCGAATTGTTTCGGCTTATGCAGACAATCCTGATGCAACTTTTATAGAAGAATCCATTAAACCCGGAAAGGTGATGGTAGTTGGAAACGGTACGTTTTTTAAGAACACATATTATGATTCAATTTTTGTAAGAGAAGAAAATCGATACCGATATATTCCTAGATATCCGCAGGGAAAAGAGATTGACGAACTTTTTGGAGAACGACCAAGACCAATGGGGAATTTTGAGTTTTTCGAAAATTGTGTTGATTATATGCTGGGAGAATCAACTTTATTATCAATTCGAAGTCGTACTATAGATTTGCATCCAACTGATAAGTTGAAGGTTGAAAAGCAAGGTTCATTCTATAAATTTATTAATGTTTTTATTCCTGTGTTATTCATTCTTTTGTTGGCCATAATTGTTTTTGTTGTGCGTCGATATAAGTATGTGAAAAAATAAAGAGCTATTATGAAAAAAGTAATTGTCATTGCAGTGGGCGTAGCCTTAATTTTAGGCTTGGTCTATGTGGTTAAAAACCTACAAACAAAGTCTAAAGCTACAGATGTGAGTTTAATTGCTTTTGCAGTTGAGGATACCGCATCTGTTGATAAAATTGAGATTTATGATTCTTTTCATGACCAAGATATGGTGCTTACACGCAACGAATCTGGGAGATGGGAAGGTCCAAATGGAATGTGTGTTGAGCAATCAATCGTGGCAATGATGTTAGAAACAATGCACAAAGTAACTTTGAAGGGATATGTGCCTAAATCGGCGATGAAAAACATGAAAAAGTTATTGATGTCTCAGCATAAAGAGGTGAAAATTTATCAAAATGGGAAGTGGATTAAAACATGGTTTGTAGGTCATTCGACACAAGATCACATGGGCACACACATGTTATTGGAAACACCTGAAATCAAAAGTGATAATCCTGTAATCGTTGGGATGAAAGGATTTCATGGTATATTAGAACCTCGATTTTTTGTTGACAAAAGAAAATTTGTTTGCTCGGATTTATTTTCTTTTTCAAGGAAAGAAATTCAATCTGTAGAGGTAGTTAATCGCGTACAACCTAGCGATAGTTACAAAATTGAGATTCTCGATTCAGATAATTATAAGGTAACTTCTCAAGGAAAACCAATTCCAAATGTTAAGAAAGATAATCTGTTGTTTTATTTGAATGGATTTGAAGACATTCATTTTAATCAACCAAACTATACCTTGTCTAATGAGCAAATGGACAGTATTCGTGCGAATCAACCAGATTACGAATTAAACATCAAAGGAAAAGAGAAATCTTATGAGTTGGATATGTATCGCCGCTTAGATCGTGAGTACAATCCTGAAGATACTTTAGCCTATGATATGAACTTTCTTTGGGGTGTAAAGCCAGACGGGGACTTTGTACGCATGCAATATTACACCATCGGACCTTTAATTCAAGGGAAGACTGTTTTTGAATAAATTAATCAATAAAATGAAGATAAAATATATGTAAAGGACTTTTAATTAAGTCTAAAAACCTATATTTGCTTTTAAAAATTAATAAGACCTTTAATATGAATTTTGTAGTTTCTAGTTCAAGTTTATTAAAACATTTGCAAACCATTAGTGGTGTTTTAACAACGAATAACACTTTGCCTATTTTAGATAACTTTTTATTTGAAATTAACGATACATCATTACGTGTTTCAGCATCTGACATTGAAACAACAATGAAAACTACTTTTGAGGTAGATTCAAATGCATCAGGTAAAATATGTATACCTGCAAAATTGTTACTAGACGTATTGAAGAACCTTTCAGATCAACCACTTACTTTCACTATCGATGACGATACTTATGGAATAGAGATCAGCTATACCAACGGAAAATCGAAAATGGTAGGCTACAATGGAGATGATTTTCCAAAGGTTAAAGAAATTGAAGGAACGGATAACACGTTAATTAAAGGTGATGTGCTTGCGGATGCTATTAATAAAACAATTTTCGCTACCGGAACGGATGATTTACGTCCTGTTATGAGTGGTGTCTTTTGTCAATTTACCTCCGATGATATGACTTTTGTGGCTACTGATGCACACAAACTAGTTCGATACCGAAGAACAGATTCGAAAGCTTCTGGTAGTTCATCTTTTATCCTTCCGAAGAAAGCTCTAAACATGTTGAAGAATAACTTGAGTAGCTCAAGTGATATGGAAGTGAAGGTAGAGTATAATGATTCAAATGCGGTCTTCACATTTAAAGATATTGAATTAACGTGTCGTCTGATAGATGGTAAATATCCAAATTATGAGGCGGTAATTCCACAGGAAAACCCGAATGTATTAACGGTTGATAGAGAGTCTTTCTTACGATCAATTAAAAGGGTTTCTATTTTCGCAAATAAAACAACCCATCAAGTACAATTAAAAATAACAGGATCAGAACTTGCTGTTTCTGCTGAAGACGTTGATTTTTCAAATGAAGCCAAAGAAAGATTAACATGTAGCTATGACGGTGAAGATATGGAGATTGGATTTAATTCTCGTTTTATCATTGAAATGCTAAACAATATTACCACAGATGAGGTAAAATTGATGATGAGTCAGCCAAATCGTGCTGGATTAATCGTACCCGCTACGAATGAAAATGAAGACGAAGACATTTTAATGTTAGTTATGCCTGTAATGGTAAATAATTAATTCCTCTTATTGATTTTGGGTTAATCTGTAGTTGAAGAAAATTACCTTTAATCGGTAGTGCAACAATCGTCGTATGGGACAATTATGTGCGTCTATATTTGTGTTTTTAGTAATGTAAAGCGCTGTAATCAATCCTTAAATGGGTGAAATCTTGGTCAGAAGAACGAGTATTTGTTGGATGTAAACATTTTTTTATCTTCTTTGGCGTTAAATTGTTATTTTAGTTCTTTAATCAAATTATATAAAAATGATGACGCGAATTGTTTTTTATCTATTCTTATCTACTCTTTTCATCGGGTGTGCTAATTATCAACCTGTAGAGACTGTTCAAGATAAAAAAGAAGCGTTTAATCAAAAGATTGAGGACACCTGTCGAAGTGAATACGCTAATCAAAACTATGAATCATTAGCTTATGGACAACTAACGGTTTATAAACCAACGGCATTTAAAAAGTTGGATTCAATTTACACAATTAAAAAAGAATATCTCGACAATAACGATTTACGAGGCTGGCAGAAATCTGGTATTGAGGAACAGATTCCAAGTTATCGCGCGGCAGCTCAGGAAGAAATCGACCAAGTTCAATATGAGATAGAACACCTTTTTAAAACTAAGAAAGACGAATCTTCCTTTACCATTCATCATGCATTTTTCTTATTCGATTACGAGGAAAAATTAATAAATATTACTCCATTTTATAATTACAATTTACCCAATTCCTACGAAGAAATTTATTATGATTATCAATTTGAATTTCATTTTATAACGGAAAGAGACCTGTACATTTCCACAGAAGAATCAAACTTTATAAACTTTTTGAAACAAAGAGAAATAGATTTGATTGGCGATGAAGCCTTGCAACCATTTATGGAACATGCTATGTCTCTCATGAAAACAGCTAAAAAAGTAGGATCTGTTGACTTCTCTAGAATTACACAACAACTTGCAATTGATCAATTTAAAAAAATAAACACTGCAGTGACCATTCATAAATTAAATGATTTATACGTCGTTGAAGATGATGGAAATGTTGTAGCCTATGAACTTACGATAGAATGGGAAAATGATTTGGGACAAGAAAAAAGTAGTAAATTTACTTTTTCTCCCTATTTAGAACTTATCGACTTAGAAACAAGTTTAATGTAAGCACTTATGGCTTTATGATGAGCGCCCTTTCTTTTGTGCTAAAATCTGCTAGTTCTTCATTCATCCAAGGATTCCAATTACCAGCAATTATTTTATAATCTGAATATTGCTTAATTTTACTCATATTTTGGGCTAAAAAATATTTTTGGTCATGATACTCAATTTTTATTCCAGAAGAATTTCTTCGAATACGGATATCATCCCGAAGTGACAATTCTTTGTCGATGGGTATGGAAAGCCTTGAACCTACAACACCATTTCTTTGTTCATATCCATTAACGAGATACGCTAAGTCATCTTCTTTTATTTTATTATTCTCTTCCTGGACAATGAATAACTTTCTATTTTCTTTAATTAAGATTACTTTTTTGTAGTGATTGAGGATAACTAGTTCTGATTTACTTTTATTATATTCACGTTGAAAGATTAACATTAAAGCAGCAACAAATAAAAATACGGTAGTGAGATTAAATTGCTTTAACTTCATCTTTTTCCAAAAGTAAAGGGCTGCCAAAATAAGAAGGTATAATACGAATACATGAAGTAGATTAGGAGTAAAACCTTTGCTAACTTCCCCTGGTAATTGATTAATACCTGCAATAAATCCACTAAGCGTATCAAAAATAAAGTTGTTGGCTAAAATTAAGCCGTCTGCAACAAATGGGATCAAATGGAAAACAAAAAATAAAATGACCCCAATAAATGCGACAAATGCGAGTACTAATAAGCCAATATTTGTTATAAAGAAGTAATTGGGGAATTGATTAAAATAATATAAACTAATGGGAACGGTTCCAATTTGTGCGGCAATACCAATGGCAGAGCCTTCCCATAGCCAATTAATTAGGGTGTATTTCGTACCAAAAAGGTTTAGGATTGGATAATAAAAGGCTGAAATTCCAAGCACAGCCAAATAGGAAAGCTGAAACCCTATGTCATAAATAATTAACGGATTAAAGATGATAAGAATAAATGCAGAGGCAAAAATAGCTTGCAAGCTAAAAAAACGTTTACCGATTAACTGACCAACACCTAAAATTGAAAACATTGTAACTGCTCTTGTTACGGAGGCCGACATTCCTGTTAGAAAAGCAAAACACCACAAAGCTCCAATTGCAAAGTAGAGGTAGGTATTTCGATTTCTAAGGGGTTTAAATGAGCGGAAAATAAGCTTAATAAACCACAATAGTATACCGACATGCATTCCTGATACAGCAAGTACATGCATAGCTCCTGCGTTAGCAAATAATTCTCGTTTCTCGTTGCTGAGATCAGACTTGTCTCCTAAACTTAGTGCAATGACTAACCCCTGATGTTCTGGTTTTATGTTGTCTTTAATCAGTTGTTTTAAATAATTCCTTGAGCGGGTCCACCAACTAGAGAAGGTTTGTTTTACACCTAATATTGAAATATTGTCTGATGATAAAAACACCATTTTTTGAATTCCTTTTGTATTCCAATATTTTTCTGCATCAAACTCTCCTGGATTATGTTTGTTTTTAATGTCTATAATTTGAGGATGAACCATAATAATTTGGCCCTCAGAAAAAGTAGTATCAAGAGTACGGATATAACAAAGTAGTTTCCCTTGCACTTTGATTTCCCTATACGGACTAATTATTTTGTTGACTTCTAAAATTGCTTTGTCGTATTTGCCTTTACCTTTTTGATATTCAATTATTTCACCTTGAAGTTGATCGTTTTCTAGGAAATGATTTGAAAAATTGAATGCATAGGATGTTGGTAGCTGAAATTGATATCCTAAGGCACCACTAAATAAAAACACAATTAACCAGGCCCTTGTTAACCACTTTTTAAAATACAAAACTTGACGTCCGTAGTAATTTAGTATAATCAAGCATATTAAACTAGTGATCCAAAAGGTAAATATAATAACCCAATGCAGAGATAACATATTTGCCAAGACAATTCCTATGACAAACGATATTAGTGTTAAAAGGATGGCACTTTTTTGCACGGCTCAATAAATAATAGTTTGATAGATATAAAGTTATAAGAAAATAGTAATTATTTGAATTTTTAGAATAATTAAATCTATCCAACATCTTTTTTTGATTCAAAAAAATGAATAATTGTAGAAACTTATAATGAAATTTAATACCTATCCGATACTTTACCAATAAATATATCTAAGTCGTCGATCATGTTAATAAGAGTATTCTATGTTGTAGTTTATTAAACTACTGGTAAAGTTCTTGATAAGTATTTAAAATTAATGATTTTTAACGCGCTTGAATCTCAGTGGGGATAGGGGGTTGACTAATTTTATAAAAAATAATTAAAAAAAAGTGTGGAATTTTGTAACCTTATTTCCCTATATAATAACAACAAAATAAAAAACTATAAACTATGAATAAGTCAATTAAAAAAATTACTGCTTTTATCGGAATCTCATTTATCTTGGTAAGCTGTGGAGGCCATGCTACATGCGATGCGTACGGATACATCAAATACAATAAAGAAAAACAAGAAATTCAAAAAGAAATAAACGCTGTTTCTCACGAAGAACAAGAAACAGTTTAAAGATTAGTGTGACTTTCTATGAGCGTAGTAGTCACCTATTTTGTGGTCGAAAAGACCTACACAAACAACAACAGAAAAACCTCGTTAGACATAACGAGGTTTTTTAATTGAATCAATCTTAAAAGTTGGAGATTGTTAAATAGTAAATGCGTATCGAATACTTTACCAGTAAATATATCTAAGCCGTCAATCATGTGAATAGACGGTTAACTGACAAGATCCTTCGCAAATTTAACTTTCCAACCAGTTAAAAAGTGTACTTTTTATTGTAGTTTATTAAACTACTGGTAAAGTTCCCGAAAAGCATTAAATAATATTTACTGACGCCCGGTTATAATATCACTAGCAATTTAACATGTTAACCCGAATTATTCACCAATCTTAAAGTTTAAGAATATTAACATCTGTAAGTCAGTATTTTAACTGTATTTCCTGTAAAATTTGAGAAACCCATTTTTGGGTATTTGTGTATTTGTAAGATTTTGATTTAATTTTGATCTATTCGTCGTTACAAGCCCCGCGAAATATACATATATTACTTTAGGTCTTGTGCCTAGAATAGATTTAAAATTAAATGCATGAATAATCCGGGTTAAAAGAGTCGCGCATATACATTGAAACGAAAAATTACAGTTTGTGGATTTTTTAAAATTAGAAAAGCTTAACGCTATGCAGCTGGATAACGATTTTAAAGATGGAAATACTAATTAAAACCGCCGAAGAGATGTCATGTTTAGAAAAAATTGAATAGAAAGGTTCCGCAAATCCAATTCTGCTGAGGTAACTTTTCAGACCATTCTTTATATACCAATGAATCGTATGTAAAAAAACCTAGTTGTTTTACCCTTCCCAGGGCAATAAAAAAGCAAGATAAGTAAATCGTTATCTTGCTTTTTGTAAATGTTTTCTTGTTTAAAGAAACAATATTTATTTGAACATCTTTTATTTAAAAACGCCCATATTCGTAAATTTGTTCATTCTTTTTTCACATCTTTCTTCCGCATCAAGTTTTGAGAGTAAAGTGATTTGTCTTTTTACTTCTCTTTTTACAATTGAGAACATTTCTTCAGGGTTTCTGTGGGCACCATTCAATGGTTCTTTGATGATTCCATCCACAAGCTTTAGCTTTTTCATATCATCTGAAGTAAGTTTTAGAGCTTCAGCAGCTTTTTCTTTATATTCCCATGATCTCCATAGAATAGAAGAACAAGACTCTGGGGAAATTACAGAATACCATGTGTTTTCTAACATGATTACTTTATCTCCGACACCAATTCCTAATGCTCCTCCAGATGCTCCTTCGCCGATAATGATGCATATAATAGGAACCTTTATGTTCATCATTTCATAAATGTTTCGAGCAATAGCTTCACCTTGTCCGCGTTCTTCTGCTTCTAAACCAGGAAAAGCTCCAGGAGTATCAATTAATGTTACAATGGGAATATCAAATTTCTCAGCTAACTTCATTAACCTTAAAGCTTTTCTATACCCTTCTGGATTAGCCATACCGAAATTTCGGTATTGACGCATTTTAGTGTTTTCTCCTTTTTGTTGACCAATAAACATAACAGTTTTACCATCAATGGAACCTAATCCACCCACCATGGCTTTATCGTCTCTCACGTTTCTATCGCCATGTAATTCCTGAAAATCACCATTTGTAATTCCTTGAATGTATGCTAATGTGTAAGGGCGTTCAGGATGTCTTGACAATTGTACACGCTGCCAAGGAGTTAAATTAGAAAATATCTCTTTTGTTTTACTTTCTAACTTTTCCTCAAGCGCCTTTATTTTATCAGTCATATCTAATTCTGCATCCTGACCGATCTCTTGCGCTTTGGCAATTTGATCCTCTAAAGCTTTTAACGGTTCTTCGAAATCTAAGTATGTTGACATTTTATTTTCTATTTGAGGGGCGAAAGTTACAAAAAATTGTTTGCTATTTCTAAATTTGTCGTCATGATATCATTTCCAAATTGTAAAATTAATATAGGACTTAATATTCTCGGAAAGAGAAAGGATGGTTACCATGAGATTAACACCCTAATGTATCCAGTTCCGATTCACGATGTACTTGAAATAATTCCACATAAAAACTTTTCATTTTCTAGTTCTGGCCTACCTATTCCTGGGAAATATGAAGATAATTTGGTGATAAAAGCATACGAACTATTAAAACCAGAGTTCAATTTAGCGCCTGTCCACATTCATTTATATAAAAACATCCCGATGGGAGGTGGTTTGGGTGGAGGTTCGTCAAATGGTGCCTTTGCGTTGAAAATGTTAAATGAGATATTTAAATTAAATTTAAACGAAAGACAATTACAAGATCGAGCATTAAAACTTGGATCAGATTGTCCATTTTTTATTTCAAATTGTCCACAACTAGCAAAGGGTAGGGGAGAAGTGTTAGAAAAACATCCCCTCAATTTAAAAGGGTCTTTTTTGATGTTGGTAAACAATGGAATCCATATCAATACAAAAGAGGCTTACGCACGGGTTGAACCAAAAACACCGAATTATTTTATTGAAAACCTTGTTATGGAACCATTTGAGTCGTGGAAATCGGATGTATATAATGACTTTGAAGTACCGACATTAGATAAATATCCAGATTTACAAACCATTAAAGATAAGCTCTATGCTAACGGAGCCTTTTATGCTGCAATGACGGGCTCTGGTTCTACCATGTATGGATTGTTTGCTGAAAAGCCATCCTCCCAATTATTCAATTTTCCAAATGGATTTGTTCAAGTTGTGGCTTTGTAATATTATTATTTTATAATTACCTTTTTACTTGTGAAGTCACCCGAATCACTTATAAATAATAAAGTGTATACTCCATTTCTATAGGTACTCAAATCGATTTTATTTAAGGGTTGATTTAATTCTTTTGTGATGATCACTTGCCCCAAGCTATTCAAAACCTTGAGTTGCAACTTTTTTAATGCAGGTGTTTTGATGTTAATAATTCCGTTTTTGCTAGGGTTTGGAAATACTAGGATTTGTTTTTCAGCGGTGTCTTGTTTTGTTAACTTTAACGCTGGTTCACTGTCTTTATCAGCAACGAATGCCCACAAACCTCCTAAGTCCGTTCCAACGAAGAGGTGGTATCGCCCATCATCAGTTAATTGACTAACGAAAGGACTTGAGAATCCACCTGTATTTATATTTGCAAAGTTCTTTGATGCCGCCACAAATGGATTGTCATCAATTATATCTTGATCAAGATTAGAAAAATAGTGAATATTTCCAATTTGGTTACCTACAAACAAGTGCAACGAATCTTCATGCCTTACAAAATGAGGTGTAGAATAATTATCTGTTTGATAAATGTTTCCCATATCAATTGCACCTAAATCGTCTGTTACCCATTTGAATGAATATTGATTTTTAGTTCCAATGTTTTCATAATAGACCAATCCAGCGGTCTTTTTTCCAATAACTAAGTCTAATCGTCCGTTATTCGTAATGTCAAAAAGTTGGGGGGATGCATATTGACCAACATCAATGACTTCTCCCATATAATCTTTAAGGGTTATTTCTTCCAGACTATAATCTTGGATGCCAGGACCTGTTTTTTTATATAATGAAAGTAGTCCATCCGCTCTTCCTAGAATCATCTCTTGTTTGGCGTTATTGTTTAAGTCGCCAAAAGTTGGGTGCATTCGCAGTGCGTAACCACTATTGGAGAGAGAAAGCCAATCATCCGTTATGAATTTAAACTTAGGTTCGGAAGATGTTCCCGTATTTAAGTAACATTGAATTTTTGAGATTTTATCTGCGGGGTCTAGATATTGGAAGTAAGTACCAATTAAAAGATCTTTTAAGCCGTCATTATTAAGGTCTACTAAAACAGGTAATGCGCCCTTCCCATTTTCAATCATTTGGTTTTGAAGGAAGCCTTTTTCTGAAAACACAAAATTGGGCACTTCATTCGTTCCATTGTTTTTATAATACCATACACTTTCTTTGTTTTCTGAACTTCCGCTTGCATTGGTAGTCACAATGAGGTCTTTGATGCTGTCATGATTTACATCTAAGTAAAAATTCGCTGGGAAAATAGGGATGTCAACTGGAGTAGTGTTGCTTGGGAAATTAATATCTAAGCTGTCCATTACTGCATTCGGATTGGCGTGTAAAGTATCATTAAATAATGCGGTGATGTTTCTGTGTGATACATCTCCCAAGATAAGATCTAAATAATTATCATTGTTGAGGTTAATAGCGAGTACTGTAGAGCCTGAGTGTCGTGGTGTAACTTCAGGAATATTGAGTCCGTTATTGGCACAGGGACCAAAATTTGAATTCAAATCGATACTATTACTTACATCACTTTCTATAAATTTGCCCCAACATTCATTTTCTAGTTTAAAAATTAAAGAATCGGTTGAAGCGTAATTTTCCACCGAAGTGTTTTTATGATATTCTATCCTTTGTCCACCTATATTAAAAGTTAAAATGTCTAAATCGCCATCTCCATCTACATCATATAAAGCAGGAATGTCGACACTTGACACAAAAAGATTAGAAAAACTGCCATTTGGCATTTCTGATTTAAGTACTTCTTTAACGACCTCCCATTGTAAACCGTCAATTAGATTTCCCGTATTTTTATAAACTTTTATACCGCCTATGCCATAGGTAAATAAGTCTACCTTGTCATCTCCATTGTAATCAATCAATTGTACTCGATACCTTAGGTCTTCAGGGAATAAAGAAGCTGCATTGTGAATGTATTTATAAGTGTAATCTCCATTTTCTTCAATCGTTTTAAAGAGCATGATCTGGTTACCACTTCTATCGAAAATAAATAAATCGTTTAACCCATCAAAGTCGTAATCAATTGTAGAAAATTGCGCATGATTTATACCACCTGACCACGGAAATTTAAGTTGATCATTACCAATTTCTACTGGGATAGAATCAGAAAATTCGAAACCAAATTGAGCTTGAATCAAAGAAATGTTCCAGCATATTGCAATAACGAAAAATATTGTTTTACTCATACTATTTATGCGTTAAAGGAGAATCTCTAGTAAATGTAAACTATAAATTACAAAAAACTACCGCATATCAAAAGTAATTTCTCCATTAATAATTGTAATCCAAGAATAATTAGGCAAAAAGTTGGAATGACTTTTTACGGGTTGATCGAAAATTACCAAATTGGCAGTTTTACCTTTCTCTATCGATCCTACATTCGCTTCTTCAAAGCACCCATAAGCTGGCCATAACGTCATCGCTTTTAAGGTTTTTTCAAATGAAATTGCTTCATCCGATATAAATCCTTTTAGTGGTTCATTCTCAATGTTTTTTCTTTCTACTGCCGCATGAATGGTTGCAAAAGGATCGTAGTTTTCAATTGGAAAGTCTGTTCCGAAGAGTACCATACCACTTGATTTCTGTAGACTGTTGTAAGCATAGGCGCCATTGTTTAGACGTTTTTTTCCAATACGGTCTTCGGCCCATCTTTGATCAGAAACAGCATGGGTCGGCTGAACAGAAGGCAAGGCTCCAGATTGACTTAAAAGTTCAAAATCTTCTGGATGTAAAATTTGGGCATGCTCAATGCGCCAACGGTGATCTGGTGTTGAAGACAGTAAAGTGTCAATAAAACGCAAGACAGTGCGATTTGCAGAATCTCCTATGCAATGACTATTAACTTGGTAATTGTAGTGTTTGGCTTCTTCAAAAACAGCTTTTATTTCGGATGGAGTCTTCAACAACATACCATAATTTTCTGGTTCATCTGAATAGGGTTGAATCATGCAAGCACCGTGTGATCCCAGAGCACCATCTGCAATAATTTTAAAACTACGAATGGATAGGTTTTTAACTTTGAAATGCCCGTTTTCTTTTGCAAACTGCATGTTTTTTTGCTCGGAAAAAGCATACCATAGACATGAATGAGTAATTCATTGTTTTCTGCCATTTCTATCAAAAGATCTCTGTCTTCGGCGCTTAATCCAGCCTCATGAACATGCGTTATCCCTGTTGCAATTAAATCCTCTTGTATTTGAATTAATTCCTTCTTAAGTGCTGCATTTGTCGGTTTGGGAAGGTTTTTATTAACAAGATCTAAAGCATGGTCAAGTAAAATCCCTGTAAACTTACCACCGGACTTTATAAATTTACCGCCCTTAACCTCAGTAGAGTCTGTAATACCAAGGTGTTTCATCATGGCCTGATTGATGAGCATGGCGTGTCCATCAATTCTTGTTACGGCAACTGGTAGATCTTTAAATCTTTCATTTAGCAGGTCATTATTTGGCATCTTTTCTTCTCCCCAAAGACTTTGATCCCAACCTCTTCCTACAAGTACTTGTTGTTTGTGTTTTTGATGATGCTTTTCGAGCCTAGCAATCATTTCGTATTCTGATTGTGTACCTCTTAAGTCTACATTTAAACGCTGTCGAGCTAAACTCATGAGGTGTCCATGTGCATCATGAAAGCCAGGTAAAACATCCTTTTTTTGCGCATTAATAATGTTTGAAGCCGTGTATTTATTTAAAATTTGTCGCTCTGGACCAACTTCAATAATCTTCCCGTCTGCAATAGCAATAGCTTCAGAGGTTTCCATTTGGTCGTTTAAAACTTTGACGTTTGCATTATGAATGATTAGGTCTACTGTTTTTCCTTTGTAACATGCACTGAGTAAAAACAGAAAAGTAAATACGTAAATTATCTTCATTGCTTATATATTGGTGAGTAAATGTATATAATTTGTATCAAACGATTCTAAATTTAGATTCAAATTCTTGTCATTAATTTGCTATTCAGGTTAAATCTGGTGTATTGGGTTTTAATTATTTTAAAAATTGATTATATTTATTCCAAACTTAGCATCTAAAACACGAAATGAAACTAAGAAAGAGAGAATTAATAAAAAGTGGAATAAAAAACATAGCTGATCACGATCAATTTGAAATTAACGAAAGAGAAATTGAAATTGATGCGAATATTAAAAGAGGAGGTCTATACCAATATTTTTCAACTAAAAGGGAGTTTATAGACCATTGCTTTAATTGTATAATAAGGGAATTACTGAATAGCAATCGTGTACTTTTAGAAGAGCGACCCCCCGATGTTGATATTAAAGAAAGAAGTCGAAAGGTTTGGTTTAATACCATTGCATGGTGGTTGGGAAACCCAGAGAAATACAAATTTTATTTGAAATACCTAACCTCAAAGTACTACAGAGACAATGAAAGTGTGAATTTAAAAAATCGTGAAATTTACTTTTTAGAAGGTCAACAGGCAATACAGTCTGGTTTCTTGAAAAATCTTCCATTAGAATTTGCACATGAGTTGATTGTAGCGCAAATGGTTAACACTTTGCAATATATCCATAAAAACCCAAACTGTTCAGCTGATGCAGAATTTCTCAACTTAAGCTTTGAATCGGTTTGGGATTCGTTGAGCGTCAAAGAAAAAACTAGATCCTAAATTTAACCCCAAAGACCTCCTTATGAGCTGTCATCCGATAATTGATAAAATATTAAATTTTATCAACTGAGGAGTTCTCAGGCCTTCGACTGAATCCCTTTTTTCTTTTTTGATAAAGTTTAACACTAGATAAAATTAATTGATACGATTCTCGGTTGTAATTATTGAAAAAACACAACCTTAAAACTAGTGATTAACGACATGTCTGGGTAGCACAGTAATTTTTTTTATAAAGATTAGGATATGTATCTAGATGTTTTCCTGTATTGATTTGAAATTTAAGGTTTAAATAAATTGAGTACATCTTATATGTTTTATGATTTCTTAAGATGATTTTTCACAAAGATGAAGTACTATTGTGATAGCGGACAATCATTTTCTATCTTTGCTATACAATTTTTGTAAAATGATAAAATCAAAATATATATTATTTATCGTACTAGGGCTTTTTCTGATTCAATTAAACGCATGTAAAGTGAGTAAAGGGTTTGAAGCTTTAGAAGAATACAATTATTTTGAAGCAAAACACCTGTTTGAAAAGTCGTTAAATAAAGAAGCCTCACCAGCTGCTTATGGTTTAAGCGTTATTTACCTAAGAAAAGATAATCCTTTCCACAATCTCGATTCAGCCTATCATTATGCGCTACTTTCGGTTGAATCTTATTCAAAAGTTAAACATAAAAAGCATGAAAAGTGGCAAGAAGATTTATCATATAACTTGAGAAAAGCAAAGCAACACCGGGAGAAAATAAGCGATATAGGGTTTAAGGTTACTGTTCTTGAAAATAGTGTGAAAGGCTATCAATCTTTCATTGTGAAATATCCTTGGTCAAGTAAAATTGAACAAGCCGAACTTAAAAGAGATTCTTTAGCATTTCTTAATGCCAAAACAGAGAACACAAGTTTTGCTTTATCTTCTTTTTTAGAAAAGTATCCAGATAATAAATGGGTTTCTCAAGCGCAATCCTTATTGTACCGTGCGCAATATGATGAGACAGTAATGAAAGGGGAAACAGAGACATACGTGAAGTTTATTGATAAATATCCCAATAATCCGCTGGTAAAAGAAGCACAATTGCAGATATATCAAATTGAATCTAAGGATAATACTATTCAGTCGTATTATTCTTTTATTAATAATTATTCCAACAATCCGCATGTTGCTGACGCTTGGAAAAAACTATATCGTTTATCTATTTCAGATTATACCCGCAAGAATGTAGAGCAATTTGAAAAACAGTATCCTGACTTTCCATTTCCAGAATTGATTGCAGAGGATTTAAAGTTAATAGAGCAACAACTTTTTCCGTTTGTATCGAATAATAAATATGGATTTATGAATGGGGAAGGACAAGAGAAAATCGCGCCGTCATTTGATTATGCAGGTCCCTTCAATAATGGATTAGCAGTTGTTTTAGATAATAATCACTTTGGCTACATTAATAAAAATGGTCAAATAATGATTCCTATCCAATTCGAAGAAGCGATGGATTTTTCTAAGGGACGTGCAATTGTGCAGGTTAACGGTATGTATGGAGTGATTGATGTTTCTGGAAATTATGTGTTGCCACCACAATTTATTGATATCGGAGGGTATGTTGAAGGTGTAACCTATGCACAAAGTCCCAAAGGATTTCAGTATTTTGATTTAGATGGAGAATTGGCTTTTGATCTCATCTTTCAAGAAGCTTTTTCATTTAATAATGGGATGGCAAAAGTGAAAACCCACACTTTAAATGCATATATTGATAGGAAGGGGAATTATGTTTGCAAGGTGACCAATGGGAAAATACGTTATTTTTCTGACTCATTATTTGTTCATGAAATGCGAGATAGTTCATGTTTGATTTTTGCCAATGGTTCTTATCTAGAAAATCAATGTTATGACCAAATTGGAGTGCTATCTGAAAATAGGGCAATAGTTGAGAAAGATGGAAAATATGGATACATAAACCGAAATGGTGAAGTTTCAATCCCTTTGAAGTACATACCTTTTCCTAATTACTTTCAGTTTGCTCAATTTAAAAATGCGCATGTCGTTTTTAAAAAAGGAAATCGTTATGCAATGATGGACAGTTTGGGAGGGAGTGTACTTCCTGCCTTGTTTGAAGGTATAGGAGATTATGGAGAGCTTATTCCCATCACTAAAGGTGATTTGTGGGGATATACCAATCATAATGTGAGATTGAAAATAAAATATCAATATGATTTTGCGTTTGCCTTTATTGACGGAACAGCAATTGTGGAGAAAGATAATTACTTTGGCGTTATCGATTTAAACAACGAAATCATATTTCCAATGGTTTTCGAGTCAATAAAAAGAGTGAATAAACAATTGTTTTTGGTCAAAAAGGATGGGCGTTTTGGATTGTATTCAAAAGAGGGAGAAGCAATTGTAGAAACAACATATCAACGTATTATTGAACTTGATGATGGACTGTTTAAGTTGGTTAAGAATAATGAGATTAGTTATTACAACGCTTTGAAAAATAAAAAGATAATCGCTAATAAATAACATGGACAAGATAATTGAATTTATAGAACGCCATAAGTTCGGCCTGCTCATAACGTTGGTCGTTCATATTGGTTTGTTTGTATATTTTCAAATTGCAACTTACAAAGAGGTTGTGCTTTTTGAACCATGGGACTTTCAAACGATGCATAACGAAGCGCCAGATGATATACAAATTACGCCAGATCAAATTGAGACGAGTCAGGAAAAAGCTTTGTTGGATCCCGAAACGGAGGTCTCATCTTTTGTTAAAAATGAAAATGATCAACGAGAAAGGAGTAGTGAGCGCGATGTCAATTATACTTCTTATTCGGAGAGTGGAAATCCAGAGGCGATTGAAAACGAATTTGAGCAAAAATTAAAAGATGAAATAAGACAACGTAGAAAGGAAAAATCAAATAATGAACCTTCATCAACAGCGGATTTAGATAATTCGCCTAAAGAAAAACCTAATGAGAAACAAAAATCAGGTGAAAAAGCGAGTTCTAAAGCCATTAAAGGCGCAACGATGGTCTCTTATAGTTTAAAAGATCGTCATCCGTTAAATCATAATGATTGGTATGTTCGAAATCCTGGCTATACATGTGGTAATGTCAATGGTGTAGTGAAAATAGCAATAACTGTAAATGAAGGAGGTGATGTTGTCGCTGCAAAGGTTGTCAATGAAGAAAGTAAAAACGCAACCCCATGTATGCTTCAAAAAGCGAAAGAATACGCACTGATGTCTCGTTTTAACTATTCTGAAAATGCCCCTAAAAGTCAGTCGGGGGTAATTACCTACCGATTTGTTTACCGCTAATAACACTATTTTTTATGAAAAAACTTTTTGACGGCATAAAGAAAACCTTAAGAAATGGACCGATCGGAATCTATCTTTTCGCGGGCTTAATTCCTCTGAATGATAACTTTTTAGGATTTACTGTTTTGGTTATTATCTTAGAACAGCTTATTCGAACCATTAAAATTGATAAAGCTCATCTGAGCAAACAGCTTTCATGGAGAAATCCCGGCATTTGGTTGTTGTCATTTTACTTACTGCATGTTGTTGGATTAATTCATACTGAAAATATGCAATTTGCAACAATGGATTTAGGAATGAAATCAACCATCGCAATTTTTCCTATTTTCTTTATGCTTTATAAGCCAAAAGTTGTTTGGAACCGTTTTGTGAAATGCTTTATCTTAGGTGCATTTATCGCTATTGCCTACAATTCTTTTCAAAGTTATCTGATTTATATAGAAACAGGACATCCCCATCATTTTACCGGTTCGTATTTGTCGCACGTAATGCACCGAGGGTATTGGGCTGTTTATCTTTTAATCGCTTACTTCTTTATGTTGAGGTTGATAATCGCATTTACATCGAAAACTCGTCTTTTACTAAATGTATTTGGTGCACTCATTCTTGGTTATTTTATTGTACTTACAGAATCACGATTGGGTTTAATAGGTCTTTTAATTGTTTCTTTTTGGCAGTTTATTGTTTTTTCTATTTCCATTAAAAAAAGATGGTTAATTCCCGTTTTTATTGTCGTAATTTCGGGTATGTTTTTGTTCGTTTATCAAACAATGCCTCATATCACAAAACGTGTAGATAAAACAGTTTTGGCCCTAAAAACATCAAACCAAGCAAGTGAATTAACACCAGAAAAAACAGATGCCCGTTTATTACTCTGGGGATCTTCACTAGAACTCATTAAAGAGAACTTTTGGTTTGGTGTAGGAACAGGTGATGTTAAAGATGAATTTGTAAAACGGAACAAAGAGAAAGGATATTCAAAGTTTGTTGAATTACGCTTTAATAGCCACAATCAATTTTTTAACGTACATATAGCGCTTGGTGTTTTCGGTGTTGTCTTTTTATTAATGGTTTTTGTTACCAATATTCTAAAGAAAAAAGAGGATCCGTATCGAGCATGGAGACTGGGAATTGTGTTTATTTTATTTATTGCTTTAATTCCAGAATCAATGATCGAGTCTCAAGCGGGCATTATTCCTTATGCTTTCTTACTCTCTTTTTTAACAGCTTTTACGCCTGTTATTTATAAAACCTCACAACAGGAGTTAAAACCTCTGGAAGCTACTGACGAATAATGATGCTTATCTCATCTTCGTGATGTGAAGTCGATATAAAAAGCGTTACAGTTAATGAAGTAACCGCTTTTCATAATTTTTCAAGTATATTTTTTTTTAATTTTATTGATAATTAATCAACCTTTTTAAAAAAGTAAACGTCTTGTTAACAAGATGTATCAAATTTCAGCAATCAAAATGAATAAGCATTTCTTACTACTTATACTTGTTTTTTCCAGTCTTCAAGTTTTAGCTCAAAGAGGTAAAGACGGCGATTATACAGTTTCCGCTGCAAATGAAGTGTTGAATACATACACGCCACTTGTTGCCGATATTAGTACGGGACAAACTACCATAACTGTACAAAACAATAACCTTTCAGGAGCAAGTTTTTCAGGTAATTTATCTGCTGGTGATTTAATTCTCATCTATCAAATTCAAGGTGGAGATGTTGATATAAATACACATCCAACGACTGGTTGGGGAGGGAACTATACTGTTCAACAATCTTTTTTTGGTAATGGAAGCGTTTACGATCACACGGAGTTTGGAGCAGTGACGAATTACTCAAGAACCGGCTATTTTGAATATGCAGAAGTTGAATCCGTTTCAGGAAGTCAATCTATAACGTTAACGTGTCCGATAAAAAAGAACTATTACGGAACAGGTTGGCATAGGGCTTTGGTGGTGCGTGTTCCCCGTTATCAAAACTTAACTGTTCCTGCGGGTACAAGTATAACCGCTTTGGACTGGAATGGAGAAATAGGTGGAATTGTTGCTTTGGAAGTAGAAGAGGACATCACGATAGCAAGCGGTGGAGAAATTACAGCTAATGGCAAAGGGTTTAGAGGAGGAGAAGCTTTGGACAATGGGAATGGACATGGAGCTGTTGGTTCTACTACAGATATTAATTCTAGAGGATACTTAGGGTCTAGCGTCCCAATTGAAGGTGCTTTAAAGGGAGAAAGTATTTACGGAGATACATCTGTTTATAGAATGAGATCCCATTCAAGATACAGTCTTGGAGCTATTGCCAATGGTGGTGGTGGAGGGAGTTATCACAACGCTGGTGGTGGTGGCGGTTCAAATGTAGGTGTAGGAACTTATTATGGTTATGGTGTACCCGATCGCGGAGCTAGTTTTCAATATGATCCAGCTTGGAACCTAGAAGCGCCAGGAATGGCAACAACTCCTTCAGCTGGAGGTGGAAGAGGAGGTTATACACATACAGAAATAATAGCAGATCCTTTGGTTTATGGTCCACACGATACGCAATGGGGAGATGATTACCGTAGAATATCTGGAGGTGTTGGCGGTCACCCTTTAACCTATGATGCTGAACGTGTTTTTGTTGGTGGCGGTGGCGGTGCTGGACACGAAAATGACGGTTTCGGAGGAAGCGGTGGTGATGGTGGTGGTATTGTCTTCATTAGAAGTTATGGTACCATAACTGGGAGCGGATTGATTTCAGCAAATGGAGAAGACGGAGAAGATGCGGAAGGTCCTCAACCAACAATTTTTCAACCCAATGGAATAACGGGTGATGATGGAGCTGGTGGTGCTGGCGGCGGCGGTTCTGTTGTGATTGAAAACCTTAGCCCACTTCCTTCAACTCTTTTTTTAGAAGCAAAAGGAGGAAATGGAGGGAATCAAGTTTTGAAATTTGGTAGTCTTTATAGTGATAACCAGGCTGATGGAACTGGAGGAGGTGGTGCTGGAGGATTAATTTCATTCTCAACAGGTACTCCCAATCAAGATGTTTCAGGAGGAGAAGCAGGAGTTACAAACTCATCCATTATGAATAATTTTCCAATGAATGGAGCAACTGGAGGTGCAAGTGGTATGGATTCTCAAACAACTGTTACGCTAGATATAGTTGCAGTAAATGATACTATATGTTCTGGTGAATCAGCTACATTGTCGGCAAGTTTTGTGGGTACTTACGCTCCAACACCTACATTGCAATGGTATGAGAATCCTGTTGGAGGTGCTGTGCAAGGTACAGGAAATACATTTACAACGCCAACTTTGACAAGTTCAACAACTTATTATGTAGGTGCTTGTGAGTTGCCTTATCGGGTGCCAGTTGAGGTGGTAGTTACTCCAGGAATGATCATTAATGGTCTACCTCCCACAATAACAGATGAAACTTGTGCGGGAAATGATGGTGCAATTTCAGGAATTTCTGTTTCTGGTGGAGCAGGGTCTTTCGTTTACGCTTGGAATGGTAGTCCTTCACCTACTGCTGATTTATCAGGTGTAAGTGCGGGTAGTTATACACTTACTGTTACAGATGATAACTCTTGTACTGCTAATGCGGGTCCATTCACAATAAACATTCCTTCGGGTCCTACAGTTGATGTTTCAAATATGAGCATTTCAGATGAAACATGTGCTGGAAATGATGGAAGCATTACTGGGATTACGGTTTCTGGTGGAGCAACTCCTTACACTTTTGAATGGAATGGAAATGTAACTCCAAGCGTTGATTTAACTGGAGCAAATAACGGAACTTACACACTTACCGTTACAGATGATAATTCTTGTTCCTCTACTGTTGGGCCATTTACCATTAATTCTGCTTCAGCAATTGTTGTTGATGTCAGTGGAATGAGTATTACCAATGAAAGTTGTTTGGGGAATGATGCGGCTATATCAGGCATTTCAGTGAGTGGAGGAACAGGAACGCTTACCTATGCATGGTCTCCTTCTGGATTAACAACACTTGATATTAGTGGAGTTTCGAGTGGAAGTTATACATTAACGGTAACTGATGGAGGCGGGTGTTCTATTAATTCAGGACCACATGTTGTAAATCAAGATTTAGGACCAACTTTAGATGATGCAAATATTGTGATTAGTAATGCTTTATGTGGTTCAAGTGGTTCAATTTCTGGATTAACAGCTGCTGGAACAGGGCTTTCATATTCTTGGGCACCTTCAGGTGAAACAGTTTTAAATCCTACAAACTTGAGTCCTGGGAGTCATACCCTTACAATAACAGACGGAGCAGGTTGTACAGTTTCAGGAGGACCTTATACCATTACCAGTTCTGGGAATCCTGTTTTAGACATTTCTAACATTTCTATTTCCGATGAAACATGTAATGGAAACGATGGCGAAATTACTGGTATAACAACTTCAGGAGGAGCAACGCCCTACACATTTACATGGAACGGAAATACATCTCCAGATGAGGATTTATCTGGTGCTACAGCAGGTTCGTATACCTTAGTCGTAACAGATGATCTTGGGTGTACTGCTTCTGAAGGGCCATTTACGATAAACACACTTCCATCCCCCACCATTGATGCTACTGGAATTAATGTTACAGATGAGACATGTGCAGGAAACGATGGAAGTATTTCTGGAATCACAGTCTCAGGAGGGTCAACACCATATACCTATGATTGGAATGGAAATGCTTCCCCAGATGCAAATCTAAATGGTGCAAACGGAGGAACATATACCTTAACAGTAACTGATGATGAAGGATGTGTTGCAACCGCAGGACCGTTTACTATTAATAGTACTACACCAATTAATATTGATGAGGGGTCAATGGCGATTTCAGATGCGACGTGTGGTGCAGTGAATGGAGGGATTACTGGCATTTCTGTAACTGGCGGAACAGGAGCATTATCTTATACATGGTCTCCATCTGGAGCAACAACTTTAGATTTAAACGCAGTACCTAATGGTTCTTACACACTTACGGTAACTGATAATGCTGGGTGTACAGCCACTTCTGGACCACATATTATTAATCAAATTGGAGGACCTGTTTTAGACCTGACGAATCTTGAGGTAAAAGACGCTACTTGTGGAGATAATAACGGTAGTGTATCAGGTATTTCTACAACAGGTACAGGATTAACTTACGTTTGGGCGCCTTCAGGACAAACAACAATAGATGCTAATAATTTATCAGCAGGAGCTCATACTTTAACGATTACTGATAATTCTGGTTGTTCTGTAACATCTGGGCCACATAATATAAGTGCAATACCTTCACCAACGATTGATATTAGTAATGTTCAAATCGTGGACGCCTCTTGTGCGGAAAATGATGGAAGCATTCAAGGCATATCAGTTAGTGGAGGAACAACACCTTATGTTTATCAATGGAATGGTGAAGTAACGGATAGTCTTGACATTGAAAGTCTAATTGCGGGCACTTATAATTTAATTGTTACAGATAGCAATGGATGTGAAGTAAGTGCTGGACCTTTTGATATTGATGCGCCTATAATTCCTTTCGTGGATATTACTACTTTAGATCAGACGCTGACAGAGGGTGAGTCTGTAACGATAAATACAGTTTATACTCCTGATAGTTCAACATTAAGTTGGAACCCAACGGAGAATTTAAGTTGCAGTGATTGTCCAGACCCTGTGGCTTCGCCTACTGATACGATGTATTATGTTTTAACGGTTACTTCTCCTGATGGATGCACGCGACAAGACTCTATTCGTTTCAATGTAGAAGACCCTTGCATGCGTATTCAAGTCCCTACTATATTTTCTCCAAATAATGATAATTTGAATGATGAACTTTGTGTTATTGGGAATTGTATTCATACTATGCAATTTCAAATTTTTAACCGATGGGGAGAAAAAGTTTTTGAGACCTCTGATATTAATGAATGTTGGGACGGTACTTATAGAGGAGGAGCAGTAAATACAGGAAGTTACGTTTATAAATTACGAGGAACGCGTTCTGATGGTTCAACATTTAATTATTCAGGAAATGTGAATTTATTGAGGTAAAAAACAACTTATTGTTAAATCAAACGTTTATTATTAAATGAACAATTATTAAGTAATTAGGTTTATATAAATAATAAACATTACTGACTCACACGATGGGGAAAACGAAGCAATTAAATATAAGTATTGATGAAATTTTTGAGGATTTACGTGAAAAATTCTCAACAAGTGATTCTGGTTATATCATGATGTCTCATTTTGGTGAGTTTTCTCAAGATCTTGTTAACAGTTTGTCTGAAGGACTTGAATATATCATGCTTAACAGAGAAACACCAAAGAAGCTAACCAAAAGAATGTTTACGGTTATGATTGAAGGCTTGCAAAACATTCGAATACATGGCGCCAGAGATACCAAGGGTAAACAATATGGGCATGTGATGATTAAGGAAGATAACGGAGTTTACACGGCTTCATTTGGAAATGTTGTCAATTTCAAAAGTCAAAAATTACTTGTAAAACATTTGAATAATTTGAATCGGATGAATTCTGTAGAAATTAAGGAATTTTATCTCGAAAACTTAAGTAATGGTATGATGACTGAAAAAGGTGGAGCAGGTTTAGGGTTTATCACCATAAAGTTAAAATCGAAGTCAAACATTGCATATCGTTTCTATGATTATACCAATACCCAATCTTATTTTGAAATGGAGGTAGAGTTACCATAGGTATCCCGTTATTAGGAGACTATTTCAAAAGAACCAAGCCACTCATTAAATTAAAAATCGGACAAGCTTAACTCAGGCTATCTCTAAAATCTCTTTACGTATTAAATTTGCAGCATACAGCATTGTTTTTTCAATGTTTCTACCACGGTGATTTCCAAAATGAAATACTTTTGCAATTGTTCGGTGAGGACCAGCAAGGGCGATCCAAACTGTTCCTACTGGTTTTTCTTTAGTTCCACCATCTGGCCCCGCAATTCCAGTAACCGCAATTGTATAATCGGTATTTAACTTTAATCTTCCTCCTTCAGCCATCGCTTTTGCCGTTTGTTCTGATACAGCACCGTGTTTTTGTAAGATTTTTTCAGGTACATTTGCTAACGACATTTTCAAGTCATTAGCATAGGTTATTAATCCACCTAAAAAAACGAAGATGTTCCTGGAAATTGAATAAATGCATTTGCAATTCCTCCACCTGTACAACTTTCTACTGTTCCTAATGTTAGGTTTCTCGCAATAAATAATTTACCTACCTCATTAAAAATATTTGCTTCGTTGTAGCCATACACATACTCGGGAAATCGATGTTCTAATTCTTTAAAATATCGATTGATTTTTGCAGCATCTTCAATTCCTTTGTCAGCAGTTAAACGGAGTTTTATTAATCCTGTTGAAGGCAAATAAGCAAGGTGTAATTGATCTTCATAAATTCTTTGTTCCCAATCGTGTATTTTTTCTGCTAGAAATGATTCACCGATACCTTGAAGCATAATGGTTTGATGATATTTCCCTTTGATTCCATAGGAGGACTTCAAACGTGGAATAATCTCCTCAATGACTAGCGCCTTCATTTCATAAGGAACACCAGGAAGTGAAATAATAACCTTTCCATTTCTTTCAAACCACATTCCGGAGGCTGTTCCGTGTTGATTGTCGATAACAAGTGCGTCTTTTGGAAGCATGGCTTGTTGAACATTGCTCGGGAGCATTTCCTTTTGCATAGCCGAAAAATAACTTTCAATGCGCGCCAAAACTTGTTGGTTAAGCACCAATTCAGTTTCAAAATACTGTGTCAATGTTTCTTTGGTAATGTCATCGTTAGTCGGTCCTAATCCACCTGTAATAATAATTAAATCGGCTTCTTGCATATAATCATCAAGGGCTGCTATAATTTCATCTTCCTCATCTAGAATAGTGGTTGATTTATAAATCGAAATACCAACATCACCGAGATTTTTTCCTAACCATGTGAGATTTGTGTTTACAGTTTGACCAATTAATAGTTCATCACCAATATTTATCACTCCAGCTTTCATAAAACTTCGTTTATATTTCGAATTAAAAAAGTAAAATTATTCGTAAGTTTGTTAAAAACCAATTGAAATGAAAAAAGTTCTACAAATTTTGATGCTAACTGCCTTTATGATATCCTCAATGGGGTGTGAAATTCTTGAAGGAGCGGCAAGAGACCTATCAATAGAAGATGGTGTGGGTAATGAAAATAATAAACCCGCATTAACCAACAAAGAAGTAATTGCTGGATTAAAAGAAGCGCTTACTGTTGGTATTAAGAATGCCGTAGATGTTACAGCAGTGACTGATGGCTTTTTGGCAAATCAAGAAATAAAGTTACCATTTCCTGAGAGTGCCAGTAAGATGAAAGAAAAAGCATTGGAATGGGGATTAGATAATCAAGTAAATAAAATTGTAACGACTTTGAATCGTGCCGCAGAAGACGCTGCTAAGGATGCAACGCCCATCTTTATTGATGCAATTAAGAATATGACGGTGCAAGATGGTTTTTCAATTCTTAATGGAGGAGAAGGAGCTGCAACAGATTTTTTAAGGAAAAAAACAACGAACGAACTGATTGTTGTTTTTGCGCCGAAAGTTCAAACCTCAATTGAAAAGGTAAAGCTCACTGAATATTGGGGACCTGTTTCAAAAAGATATAATCAAGCAATGTCTTTTACAGGTGGTGATAAAATAGAAACCGATTTGAATAAATACGTTACAGAAAGAGCAATAGATGGTTTATTTACAATGGTTGAAAAAGAAGAGAATAAAATCCGTAAAGATCCTGCAGCACGTGTAACAGATTTACTATCAAAAGTATTTGGATCATTAAAATAAATTAAAATTTAAGCTTGTATGGCTGATTACTTACCATCAGAACTTGTTATAACCCCAAAAGGAGGAGTCTATCATTTAGACATTTGCCCTGAAGATATTGCACATAAAATCATTGTTGTAGGCGACCAAGATCGTGTAGAACTGGTGTCGAAATTTTTTGACGAGGTTACCCATAAAAGTCAACACCGTGAATTTGCTTGTCACACGGGTAATTATAAAGGAAAGTCTTTATCTGTTATATCAACAGGAATAGGAACAGATAATATCGATATAGTTATTAACGAATTAGATGCTCTGGTCAATATTGATTTAGAAACAAGAAACGAAAAGTCCGAAAAAACGGTATTAGAAATTGTTCGATTAGGAACATGTGGAATTCTTCAAGATGAAATACCTATTGACAGTTTTATTTTGTCTACACATGCTTTGGGAATAGATAATGTTGGACATTTTTATGAAAGAAATGTAGATGAAAAAACAGAGCGATTAGCGTTAGATATCGAGTCAAAGGTTAAACTTCCGAAATATGTAAAACCTTATCTCACACCTGCATCAAAAATATTGAATGATCGTCTGTTAACAGATGACATAGAAACTGGAATCACAGTTACAAGTTCTGGGTTTTATGGGCCACAAGGTAGAAGATTGCGTTTGCCTTTAGTGGAAAATGATATGTTAGATTCTTTTAGTGACTTTAAACATGATGAGGTGCGAATTGCCAATTTAGAGATGGAGTGTTCTGCCTTGTTTTCTTTATCGTCTGCTTTAGGACATCAAGCAACTGCTATTTGTTTAGGTCTAGCCAATAGACGTAAGAAGCAATTCACCAAAAACTACGATGAAAAAATTATAGAATTAATAAAGCATGTATTGGAACATATTTAAACGGTTGTCTTTATTTTTACTTCTTTGTTTATCAGTGATATCGTGTACTTCTCGGCAGGAAAAAGAATTTAAATCAGAAGAAAAACAAAAAGAGGTTGAAGAATTATCCTCTGAAGAAAAAATCATACGAAAAATTGAGAATAAGCTCAAAATACCTGCAACAGAGGAATACGATATTCAGTTTTTGAAAAAATATATTGATGCCGATACCTTAATAGATGCCTTAATCTTAGTCAACCGTGAGCATCATGCCTTTGAAAATGTAAAAAAAGCAATACAGAACGATTCTTTGAGAAAACTGGATTTACAGCACCTCAAAATTATGTATTTGTTCAACTAGGTGGGAGTAATGAATTACTATCAACGGCACCTGTGGGTTCCAATGCTAAATTCCCTTTACAAGCTCAATTTTTAAGTCTTACTTCTAAAGCTCATCAAGATTTTTACGTTGATTATCGCATTAGAAATAGTATGCAACGTAATTATTATACCGTTAGAAATAACAAGATTTATCTGACTTTTAGTTGTCCTGTTTTTGATCATATAGGTGAAGCAAATCCAGAGGCTTATGCTATAAAGCACAAGGAAAGTTCGGTTAGAATTGCAAAAGACATCGCTATGTATAATGGTGTAATTGAAGATTATTCGCTTTCTTCAATAGACAATCCAAATGGATACACACCGAAAAATATCATATCAACTGGAGAGCTGTATGTTTACTTTATTTTTGATTCATCAGATATGAAATATAAAACGCCAATGCAATCGCCTACAGAAGACGAGAATTAAGGTAATATCTCTTTTTAATAATTACGACTTATCTTGGTATCCCAATTGAATTATCAACTATTGTAGCATTACGAAATGAGGTGTAGCTTCTCAATATCCGTACATTTCTTTTATCTTCTGGCTTTTAAGTTGTTAGTTGCCCTAAACCTTTTCAATTAAAATGTATAGCACGATTTTATGTGCTAAAAAAAGTCTTTTGTTTAGTCTATTTTTACTTTCTCCACAAATCAAAATCTGTGCGTAAAGAAATAAGGTTATTAAACCCAGCACTTGAAAATACAACTAACCCATAATCAATTGTAAATCTTTTAAAGTTTAAACCAGCACCAAAAGAAAAACCACCCATTCCAGGTCTGTTTTCAACCAGCATTTCTCTTCTTTGGTTATAATCAAAAGCACCTCTAATACGTACTGTTTTTCCAATAAGCGCTTCCACTTGAAAAATAAAATGTCTGCCTAACTTTTCACCAAATCCAGCTTTTTCGACTGGAACTTCTTTACCTGTTAATGGGTCAATTGTTGGTTTAGCATTAGGATCATCGTAGGTTAAATCCCATTGGTTTAAGTGATGGGCCACAATAGAAAACCGAAAAGGAGCATGTGCGAGTTTGTGTGATACACCTAACATGGCTTGAATTGGTAAAGGAGATCTCGTTTTATTTGTATAAGTCGAGAGCTGTGCTCCAATATTTTTCACTACTGCGGAAACAGTTGTTCTTTCATTTGTGCTGCGGTACATTCCTGCAAAATCAAAGGCAATGCCCATGGAGTTGTAAGACTCTAATTGTGACCAAATCAAATTAAAAGTAGCACCAATGGATATGTTTTTATTTAGCGTTCTTCCGATACTTCCGCCAAGTGCAAAATCGCCTGCAGAAAAAGTTCCAATCTTTTCTCCTTCTATATTCATTCGATCCATCTGTCCATAAGCAACATATCTTAGATGTAGTGCACCTGTGCCAACCTTGTTAATGTCATGTGCATAGGCAACCATTCCATGATTAATACCCCCTGCAAGTAATGCTTGGTTGAAGCCAGCAGAGTTGCTCATTTTCGTATTAAATGCGGCTGGATTTTGAATACCCACATTGATGTCATTGTCAAAGGCGGTGATAAATTGCCTTCCTAGTGATGCAGCTCTTGCGTTATAAGGTAAATCAAGAAACGGAAAAGCATTTTTACCTCCAGTTTGTCCAAAAAGGGTAATTGGAATGAGAAGAATTATTAAAAGTTGTTTCATTTGAATTTAATGAACGGATTAATTTATAAAAAATTGTTAATAGATGAATATAAAAATGATTATTTATTTTTTCCACGAACCCCCATTTCAATAACTTCCAAGTTCTTTATTTCTCCTGATAACAAGTCAAACCGCAAGAGTGTTTTTACCGTGTGAAAACCATGATTTCCACAGGCTCCTGGATTAAGCCACAACATTTGGTGTTTTGGATCAAACTTTACGAGTAAAATGTGTGAATGACCACAAATAAATAGTTGAGGAGCGCCATTTTTATTTATTTCCTGTAGTAATGGTTTTGAATATTTTCCAGGTTTACCAGCAATATGCGTCATCAGTACCTCGACACCATTGCGTTCAAAACGTTGAAATTCGGGGAGTTCACGTCGTATATTTGTACCATCAATATTTCCGTAAACGCCAACCAAAGGCTTGAAAGCACTTAATTTTTCAAGTATCGTTATATCCCCAACATCTCCAGCATGCCATATTTCATCCACGTCTTTAAAATACGTAAATACTCTTTCATCTAGAAAACTATGGGTGTCAGAAAGTAAACCTATTTTCATACTTTATTTCAATTCATCACAATAAAAAAACTTCTGTCTTATAATTATATAAAACAGAAGTTTTTATACTTTAAATATTTAAAAAGTCCCTATACTTTTCCAAGCATTGCTTTTTTAACTGAGGCATCTGCAGGCTTTTTCCCAAGCCAAATTCCCCATAGTGCTTTTTTGAATGCTAGACCTTTCGCTCCTCCTAAATGTTTACCATTCATATAAACTTCAATTCCACTAGAAGGTTTGTATATTAAAATGATATCATCTCCTTCTTTAAACTCAACATTGAACAGTTTCATAAATTCGGCAATTTCTGATTCACTTGCTTTTCCTTCAGTTGAAGTAGCAAAACCATCTTTGACCGTTTCCACAAACTTATCGCGTGTAACTTTATTTGATAATATTTTTAAACGCATAGCAGACTCTTCATTTTGATCTATAATGGTTTGTGCATTACTCGTTCTTTCGGGTACGTATAGTGCAGCAACATATAGATTGAAGAAATACTTTTGACGTAATCCTGCACCGTTGTATTCAACGACCTTATCACTGATTTTCATTTTTGTAGGAAACTCAGCACCGGCAACAGTAACTTTTTGTGCATTTACAGAAAAGGAAAGTACAATCGCTGTAAATAAAGAAACAATTAAATTTAATTTCATAGTTTTGATTTTAATGAATAATGCTTATTTTTAGACAAATCTTATTCCAAATTTACAAATAAAATTATTATGAATAAACTATTTACACTATTACTAAGTTCAACTGTACTTTTTTTAGCTTCTTGTGGGGGCGGATGGTCTGATGATCAGAAAAATATGGTTAAAAATGAATGTATTACCGAAGGAGGGTATGATTGTGACTGTTATGTAGACAAAGCAGTTGAAACATTTAAAAATCCTGAAGCTTATAATGCAATGGAGGATGCGAAAAAAGAGGCCTTTAATACTGCAATTGAAGATTGTGAAGTAGAAGAGGAGGCTGTTGATGAAGAAAACTTAGAATCCTTCTAAAAATCGGATTTAAAGAATAAGAAAACAGTGCTTTCATTAGAAATCACTGTTTTTTTGGCTTTATCCTGACCACTCGTTTGCCAATACACAGCCCCTTGCTTAGCTTGATGAATAACATAATACCAACCTAAATCATTGTTTTCGAATAGTATTTTTTCCCAATCAATTCTATTCACTGTTTTTAAACTTTCGATGTAATGAATAGTTTGTTGGTTTACCCAAATCACAAATGAGTTTTTTTGTACATTTTTAATTTCATTGATGCGCAAAGACTCACACTTTGTCCCGAAGCAGTCAAGCCAATTATAAAAAGCATTCATTGTTTTTGTGCTATCTTCAAACGTCCATGTTAGATATTGAAAATAATTGCTGTCTTTAAAAAGATATATTTCTTCTTTATCGACATATCCTAATCGATTTGGCATAAACAATTGATTGTTCTTCTTTAATTTTTCTGTTGAGTCTAAACGAATGGAGGATGCGCGCTTGAGAATTTTCTCGGTCCGTTTAGATAGCTGAAAAGTATCTGTTTTCACTGAGTCTTCTACGTAATCATATTGTCTTTCGGCTTGTGGAAGAATTTCTTTCGATGAAATTACTTCTGCTTCTTGTTGTGTGTCGGTTGCACAAGAGGTGATGAGAGAAATGATCAGTATGAAGTAAGCAAATACCCTGTTTTTCATTTAAGAAATGGTTTTTAAGATATGAATGCAATCATTAATGTCCTTATTTGTAATATCTAAATGCGTTACCATTCGAAAGGTTTGTTCGCCAAAAGGCATAAAAAACAATCCTTTTTGAGCGCATTTTTGGATAATTTTATCAACGTTTTTATGAGCAGCAACTTTGGCTACGATTATATTTGTTTGTACGGGTAGCACGTTTTCTATCCAAGTTAATTGTTGTAATTCATTTTCTAATTGTTTAGCGTGCAGGTGATCTTCTTTTAACCTATCGATGTTGTTTTGCATCGCGTATAATCCACCAGCAGCAATAATACCTGCTTGGCGCATTCCTCCACCCATAACTTTTCTTACGCGTCTTGCACGATCAATAAAATCTTTATTACCCAATAAAATAGAACCAACAGGAGCTCCTAATCCTTTGGAAAGACATATTGAAATAGAGTCAAAAGGACGGGCATATTCGTGGGGCTGTATTTTATTTTCTATAAGTGCGTTAAAAACACGTGCACCATCTAAATGCAGCGGAAGGTTATTCGAGTCGCAAACTTTGCGTATTTCTTTAATGGCGTTAAAATCATAAATAGCTCCACCCCCCCGATTCATGGTGTCTTCTAAAGCAACTAAACGCGTTAAAGGATAATGGGGGTTTGTGGGGTCTTTTATGTTTTCCGCTACAGCTTCGGCAGTTATTCTTCCCCGATCTCCTTTTAGTAACTGAACAGAACATCCACTGTTTTTTGCAATTCCACCCCCTTCATAAAAGTAGATGTGTGCATCCTCTGAACAAATTACTGCATCGCCAGGTTTACAATGCACATTGATCGCTATTTGATTGGTTTGAGTACCTGAAGCGCAAAACAAAGCCGCTTCTTTATCAAAGTACTTAGCTGCATACGCCTCTAGTTTATTAATAGTAGGATCTTCCTGAAACACATCATCTCCTAATGGTGCTTCCATCATAAATAATTTCATAGCTTTACTAGGAAGGGTAACCGTGTCTGATCTTAAATCAATATGCATGTTCTATTTTTTTCGTATTACCATTAATCCATCTCTGATGGGCATAAGTACATTTTCGACACGGGGATCATCTTGAATTTTTTGGTTAAAAATCTTAAGTGCTTCAGTGTCCTTGTCATTTTTCTTGGTGGGCGCTATTACTTTTCCTGACCACAGTACATTGTCTGCAATAATTATCGATCCACTGGGAAGATCTTTTATAAGTAGGTCGTAATAATTACTGTAATTAGTTTTATCTGCATCAATAAACACGAGATCAAAATCTAGATCTAAGGTTGGTACGATTTCCATAGCATCACCAACAATCATTTTAATTTTGTTGGAATATCCAGCCTTGTTAATATATTCATTGACCATGTCTTCTAACTCATAATTAACATCTAGGGTAAGAAGCATTCCATCTTCATCAAGTCCTTCAGCTAGGCAAATTGCAGAATAACCTGTGTATGTTCCTATTTCTAATATTCTTTTAGGCCGAATCATTTTACTGAACATACTTAGCGTTCTACCTTGAAGATGTCCAGATAGCATACGTGGTTGAAGGACTTTTATATGGGTTTGCCTGTTGAGTTCTGCGAGTGTATCGGACTCATTGGATGTATGTGCATTGACATAATCCTCTAATTCTTGTTTTAAAAATTCCATGAATCAAAAATAAGAAAAAAACAAAGGCAAACCATAAGCCGGGTTCTGTAAACCATCGAAGATGGCTGTTTGTCATTTATCTAGTCCCGAAGTCACCCGCGGGATCAATCGACCTACCCTCCAAGTTGAACGAGCAGTTCTCAAACCTTGGTTTACATGGTCTTTCAGTCCGTAAGGTTTACCTAGCCAACGATGTCACCATCGGAGCGGTGAGCTCTTACCTCGCCTTTTCACTATGACCTTGAATATTACTCCAAGGCTACTTATTTCTGTGGCACTATCTGTAATCTAATTGCTTAGAATCCTTCTCGTTAAGAAGTACGGTGCTCTGTACTGCCCAGACTTTCCTCTCTCTCGAATAAACGAAACAGCGACAAACTGGTTTGCCTTTGGTGCAAAAATACAATATAACCCGTATTATTTAGCGTATTTTTTACATAAATAAATCATGAAATGGTTTGTCTAAAATTTTAAAACCAGCTTTGACCAAAGAAATGTTTTTTATTTCTAAATAAAAGGGTGCAATTATTGGGTTTAGACTGAATCCAAGGATGGGCTTTCGCTTATTAAATTATAGGATTACCCTATTAAATTATTGCGTATTGAAACAAGTGGTAATTGAATACGAATAAAAAATACGCTAGATTGACTGATTTTACATTCTAAGATTTAATATCCAACTCCTATTTCAATGTTGAGATCACTTGGTACAACCTCTCCGGTTGTGTTGTTTCGAAATAAAGTATTTAATGATCCTTTCAGAAGTTTTACATTTTGATTGGTTTCACCACTTTCATATTCTACGATTTCATCTATTTCAAATAAAGATTCTTCAGGATTATCCCCCACAGATGTATATGTTGTGCCATTAATCAATAGGTCAAATTTGGCTTTTGCATCCCAAATTACAGCGGTGTGATGGCCGATTTTCGTAAAATCTTCAACACTAAAATAACTGTCAAAACTATTTATGTAGATCTCTTTTTCGAGGGTAACGCTATTTGAAAACTCTACTTGAGCTTTTAGTTTAAAAGTGTTTGGAAGTTCTGAAGCATTTAATGTTACGCCCTCTGCGTAAAAATCATCATTAATAAACCATTTTACATTGTTGACAGTAGCGCTACTGGTTAAGGCTTCAGCTTGAAAATTATAATTTTGATCAAATTCATAATAAATATCTAAATCAGTGTTTTTTCTGTATCCAACTAGGATAGTGTTGCATGTTTTAGCTTTTGCTCCGTTAATAAATTGTATATCAACACATATTTTATACTTTCCTGGTTCGTATAAAGTTAAGGTTGGAGTATTTTCGGGTTTATCATCAACAAACCAATTAAGCGATTCAATTTCTGAATTGTTTTCAAAGTCTTCCTTTTTAATTTCCAATAATTTAGTGTTTCCGAACTCCTCTGCAATCATATACGAAGTTGCGTCGTTAAAGATGTCTATTCCTGGAATATTAACATCTGCGTTATGTATTTTTATCTTGATAGACTGCTGAGCATTACCAAGGTCTCCATTAAAAATACGAACATTATTCAGCGATGTATGATTGGCTACCATAACTGCATCATTTTCTCCAGCTTGTATCTCAATAGGAGTTTGTCCAATACTACCTTTTACATTGAAAACGGGTGTGTTTTCCGTTGGAAATTGCGGTAGTTCTTCTTTATCACATCCAAAAATAATGGACATAAAAAAGATGAGAACCGTTAAATATGTAATTTCTTTTAATTTCATTTGATTATGTTAAAACGCAAAGTTAATTGTCCATAAATAGGATTAGTTGTTGCTGAATTATTGAAATACACATTGTCATTAATGCGTCCAGATATATTCGTTCCTACTTTTAATCCTGCACTAAATCGTTTGCTGATTGTATGTTCTAACCATACATATCCTTGAGTAGAGAACTTGTTAAGACCGTCTTTAGGTCCTTTGTATCTTTTTGTAGATTGTAATTGATTGTCTTTATAGAAACTAAGGTCCATTCCTGTGGATAATAAATAATTGGCTTGTACTCCTAATCCAAAGGATGTTTTATTAAATCTATATCCAAATTCTAAAGGTACATAAATATCATAAAGACTTTGATAAGATAGATCACTTTGATGGTGACTAACGTCAAATCCATAAACCTTTGCTCTTTGTGAAACAACTAAGTCGGCGTTTGATGTGATTTGTGATCCTAAACCAAATCTTAAAAGTACATTATTAAAGTCGGCCTCTATGTTTAAAGACAAATTCACTATTCCAGATTCAAAAGGTCTGCTGGTTTCATAGTTTTCCATCACTCCACCACTAACTTTAGCGTATAAAGTTATGTTTTTAGTGTTATGTTGAGCCAAGCTAGATTCAAAAATATCACCTGGAGGGGCTTGATTTATTCTTTGACTGTACTTTGCGTCTAGCGCTATATCTTTTCCGCTTTTTCCCTCTGTTTGTGTTGGTTCTTCATCCTCGATCTGTTCTTTTTTGAAAGCGTTGATTGGTCGATGATCAGAATTGGATTGCGTCAAAGTCTTACTCTTTTCATTCTTCTGGCTGAAATAAACCTCTTCTTTTGATTGTGGAGCAGTGTTTTTCTTGCTTATAAAATGTTCATTAGTGGGCTTGTCAAAACTATTATTGGTCGTAATTTTATTTTCAGTGATTTTAGCAACTTCTGTGTTATTCGTTTTTGACTTTAATGTTGAACTTTCTTCGGTATTTTCATATTGATTATTTTTATTTATACCACTATCTAACGCAACTTGTGTGTACTTTACCTCTGCGGAATGATTGGTAAATAAAAACAAACCGAGAAAAATTAACATAGAAAATATAGTGGCACCACCTAGCGACCAAAATAAAAGAATTTTCTTTTTCTTATCCCTTTGTTTTAACAGAGTGCTCATTTCGTTCCAGTATTCAGCTTTGTACTGCGGTGCATTTTCTGCATGTGCAGCATCCCTGAATAATTGGTCTATATTGTTGAAATCTTTGCTCATATAATCAATGTTTTCAATGTTGTTTTCTCTTGTTTCTCAATAAGCGCTTTAAGTTCTTTACGTGCAACTGATAAATGCCACTTTGAAGTTCCGTCAGACATTTCCATAATTTCACCAATTTCTTTATGATTATAGCCTTCAATGACGTATAACATAAAGACACGTTTGGTTGCAGGCTTTAAATAATCCAATAAACGCATAATACTAGATTCACCAAAGTTACTTTCTGCTTCATTTTTAATTCCCTCTGAATGATATTCTAATTCTCTATCCGTGTCTCGTTTGTGAATTTTTTCTTTGTACTTTTTATTTTTTCTGTATTCATCAATAAGTGTATTGGACATAACCCTTTTAGCCCAAGCCGCAAAATGAACATCGTCAAGATCTAATTTATTGAGGTTGTCGATAATTTTCATAAAAGCAACGTTGTAAATAGCACGAGCATCTTGTTCATTATTATGATACCTCTTGCATATTGGCATCAAAAATTGAAAACAAGCCTCGTACAACTCTTTTTGAGCTTTGCGCTTATTTTTGGCGCATGACTTGAGTAATTTGACATCAACATGCATGTAGTTATTAACTCCTTTTATGTTTTTTTTACTTTGCAATTTCCTTAATTATTAAAGCTTTTTTGCACCTCCATGACATTAATACGTATTTTAATGACAATGGGTTGGTATAAATCATTTATTTTTTCATCTTCGCAACATATTCTAAATTCGAATTTGAAATGAAACTGTATTTACTTCGCCATGGAGAGGCCTATGATTCTTCATCGACTGGAAAAGATTTTGATCGTGAATTGACTGACCATGGTGTAGAACAGGTTAATCAAATTAAAAAAAGACTTGAAAATGAAGCGAGTGAGGCTGAATTTTGTGTTTTTTGTTCAAGCGCAAGTAGAACAAAACAAACCTATGAAATAATTGCGCCAAGCTTATCTATTTCTTCAATTTCTTTTTTAAAAGAAATGTATTTGGCAGATCACACGTATATGTTAAATTTCCTTTGGAATAATGAACACCAAGATGATACTGTTTTATTGATTGGGCACAATAATGGCTTGTCAGATTTAGCTTCTTACTTACTTGATCAAAAAATAGTTTTACCAACGAGTGGTTTGCTGATTATTGATTTCCCAGAATTAAAAAATTTAAGCGATATTGGCTTAGGAACTGGGGTAGAGGTAAGCAAATGTTTCCCTGAATAACGGTCTTTCTTCTTTAAACTATTCAAAGAATACTTTATTTTGAATCTTTCAAGTATAAGTGAACTACTTCAATATAACTACTTTTTTCATTTTAGTTGATAAACCTTCTTGATTTGATTCATACCTAATAAAATATGTTCCTGATGGTATGTCTTGAATTGAAAATTGAACATTATACGCCTTCTTTACCGGTTTATTTTTAATAACGTTTCCATAAATATCATACAAAATTATTTGTCCATTCAAGGTTGTATTGCCTGAGGAGATAATGAAATAGGAATCTGTTGGATTGGGGTAAATCTCTAACTTCTTTTGATTTTCTTCTGCTTTTAAATCAAGTTCGCTTATGTCAGAAAAGTTAATATTGTCTAGAAAAAGATTATTTCCCCCGTCTGCGTTGTATTTGAATCTGAACATTAAATTGTCAACATTATAGTTGCTAAGTGGAATTGTATACTCATGTTCTCCCCAAGCTGCATTATCCGAGGGGAAATATTCATACTCGGCAGTCTCAAATGAAGATGAATTTAACAAAACAACTTTTCTTGTTGCCCAACTTTCCCCACAGTCTTTGCTAAGTTGGATTTCTAATCTTTCGTTACCCATGTTTGCTCTTTTAGCATAAGCTAGATCAAAAGTAAGGGCAATTTTGTTATATGTTGTAGCATCAATCGGTTTGCTTTTGAAAATATATGACGTTCGCTCGGGACCATTATAATTATTAAGATAGATCGAGTACTGACTGTTTTTACCGTAGTTAATTCTTCTGAATTTAACAGGGTTCTCATTGGAGTTTTCCACCCATCTTTCAGAAATCAAGGAACTGTCTTCGAAGTTTTCAATTAAGTTTTTATTCATGGGTTGATTATCTAATACCTGAATAAAATTGGTGTATACAGAGTCTACTTGCTCAATTCCATTTGATACCTGAAGGGTAACATTGAAATTCCCTGGAGAGTTGTAGATTACGGTCACACTAGAGTCGGCAGATGTATTAATATTCCCACCTTCAAATGTCCAGTTTCTATTATTAACTCCATGATACGAAAAGTCTGAAAAGGTAACCGAATCTCCAGCGCAAATAACTCTTTTATTCGCAAAAATCTGTGTTCTGCATAGCAGGTTTGTATTGTTAGTAACGCCAGTTGCAACTAGGTTGGAAGGGGTCCAAAGATTGTTTCTATTCGCTATGTTTGCATTTAAAGCTGCATGCATTCTTATTTTTTGACCTTCCGTAAAGAATAAAGAACAGTAAGAATAATCCATGTAGTTTTGTACCATGTCTAAAGAGCTACATGTGTTGCCTGTTAAATTACAAGATTGCCATCCAATGGTATTCGGTGTGTCTGCTACTCCGTCATCATGTGAGCAATTTCCGTTATCCGCTACAGGCAGGTAGTAAAAGTCGGGAACATTGTTTCCTCCCCAAATGTGTTGTAAATTAAGGAAATGACCTATTTCGTGTGTCAATACGGTTCTTTTAAAATGATTGGAGGTGCCAATGGAGCCGATATAACTATGTTGCATAACAATTCCATCCCATTGCGGAATGGTATCTGCTGCGCCTGGGAGCAGTGCGTGTCCAGCTAGTCCTGCAGCGCTATTACAAACATACACATTGAGGTATTGATCGGGAGGCCACTGAACTAAGCTTTTAACTTGATGATCGCCTACGTTTGTCAATGGAGAATATGTTCGTGTGATTCCATTGGTGCAATTACCGTTTGGGTCTAATTGTGCTAATCTTATTTCTATTTCTGTATCGGCAGCAAGACCTTGAAAATCATTTACAATGTCAACAGTGTCGGCATTGTTTTTTCGAAATTGTAAATTAACTTGTTTTACCGCGTCATTAATTTGAGCAACTGATATGTTCCCTTCTCCGTAATCGTGAATTACATGAAAAACTACAGGAATAATATAAATTCCACCGCTTCTTTGATGGGCCGCCTGTTGCGTGTAGGTCTGAGTAAAACTTTCTAATTCAAGTGTTGCCTTTTTAATTCCAGATTGTAAGTCGGGGTTTTGATGATAAAGCTTGCTGTTGATTTGATCGGTCGCACAAGGAAATGTCTCCTCTTGAGCTAAGGATAAGAAACTGAATAGAAAAAGAACAATAATTAGATGTGTGAATTTCATAATTGCGGTGTTGTAGTAAGTTGTAAATATAGAAAAAAATAATAGGGTTACCCATTTAAATCGCAATAAGCAATTTCGTTTAAATCTATTTACCATTTATTCTAAAAGATTGTAGTAGAAAGCCTGATAAGTTGGCCCAAAAAAATGGTCATTGAATCTCTCCAACAACCATTTCTGTGTTAAAATATAATTTTAAATCTTAAAGATTCAGTGCTCCATTTGTATCGCGAACTTTGTCGGCAGCTTCATTAAATTTAGCTTTTTCATCATCAGATAATTCGATTTCAACGATTTCTTCCACACCGTTTCTTCCAATTAATGCAGGAACCCCCATGCAAATGTCTTTTTGACCGTATTCACCCTCTAGGTATAGAGAGCATGGGAACATTTTCTTTTGATCACACGCAATTGCTTGAACCAATCCTGAAACTGCAGCGCCTGGTGCATACCATGCAGATGTACCTAGTAATTTTGTTAAAGTGGCACCTCCTACACGAGTTTCTTGCTCAACATATTCTAGTTTAGCATCATCTAAGAATTGATTTACTGGCACTCCGTTTCTTGAAGCTAATCTAGTTAATGGAACCATTCCTGTGTCACTATGCGCACCGATAACCATTCCGTTAACATCAGAGATAGGACATGTTAATGCCTCAGCTAATCTGTATTTGAAACGAGCACTGTCTAATGCTCCACCCATTCCTATAATCCTGTTCTTAGGAATATCTGTTGCTTTATGTACCAAATAAGTCATTGTGTCCATTGGGTTACTCACCACAATAATGATAACATTTGGAGAATGAGCTACTAACTCTTCAACAACCGATTTAACAATCTTAGCATTCGTTCCGATTAATTCTTCTCTTGTCATTCCTGGCTTTCTCGGAATACCTGAGGTGATTACAGCAATGTCAGAATTCGCTGTTTTTGAATAATCACTTGTAGAACCAACAATTTTTGTGTCAAATCCGTTTAAGGATGCAGTTTGCATTAAATCCATCGCTTTTCCTTCTGCAAATCCTTCTTTAATATCTAAAAGACAAACTTCTGCAGCGAAATCTTTCATCGCGATATATTCTGCACAACTCGCCCCTACGGCACCTGCTCCAACAACTGTAACTTTCATTATGTATATTTTTTATTTTTAATAGAATATCCTGTTCACGAAATTAAGAAATTAATCAAAATTAGAAGGCTGATTCTAAAAATAATTCTTGGAATTTATATTGTTCAATGCTCAATTAAAGACTTTTTCATTAAAGTGATGTTGAATTTATGTAAAGAAGGAAATGACTAGTTTTTGACTTTTATTTATTATTTTTCGGGTTGATAAATTGCTGACTCTTTTTTGACCGAAGTAGAATAGTGTAATACAAAGCTTCTAAATTATATTTCTGAGTTGTGTAAAACAACAAAATATGTAACAGGAGGATTGAAGATTGATAAAAAACTAAAATCAATTTACTTTAAAAGCAACCGTTGAATATAGAGCACGTTAATAAAATGAAACAAAAGTGGAGAACGATCAACTCAAAAAATTAATTAAGCGATGCATAAAGCATGAAAGAGCTGCACAAAAGCAACTTTTTGAGCTATTTTATGGGAAGATGTTGGGCGTTTGTTTACGATACACAAAGGATCGTGATCGAGCTCAAGAAGTTGTTCAAACAAGTTTTATAAAGATCTTTGATAAGTTAGAAGAATTTGATTTTAAAGGTTCGTTTGAAGGATGGGTGAGGAGAATTATGGTTAATGCATCAATAGATGCTATTCGTAAAAGAAATCGTCAGCCCTTTTCTACAGATGAAGAATATATGTTTAATGATAGCTACAGCGTTCAAGAACATAATTTAGATGATGATATTACTAAAATAAAGGCAGAGTATGCGATTGAAGCGATTCAAGAATTATCGCCAGCTTACCAAACTGTTTTTAATTTATATGTTATTGAAAACTATTCTCACAAAGAGATAGCTTCCATTTTAGACATCAGCGAAGGAACCTCAAAATCTAATCTAGCTAAAGCAAAGCAAAATTTAAGAAAGATATTAAGTGAGAAATTTGTCAATTTAGACCAATGAAAGATAATTTAGAAAACATAATCAAAAATAGTCTCCAAGACTATGAAGCACCATACGATCCCAAAGCATGGGAAAATGTGAGTGCTCAATTAGATGCGAAAGCTGCTGCAAATAGTGGTGGTGTTAGCTCGATATTAAAATGGAGTTTGGCTGGGACTTTAGTTGCTGTAATAATTGCAGGCTCATATTTGTTGTGGTTTGATAATGATGTTAACTTGACAACTACTAAGAAAGGAGAAGTTGTGGAGGATATCGCTAAAACAAACGCTGAAAATCAACCAATCATAGAGGAATCTTCAAAAGACCAGATAAAAGACAAGAAGAAACAGCATGCAGACAATTCTATTAATGAAGAAAGTGATTTAGTTGCTGATATCCCACCCCTTGAAAATGTAGTTCATGACGAGAAGCATAATTCAAGTTCCAATGAAATTATCTCAAGTCAAGATGAAGCAGAAGGCGTTTACAATGATGGAGAAGTTAATAACGAACAGCCAAAGGAAAAAAAGTTCTTAAGTGGAATATTATCTGCCAAAGAAATTTGTGAGGGAGAAACAGTTTACGTGCGCAACAATAATGAGAATGCGCAGGTGAAGCTTAAATACAGTACACGCAATGCATATCAAGTAATCCTGCCTGGTGATGAAATTCAATTACAAATTAAATCATCCCAAGAGATTCAATTCTATAATCAGAATAATGAAGTTATTGGTTCTCAATATGTGAAGGTCAATCCAAAGCCTGAAGCAAACTTTACGTATGAAGCCAACATTTTTGAAAAGGGATTACCAGTAGTTATTTGTGAAACTTATGAGGATTATGAAGCATACGAATGGTTTGTAGATGGCGAGTTTACGCATATTGGAGAGAAGATGACACATAATCTATTTAAGAAAGCAGATTATAAAATTGCGTTAAAAGTAACGGACAGAAATGGATGTAAAGGTATAAACACGAAAACTGTTCGGATTCACAACAAATACAACCTGATGGCTGTAGATGCATTTAAGCCAAACGGTTCGGATGCAAGGAATAGAACTTTCATGCCATATTCTTTAACGCAGAGAGACGTTCAGTTTGTGTTGACAATTGTTGATCCTGTTGATAATCATGTGGTATTTAAATCCGAAAATAAAAATAATGCTTGGGATGGTTTAGATAATGAAACAGGTAAAATGACACCGGCAAATAAAACATATATTTGGAAGGTTCAGATACTTAATCCACTTAAAAATGAACGTCCAATTTATAGTGGAACAATAGTGCATAATTAATTACTCAAAATAAATAAATAAAAATGCATCCTTTTTTGGGATGCATTTTTTTATCTAATATATTCATACTAGTATTTTGCATAAGAACTAAGATGCTAACATGATTGTATATAAGACTTGAATCTGTGATGTCATTGTCATATCGAGTGTTTGCAAAAATAGGTTTGTTAAAATGCCACGACGACAAAGTCGAGCTTGTTTAACTTTTTTACTCCTATTTTATAAAGATGTCATCCATTCTGATTAAGCCTAAGTGCACAATTTGATAAAATATGTCGTTATGGAGTATTACTTTAGGGAAACAAGCATAAAGGAAATTGAGAATACAATTCGCTGAAATCATTGCGTAATCTAATCTTATTGACCTGTAATTAAAGGCCAATTAAAATAGAATAAAAAAAACTGAGTAGAGTTTTAAAAAAAATCAATCCTCAACATTTATCATTATTGAACAACCAACTTTCTGGTGAGTACCTGTTCATTTACAGTTAATTTAACGAAATACACACCGGAATCAAAGTTTGTTAGGTCCAAAGTGGTATTGTGATTAGCAATTTTAGCTTGTTTAATCTTTCTTCCTTTTATATCTATTACTGAAATAGTATGAATGGGGGACTTTTCTAAAGTAAAATAAACCTTGTCTTTTGCTGGGTTTGGATACATCATCAAATTTGCATTTAGGTTTTCATAATCTAATTTTGCTGTTCCATCTTTTGGATGACATGTTGTTGGATCCACAGGGGTATTACAAACACAAAACTCAGCTGTACCGCAAACCTCACTCAATAAGAATGGAGTCATGTACATCGTAACCGTATCAAGGTACTCTGTACTCGAAGAATGAGGGACGTGTCCAACTCCATATTCTGCTTTAAAACAGTTTTTTATGTTTTCTTTTTCTGCTTTTACGTGAATAGACTCGCTTCCGTCGACTTCCATAATTTCAAAAATGAGTAAGGAAAGCATATCACTTCCAAATGGTACAGTTTCATCTTGATCTCCATGTAAACTTAAAACAGGTGTGGAGTTATTGTTCATCCATGTTGTATCTCCAATTGCACCTGCTATATTAACAATGGCTTTTACATTTGAAGTGTGGTTGGGGGTTCCAGAATTTCCTTCAATTCCACCCGATAACGAATTATCATTTAAATCAATGATTGATGGGACTTCATTTAACTCATCAAGATATGCTAAATGGAGCGCTACGAAACCACCAGCGGAGCTTCCAGCAAGATATATGTTAGTAGTATCAATGCCATAAGGATTACCATCATCCTTCACCGATTTTTTAAAATACCTAACAGCTGCTCTTGCATCTTGGGTTGCCCTCATTACAGCCTCTGAAGCGTCTTTTTCTGTTGGCGGTATAGTCATCCCTAATCGATAAGATATGGAGGAGGTGACGTAACCCTTCTTTGCATAAAACTTAGCCAAAGGAACCACATCGTTTCCTGTTTTTGATCCTTGAACAAATGAGCCTCCGTGAATGAAAATAATTAAAGCACGTTCATTTTCAGTATCTCCAGTGGGTTGGTAAAGATCTAGTTTTAAATCTACAGAATTACCCTCGTAATCCAGGTTAGTACCATATTGAATGTCACTTGTTAGGTCTGAACCAGGAAATAGATCACTGCTGTAACGTCCTGATGAACAATCTTGGCTATGGAGAGAGAATACGGTAAGAATAAAGGTTGGAATTAAAAAAAATAGTTTCATAATATTAGCTGTTTATCAAAAATAGTATAACAAATATAAATGAAATTTTTAGAGGCTGTTATTTATATAAATATACGTTAAAAAAATATTGGTCGTTTTAATTGAGTGGACTAACTACATTTGTAGTGGATTGAGTTGAATTGTTGAGATATTGCATAGAACATCAAAAAGTATATTAAATTTGTGGTTTAAGAAAAATTAATAGAGATGGAAAAAATAATCTGTGGTATTCAACAAATAGGAATTGGCGTGCCTAACGTGCAAGAGATTTGGAAATGGTACAGGAAATTCTTTGGTGTTGATGTACGTATATTTGAGGAAGCAGCAGAAGCACCTCTTATGACTAGATATACTGGTGGAAAAGTTCAGTCACGTACAGCTACTTTAGCGCTATCTATGGAAGGTGGAGGTGGATTTGAAATTTGGCAATTTACCAGTAGAGACACTGAAAAACCAAAATTCGATGTTCAATTGGGTGATTTTGGGCTCTATATTTGTCGTTTAAAATCAAGAGATGTTCAAGCTTCATTCGATTATATGAGTAAAAATGGCGCGAAACTACTTGGTGGAATAAAGAAAACTCCACATGGTGAACCCCATTTTTTTGTTGAAGATCCGAATGGAAATATTTTTAATGTTGTTGAAGAACAAAACGTTTTTCAAAAAACAAAATTTGAAGGAAAAACAGGTGGAGCAGCAGGAGTGATGATTGGTGTAAGTGATATTGATGCTGCTAAAAAACTATATGCTGATATTTTAGGGTATTCAACTGTTGAATATGATGAAACCTCAGTATTTGATTGTTTTTCAGAGCTTCCTCAAGGAGATAAAAAAGTAAGACGTGTTTTACTGTCGCACCCTGAAACACGTAAAGGTCCTTTCGCTCCTTTGTTGGGGCCTACAAAAATTGAATTGGTACAAGCTGTAGAAAGAACAGATTGTAAAAAGATATTTAAAGACAGGTTCTGGGGAGATTGGGGCTTTATACACCTTTGTTTTGACGTTAGAAATATGGATGCACTTCAGAAAGAGTGCGAAGCAGCTGGGTTTCCATTTACTGTTGATAGTGGAGCTACTTTTGATATGGGGGAAGCAGGAGGTCGTTTTTCCTACATTGAAGATCCAGATGGTGCATGGATTGAGTTTGTAGAAACTCATAAGGTGCCGGTGATGAAGAAATTAGGATGGTATATTAATTTAAAAAATAGAGACCCTAAAAAGTCGTTGCCTAAATGGATGCTAAAGGCAATGGGGATGAATCGTGTAAAATAATTAATCTACACTTTCTGAAAATCCTTTTTTTTAAAAGTAGTTTTAATTGATTGAACGTAAAATGAAATAGATTTTATTTTCTTAGTTTTATAGCCTAATTCAAATTTATGATTAAAAAAATATTTTTTTTGCTAGCAAGTGCTTCATTTATTTACGGATGTAACACAGAATTTAGTGTGAATGGTGAATATGTTGAACAGCCTATTGTTCACTTTTTGCTTGATCAAGGAAAAGAATATCAGTTTCTAAAACTGAATAAAACATTTTTGAAGGAAGGCAACTCGTTAGAATTTGCAAAAGAACCTGAACTTTCTTATTTCGATAATGTCGTAGCAACAGTTAAAGAAATTAAAAATGGTAGTACACTCCGAGAATGGACATTAGAAGATACTGTCATTCAAAATAAAAAAGATGGTGTTTTTTATGGTCCTGAGCAAAAACTGTATTTTTTCAAACCTGCTGCTTTACCTTCCAATATTCCAACGAGCATTCCAAAATACTTAGATGAAGATGCTATTTATCGTTTAAATATCAATATCGATAATGGAAATCATATTGTTGAAGGACAAACAGAGTTAGTAAAAGGTGTGAGTATTAACTCTCCATTGCAAAATTCTGCTTTTAACTTTGTTAAGAAATACGGCGGAGCAAAAGAATATGCAAGTACGGCTATTGTTTTTTCTTTGGGGAATGGGGCTACATTTAAAACTGAATTAGGATTTAATTATCGAGAATATACAGCTTCAGGAAATACGGATAAAACAATTAAATATACTTTAGGGGAAAGAAGTAATACAGATTTAGTAGGATCAACAAGTTCTATTTTTGCTGAAGGAGAAGTCTTTTATGAAGTATTAAAGAATAAAATTCAACCCAATTCAGATGTCACTAAAAGAACGGTCAGAGGAATGGAAATTACTCTAACCGCTGGATCTTCTGATTTATACACGTATATGCTAACAAATGAACCTACATCTTCTCTTGCTCAAAATCAACCAACTTATTCCAATGTTGAGGGAGCTTTGGGGATATTTTCATCGCGTGTTACAGTTCGTCAGTATAAACCCTATTATAATAACCTCAACAATAGAAGGAGTCTAGATGTTAATTCTACGGATGAACTTTGTGAGGGACCTTACACTGCACCATTCAAATTTTGTAGTGACATACCAGAGGATAATATCCGATCATTTAGCTGTAATTAATAGGTTGTTTTACTGGTTTTATTGGTGTGAGACGCGAAAAGTGATCACAATTTTTTAAAATTGCTATTTTACTTTAGTAAATATACTCCAATGACCGTGTGTTTATAAATGATGAGCGTCGATAAGTTTATGATTTTTTGAAATTGCTGAAGAATAAATCAGACAAGAATTGATTGAATGATATCATAAAGATTCTTCTTTTTTGAACGCAATCCTTAGCTATTCAAATGCTATATATTCACAATTTATAAGCTTTTTATTAATTCACCTTGTGATATTTTTTTTATTTCCATAACAGATGTAAGTCAGATTTTGCAACTGATTCCTCACAATTATACCCGTATAGTTTTAATAAGATTACGAGAAATCTTTATTTTTCAGCTAAGAAATACGTTTTTCAAATTTTAAAAATCCACAGTCAGTAATTATCACTTCAGAATATATGTACAACAATTTTAGCATATGAAAATGTTAGTTGTGTTATAGCGAGGAGTTAGTTTTTTAATAATTATAAACTTATCAAGGTGATTCAATTAAAGAAATTCTGGGGGTTTTCTCAGTTCTAGTTTTGCGCTTTGGAAAAGTGCTGATGTGGCGTTAAATCGAACTAGAAAACTCTGTTGTCCTCCAACTGGAGTCCAGAAAAATGAGAGTTGCCAACAGTGCATATCTCGCGTTAATGATATTCGCGTTTGCGTTAAATTCATTTCCTTTAAATCATAACTTGAATTTAAAGCCACTTTCCACCTTTCTGTAAAGCTAACGTCTCCAGATAAGACTAGGTTTTGTGTTTGCTTATAACGCTCGCTAGCTGAATTGTTAAGCTGGACAAAGTAAGTGTGTGTTAGGTTAATTTTCCAAGGTATATCAAAATCGATTACTTCTTGCGGATGAAGTCTGTAATATTGGTAGTCTGCGCCCCAGTGATCTCCCATTAATTCTTGATTACGTTTTATTTTATCTCTCGACTCTGCTTTCGTAAAGGTGTAGGTTGTAGAGATGTTGGCCTTTGTAAGGCGGCCGAGTCCTTGATTGTTTTTCCATGCGTATTGATCGTAAGCGAGTCCATTTTCATTCCAAGCGTAGGGTGTTATTGAGGCTGAAGACACAACACTCAATCCTTTTAAGGGAGTGAATCTTAGTCTTAGATTTATATCAGAGAATTGCATAGTATCTTTAAAAATGTCATAATTTCCCGAAATAGAAAGTGCATCGATGATTCTTGTTTTCTTAAATTCTTCTCCAATGGTGTCGTTACGGTTACGATGTTTTAATTCAAATGTGTTGTTTAAAGAGTAATTAATCAAACCAACATCTCTTCCTGCGCTTTCTCTATACAGGCTGTTTTCATAGGGTGAGTAATAATACTCGTCATTATTTGGGCCTAATATTTCCGTTTTGAATGAACTTGTATTGGGTTGTAATTGTATAGAAACACTGGGAGTCATAACATGACGCATTTTCATTCCACTATTTCCAATGAAATCGTAATAAGCGTATAAGTTTGTAGATAATTCGGAGCGAATTGAAGCATCTTGAGAAATTCCTAAGCCCTGCAACGTATCGTTGACCACCCTGTTTAGGTCGTTGTCATATCTTTTGTCAACGGATTGGAAGTTCATTCGTAAGTTATACCGTGCGGTTGTGCTTAAGGTCACAATTTTACTAAAAAGTTTTAATGGGTAATTAATAGATAAATCATGTTTTATTCCGTTTTGCATTCGGTCTTGGATCAAATCAAATCGTTTATTAGAAAGGAGTGAATCTCCAAAGATTGCTCGGTTTTTAGCCTCCATGCTATAACTTACTCCTATCTTTTCATAAAATTTTTCTTTTCCAATCTTGTTTTTACGTAATCCTTTAAAAGGAAAGAAACGATTTACATTAACGCTTAACGTGGGAAGGTCTGCATCGATGTTTTGTGATGCAGAGTTTTGTTTTAGCGCCGCTTTTAAACCAATCGTAACAGGTTTCCCAGGGAAGGATCGGATTAAGTTTATATCGGAGTTAAAGTTGTTTTGATAGTATTGTTGACTCAATGGATCAAGATCTGTTTTTCCTGTATTGTCGGATTGGAAGTTTACACTTGAATTAAAACGCCAATATGGATTTGCCTTTGCTTCTTGCTGATGCCTCCACTGAACAACTATTTTTTGATCTCGTATACTATCAGCAGGAAACGGTTTTCTAAATGAACTATATCCTAAATTAAGTACACCTCCAAATTTATATCTTTTTTTATAATCTGTTTGGTTTCTTAGCTCAAAAGTCCCCCTAGAGTACAAACTCCCGTAAAATGTAGTTTGGATTTGATCAGATTTTTTAATGGGGAAATAATAGCCTAAATCTTGAAACCCAAAACCAAATTGTGAAACAGGCGTAATCATTGGCATGATAAAACCATTTTCCATTTCCTGATCTTTTGTCGGGATAACACTAAAAGGTAGACCTAGTGGTGTAGGGATTCCTTTTACCCATAAATTCATAGGACCTGTCGCAATTCTTTCATTGGGTACCATTACTGCTTTTGATAACTGAAAGTGAAAGTGTGGGTCGTCCAATTCACAAGTTGTAAATTTACCTTGTGTAAAATGCACTTGTTCATTTTGTTGTCGCTTAGCAACGCCCATGTGCAAGTACATTTCTTCTTGCTGGGTTTTTAATTCTTCAATATAGCCTTTTTCAGATTCAAAATTATAACGTATTGTAGCGGCGGTAAAAGATTCTGAACCATCCTCAAATTTTGGAATTCCAATTCGATTACCTTCTTCATCAAGGGTGTACACACAATAGACTTCTTTTTTTTCGGTATCCATCTCAATTAAGTCAGCTGTCATTGTAATACCCTCGTATTTAACTATTGCTTCACCATACATCGAGATGGTGTTATTCTTTAAATTGGCAACAATCGAATCTCTACAAGAGAAGGAAACCCGCGAATCCATCGAATCGTCAATCCTGTAGATGCGATCTTTATTTGCAGAAACAAGTGTGTCTTGTGCAAATCCACTGGGGGTTAATAAGATTATTAACAACCCAACGACGAAAAAAAGCGTTATGGAATATTTTTTGCTCAATAGGAACTTGTAAATTTGTACATATAGTCTAACAAAACGGATGCAAATCTAAAAAATTACATTGTTGTGAGGTCAAATATATTTAAAACAATATTATTTATTAATTTCTTGGGGCTAGTTTATGCTAGTTTTGCTCAAGAAGAATCTTTAGATGATGTTTTGTCTAGTGGAATAAAAACTGTGGTTATTGATCCTGGACATGGGGGAAAAGACCCTGGTTGTCACGGGGGGATTACCAATGAAAAAACTGTTGTTTTAGCCATAGGAGTTAAACTAGGAGAATACATAAAAAGTAAATATCCTGAAATTAATGTGATTTTTACAAGAGATTCGGATGAGTTTATAGAGTTAGATCAGCGTGCTAAAATAGCGAATGAAAATCATGCAGATGTATTTATTTCTATTCATGCTAATGCTGCTGGTTCAGCAGCGTATGGCACAGAGACTTATGTTTTAGGACTTCATCGAACAGAGAGTCAGCAAAAAGTAGCCGAAAGAGAGAATAGTACTATTCTTTTTGAAGAAAATAGTCAAGAGAAATATAAAGATTTTGAACTTTCTCCTGATGCTATTATTGCGCGACAATTGCAACTGAGTGTGTTTTTAAATCAAAGTATAAATTTAGCATCTAAAATTCAGGCACAGTTCAAATCTATTGGAAGACGAGATCGTGGGGTGAAGCAAGCTGGATTTTTAGTCCTTTATAAAACAACGATGCCGAGTGTATTGATTGAAACAGGTTTTTTGACCAACAGTAGCGAGGAGGAGTTTTTAAATGATCCTGTGAATCAAATTAAAATGGCAAATACTATTTTTAAAGCCTTTCAAGAATATGTTGCAGAAATAGATGGCGTGAATACCCTAGTTGAAAATGGCGAGGGTTTCGAAGCTTCTATCGAAGAAATTAAAAAAGAAAAAGGAGGTCAGGATAAAATTGCTTTTAAAGAAAGAGAAGATCAGATTTATTTTAAAGTGCAGGTTGAAACATCGAGAAAGCAATTAGCCCTAAATCATAAGCGATTTATGAATGTGAATGTTCGCGAATATGAACAAGATGGCTTGTTTAAATATACTGCCGGAATGTTTGAAAACGACTTCGATTCTGCAAATACGTACAAAAAGAAAATGCAGAAGCTTGGTTTTGAACATGCATTTGTTGTGGCTTTCTTAAATGGAGAAAGAATTCCTATAGCAAAAGCAATAAAATTGGCGAAGAAGTAGAAAATGTTGACTAATCTTATTAATTTTAATCTTTAACTATTATTTTAGCACAAAATACAAAGCATTGAAAGTATCTAAAGAATTTAAAACCGGATTAGCAGTTATTTTATCAACAGCACTCTTGATATTTGGAGTGAACTATTTAAAAGGAAATAGCTTCTTTGGTGGTGATGAGGTATACTATGCTTACTTCCCTACTTCAGGAACATTAGCTCCTTCTTCATCTGTTACTTTAAACGGGGTGGAAATAGGGAAGGTACTTAATGTAGATTTGGTTAATCCAAACACTTATACTGATCCCAATAAGCGTGTTTTGGTTAAATTCAGTATTCAAACTGAAGGATTGAGTCTGGCGAAAGGTTCCGGGATAAAAATTGTTCCAGGTGTCTTGAGTACTGGAATTCAACTTCAACAAAATTTTATCGCTGAAAAAGGCTATCATAAAGTAGGAGATACTTTAGAAGGGACCGTGAGTCAGGAAATAACTGAGCAAATTGAAACACAATTATTGCCTGTAAAAAGAAAGCTAGAAGATTTAATGACTTCAATCGATAATATTGTCAATTCGATTACCGTTTTTTGGGATACTTCAGCTGCACATACTTTAGATGAAGGATTAAATGAAGTGAAAATAGCCATATCTCGATTTGGAAGAGTGGCCTACAATATCGATAATATGATTTTAGATGAAAAGGCAAAACTCAGTAGAATCTTTGATAATGTAGAAAATATTACCCATAACTTTAAGGAAACAAATGTTGAAATACAAAAGGCAGTTGGAAATGTGGTGAGCATAACAGATTCTATAATGACCGTTGATTTTAAAGGCGCAATTAATGAAGCAACGGTTACTTTGAAAAAGTTAAATGGTTTACTTGCGGAGACATCTGAAGGAAATGGGACTTTAGGTAAATTGTTGAAAGATGAGCAGCTCTATGATGAACTTAATGAAACGAACGAAAGACTTCAGAATTTGGTTGATGATATTAAAGTTCATCCAGAACGATATATTCACTTCTCTGTTTTTGGCTCAAAAACCAAAGGTGTTCCAATTACAAAAGATGAAGAGAAAAAGTTGAAGAAAATTTTAGACACAATTCAGTAAAATTAAAATACTAATCTATGATATCAATTATAATTTTTGTTGTATTACTTGTTGCAGGTTTTGGCTTTTTTGCAATGAATGTTGGTAAAATTCGAGCCAATATTCTTTTAGGTCGAGATGTGAACCGTTCTGATAATAAAGGAGAACGAATCAAAGTAATGTCACTCATTGCGCTAGGACAAAAGAAAATGTTTAAACGTCCTTTACCTGCATTCTTGCATTTCTGTTTGTACGCAGCGTTTGTAATTACACAAATTGAATTGATAGAAATTATTGCCGATGGAATTTCTGGGGAGCACCGTTTGTTTAGAGCTTCGCTTGGAGGTTTCTATACATTTATGATTTCTTTTATTGAAATTCTATCCATTCTCGCTTTTGTAGCCACTTTTATTTTCTTGGCCCGACGAAACTTGATTAAAGTTCCACGTTTAAATATGAAAGAAATGAAAGGTTGGCCAAAACTTGATGGTAACTTAATTCTTGTAATGGAGTTAATTTTGATCTGCTTTATCTTTATGATGAATGGTGCAGATGAAGTTCTATATGCACAAGGTCTTTCACATGCTACAGATTTAGGTGATGATTCTTTTAATTTTGCCGTATCTCAATTTATAGGTCCAGCACTTTTTGGAGGAATGAGTGAATCTACACTTCATATAATTGAGAGAATTGGATGGTGGGGACACATTGTAATGGTATTCACTTTCTTAAATTACTTACCATTCTCTAAGCACTTCCACATTATTTTGGCTTTCCCAAATACCTATTTCTCTAACTTGAATCCACAAGGTCAGTTTACAAATATGGATGCTGTAATGAAGGAAGTTAAGCTTATGATGGATCCAGATGCTGATCCTTATGCAGCTCCAGAAGAACCAGAAGGTGAACCACAAAGGTTTGGGGCTAAAGATGTTGAAGATTTAACTTGGAAAAACTTATTGGATTCATACACTTGTACAGAGTGTGGTAGATGTACTTCGAATTGTCCAGCAAATCAAACGGGGAAACTGTTATCTCCACGTAAAATTATGATGGATACACGTGACCGATTGGAAGAGAAGGGGGCTGGATTAAGAAAAAACGGTAAAGATTATGATGATGGTAAGAGTTTATTAAACGACTACATCACCGAAGAAGAATTATGGGCGTGTACTTCGTGTAATGCCTGTGTAGAAGCTTGTCCTGTTAATATAGACCCATTGTCTATTATCATGGATATGCGTCGTTATTTAGTAATGGAGGAGTCAAAAGTACCAACAGAATTGGCTGGAATGATTTCAAACATTGAAAATAATGGGGCTCCATGGCAATTTAGTCCAGATGATAGATTGAACTGGAAGGACGAACAATAAATTATGAATTGATTACAAAAAGATATTATGAGCGATTTGATGAAAGTTCCTACAATGGCAGAAATGACTGCAAACGGAGAAGTTCCAGAGATTTTATTCTGGGTAGGTTGTTCAGGAAGTTTTGATGACAGAGCAAAGAAAATTACGAAAGCAATCGTGAAAATTCTGAATAAATGTGAGGTGAAGTTTGCAGTACTAGGAGCAGAGGAGTCTTGTACTGGGGATCCCGCTAAACGTGCAGGAAATGAATTTCTGTTTCAGATGCAAGCCATGCAAAATATTGAAGTTTTAAATGGTTATGAAATCAAAAAAATTGTAACGGGTTGTCCGCATTGTTTCAACACAATGAAAAACGAATATCCGGAATTAGGTGGAAACTATGAAGTAGTTCACCATACGCAGTTAATTCAATCTTTAATTGCTGACGGAAAGTTGCAAATGAAAGAAGGAGATACCTTTAAAGGAAAACGCATTACTTTCCACGATCCTTGTTACTTAGGTAGAGGAAACAACGTATACGAAGCGCCGCGTTCTATGCTTGAGAAACTAGACGCTGAATTGGTTGAAATGAAAAATTGTAAAGCCAAAGGAACTTGTTGTGGTGCTGGAGGTGCACAGATGTTTAAAGAAGCCGAGAAAGGTGATAAGGAGGTAAATGTGAAAAGAACCGAAGAAGCAATGGAAGTAAAGCCGAATATTATTGCAACAGGTTGTCCTTTCTGTAATACCATGATGACAGACGGTGTTAAGAACAAAGACCAAGAAGAAAATATTGAAGTTATTGATGTAGCAGAGTTGATTGCAACGGCTGCTGATTTATAAAATTAAGACAAGGTAAAATGGAAACTTCAACGAAAGATTTATTTAGCCAATTCCCTGATCAATCTAAAGTTTGGTTATATCAAAGTGATAGAGCCATGAAAGATACCGAAGTAAAGGAATTGGAAGAACGATTACAATCTTTTGTTTCTACTTGGGCAGCGCACGGAAACGAACTTTGGGCAACTTCCAAAGTATTGAATCCTTACTTTGCAGTAATTGCTGTAAACGATTCATTGGTTCCTCCATCAGGGTGTTCTGTGGATGCTTCTGTAAAAGAAATGAAAGAAATAGGAAGTGAGTTAGGCATTGACTTTTTCAACAGAATGAATGTTACCATTCAAGAAAATGAAGAGATCAAACAAATTCATTTTTCTGAACTCAATGACAACAAATCAGCCATGATTTACGATCCGCTAATTTCATCACTAGGTGATTTGCGATCCGCATGGCCAAGAGCTATAGAGCAAAGTAGTTTTGCTCAAATGGTCGGTTAAGATTATTATTATAAAACAAAAAAAGCAGACTTAGGTCTGCTTTTTTTGTTTTATATAATCATTGAGCGTAGGGGTAATTTGTGTAAGGGCGATTTGCAAATCGCCCTTACTACACATCGCCTAATACCTAATCTACACTTTCAATTACCATAGCAGAGGCACCACCTCCACCATTACAAATTCCAGCAGCACCAATTTTACCACCGTTTTGTTTCAGTACATTGATCAATGTTACAATAATTCTAGAACCCGAATTTCCAAGTGGGTGTCCAAGTGCTACAGCGCCTCCGTTAACATCCACTTTTTCTGGATCGATCCCTAAGATTTTCGTATTTGCTAATCCAACTACAGAGAAAGCTTCATTTAATTCCCAGTAATCAACATCTTTAACACCAATTCCTGCTTTGTCTAAAGCAATTGGTAAAGCTTTTGCTGGAGCAGTTGTAAACCATTTTGGTTCTTGTGAAGCATCAGCATATCCTACGATTTTTGCAATTGGCTTTAATCCGTGCTTTTCAACAGCCTCTTTTGAAGCTAAAATTAAAGCAGAAGCACCGTCATTTAGCGTTGATGCATTTGCTGCAGTAACTGTTCCATCTTTGCTAAAAGCCGGACGTAAACTTTTAATTTTTTCTAGCTTAACGTTTTTAAATTCTTCGTCTTCACTTACGATTACAGGTTCACCTCTTCTTTGTGGAACTTCAACAGGAACGATTTCGTCATTGAATTTTCCTTCTTTCCAAGCTTTAGCTGCTTTCTCGTAAGAGTTGATTGCAAAATTATCTTGATCTTCTCTCGAGAATTCATATTCAGTTGCACATTCATCAGCACAAGATCCCATGTGAACTTGGTCGTAAACATCAGTCAAACCGTCTTTCACCATTCCATCAATCATTTTGATGTCACCTAATTTTTGACCTTTTCTTCCGTTTACATAATGCGGAACACTACTCATGTTTTCCATTCCACCAGCAACAACGATATCGTTATCACCTGCTAAGATTGTTTGTGCAGCTAAAGACAATGATTTCATTCCTGAAGCACATACTTTGTTAACAGTAGTCGCAGGAACTTGGTCAGAAATACCCGCAAACATTGCTGCTTGACGAGCAGGAGCCTGTCCTAAATTTGCTTGAAGCACATTTCCCATAAATACTTCATTGATATCTTCTGATTTAATGTTGGCTTTTTCAATTGCACCTTTAATTGCTGTTGCTCCTAATTTCGTTGCAGGTACTGTTGATAATCCACCTAGGAAACTTCCCATTGGTGTACGCACTGCAGAAATAATATAAACTTCTTTCATGATATTGTATTTTTCTTTTTTTAATTGCCACGAATGTACGAAATTCTTCACTTTTATACATGATAATCACAGAATAACTACTTAATGGATTAGGAATTGTTTCGAAAAAACATCAATTTTGCATGGAATTTTTATTTAACTTTAAATTTAATTAACCAATGTCAAGCAATTTTAAAAATTATTTGTTTTGTATTTTACTTGTTTGTTTTATCACACCTAATTTTTGGTCACAAGAAGATTCAAATTCTCCCGCCGAAGAACCATCAAATTGGAAGTTGAAAAGTATTTTCTCTTTAAATGTGACGCAGTCCTCTTTTACAAATTGGGCAGCAGGTGGTCGAAACAACGTATCTGGATTAGGGTTTATAAATGCAAGTGCAGACTATAGTAAAAACCGATTTAAATGGGCAAATTCATTATCTACAGGAATTGGTGGTGTTCAATATTTCGATGAAGATTTAGAGAAAACAGATGATATTATAGATTTACAATCTACCTTTTCTTATGGTTTAAAAGATCCCTGGTATATATCTCTTTTGGGAGGTTTCAGAACACAGTATTTAGATGGATACTCAAACCCTGAAGATTCTATCCGTTCGTCTACATTTATGGCACCTGGATATGTTAGCGTTTCATTAGGTATTGAATATATTCCCAATGATAACTTGAAAATATTACTTTCTCCATTGTCAGGGAAGTTTACCTTTGTTAATGATCAAACCTTGGCGAATGAAGGAGCTTTTGGTGTCGCAGCTGCTGAATACAATAGTTTGGGACAATTAACTAAAAAAGGAGAAAATTTTCGCGCAGAATTAGGATCTTACTTTCGAGTTATTTATCAAAAAGAATTGATGGAAAATATTAACTTGAAATCAAGATTAGAATTATTCTCAAGTTATATTAATAATCCACAAAACATTGATGTAAATGGAGAGTTAATTCTTGATTTTAAGATCAACAAATGGTTTTCTGCTAACTTACAATTGAACGTTATTTATGATGATGATGTAGAAATTGAAGATAGAAATGGAAATAAAGGTCCGCGTACCCAATTTAAGCAAGTTATTGGTCTTGGAATTGCATATCGTTTAGCTAATTTTAAAGAAGAGAAAGACTAGCCTTGTAACATCATAAAGAATTTATATCCAAGCCTCGATAAAATAATCGAGGCTTTTTTATATTCAGCGTTTTAATTATATCCGGTTCTCTTTTTGAATTTTAAACTTACATTTCTACGCTTTCACCAAACAAGTAATTATCTTCGTTAATATGAATAAAATTGTAATTAAACCAAAATCAAATATCAGTGGAAAAGTTCAGCTCCCTTCTTCGAAAAGTTATGCCCAAAGAGCACTTGCGATTGCAGGAATGAGCAATAATAAGGTAACCATTAACCGCTTGATTGAAAGTGATGATTGTGTAGCAGCTCAAAATATCCTTAAGGATTTAGGGGCTCAATTTGATAGGAAAGGTGATGCTTTTATTTTAAATAGAGGAATTGACTTTGATAGTAACCGCAATATATCTATAAATTGTGGCGAGTCTGGTTTAAGCACGCGCCTGTTTAGTTCATTTGCCTTGTTGTTTGAACAAGATTTCACGGTGAATGGTCAAGGCTCTATATTGAAACGTACAATGGAGATGGTTATTCATGGTTTGAAACAGTTTGGAAAAAACGTGCAATCCAATAACGGTAAATTGCCCATAACTATTGGTGGAAAAATTTCTGAATTTAATATAGAAATTGATGGAAGCGTAAGTTCTCAGTTTCTTACAGGACTTTTAATTGTTGCACCATTTTTAAAATCAGATACATATATTTCTGTTAAGGATTTAAAAAGTAAGCCTTACATTGAAATGACTATCGATTTATTAAATCACTATGGACTGAAAGTCTCAAACAACGATTTTGCATCCTTCCAGATACAAGGAAATCAAAGAATTGAAAAAGAAATTGTTTATGATGTAGAAGGTGATTGGAGTGCAGCTTCTTTTCATATTGTTGCTGCTGCAATAGGAGGTGAGGTGGAATTATCTGGACTCTTAGAAAATTCAAAACAAGGGGATAAGGCTATCTTGAATGCTGTAGAATTAGCAGGTGCTAAAGTTCTTTGGAAAAATAATATATTATCAATTAAACGAGATAAAATTGTTTCCTTTGAATTTGATGCGACAGAGTGTCCAGATTTGTTTCCTCCATTGGTTGTTTTAGCAGCTTATGCTAATGGAAAGTCAGTTATAAAGGGAGTGAATAGGTTAAAGCACAAAGAAAGTAATAGGGGATTAACATTACAGCAAGAATGTGAAAAAGTAGGGGTGAAGATTGAATTATTAGTCGATAAAATGATTGTTCATGGTATTGGCAAACCTATATTATCAGATCAAATTGTTTTTTCATCTCACAATGATCACCGAATAGCTATGGCTATGAGTCTCTTTTCAATTGGTACTCAATTATCTTTTACGATTGAAGGGGCAAATGCAATTGATAAGTCATATCCGAACTTTTATAGAGATTTTTTAACACTTTAAAATTAATTGAATTGAAAAAAATGCGATATTAATAGCGATGGAAGAATTAAAGAGTAAAGTGGTATCCGAGATTAAAAATGTATTGGATGAGCGATTAAAAATGGCTCAACAAACCTATAATGATGCTTTAGAATCAAGGAATAATGATACTAAAAGCAGTGCTGGAGATAAATATGAAACGAGCCGAGCCATGATGCAACAGGAAATGGATAATGCGCAAAGAAGTATTCATCAAATTAAAATGATGAGAAATGAATTGTTTCGCCTCCCGATTCAAGAGTCAAATTTAAAAGCAACAGCAGGAGCATTAATAACAACGAATTCAGGAAAATATTTTTTAGGCTTAAGCATGGGAAAGGTGTTAGTAGGGGAACATGTGGTTTTCGCTATCTCTACAGGTTCGCCACTGGGTAAATTGTTATTGAACAAAAAAGAAGGAGATCGTTTTGTTTTGAACAATATGGAACAAGAAATTTTATCAATCGAATAAACCTCAACTTTTCAAAAGCTCACATTTTAGTTTCAGTCTTTATGTAATTGGATGTTTACTTATCTAATTATTATTCAAAAAAAAAGGATATACCCAATTGAGCATATCCTTTATTAATAGTGTAATTATAAAATTATAAAGCTTTAAACGTTACGCGTCTATTCTTAGCGTTTATTAATTTCTCATCGTCTTCCTCGTTGATGAATTTAGAGTCTTTTCCGTTTTTAACATCTTCGATGATTAAACGATCTTCATCAACCCCTCTTTTTCCAAGTAAAGTAACGATATATTCCGCTCTTCTTAATGAAACAATTTTATCTGAAGCTGCAACAGCTTCGTCTGCATCCGAATGACCAGATATTTTTATTTTCATATCAGGATTTTCTTTCATTATTTCAGCAATTCTATCTAGCGTTTTTAACCCATCTACTTTAACATCATACCTACCGTAGAGATAGAAAATGTTAAATTGTTCAATTTTATCTTTCGCTGTCATATCTTTTGTGATTTCAGGGGCACGCTGATATACAGTGGATGTTCTGATTTGTGCTTCATCAGCATAGTTACAATCACATTGTTCGTCAGGACCTAATAACTGAACAGAAACATCGTCGATATAATAGTATGCAGCAATAACTTGTGAACCTCTTATATCTCTTGGTTTACGAACACGCTCAGACTTTATATCCTTATCTAAGGAAAAGTTACCAATTGTTATGTATTTTTCCTTTCCAGTAGCAACGTATTCACCACAAACAAGGTCCCATCCGTACATTCCTCCGAAAACTTCTTTCTTTGGGTGTTCAACGTGAATCTCATCCTCAGCAAGAATAATTGCTGGAATTTTATCATCAGAACCTATAGGTTTTTTGGAGAAATGTGCTGCCAATCGATTAGCTGAATACTTTGATAATTCGGCTAGTGATGCATAAAACTGCACCTTGTATCGCATTCCCTTTTTCAGTGGCGAAACTAACTGAGATGTGATGTAGGTGCGATTCTCTTTTTCTCTGTACGAGTAAGTTTTAACTCCTGCATAGTTGATACCTGTTTTAGGTTCTTCCTTACCATATACATTTTCTGGCGTCATTACTTCAGGAAGGTTGGCATCAGCAGAAAAAAGGTCTGCTCTTTCGCCAGTAGCTGAAACCCAACCATCAGCTCTTTTCATATCTCCAATTCTTCGGATTTTTCTATTTTGAGCATCTTCAAAACTTGGATTGTTAACTAAGTTTTCACCTTCTTGGGCTTGTACTGAGAATGTCAATAGCAAAACCGGAAACGTGAATAATAATGTTTTCAATGTATTCGTTCTATATTTCATAATCTTTTACTGTTTTTATAAATGTTTTAACCTTATTTGGATCAATGTCTGGATAAACACCATGTCCTAAATTAACAATATGTCGTTTACTTTTAAAACTATCCAACATGTTTTTTGTAAGATTTTGAATTTCATCATGATTAGCGTATAACGCGCATGGATCCAAATTACCTTGTAAAGTATAATTTTCACCTACTATTTTACGTACTTCCGCTGCATTCATATTCCAATCTAATCCTATTGTGTTGCAATTTGCTTGAGCTAAATTCGGTAGAGTTGCATAGGCACCTTTAGCAAACAACGTAACAGGTACTTCGTTAATCGCATTTGCTATTTTGTTCATATATTTTAAACCAAACTCTTCATATTGATCCTGTCCTAAAATACCAGCCCAAGAGTCAAAAACTTGTACCAAATCTGCACCAGCTTTAATTTGCATTTTCAAATAACGTATCGTTAATTCCGTTATTCGATTAAGCAACTCGTGTGCCAAACTAGGATTTTGGTAAAGCATTTTTCTTGACTGTGAGAATGTTTTCGATCCTCCACCTTCAATCATATAACAAAAAATTGTCCAAGGAGCTCCTGCGAATCCAATAAGTGGAACACGACCATTCAATTCTTTCTTTGTGATTTCGATCGCCTCTTTCACATAGCCTAAACGATCTTCAACGTTAAAATCAAATTGAGCATGTTGATCTAGATCTTTTTCAGATTTAATTGTTTGTTCGAAATGAGGACCAACGCCTTTAATCATTTGATATTCTAATCCCATTGCTTCGGGAATAACCAAAATATCAGAAAAAATTATAGCAGCATCTACATCCAAATGATCAACGGGTTGTATAGTTACTTCTGCTGCTAGATGAGGAGTTTCAACGAGCTCTTTAAAACCACTTAAAGAACCCCTAAGAGCTCTATATTCTGGAAGAATCCTTCCTGCTTGACGCATTAACCAAACTGGATACCTTTCTATATCCTCGCCTCGAGCTGCTCTTAACAGCAAATCATTTTTTAAATCCATGTAGACAAAGATAATGAATCGTTATTGATTAATTCTTAAATAAGACTTAAAAAATGTTGAACAAAAAAAGCGGAAGTTCTAGTGAACTTCCGCTTTTAAAATACGATTGTTATTAATTATAAGCTAGCAACGTGTTTTGTCAAACCTGACTTAAGGTTTGCTGCTTTTTTCTTATGAATTATGTTTCTTTTTGCGAGTTTATCCAACATACCTACTACTGAAGGAAGTAATTTGTCTGCCTCTTTCTTGTCTGTAGTTTCACGCAATTGTTTAATCGCATTACGTGTTGTTTTATGTTGGTATTTATTACGAAGCGCTTTTGCTTTGTCTGATCTTACTCTCTTTTTTGCTGACTTGTGATTCGCCATAATTTATTTTATTATAATGTTTATAAAGTAGCCCATAGGAGAATCGAACTCCTGTTTTCAGGATGAAAACCTGATGTCCTAACCACTAGACGAATGGGCCAAAAAAATGAAATAATGTTTAAAAAATATTCTCGTTAGAATATTGTTGAGTAGCCCATAGGAGAATCGAACTCCTGTTTTCAGGATGAAAACCTGATGTCCTAACCACTAGACGAATGGGCCAAAAAAATGAAATAATGTTTAAAAAATATTCTCGTTAGAATATTGTTGAGTAGCCCATAGGAGAATCGAACTCCTGTTTTCAGGATGAAAACCTGATGTCCTAACCACTAGACGAATGGGCCATTATTATTTCAAATTTCGGAGTGCAAATATATATTCATTTTCTGTTATAACAAAACATTTTTCGTAAAAAAAATAATTATTTTATTTTAGTTCATTTTTAAACCTGAATCCCAGTCGCTTACCTGTTTTTAGTTTTTGAGCTGATGTAACACTTTTTATTTGCATTACATTAACTACGCTCGCACTTTCATAGGTTGGGGTGTATAAATCAAATTCAGCTGCGTATTTTACAGCTTGATCAAAAATCACCTTCATAGTTGCTTGATCAAAAATGTTGTTTCGAATGTTTCGGTATAAATACCCTAATTCACCTTTTCCTTCAATAATGAAGCGACCGTCAATATTAACAAGTATTCTACATAGTAGATATCCTGGGTCGTTCATCCGTTTTTGTAGAAAAGATTCTGCCAAAAAGTTGTAAATATTAATAATTCCGAAATATCCTTTCTCCGGATTCTTTTCAAAGTAAGAATCTTTCCAAATTGATGAATTATTTGGTTGCGTAAAAACATTGGTATGCATATTAAATACCAATACGTCGCTACCTACATAAGCATGAGTTTCAAAGTCTCCATTGGTTTGAAGCTTTAGTCGTACTCGTGGATTATTAATTTCCTTGGTAAGGCGTTCGATCTCATTTTCTATAACTTTACGAAATTCGCCATAACAATGTGCGGACTTTTCATATACATCTTGCTTTAATAATGATCGCTTTTTAAGTAATGATGCAATTTCAGCCTTGTTTTTATTCATAATTAATATGCTTTTGCAAATAAGACCCGTTGTTTGGAAGGTTTTCCAGAGTATATGCACTTGCCTTCTTCAACTTTATTGTTCAGCGGAATACATCTGATTGTCGCCTTAGTCTCTTCCTTAATTTTGTTTTCTGACTCAATTGTTCCGTCCCAATGTGCACTAATGAAACCTCCTTTTTGCTCAATTGTCTCCTTAAATTTTTCGTAAGAATCTACTTCAGTAGTATTTTCTGCGTTAAATGTTTGCGCTCTTTGGAATAGGTTTTCTTGAATGTCTGTTAAAAGATTTGAGATGTGATCAGAAATACCTGCCCAGTCCACAATTTCTTTCTCTTTTGTATCTCTACGTGCTACCTCCGCTTTATTGTTTTCTAGGTCTCTTGGGCCGATGGCAATTCTTACAGGTACCCCTTTTGCCTCGTATTCTGCAAACTTCCAACCAGGTCTTCTGTTGTCATCATCATCGTATTTAACTGAAATGCCTTTGTCTTGTAATTGATTGCGTAATGCATCTACTTTTTTTGAAATGGCATTTAATTGGTCTTCATTTTTATATATAGGTACAATGGCAACTTGAATTGGTGCTAATTTTGGTGGTAAAACTAAGCCCTCATCATCGGAGTGTGTCATGATTAGACCTCCAATTAAGCGAGTAGAAACTCCCCATGATGTAGCCCAAACATTTTCTAACTTTCCTGCTTTGTCTGCAAATTTAACGTCAAATGCTTTCGAGAAGTTTTGACCGAGAAAATGTGAGGTTCCAGCTTGTAGGGCTTTTCCATCCTGCATTAGTGCTTCAATACAAAACGTTTCGTCGGCGCCTGCAAATCGCTCTGATTCAGTTTTAACACCTCGTACAACAGGCATAGCCATGTATTGTTCAGCAAATTCAGCGTATACTTTCAGCATTAATTCAGCTTCCTCAACAGCTTCTTTTCTTGTTGTATGTGCGGTATGACCTTCTTGCCATAAAAACTCTGAAGTTCTTAAAAATAAACGTGTTCTCATTTCCCATCGAACAACATTTGCCCATTGGTTAACTTTTAAAGGTAGATCTCTATAGGATTGAATCCAGTTTTTAAATGAATTCCATATAATAGTTTCTGACGTTGGCCGAATTATTAATTCCTCCTCCAACTTAGCTTCAGGATCAACAATTAAACGGTTGTCTTTGTCATTTTTTAAGCGATAATGAGTCACCACAGCACATTCTTTAGCAAAGCCTTCTACATGTTGTGCCTCTTTGTTTAAATAAGATTTTGGTATAAGTAAAGGGAAGTAGGCATTTGAATGTCCTGTTTCTTTGAATCTTTTATCCAAAACCTCCTTTATGTTTTCCCAAATTGCGAAACCATACGGTTTAATAACCATACATCCTCTAACATCAGAATGTTCTGCAAGTCCTGCTCTCTCTATTACTTCATTGTACCATTTGGAGTAATCTTCAGATCTTTTGGTGTATTTTGCCATCTTTGGAATAGTATTTGTTAATTTATTATTAATATTTGGTGTCATCACAACTAAAGAAGACACTATAACGTTACAAAAATAAGAACACAATTTGGAAAAGCTTCCATTTATGTGTAAGTTTAATTAAAAACCAACAGTTATGAAGTTATTACTACAGTTTACTGCACTATCTTTAGCTATTTGCACACTTAGTGCGTGCGCTAATTATGGTCAGATTTCAGAGAATGATGTTTATTTACAAAAGCCAACTGCAATAAATTTGGATGAAGATCAAAATGATATTACTTCCTACAATGCCTTTGTTGAAAGAAATAAGGGATTGTTTAAAGATGATTATAGAGATCCAAGAGCTAATCATGTGATGATGAGGAATCAATTATTGATTATGGAATCATACATGCCGTATGGAATGTTTGGATATAATCCAACCAATTTTCATGGAATGGGGTTCCGTTTTTATGAGCCTTTTGGAATTTATACTGGTCATGGAATGGGGTTAAGAGCACGCTATGGATTTGGTAGCAGTCCTTTTTATGATTACGGATTTACGTATGGATATGGTGGTATGTATAATCCTTACGGTTATGGTCATGGACATTATTTCGGACATGGTTTTATGCCAGGTTATGGTATATATAACGGTGCCCCAAGTTATAATAATCCAAATAGCTCAACGGCTAACAATTATTATGGAAAGAGAAGTAATGTGACTTCAAGCTCTAGTCGTTCTAGTTATTACCCAAAAGCAAAATCAGCTTCAAATAATTCAGGGTATTCTTCAAAAAGCAAAAATAACCAATATGTAGGTGCTTCAAGAAGAGCTTTAGGTCAAAACGTTTTGAGTAATGATTTAAGTAAAACTAATATTAGAAAATATAAGGGTACTAATGATATGAAAAATGTGAAAAGAAGACATACAGCGGCATCTGCGCATAGGTCTCAAGCGCACCGAAGGTATACACCTTCTTCATCAGCAAGACGTTCAGCAATAATTGAAAACAAACAACCGAATGTTCGACCTTCTGGTGTTCAAAGTCAGCAGTATAATAGAGGAAGTGCAAAAATATCAGGACATTCACCTGCAAATAACGGGAATACAAGAACTAGAATGACTTCTCCATCAAGAAGTAAGTCTTATTCAGGAAGTTCAAGTTCCGGAAGTAGAAGTAGCGGTTCATCATCATCAACTTCTAGAAGACGTTAGGAAAAAGTTTAATCTATTAAAATAAATATTTAGCTGTTCTATGCATAAAATTGGAATTGTCTGCATCCTTGTGTTCTTGAGTTTATTTTCCTTTTCACAGAATGAACTTGATGTGTTGAGGTACAGTACAACAGATATCTTTGGTTCGGCTAGGTTTGAATCCATGGCAGGTTCGTTTGGAGCGTTAGGTGCTGATATAAGTGCGCTCCAAATTAACCCTGCTGGTATGGGAAGGTTCTCGACTTCAAAAACATCCATCAGTTTTAATAATTCTATTTTAACAAACAGTGCCACATACAACGGAACGGTCGTGAATTCTTCTGAGAATAAATTTTCATTAGCGGCTGCAGGTGTTGTTTTTACAACTGATTTAAGTACAAGTAATGATGGAAGAAAGTACGGACAGTTGACCCTCGGATATACACGTTTAAAGAATTTTGCGAATAGAAAACGTTACGAAGGAGAAAACTTTTATTCTTTACTTGATGTTTTTGCTAATTCGGGTTACGGTATCGATCCAGCATATATTTTTGAATTAAGACCTTTTACAACGGGGTTGGCATACGATGTTTTTGCGCTTAACTACGATCCTTCTGGTGAGCAATATTATTCCTTACTAACGCTTGGAGACATGTACCACGAAAGGGAAATTATCACTGACGGGGGAATTGGGGAATTTCATATTGGATATTCAGAAAACTACATGGATGTCTTGTATTATGGTGCGAGTATAGGTGTGCGACGTGTTAATTATGAAGAAAGTTATTCCCATCATGAAGAATTATTAGATACGGTGGGTACTTCGTTAATGAGTTTTAATTACTTATATGATCAATCTACAGAGGGGACAGGTTTTAATTTAAAACTCGGCTTAATTTATTTGCCTACTGATCAATATCGAATTGGATTGTCTTTTGAGTCGCCAACAGTTTTTACCCTAGAAGATAAATGGACAGCTGATATGACTGCATTGCATGACGACGGTTTAAAATATGTTGAACCTGAATATGTTCCAGAAGGTACTTTTCAATATAGATTGAAGACACCCATGAAAATTAGAACTTCTTTCGCTTATATTTTAGGAATGCGCGGAGCAATTAATTTAGATTTAGAATTATCACGTTTAGTTGCTGGAAAACTTAGACCTGCGAATTCGAATGAATACAATGCTAGTCAATACGATTTTAAATATGAAAATGATGCGGTAAGAGAACAGTATCGAACTATCGTGAATACACGATTGGGAATTGAATATATGATTTTTTCTGGATTCTTCGTTCGAGGTGGAATTGCTATTCTTCCCCAACCTTACAAAAATAAAGATATTTCAAGTATTACAAGGCCAAATATGACTTATGCAGCGGGTATTGGATGGGAGAATAGATTATTGTCTCTCAACTTAGGATACAGGCTATTGGAAATGAATAGTGAATATTACGCATTTGATCCGAGTAAGGTGGAAAATCGTACTGTTTTTAATACCAATGCACATAATCTTGTTTTTACAGCAAGTTTTAAGTTTTAAGGCTATGCTTAACTAAATTAGAGAAAGAATCATTAGTAAGCTTCGATTTTAACCAGGATACAATATCAATATAGTCGAGAATTACCCTCTCGTTTTCTTCTACTAACAACAAATTTATTTCCGAAAGCGTTTCCTTAAATATTGGTATAGTTTCAGAACTGGTTGCCGTTTTGGCAATTTTCTTAATTTGCTTAATGAACACCTTCTCGATTTGATGGTCACGTTTTACTTTGTTTAAGTATCTTATGGCAGAATTTGCTGAATATTCTATATACTCATAATTCTCTAAATCAAAATGAAGCATTAAATTGAGTATACGCGAAAAACTATAAATGTCTTGTCTCAATTGTTGTTCATTGTCATTCAATAGAAGATTGATAAACTTTAAGGCTTCTTTTTTCTCATCAACCGCAAATAAAGTGTAGGCTGTTGTAAAGTAAAACTTAATCTGATTCTCCTTACTTGAGCGTTCAATTAAATCCTTGTTTTTTGTATAATCTTTTTGATAAACTTCGCGTGACTTCTCGAATTGACCTTGGATATTAAACAGGTTCATTTGGTCAGTAAGTAAAATATTATTGATTCTTAAATTCAAGTAGAGCGATTTAAAACCAACCTTTCCTTTTAACCCCTTAATTTGATCAATCATTTGATGTGCTAAATCAAAATTTTTCTCATAAATATAGCTTTGCATCAAATGCGTAAGTGTGAGAACGTACCGCTGTCCCAAATCAATTTTAATTTTGGGATTAGCATCTAAGATTTCTTTAACGCGATTAAACTTTGCATGACTTAACTCAAAGTCTCTGTTGGTGACTGCACATAATCCTTGTATGTAATAACAAATTGAAGCTGCTCTTTTAGAAATTGCCGTGTTTTTACCTTTTATAAGATGATGGTCTGCAATTTCATCTACGGTTTTTCTCTCTTCTTCATTTTTAGTGAATCCATCACTCCTAAAAACGGCATTTATTCTTGAATAGAGGATATGATATTCAGCTAAGTTTTTAAGTTTATCAATAACTCGACTTTCCTCTTTAATGATATCGTTTAGGTCGATTGTGAAATCTCCTGACTGATACGCTTCTTCCGTTAAAACTTTTTCCCATGCAATAAGTTCAATTAAATAATAAAACTCTTCGTTTTCATGTGCTATTTTTTTGCACGTTTTAAAAACTTGTTCGATTCCTTGTGTAAAGCTTTGTTGTAGAGTATTTCGATGTTTTTGATCTCTTGCATAATTAGATTCGAAGCCGATTGCTCGCCATAAAATTGCCGTAAACTTTTTAAAATAAGTTTATAAAGATGGTTTTTTTCAGAGGGCAAGTGCTTTATAAATCTTTCATCTTTAAAATGTTCCTTTAACTTTTTTTCATCGTAACTGTCTTGGGCATCGATGAAGTCAAATATTTTAAAGTAATTTTTCTCTCCTGATTGAATAGAGGAAGAAAGCTTAAAAAATCGTTTTTCAGATTTAGTTAACGACTTAATAAGATGGAATAATTCATTACTTGGCTTCATGGGTTCTAAATTATTTTAGCAATACAAATTCGAATTTAAGCAATTTAATAGAATAACAGAAATTAGGTATTCTTGTTTTCCTAAAATAAAAAAGAACTGCCTTGCAAGACAGTTCTTTTTAACAAACAACAACATTTTAAACTATCCACTTTTGAGTTGTGGCAACTATGAAAAATTTTTCATTTCTAATTTGAAGCGATCGAAGAACTTTTAAAAATTTCTTTGTCTAATAGACTCGAAAGTTGTACGCCTATTTCTTGAGAAACTTTCCATAAGTCTGTATTTTGATAATTTGCAAGCTGTGCATCATCCATATTAATTCTGCTTCGTTTTCGCATGATATAAACTTTGTCTCCTTTTTTCAATAAATCCTTTGTGGGCGGGAAATCGTTCCACCTATGTAATTGATGTAAACTCACACCCATTGATTTCGAAATTTGATAAAATGTATCATGCTCTCCTGCTAAAACGTATTTTGTTTTATTAGGGTTTGTAAATATTTCAAATTTTCTGTCTGATTTAAGCGTAGTTTTCGCTGGACCCTGCTCAGCATCTAATTTATTGTTCTCCTTCTTTGTTGGTTTTGTGGAAATTGATGCTTCAACAATTAAGTCATGGGTAGATGCTTGGTCATATTGATAAAGTTCATATCGCTCGATAAGTTCAATTAATCTTTTGGCATAAGCTGGATTTGTCGCATACCCAGCAGTTTTTAACCCTTTTGCCCATCCTTTATAGTCTGTGGTTTTTAATTCGAATAAGGGCGCATATCGAGAACGACTTGTTAAAAATAAACTATGGTCCTCATAAGATTGGGCGGCATCATCGTATTTTCTAAAACATTCGTTTCTTTTGTCATCATCTTTTAGAAAGCTTTCACCTTCCCAATCATGGCACTTAATTCCAAAGTGATTATTGGCTTGTTGTGCTAATTTAGAATTGCCAAATCCACTTTCTAAAATTCCTTGTGAAAGTGTAATACTTGCTGGAATTCCATGTGTGTGCATTTGTTGAATTGCTGTGTTTTTCCAAACTTCGATATAGCGCTCTAAACTTTGTTTTTGTGCAAATCCAAAAGTTGAACCTCCAATTAAAGCAAAAAAAGTAAAAGCCAATATCTTATTCATTTCTCCATTGTTTTTGCTTCTTTAACGCAAGTTATTAACAATGGTTACGTAAAATGTTGAAAACTTTTTGTTAAATTCAACTTTGTTGAGGAGTTAACCCCAAACTATTTGTTTGATAAGCTCTTAAGCCTACAATGTTGTGAGGTAATTCTTGATGATTTCGATAAATAGGTCAAAAAAAAACCTTTCAAAAAACATAAAACTAAAGTTTTATGTTTTTTGAAAGGTTTCTAATGTACAATCCGTTTATCTACCGAATGTCAAATTAACTATTTTCAATTCTAAAATCTAGTTTATGCGTACATTTCTTCTTGAATTTGACTAATCTTTTCGTCTTTTAAATATTCATCATAAGGCATGAGTTTGTCAATCATTCCATTTGGCGTTATTTCAATAATTCGATTAGCCACGGTTTGCACCAACTCCTGGTCATGTGAAGTGAATAAAATAATTCCTGGAAAGTCTTTCATTCCATTGTTTAAAGCTGTAATTGACTCTAGATCCAGGTGATTTGTTGGCTCATCTAACATTAATAAATTTGCTCTCTTCATCATCAATCGGGAAAGCATACATCTTACTTTCTCTCCTCCTGAAAGAACAGTTGCACTTTTCATCGCTTCTTCTCCAGAAAACAACATTCTTCCTAGAAAACCACGTAAATGAACCTCTTCACGTTCTTCTTCGGTTTGTGCATAATTTCTTAACCAGTCTACTAAGCTTTCATCTTTTTGGAAAAATGAACTGTTATCATTGGGGAGATAAGCAGTTGTAATTGTTGTTCCAAATTTAAAATCTCCTTTACTAGGAGCTTTATTTCCATTTAAAACTTCAAAAAATGCTGTTAATGCTTGTGAATTTCGTGAAATAAAAGCAATCTTATCATCTTTTGAAACATTTATGTTTATATGCTGAAATAAGGTTTGCCCATCTTGCTCATAAGCCAGATTGTTTACGTGTAAAACCTGATCACCTGCTTCTCTTTCTTGTTCAAAAACAATTCCGGGATATCTTCTTGATGAAGGTTGTATTTCATCTAAATCTAGCTTGTCTAGCAATTTTCTTCTACTGGTTGCTTGTTTAGACTTGGAAGCGTTTGCAGAGAACCTAGAAATAAAATCTTGAAGTTCTTTTTTCTTGTCTTCAGCCTTTTTGTTTTTATCAGCTCTTTGTCTAGCTGCTAATTGAGAAGATTTATACCAAAATGTGTAATTTCCTGTAAATAAGTTTATTTTAGAGTAATCAATGTCACAAATGTGGGTACAAACTGTATCTAAAAAGTGACGGTCGTGAGAAACTACAATTACTGTATTTTTAAAATCAAGCAAAAAGTCCTCTAACCATTCGATTGTTTTTAAATCTAAATCGTTGGTAGGCTCATCGAGAACCAATAAGTCTGGATTCCCAAATAATGCCTGAGCCAGTAATACACGTACTTTCAATGCATTGGGGATATCCTTCATTAGTGTGTTGTGCATAGATTCTTCAATACCCAAACTTGAAAGCATAGTTGCAGCGTCTGTTTCGGCATTCCAGCCCTCCATATCTGCAAACTCGGCCTCTAACTCTGATGCTTTCATACCGTCTTCTTCAGAAAAATCAGGCTTGGCATATAATGCATCTTTCTCAACCATGATTTCAAACAAACGCTGATGTCCACGAATTACAGTTTGCAACACTTCAAATTCATCAAACTCAAAGTGATCTTGTTTTAATACAGCCATTCTTTTACCTGGCTCTAAGGTAACATGTCCTTTGGTTGGGTCCTGATCACCTGTTAATATTTTTAGAAATGTTGATTTTCCAGCACCGTTTGCGCCAATCACTCCATAGCAGTTTCCATGAGAAAATTTTAAATTAACATCATCGAACAAGACTCTTTTCCCAAATTGAAGGGTTAAATTATTAACTGTAATCATAGCTTAAAAAAATTTGTGCAAAAATACGCTTTAAATTATTGAAAACACGTGTAAATGTTTTTTTAGTGGAATAAAACAAAATTACTCATCGTCAAGATTGGCACGTAGTTTCTGACGCAATTGACGGTTGTATGTTTCCATCAAATATTTGAAATAATTACGTGTACTCTTAGCAATGCACTTCGTATATTGTTTTAAACGATTCTCTATGTGTTCTTGAAGCGCTTCTTGAATTTCAAGCCCATCATAAAAGTCATCTGCTTTATTGTAAATTGCTTGGAAATGGTTTTCTAGTGACTGATCAACGGCCAATTTTCCTTTTTTACCACGGTCAATAAGATCTTCGTAAACTTGTTTCATTTTAAATTGATCCAAAACTTCAGTGTCTACCTTTTCTTTAATGTGCTTTGGAAGAACATAAGCGGCCTCAAACATAATATCTTCTTGCTCAGATAAACGTGCTTCCAAGAATCGATCAGGATATTGGAAGGCATCTTGCCAATTAATGTAGTCCTGCCATAATCCAAAACGGCGAACATTATTCCCCAGGTCAATGAGTTGAAAAACATCCTTCTTTGGCAATTTTCGAGAACCTCTACCAATCATTTGATGATAGAGCGTTAAAGATCGCGTAGCTCGATTTAAAATAATTGTTTCTACTGTAGGTTCATCAAAACCAGTTGTCAAAATACCCACAGAGGTCAAAATAGCATCTGGCGTTTCTTTAAACCATTTTAGAATATCCTTTCGGTCTTTATCCGAAAAAGTACTGTCTAAGTGCCGTATTTTATAACCTCTTTTATGAAAAGTTTCTTGAACGCGGATACTGGTCTCAATACCCGAATTAAAAATAAGCGTTTTAGTGTTCACAGCAACTTCTTCGTATGCAAAAAGTAATTTCTCTTGCATAAAGTAGTTTCCGTAAACGTGTTCTGAACTGCTTACCGTAAAGTCACCGTTGGAACCAATCTTTAATCCGTGCAAGTTAACGTCATATGTAAATGTCTCCGCATTGGCCAAATATCCACTTTCAATTAAGGATGCAATACTTTCTCCAACTTTTAATTTATCATAATGATCATTGAGTGGCAAAGCTTTGTTGGAACTTAAAGGGGTTGCAGTTACTCCCAAAATGTTGGCCTGTTTATAATATTGAAATATTTTTCGAAAACTATTGTAGTGCGCCTCATCCACAATGACTAACCCTATTTCTTTTATGAAGTTTTCATCATCTTGTAAACGATTATTGAGTGTCTCCACCATAGCAATAAAACAATTGAATTCATTTTGATCCTCAAGTGTTTTTACCTCACTATTAATAATTTTATTGCTAACACCAATCGCATTGAGCTGCTTTGATGTTTGCACCGATAATTCAATCCTGTGCGTTAAGATCAAAACCTTTTTTCCCCAATTTTCTATATAGTTTCTAGTAATTTCAGAAAATATTACCGTTTTTCCACCACCAGTAGGTAACTGAAATAATAGGTTAAAGTCGTTTCCATTTTCTTTTATCTCAGCAAGGATCTGATCAACAGTTCTTTGTTGAAATGGATATAATGTTTTTGGCTCAAAAAGGGCTTCGTCTATCATAGTTTGGTTATCTCAAAAATTGGGGTACAAAAATACGCCCTTTTTCGGGAAGAAAAAAATATAAGGCTAACTTTTCCAATTATATCAACATTTCAGCATGTTTTATGGCTTTTTTTGTTTTTTTTATTTGGGCCTTTTTCCATCTTCAATTTCAAGTTGCTTTCTTTTTTGAAATTTCTCTATCGTTTTGTAGGAGCCTCCCAGGGTCGCTCTTCAAAACGAAGAAAATTATCCAAAAAAGTTCAGCAAGCTTTCCATTTACGCTGGGGCATACCACAAATTACAATTTCTGTCAGAACATAATAATGCTGTTTTGCGAATGTGTGCGTTTCAATAGCGAAGTATCAATTCTCATCATACAGTGTTTCATTAAAGCAAGAAGTTTTGGCCATAAAAAAAGGTGATTTTACAAAATCACCTTTTCACTATTTTTATTTCAAACTTATGTTTTCTTATCCTTCTAAGGCTGCTAAATAACGTTCTGCATCTAAAGCTGCTTGACATCCAGTTCCTGCAGCAGTTACTGCCTGACGATAAACATTGTCTGCGGCATCACCAGCAACAAAAACCCCTTTCACATTTGTTAATGATGTTCCTGGCTTTTCATATTTAATGTATCCTGTTTCATCCATGTTGATGTAATCCTTAAAAATCTCCGTATTTGGTTTATGACCTATCGCAACAAAGAAACCTGTACAGGCTATTTCTTTTGTTTCTTGCGTTTTGTTGTTGATTACACGAACTCCCGTAACACCATTATCGTCTCCTAGTACTTCTTCTGTTTCTGTGTTCAGTAAAATTTCAATATTTGGTGTGTTTTTAACACGGTCTTCCATGATTTTAGAAGCACGGAATTCATCACGTCGCACTAACATTGTGACTTTAGAACATAATTTTGATAAATAATGTGCTTCCTCACAAGCTGTGTCTCCAGCCCCAACAATAACAGTTTCTTGGTTTTTATAGAAGAAACCATCACAAACAGCGCAAGCAGAAACACCACCACCCATTTTGAGGTATTTTTGTTCTGATTCTAAACCAAGATACATGGCAGAGGCTCCTGTAGAAATAATAACTGTCTTTGCATGAATTTCAGTGCCGTCATCCGCCCAGCATTTATGCACATCACCTGAAAAGTCAACTTTGTTTATAAAACCTGAACGTACATCTGTGTCAAATCGTTCAGCTTGTTTTTGCAGTTGATCCATCATTTCTGGACCGGTAACTCCTTCAGGGTATCCTGGAAAATTCTCAACTTCATTGGTTGTCGTTAATTGACCTCCTGGTTGTAAACCTTGATACATAATTGGATTCATCTCTGCTCGTGCTGCATAAATTGCCGCTGTATATCCCGCAGGTCCTGAACCAATTATTAAACAGTTTGTATTTTCTATTTTACTCATTTTCTTGTGAATTAATTATGGGTGACAAAATTAAGAATTTTAATGACTTCAATGCGTAACAAATGTTGCCTTTCATTGAAATGCTAAGCTTTTTATAAGCCTTCTTCTGTTAGTACGTAGTCCCAACTGGCACTTCCAAACCCACTATTCGACCAATTGATTAATTTTTGGTCTGTTCCTGATGGTTTGTAAATCAAATTAGGAAAACCGTCTGTTATAATGTTTTTTAATAATGTTGACTCAGGAAAAAAGTCAACTTCAATTAATCCCTCGCTTTCTTCACGGTATGATTCTAATGCTAATTCGTCCTGGTTGATGACCAAAACATGCATGGGAAGTTGTGGATATAACTTTTTAACATATTTCATTTCTTCTAACTTTTCAAAACAGAAACCACAACCTGGAAGCGCAATCATCGTAAGTCCTTGTTCGAATGCATCTTTATGCGCTCCAGCTAAACTAATCTCTCTGTATTGGTGACTAAAATCGCCTTCGTAAATTGGATGAAAAGCAAATGCAACTCCACTTCCTCCAAATAAAATTAAAATACTTACTAAACGTCGTGCAGTCAAAGAGGCACTTTCTAAATATTGACGATATACATTAAAAATAAGCATACACACTGCTAAAAATTGCAACATATATGGTAAAATCTTCGAAAAAGTGAATGATAGGCCAACTTTTAATCCTAAGGCAATGACTGAATCATGTAGGAATATGAACGCGGCTAAAGTTATTATTGAAAGTAAAATTCTTATCATCGCATTATCTTTTTAGTTTTTTAAATATTGTTTTATAGTCGTTTAATCAGTGTTTAACGTCACGTTAAAATCATCGGTTAATTCGAGTTTTCCATCAACTTTATCCTCACTTCCGGGTTTTTGAAAACCTTTAATTTTTGTTGTTTTCCCTTTCGTGATAAGGTCGTTCAGCTGTTTGTTGGTTAGTTTTTTACCCATAAATTTGAAGGGAATCACAAACTTGCAACCTTCTTTATAGTGGGCGCAACCATAAGCTTTCTTCCCTTCTAAAAATCCTTCTTTTTTACAACTCGGACAAGACAATTCGGTGATTTCAACTTTTTTTGTCTTGGCTCTTTTCTTTTTAGGTTTGTCCTTTTCTTCCTTTTGTGTATCGTCTAAAATACGAATGACTTTCTGCTGTTTGTTAAATAAAACCTCATTGGTCAACTCAACCACCATTTCAATCAACTCTTGTTTGAATTGTGCTGGCTGATATTCTCCTTTTTCGATGAGTCTAAGCTTACGTTCCCAATCTCCTGTTAATTCTGGCGATTTTAAAGTTTCGTTGTCAATCACTTGAATTAAGTCAATACCGGTATGTGTCGCTACAATTGATTTTCCTGATCGCTCGATGTAGCGCCTTCTGAATAAAGTTTCAATAATGTTGGCTCGGGTAGAAGGTCTTCCAATTCCGTTGTCCTTCATTAATTCCCGTGCTTCTTCGTCTTCAACGTTCTTTCCCGCGGTTTCCATGGCACGTAAAAGTGTTGCCTCTGTATATGGTTTGGGAGGAGAAGTTTGCTTTTGATCGATGCGTGGTTCGTGTGGACCTTTTTCGCCTTTCTCAAAAACAGGCATTAGCTTTTCCTTTTTACCTTTCGATTTTGAATCATCTTTTTGGTAAACTACGCGCCATCCGGGAGATAAAATCTGTTTTCCTGTAGCTTTAAATTCTAATTTTAAAACTTCTCCCAATACGGTTGTATTACTTACCTTACAGTCAGGATAAAAAACAGCTATAAACCGGCGTGTAACCATATCGTAAACGCGCTGTTCGTCTGGAGTGACGCCACTTAGTTTAACTCCAGTCGGAATAATCGCATGGTGATCGGTAACTTTTTTATTGTTAAAAACCTGCTTACTTTTTGGAAGCTTTTTTTCTAAAAGTGGAGCCGTTAATTCTTGATAATAACCGAGGTTTTTCAATATTCCTGGTACTTTTGGATAAACATCATCGGGTAAATAGGTTGTATCTACACGTGGATAAGTCACCAACTTTTTCTCATACAAGTTCTGAATCAATTTCAAGGTTTGATCCGCTGAATAGCCTCTTTTTTTATTGGCTTCGACCTGTAATGCCGTCAAGTCAAATAAGCGTGGTGGTTTTTCTTTTCCTTCCTTTTGCTCAAAAGATGTGATTTCAAAAGGCTCTTCTTTTATTTTGCTTAAAGCATATTCTGCTTTTTCTTTTTTCTTAATCTTCCCCAAGACGCTATTGAACTCGGTATCCCGATAAACGGTTCGCAATTCCCAATAGTCTTGAGGTTTAAAATTGTCAATTTCTAATGTTCGATTGACAATCATCGCTAGAGTAGGGGTTTGCACACGTCCTATTGATAAAACTTGTCGTTGTAAAGCGAACTTTTTGGTGAACAAACGTGTGGCGTTTATTCCCAGTAACCAATCTCCTATTGCTCGTGCACTCCCTGCGGCATAAAGATTATTGAATTGATTTCCTTCTTTCAAATTCGCAAATCCTTCCTTAATTGCTTCTTCCGTAAGTGAACTAATCCATAATCTTTTGATGGGTGCTTTTGTTTGCGCTTTTAAGAAAACCCAGCGTTGAATAACTTCTCCTTCTTGTCCAGCATCACCGCAGTTTATGATTTCTGTGGCCTTGGTCAATAATCTTTTCACAATGTGGAATTGCCGTTGAATTCCTTCATCTTCTATGACTTTTACTCCAAATCGAGAAGGAACCATGGGTAAATACCGTAAATTCCAGTATTTCCAATCTTCAACGTAGTCTTTGGGTTCTTTTAGTGTACACAAATGACCGTAAGTCCATGTCACTTGATATCCATTACCTTCATAATAGCCGTCCTTACGTTGGGTTGCTCCAATCGTATTGGCAATATCTTTAGCCACACTCGGCTTCTCGGCAATGCAAACTTTCATGTTTATTTTGTATATTTTTTTACCGTAAATGAATACGGATTTTTATCGTCTTTTTCGTATTTAAGTAAATCTTCTTCCTCCCAATTTTCCCAATTCACAAAAGGAAAAAATGTGTCGGCTTCAAAAGTCTCATCCACTTGCGTAATGTACATTTCATCTACGAAATCATGTTTCAATGCAAGTTGATAAATCTCTGCTCCACCAATGATAAAACATTTTTCATTTTCATCAAGATGTTTGGAAATGTCCTTAAAATCGTGAATAATAATTGCATTTTTAGCTTTGTAGTCCTTGTTTCGAGTTAAAATAATGTTTTTTCTTTGCGGAAGTGGACGAAATTTTTCTGGAATAGATTCCCAGTTTTTCCTTCCCATAACAACCACATGATTGAGCGTAGTTTCTTTAAAAATCTTCATGTCACGCGGCAATCTCCACAGTAAATCGTTGTCTTTTCCTATTTCACGATGTTTCCCCATCGCTACGATTAATGCATGTTTCATGATAATAGAAATTTATACAGCTACTTTTGCCTTAATGTGTGGATGTGGATCATAGCCGATCAATTCAAAGTCCTCAAATTTGAAATCAAAAATGCTTTTTACATCTGGATTGATTTTCATGGTTGGAAGTGGACGAATCTCTCTTGTTAATTGCAATTCTGCCTGCTCAAAATGGTTAGAATATAAGTGCACATCTCCAAAAGTATGCACAAAATCTCCAGCTTCTAAACCGCAAACTTGTGCCAACATCATGGTAAATAAAGCATAGCTTGCAATGTTAAAAGGAACACCTAAAAAAGTATCGGCAGAACGTTGATAGAGTTGACAACTTAATTTGCCATCTGCAACATAAAATTGAAACAGACAATGACATGGAGGTAAAGCCATTTTTTCAACATCTGCAACATTCCAAGCGCTTACAATATGTCGTCTGGAATTCGGATTGTTCTTTAAGGAATGTACTAGATTTTCAATTTGATCAATCGTTCCTCCGTTGCCATCAGGCCAAGAACGCCATTGATGACCGTAAACAGGACCTAAATCACCATTTTCATCTGCCCATTCATCCCAAATTCTAACCTTATTTTCTTTTAAATATTTGATGTTGGTATCACCACTAATAAACCAAAGCAATTCATGAATAATAGATCTTAAATGCAGTTTTTTGGTGGTAACTACAGGGAAACCTTTGCTCAAATCGAAGCGCATTTGGTGTCCAAAAACGGAGCGAGTTCCCGTTCCTGTTCTGTCTCCACGGTCTGTTCCGTTATCCAATATATGTTTTAAAAGATGATGATATTGTTCCATGATTTTAGAAATTGAAGGGCTAAATTAAGGCTTTAAATTTTAATAGGCTTTAATTCTTATATAGATTTTTAATGAACTTAAAAAGTCGGTTTTTATTGGTGATGAATTCATCCTTCACTAATTGAATGCATAATCAATCCCATAGTGGTTTTAAGTACTTACTTTATAAGTTGGTCTCCTATTCCTCATTAGTACCACTTCCAAACCCTGATTTTTGCCTAAAAACTTGTTATGTGTGTTTCCTGAAGGGTCTTATCAAGAAAATAATGTTGATTTCTGGAATACTATTTATTCGGGAAAGTAATAAATAAGCATTTAATTTTTTAACTTTCCGTTCTAAATATAAAGTACCATGCGTTTATCTATTCTTTTTGTTTTGTTCATTTTTATTTTATTTTCTTGTGGATCGAGCAGTGCTCTTTTTCCAAAGAAACATCTTGGGAGTTACACGGGGAAGCAAGAAGCATTTCAAGTTGAAATGGGCGATTCACCGATCACAGTTCCTTCGCGCAAGCTCGAATTGACATTGGCTTATGGTGAATTATGGTTAAGCTCACCCGAGGAAAAATTGTCGGCTACGTATTCTGTAAAAGCTGAAACCAAGATGTACTACGCACTTGATGTTCAACTAGAGAATGGTGTTTCAGAGGAATGGCAATTATGGAAAAAAGGAAATAAAATAATTCGTAAACCAATCGCCCCACTGCCTGAGGTAATCTTTATCGCAGATTAAACGAATGGTTAAGGTTTTGATTTATCGCATCTGTTTATATTTTTAATGTTTTATTTGAATAAGATTTACTATTTTTACCCCAAAACAATTTTTATTATGTCTGAAAGAAAATATTTTGATGATTCGACTGTAGCGTTAGGAACACTTTACACAGTCTTTTTGTTAGCAGTAATTCTAGCAATTGTTTTCTTTGGTTAATCAAAGAACTTTTTGATAGATTTTACCACAATTAAAACAATTCACTTTGGAAGAATACACAATGAACGCCCTGTCGTATAATACGGAAAGGGCGCAATTACATATTCCTGAATATGGAAGAAATGTTCAAAACATGATCAATTATGCCAAGCAAATTGAATCACGGGAAGAACGTAATCTAGCTGCAAGAGCTATTATTGATGTGATGGGACAATTAAATCCGCATTTAAGAGATGTCGAGGATTATACACATAAATTGTGGACACACATGTACATCATGAGTAATTTTGAGATTGATGTCGATTCACCGTATGAAATTCCGGAACCAGAAACATTGCGCGAACGTCCACAAACAATGGATTATCCCCGTAATAAAAGTAAATACGGTCATTTTGGTCATTACACCGAAAAGATGATTAAAGAATCTGCGGAAATAAAAGATCAAGAAGAAAAGGAATATATGACAGAAGTTTTAGCTAACTTACTGAAGAAAAATTACCTTGTTTTTCATACCCACAATGTAGAAAATAGTGCAATCATTTCTCATTTGAAGGAATTGTCTTCAGGAAAGTTAAAATTGGAAGATACAAATGCTTTGAAATCAACTAATGCAATTCTAAAGCAAGTTGGATACAGTCCAAAAAAGTCTAACAAAAAGCACAAATCAAAAAAACGTAGAAAATAATAAATATGGCATCATTTGAAATTCACGGAGGAAAAAAATTAAAAGGAGAGGTTATACCACAAGGAGCAAAAAATGAAGCGCTCCAAATTTTATGTGGTGTATTATTAACTCCCGAAAAAGTTACTATTGCAAATCTTCCCGATATTATTGATGTCAATAAATTAATTAATCTGCTCCAAGCAATGGGAGTAAAGATTGAAAAGGTTGAAAAAGGAACTTATATTTTTCAAGCAAAAGACGTAAATCTTGATTACTTAAAGACAGAAGACTTTAAAGAAAGAGCAAGCGGATTACGTGGTTCTGTCATGATTATTGGTCCATTATTAGCTCGTTTTGGTAAAGCATTTATGCCTAAACCAGGAGGGGATAAAATTGGAAGAAGACGATTAGACACGCATTTTGAAGGATTAATTAAGTTAGGAGCTAATTTTAATTTTGATTCTAAAGAGCATTTTTACACCGTAGAAGCTAAGAAATTAGAAGGGATTTATATTCACATGGATGAAGCTTCAGTAACGGGTACAGCTAATATCGTTATGGCTGCTGCATTGGCCAAAGGAAAAACAACAATCTACAACGCAGCATGTGAACCTTACTTGCAACAATTATGTACGATGCTCAATAATATGGGAGCTAAAATTACTGGTGTTGGAAGTAATTTGCTACATATTGAGGGAGTAAAAGAATTGAAAGGTTGTTACCATAGAATTCTTCCTGATATGATTGAGATAGGTAGTTTTATCGGATTAGCTGCCATGACACAATCAGAAATTACAATTAAAGATGTTGGTTATGAACACTTGGGTATTATTCCTCAAGTTTTTAAAAGGTTAGGTATTCAATTAGAACGCCGAGGTGATGATATTTTTGTTCCTGCTCAAGAATCTTATGAAATTGATACTTTTATAGATGGTTCTATTTTAACAGTATCGGATGCGCCATGGCCAGGGTTTACTCCTGACTTGTTAAGTATTATACTCGTCGTTGCAACACAAGCTAAAGGCAGTGTTCTCGTTCATCAAAAAATGTTCGAATCCCGTTTGTTTTTTGTCGATAAGCTTATTGATATGGGGGCGCAAATTATTTTGTGTGATCCACATAGAGCAACTGTTATCGGAATGGATAGAAAAACAAATTTACGTGGAATTCAAATGACTTCGCCTGACATTCGAGCGGGTGTTTCTCTTTTAATTGCAGCATTATCTGCTGAAGGAAAAAGTGTTATTCATAATATTGAACAAATTGATCGCGGATATCAAGATATTGATATTCGTTTGAATAATTTAGGCGCAGATATTAGAAGGGTATAATTCTTGTGAGTCGCTAGCTTCTAAAATATTTAATTATGAAAAATTTATTGATAATCCTGGTTGGTTTTCTCCCTTTTTAGCATTCAGTCAACCAGAAAATGGAATGCGTGCGATTAATTTTACACTCTTAAACCAAGAAGGTGAGATGGTTGCCTTATCAGATTATAAAGGTAAGGTTGTTCTTCTCGATTTTTGGGCTTCTTGGTGTGGACCGTGTCGCAAAGAAAACCCAAATCTTGTGGAGGCTTACAATAAGTACCATAAATCTAAATTCAAGAATGGAAAAGGCTTTGAAGTATTGAGTGTTTCATTAGACAAGAATGAAAAAGCTTGGATAAAAGCCATTGAGAAAGATCAACTCGAATGGGATGGTCATGTCTGGGATAAGAAAGGCCAAATAGCTCGAAAATATGGTGTTCGCTCCATACCTCACGGATTTTTAATAGACGGCGAAGGAAATATTGTAGCCCAAGGAAATGATATCAGAGGAATTGGTTTGCATATTGAAATCGAAAAGATGCTTGAATGATTTTAGCCACCGACCGTTTAACGAATCATTTAGGGAGTTTACTTCAAGTGGTATCAGATCGAAAACTTCCAGTAAATGATGGCAATGAAAACATCGATTGTTCC
>NZ_PJNI01000068.1 GCF_002844555.1 Brumimicrobium salinarum
CTGCTTTCTCAAGCAGATCCTGCGCCAGTAATTCAAATTCAGACATATTGCCTCCATTGGGTCTTATGGGTGAAACTGTATCACTCATTTGACCCAGATTGAATGTTTTTATCTGGATATTTAAACAGGTTTATTGTTAGGTAACGCACGTTGGCCACGCTGGAGCGTCTTCTGGGCCTGCTGTCGGCCTTTGAGGTCGTGGTATGGATGACGGATGGCTGGCCGCTGTATGAACCCCGCCTGAAGGGAAAGCTGCACGTTATCAGCAAGCGTTACACTCAG
>NZ_PJNI01000069.1 GCF_002844555.1 Brumimicrobium salinarum
CATGGCAAGACAAAAAGGAATAATCAAGCTTACGGGTAAGATTGGGGATTTATCCTTCTACAAGTCTAAAGATGGCTATTTGGCACGTGAGAAAGGTGGTGTTGATGGAGATAGAATCAAAAAGGATCCTGCGTTTGCAAGAACACGAGAGAACGGAAGTGAGTTCGGGTTGGCCGCAACGTCTGGGAAGACTTTGAGAGATGCTTTCCGTCCACTGATGATGCGTGCAGCAGATAATCGTATAACCTCCAGGTTAACACGATTGATGTCTGATATACGCAAACTGGATACTACGAGTGATCGTGGACAACGTTCAGTTGGTGTAGCGATTCAGAATCAGCCTGCAAAGGATTTGTTGAAAGGGTTTAACTTCAACAACCGTTCAATGTTGAATGCGATTTTATATCGTCCAATAGCATTGGATACCTCGACTGGGGAAATCACGATCGAAGATCTTGTTCCGGTGAATCATATTGCAGCTCCGCCAAATTCAACACATGTTTCTTTTACAGCAGCATGGGGTAATGTGAATTTTGCGGATGGC
>NZ_PJNI01000070.1 GCF_002844555.1 Brumimicrobium salinarum
TATTCTTCAGTAGCCCATATAGCCTTAGTCATCTCTGCAATTTTTTCAATAAAAAAATCTATACCAACAACAGCAATAATAATAATAATTAGACATGGATTATCCTCTTCAGCCCTCTTCTTTTTAGTAACAATTATATACAACTCCCACCACACACGAAACACCTTAGCTTTCAAAGGGCTCCTTAATACCTCCCCCAATC
>NZ_PJNI01000071.1 GCF_002844555.1 Brumimicrobium salinarum
AACCTAATCAACTGACACTTTTCTACAATTTTATTAATCTTCACAATCGCAATAACTACTGCTTGCTTTTCAATCACTCTTTACTCAGCAATTAACCACTCTTCCCCTAACTCATTTTCATCTTCCACTCCTACAAACCATAAAAGCTTTCTTAGCCTATTTTCACACACGACCCCTTTAATTATCTGCGCCATTAAAATAAACATCACATTTTTATGTAATAGTTTATTCAAAACAATAA
>NZ_PJNI01000072.1 GCF_002844555.1 Brumimicrobium salinarum
GGGATTCGAAGTCATGCGAGCCCTGCGCAAAGGACAGGCTCGCCCCTGGTGCCTGCAGCCCGGCATCAGGGGCGAGGTGCGCCTTGTGGAGAGAGCTTTTGGCATTGGGCCCTCGGCGCTGACGGAGGCCATGGGCATGCTCAACCACCATTTCGCAGCAGCCGCCTGATCGGCGCAGAGCGACAGCCTACCTCTGACTGCCGCCAATCTTTGCAACA
>NZ_PJNI01000073.1 GCF_002844555.1 Brumimicrobium salinarum
ATCGGATAGCGACAATACCAGCGCACCGCCCACAGGATCACATCACCCTGGAAATGGCGCCACTTGAAATCCGTCATCGTTCCGTCCGTCCAATCTCCGCCAAGCATGCTCAAGCTTCACGATTTTTGCAACAGAGCCCACACGAGTATTGAGCATAGTCGAGATTGGTGCAGATCACTTCTGATATTGAACTGTCAGGAGCTGGCTGCACAACAGCCATTACGCCCAATCAACTGGTGCAGTCGTCTTCTGAAAATGACAATCGTGCCACCGGCTCCAGGTCTTATCGAACAGCTCAGAC
>NZ_PJNI01000074.1 GCF_002844555.1 Brumimicrobium salinarum
CGTATTATCCGCGCAAAAAAACCTGCCATCTTTGTTCTTGAAAACGTTAAAAACCTGAAGAGCCATGACAAGGGTAAAACCTTTAAAGTCATCATGGATACCCTCGACGAACTGGGCTATGAAGTTGCGGATGCAGCTGAGATGGGCAAAAACGATCCTAAAGTTATCGACGGAAAGCACTTTTTACCTCAGCACCGAGAACGTATCGTTTTGGTCGGTTTCTGCCGTGATCTGAACATTCACCATTTCTTTACCCTGCGCGATATTAGTCGTTTTTATCCGGAACAGCGTCCGTCATTTGGCGAACTGCTGGAACCCGTGGTTGACAGCAAATATATACTGACGCCGAAACTCTGGGAGTATCTCTATAACTACGCCAAAAAGCACGCAGCTAAGGGTAACGGATTCGGTTTTGGCCTCGTTAATCCTGAAAATAAAGAAAGCATTGCCCGTACGCTTTC
>NZ_PJNI01000075.1 GCF_002844555.1 Brumimicrobium salinarum
ATTATAATCTGCATATGCTGGTTGTTCTGTGATATCACAAGTGGCTGTTAAAGCACCTGGACATGTTAATCCTGTTATAGAAGGCGTAACTGTGATGGTCATTTGATCAGAGTTTGTACACCCTGCCAAGTTCGCTGTAACCGTGTAAGTTGTTGTTCCTACTGGAGGGGTAAATGCTGCTCCATCGGTTACTCCATTGTCCCAAGTAACTGTTGCTACATCTGGGTTAATGGCATTAAGCGTTGTCGTCGCTCCTTCACATAGTACCTGATCGGCTCCCGCATCGATTGCTGGTGGATTTGGGTCTGTAAGGGTCATCGTTACATTTTCTGTGGTGTTACACGCTGGACAGTCTACATCGGATACGGTATAATCTGTATAAGATCCTGCTGGCAACCCTGTAATTACATATTCTCCTGCTGCA
>NZ_PJNI01000076.1 GCF_002844555.1 Brumimicrobium salinarum
TGGAACTTTGGTGATGGCAACGCTTCTACGCTTGAAAATCCAACGCATACTTATGGATCAGAAGGGGTTTTTGATGTTACCTTAATTGTGGAAAGCAATCATGGTTGTAGAGATACCGTTGAAAACCCAAGCACTGTTTATCCGTTGCCTCAAGTAGACTTTAGTCCCTCTGATGTTTGCTTAAGTGCTACGACAACCTTTACAAATGAAAGTAATATAAGCAATGCTTTTACGAACAATAGCTTAACAAGTTGGGATTGGGACTTTGGAGATGGTAATTCTTCTAATCAGGAAAATCCCACACATACTTACGCTAATTCAGGAGATTACATAACTAATTTAAGCGTTACGAGTAATCATAATTGTGTTGCGACTATCAATAAAACAGTTACTGTTCACCCTTT
>NZ_PJNI01000077.1 GCF_002844555.1 Brumimicrobium salinarum
AGTACAATCACCTCTATACCAAACTGAACCAAAACCAATAGAAAGCATTAGAATAATTAATGCAACAATTATCCAAAAATAAATTTTCCTATTCTCCAAATACCCAAGTTTTTGTCCATTGATAACTAACTGCAGCATCTATTTCAACAGCATCAAGAAGTTTTAACGCAGGATTTGGAGAACTCCAAGGATTTAACATCCCTCCATTTGTTGTATAAGACGCACCATCCCATTGAAATAAATTAGCTTGGTTGTTTCTTGCATTTCCCCCTCTTTCATATTCTAAAAAGGACAGTTGAGCACTTGCATTAAAACCTTCACCTTCATAATCCGTATTATTAAACCGCTTGCCATTTGTTGAAGAGATAGCACCAGCATCAAAACCAAAACCAGCATCT
>NZ_PJNI01000008.1 GCF_002844555.1 Brumimicrobium salinarum
TACAACATCGCAGATGACTGTGGAAATAATATCGACGTAGTTCAAACGATTACGATTGATGATAATACCAACCCAACAGCAAGTAACCCAGCACCGGTCACGGTAGAATGTTTAACAGATGTTCCACCAGTTGATGTTTCAGTGGTTACCGATGCAGCAGATAACTGTACGGTAAACCCAACAGTTGCATTTGTATCAGAAAGTTCAGACAACAACACATGTAACGGAGAAGTTATTACACGTATTTATAGCGTGACAGATGACTGTGGAAACAGCATTAATGTAACACATACAATTACTGTAGATTCATACACTCCGACATTTACAGTTTCAAGTACTGACCCAACAGCATGTGGAGCAAGTGACGGAACAATTACTATCTCTGGTTTGAATGCAAACACTGACTATATCTTCAGTTATGATGGAGGAGCGAATACCAACATCACCACAGATGCAGCAGGAGAATATGTAATTACAGGGTTGCCAGCAGGATCTTATACAGATTATACCGTATCAGATGCAGACTGTCCAGCGTGTAACACCACAGAGAATGTAACCATGACCCTTACGGATCCAAATGCTCCAACTATTGACGCAGGAGTTGATCAAGAAGTTTGTGAAGGAGAGACTGTTACATTAACAGCTGTTAATCCAGATGGAGCAACAATTACTTGGGACAATGGAGTGACGGATGGAGTAGGGTTTGTTTCCCCGGTAGGAACAACGAATTATACTGTTACTGCAGAAATAGCCAATTGCTTTTCTTCAGATGTTGTTTCAGTATTGGTACACCCAACACCAACAGTTTCTGCTGGAAATGATGTTGAAGTATGTGACGGAACACAAGTTACCTTACAAGGAAGCGGAGCTGCTACTTATGTGTGGGATAATGGGGTGACTGACGGAACTCCATTTACACCAAGCGTAGGAACCATAACTTATTCAGTAGTTGGAACATCTGCGTTTGGTTGTGAAGCTTCAGACCAAGTTGACGTAACAGTAAACGAAAATACAGAGGTTTTATTCGAAGCTGATGTTACCGAAGGTTGTACGCCTTTAGAAGTTAACTTGGTGAGTTTAACACCTGGAGCTGCTGATTGTCAATTCACAATTGAAGGGATGCAAATCGATGGATGTGACATTAATTACACATTTACAAATCCAGGATGTTATGATGTTAACTTAGAGGTTGAATCAGTTAACGGATGTGTGAGTGACTTAACATTAAACAATTATGTCTGTATTGATAACTATCCAATTGCTGACTTTACAGTTGAACCAGGTCAACTTTCAAACATGAATGATGAAGCTACATTTGTAAATGGTTCAATTGGCGCGGAAACATACGATTGGAGTTTCGGAGATGGAGAAACAAGTACTGAAAACAATCCAATTCACACTTATTCAGTAGAAGAGGATGGAGAAGATGCCTACGAAATTCAGCTCATCGCATACAGTGAGTTAGGATGTCCTGATACAGCGTATGTAAAGTTACCATTCATCGAAGACTTAATTTACTATGTTCCAAACACATTTACACCAGATGGAAATAAGTATAACGAAACCTTTAAACCAGTGTTCTCGTCAGGTTTTGATCCTCAAGATTACAACTTGAAGATATTCAACCGTTGGGGAGAGTTGATTTTTGAAAGTCAAAACGCTGCCTATGGATGGGATGGAACTTATGGTGTAGACAACAACACTATTGTAAAAGATGGAGTGTACGTTTGGAAAATTGAATTTAAGAAAAAGTATAATGATGAAAGAATTGAGCTTGTAGGGCATGTAAATCTGCTAAAGTAGAAGAATGTCATTCAACACTCATTAAAGTTAATTACAAAAAAAACCGAACTCAATTTGAGTTCGGTTTTTTGTTGACAATATCTTAAGGAAGACAGTAAATGCCAGACTTTAAATATATTTTAAATGAATTCTTTTTCTACTAGAATAACTTCCATTTGTTTTTGAATTTCAACAGCTTTTTCTCTTGATTTTTCCGCAAAATCTAATCCGTTTGAAGCATATAAAATTCCTCTAGAAGAGTTCACTAAAAGTCCACAATCTTCATTCCATCCAAAGTTTGAAGTATCCGCTAAGCTACCTCCTTGTGCACCAATTCCAGGGACTAAAAAGAAGTGATTTGGGACGATATTACGAACTGTTTTAATGCTTTCTGCTCTAGTTGCTCCAACAACATACATTAATTGTCTGGGAGTTCCCCATTTCGAAGTTTTTTCCAATACGTGCTCGTATAATTTTTTTCCATTCAAATCTGTCATGAATTGAAAATCAAGAGCTCCTTTATTTGAAGTCAATGCCAAGGCAATTACCCATTTATCTTTATACTCTAAAAAAGGAGTAATTGAATCTTCTCCCATATAAGGCGCAATGGTTACTGCGTCAAAATCCATGTATTCGAAGAATGTTTTTGCGTAATACCGAGAAGTATTTCCAATATCACCACGTTTAGCGTCGGCAATCGTAAACTTATCTTTTGGAATGTAATCCAATGTTTTCTTTAATGACTCCCATCCTTTTGGTCCATGACATTCGTAAAAAGCAATATTTGGTTTGTAAGCAACACAATAGTCTTTTGTTGCATCGATAATGGCCTTGTTGAACTCGAAAATAGGGTCTTCAGTGTCCAACAGGTGCTTAGGAATTAAATCCATATCGGTATCTAATCCAACACAAAGAAAAGATTTCTTTGATTTTATCTCTGCTATAAGTTTGTCTTTTGTCATTACTTACGATTAAAAATAAGAAGGCAAATATAGTGAAATTTTATGGGATATAGAGAGTTCATCTTATTTTGGTTTAAGGGCGACAAAGCGTTTTATTGGCAGGTTGAACCCCGAGGTAGTTGATACGTAGATAGATTTTTTGACCTTTAGGTGGTAATTGGAGTTGAGCTGCCCCTTCAGGGCGCTGATGTAAGACGTATTTCAACCCCAAGGCGTTGCCATAGGGTTGAAATGAGTTGCCCTGAAGGGGCAGCTCAACAAAAAACAAGCATTGTATCCCAATAATCATTAATTGAGTTTTACGAAAAAATGCGCCACACAATCCGTGCAACGCATTTTTAATATGTTTTTCCTTGAATTCTTGAATTTTCAAATCCGATACCTATCGGATATCAATTATCAATCAACCTCGAGTCAACCAAAAATTCAACACTCATAATTCATCCTTCATAATTAAACCAACCCTTCTTCACCCTTCAACTTCTCAGCATTCTCAGCCATCTTCAATGCATCAATCATCTCTTGAATGTCACCATTCATAAACGATGAAAGGTTATACATCGTTTTGTTGATTCTGTGATCGGTAATTCTTCCTTGCGGATAATTGTATGTTCTAATTTTCGCAGATCTATCTCCTGAAGAAACTAAAGATTTACGTTTTTCAGCGCGTTCTCCCATAACCTTGTCCAGTTCTACTTGGTATAATCTTGAACGCAAAACAGAAAGTGCTTTATCATAGTTTTTGTGCTGCGAACGACCATCTTGACATTCAACCACAATTCCTGTTGGAGCGTGAGTTAATCGAATGGCAGAATCTGTTTTGTTAACGTGCTGACCTCCAGCTCCAGAAGCGCGGAAAGTATCACGACGAACATCTCCCATGTTTAATTCAATATCCACTTCTTCTGCTTCGGGTAAAACGGCAACTGTAATCGCGGAAGTATGTACACGGCCTTGTGATTCTGTTTCTGGAACACGTTGCACACGATGAACACCAGATTCAAACTTCATTGTTCCATAAACGCCTTCTCCTTCAACGTTCATTGAAACTTCTTTGTATCCAGAAGTTCCACCTTCCTGAGAGTTAATAATTTCAACTTTCCATCCTTTTTCTTTGAAGAACATGGTGTACATGCGGTAGATATCCTCAACGAAAATACAAGCTTCATCTCCACCTGTACCAGCACGCAATTCAATAATCACGTTTTTATCATCTTCAGGATCTTTAGGAATCAACATGAACTTGATTTCCTCTTCCATTTCAGGACGTTTGTTTTCTAACTCGTCAAGTTCCATTTTAGCCATTTCTCGCATTTCGGGATCTTTTTCCTCTGCAAGTAATTCACGAGAAGAAGCAATGTTTTCCAAGACGTTTTTATACTCTTGGTAAACCTTATCTAATTCTTCTAAATCTTTGTATTCTTTGTTGAGCTTGACATAGCGTTTCATGTCCGAAATAATGTCAGGGTCAACAATCAATTGACCAACTTCCTTAAATCGGTAATGTATAGCTTCTAATTTGCTTAATAATGTATTATCCATAAATGTGATTAATATTCAAAAGTACCGAATTCTGATGTAATCGTAAGTTTTTTAGTTTCACTTTCTTCCACACGACCAACGATTTGTGCATCTACATTAAACGATTCTGAAATTTGAATAATGTCTTGAGCAATTTCTTCTGGTACGTAAAGTTCCATTCGGTGTCCCATATTGAAAACTTTATACATTTCCTTCCAGTCCGTTCCGGATTCTTCGTGAATCGCTTTAAACAACGGTGGAATAGGGAAGAGGTTATCCTTAACAATATGTAAATTATCTATAAAGTGCAATACTTTGGTTTGTGCGCCACCACTACAATGAACCATTCCATGAATGTCTGCCCGGTGACTGTCTAAAATTTTCTTAATAATTGGAGCGTAGGTTCTCGTCGGAGAAAGCACTAGCTTTCCAGCATCAAGTGGACTATCTTTAACTTTGTCAGTTAATTTGTAATTTCCACTATACACTAAATCATTTGGAACACTTGGGTCAAAACTTTCTGGGAATTTTTCCGCCAAATATTTATGGAAGACATCATGACGAGCAGAAGTTAATCCGTTCGATCCCATTCCTCCGTTATATTCTTTTTCGTAAGTCGCTTGTCCAGACGATGAAAGTCCCACAATTACATCTCCAGGTTGAATGTTGTGATTAGAAACCACATCTTCGCGCTTCATTCTAGCCACTACAGTAGAATCTACGATAATTGTACGCACCAAATCACCAACATCAGCAGTTTCTCCACCGGTTGAATCAATTCCGATTCCCATTTCGCGTAAATCAGCCAATAATTCCTCAGAACCATTAATTAATGAAGAAAGCACTTCTCCAGTAATCAAGTTTTTGTTACGACCAATTGTAGAAGAAACCAAAATATTGTCTGTTGCTCCAACACACAATAAATCGTCAACATTCATAATCAAAGCATCTTGAGCAATCCCTTTCCAAACAGATAAATCACCTGTTTCCTTCCAGTACATATATGCCAAAGCAGACTTAGTTCCTGCACCATCAGCATGCATTACTATGCAGTGCTCTTCACTTCCAGTGAGGAGATCAGGTACAATTTTACAAAATGCTTGAGGAAAAAGTCCTTTATCAATATTTGCAATTGCATTGTGAACATCCTCTTTTCCTGCGGAAACGCCTCTTTGGTTGTAACGATTATCTGCCATGATTTTTAACGATTATGAAAAACGCAAAGATAAAGAAAATTTAAGAGTTGTTTGTTGATATTTTGAGAACTATCCAATGAAAAAATCATAATTTAATAAAAGGGTAATTTCAGAAGGAAAGATTAAGTTCGCGAAAGGGGTAGTAACGGCATCCTTTTTTTACGATTTATCGAAAAAAAGATACAGTGGAAAACCCGACGCTGTCATTTTTTTGATTCCATTAAAATCTAATTGAGATAAAAAAATGGCAGGGATTCGCCCAAAAATCAAGTAGGAATTGTCAATTATCCCATTTTCTGTCGTTTACTCAAAAACTGAACAAGTAATTCATTCAACGGCTGATTCGTGTCTAGTTCATGGAAATCTATTCCATAAGCTCCGCATTTTTGTTCCAATTCCTTGAAATAATTTTCAACCTGTTTTGTGTAATGTTCTTTGACTTCTCCCGGAACGAGCTTCATTTGTTCTCCAGTTTCCATGTCAACAAGCGTGTAAGGTCTATTTTCCAATTGAAAATCTAGTTCTTTCGCTTTGTCGACCACATGAAAAAGAATTACCTCATGTTTATTGTGTTTTAAATGCTGAAGCGCTTCAAAAAGTTCGTCTTTTCCTTCAGGATCGTTTAACATATCTGAGAAAATTACAATTAAACTGCGTCGGTGACAAAGTTCTGCAACATCATGTAAAACCTGAACAGCTTCCGTTGAAGCAGTTGTTTTAGCATCATATTGACGAAGTAATTTTTCTAATTCAGAGAAGATAAAACGATGGTGACGATTAGATGATTTATTTTCGGTGTGTAATTGAATTTTGTCTGTAAAAGTGGTTAATCCTACAGCATCTCTTTGTCTTTTTAGTAACTCCATTAAAGAAGCGATTCCGTAAATGCTGTATTTTAACTTCGACCAATTGTCTTGATCTTGAAAGTACATTGAACTCGATGTATCCAGCACAAACTGACAACGAAGATTGGTTTCTTCCTCGTATTTTTTAGTAAAAAGCTTTTCGGTTCGGGCATACAATTTCCAATCTACGTGCTTAGTTGATTCCCCCGTATTGTATAATCGATGTTCGGCAAATTCAACAGAAAATCCATGAAATGGAGATTTGTGCATCCCAGTAATAAATCCCTCAACAATTTGCTTTGCCAAAACTTCTAGATTGCCAAATTGCTCTAAATATTCTCGTTGAATTTTCTCTGCCATGCGTGAAATATAGGGATTAATTATGAATTATTAATGTCGAATTATGAATGTTGTATGAATGATTTTCGATAGTAATCACTTTGGTTTACTATCAAGGTTAATTTCCTTTAGTAAAGAAATCCAAAGAGCCACAATGGAATTTTGTTTCCTCGACCGTATTCAATATTGTCTGCGGCTATATAACTGTTTGGTACTGATTTTATTTGCTGATTTGTCTTGTTCTTTCCACCAATTTCAAAAGTGTATATTTCATCCACTAAAAAATCTCCTTTTTCAGTATAATTGATCTTATGATAGTTGGATAATTGATTCGCAAAGAATGTTTCTCTATTATTTCCTACATTCACATTCTCACGGGCCAAGTTGAAAATTAAATTTGTGTTTTCTAAATATATCTTTGAAGGTTTCTGTAAAATACTTATTCCTTGATTTTTTTTATGCAAATTTCGTGTTAATCCAATTTCTTCTAGATAGTGGATATAATAAAGCAATGTGGTTCTATTGATATTGATTTTTTCACTTAGTTTACTAATATTTGGTATAAAAGGAACTGATTGAGATATGGCAACAAGTAATTGCTTGACTTTTGGAATATATGACAATTCAACAGATCTTAAAAGTGGAAGTTCAATTTCAAGCATCATATTAATTACCTCGCCTAAACGCATTTGATATAAATCCGGTTGTTCCTTGTAAAAAGGGTAGTAGCCTTCTTTCAAATATTTTTCGAAAAACTCAAAAGGTTTGATCAGTTCAAGAATTTTTGATGACTCTTCGACATGGTTATTTATAATTTTGTCTAGAGAAAGTTTCGGCATTTTTATACCACTTTCGAGTTGAATGTATTCTCTAAATGAAAAGCCTTGCATATTGTAAATCACTGCTCGTCTGCTTAAATCAGCTCTAGCATTTAGTATTTCCAATAATGATGAACCAGTGAAGACAATTTTAAGAGCTGGATAATCATCGTAGATATTTTTAATCTCCTGAGCCCAACCTGAGTATTTATGTACTTCATCAATAAATAAATATTTTCCGCCTTTTTTTTCGAAATCATCTACCAATCCCGAAAGAGAATTTGTGTTAAACCAAATATGATCCAAGCTAATGTAAAGCGAGTTTTCAATAGAATCAGCCAAGTGTAATTTGATATATTGAAGTAAAAGTGTTGTTTTGCCAACGCCTCTAGCCCCTTTTATACCAATTAAACGGGCATCCCAATTAATTTCGTTCATTATAGCGCGAACGAAGTCAAGCTGCGTGTGTTTTAACTTTTGCTGATATTTTTCAAAAAGAATTTCCATAATTGTATAGCTTGGTATACAAATATAGCTAAATTTTGTTTAGCCTGCTAATCAAAATTAATGAATCACCCCCTAACTATACATCATAGTACCAACTATGTTCGCATTCAACATTCATCATTATAGCGCGAACGAAGTCAAGCTGCGTGTGTTTTAACTTTTGCTGATATTTTTCAAAAAGAATTTCCATAATTGTATAGCTTGGTATACAAATATAGCTGATTTTTGTAGAACCCACTAAGCTAAATTAATGAATCAAACCCTAACCAAGCATCATACTACCACCCATGCTCGCATTCAACATTCATAATTCATCACTCATCATTATTTAAGGTTTAAACTCCTTCAAAACCTTCTTCGTTCCAATTGCTTCCGTAATATAATCTACGCTTAGTTTTGGACTTCTCGCAGGTGAGTGACTTCTACCGTAAAAAATGATCTGTAAGTGCAATTTATTCCATTTTTCTTTAGGAAACACTTTTTTTGCATCTTTTTCTGTTTGTTCTACGTTTTTTCCATTTGAAATTCCCCATCTGTACAATAAACGATGAATGTGTGTGTCAACTGGAAATGCTGGAACACCAAAGGCTTGTGACATCACCACAGCGGCAGTTTTGTGTCCAACGCCTGGTAAAAACTCCAAGTCTTCGTAGTTGTCTGGGACAATTCCATCGTGTTTCTCGATTAAAATTTCCGACAAGCGATGAATGGCTTTAGATTTTCTTGGCGATAATCCACATGGTTTAATGATTTCTCTGATTTCCTCGACAGAAAGTTTCACCATATCATAAGGATTATCAGCCTTTGCAAATAAATATGGTGTAATTTGATTAACCCTTATATCCGTACATTGCGCCGAAAGTAAAACGGCAATCAATAAAGTATAAGGATCTTTATGGTCGAGTGGGACAGGAGTGGTAGGATAAATTTTATCCAATTCCTCCATAATAAACTCAGCTTTTTCTTTTCTAGTCATTTTTATCCAATTTAAAACCGTTTTTCACGAAACCAATAAATTCTTTAAACACACTTTTTTTGGTCACCAAGTCCTTAGATATCTTTCCAAAGGTTTGTTTTTCATCAGCCTTTAATTTTTTAGGTTGCAAAGGTTCTCCTTTAGGAATGTTTTGTGAACCTGGTTTTGGAAGAGGATTGTTATCCGCTGATTTTTCTCCATTATCTTTAAAATATATCTCCTCTTTGGCTTCCAATTCATCCAATTTCTCAAGCATATCATCCTGAATCTTGGCCAACTTATCCGCCTTTTCAAAATTATCTTTAGCTTTTTGTTGATATCCTCTTTTTTCCATCAACAAGCCCAAATTATTGTGGGCAATTGCATCATCTGGATCTAATTCAACAGCTTTTTCATAAAGTTTAATAGCCGAGTCTAAATCACCAAAATAATCCTTAGCATAAGCCAATGCCGCATATCTGTAACTATAAGTTTTATCTAAATTAAGCGACAATTCAAGATCATCAAAACACTTTTTCTTTTGATTCATGTGCAAGTGCAAAACCCCACGATGAGAGAGAATATCTGGATGATTCGGATCGAGTTTCAATGCTTTGTTAAACGCAACCAAAGATTTCTCAAATTTTTGAGCATCGAGTAGTTCCTGCGCTTTTTTATGTTCAGAATTAATATACATTTGTCTTTCTTAATTAATAATACAAAACTATGGACTTTCCACAATATAGAAAACGTTTTGATAACAAGTCTTTTTACAAAGTTACATCATTTACCACATTTGAGGAAGTACAACTGGTAGGTAAACGTTTTTTAATTCATGTTGTTCATGCCAAAAAGTATTTTGAAAAATTACAAATTCAAGATATGTTAGCTTCAGAAATCGATATGTACCAAATGAGCGAAGAAAAGGAATTCGAAGAACAATGGCAAGCAGCGAAAGAGTATGTGGATTCTAAGCCTTAAGCAGCAGGCAGTATGCATTAAGCAGTATGCTCATCGTTTTCTCTCTCTCTCCCATTTCACTCTCCCTAATATCCACTGTCTTTGGGGCTTTCTCATTTTTTCTCTCCGTAAACTCCAAGAAAAATGAGTCGGGCTTTCCACTGTATCTTTTTTTCGATGAATCGTAAAAAAGGATGCCGTTGCTATCCCTAAGCCAAATAAAAACACTTCTCCCCATTCTCAATCTGCTCTCCCTTCTCATTCCTTTACTCCATTCTATATGTAAAAAAAAATGCTATTTTTGTTTTGAAACAAAATAGATATTATGAGTAGTCCACAAGGAATCCCATCGGTTGATTTATCAGAGTTTTTAACTGGTGACGAGAAACAACAACAAAAATTTATCAATGAATTAGGAAAAGCATACGAAGATATTGGTTTCGTTGCGGTTAGAAATCACGGTATTTCTCAAGAGTTGATTGACGAATTGTATGAGCAAATGAAAATCTTCTTTGGTCAAGACGAAGCAGTCAAAAATAAATACAACATTCCTGGAATAGGAGGACAGCGAGGATATACCCCTTTTGGTAAGGAACACGCCAAAGGTAAAACTGCTGGTGATTTAAAAGAATTTTGGCACTTCGGACAATTTGTGGAAAATGAGCCGGCACTAGCTGAATCTTATCCTGATAATGTTGATGTTAAAGAACAACCCGATTTTCTTAAAGTTGGAAAACAGGCGTATAAAGCCTTTGAAGATACAGGAAGACACTTATTACGCGCAATTGCTCTGCATTTAGGATTAGAAGAAACTTATTTTAATGAGCACATCCACAATGGAAACAGTATTTTACGCCCTATTCATTATCCACCAATAACAGGTGAAATTGAAGAAGGAGCTGTACGTGCAGGAGAACATGAAGACATCAACTTGATTACATTATTGGTTGGAGCTTCAGCAGATGGTTTACAAGTCTTGAACAAACAAAATGAATGGGTTTCTGTAACTTCTATTGAAGACCATATTGTGGTAAATGTTGGAGATATGTTGCAGCGTTTGACCAATAACAAACTAAAATCTACAACGCATCGTGTAATTAATCCATCGAAAGAAAATCTTGGAACAAGTAGATATTCAGTTCCGTTTTTCTTACACCCAAGATCAGAAATGCCGTTAAACTGTTTGGAATCATGTATAGATGAAAACAATCCAAAGCATTACGAAGATATCACAGCAGGAGAATATTTAATGGAAAGATTAAGAGAAATAGGATTGGTTAAATAAAATCAATTACGAATTACGAATTAAAAACCAGTAGGGGCGATTTGCAAATCGCCTTTACTGGTTTTGTTATCTATGATCGATTCATTTTTACCCAAATCTACCCACTAAAGTTTGTCATACGATCAATCGGATTCGACAGAGCGTAGCGACGAGAAATCTTTCTTTATTGTGTTGTTTTTAGCATTAAGTATTTTTAGAATGGTGTAGCGACTCGAATTCATCGTTCATCGTTCATAATTCCTTAAAGTTGTTCACTTTTATATTATTAGATTGTAGCTCATTCATTAAGCTATACAATCCGAAAAACGCTCTGTTGATGTAAATAAAATGCTTTGAACCTCTTCCTGCATCTACTTTTCTTAAATCTTCATTTTTTGAATATTTTTCTGCCATCGTTGCTATTTTTTCGAAAAATGTTGGGTCAGAGAAATCAAATTCTTCTTCGTGAAAGGGAAGGGCAAATAATCCAAGTAATTCCTTGAAAATACCACTGAAGAATTCAATTTCTTCAGGTGTGTCAGTGTCTTTGAGAATCTCTAAAGCTTTTAATTGTTGTCTAAACGCTGCTGGATTTTCTAAAATACTTGGCTTGGTTAATTCAAAATAAGGAAAATAAAAATCCTCTGGAATCTCTTTCATACAGCCAAAATCAATAGCAATGAGTTCATCGTTTTTGGTAACCATAAAATTACCTGGATGTGGATCTGCATGCACTTTTCTTACTTCATGAATTTGATGCATGTAAAAGTCCCATAAGGCTTGACCAACTTTGTTTGCTTTTTCTGGATCTTTATTGTTTTTAGTAAATTCAGAAATCTGTATTCCATCCATCCAATCCATGGTTAGGACTTTTCCGGTGGAAAATTCCTCGTAGTATTTTGGAAATAATAAATTAGGAATGTGATGGCAAGCCTCTGCAACTGCAATACTTTGCGACAATTCCAAAGCGTAATCTGTTTCTTCCATCAGCTTTTCCTCAACTTCTTTGAAATAACGATCAGCATCTTGACCTTGAATGTTCAGCATACGCATCGCAATGGGTTTTACCAATGCCAAGTCACTTCCAATGCTGTCGGCAACACCGGGGTATTGAATTTTTACAGCCAATTTCTTACCCTCTTTTTCTGCTTGATGAACCTGTCCGATGCTCGCAGCATTGATTGCCTCGTAATTAAATTCATCGAAAAGCTCAGATGGATTTTTACCAAAATAACGAGTCAATGTTTTCTTAACTAAAGGAGCAGATAGGGGAGGGACAGAAAATTGAGAAAGCGAAAACTTCTCTACATAAGCCTGAGGTAACATGGTTTTGTCCATGCTCATCATTTGTGCCATTTTTAAAGCACTTCCTTTCATGCTTTTTAAACTGTCATAAATGTCTGAGGCATTTGATTCGTCGAGTTTTGAACGGGCTTCTTCCTCAGATTTTGTCAACTTATTTCCGTAATACTTCAAATAGTTCACGCCAATTTTAGCTCCTGTAGAAACCAATTTGGAAGCACGATTAATTTTTGAAGTTGGAATTTTATCTATAGATTTCATCTTTTCTATGCTTTAGATTTTCTTTCTTTCCAAAGAAATTTCCCCAAGTCAACAAAAGTATCGAAGGGCTTAGTATTCAAAGCTTCAAAACCTGCGTGAATTGATTTTTCGATTAAAACATCAGTTTTTTCAAATGAAGGGGAAGTGTCTTTCATCCAAAAACGCAAAATGAAAAGAAGCTGACCATAAGAAACTTTCGCCATACCTTTATCTATTATATTTGCAATGTTGTCGATAAAAACATCTGGAGACTCAATGTCTAGTGATTCCACAAAATCCGTGTACTCTTCCTTCAGCGGATCAAGTGTTTTTAACGTTTTTAGTTTGTTTTCATTTTGATTCAAAACATACATCACCAAACTTCTATTGGCAGTAAGCATCTCAAAAAACGTAAAGTAAAAACTCAATAATTGATGTTGAGCATTTCCTTTTTTGTAATCTTCATCCTGATGCAGCAGTTGCATTGTGTTCTTAAATAAATCTACAAAAATGGCTGCATCAATTGCTTCAAATGTCCCGAAGTGAGCATAAAACTCAGCTTCTTCCATATTGTTTTCTTTGGTAAAAGCGTAGATGCTTTTTGGCTTTTCACCATGTTTTAGCACATGATCGCTGTATTTTTTTAAAATTGTATTTCTCGTACTTTGCTCTTGAATTTCCATGATTTTAATTTTTTATTGATGACATTCCTCCATCCACATGCATAACTTGACCTGTAATCCATTTAGATTTATCGCTTAATAAGAAAACGGCCATTTCAGCAATATCTTGTGGCTGACCAATCTTTTTTAGTGGATGTCTTTCTGCATTTGCTTTTTTCTTCTCGTCAGAACTTAACATCTTACCAGCAAGTTGCGTGTCTGTTAAAGAAGGTGCAATAGCGTTAAATCTAATTTTTGGTGCATATTCAGCGGCTAATGATCTCATCAAACCTTCAATTGCCCCTTTCGAAGCAGCAACCTGTGAATGGAAATTAAATCCATTTTGAACAGCAACTGTTGAAAAAAGTACAACACTGGCATTTCCTGATTTCTTTAATTTTGAGATTGTCGCTTGTAAGACTTTAATAGCTCCGTTTACTTGTAAATCAAAATCCTCCAAAAAAGCCGCGGGTTTAATACGAGCGAAAGGTTTTAAATTGATACTTCCTGGACAGTAAACCAATCCATCAATTTCTTTAGGTAAAAAATCCAAATCAATTGTCTCCGCCGTGACATCTAAATGATGGTATTTTATATTATCTGTATCTGAATTTCCGTCGTTTGAATTGTAAGTTGCCGTAACGTGATTGTTTTCCTTTGCTAATTGCGCAGTGATAGCAGCTCCAATCCCGGAAGAACCGCCTATGATGATGTAGTTTTTCATAATTCTATTTTGCTTTCTTGTAAAACAAAAAGAAAGAGAAAAGGTTTTTTTATTTGATATTTATTGTGATTTCAAAATAAGCAGCGAGGAGAAATTCTGTAAAACAATTGTTTAAACCCAACCCTTTGGCTTTTGAGAAAGATTTCTCAGTCATTTCATTTTGACAGAGCGTAGCGACGAGAAATCTTTCTTTATTGTGTTGTTTTTAGCATTAAGTATTTTAAGAAAGACGCAGTGACGAGGAATCTCTTCTTAATCTTTGATAATTCCCCATAAATATTGATGTTTTGACAGAGCGCGAACTTGATAAATCTCTTTCCAAACAATCGTTTAAACCAAACCCCTTGGCTTGTGCGAAAGATTTCTCATTCATTCCATTCCGTGCGAAATGACAACGTGTGGTTGTTGTGGGGGGTAAAAAAGAGGAAAAACGAAGTTTTTCTTCTTTTTTTTACTTATACCTCTCACTAAAGCTTGTCATTTCGACAGAGCGTAGCGACAAGAAATCCCTCTCTATTGCATTGCTTTAAGCATTAATTATTTTTTGAAAGACATAGCGACAAAATTCATCGTTCATCATTCATAATTCCTTCTAAAGCGTTTTTACCAATTTCTCTAACCCAATTCCTCTCGATCCTTTTAGTAAAATCAAATTATCTTTTGGACTTGCGGTTTCGAAAAACTCTTTTGCTTTTTCGGTATTTTTGAAAGCAAGAATTTCATTTTTGTCTTTGAGTTGAGAGAATATTTCTCCGACAAACATTCCTTGTAGGTTTAGCGTTTTGCATAAATCGATGACTTCTTGATGATATTTTAAAGTGTTTTCTCCTAATTCCAACATATCTCCAATCACAAAAAGTTTATTTTCAGATGTGATTTCCGCAAAGTTTTCCAGTGCTGATTTTACACTTGTCGGATTGGCATTGTAGGCATCCAAAATTAATGTGTTGTTGATTGTTTTTTCTACCTGAGAACGATTGTTACTCGGTTTATAATTTTCCAATGCAGATTTTATGGATTCATTCTCAACTTTAAAATGTGAACCAATACATATTGCTGCCAACATGTTTAAGAAGTTGTATTTCCCAATGATTTGAGTTTGGACTTTTATTTTTCTATTCTCACTTGTTTTCCATTCAAAACTCAACATTGGATCTAAGGCTAAAATTTCTCCTGAAATATCTGCGTTTTCTCTTAATCCATAAGTTGAAGTAGGGCAGGAGCTGGGTTTATGCTTAATCAAAACCTCGTCTTCTACGTTGATAAACAATCTACCTTCGTCTTCTTCAATCGCTTTATAGAGTTCTGTTTTGGTTTTTACAATATTTTTTGGACTTCCAAATCCTTCAATGTGCGCATGTCCAATATTTGTAATGATTCCATGAGTTGGGTGAGCAATGTCGGTCAATTCTTTGATGTCTCCGATTTTACTTGCTCCCATTTCTATAATCGCAATTTCATGTTCAGGTGTTAACTTCAACAAGGTTAAAGGAACTCCTATGTGATTATTAAGATTACCTTCTGTGAATAGCACATTGTATTTTTGTGATAGTACAGCTGCTGTTAATTCTTTGGTGGTTGTCTTTCCATTGGTTCCCGTTATTCCAATTACCGGAATGTCAAGAGACTTTCTATGATGCTCTGCTAATTTTTGTAGAAAAACCAAACTGTTTTCCACATGAAAGATTTGCTTATTATCTGCTTTTGATTGATCATCAACAATAGCATATTTTGCACCTTTCTCAATTGCTTTTTCGGCATATTCGTTTCCGTCAAAGTTTTCTCCTTTAAGTGCAATAAATAAATCGTTGTATTCAATTTTTCTTGTATCTGTTGATACTTGTCCACAATCGTAAAATAACTTGAAGAGTTCTGTCATAATTCAAAAAAAAACCTCGACAAAATTGCCGAGGTTTAAATATAATTAATTCCTTAATTATTTTCTGTTTTTTCTAGAATAATTCATTCCAGTTGGACTTCCAATTCTATCCATCGCACATCTAAAGCCGATGTAATCTGTAGATTGATCTTCATCTAAGAATCTTCTGTTACCACCAACAATCCAATATGCTCTATCTTTCCAAGAACCACCTTTATACACACGTGACTTGTTAGAGACTAATGTTGTAGGCCAAGCTGTTCTGTCATCACCTCCAGGTTTAATATTTGCTCCCCTTAAGTCATATTCTTCATGACGGCTTTGGTACATCACTAGATCAGGATCTCTTCTTGCTTGATTAATGTCATTTTTACGTTTTGTATTATCGTAATGAATAGAAGACTCGATATCACCATCAACATAATCAATGTAGTCAGCTCTTCTGTAATTTAATCTTCCGATATTTTCTTCCTCAGTTACATTTCTATATTTAAGTTTTCCAGGTGTATCAATAATAAATTCTTGGAATCCATCTCTCAGTAGAGAAATAATTTCAAAAGCATATTCTTCACCTAATGGTCCAATTCTAATTTCATCTGCAAAGATACCATCAAATAACTCTTCTTGAATTACCATAGATGCTTCAGTGTTATATTTGTCATTTCTGAATGCAATTGCTTTATCTAAAACAGCATTGATATTCGCAATAATTTCAAGCTCCATTGAATCCTTAGTAAAGTCATGCGAAACATAAAATGGATCTGGTGCATAACCACGTGCTACTGGGTGTTTAGATTCATTTGTTTTCATTAGACCTTTCTGAATTACAGTATCATTTGGATCGTGCTTCTCTGCAGAAACTCTTTGATACCTTACACGCTCAAATTCGTTTAGGTATTCTTTCATACCATGTACGTCATACTCAACTTGAAAGTTTTTGTATGCCACAGCACCGGCATTATTTAAGACTTTTGTTTGAAAAACATTTCCTCTAAATGGTCTGAATTCATCTACGTCTTCAGAAGATAATGGACGATATACATCAAGAACCCATTCAGCTACGTTTCCTGCCATGTTGTATAAACCATAATCGTTTGGCCAGTAGGAGTCAACAGGTGCTGTAACGTCTGCACCATCATTAAGATTCCCTGCAACTCCCATGTAATCACCACGACCACGAACGAAGTTAGCTCTAATCTCACCTTGGAACTCTTCATTTTCTTGTCTCACAAAGTGTCCATCCCACGGATATATTCTTCTGTTGCTTATTACCTCAGAATCTTCTCCTGACATGTTTCCAATAAGTCCATAATAAGCAAACTCCCATTCGGCTTCTGTTGGCAATCTGTAACGTGGAAGCAAAATACCATCTTCCATTCTTACTTGACGTTCACCTAAATCTTTACCTTTCTTACCTGTTGCATTCGAAGGATCTAAATCAGTTAAATTCTGTCTAATCTCTTCTTCGTATTGACCGTTTAAATATGATTCAGTATTAAAAGTTGCTTCATCAGCTTGATTAATATTAAAGTTGAGGATACCCTCTCTGATTAAAATATATTCATTTACACGATCTGTTCTCCATTTACAATAATCATTTGCTTGTAACCAAGATACACCTACAACAGGGTAATCTCTGTATGCAGGGTGACGGAAATAATATTCAACATATTTTTCATTAAACCCAAGTTCAGAACGCCAAACCAATGTATCAGGAAGAGCGTTTTTGTATATCATTGGGTAACTTTGATATGCTCTACTGATCCAATACATATATTCTAACCAGTGAAAGTTTGTTACCTCCGTTTGATCCATATAAAAGGAAGATACAGTTAGTCTTCTTGGTCTATTGTTCCAATCATACATAACATCATCTTCAACACGTCCCATTGTGAATGTTCCACCTTCTACTAAAAGAAGTCCAGGTCCTGTTTCTTGATCTACATAAGGTACTTTTTGGAAACCACCTATACCAGGATTGTTATAATCCCAACCTGTGGTGTCGGATACTTCTCGAGAACATGAAGAAGCAATCGCTATAGCACTCAAAGCGACAAACCATTGTGTGAATCTTTTCATATTTTTGGTCTTTATTTTCATAATTATAAATGTTCTGTGTACAAATAACGTGTTTTTAATCTTTAGTTACAAATTTTTTAAAAAGAAGGACACGAAACAGTTCTGAAGCTTGGTTGTCTTGTTTTACAATTTAAGTCAAATCCAAGCGAAACTTCGTGAGAACCTCCTGAAACACCATTATTTAATTTTGATACGGTTACATCATAACTGTATCCTACTTTTATCGTTCCTGTATTTACTCCTAGTGAAAGGATGAATGCATCTTTTGATCTAAACCATGCTCCAGCTGTAAATGCGCCATATTTAACGTATGTTCCTAGCATTAACTCCATAAAACCTTGTTGGTATTGATAGATAAGGTTGGGCATGATAGAAGTTTCATTAGAATATTGAGATTTTCCACCAAGTCCAATTTTCGCTCCCATGTGTCCTGTTAAACGAATAGGCATTGGACTATCATCTCCATTAATCATCGATTCGTTGGGCATGTTTAAGTGATGTCCTGAAACGCCGAAAAAGAAATTTTCTGTAAATCCTACCATTCCTGCAGATGCATCAAAGAAACCACGAGAACCTCCACGAGGTACATCATTTGTTCCATAAATAAACCCTCTTCTTGGGTCAATCATATCTCCAAATGTCAGTTTGTCCCAATCAAGAAACTTTTGGTTCCATGTTGCTTTACCGGCAAACATCATCGTAAACTTTCTGTTTACTTTTAAATGATAATTGTAAATCAAGCTCAAAGTAGTATGGTTAATGGTACCTTTACCTTGCTGATCATGCGTTGCAATCACACCAATTCCTCCCGAAATACTTTTCAAATATTGATCATAAGATGCAGAATAAGTGACAAAAGTTCCAGAAAGCGCAGGCCATTGATTTCTATAGTTAACAGCAAATCTTGGACAACCATGACTTCCAGCAAAAGCCGGATTCAAATATATTGGATTGGCATAGAACTGCGAAAACTGCGGGTCTTGAGCGTGGGATTTAAAAGACAACTCGCTGAACTGCAAGAAGATCAATATAAATGTTATTATGACGAAATTATACTTAAGCATAGTCTATTTTTACAATAATACACAAACAACTGTCAATTTTACGAAAAAAATCTCGCATAGTTACAAAAAAAGAGGAAAGTTTTAAAATATGTTAAGGAACTCATCGTTTAAACAATTGAAAAAACTTAATTTAATGCATTCTTTTTTTAAACTTTGCAGTTTATATTATTATACAGAAAATGAATAACATATTAATACGCTTCTTATTGCTAATTTTTACTGCTTCAGTTTCATATGTGGGGATTGCCCAAGATGAAATTCAACTTGATTTAAAATGGAATGATACGTTAGCAAAAATGACTATTGGTAGCCAAATCGTAGAATACCCAAATCTTAAAAGTTCTTTTGTTAGCGAAAATGAATTTTTGTTTATACACAAATTTAAAAGGGCTAATTCAAATACAGCGCATGATTTTAGTCTGGTATCCTATCAAACAAGTCAATTGACCAATAAAGAAAAGCTGTTTTTACACAACGCCAATATTGAAGTTTCTTCAGCACCGATAATTCGTGTAAAAAATAATAGTGATTTTAAAAATTACTACGCAAATGTTTCTTTTGTTCCATTTGTAAATGTAAACGGCGTTATTCAAAAAATAACTTCAATAACCTTAAAGCAAATTTCCGCACCTATATATGAAACTAAGTCTGCTTCATTTGCAAGTGCTTCTGTTTTAAAAAACGGTTCAGGAGAGTGGTATAAAATTAAAGTAAAGACAAACGGTATTTACAAAATAGATTATGATTTTTTAAAGAATATAGGTGTAAATGTTGATCAACTTAATCCTGATCATTTGAATATTTATGGGAATGGATTTGGAAAGTTGCCAGAATCGAATGCTGAGTATAGGCCGGATGATCTTTTAAAGAATGATATTTCAGTTGTTGATGGAGGTGATGGATCTTTTGATGCGGGAGATTATTTGTTGTTTTATGGACGAGGTCCGCATAAATGGGAGGCCAAGAATAACCGTTTTCAGCGATTATTAAACATTTATGCTAATTATTCTGTTTACTATATTAATATAAATAGTAATTCTATTCCTGCTCGAATTTCAAATGCCGTCATGTCTAGCAACACTCCAACACATGTTGTAACAGATTATAATTCTTTTGCAATACATGAAAAAGAACTTGTGAATTTGATGAAAACAGGGCAACGTTGGTATGGAGAAAAATTTGATGCCAATCTGACTCAAAACTTTTCTATTCAAATACCGCATTTGAACCCAAATAAACCAGCTAGCTTACGTGCTTATATGGCTGCAAAAAATGGTGGAGGTACAACAGGTTTTCGTGTTCAATATAATTCAACGACAATAGGCTCAGCTTCTATCGGAGCTTCCAATGACGATAGTTTTTCACGGGCTGGTTTCTTAACCTCTCCTTCTGGTTTTAACCCTTCGTCAAGCAATTTTAGTTTGAGGGTTAATTTTACGCGCTCCAACCCATCCGATGAGGGTTATCTTGATTTTTTAGAAGTAAATGCAAGAAGTTATTTGACTTATTTTGATGGAATGTCTTTTAGAGATCTTGAATCAGTCGGTGTTGGAAATATTGCAGAGATGCAAATTAGCAGTTTCCCAAGTAATGGAAAAGTATGGGAGGTCACCCAACCGAATACACCAAAGTTAGTTACTGGTTCTGCTAGTGGTGGCACCTATAATTTTAGTTTTGCAGCTGATAGTTTACGTACCTTTGTCGCTTTTGCCTCACAATTCAACAGTCCAGAATATATTGGAAAAGTTGCACATCAAAACTTGCATGGACTTCCTGCTGCCGATTATTTAATTGTAACGCACCCAAATTTTCTTAGTCAAGCGAACCGTTTAGCAACTTTGCATGAAGGTAAAGGACTTTCTGTTCATGTTGTGACAACAACCCAGGTTTATAATGAATTTTCTGGTGGAACTCAAGACCCAACAGCTATAAAGTATTTCGCTAAGATGTTTTATGATCGAGCAGGAGCTGATGTTTCTTTGAGACCTAAGTACCTTTTGTTATTTGGAGATGGTACATACGATCCGCTTTCACGAATTGCCAATAACAATTACATGGTTCCGGTTTATGAGACGTTAAACTCTGAGAATTATACTTCAGCTATTGTTTCTGATGATTATTTTGGCTTTTTAGATGATTCAGAAGAGTTTTCTCCTTCTGATTTGCTCGATATTGCTGTAGGACGACTTGTTGCCACTTCAAAATCTGACGCTATAACTTTGGTCAATAAAATCGAGCATTACATGAAAAATGGTTCAATGCTTTATTCATCCAATAATCTGCTGTGTGGAGAAGATGGATACATTTCAACTCATGGTGATTGGAGACTCAAATATACTTTAATTGCAGATGATGAAGAAAGTGGATATTTCATCAATCAAGATTTGGAACCCGCTTCTATTTATGTTGATGCAAACCATCCTGAAATGAACGTAAAAAAGATTTATGCTGATGCTTACCCACAAATTACAACTGCAGGAGGAGAACGATATCCCGAAGTAAACAATGAAATTAATAGAAGTATTGAATCTGGATCATTAGTAACATGTTATGTTGGACATGGTAATTCCGAAAGTGCCGCACAAGAGAGAATCATGTCAATCGGTTCTGTCCAGGAGTATGAAAATATTGATAAACTTACCTTATTTGTTTCTGCTACCTGTGAATTTGCTCGTATTGATGATAATGAGTTGGTTTCTATTGGTGAATGGATGGCCTTGAATGAAGTTGGTGGTGCGATTGCTTTGATGACGACAACACGTGCAGTCTATTTTTCTACAAATTCTGTCACCACTAAGCAGTTTTTTGAAAATGTATTTACCCGAGATGCTTCAGGAAAACCATTAACCTTTGGAGAGATTATTTTAAGAACAAAAAACGGTGTTACGGGATCGTCTAACAATAAAAGAAGCTTTATGCTACTCGGTGATCCTGCTTTGGAAATTGCGCTTCCCTATGAAAATATTGTATTGGATTCCATAAATAGTTTAGATGTAAATTTAGTAACTGATACAATTCGCGCTTTATCTAAAGTTAATATGAAAGGACATGTAGAGGATCAATATGGCAACCTTTTAACTGGTTTTAATGGTTTTGTTCAGCCTTCTGTTTATGATAAACCTGCATCTAGAGCTACATTAGGACAAGATGCTTTGTCACCAGTGATTCCCTTTTCACAACAAGACAATATTTTATTTAAAGGTAAGTCATCCGTTCAAAATGGACGATTTGAGTTTGACTTCATTGTACCGAAAGATATTGATTACAATTATGGAAAAGGAAAAGCTAGTTTTTATTCCTGGAGTAAGAACAATAATAATGGAGGAGGTTATTCCACTGACTTTTTAATTGGTGGGATTGATACAACGGGATTGAATGATCAGGTAGGACCTGAAATTGAAATATATCTTAATGATGATAGTTTTGTAAGTGGCGGAATTACAAATGAATCTCCGGTTTTAATTGCTAATTTATTTGATGAAAGTGGTATTAATACAGTGGGGAATGGAATTGGCCATGATATTACGATGATTTTAGACGCCAAGACAAGTGAGGCAAAAGTGCTGAATGAATTTTATGAATCTGATTTAGACACCTACAAAAGTGGTAGTTTGCGTTACCAGATAGGTGATCTCTCACCAGGTTTACATACATTGACATTTAAAGCTTGGGATGTCAATAATAATTCGAGTGAAAAAACAATAGAGTTCACGGTTCATGAAGATGAAGATATTGCACTCGATCATGTGCTAAATTACCCGAATCCATTCACTACGCATACCGAGTTTTTCTTTGAGCACAATCAAGTTTGTGCAGCATTGGAGACGCAAATTGAAATATATACTGTTACGGGTAGATTGATAAAAACCATTAATAGAACAGTAGAAACAAGAGGGTTTAGAACTGAAGGTATACCTTGGGACGGAAGGGATGAGTTTGGAGATCAATTAGCTAAAGGAATTTATGTGTATAGAGTTACAGTGAAAAGTCCTGAAGGTGAAAAAGCCCAAGAAATGCAAAAACTGTATCTTTTGAAGTAAAACACAATAAATTTTTAAGGAATACGTATATTTGTATGCTATTCTATTTTATGGAGAATGTCGTGCGAAAATTTAAAGCGAGAATACAAACAATAATGATAAAAAAATATTTATTAACTGGAGCAGCTACTTTTTTTGGATTAGCGCTTTTGGCCCAAAGTGGAAACAAAGCAACAGATGCTGAAGACTTACAATTGAATACGATAACCACATCTGTTCCATTTTTGCAAATTACACCTGATTCACGTTCTGGTGCAATGGGAGACGTTGGAACGGCATTAAGTCCGACATCGAATTCTTTTTTCTGGAACACCTCCATGTTAGCTTTTACGGAAGAAAAATCAGAGGTCTCTTTGTCGTATTCGCCGTGGCTTCAGAATTTAGCATCAGACATTAATTTGTCGCATTTGGCTGGTTTTTATAAAATCAATGATCGAAATGTTGTGGGGGGATCTTTGCGCTATTTTAGCTTAGGTGAAATCGTATTTACAGATAATGAAGGAAATACAACAATCAAAAATACACCTACAGAGTTTGAAATTCTTGCAGGGTACTCTTTTCGTTTGAACAATAATTTTTCATTAGGATTGAATGGTAAATTTATTTCTTCAAATTTAACTGCTGGAGTAGCTGTAGAGGGAGCTGAGAGTACCGCAGGATTGGCAGGTGCTGCAGACCTATCTTTTTCTTATCATAATGACGATGTAAGATATGGAGGTACGAGAGGTGCGCTCGCTTTTGGTATAACCTTAAATAATATTGGTAATAAAGTATCTTATACCGTTGAAAACGATAGAGATTTTCTACCAACTAATATTAAAATTGGTTCTGCAATGACATTTGATTTTGATGCTTATAATAGCTTGACTTGGGCGGTTGACTTCTCGAAACTGCTTGTTCCAACACCACCAATAAGGAATAGTCTAACAGGAGAAATAATGTCTGGATACGATCAGAATATAGGTGTTGTACCCGGTATGTTACAATCTTTTTATGATGCTCCTGGAGCCTTGGCGAAAGATGATAATGGTGATTATATTCAAAACCCTGATGGCTCGTATCAAGTGGTTGAAGGGACAAAGTTTCGTGAGGAATTAAATGAAATCATGATTGGTACAGGTTTAGAGTACTGGTATAACGATCTTTTTGCAGCCCGTGCAGGTTATTTTTATGAAAACCTTAAAAAAGGAGCAAGACAACACTTAACTTTTGGTATTGGGTTGAAATATAGAATGTTTGGAATTGATTTTTCCTATTTGACTTCTCTAAGAAGAAATAATCCTTTGCAAAATACCATTCGTTTTACCCTTAGGTTACATCTAGGTGGCGCGGCAAGTTCAGATAAAGCAAATGTAAAACCACAATAATGAAAATTAAAATTGGTTTTGGTGTCGACGTGCATCAACTCGTTCAAAATCGAGATCTTGTTATTGGAGGTGTGAAAATTCCAGCAGAACTTGGTGCTTTAGGACATTCTGACGCAGATGTTTTACTTCACTCAATTTGTGATGCTATGCTTGGCGCACTTAATTTAAGAGATATTGGTTATCATTTTTCGGATCAAGACCCAAAGTATAAAGACATCGATTCAAAAATCTTATTGCGAGAAACTTTTCTATTAGTTAAGGATAAAGGCTTTGTTTTAGGTAATCTTGACGCAACTGTTATCCTTGAAAAACCAAAGGTAAATCCGCATATTCCTGAAATGCAAAAGGTAATTGCAGAATTGCTTGAAACTGAATTAGAAAATGTTTCAATTAAGGCGACAACACATGAAAAAGTCGATTCCTTCGGACAACAAAAGGCAGTGAAAGCTTATGTTGTTTGTTTACTAGAGAAGGCCTAACCTAAAATTTATATCGAATTTTTCAAACCGGAATTAAACACATTCATTTTGGTTTTTCTTGTGTAGAAATTACCAGTCATCTGGAACCACAAAAATAACCTCTGAATTCTCAAGGATAAGTAATTGGGGGTTAACTAAAGGTATATTTAAGTCTATGGTTGTAAAACTCACTTCGTTTATTGAAGTAGTTTGAGTAGCAGAGAGCCAATTTGGACGCTCTAAAACTCCGAGGACAGGCTTAGTCAAGTTTTGCGCTTCAGATTGATAAACATAGCGTTTGGGTATTTTCTGACATATTTTATTGTTGGTTTTAACATTGTTGGTAAAGAAAATTCCTTTTAAAAACAAATATGAAACATCAATATTTTTATTGATCTTATGGAATACCGACTTACTTTTTCCCAACGGAAGCTGATGTTGAAGTACTTTTTCTAACTTTAAACCTAAATGATCCTTTTTACGCGGCCCAATCCAGTTTGAAGGTAAATCTGGGCGATGCTTATCGCTAAGTAAATAATATTTTACCGCACACTCTAAGTGGATTACCTGATGTTCATACGCTATAATAAAGTCTATTTCACCAATCGTTGTTTTATTATCTATAATTTGATGATTTTGTAATAACAACGTAATTGGTCTAAATGTCTGAAAAAAATAGGAGAGCAATGCTTCTGCATAAAAACCGAGTCTTTTATTTTTCTTTCGGTGAAGAAAAACTTCAAGCGGTTTTGGGTTTTGATCAAGCTCAATAAAATAAGTTTGTGCACGCACTTTCCATTCTTCTTGTAATTCAAAAGGAAATAAAGCATATGATGATAGACTATATTGATGAGAAAGCGGTGAAGTAGAGAATAAAAGCCAATACAAGTCTTTGACCATTATGTTTTTTAAAGAGATTTCATCATTAATCTTCATAATTGTTAAGATAGACAAATCCGGCTAAAAATTCAGTAAAAAAGAAATAATTATTATTTCTGTTGATTAAACATTTTCATATTTAAAATTTAAAAACCTTTTATTTTTGTGAATCCTAATTGAATTGATATTTTTGTGCTGAATTTACAAATCGATAGATATGAGAATTGTTGATACCATACCGCACGAGCGCTTCAAGATTCAAATTTTTTCCTATAATGGTAAATATACCGTAAAAATTGAATTAGGACAATTCGAGCAAAGTTATAAAATAGGTGAGCTTGATGTCATGGGATTGGCAGATGTAAAAGCCATGATTACAACAGAGTTCCTTAATAATTGTCTCAAAAGATTTGTAGACATGCGAACAGATTGGAATGAATCTTTTAAAAATAAAAATACAAACATTACAAATAAATAAACCCATGAAAAATATACTTTTAATTTCTACTTTAATTCTTGGATCAGTTGCTTTTTTTACATCTTGTAACAATTCAAATAATGAAAATGTAAAAAATGAAACACCTGTTAAAGTAGTAGAGAAAAAACAAATGGGAGAAGGTGAAACAGGTATTGCAATGGCCTACTACCACCAAGATAGTATTGCTACTCAATTTGGTTTTTACAGAGAAATTGATTCTGTTCTTAAATCAAAAGAGCTTAATTTCCAAAAGGAGTTAGAGAGAAAATACCGTGCTTATCAAGCTTATGAAGCGGATGTACAAAAAAGAATGGAAGCCAATGAAATTACAGGTTATCAAATTGAAGATATCCAACGAACAGCTATGGAAAAGCAACAGGCTATTCAACAGTTTGAACAACAGCGTGGTGCTGCACTTCAAAAAGAGTCAATGGAATACCAAACCGCACTAATGAACAAAATTGCTGAAGCTGGAAAAGAATTCTCTAATAAAAAGGACATAGATTTATTGTTTTTTTATCAAAAAGGTGGTCAGATTACGTTTATTAATAACGCCTATGATGTGACAGATGAATTTATCAATTTCTTGAACGACAGAGAAGAAGAATTGATGTCTGGTTTTGAAGATGAGGTGGAAGCCATCCAAGAAGTAGAAGAGAATTAATATTATTTTCTTTCCCATTCATTAAAAAGCGCAGAAAGAATGTTTATTGCCCAAGAAAAATTAAAAAACAATATTGCAGAATATGTTATCTATATGTACCAAGTGGAGGATATGGTTAGGGCGTATCAGTTTAATATTGAGCAAATTCGGGCGAATATAATACGTCCACAAATTAAGAGTGAATCTTTTGAAAATGAGGCCGTAACTTGGTATCAAGATATAATCGATGAAATGAAGTCGCGAGGTTTAGAAAAAAAAGGCCACTTGCATCGTTTAGGAGAGGTTATAACCGAACTCATTTATCTGCATAATACCTTGAAGGATGTAGTTAAAGACAAAAAATACCTTGATTTATTAAGTGCAGCAGATGAAAACATTGAGGCTTTTCAAAAGAAAAGTGATCTTGGTGATTTAAACCTGGTAGAGGTTTGTTTTCAAGCACTGTATATGAAACTTTTACTAAAGTTGAAAGGGCAGGAAATTAATGCTGAGTCAGAAAAAGCTTTTGATACAATGCGCATAATTTTAGCATATCTCACTAAGGCTTATCATAAAATGAAAGCAGGTGATATGAGTATGTTTGAACAGTAGCCATAAAATTATATGATGAGCCAGGTTTTTTGAGACTTTTTTCTTTACTTACAGATTAAGATCTAAATTTGTCATTAAATCTTTTCACTTGTTCCTGACGCAATTCATCAAGATGCTCAGGAACTGTTCTTTTCCAGCGCTTGTGCGACCATATCCAAAATTCCGGTGCTTCATTTATTGTTTGTTCAAGTAAACGAACAAATTGCTCTGTAAGTTCCCCATATTTAAGTGAACGCGGATCCGAGCTAATCTCTTGTAAACGCATTGAGTAATGTCCACGTTTAAGTTTGTGAATACTAAAATAGACTACTGCATGATTGTATGTGTTCGCCAACATTTCTGGACCGAATAAAATACCTGATTTTTGATTTAAAAAATCCGTCCAATAACATTTATTTGAATCTCCAGGAGACTGATCGGCTAGAACTAATGTAGCAATTTGCTCTTTGTTCTCCTTAAAAAACTGATGCACAATTTTCGAGTGAATAACCCTCATTCCAAAACGTGATCTTCGGGCATTTAATTTTTTATCCCAAAAACCATTACTTAGTGGCATTCCAATTCCTACAGCTTGGTGTTTAAATAATAAATTTTGACCTGTAATTAGCCATTCCCAATTATTGTAATGTCCAGACACTAATAATACACTTTTTCCTTGCGCATACAATCTGTCCATAACTTCTGATTGCTCAACTTGAAATCGTTTCAGTAATTGCTTTTTAGAAATACTTAGATTCTTTGCTCCTTCAGCTAGTAAATCAGTTAGGTGACGATAAAATTTTCTTTCAATTTTGCGTTTTTCTTTTTTAGTTTTATTTGGAAAAGACCGTTCAATGTTTGTTCTTACTACTTTTCGGCGATACGGAATAATGGTAATTAATAATAAATAAAAAACATCAGTAAATAAGTACAAAACCCGCAATGGAAGTAAAGAAAGCGGATAAATAAGCACATAATACGCCAGGGCACTTAACATTTGTTTTTTTTGTGTAAAATTATAAAATTAATGAATCAATAGCTGTCGAAAAATTGTTAATTGTTTAAGCTATTTAGCTTTTGAATTGCATCCTTTTGTTTGTATTGCTCTTTATTTTCTAAAGGGTTCGTTTTTACATAATAATGTAGAGGTAGAGTGTTTGAAAATAAAATGATGACCAATATAAAAAGGTAAGAGGCGAGCGAATTGGTTTTACGGTTTGCGATTTTAAGGGGTAACCTATTTACTAAAGCAATTGTGAAACAACTTATTATTTATTTGTTGAGGTGATATTGAAACTTTAGTTAAATTAAAATCAATTTTTGTAGCATAACAAAATATTATACATATCTTTGCAGCTGTGTTTCAAAGCACATACATAAAAATCATTAAATAATATTGGAATGTATTTATCACAAGAAAAGAAAGAAGAAATCTTTAAAAAACACGGAAAGTCAGAGAAAGACACTGGATCTGCTGAAGGTCAAATCGCTTTATTCACTTACCGTATTGGTCATTTGACTAATCATTTGAAAACAAATCGTAAAGATTACAATACACAACGTGCATTGCAGTTGTTAGTAGGTAAACGTAGAAGTCTTTTAGACTATTTAAAAGCTAAAGACATCTTGCGATACCGTGCGATTGTTAAAGAATTAGGATTGAGAAGATAATTTTTGATTACAATTTTATAGAAAAGGGGGGCAAACGAAATTTTTCGGAGTTCCCCTTTTTTGTTAAAATGATAGTTGGGAAACTTGAAATCCAAAGAAGTTAAATTGTTTGATAAGAAAATTGTCAAAGACAAGGCTTATGAAGATTTTGATTTTAGGCGTTTATCTATATAAACAAGTAAAATGAAAATCGAGTATAACGCAGGATTTGAATTTTTCTTACAAAGAAATAAAATTTGTAAATAAATAAATATGAATATAGGAATAAAAAAGTCCATCACTATCGGAGGTAAAGATATCTCTGTAGAGACTGGAAAGCTTGCAAAACAAGCAGACGGTTCAGTAGTGTTACAAATGGGCAACACAGTTTTATTAGCTACAGCTGTGTCTTCGAAAGAAGCTAAAGAAGGAATCGATTTTCTACCTTTAACAGTAGATTATCGTGAGAAATTTGCTGGTGCAGGTCGTATCCCAGGTGGTTTTTTACGCCGTGAGGGTCGTCCATCAGATTTGGAAATTTTAATTATGCGTTTAGTGGATAGAGCTTTGCGTCCATTGTTTCCAGATGATTACCATGCAGATACGCAAGTAATGATTCAAATGATGTCTTACGATGGTGAGCACATGCCAGATACTTTAGCAGGATTTGCTGCTTCTGCGGCAATTGCAGTTTCTGATATTCCATTCAATGGACCAATGTCAGAGGTACGTGTTGCACGTGTTGATGGTGAGTTTATCATAAATCCATTGAAATCTGAGTTGGAAAAAGCAGATATGGAATTGATGATTGCGGGTACGATGAAGGACGTTGTGATGATTGAAGGAGAAATGCACGAAGTGCAAGAATCTGATTTAATCGAAGCAATAAAAATCGCACACGAAGCAATTAAAGAACAATGTCAGTTCCAATTAGATTTGGCAGCTGAAGTTCCATCTTCTTCTCCAAAGCGTGAATACTCTCATGAAGATTCAAATGAAGATTTTGAGAAGAAAATTCATGATTTCGCTTATGAAAAATGTCAAGAAGTAGCGCGTCAAGGTCATGCCGACAAAGAGAAGCGTTCTGAAGGGTTTAAAGCGATTAAAGAAGAAGTAAAAGCTTTGTTCACCGAAGAAGAATTGGAAGAAAACGAAAAGTTAATCGGAAGTTACTATGCTAAAACAATGAAAGAAGCTGTTCGAGATGTGATCTTGAATGAGCGTATTCGTTTGGATGGTAGAAAATTTGATGAAATTCGTCCTATTTGGAGTGAGGTAGATTATTTGCCAATGGTGCACGGTTCTGCTGTATTTACAAGAGGTGAAACGCAATCATTGACAACACTTACTTTAGGTGGTAAAATGCAAGAGCAAATGATTGATGCTGCAACTTACCAAGGAACAGAAAATTTCATGCTACACTATAATTTCCCTCCATTCAGTACGGGAGAAGCATACCCAATTAGAGGGGTTTCTCGTCGTGAGGTTGGACACGGAAACTTGGCTTTACGTGCATTGAAATATGTATTGCCAGAGGATAATCCTTACACAATTCGTTTGGTTTCAGAAATTTTAGAATCTAACGGTTCTTCTTCTATGGCTACTGTTTGTGCAGGTACACTTGCATTAATGGATGGTGGTATTCCAATTAAAGCGCCAGTTTCTGGTATTGCTATGGGATTAATCATGAACAAAGAAGGAAAATACGCTGTATTGTCTGATATCTTAGGAGATGAAGATCACTTAGGAGACATGGACTTTAAAATTACAGGAACTTCAAAAGGAATCACAGCTTGTCAAATGGACATTAAAGTTGACGGATTGCCTTACGAAGTATTAACTGAAGCTTTAGAGCAAGCAAAAGATGGTCGTTTACACATTTTAGGCGAATTAAATAAAACGATTTCTGAGCCAAATACAGAGTTGAAACCATCTGCTCCAAGAGTAGAAACAATTCGCGTTCCTAATGAAGCGATTGGTGCAATTATCGGACCTGGTGGGAAAATCATTCAACAAATTCAAAAAGATACAGGAGCAACTGTAATGATTGAAGAAGATGAGTCAACTGGAGAAGGAATTGTTCAAATCTTAGCTGAAGGGGCAGAACCAATGGATGCTGCAACGAAATCTATTCGTGATATTGCATTCCCTCCAACGGTTGAAGAAGGTGAAGTTTACGAAGGAAAAGTGAAATCTGTCCAAGCTTATGGAGTTTTTGTTGAAATTCTTCCAGGAACTGATGGATTAATTCATGTTTCGGAATTTGCTAACGAACGTATTGCAAAAATGGAAGATGTTGCCAAAGAAGGTGATATGTTGAAGTTTAAAGTAGTGGGTCGTGATCCAAAATCTAAAAAGTGGAAACTTTCTCGTAAAGTGCTTTTAGCAAAAGATGAAAAGAAAGATTAATCTTTAAAAGTCTATAATAAGTAAAGCCGTCCTGAGTAATTGGGACGGCTTTTTTGTTTCTCAACTAATTGCTATTCTTTATGTTTTGAAATTAAATTTCATGAGATAACACAAACTTACAAAAGCTCCATAATTGAAGTTAATAATCCGGGTTAATTCAATAATCGCTTCTTTTCTAAACAACTTTTTGAAAATAATACGTAGGTTTAAATTAAATTTTACACATCAAATGAGAATCCGCTTAAATTAATTTTATATTTTATCAACCTTTTACGAATAGAATACGTCATTATATATAATGAGAATAATGGCTCAATAAATCACTATGAAGCAACAAATAAATACACTGTTTTTATTAACGACTGCAGTTTTAGTATTCATAAACTTATCTGTTTCTGGTCAAGATCTTCATTTTTCGCAAATGAAATTTTCTCCTATGCAAGTTAATGCTGCAAATGTGGGGATTAACGGAAAGTACAATGCAATTGCTAACTATCGTTCACAATGGAATAGTGTAGCCAATCCTTTTACAACTGTAGGCGCATCTTTTGATATGAAGTTTAATTCCTCAAGAAGAAGTAAAGGGTTTTTAGCTGGCGGTGTAAATTTTTATCACGATGTTGCTGGAGATTTGAATATGACGACATCCAATGTTAATTTGTCAGTTGCATATCATTTGAAAGTGAGCCGTTTTAGTACTTTAGGTTTAGGAATGCAGATTGGGTATGGTCAGAGGGGCTTAGGCAGAACAACTGGTCTTTATGCAAGCCAACACAATGGCGTTGATTTTGACCCAACGATAGCAAGCGGAGAAACTTTTGGTCAAACAAACTTTGGTTTTGTTGATGCTGGAGGCGGACTTGTTTTTAATCACAACTCACTATCGAGTAATTCCTTTCGATCAGGAGGGTATAAGTTGTCAGTGGGTCTGGGAGCTTTTCACCTTACTCGACCCAATTACTCATTTCTTCAAGGAGGAAACGATAAATTGGATATGCGTTTTTCTGCTCACATCGAATCTGAATTTTTTCTCAAGAATTCAAAACTTTCCCTGCTTCCAGCCATTTATTTTCAAAGACAGGGAACCCATCAAGAAGTTTATTTTGGAACTTATTTGAATTATCATATTGTTCCTGCTTCATCAAGAACCTCCTTAGTGAAGTCATTTTCCATAGCTTATGGACCTTTTTATCGATTTGGAGATGCTTTTGTCAATAAATTACTAATTGTTTTTGACTCATATTCATTAGGTGTTTCTTATGATATCAATATATCTTCATTAACTCAAGCGAGTAAGGGAAGAGGAGGGATAGAATTTATGCTCAGATATGCATTAAAGAAAAGCCAACAAACGAGATCTAGGATTAATTAAATCCTAAAATCAATTGAGGAAAATCTTTCAGCTACTCTGAATTCATCTTACGGCAATAAACAACATGATTATTTATTTACCGGTTCTTCTAAAGAGATAAACATAAAAGTTTAAATATTCGAAATTATTTTATCAATAAAACAGGAACTACTTATGTTGGTCATGTCAACTTACTAAAATAAAGGCGGTTATACGTTCGTGATTTAATTGAATATATTGTCTAATTTTTTATGAATTCTACCAAAATTGGTATCAATTCTGGATGTAAAGGAAGGTCTGGCTGATAGTAAGTCTTAATGTTTTCTTGCTTGTCTCTTGCCCTGTTTGTGAAAAAGAGCGAAAACCAACCAAAGGCTTTTTATCAGCACTTAGCGCACCTGCAAGAAGAGCGTTAGAACACGAAGGCATTTTGTCAGCAGACCAATTATCAGCATATACTGAAAAAGATATATTAAAACTCCACGGAGTTGGACCAGCCTCAATGCCAACATTAAAAAAGAAGCTTTCTGAAAAAGAACTCAAATTTAAAGAACCATAATTATCTCAAATTTTGAATTATGAAATCGGTACTCGTTTTTAAAACCTCAGTAACATCAAAAAGTGAAGTCAACAAACTCCAACCTACACTTAACCAACTCATGCACAAAAATGAACGCTGGAATTTTGACCTCGAAGATTGCGACCATATCCTACGAGTAGAAACCCTTGACCCAAAACCTGAAAAATTTATAACAGTAATAAAACGTGAAGGTTATTTTTGTGAGGAGCTGGAGGACTAAATATTTTGATAAAATTATTTAATTGTACTCATTAATTTTAACAACTAATTTACCTGAAACCCCACCTTTTTCAATATGTTTATGCGCTTCTTGTATTTTTTCCAAAGAATACACAGTGTCAATTACTGGACTTATTTGATTTAAGCTAACCATTCTTGATATTTCTGAAAGATCCTGACCAGATGGTTTTACCCATGCAAATGTTTTTTTCTTAATCTTTTTATTATTTCTTAACCAGGGTATTAATGCAGCAATGGGGTATGGAGTATTTGTAATAAAAACGCCTTTTTTGTTCAATAAAAACTTTGTTTGTTCGTATGATAAGTTTGATGCCACATCATATATGAAATCAAACTTTCCTTCAATATCTGATATTGAAGTCAATTTATAATCATAGAAATAATCTGCCCCTAAACTTAAAACCAATTGTTTATTCTTTTCTCCAGCAATAGCAACAACCTCCGCACCAATTGATTTTGCAATCTGTACAGCAAAAACCCCAACCCCACCAGACGAACCATTAATCAAAATACGATCTCCTTGCTTAATTTTGACTTTTTCACTAAAACCTGATATGAAGTTAAAGCACATAATGGCACAGAAGCAGCCTCTTCAAAAGTGAGATTAGAAGGTTTTAATGATAATGTATCGGCTCTAGTTGCTACATACTCTGCATATGAGCCAGTCTTAGCGAATCCAAAATAAGATGGTTTTTCATAAGAGTCTGTCATCCCATATACATGGTCTCCTACCTTAAAACCATGAGCTTCATCACCACATTTAACTACTATTCCAGCAGCATCGTTTCCAAGCACCATCGGGAATTTCTTGCCAAGAACCTGTCTTAACTCCCCTTTTCTGATTTTATAATCTAATGGGTTAATACCTGTTGCTATAACTTTTATCAAAACTTGGTTTTTCTTTATATCAGGCTTTGGAAAATCGTTATCTAAAGATAAAACATTTGGGTCACCAAAACTATTAATTATTGCTGCTTTCATAAATAAATCATTACCGAATTGAATAAAAAGAAGAGATTAATGTCCCCTCCACCTCACTAACATTTGTTATCGCAAAGTTCTAAATCTTATTTCTTCTTTGAATTGACAAATATCAAGAAATTGACTTACTGAGTTTATTTCTTATTCTACTCAGTGTTTCTGGTGTCATACCAAGCATAGATGCTAAATAGTTTAGTGGAACTTGATTAAAAAGTTCAGGTTGAGACTTAAAAAGCTGACTATATCGTTCTTCAGCGTTCATTGAAAGGTGAGAAACGACCCTGTTTTCCAAAACCGAAAAACAATTGGTTAAGAACATTTTTTCAAGTTTATTCCATCTTGGAAGTCGATCACCAATTATATCATAATTCTCTTTAGACAGTGTCAATAAAGACACATCACTTAAAGCTTGAAAGTTAACCTTTGATGTTTGACCATATACAAACCCTGACAAATCAACGGCAAAATAACCGCTTGTGGAAAACCATTTAGTAATTTCTTTATTGTTTTCGTAAAGGAACTCTCTTAAAATCCCATTTTCAACAAATCCTAAATGATTTACATATTGGCCTGTTTGTAAGAAGTAATCCCCTTTTTTAATTTTTTTTGGTTTAAAAAAACCCTGAATACTTTCAAACTCCTTTTCAGTAAACTCAAATGTTTCAATTATACTTTTTCTTAGTTCCAACATGTGTTTTCAAATTAAACTATAATTTACTTTTTTGCAATTATTTTGTGGGCTTTTTATTAAAGAACTCACAGATACATGTTATTCAGTTAAATAAATCGCTACCTTTTATTCCGCATCGCCTTAACATGCTCCAAACGCTTATCATTTACAAATTCAGAATACTTCTTTGATCCTATTCCGTACAGCGCCATTTTTCCTTCATTGTTATAGTGAATTCCCCAACCATAACGCTTGCCAAGTGGGGAAGCCCTAAAACAGGCTCTTCCTTTGGAAAAATACGCTTCCATTTCTGACTTATCATGAGGAGAAAAATCGTTTTTTAATGCATGAATGGTAAACAACACTTCATCAGAAGTATATCGATAAGGGTGTTGATCAATTATTTCAAATTGCAACAAGGCAACGGTTTTTTTCTCACCTTTCATCGCTGGAATTTCTGCCACTTTTACAGGACAGTCTTCTGCTATTTCTATAAACGTGTTAAAGTAATTCGTTGTTTTCATAGTTTTAATTTATAAGATTTCGTGAGGACATTAAATGAAAGCACTAAAAGTCTTAATATCTTAAAATCTAATTGTCTTACCTCTAAGTACCTAAAGTAGCTTCATTAATCTAATCGCTGTTGAATTTTTGTTGTCAATTCCTGAACGAGTTCTTTTAAACGTTCGGGTTCTACAATTTGAGCACAATCACCAAACATTAAATACCATCGGGCTAAAAACTCCAATTCACAGGTCATAAAAGTCATATTCATTTGATTGCCGTCTTCCTCTTCACCGACAAATCCATAATATTTTCGTCCTCTCTCAATGTATTTTACAACATCTTTGTCAACCCGAATGACAACTTTTGTTTGCTCCGAAAATTTCTCCCCTGAACGAATTTCGTCAACGGTTTTGTGCTCGCGGGTAAAATTGTCCGTTGTTCTTTTAATTCCTTTGATTCATACCTTTAATGATTTTTAATTCTGCTTCATCGTTTCCTTCCTTCTGAAGTAGAGCATCTTTTTTGGTAACCTGAATATCAGTTGAGCCATGGAGAATTAAAATTGGAATTTCTAACTTTCTGATTTCATCTTTTGGATTGTATTTTAACCATGAAATTAAATAAGGTTGAACACTTTTTCTGAATAATGAAGCTAATTCAGGCGAGAAATCATCCACTTTATCTCCTTGTTTCAGTGTCTCTAATATATTATTTACCTCTTTCTCAAAATTAGGATTCTGTTCCTTTATTTGTTGAATCAGGACTTCATCAATCGCTCTGCCAGTTCCAGCCAAAGAAATAAATTTGCTGATTGATCTTTGTTGGGCAGCTAAAACACCAATCAATGAACCCTCAGAGTGTCCAAGTAAAATGATATTTTCAAACTTCTTTTTTGAAAGATAATCTATTAATGCGGTGACTTGTTTAACGTTAGTTTCAAATCTTAGGTCTTTCTCCTCGATTGAACTTTCGCTTTTTCCGATCATCAATTTATCGTATCGTAAACTGCTGATGCCATTCTCTGCTAAATTTTCAGCTAACATTCGATAGCTATTGGCTTGTAACATCAAACTGTTTCCATTTCTATCGGTTGGACCAGAACCAGGAATAATGAGAACTATTGGAGCAGATTTGTGGTCTTCCACTTTGAGTAAAGTTCCGTATAGTTTTCCTTCGTCAATTTTTACTTTGATTTCTTTTTCCTTTTGGGCAAAAGCAGAGGGATTAACAATAAAAAATATTGAAACAAGCAGAAACCATTTTAAATTCTTCATCGGATTATTGTTATTTTCGTCTTTGCAAGATAAGAATTTTGATTTACAATTAATGAAAAACATTTACACGTATTTAACGAACAATAAAACACAATCTATTTTGGCTTTTGATCCGATAAGCATTTTTGAATGTAAAGATGGAAGATGTTTGAAAGAAGCTGCCGATTTTCTCGAAAAGCACACAGAAGATTATCGTTTTGGATATATTTCATACGATTTGAAAAATGAAGTTGAAGATCTAAAATCGCAGAATCTTGATCGAATTCAATTTCCTACTGTTGGTTTTTTTGTTCCAAAATATGTTGTAGAATGGAATGAAGACGAAAAACTTAATTTTCTAAAGGGAAAAGCAGATCAAAAAGCATTAGATTTCATCGCTCAATTTGAGCGTAATAAAGACATTTTGCCAATCAATAATGTGGAATTGAAACCTGGTTTGAGTAAAACGGAATACATTTCAAAAATTGATGAGCTTCAAAAAGAAATTCAATATGGAAATATTTATGAAGTTACCTATTGCCAGGAGTTTTTTGCTGAAAATTGCGAAATAGCAGTTTTGCCCACATATTTTGAATTGAATAAAAAAACAAAAGCTTCTTTTTCTTGCTTTCTAGGATGGAATGGGAAATATCTACTTTCGGCAAGTCCAGAACGATTTTTGAAAAGAGAAGGAGAACAATTAATTTCTCAACCCATAAAAGGAACAGCCAAACGCGGAAGTACACCCAAAGAAGATTTGAAATTGAAAACAGATTTACTTTCCAGTGAAAAAGAACGTGCTGAAAATGTAATGATTGTCGATTTAGTCCGAAATGACTTATCGAGAATTGCCAAGCGAAACTCTGTAAAAGTAGACGAATTGTTTGGCGTTTATACTTTTGAAACTGTTCATCAATTAATTTCAACCATCTCTGCTGAAATAGATAAAAGTGTTTCCATATTGGATATTCTCAAAGCTTTATTTCCTATGGGGAGTATGACAGGAGCTCCAAAGATTTCTGCAATGCAGTTAATCGAAAAGCATGAAACTTTCAAAAGAGGGTTGTACTCTGGAAGTGTTGGATATTTTAAACCTAATGGAGATTTCGATTTTAACGTCATAATTCGCAGTATTTTATATAACGAAAAGAATAAAACAATCAGTTGTCCTGTTGGAGGAGCGATAACTTTAAAATCTTCTCCAGAAATGGAATATGAAGAGTGTTTAGTGAAAGTAAAAGCGCTAAAAGAAACTTTACAAAGTAAATGAATGAAACGCCAAAATATTGGGTTGCCTGTAGTGGAGGAGTAGATTCTGTTGTTTTGTTGCACCTTATGGTTGCTCAGCAAAAAGAGGTTGGTGTTCTCCATTGTAATTTTCATTTGCGTAAAGAATCCTCAAATGAAGATGAGACTTTTGTAAGAAATTTGGCAGCTGAATTAAATGTTCCTATCCGTGTAAGAGAATTCAACACCATTGCTTACGGTCAAGATAATCGGATTAATACACAGTTGGCTGCACGTGAATTGCGCTATAATTGGTTTGATGAAATCATAAAAAACGAAAATGCGATTGTATTATTGGCGCATCACTACGATGATCAAATGGAGACATTTTTCTTACAATTAAGAAGAGGAGCCAAAATTAAAGGACTTGCTGGAATGCCTAAATTTAGAAATGGATATTTGCGCCCTTTGCTTAAACATTCTAAAAAGGATTTAATAGCGTTAGCTAATCAAAATAATTGGACTTGGCGCGAAGATGTTACCAACGCCTCAAATGATTATTCGAGGAACTGGTACCGAAATGAGGTGATTCCTTTTTTTAAGCAAAATAATTTCCCTCTTGATGATGTTATCCCTTTAATAACAGCTTTTCAAAAGCTTTTAGGCTATTTTCAGGACTTAAAACTTCCAACAGAAATTGGAATAGAAAATTGGAATAACCTACCATATCTATGGAAACAATTTGTATTGACAGAGCATGGACTTGGCGAATACTCGGTAAAAGAAATAGATAAACTATCTTATTCAATTAAAGGAAAAAAGATTGGAAATGCACAATGTAAGGTTTGGAATGAAGGAGGTGAGCTTGTTTTTGTGCAAAACAAAAATTTATCTGACTTTTATATTGACATCTCACATCTACATGTTAAAGATGTAATTATGGAGCCAGGAGAATTGTACCTAGACGCCTCAAAAATAGATGGCCCACTTATAGTTCGAAAATGGGAAGCAGGTGATTACTTTCAGCCTTTAGGAATGAAAAACAATAAAAAAATAAGTAAATTTCTTAGGGATAGAAAGGTGAAAACTCATGTAAAAGAACGCATACAAGTCTTAGTTGATTCAAAAAATGATGTTATCGGTGTTTTTGACTTTGGTGTTTCCGAGAATGTGAAAATAGATGAAAATACAGTTTATGTTTTACACGTTGTTTTAAAAGGCTGAAATTGAAGTGTATGATGTGAGTTTTTAGACTTTGTTACATCATCTTAGGTGTGAATTGTTATATTTGGTATTGTACTATTACATGTAAAATGAAACTTCATTTTAATATCTTTTTAATTTTTATTTTATTCACCTTTCTTCAAAGCTGTGGAGTTCATTACGGAAATGGTTTTAAGCGAAAGTTAAGTGTAAAAAAAACGAAACCTCCACAGTTGAGTAAAGTGATGCATCAAGATAGTGTTTTAGTAATTCTTGATAAAAAACAAACTCAAAAAAGTGCCTTGGTTAAGTTAAAACCTAAAAATCCTCTTTCATTTCCAAAAACAGTAAACAAGCATTCTGAAGTTAAAAATAGAGAAACATATTCTACTAACATAATTGATCCTAAAAATCAAAACTCTTCATACGCTCAAATAGACATTTTTAAAGAAAAACCAGAAATAGATACTCACAAAACTTCTATTGACACCCAAAAAGTATATAATGAAATTGAAAAGGTAGATGATCCTTCCAAACCAATAAACCGAGCGTTAAGAATACATCCCATCATAATCGTTTTAGCCACACTCTATTATTTTTATTTGCAATTAATAGGTTTAGGAATCGTCTTCTTTGTTGGTTTATATGTTCTATCGATTGGCGGAACACTTTTCTTGGCAATTCCTGTTTGGCTCTTGTTAGGATATCTAGTGACTGCTGTACATTTATATTTCGTTTCACAACTTTTTGAAAGAACCGATGGCTCAGGCACACTCACCATGAGAGAAGCTTTAAGGAAAACTATATTAATATTCTTTGGTTTCGTGTTGGCTTGTTTGGCTTTGTTTCTGATATATTGGTAGTTATATTTTATTTTTGCGTTGAGTCAATATTCATTTTATAATTCCTCAAACATCATTATATCAAACAGTTCCTCTTTGATGTGAGGTTTGAAAATATCATGTCCAAACGGAAGAAGTTTTAACTGGTCTAATTGTTTCACCTTACTTGCGAATTGTTTTGCGCTTTTGGGAGTTATTATTTTATCGTATTCTCCAACAATTAAATTAAAGTTTACTTGATGTTTTTGAAGCACTTCTTTTACTTTTTCTTCAGACGGTCGTAATTTTCTAAATGCGCTCCATGTCTGGTAAGCTCTTTCAAACTTTTCAGGATCAGAGGTGTAAAAATCTAAGAAATCAACAATTTTTGGATCTATTAATTTTAGCTTTGATAAAACCTTTGAAATGCTCATTAATTCTTTAGGTTTTTTAACCCAACGTCTGAACAATTTTCTAGTCCACCATTGGCGTTGTGACCAACTATAAAAGTTATTATCATCAAGTCCGTCTGGAGCAATCAAGAATAAACTTTTTACCCGGTGCGCGAAAAAGGCAATGCACTCAATGTAAATCGTCCACCTTGAGAATAAGCAACCCAATGAAAATTGTTTACAGCTTCTTGAATTAATATTTTTTCCAACAATTTTTCAACATGTTTTGATGTAATGAAATCCTGTTCGATTCGGTGAGGTGAAAAAGTAGAAAAGTCGTGCAAAAATAAATGAATAGAAATGATTTTTCGGGTATCTTTTTGTAAAAACTTGAAATCCTCAGCAGTTCTACCATTCCCGTGAAAACAGAGAACAGAGGTATCTCCATCTCCGTATACTTCATAAAAAAGATCAAAATCAAGATGGCTTACTTTTCTTAGATTTCTATTATTTTTTTTCATTTTAAAAGCTTCCTTCAAATTTATTCTTTCAACAACTATTTTTAATGTTTAGAAATTATTTAAAAAATAGCGGATAAAAAGTTATGCACACCTATAAAAGTAGTAAAATTGAATTAAATTTGTGTCCAATTTGTATCACGCTTTAACATGAAAAGCAAAAAGAAAAATTGGAATGCCTAAGAACGAGAAGATTAAGTCGATTTTAATTATTGGAAGTGGACCTATTGTAATTGGTCAAGCCTGTGAATTTGATTATTCAGGATCGCAAGCAGCACGATCATTGAGAGAAGAAGGAATTGAGGTAACTTTGATTAATTCAAATCCCGCAACAATTATGACTGATAAAGTGGTTGCAGATAATATTTATTTAAAACCACTAGAACCAGAAAGCATTCGTGAAATTATCGAAAAACATGATATTGATGCCGTTTTGCCTACCATGGGTGGACAAACTGCGCTAAACCTTGCCATTAAATGTGATGAACTGGGAATTTGGGAAGAAAACAACATTGATATTATAGGTGTTGACATCGATGCAATTGAAGTAACGGAAAATCGTGAGGCTTTTCGTAATTTGATGCACGAAATTGATGTTCCAATGGCACCACAAAAAACAGCAAAATCTTTCCTAGAAGGAAAAAGTGTTGCTCAGGAATTTGGATTGCCTTTATGCATTCGTTCCTCATACACCCTTGGTGGAGCAGGAGCAGGAGTCGTTTATGATGAAAAAGAATTTGATAATCTTCTAGACGCTGGTTTGCATGCCTCTCCAATTCACGAGGTGATGATTGACAAAGCTTTGATGGGATGGAAAGAATACGAATTGGAATTGTTGCGTGACAAAAACGACAACGTTGTGATTATTTGTTCTATCGAGAACTTTGATCCGATGGGTGTACATACCGGAGATTCGATTACTGTTGCACCTGCAATGACACTGTCTGATTCTACTTTCCAAGAAATGCGTAACATGGCCATCAAAATGATGCGTTCTGTAGGTAATTTCGCTGGAGGATGTAACGTACAGTTTGCAGTTTCTCCAGATGAAGAAGAAAAAATCATCGCAATTGAAATTAATCCACGTGTTTCTCGTTCATCAGCATTGGCTTCGAAAGCAACGGGATATCCAATTGCTAAAATTGCAGCTAAATTAGCGATTGGTTATACATTAGATGAATTGGATAATCAAATTACAAAAACTACATCTGCTTTATTTGAGCCGACATTGGATTATGTAATTGTGAAGATTCCACGTTGGAACTTTAATAAATTCCCAGGAGCCGATAGAAAATTAGGTTTACAAATGAAATCTGTAGGTGAGGTGATGGGAATTGGCCGTTCTTTCCAAGAAGCACTCCAAAAAGCTTGTCAGTCTCTAGAAATCGGAAGAAACGGATTGGGCGCAGACGGCAAGGAAATTACAGATCAAAATGAAATATTAGAAAGTTTAGAGTTCCCAAGTTGGAACAGACTCTTCCATATATATGATGCGATTAAACTAGGAATTCCTTTTAATCGTATTCATGAAAAAACGAAAATCGATGTTTGGTTCTTACGTCAAATTGAAGATTTAATCAAGTTAGAACGTAAAATTGAATCAAAAACGCTTGATAATCTACCTAAAGAAATGCTTTTCGAAGCAAAACAAAAAGGTTATGCCGATCGTCAGGTAGCTCACTTATTACGTTGTTTAGAATCAGAAGTTTATGCTAAGCGTGAAGAACTTGGTATTCAACGTGTTTACAAATTAGTAGATACTTGTGCAGGTGAATTTCCCGCTCAAACACCTTATTATTACTCAAGTTTTGAATTAGAAAACGAAAGTGAGGTTACAGATAAAAAGAAAATCGTTGTTTTAGGATCTGGTCCAAATAGAATTGGTCAGGGAATTGAATTCGATTATTCTTGTGTGCATGGTGTTTTAGCTGCGAAAGAAGCAGGATACGAAACCATCATGATTAACTGTAATCCAGAAACTGTTTCAACGGATTTCGATACAGCAGATAAATTGTATTTTGAACCTGTTTTCTGGGAACACATTTATGACATTATTCGTCATGAAAAACCAGAAGGAGTAATTGTTCAATTGGGTGGACAAACCGCTTTGAAATTAGCTGAAAAACTTGAACGATATGGCATAAAAGTTATTGGAACAAGTTATGATGCGCTCGATTTAGCTGAGGATAGAGGAAGGTTTTCTCAATTGTTAAAAGACAATGATGTTCCTTATCCAGAATTCGGAGTGGTAGAAAGTGCCGAACAAGCATTAGAATTATCCGATGATTTAGGTTTTCCATTGTTGGTACGTCCATCTTATGTACTAGGTGGTCAGAAGATGAAAATTGTAATCAACAAAGAAGAATTAGAGCATCATGTGGTTGATATTTTACATGATATGCCTGAAAACCAAATTTTATTGGATCACTTTTTAGGAGGAGCGATAGAGGCAGAGGCAGATGCAATTTGTGATGGAGAAAATGTTTATATCATAGGAGTGATGCAGCACATCGAACCTGCTGGAATTCACTCGGGAGACTCTTATGGAGTTTTACCACCTTACAATTTAGGTGACCTTGTAATGCAGCAAATTGAAGATATCACAAAAAAGATTGCTGTGGCTCTTGAAACAGTAGGATTGATTAACATTCAATTCGCGATTAAGGACGACAAGGTATATGTAATTGAGGCTAATCCAAGAGCTTCTCGTACAGTTCCATTCATTGCTAAAGCTTATGATGAACCGTATGTAAATTACGCAACGAAGGTAATGTTAGGCGAAAATAAAGTGACTGATTTTGATTTCAAACCACGTAAAGAAGGTTATGCGATTAAGATTCCAGTATTTTCGTTTAATAAATTCCCGAATGTTAATAAGGAATTAGGGCCTGAGATGAAATCAACGGGTGAAGCGATACGTTTCATCAAAGATTTAAAAGATCCTTTCTTTACAAAAATATTTGCAGAACGTAACTTATATCTTTCAAGGTAATAAGTCAAAATATTTAAAAATAGAGGTGGTCGTACAGATGATCACCTCTTTTATTATCACTCAACGTCATTATTTCATCAAACTATTTCATTAAAAATGTTTTTATTAAGTGTCACGGGTACGGTTCGAATGATTTTAATAATCATCGCTGTTTTTGTCATCATTCGTTTCATCGGTCGATTGTTAATGGCTAAGAACAGTTTGAAAGATGAAAAAAATATCATCAGAATAACGAAAGCTATCGAAAAGCGAAAGCTAAAAGTGAGCAAGAAAAAGGAAAGATACATATTGTTGATGGACGATACCGAGATGCGGAAGATGTATCTTTTGAGGAAATCAAAGATGATGAAAAAAAAGACAAAAAATAATTTGATCTTAAGGGTTTGAATTCCAGTTGGATTTAAAAAGGATTAAAAAAAAGATACATTATTTTTAAAAAAAGTCTTGCAGAAGGAAAAAAGTTACTTATATTTGCACTCGCCTAAGGAAACAACAAAGGCACTTACAACGGTAAGAAAACACAGTTTGAAAAAGATAAAGTAACTTTGTAAATCAAGGTTTGAACAATACAAAATAAAGCAACTTCGGTTGTCTCTGACTGTTGTCAGAAAATAAAGTTTATTTTGGTCTGGTAGTTCAGTTGGTTAGAATACCTGCCTGTCACGCAGGGGGTCGCGGGTTCGAGTCCCGTCCAGACCGCATTGACGAAAGTCAAAACAAATCAAAAGCCCTTGAAACGCACGTTTCAAGGGCTTTTTCATTAATACCCCTTAACAAAACATTCAATTTTTCACACCCAAGTTGGTTACCTGTTCGGTTACCTCCCACTTATCTTTGAAAAAAGGTAACCGAATTAAATCGAATTGCTCATTAACAAAGCGATTCAGAGGTATGTTTTATACACTTTTAAAGAGTTTTGATTGCAAATAATAGTATTTGCTGGTTACCAAAAATTTAAAAAGTATGAAAACGAATCAAACATTTACAATTTTGTTTTGGTTATTCAAAGCCAAAATGCGAAACGAAAAAGCACCTATCTACTGCAGAATTACAGTAAACGGAAAAAGAGCACAGTTTTCTCTTAAACGTTCTATAAAACCAGAAAAATGGAATTCATCATCAGGAAAATTAAAAGGAAACTCTGAAGAAGCACGAATTCTAAATAGCTACCTCAATAAAGTAAGAAGCGAGTTACATAAACATTTCAATTTGTTAGAAGCAAAAGACGAATTCATTTCTGCCGATACAATTAAAAACAGCTATTTAGGAATTAACGAAGAAGAGAGAAGCCTAATTGAAACATTTGAATACCATAATAATCAAATGAAAGAGTTAATCGGTATAGATGTCGTAAAAGCTACACATACAAAATTTGAAACCGTACTCAAAAAACTTAAAATCTTTATGAAGAACCATCATAAACGATCCGATTTAGCATTAAAAGAGCTAAATCATAAGTTTGTAGTTGATTTCGAATACTTCTTAAAAGTAGATCAAAAAATCGGTCACAACACCACAATGAAATACATTCGGAACCTCAAGAAAGTAATGAACATGGCAGTTACCAATGATTGGTTAGCAAAGAATCCATTCGCTAGTTTCAAATGCTCCAATAAGAAAGTACATAGAGAAATCCTCACTGAAGATGAATTACAACTATTGACTGAAAAAGAATTTACTATACAACGTCTGGAGGAAGTGCGCGATGTTTTCTTATTTTGTTGTTATACCGGCTACGCCTTTGTTGATGTTGAAAAGCTAACACCATCCAATTTAGTACGAAACATTAATGGTGAACTTTGGATTTATACCAATCGTCAAAAAACAGGAGCAACTTCAAACGTTCCTTTGTTAGCTCTAGCATTAAAAATTGTTCAGAAATACAAAGAAAATCCTTATTGCGAAGCGAAAGGAAGATTACTGCCTGTTAAATCCAATCAAAAGATGAATGCCTACCTCAAGGAAATTGCTGATATATGCGGAATAAAAAAGAAACTAACGATGCATATCGCACGCCATACCTTTGCCACAACAATTACGCTGTCCAATGGAGTACCCATTGAAACCGTTTCAAAACTATTAGGCCATACTAAACTTGCAACAACTCAAATTTACGCCAAGGTAATGGAGCATAAGGTAAGTGCTGATATGAGTAGTTTAAATGAAAAGTTGAATTATCAAAGGGAAGGAGAGAAGGATGATCAAACCAAAACCGTTTGATGTTTTAAGAGTAATTCCCATCCTTTTCACCGACTGTAAAACATTGTTTGAAGCTTCACTATTTATTTAGTAAATAAACGTTGAATGTTCTTATAATCAAATATTTTAGAACGTATCTGCACATTTATACGTAGGAGTAGGTATATCAATTTAAATATTTACTATTATGAAGAATATCAAAGTAATGATAGGTCAGTTACACACTGATTTAGAGGAATTGGGTTATTCTGAGCATACGGCTCATATTAACAGTGAAAAAATTCTAAATTGTTTAACAGAAACACTACAAAAAGTACGTTTGTATGTCCTCAAAAATGGATTCTTAACAACTCGAGATGAAATTCATTTTTTTGAAGATGTAAGGCCCGAATTAGTATCTAGAATTACTTACATAACTTTCGTTATGGAGTATCAGATTGTTAGCCGTTATTGTGCGGAGGTAAGAGAAAATCTCATTAAAAAAATGACCAATGACTTCACACAGCTAATTAGTGATAATAAAAATCATATTATTCAAATGAATCGGGGCTTGGAAGAAGATAAACGAAAGTTTTTTATTCGTAAAAATTTTCGACCTCCAATAAATAATTTGGGAAATCTAGTTCGAATGGATTCAGAATTCACTACATACCATAGCCTTTTGATTCAAAAAATAAAATCAAATGAATTAATTCATAATTTTTTAAATCAAGTAAAGAAAGAACCCAATACTGCACTTTCAAACTTGAAATGGACTGGCAAAAAAGTATCTCTTATTGAACTTATGTATGCTCTTTATTATTCAGGTGTATTTAATAACGGGAAAATGGATATAAAATCTTTAACAAAATCTTTTGAGCATTTTTTTAACGTAAAGTTAGGCAATGTTTATAGAGCATTCAATGAAATTAAAAACCGTAATGAACCTACAATTTTTTTAGATATATTGAAAACATCAATTCAAAATAAAGTCGATGAAGAAGAGGGGTATTATCCCGAATAGTCATATTTATTTTACCGTATGTGGGGAAGTGTTCGGTATTAAACTCTTTTAAATCATTCAAATTTGCATAGAACAAATCATAATACATTATTCTATGGCAACTACAGTTTTAACAACAGATGATCTTCGAGAGTTCAAACATGAATTACTAGAGGAAATTAAAAGCCTCATTAATGAGGAGAAACCAGAACCCAAAAAATGGTTGAAATCTTCACAAGTCCGAAAGATGTTAAGCATCTCTTCTGGCACACTTCAAACCTTGAGAGTTGATGGTGTAATACCATTTTCGAGAGTAGGAGGGAGCATCTACTATGCGTATGACGATATCGTCAAAATTCTCAAGGAAAATAAAGTAGTGAACCGTTAATCGTGGAAGTAAACTACATTAAACAACTCACTGAAGTAATGGGTAGGTTTTCAGATGACGAACGTCTGAATCCTACTCATGTGAGTTTGTATTTAGCTTTGTTTCTGCTTTGGAACCTGAATCGGTTCAAGAACCCTATTTCTATAAATCGTTCTGAAGTGATGAGAGTTTCAAAAATAGGCTCAAATGCAACATACCATCGTTGCATTAAAGACCTTCACAATTGGAATTACTTTGAATACATTCCTTCAAAAAACCCTTTCAAAGGCAGTTTAATTAACATGTTCATTTTTAAACCAAGTCCTAAACAAGCTGTAAACAACAACAGTCTCAAAACTGAACAAGTACCCGAACAAGTAGTGGAACAAGCTCTAGTACCTTATATAAACAGTATAAACAATACAAAGAATATAAACAAGAGTAAACGGAGTAGAGACGATTTGCAATCGTACGATTCGTCCAAATCCAAAAGTTCCAGTAGGAACGATTTGCAATCACCCAAAAAAAATAATTCAAAACCACCCACCTCAAGAAAAAGATTCGTTCCTCCGGAACTTGATGAGGTAAAAACTTATTTCAAAGAAAAAAGATCATCATTTCAGCAAGCCGAAATGTTTTTCAACCATTTCGAATCCAATGGTTGGATGGTTGGTGGCCGATCAAAAATGAAAAACTGGAAAGCAGCAGCCCGGAACTGGATCACAAGAAGTGAACAATACAAAGCACAAAAACGAAGCCCGGCACAACAACGTTTACACGTCAACGAAAACAAAGATTATTCTGAACCATTGTAAAATTCAAACCATGAAAAAACTCACGCTAGTGCGAGATTTCATCTCGTACTACTAAAAAATTAAGACATGAAAAAACCGTACACAGTCAAAAACAAAATGCGCCATTTCAAGTTTCACGATACTTTACATTTCCTCCAAAATGTCGGAAAAGAAAAGTATGGCCAAGAATTCCGATTCCACAACGAGGACATAAAAATTCTTCACAAGCTCATCATTTACATGATCCACGAAGACATCCAATGCAAAAAATATGGAATTGACCTCAACAAAGGAGTTTTACTAACGGGGCCAGTTGGATGTGGCAAAACATCTTGGATGAATATTATTCAAGTTTTACTATTTCAAAATCAAACCTTCCAAGTCAAATCAACGCGAGACATCGCTTTTGAATTTAACCAGGAAGGATTTTCAACAGTACTCAAATACGGCAATCGCAACAAAACACTCTGTTTGGATGATATCGGAGTTGAGCAAAACATCAAATTTTATGGAAACGAATGCAACACCATTGCCGAAATTCTCTTAAAACGTTATGACCTCTTGATAAATCATCAAGTCATTACCCACGCCACAACCAACCTAACAGCAAATGAAATCGAAAACATCTATGGAAATCGCGTCCGCTCAAGACTCAGAAAGATGTTCAATCTCATCTCATTTCCTGCGTCCACCAAGGACAAAAGGAAATGAGCTAATGAGATGAAATCCTGACCAAAGCGTCTGGATTCAATCTCAGCTGCTGCGAGATTTTATCTCGTAGCTAAATGTTATCAATCTGTAAGGGCGTTTTGCAAAACGCCCAAAAATTATAAAATAATTTTTCTATGAAAACATTGAAGCTTAATTCAAAAGGCCAACAAGTAAAACAACTCCAACTCCTCCTCAACATCATCCCTGACGGAATCTTCGGTCCACAAACCCAACAATCCGTTATCTTCTTCCAAAAATCACAAAACATAGCCGTAGATGGAATCGTAGGTCCAATAACCTGGTCATTACTCTACGACGGTTGGAAAATGATAAACAACCCAAACGATGAAGAATCACTTTACGAACAATACCTACTCCCAAACTACGCATACCATAACCAACCAACAGAAAAGAAATCAATATTTCTTCATCACACAGCAGGTTGGCAAAATCCATATCGTGTAATAGATCACTGGGGCGAACGACCACACAAAGTAGCCACCGAATTTGTCATTGGCGGACAATCCATTCACAACGACAATTCAGATCACGATGGAACAATTCTCAAAGCAATCCCCAATAATGCTTGGGCATGGCATTTAGGAATTGGCAACCATCCAGTCCATAGCCAAAGCATTGGCGTAGAACTTTGCAGCTTCGGTAGATTAACAAAAGGCTACTTCAAAAAAGACGAGAACAGAAAACCAAAACCAATCGAAAGAGCTAAAAACTCCTACTTCACTTACGTTGGCCAAGAAGTAGATCCCGAACAAGTCGAAGAACTTGTCGAACCTTTCAAAGGTTTTTCCTATTATCATAAATATTCTGACAACCAGTTGCAGTCGCTTAAAAAACTCCTTCAACACCTTGGCAACAAACACAGCATCGATATTCGCGAAGGATTACCGAACCTCATCCGAAAGAAAGGAGTTAAAGCATTTGAAGTTGAAAGTAAGAATATGTGTTTGAATTTCCCTGGTATTTGGTCTCACGCCAATGTGAATAGTCTGAAGGATGATGTGGCTCCACAGGAGGGGTTAATTGAAATGTTATTGGGGGTGTAAAAAATAAAAGGGAATGAACGAGCGTCCTATTCCCTTTTAAACCTAACCTAACCACCTAAATCACGACCAATATAAAGATAAAAATTCAATTTTATAGAAAATTCTCAAGTCGAATTTGATTTGGTTAAATTAAATTATTATTTTGACACGTACTCTACTAAATTACTTAACCGAAATGGCGAACGATTTATTTAAAAAGGCAAAAAGACTTATAGAAATTCAAGAGAACAAAAAAGGTCAATGTTTTGTGTATGGTTGTAGAAATAAAACTATTCAATACCATCCTACACTAGAATCCAAAATTATTAAAGGATTATATGAAAAGGACAAGGAGAATAAGGAAACTGTATTCTATTTGAAAGATAACCCAAAATATACTCCTGAATTGTTGACAAAGAAATCATTGGAAAATATAGAGCCTAAGAGAAAGTTGGTGAGCAGAAATATTGAAAAATCTTCTCTTTTGATTGGATTTTGTAAGCGGCACAACTACGAGATTTCTAATAAGCTAAATAATGCGTCATACAAAAACGAGAATAAAATAAATTTTCTTCATGCCTTTAGTGCTTATGCAAGCTATACATCTAAATCGAAAAAACAAATCTCTTTAGGATGTACTGAAATGTTAGATGTTTTAGAAAATAAAGAAGAACAAATGACACCTTGGAAGGAGTCACTTTTACCAATGGTTCAAAAGGTGTTAGATGATATACCAGATGACTTTTTTATAGGTTTTGGGACGATGGAACCATTAACCGAAGTCTTAGATCAAGTTGTTGAAGCAATTGAAGAAACAGAGTTCAGTGTAGCTATAACTCACATACAAGAACAAATCAATGATAAAAAATTGTATCCAATGACAGCAACAGATTTTAAGACCAAAATAAAGCTTTTAGTTCATTCTATTTGTTTAAGTGATAAGTGTCCCGTTACCCATTCAAAATATGATTTAGATTTCTTTATGATGATGTTTGAAGGGGTAAAAAAAATGGAGAGTAAGGTGAATTTAATGTGGTTATGCAATAAATATGATGAAATGACTTATGTTTCTCGATCTATAAAAGGGATTTATGGGATAGTTGGTAGCTTTGTTTACAAATTAAGCGACGAACAGTTAGTAACTTTGTCAATATTTCCTGAATATGAAAAAGGGAGGACCCAAGTTTTACAATCCAGTCTCAAAGACAACGGTGTAGATTTTAAAAAAATAAAAGAAATGGATGAGTATGAATACCGTCAACTCATTTCTGTAATCATAGCAGATAGTGGATCTAATATCTTTATGAGCCCAAGTTTCTTCTATAATCTGGAAACAGATATCCAATCTAGATTTCTGGATAAGGAAGGTGATGGAAAGCGTATAAATATTTTTACAGAAAACACAGAGTTAGAAGATAAAGATCAAATTATTCTCAATTGACAAAAGCTGTAAATTATTTAAAAAAAAAAACTAGCACCATTAAGTCGTTTCTGTTTGATACAGAGATATGTATTTGAGTATGCCGAAGTTTGCCTCCTTGCCGCTGAGAGGTTATATCTAGCAACAAAGTGCCCTCATTTCACCAAATTTCCTATCTTTAGCCACAATACAAACCAAAAGACATTAATTGGTATTTACAACCTATTAAAAAAGCCCATTCATTAACACTTTAACACTGCGGCTTGAAACTAAGTAAAGGAGTATGAATAAAAAAGACCTCTCAGAATCAGATATAAAAGCAAAGTTCATTACACCAGGGATATTAAAAGCTGGTTGGGATGAACATACACAAATTGGTCGTGAAATTTATTTTACTGATGGAAGAATCTATGTAAAAGGAAAAATGACCCGAAGAGGTAAACGAAAGTTTGCTGATTATATTCTGTTTTATAAACCCAACGTTCCTATTGCAATTATTGAAGCTAAAAGCAACTCACACAGCATTCGAAGTGGAATTCAACAAGCTTTGGGTTATGCAGAAACACTTGATATTCCTTTTGTATTTAGTAGTAATGGAGACGGATTCTATTTTCACGATAAAACAGTAACGGACGGTGAAATTGAAAAAGAAATATCATTGGATGAATTTCCATCACCAGCTGAACTTTGGGAGAAATACAAAAAGTTTAAAGGAATAAAAACGGAAGAGCAAGAAAGAATTGTTTCTGAGGATTATTTTTCTGACAACTCTGGAAGAACGCCAAGGTACTACCAACAAATAGCCGTAAATAGAACTGTTGAAGCTGTGGCCAAAGGTCAGCAACGTATGATTTTGGTGATGGCTACGGGAACAGGTAAAACCTACACAGCTTTTCAAATTGCCCACCGTTTGTTTAAGTCAAAAGCGAAAAGAAAGATTCTTTTCTTAGCTGACAGAACCGCTTTGGTTGACCAAACTTTAAGGGGTGACTTTAGGCATTTTAAAGATGCAATGACTGTCATTAAAAAGAAGGTCGTTAATGTGGATGGTAAAGACACCTTGGTTTCCAACAATAAAAGAGGAATAGATTCTGCCGATAAAGCTTTTGATGTTTTCTTAGGGTTATATCAAGGGTTAAGTAATGCAGAACCTGGAGTACCAGATGCTTTTAAAGATTTTACCAAAGACTTTTTTGATTTAATTATCATTGATGAGTGTCACAGAGGTAGTGCCAAGGAAGATAGTAAATGGCGAGAAATATTGAAATACTTTGATTCTGCTACTCATATCGGATTAACCGCCACGCCTAAAGAAACAGAAGAAATTTCCAATCAAGATTATTTTGGGGAACCAATTTATACCTATTCCTTAAAACAAGGAATTGATGATGGTTTCTTGGCACCATACAAAGTAGTGAAAGTCACCTTAGATGTTGATGCAGAAGGTTGGCGACCTCCAAGTGGTTATCTCGACAAGAATGGAGAACCTGTTGAAGATAGAATTTACAACCGAACTGATTTTGACCGCAATATTGTAGTTGAAGAACGACGGAAAATCGTAGCAAAAAAAATCACTGAATTCCTTAAAGGATACAATCGATTTGCAAAGACAATTGTTTTCTGTATTGATATTGAACACGCTGAAGGAATGAGAACAGCCTTGATTAATGAAAATCCTGATTTGTTTAGTGAAAACAATAAGTACATCATGCAAATCACTGGAGATAACGCCGAGGGGAAAAGAGAATTAGACAATTTCATTTCGCCTAGTGAAAAATATCCTGTTATAGCTACAACTTCTAAATTGATGACTACGGGTGTTGATGCGCAAACCTGTAAACTCATTGTTTTAGACAGTAACATTGGTTCGCCAACAGAGTTTAAACAAATTATAGGGAGAGGAACACGATTAAACGAAGAATACGATAAAACGTATTTTACCATCATGGATTTTAGAAATGCGACGGACCATTTCGCAGATCCTAATTTCGATGGAGTTCCTGAAATGATTAAAGAGGCAAATCAAGAGGAAGATCTTTCAGGCGCTGATGACATTGAACCTGATGAGCCGATAGTTGATGATTTAGATGACAATAACGAAATCGATTTTGATGAGCCTGAAGGGTATCCAGAAGTAGAAGGCGGTGGAGGTGTAGTAGAAGATCCACGAGAAAAAACCTATGTAGATGGTGTAGAAGTCACTATAATGGGTGAGAGTGTTCAATATTTAGATGAATCTGGAAAATTGATCATCGAATCTTTTATTGACTATACCAAGAAAAGTGTGAACGAGCAATACCGAACTTTAGATGATTTTTTGAGCCGATGGAACAGTGAAGAAAAGAAAAGTGTTATCGTTAAAGAATTGGAAGAGCAAGGAATATTCTTTGAAGAATTAAAGAAAAAAGTAGGAAAAGAATTTGATCCTTTTGATTTGATATGTCACGTAGCGTTTGATGCAAAGCCTTTAACGCGAAAAGAAAGGGCAGATAATGTAGTAAAACGAAACTACTTTACTAAATATGGAAAGCAAGCTCAAGAAGTAATCAAAAAACTACTTGAAAAATATGCTAAAGACGGAATAGTAACCATAGAAAGTACGGAAGTTTTAAGATTAGACCCATTAAATGAATTAGGAACACCAGTCGAGTTAATTAAATCTTTTGGTGGGAAAGTAAAGTATCTTGAAGCTTTAAAAGAGTTAGAAAACGAATTATATAAATTAGCTTAATTATGAATATTTATTTAAATGAATTATGCTGTGCTTTTAAAGATGTTGATGAGAAATATTATTCAACACAAGCTTTTTCAGGAAACTGGAGAGAGCTTGAGCCAGAAAAAAGAAAAAAATATTTTCAGCATATTGAAAGGAATTTCGCATATGAATTATATCACCAGTGGAAAATTATCAGAACTAATAGTGTTTTAGAAAATGGGAAAGATGAGTTAACATTAAACGCCGAGATAGGTAAAAATGGAATAAAGCATAAATTCGTGTCAAATACAGTATATCCTGACTTAGTTTTGCATCAGGGACAAATGGAAACTGAAATGCATAAACAAATTATTTTTGTTGAAATAAAAACTGATCCTAGTATAGATAAGAAAAAGCTAAAAAAAGATTTGTGTAAATTAGAAATGGCTGTAGGAGAATCATTAAACTATCAGAATGCAGTATTTGTAAGTATAAATTCTGATTATAATAAATTAATTAATAACATTTATAATATTATTAATGATTTTAGTGAAGCTTCTTGTAATAAAATCAACCTACTAACAAAGAGGGGTAATGAGGTGATTTTTGTAAGTTTTGAAAGTATTAAACAACAAAATTCACTAACTAAAGAATCTTGACTGATCATCAATTACTTACCGAATGAAAATCGACTATTAACATTAATAATACAAAATGACAAACGTATCCGCTGTAGTTAGCAGCATAAGAAATATAATGCGACAAGACAGAGGAATCTCTGGAGACGCGCAACGATTAGAGCAACTCGGTTGGATGTTGTTCTTGAAAATTATAGATGATAAAGACCAAGAATTTGAAATTATTAAAGACGATTATGTTTCAGTAATCCCTGAAAAATTTCAATGGCGAACCTGGGCAGCAGATGCCGAAGGAATTACGGGTGATGAATTGTTGGAATTTATTGACAGCAATGCCGAAGGAAACAGAGGTTTGTTTGCAACGTTGAGAAATCTAAGCAGCAATACCAATCCAAAAAGAGCAGCGATTGTAAAGGAAGTTTTTGAAGGTTCTAACAACTTTATGAAGTCGGGATATGAGATGCGTAAAGTGATCAATAAACTGAATGAAATTGACTTTAATAACTCAAAAGATAAACAAGTATTTGGTGATATTTATGAAAGCATTTTAGTTGAATTACGTGATGCTGGAAATAAAGGAGAATATTATACCCCTAGAGCAGTTACGCAGTTGATGACCCAAATGACGGATCCTCAATTAGGAGATAAAGTACTCGATCCTGCAGCTGGAACGGGTGGTTTCCTCACAGAAGCCATTGAACACGTAAGAGAGAACTATGTGAATACCGTAAAAGATGAACACATTCTTCAAAAAAGTATTTCTGGATGGGAATTAAAACCCGTGGCTTATGTTCTCGGATTAACCAATTTAATTCTTCACGATATTGACATTCCCGAATACCTGTATAAAGACAGTTTGAAAGTAGAATACAACGCCATAAAAGCAAAAGACAAAGTAGATGTCATTTTGGCCAATCCTCCTTTTGGTGCCAGCATTGCCGACGGTGTAGAAACCAACTTTCCGTCTAGTTACAGATGCAAGGAATCTGCGGATTTATTCGTCATTTTAATGTTGCAACTTTTAAAACACGATGGACGCTGTGCCATTGTTTTACCTGATGGTTCCATTACAGGTGATGGTGTAAAAGCACGTATCAGAGAGAAACTACTTACCGATGCCAATTTACACACCATTATTCGTTTGCCGCAATCTACATTTTTCCCCGCAACGGTAAGCACCAATCTTTTGTTCTTTGAAAAAGGTGAAAAAACAAAAGATATTTGGTACTACGAACATCAATTGCCAGCAGGTCAAAAGTCTTACTCTAAAACAAAACCTGTTCAATTTAAAGAGTTTCAGCCAATTGTTGATTGGTGGAATAACAGAAAAGAATCTGATGTGGCTTGGAAAGTGAATGTGAAGGATTTGAAAAATTGGGATTTGGATATAAAGAATCCGGTTGTGGAGGAGGAAGAGAAGATGATGACGACATCCGAAGCTCTTGAGAAATTAAATAATTCAATAAATACGAGTCGGGAATTAGTAAAAGACTTGACAAAATATTTAAGATAATTATGGGTAAAGAATTTAGAATCAAAGATTTTTTAATACGAATTAAGGATCAAATTATCATCGAGGATGATACTACTTATAAGAGAGTAACTGTATCAGGAAATCATAAAGGAGTAAAGTTAAGAGATGAAGTTATTGGAGCATTAATAGGAACAAAAAAACAATTTGTGATTAAGGCTAAAGATTTTATTTTATCTAAGATCGATGCTAGAAATGGTGCTTTTGGTATTATCCCTGATGAATTAGATGGAGCAATTATTACCGGAAATTTTTGGACTTATTCAGTGGATACTGACTTGATAGACACAGAATGGTTTTTTTACTTTACGCACTCATATAATTTTATTCAAATTTGCATTGAATCAAGTACAGGTTCAACACATAGGAAATATCTAGATGAAAAAGTGTTTTTAAATCATAAGATTTTTGTTCCCGAAATTAAAGAGCAAAAACAAATGGTTAAGAGGTATAAAAGTAGTTCGAAAATATCTAAAAAATTGTCTTTAGAAATTTCTTCACAAAAAGAATACCTATTCCAACTCAAGCAATCCATTTTACAAGAAGCAATTCAAGGAAAACTCACAGAAGAATGGCGAACTGCTCGACAGGCTCAAGAGTCACCATTGGAAGAGGCAAGTGAGTTACTCAAACGGATAAAAGCTGAGAAAGCCCAACTCGTCAAAGAGAAGAAAATTAGAAAAGAAAAAGCTTTGCCGCCTATATCAGATGAGGAAATTCCTTTTGATTTGCCAGAGGGGTGGGTTTGGACAAAGTTAGGTGATATATGTACTAAAACTGGTTCAGGAAGTACGCCAAGAGGTGGGAAATCAGCCTACATAGAAGCTGGAATACCGTTCATTAGATCCCAAAATGTTTATGATGGCGGTTTAAGATTAAGTGGTGTTGCATATATCCCAATGGCCACACATAAAAAAATGAAAGGAACAAAAGTTCAAGCTGAAGATTTATTACTCAATATTACAGGAGGTTCTATAGGTAGATGTTGTATTGTACCAAAAGATTTCAAAACAGGAAATATAAATCAGCATGTTGCTATTATTAGAACCTTAATAAAAAGCAATGGATACTTTATTCACAAGGTTGTTTGCTCTCCCTATTTTCAAAATATGATTTATGAAGCACAAACTGGAGCTGGAAGAGAAGGATTACCAAAGAATAAAATGGATAATATACTAATTGCATTACCGCCACTGGAAGAACAACAAGAAATCGTAAAAAAGGTAGAGGTTTTAATGGAGCATTGCGAGGAATTAGAAAAAGAAGTAGCAGAAAGTGAAGCCAATGCACAGATGTTGATGCAGGCGGTTTTGAAGGAGGCTTTTGAAGGGGAGATTAAAAAGGAAATGGTATGAGTGATTGTTATAAACATATCTTAAGTTAATTTTAAAATGGGAGATTCACCACATATATTGAAAAGGGGTTCTTTGTTTGCAATGTTCTGTCTATCCTATTTGCCTTTGTTTTTATTGCTTGCAATTAAGATTTTATTTGAAAAATTTAATCGTTTCAAATTTGTTGAAATCAGCTTAGACTCAATAAAATTATTTATATCTGAATTTGGCTTTTTAGCTTTACTTACTTTCTTGACTGTTTATGCTATAGTTGGAACGAAATTAACTTTTAAGAATATTTCTAAGAAAAAAAGGAATGCTTTTCCTGTAAAAGTCACATCTATTAGACCCAAAAATGAAGAATCATTATCTTATTTGGCAACATACGTTATTCCTTTAATGATTCAGGGAAACATTGATACATATAATTACATTGTTTTTTCGATTCTATTTTTTATTTACTACAAGTTATATTCAACTTCTAGTTTAATATTGATTAATCCAATACTAAACATGAAATATGGTTTGTTTGAACTAGATTATATACATTGCTCTAATAACAAAGTAAAGAGAAACGCCTTAATCATATCAAGTCAAAAATGGATTGAGGAAGAGGAGGAGTTAAAACTTTTAAAATTAAGCCATCGGTTATATTATGCCTATAAAAACTAGAAAACTAAAGATATAAAATGGAAGCGACAGATTTGTTAGAAGAACTAAATGAATATACAGAAAGTGAAACAATTCACATGTATATTATTGAAAGAAAGAAAAAAGCAGGTGTTAAAACAAAAGCAAAACCATCTGAAAAATTTGAATATGTACCTTTACAAGTAGATTTAAGTGAGGAATTAGCTCCAAGTATCCAGGACATGCTCAAAAAAGTGATCAATAAAAAGGTGCGCGATGACATTGAAATAAAAGAATATCAGGTAATAGATGATACAGAAGATAAGATTCAGACTTACAAGGATCTCGGAAAGATAACAGGTTTTAAAGAATTTTTGAATTCAAGATTAGGAGGAGAGATTAAAGCTCTAAAGTCCTTTGAAAAATTAGCTGAATTAGAAAAGGCATGGGCTATCTGCTATGGCTTTTACAGTTCTGAAAAACAGGATTGGTTGTACTGTATTAAGAAACTGGCGCCTAGAAATATGGCAGTAGATCAATCTTTATCAAAAAATCTCAAAGGTGCTATGAAAAACTCAATTAATTCAGTTTTTGATACCACAACTAGCACTCTAAAACCAATGAACGGTTTCTCTATCAATATCGAACCTAGTATTGATATGATTTATTTTGATCAAAATATTTATATATTCAACAAAAAAGGCTTTGAAGATATAACAAGCCTAACTGAGGAATTCATAGAATTGAGTAAGGAGTTGGTTGAAGAGGTTAATGATATAAATTTCGTAAATGGAATAGAGCACATTTCGTCTGTTATATTAAGTAAGCCATCATTTAGAAATAAACTTATCAAGGCTAAAGATATTGGGAATATCGATTTTTTAAAAACCTGTAAGAACTTCAAATTGGAGTTCAATCGAGCAGGAAAGAAATTGAAAATTAAATTCTCTTACGATGTTGATGGGAAGATAAATGCTAAGGACGAAGAAGAAGCTAAAAACATTATCCAAGTTATAAGCGAGTTTTACAAAGAAGGGATTTTTGGAGGTAAAGTTTTCGAAACCGCAGCTGGGAGGTTGAAAAAATAGATTTTTTAAGTAGGGAATTAATATAGAAATGGTATGACGGACATAAATCAAACGAAGCTAGCCACATTACTTAATGATACAGGGTCGATTGTAAAAGAACACCGAAAAAATATAAGAGAAAAAGGCGAAGATTTTAATATCTTTTCTGTATTGAAAATGGAAGAGGATGAAACCAAAACACATTCAGGAATGATTGTGGCGTTGTTAGATCCTAATGGGAATCATTATCACGGCCAAAGATTTTTAGAATTGTTTCTTAAAGAAATCGGTTATGAATATGAGGATGAAAACCTAATTTTGGTAAAAGTTAAAGCTGAACATAATTTGGGGAAAATTCCAGAAGATTATTTAAGTGGAGGCTCCATTGATATTTTAATCAACTTTCCTTCAGGAAAAGCAATAGCTATAGAAAATAAAATTAAGGCTGGCGATCAGAAAAACCAGATGTATAGGTATAGTTTGTATAAAGGAGCAGACAGTAGATTATATTATCTAAATCTTTATGGTGAAAAACCAACAAAGAAAAGTCTTTATAAATTATCAGACAAAGATTATGATATCATTACTTATAAAACTCATGTCTTAAATTGGTTGGAGAATTGTTTGTTAATAGTAAAGCCTGGTTCAATAGTTGAAAATGCAATAAAACAATACAGAATTTTAATAAAAAATCTAACTCATACAATGGATAATAACCTAGAAGTTAAGCTAAATAAGCTAATTGAAAACAATCTAAAAGAAGCAAAATATATTCACTCACACTTCCGAAAAGCTGTTTCTAACATTAGAGAAAAACTTAGAATTGCAGTTTGTGAAGAAATAAATAATAGGAAGTTAGATGTGACTGCACGTCCAGGGAACGATACTTCTCATGTTTACTCACAGATTTGGTTGAACTCTGAAAAGCTTCATGTTAAGGATCTACAATTTGGTTTAGAGTCATTCTCGGGAAAAGGACATAATCATGGACGTATTTTTATAGGTGTATTTGATAGAGAAAAGGAAAAGGAGTATGAAATTCTAAGTGATGGCGATTATAGATTGAATTCTTCTTGGCCTTTAATTAGAGATATAAAAACACCATGCGATAATCATTTGAATTTGTCCAGTATAAAAACGCTTGAGAAATTGTTAGATGATGCTGATTATTTTAATGAGATGGTCGATGAGGTTGTAAACCAAGTTAAGGATTTTGTTGAGTTATATCATTAGTAGTGCTTTTGAGGAAATGAAAAGGTGTTGTTTGATTTGAATCATTCAGTTTTTAATTCCCCTAAAGGAAAGAACTTTAAAAAGAACATCAAACATATAAGAGATGAAACGTATTAGTCTGTAAAACGTGAAGAATAAGTTAAATTTGTTTTTTATCTTCAATTAAATCTAAAAGTTTTTTCGCTTCAGATATTATTTTAGAATGTTCTTTTATGAGATCAAATGAAATTACATCATTTTTATGTTTTAATTGAACAATAAACCTTCCATTTATTAACATATATGCTCCTCCATGAAAATGACTGTCAGTGATTTTAATTTGATTTATTTCTTCATTTTTTCTTGGATTATCAAAGGCTCTATGTGCTGTTAATTTATGTCTTAGTGGGATAAACCTTAGTATTTCTGGCATTTCAATTTCATAAGAGATTCCTAAATCTGTAACACTATCGCTTTTGGCATAAAAATAAAACTGTCCCATTCTATTTAAATAAGCAGTAAGCTCATGTCTCATAGAGTTAATCGTGATCCAATTTTGACTTCTAGCTTGATCAGTGTATTTATCTTTTACTATAGGATTTAAACTTTGATGAAGTCTATAATAGTTGTTAAAATGGTAAACCAACCCCTCAATAATTGTCCTTTCGTTATAATGCATTTTGTCTTTACTTTTATTAGTTATCCTCCCAATCCATCAACCTTCCCTCAAATTCCTTCATCAACTTAGAATTATTCTGATACATCACATTTTGCTGAATCAGCTCCTTTAACTTTTCAGAAGCTTCTTTTTTACTTAAAATACCTTGTTCTATCAATTGGTCAAAAATCCATAGCATTCCATGGTATTCTATAGCTACTTTCTTGGCGTGATTGCGAATAACTTTGTCGCTGCTCAAAACGATTGCTTCATGTTTTTTGGCAAGGAATAATACGGTTTTGTCAACTTCGGATAAGGCACGAGGGTAATTCGTATTCATTATTTCAATTCTTTCAGCAGAAGCTATGGTGTGGATTGTTAGCTTCCCAACACTCACAAAAGCATCGAGCACGTTTCTCTGTTCTGGATATAACTCGTTGAGTACATCTAATGAAGTGTATAATTCTAAATCAATAGAAAAGAAAGATACGGTTAAATTTAGGTCGTGCAAATCAATAAAGATACACGCATCGGTAATGGCTATCTTCATAGATTCTTATATCATTTTAGTGTTTGCTTTAAATGCTGCAAGCGTCATGTTTTTAAGTGCTGCCGCTTTGCTCATGGAAATCAATTCTTCCACAACGGCTCTGTATATTAATTGGTCAAAACGCCCCGATTCTTCGTGTCCATGATATTCAAAAGGCTCATCAACCCTCCAATTATTATCATCCATCATTTTAAAGAATTGTCGTGTATAATTATTATTTACAATTTTGCAAACATTAGCCCGCATCACAATAGCTTGCATGGATATTCCGTATTGCTTCTTGATATTGCCCAATTCATTCATAGATAATTGCTTTCTGTGTTCACCCAATTCTTGTTTAATTGCAGCCTCGGGCAATAACATTGCTCCCGCAAACTGATGACACAAAGTTTCAATTTGTTTATGGGTTAGGCTCTCATTAAAGTCTAACAGTAAATGTCCCAATTCATGCAATAAGGTAAACCTCAATCGGTCTTTTTTATTATCCATTTGGGTTTCATTGTAGGCAATTACAGGAATATTTCCATTGGCATAAGTTTGTAAACCATCAAAATTGCCATCAGCTTTAATTTTTAAAACTTTAATGTGTTTATCCTCTAGTAGTTCAGCGATGTTGGGCATGGCATTATTACCAAGTTTCCATTCTTTACGCAGAGAATTAGCCGCATGATTTACATTGGCATAACCAGAAACTGCTGGATAATCTTCCAATGGGTTTACAAAATTATTTTTTATCCCTAAAATTTCTTCTATTTCAAGATAGCGAGAAAGATAGTCCTTGGTTTGCTCTTGAATTCTGGTTTCTTCTTTTGCAGGTATTTTTAGTTTACGATATTCCACTTTTCCAATCTCTACGGTCATAGGATTAAAAAAGAAATCTGGTCGTACATTAAATATTTTACTGAATTCAGCAATCATTTCACTATCAGGAATTACTTCACCTTTTTCATAGCGATAAATAGCTTGCCTAGTGATTTTATTATTGAGTTTGTCAACAACGTCCTGTAAAGATAGTCCACTTAACAATCGAGCTGATTTAAATCTTTCCGCGAAAATAGTATTCATTGTTTTTGGTTTTAATTAAAACAAATATAGGTGTTTTTTAGTTTACAAAGTTTATTTCGTATAGATTTTAACATGTTTATATTGGTTGAATATCTGTGTTTATAATCATTTTATAAAGGATTTATAGAAAATAGGCAACCTTTGTAAAGTTTACAACGTTATTTGTTTTTAATATTTTGTAAACTGATAAAAATTATATATAATTGAATAGACGTCCAGTTCTTTCGGTCGAGAAGTGAGAGAATAATGTAAACAAAAACTTAATTAAGATGGCGAAAGACGCATCCGGTAAGAAGTTCAATAGAGTTCCTGCTCACACTAAAAAAGTAGGTGGAAAAACTATTAAAGTTAAAGAGCATATCCGAAGTAATCGTAAAGATTCAAAAGGATAATTAATGTTCTTAAAAAGAGCGAATCTCCTCTGCTCTGGAAAGGAGAAGTAAATAATAATTTTAAATCATACTTATGATGAAAAACTTACAAAAATCAAATCAAGTTAGTGTTTGTCACAAAAACAGCTGTGTACATGCAGCAGGTGAAAATGCTAAAATGATTACAATGGGCGCAACATTAATGTTGGTGCTTATTGGAATTGCAGTATTACTAAAATCTGCATAATGATAATTGGGAAGGGAGAAAGACTTCCTTCCTAAATTTTAATTTTTATAAAAACAAAAACGCTTATGAAGCACGATTACTTTAAATATTATAATTCAAAAACTTTACTAACTCTTATTGTATTGATATTATCCCCATTATTATTAATCAAAGAGTATTGGCTATTGTCCATTTCTAGTATTGCGGTATTAACTGCAATCTTGATGTTTATTTCTACCTATTTATGGAAGTACAAGCCTTTCAAATACATTTTCTGGATAGATGATTTTTCTGGTAGGTATGAAGGGTTTTTACATTTTCAATATAAAGATGATCAAGGAAATCTGAAAACAGGAAAATTACCTCATGTTAAAACGATTAAACAAAATGGTCATGTAATTACCATTACATCTTCTACAATGAAAGAAGGTGGCGTAAAATCATCAAAGTCTGTAAGTAAAGCATTGTCAATAGAGAAGACCAAAGATGAGCAACATTTTAAGTTGACCTATGACTATTTGAATGAAGGAAGTACTGAACAGAACTTCTCAAAACATGAGGGTACAGACATAATTGAGTTTATCAGAAATGGAACTGAAAAAACATTGGCAGGCGGATATTACACTGGAAGGGAACCTTTTCAGACAAAAGGAGAGTATTCAAAACTTAACTGGGTCAGCAACGACCTTAATCACGAATTTTAATATAAATAAAAATGTCAGTATTACATAAAGAATTTATTGGATTTAATAAAGAAATAAAATTAGATCCTAAAAAGAAAGAAGGACTTTTAACAAGTCGAAAAGACCTTAGAAAAAAAATTAAAAAATGGTTTTCTGAAAATAAATCTAATGAGTTACAACCTAAATTCGCAAGTCAAGGATCTATTGAAATGGATACAGCGATCAATCCAATCCCAGTCTATGATGAAGAGTTAGACAGAAGGTTATTCAAATATGATTTGGATGATGGAATCTATTTTATAGAAAAAGAAGATGAAGACAATCGTAAACCAATTCAAACATGGCATAATTGGGTTTTTGACTCAGTTGATAATCACACAAAGCAAGATACAATTCGAAAACAAACTTGTATTCGTGTAGTTTTTGCTGATGGCCACCACATTGACTTACCTATTTATTACAAAAAAGACGATATAATAGAATTAGCTCATCGCACCAAGGACTGGACAGTAAGTGATGCAAAAGCTTTCTTTGAATGGTTTAATGAGTTGAAAAGTCCACAGTTAGTTAGAATTGTTAGATACTTAAAAGCATGGAAGGATTATAGAGAATTAAAAAACAGTTCTCTTAAGCTTCCTAGCGGTTTTGAACTAACTATTCTTGCTGTTAATAATTACACTGAAGATGATAATGATGATTTTTCATTTCGTGAAACAGTCCGCAAAATAGACAAGGAACTAAATAAAGTGAATGGCTTTAAATGTATTCGTCCAACCACCCCGAAAGATGAAGATGTCTTCGCTGATTATTCAGAAACCAGAAAAAACGACTTCCTAAAGAGTTTAGGCAACTTACTAAGAGATTTAGATAAGGCAGAAGCTGAAACGAATTTTAAAAAAGCAAGTGAAGTCCTTATAAAAAATCAGTTTGGTGATAGATTTCCTTTAGGGGAGGATAAAGATCAAGATGTAAAGTCAGAAAATTTAGGAAGAGCAATTTCTACTGCACCCATAATTCCACGTCCTTATGGATATTAATCAGCAAATAAATGAAGTGCTAGAAAGCTTTCCTCATTTAAATTGGGATAAAGACAATTTAGAGTTTACAGGAGAGCTTTCTATAGCTCCAGACGACAGTTACGATATACAAATAGTAATTGGTAGATTCCCTATTCGTTTTCCTTTGGTTTATGAAGTTGGTGAAAGGATACCCTTAAAAATTGATCGTCATATTTATCCAAGTACTGGTAATTGCTGCCTAACTACAGCAGCAAAAGAGTGTATTCTACTCAAGACCAAAATAAAAACGCTACATGATTTCATTTCATTGATCGTTGTCCCATACTTTCAGAACAATTCATTTTATGAATTAAATAAAAAATATAAAGAAGGTGAGTATTCACATGGAGCACCTGGTGTAATTGAAGGATATCGTGATATACTGAGTATTGAAAAGATGAGCCTCATTCCTGCTATTTTGAAAGTAAGAGTTTCAGGAGGATTGCTCAATAACAGAAATGAGTGTTATTGTGGAAGTGGGTTCACTCTTAAAACATGCAAGAATGGTCTTCATAAAAGGTCGTACAAAGAGTTTAAACGATTGGATATAGCGTTGCTTAAACACGATTTATATAAAATCATTAATCCTTTTATAAGAGAGATTGGGTTAAGACAGTTATTAAAGGAACGTTCTAAATGGAATATTACAAGTCAAAAAATCGTTATGTAAGTAATATGCTATAAAAACATTGATTTGTATCATTTTGATGATTTTTAGATCTTTGTTTAAAGAATGGCTTACTTTTTGAATTGTTCGATATTAATTAAGTTGAGATTTAAAGAATAAATAATACAATGAAATTTGACCATAACGAAGAATACACCAACGAATCATTATATGCTTATGACATAAGCAATAAAATCATATTTATCGGTGATGTTTTACAAGACAAAAACGGTCTAGGTCCTGGATATTTTTGTTTAGGTTGTAAGAAGAAAATGGAGGCAGTTTTACCAAAAAAGAAAATTTCAAAATACTTTAGACATCACGTAACTAAAGGTTCAAAAAACAATTGCACCTACTCTCACGAAACACATAGACACTTTTTATCCAAGTCTTATTTAAAAGAATTAAATAAAATTAAAGTCCCACCACTTTATAAGTACCCTGATTCAGATGATGACCCAATTTACCAAATACGAGAAGCTGATTTTGTCAAGGCTCATTCTGTTATCTTAGAAAAGGCAATATTTGAAGATGAAAATGGAAAAGTACAATTGGTAAGTAAAGATAAAGTAGATGAAAAATATCTTTATTTTATCCCTGACGCTATCTTATTAAACGAAAAAAACGAACCTATTCTCTTGGTTGAATTTGTTGCTACTCACAAACCTGATCAAAAAAAATTAATGAAATTAAAAAGATTAGGTATTGATGCGATTCAGGTATATGTACCTAAATCTTCACCTGAAGAAATTAAACGAAACTTACTTATATCAAAAAATACTAAATGGCTTTTCAATTATGAAGAACAAAAAACAGTCTATACACAAATTTCCGCGGAAGATTCAAGAAGAATATATGATGTTGATGAGCTCCAAAGATCATTTTTTGAAGAAGGTTACAAATGCAGAAGCGCACAACTTGGAGAACTTATACGATCAATTGAAAAAATCTTGGAATCAGAATCGTACAGAACAATTGAACAAAACATTGAATCAGAAATACGAAGAATTACGCTTGCTTCAGAAAGAGCTGAATCAGAACTGGAAGAACTACGAGAAAAACATAGCAGATCAGGAATTGAGAGATATCAAGAGCAAAGAGAGAGAGTTGAAGTCTCGGAAAAGGAATTTCAAAGCAAAGTTAGTAGACTTGAGCAAAGATACCGTTCAAAGAGATCAAGAGTTGAAAGAGAAATCAGAGTTATTGAAGAAGAAACAAGAGAAGTTGTCTCAGCTATCGAAGCCCAATCCAATATTGATGAAGCAATTGAACGAGAACAAAAAACTGAAAAAGAAATTAGACAAAAAACAGAAGGATTATCAAATAAAATTGGAGAATTACAACAGAAGCTTGGAAGAGAATCAGAGCAACTTCGAGAGTCTTATGAACAAGAAGAAGAACGACTTGAAGAAGAGTTCAGAAGAGATTCAGAAAGAAAAGAGCAAGACATTAAAGAATTACGAGAAAAAACAGAATCCATACCAGAAACCTTTGAAAGACTTAGAAAAGACATTGAGTCAAAAATCGCTGGATTTCGAACAGAAGAAGCAGCAGTTATCGAAAGATTTCGACTTATGGAAAAAAGAATCGAGTCAGAATCTTCAAGAACAATTACAAAAAGAAGAGAAGAAAATGAACGAATTCGAAAAGAGCGTCTTGAAAAGTTTGATAATGGCGATATTAGAGAAGCACTCGCCAATCCTTATTCATCAAAGAGAATTCCTGAGCTCGAAGAACATGCCGAACTGTATTCAAACCGTCTCAAACTTATCAGAAAAATTGAAAAAGAAGATTAATAATCGATTAGCCTCAAGAGGAACTACTTTGGAACAGTTTTGTCTTGAAGAAGGAATCGATGTATCAAATTTTAAGTTATAGATTAGATCATTTTTATAATAATCCTGCCGAATTACATAAAATTTTCACCTTAGACAATGCGTAGAACCTCCATTCTAAAATCCCCAAGTCGAGTACAATGAAAACTGTTGTTTCGGGTAAGCTTCGGGATACATTCGGGAAAGGAACTAACATTTTTTTTCTGCTTACTAACCTCTTGTTACCGTCAAGTATCTAAGCTTTTCAATAGTGATTGTCCTTTGTAGCTCAATCTATATCGTTACTCTCGTCTATTGGCCTTTTCATAAATGGTAAATTCAAGATACTCTATTTAATTACCTCAAAAATGAGATCCAGTAATAATTAAAATATATTCACGATATTAGCAACAACAAAAACACCATGCCCGAAACAAACCGAATAGAATTCAAAGAGAAGCTCACCAAAGAGATAGACCTGGAGAAAGAAGTAATTGCTTTCCTCAACTACAATGAAGGTGGTTTTATTTATATTGGGATTGATAAAATGGGAACAGTTGTGGGCGTTAAGGATATTGATGGCGATATGCTCAAAATCAAGGACCGCCTAAAAACCAATATCATTCCTTCCTGTATGGGATTGTTTGATATAAGTTCGGAGGAAAAGGATGGCAAAGACATTATTAAGATTACGGTAGCAAGTGGTTCAGAAAAGCCCTATTACAAACGCAAATACGGCATGTCTGAAAAGGGCGCATACATTCGCAATGGAACTGCAGCCGATCCCATGCCTCAAAAAATGATTGATGAATTGTTTGCCAAAAGAACTAAAACATCAATCGGTAAAATTAGATCGAGCCGTCAAGACCTCACTTTCGAGCAACTGAAAATCTATTATGAAGGAAAAGGCATTACGCTGAATAAGAATTTCGCGAAGAACCTTGAATTATTAACTGAAAAAGGCGAATACAATTACGTTGCCTATTTAATGGCAGATGAAAATGGTACTTCAATTAAGTTGGCAAAATACAATGGTTTAACAAGAGTAGATTTAACTGAAAATCCAGATTTCGGGTATGAATCTTTAATCAAAGCGACAAAACAAGTTCTAGACAAAATAGAAATTGAAAACAAAAGCGATACCAGCATCACTTCAGCGGAACGTATAGACAAACGTCCATGGTCTTCCATTGCATTGCGAGAAGCGATATTAAATGCATTTGTACACAATGATTACACAACGGAAGTACCCCCAAAATTTGAGATTTTTGATGACAGAATAGAAATCACTTCTACAGGTGGTTTACCTAATGGCTTAAGTAAAGACGAGTTCTTTGAAGGCTTCTCAGTTCCAAGAAATAAAGAACTAATGCGTATTTATAAAGACCTAGAATTAGTTGAACAATTAGGTTCTGGAGTACCTCGAATTTTAGAGTACTATGGAAGAGAATGTTTTAAGTTTTCTGAAAACTTTTTAAGAATGACTTTCCCGAAAGAAGATATCACCCCCCAAGTTAAAACCATGCCAGTAAAGGAAAGCGATGAGTCTGCCCCCCAAGTCACCCCCCAAGTTACCCCCCAAGTTAAAAAATTAATATGGGCAATATCGGATGAAATGGGGAGAGAGGAAATTCAAACGAAATTAAATTTATCTGACAAGCGCAACTATAGAGAAAACTATCAAAAACCAGCAATCAATTTAGATTTAATCGAAATGACTATTCCTGAAAAACCAAACAGCAGCTTACAAAAATACAGACTAACAGATAAAGGAAAAGAATTGAAGAAATTAATGAGTAAATAATGGTCAATTAGCTATTTTACAAAAAGACTGAAAGACCATTGTCACTTCATTAGCAACAAGGATTTAAACAACATTACAAACCAAAATCAATTGTTACTAAAAGTAGACCGAAAAAATATTTAAAATGACTTATTTTATGAAAAATTTCGGGAAAGCTTCGGGAAAGCTTCGGGAAAGAAACTACCGAATCAAATACTAACCTTAGAACTCATAATAATTTACCCTGAAATTACAGCAGAAGAAATAGGCTCAATTTTAGGGGTTACAGAACGAACTGTGCAAACCTACATTGAAAAATTAAGAGAAGATAATTTTATAGAGCGCGAGGGGGGACGAAAAGAAGGCATTTGGTTGCTTAAAAAACAAGAGCTATAAATGAAATTCACAGATTTACAACTAGAACTAGGAACGCCAAACAGACCACAACTTCGCCTACTTCATGGTATTCGACCAAAAGCCAGTTGATGGGGCCTATACGTTGGATAAGGCAAAAGAATTGATAAAAGGATGTAGGGAGTAATAATTGTAATGAAAGCCAATAATTATGCTAGATGTAGAAAAACTTTTTGAGATAGTAGTAAAGGAAAAAGGTATTGAATTAACAACCATTCAAAAGAAAAAAATTATAGTTGCTTGTGAGCGTGCTATTCGTGAAAATGATGATGATAATTCTCGTCAAATTGCTGGCAAGATTTACTTAAACTTGATACTGGATTTTCCTGATTTAAATTTATAATTTTATTTAATACTTCCAATCTTTCGTCACACCTTCTGGAGTTGAATGTTATATTTAATAAGGATATTATTAAGAAAAATGTAAAGAATTTAAAATATTAAAGAACATGGAACCAATAATAAAAATCAATAGTATTAGAAGTAATGATGATTACACACTCCGTTATAGGATTAAAATAACTCAAGGTGCTGAACAAATAACATGTGAAAATTCACTTTTAGAAGAGATTAAAAACTCTATTCCATATAAAGCTGGAGTCATAGAGGTTAAAAGACTCAGAAAAGATTTGTGGGAAATTGAGACAAATAAATAACAATATAAACTAAGGGCTATCGCGAGATTTCTCTTGTATAAAAAACCTCCGTCGCTATCGTAGACTTCCTACGATTAAGTTATCTATCTTCCTACCCTTTATTACATTCTGGAATACAATTCTTACAGCCATCTGCTTTATACCTCTTCCTGTTTGCTAAAGAAACAGCACTACTACAATTTGAATGTTGTCCTAAAGATTCATAATTGGAAAGTCTATCATAATGATAACACGTATCCTTATGCACTTCATTATCACCATTAGGATTTGATGACGTACTTTTATTGACTCTGTAATAATTCATATTATTATATTTAAATGATTTCCATAAAGTTACATTTAAAACGGATATTTACCAATTAATTAAAGAAATTCACGACCATTAATTTTCAATTCAAAAATCTAAAATTCATATAGGTCATTACCTCTTAAAAATGAATAATTAAACTTTTGCGCCTTATCCGTCTACTCCTCCTAGTTTCCTTCTGTTTTTGCTACGGAAACAACACTATTACAAGAGCATTCCAAGGTCGCTTTGTAATAGTATGTTCCTGTGCAAAACAGTTCAAAAAGCTATCCGTTTCCCACGGGGCGTGGCGTAATCTTTTCAATTTAAAGTTTACTCCTTAATAAAACACCCCTCCATTCCAAAACGCCGCTACCGCAAGGTTCCAAACTTGTGGTTTATCCCATAATACTAACATCTACCCTTCGAACCATCAACTAACGATTTTTTGGTTCTTAGCTTCGCATAAATTAGTTCCCTCTATCGTTTGTATGGCACAGGAAATATGGTCTTCAGTCATCAACACCTCCCTGCTCCAAAAATATAAAAACAAGCCTATACAAAGCTCCGTTTCACTACGGGCTTGTTTTTACCGTTCCATTGTGTCGTGCTCGGAAACTCCGCGCGCCACACTCCACTTATTTTTCTCACTGTGGGTGTCTCCTCCTTCAGTTGCTGCTACTCTGCCACCCCAAACCCCTTTAAGGTGTGGTAGAGTTCTCGTTCCTCCAACTCTCCCTCTCCCTATAAATGGGGTGGCACCGCAGCGTCGTGTTTGGCTCGCCTGCTAGTCTCTCAGGCTTCAGGGCATTTCATTTTTTTGGCATTTACCCCAAGAATGTGCTAGCCTCCCGCTGGTCAGCAAGCACTTAAACATCACCTTTCAATCTAACATGTAGACAGTCAAGCGTGGGTTTGCTTTATCCGCTCCTTTTAATCTAGCATTACGATCTGGTTGTTGAGCCTGCCGAAACACCACTTCGTTCCATCAAAGAAGCAATCCCACACTTGAATAAACTTATCTCTCCGAGATCCAAAAAAATAAAACGCCCTTCGTGTGCTAAGGCACAGAGGTCATTCCCGTGCTCCACTCCGCTATCGCTCTGTTTCTCACTCTCCATATCCCCCCTTCGTTCCACTCGCAGACGGCTCGCGCCCTTCGTGTTTGGCTTTATCTTAAAAGAAAAACTCAACCCTTCGTTCTTGAATTTATAGAGGCTGAAGGCTCCATTTCCTGTGTAATTATTCAGTAACTTGGTTTTAAAGTAAACTTTTAATTCTAGCATTAGATTTCATTTATAACTTTTTTACTACCCAAAAATTATAAACTTAACCCATTATCTGCCATGTAGTTTTTGATACTGCTTTTTGAGTAAAAGATATTTATCCGGTGTTATAAAAATAATTTCATTTGTATGGTACACCCAACTAAAAATATTTAATCCTAGCTCAATACCTTTGGGTCCTTGTCCTTTTGAATCAAATTTAGATGGGTTCATTTGCTGATTTATAACTATTTCTGTTTTCACATTACAGAAATCAATCAGATCATCTAAGGTTTTATTGTTAATAATTAATGGATATACTAGCTCCAAAACATCAAATCTGTTCATTAAAAAAGTTTTGAGTTCGTTCCATTCTGGTTCGTGCAGATTACTCTTCAATCTTTTAAGAGTTTGTTTTTTATTAATTATGTAAGGCACTACATTATGCTCAAAACTCATCAAAGTAAACTCATTATCAACATTGAATTTTATAGTTTTATCTTTAGGTACCTCCTCATAAAACCACAGCATACCAAAATCCTGATATCCTTCTAAAATATACAAAACTGCCATTTCATTCTTTACATAATAATCAAGTTGGGCATCTTCTAAATAATAGAGTATTTTGTTATTTTTATATATTTCCTTTTTGCTTACCACCTTAATGGCAATGGTTTTATTAACAGGTTTCTCGTCAATTACTAGCTCTACCATTAAATCAATATATTTTATTCCAGTGTTCAAGAATTCACTATGGACAATTGAATTAGATGTCTCAATAATACTTTGAATAAAATCATAGGTTATATCTTCTATTTCACACATAAAAAGGCTTCTTTTAGATTCTTAAGTGACTGTTCCATCTTTTTTTAAATTCATCCGTATAATATATCTCATTACTATGCTTATGTACAGCAAACCTCCCATTATTTTGTGGAAATGTCATTCCTGTAATCTCCGCCCTTTCTGAATGTTGTTTATACCTTTTTTCATCTATCACTTTGTAGTTGATATCGTTTAAAAAACTCTCAAAATCTCTATAATTGATTATTTCTTCTATATACGGGGTTAGTTCTTTCAACACAAAGTTTATAAATCCTTTCAACACTGAATCAGTTTTAACTATTCTTTTAACAACGTTTAAATACTTCTCTTTATACAAAAATGGTTTCCCCATTTCCTTATTAAAATTTGTCGGATTTAGTTCTGTCAATTCGGAAGCAGCAAAAGTAACTACTTTATTAGTTTCATTTTTAGTTATTTCTGTCCTGAGATCACACCAAAAAGCTTTTAATAAGCTCGGTACAAATACGATTCCATATATTGGCAAGCTATTATTGATCCAATACTTCTTGTGGTTTTTTATAGGTATACTGCATTTTTGTTTTGAAAAATTATAAAACGAATCTCCTGATTTTATTTGTACCCCAATCAATGTTTCGGGTTCATTATTTTCCATTTTTTGTATAAAACAATCTAGCCCTATATCATCCTCATCATGTATATCCACAAACTTATGTTTATTTATCTTAATCATAAGCTTAACGTGATTAACTCCTTGTTTGGCCGTTGCATTTGTTTTAACATATCTAAGTTCACCCATCCTTATAATTAATTTTTATGACGATACTAAGTTAGTTATTTTTAATATAGTTTTTTTCTTATTGTTACTCAAAAAAAGCACACTTGCAAAACATCGTCTCTCCGAACTAACCAACATTTTTGCAGGGAGGTATCAGCTGCCTGAAAAAGGCAGCAAATACTTCAACCTCATCTTTTTAAACTAAACTTGTAGAAAGTCAAGAGTAGTTGTTTTCTCTTTTCTACAAATAGCCTTCATTGAAAATGTTCCTCCTCCTTGCTCCCTATGTTTTTATGTTACAACTGTAAAACAACTACACTTGAACAAACAACCTCCCTTCGATTAATCATTATAGCCTTCTCTTTAGTTATCTCTTCGATTCAGGATTTTTAACTAACATTTCTCCTTGGATAAAAAATAAAAAAATAAAAGCAAAAATAGGGCTGTGCACAGCTTTATAAAGGTCAAGCCCTTCGGGTTTTGCAATAATAATTTTGGTTACCTTTTTTCAACTTAAATCTCCTCAGCTCTAAAATTTGCCATCCTTTCCTTTGTTCACTCATGGAGTCAAATTTTTTATTGACAAAAACCTTGACAAAGCTGCTACTTAGCCCTAAAAAATGGGCTTTCTTTTTTCCTTTTTTTTCGGCCTTTTAGGTCGTTTTCTTTGGTTTTTTCTTTTGGAATTCCTGGCGGAGCGAAGCGACGATGAACAAGACTTAATTTTTAAAACCTAAATTATGTCTAATTTCAAAATGATTACTTACCGCCCAGAAGGCGTGTATAAAGGTCCCCACTTCTTTATCCTCAACAAAGGATTAAACAGCGGAAAACCACTCAAAAAACCTTGCCCGAATTGCTTTGTGGTATGCTGCAATTCGGAAACCGAAAAAGAAAGTTTGTACTGGATAGTTTATTCTCTCCATCAGGGAAAGCAATTTCAAATTTCATTAGTTGGATCTGTGATTCCTTTCATACGGAAAAACGACCTCATCAAAGTTATTAAGGAAGCGCAAAAAAGAACCTACAGCAAGCCAAAGGCAGTTCAAAAGACTGTTAGCTCACTTCTTCAACTTGAACAGCAAGAAGAGAACTATAAACGCATACAGGCTTCAATTAAACAATTAAAACAGGTGCTTGTGCACCAATTAATTAAATCGTAATTATTAACCAGTTCGGCACGTCTCATTAGATGAGGTGTGCCGAACATAAATTTAAATATCATGTATCACGTAAATTCAGCAGTCATTAAAAGCATTCTTAGATCAATGCCCAGAAAAGAAATTTCTGCAGAAATGGAAAAGCTCAAACAGAAGATTTACGAAACTCCTCCAGGAACGGAAAGGAGTAAGTTTATTAAGCTTTATCGCTGGTGTCAAAAACTGACATCCTAGCGATAGCAGAGAAACAAATAACGCAAACGGGTTGATTCGTGGCCCGTTGTGGTTCATTTGTAACTCTCAGCAGTTCGCTTCGGCGGGCTGTTTATACTAAATATATAGGTTTTAATCCCAATATGATTCTAATTTATAAATTTGAATTCCCCACTTATTTCGCACACCGTAAAAAAATTATGGAGTGAGGTCTTAGTTTTGAGTTAAAAATAAAAGCTATGTTCAAAGGATTAAGTGTTTATGATTTTAGAAGTCAGTTCAAAACGAAAGAAGATTGTTATTCTTATTTGTTTGATTTGAAATGGGGAAATGGTTATTAATGTTCAAGGTGCGGGAACACATTGTGTTATAAGGGGAGAACGAAATGGTACTTGCGATGTACTAAATGTAAGTATGATGAGTCAGTTAAAGCAAACACCATGTTTCATAAGATGAAACTATCAATTTTGAAAGCATTTGAAATTATGTTTGCATTAAGTAATCGAAAAAAAGGGATGTCAGCTTTAGAGATTTCAAGGACTTATGATGTAAATCCAGACACAGCAAGTTTGCTAAGAAAAAAAATACAAAGAGGAATGTTTAGTAGCGGTAAGCATAAACTAAAAAAGAACGTTTATGTTGACGAATTTGCTGTTGGAGGTAAGGAAAAGGGGAAACAGGGAAGAAGTTCCACAAGCAAGAAGGTGAAAATTATTTTAGGTTGTGAAGTTGTTAAGCACAAAGGCAAACACACACTCGGAAATGCTTATGCAAAAGTTATTGATGGGTATAGCCAAGCTGATCTTCTTCCTTTTTTTAAAGAAAAAGTCGATACAGAGGCAGATGTCACAACAGATAAATGGTCATCTTACGAACCAATTTCAAAGCAATATAAAATAAACAGAATAAAGTCTGAAGGTGGGGTGAACTTTAAAGAACTGAATACTTTAACAATGTTGATCAAAGGCTGGCTGAGAGGCATTCATCATCATGTCTCAAAAGAATGTATGCAAAATTACCTAGATGAGTTTTTCTTTAAATTTAATAGAAAAGCTTTTATGAAGATAAGTTTCGGCAGATTGTTAGAGAACTTTATGACTAACAAACCAGCGTATTTAATAGCTTAGGAGAAGTATATGGGGAATTCAATTTATAAATTTATATTTGTGATATATACATTTAGGTAGGGTATAATGGAGATGAGACCTATCAATATTATCTAACTCAGTGTCATCTCTATATTGAAAATATAAATTCCCGTTATTATCTCTTAATATTATAAGCGAATATTTAGAAAGAAGTTCTATAACTTCGTGGGTATTTATAGAGAATCCTAAATCCTCAATTTTATCATTTAACTCTTTCTCCAATATATTCTGATTTTCACATATGTAAGGAAACAATTTATCAAATAAAATATTAATATCATTCCCAGTAAAGAATAAGCTTAATTCACTTTTTAATTCGTCTATATTAATGTGAATATATTTTTTTATGATGCGTTTAAGTGTGAAATGATCAATTGGAAATTGATAATCTTCAAGTGATAGCACATTTAATAGTGTAATTATATCTCTTGGTCGATAAAAAGTAAAATCGAGAATATATTTGAAAATTGACTTTCCATTTATATATGATTCTGTGAACAGGTTCTCCCAAGGGTCACCTATAAATTCTATCTCATTTTTTTTAAAGTTAAGTTCAACTCTTTTATTGATTAAGCGCTTTAGAGGTATCTCATTTTCATTTAAAACAGAATGATCATACCAATTAATATTTATCTCATATGAATTAAATATTTTTGCAGAATCAGCGTACTTAGGTTTTAGAAAGTCACGCATATCATCTCTTAAGAAGATCAGTATTTTAGCTTTATTGTTTTGAAGTAATTCATTGTTATAGTCACGGCTTATTCGTATTAACTCCATTACCTTATCTGCAGAAAGCTTATTCTTAACCGAAAAATTTATATCTAGGTCATCAAATAACAACCAGAACTCAGTTTCTTTGTTAACAGGAAAGTCTAAGACAATTTTAACAATTTGTTTTAAAGGTGGAATCACTTTATAAAATGGTGCTTTATTAACTGAGGTCTTAAAGTAATTTTTGAATACTCCACCAAAAACATGCTTTAAAGGAGCAAAATTAACTTCGCCTCCTTTATTCTTTTCACCTGTAATGAACTGATGTTTATCTACATCTATCACGCCAGAATTTATATCTAAGAATCTTTTTAATTTGGTAAATTCCTTTGTGTATTTTCCACATTCATTTTCTACTATTAATTTAACCAAATTCACAAGAATAAGCCATTCAAATATCAACTTCTGTTTTGATTCTTGTAAAGCAACTTCTTGTATATGTTTTTCTAATTCATAATCTCCAATCTTAAGAATTTTGGCATGGGATTGTTCGTTATCATCAGATAGATCTTTTATATATTTGGCTATTGCACTTTTTCCAACTCCTTTTCGACCAGTGAAAATGAATTTCCCTATTTCTAAACTATTTAAAATGCATAAGTAATCATCAAAATAAGATAGGAGGTTCAAGTCAGAAACATTCTCTCCTTCTGCTTCTACTGCGCCAAAATAAAAGTCTTTCGTACTCTTATTTTTTTGTTTTTCTTTTTTATTGAATCAAAAATTCCCATAACTAGGTGTTTATTTTTTAAATATAGTATTTAAAAACATGTTGAATATCTATTTTGATAAAAACATAAGTTAAAGCTGTTTATATAGAGTGATGTTTTGTGAGATTTTAAAGTCTCTCATAAAGCCACAATATATAAACTTTCCCTTAAACTTTCACCTACTTCCTCCACCTTTTCCAAATCCACTTCAACCCTCTACTCACCAAAAAACTAACCACAGCCCCAATGGTAGCCATGATTACCGTCTTAATCAAATCCTTGGTATCAAACATCGCTAAAACGCTCAGTATCGTTCCAGAGATTGTTCCTATAAATGTTGTATTGTCATCTGTCGTTTCCATTTTTGTTCATTTTAAGATACCGACATAGATTTTAGAAAACCCTGCAGCTTTAGATCCATTCTTTACTAAAATCATCGTCGATATTTGTTCCATTAGTATTGGTCTTTATATGAAAAAAGAAAGCCACCAGGCAAAAGTGCTTGATGGCTTTTTCTGAACCTTAACCTTGCTCTTATTCACAAGACTTTTCACTCAATCGAATAGAAACCTTGATGATTTCAGAATCCTCGTTTTCTTCCTTGCTGGAATCAACATCCATTAAGTGAACAGAGTTTGCTAAATCGCTCCCTGCTTTAAACTTCGGACCTTTCTTTGTCACATTCACTATGATTTCATCTTCGAAACATCTTTTTTCAGACATAATTCTTAAATTTTATGGTTCTCCATTTATCCTGGAGAACGGATTAAACAATTTACTTTTTTGAACTGATCATATTCTACGAATATTAATCATCCAACTCTTTGCTACCTTCAAAACAAGTTCTTGTACTCATTCGCATAGAAACCTTTATGATTTCAGCATCTTCAGTTACATTCTTGCTTGAATCAACATCCATCAGATTTACTGATTTGGCTAATTCAGATCCTGCCTTAAATTTCGGACGAGCTCTTGATACATTTACAATTAACTCGTCATTTAAACTTTTTTTCTCTGACATAATTCAAAGTTTGTGTCCTTCATTTCTCTTTTTGAAAGACTGGTTACTTACTTAACTTTTTCCTTCTCCTCACAATCCATTTCGCCAACTGCCGTTTGGCTCACTGCTGTGATAACTGTTCCACCAAGTAGCACATAACCACCGATAGTAACAGCAATTGCAGGCAAGGCTATAGGTGCCGCCACAACCGATGTTCCGATTGCAGCCAACACCAATCCAGCCGTGCGTAGCTTCTTGAAAAATGGAGGAGTTTCATCTTTGCATCGCTTACCCATCGATGCTAACTTGTCTTGCTTTCTCTTTTCCATGATCAATAGGTTTTAAACAACATCCACGATATTAAGAGCGTTATACCCTCCATCGTTTAAGCTGTATTGTGTACCATTAATTTCTTGGAAAAACTCCACGAGTAAGATATACACATCTGTCCCCGATCCCGAAGGTGGAGCAGTGGGTGTAACTGCAACTGTAGACTGTGTGCTATCAATCTCAATATTACTTGGATTAGAAAGCGCTAATTCATAAGTGCCGTCAGCAAAGTTCACATTTCCCCATGCAGCTGTAAAAGATACATGAGTTGCGTTTGCTGGTGCAGCAATATGATTAACTGGCACAAGGTCCTCAATCTCTATTTCTCCAGAGGAAGGATCCAATGTGATTGGACGATACAAAATCGCATTCAGCATTGAACGAATGTTGAAGTTAAATCCTTTCAACATATCCTTTGCCGCCTGATTTTGAATCGCAACACCAACAGATCTATCTCCACGAGCACTTGTCGTGTCCAATTTACGAATTGAAGACATCACTTTCGTTAACCTGGAGGTAATACGACTATCTGCCGCACGCATCATCAACGGACGAAATGCGTCTCTCAAAGTCTTTCCTGCCGTAGCTGCCAACCCGAACTCACTTCCGTTCTCTCGGGTTCTTGCAAACGCAGGATCATTCTTGATACGCTCTCCATCAACACCTCCTTTTTCACGTGCTAAATAGCCATCTTTCGTCTTATAAAAAGACAAATCTCCAATCTTACCCGTAAGCTTGATTATTCCTTTTTGTTTTGCCATGATTACATAGTTTTTATACCAACATGATTTTCTAATCTTGACATTATAACTTTGTGGTATAATGCCGATATAGATTTTAAGAAGTTCAGACTGAAAACGTCTGGACGACCATTAAAATCATCGTCGGTAAGTTTTGACAATATCCTGCTGAGACTTTCTCAACATTCCTCAAATTTCGTCGCGACATGAAATCGATACATTAAATTTATCAGGTAGGAGAGAGGTAAGCAAAATTCCAATTCCATCTATTCCGATATTAGGTTTTTATACCGAATAATACTATGATGAGTAATCGATGGGGTATAAGTAGTGTATGGATAGTGTATGGTAATTGTCAAAACAATACAATATCTATCAATATGCAAAATGTTAATTTCAACCGAACATTTATTTCTATATTTACATTACTGATTGTGAAATGAAAGTAAATCGTATATGCATATATCCCAAGGATATCCAACGAATTACCGGTAGAAGTGAAAGATATGGTAGGAGGTTATTAGAGCGCATCAAAGATCACTTAGATAAGGAGCGTCACCAGTTTATAACCATTGATGAGTTTTGTGACTATTCTGGTATTAAAAGAGAGGATATCAAAGAGTACTTAAAAGACTGAAAAACAAGTGCTAATTCTTTATTTATTATCTTTTATTTTTATTTTGATACATTTTGTTGCGTTTTGTGCTGTATAATAAAATATTGTCCCTATATTTGCATCTCAAAACGTTCATTAAATGTCAACAAAACAACCCAACGCGATAGGTTACTAATTCGGTTACCTGATTTAAAGTTGAGTTTCAAGAGTTTGATTATTAACATATTAATGCATCTGAGACAGTCCCGTCCAGACCGCATTTACAAAACGCCTCTATGGCTGGAGGAATAGAAACCCCTAAGATGTATCAATGTCTTAGGGGTTTTGTCTTTTATGGAAGTTTGTCTTTAGATGGTTTTTATGTGGGTTTTTTGTTTATCTTAAATAGAGAACCATAAATCACCACCATGAATCAATATTGCACTTACATCTTATTCAGTCCAAAATTTAATAAATATTACATTGGACAAACACACAATTTTGAAAATAGAATTTCAACGCATAACTCAGGAAAAGTAAAGTCCACCAAACATTATTAACCTTGGTTGAAAGTTTTAATTCTAGAAAAAAATACGCGTTCAGAAGCTATTGTTTTAGAGAGAAAGCTAAAGAATTTAAATAGAGAACGATTGTTAGAGTTTATAGATAGATATAAGGTATGAATTTTAACGCCTCTATGGCTGGAGAGTTCCGACGCTTCGGTCGGAATCTAGACAGAAACGTCAGGATTCCGTCGCTTCGGTCGGAATTCAGACTGTAACGTCAGAAAAACCCCTAAGACGTATCAAATGTCTTAGGGGTTTTGTCTTTTCTAGACGTTTTTTTAAGTATTATTTGTTTAGCTACTATGTCTGGAGAGTTCCGGATCAAGACTAGTTGTTGAGGATTCGGAATAAATATTTGTCAATCTGGATAAAAAGTATTCAACATTTCGTACTCCTCTAAACAATCATGTCCAATTTTTAGGTTGTTTTACACCAAGGAGTTACTTTTTGTATTCCTCTAACGTTAAGCCATTCTTGAAAAATGACATTACCAAAAGTATCTGGTAGCGAATCTGCAATCATAGGAGGGAGGCTTTGAAAAGTATCTTGTTGATACTCTGAGAATACTTGTACCTGTTTTGTACGTTTGAATATAAACGGGAACAATTCTGAATACTGCCCAGATTCTAAGAAGTCAGGATGGTATTGAAAATAAGACTTCCCTTGATCTGTATCATAGCCTAATTTCCCTACTTCAAGACCAAATGCCATTACTTCTATGATTTTATCTTTAGCCATCTTTTAGTATAATGAAATGTTATTTTGGTCACTTGTATAGCTATCTAGTTCTTTTGCAATTTTTTGTAATAAGTCAAAGTGATTGGCTACTTCTAATACATTATTTAAAGTGGTGTTTTTACCATTTTCAATGTTTTTAATCGTTGTGCTAGAAACATCCAAGGCTTTAGCAAGCTCTTCACAAGACAAATTATTCGCTTTGCGATTCATCATACAAGCCTCACCAATCTTGTCTTTTATATCTTTTATTGTTACAATCTCCAACATGTTATTGCCATTATATTGGTTGAAAATAGGGTTTTAAATGCATATATGCAATTATAATGGTAGTTCTGTTTTGGATATAGCAAGTCCTTTAGTCCGTTTCATTTACAAAACCATGCTCTCTTCAACCACTCTAAAATATCGAAGATTCGGTTTTTGTTGTAAACTCTTCAAGAAAGCGCATTCCTTTATATGAATTTCCTTTGGCATTTAATTTCGAACTCCAAACAGCAATGGCGTATTGTTTTGGATGTACTGCCACAATTCCACCGCCGACGCCACTTTTTCCTGGAAGTCCAACCTTGAAAGCGAAATCTCCTGATTCATCGTAAAATCCACAGGTTTGCATTAAGGCGTTTATTCTTTTGGTTTGACTTCGGGTAAGTATTTGTTTTCTTTCTGTTAAGGTGAAGCCGTCATTGGCTAAAAATAAAAACAGGTTGGAGAGTTCTTCGCAACTCATTTCAAGTGAACAAAGATCATAGTAGAAGTCAAGTACATCAGAAGGCTCGTTTTCTATGTTCCCGAATGACTTTATTAAATTGCATAAGGCAGCATTTCTGTATCCGAATTCCTTTTCAGAACTGGCTATTTTTGATGAATAAGTAATGTCTTTGCTATCGGAAAGGTTTCTTACAAAATTGAGGAAATCTTCTTTGGGATTCTTTAAGTTACTTAAAAGAACATCCGCAATAACAAGTGCTCCAGCGTTAATGAATGGATTTCTTGGTATTCCATTCTCTACTTCAAGTTGAATAAGTGAATTAAAAGGTGTTCCAGAAGGTTCCACTTTTACCCTGGTCCATAATTCTTCGCCGAGTAAGTCATACGCCATAATGAGGGATAATACCTTGACAATACTTTGAATAGAAAACTTGTCATAACAATTTCCAACTCCAAAATTTGAATTGTCAATCGTGGAGATGTGTACACCGAAAAGCGCTGAATCTACATTTTCTAATTCAGGAATATAAGAGGCTAAACTTCCTTTATCTTCGCTGTTCTTTATCTGTTCGTAAAGGTTTTGAACGATTTCGTTCACATCTACATTCGTATTCACATTTTTAATTTTAAGTGTTTACAATTTTAAGCAATTTATCAACTGCTTTTCTTTATTTCCAAAGTTAATATGATAGACATAAGTTCCAAGAAGGTAGTGTTATAATAGTAAGGGAATGAATGGAGATTTAATTGTAAATAGACTTATTGGTAGAACTGTGTATGGTTTTAGTGTACAATTGCGTTTACCGAACTAATTGAAGGTTGAATAAACTTTAATATAATTTAGGGTCACCACTAATTTAATGCTTGATTTTGAGTTAGATTGTTTCTTAGATAATCGACAATAAACCATAGAGTTGATCACGGGTAAGTGCTCCGTCAATGAAGTACTTCACATTTCCATATTTCTTGTCTTTTATTTCGCTTCCGTCTAAAAAGAAACGCAATGATCCATATTTTGATTTATCTTTTATTTCATTGCCATTTACATAGTAGCGTACATTTCCGTATTTGCTCTTTTCTTTTATTTCATCTCCATCAATATAAAAGTTAACGTTTCCGTATTTGGATTTTTCCCTTACCTCAGCTCCGTTTAAATAAAACAAAGTTGTTCCATATTTCTTGTCCTTTATTTCATTTCCTTCAATATAAAAAAGGGTTTTTCCATATTTCTTATCTTTGACTTCTGGCATAATTGCTGGTTTTGAATTTGCTAATTGTGATCTATTTGTCTAAATACCGGTGTCGATGGGCTTTTCCATATATAGATAGGTAATCCGATTTCATAGTTGCATATTTCTACAAGATATTAACTTTTTGATCACTTTTCAATCATTGAAAATGATTCTTCTTTAATCGGACAATTCTTACCACTCATTTCAAAATCAATATTAATGCAACTTGAACAATCTACAAGCCATCAATACAGAGTACAGGAATTATTAGCTTTTTCTCTATAAGATTCTTAAATTTAGGTTTTTAAGTTTAGGAATGAATCTTGTTAAAATACTTTTTTTAAAGCATAACTTATGAAAAAGATACTTTACTACGGATTATTGACTGTTCTTTTATCTGCATGTGGATCCAATAGAATTGCAATAGAAAACTCACAGAATGTTATTTTTGAATATGATAAAAATCGACCTATTAATTATGGTGATACGCTTTCTGTTGCTTTCTATAATGTAAATACAGCAGGAGAGCGAATCGATATCTCTAAAAATCTTCAAATGAAAGTTCAGGGTGATGGATTGGATTACGATTGGAAAGAACAGATGTTGTACATTAATAAAAGACCTGAACAAAAGGATATTGATGAAATACCTTTTCTAATAGTCATCAAAGAAAAAGGAGATTCAATTACCTACTCTCAAAAGGTAAAACTTAACTTTTCAGGTCAATTAACTATAGATTTAGCTGGGAAATCAGGAAAGAAAGGCTTTGACAAGTTGCCACGTTTGCGACCTGTATTGCTGACCGAAGGGAAAACCGGAAAAGATGGCGATAATGGCGAGCATGGTGAAGATGCACAAGCTGCTCGTTTACATATATGGAAGGAAGACGATATGTGCTATGTGCGAACGGAAATTATTGGTGAGAAAACGGCGTATTATTATCAAACGATAAATAAAGATAATATTGTGATTGATGCCTCTGGTGGCGATGGAGGAGACGGAGGAAATGGAGGAGATGGTAGCCGTGGATCTAAAGGAAAAATTGTTGAAGATAAAAAATACTCGCCTGGAGATGGTGGTGATGGCGGTAATGGTGGCGACGCTGGTAATGGTGGCAATGGAGCTGCAGTCGAAGTTATTGTTCACCCTAATGCACAAGAGATACTATCTCGACTTGTGATACTTAATAAAGGGGGAGAAGTTGGTGAGGCTGGAGACTTCGGAGAGCCTGGAAAAGGCGGTAAGCCAGCAGCAGGACAGAAGGATGGAAAAGATGGAAAGCAGGGACATAAAGGAGCAGAGGGAAAACCTGGAAAAGATGGACCAACGCCAGTAATAAAAACGGGAAGTTTTGATTTTAATAAGTGGTAAGGAAAACAATTTTCTTAGAAGAATAATATAGCATATCGCAATACGCGATATGCCACACTTTACTTATTGAAATGAATGTATTGTGCTTACTCTTCCATCGCTTCCACTAAAGCATCCGAAATCTCCAAATTGTGAAAAACATTTTGAACATCGTCATCATCCTCAAATTTCTCTTCTAATTCTAAAATCTTTTTTGCTTGATCAATCGGTAGTTCGACGGTGTTTAGTGGAATCCTCTCCAAGCGCGTACTTTGAATTTCAAGATTCATTTGTTCCAATGCAGAAGCCATTTTGCCATAATCACTGAATTCAGTATAAATAACTACCGCATCATCACCCTCACTGTCTATTTCAGACAATCCATGCTCAATTAATTCCAACTCTAATTCCTCTAAATCTTGTTCTATTACATCTTTTTGAATGGTAAAAACCCCTTTTCGTTCAAACAAGAACTCTAAAGAGCCATTGGTTCCGAGATTACCGCCATTTTTATTGAAAATAGATCGAATATTGGCCACCGTTCTATTGGTATTATCAGTTGTACATTCAATAAAAAAGGCAATTCCGTAAGGACCATATCCTTCAAAACTAATCTCCTCATAATTTTCCGCCTCCGCGCCACTTGCTTTTTTTATGGCCCGTTCTATATTGTCTTTCGGTAAATTAATCCCTTTCGCGTTAACAATCGCATTCCTCAACGCCGGATTAGCATCAGGATCTCCACTTTTACCTTCCCTAACCGCTACCGCTATTTCTTTCAATACACGATTAAATTGCTTTGCTCGTTTTACATCTGCCGCTCCTTTCTTGCGCTTAATATTTGACCATTTACTATGTCCAGCCATTTTACTTTAATTAAGGTTAAACAATCCATTTTTCAGAATTCGGTAAGATAATGATTTTATTGCATAGTTATGGGTAGTTGTGTGGATAATAAAACGCACGTGTTCTCGATACATCTTCGTTGCTTCCGTTGCCTTCTATAGATTCAGTCAGCGGCGGTACTCGAACTGACGTGCTGTATCGTTCCCGTCAGTTCGAGTGAACTGCGTAACGCGGTGAAGTAATTTGTATCGAGATTCTGTGTTAGAAAACAATTTTTTTGCTAATTTAAATTTAGTTATCTTTGAAAACTAAGGCAGCTTTGAGCTAGCTTATTAAGAGAGAACAAAGGGAACCTCAACTGAAACAGAAGTAATTTATCATCTATTTTTTTTGAGCCTATTTCCGCCTACACCGCCAAGTTGCCTCCCCAAATCCTTTTGAAACAACCCAAACAAAGGAGCTTCTAAAGTCGCTCTTTCTTTGCGTGTTCAAATAGGTTTTGTGTTCGCCAAGCTTTCTGGTTTCGTCGGGGCAGGGGAGCCGATGAATCGGTAGGGAGAGGGAGAGGGAGAATTCTCAATTAATTTGTATTATTGTGAAAGCTATGGAAAGCAATGAAGAATTATCGAAGTACCTATTTCAGCTTAAGAAGTTAAGGCGAGACAGGAATAAGAAGAGAGGAGACGCTCCGCATAAACCTGTTTTGTTGTTGGCGATTATTGAAGGAATTGAAAATGGGGATATAATTTCAAATCGCATTGCCATTTCCCCTGAGTTGGTGCTGTCGTTTAAAGATATTTGGTCGAAAATTGTTGTAACCGATCATTTACAGAATTTTGCAATGCCGTTTTTTCGTTTGAAATCGGATGGATTTTGGAAATTGCATTCTAAACACGGTTCATTTATTCCAAGAACAATTTCTTCTTTTGCTGGCTTAAGAGAAGCTATTGAACTCGCCGAAATGGACAAAGCTTTATTTGACTTCCTTTTGAATCCAATTTCTCGTGAAGTAATAAAGGCAGAATTGCTGAATCATTACTTCCCCGACACAAAAGACAGGTTGACAAATTCTCAAAACGATTTTGTAAATCAACTGAAAAATCAAGTTTTAAATAATGATCGTCTCACTTACGCCGAAAGAATAGAAGAATTAAGAAGTAAAATGCAAGTCAGTGACTTCGAAGAAGAAATCTATGTTAGAAACGGAATTTTTAAACGAGAAATTCCAAAACTTTACAACTATACTTGCGCAATTTCAGGATTGAGAATCGAAGCCACAATTAACGCACAGTTAGTTGACGCCTGTCATATAAAACCGTTTTCAATTTCACAAGACGACACCGTAGGGAATGGAGTTAGTTTAACACCAACACTTCATAGGGCTTTTGATAGGGGATTGATCACGATTGATGAAAAATACGAAGTCTTACTTTCTTCTTATTTTAAAGAATACGATTCACCTTATGCCTTAAAACAATTCGAAGGGAAACGAATCCTGCTCCCTGAAAATAAGAACTACTTTCCTTTGCAAGAGAACTTCGATTGGCACAGAAAAGAATGTTTTGTGTTGTGATTTCATAAAAATCATTATGTTAGTAACATGATAAAAGTAGTCTGTGCTATAAATCAATTCGAAAAGAAAATCCTTATTGCTCAACGGAGTGAGAGCATGAAACTACCACTTAAATGGGAATTCCCTGGAGGTAAAATTGAAGAAGGTGAGAATAAGAAAGAAGCACTAGAACGAGAGATTTATGAGGAGTTGAGAATGAATATTGAAGTGCATGAAGCGTTGACTTCTGTTGAACATCATTATCCTGATTTCTCGATTACGTTATATCCTTTTATTTGTGACGTCAAGTCAAAGGATTTTGTAAAAACCGAACACAAAGAAATTAAATGGGAAAAGAAAGAAAACCTAACTAATTATGATTGGGCAGCAGCTGATATTCCAATTGTAGAAGAAATAATGAGCTTATGAAAATAGGAGTATATGAAAGTTTGATTACTGAGGCTTTACAGGAGAAGCTAAAAGGATTAGATAGAGATCGGTTTTTTGTTGCAGATCAAAAAGCACTTGATAAAGCGGAGGCTATTCACTTTTTATCACTACACCTTCAAAAGGCATTTCAAAATGCTTTAAAAGCCATCAAAAGTATTAAGAGAGAGCAAGGGTCAGTTGTTAAGCAGCAAATTGAAATTACGAATCAACTGTTAACACATCTTTCAGATCAAATTGAAGGATATAATTTTAATGAGGATCTTGTAGCTTCCAGTGGTCAGATTTTGGAAGGAGTTTTGGATCAACTGAATTCTGATTATCAATCTTTAGATTTGAGATTGAGTGAAATAATGCCTGAAACTCGACTTATTCAAAGTGCTTTGTTCGTAGGGGGTAATGAGGGTCTGTCTCTAGATTCAGAATTAAAAAAAGAGATTCTTTCAGCGGATAGAGTTGATTTATTAGTCTCTTTTATCAAATGGAAAGCCATTGTTATTTTAAGAGAAGCCTTCAGAGAATTTACACAACGGGGAGGTAAATTAAGGGTAATTACGACAACATATATGGGAGCAACGGAGGCAAAGGCCATTGAGGAATTATATCATCTGCCAAATACGGAAATCAAAATATCTTACAATAACACCAATGAACGTTTGCATGCGAAAGCATACCTCTTTTATAGAAATACTGGCTTTCATACTGGATATATAGGTTCCTCAAACTTTTCTCGGTCTGCACTTACGGATGGATTAGAATGGAATGTGAAAGTGACGACTAAAGAAATACCTCATATTATTGATAAGTTTCAAAAGACCTTTGATAGTTATTGGAATAATTCAGAATTTGAACTTTACAATTCGAGTAAACTTGAAGATTTAGACAAAACCTTACAGCAAAATAAATTTGGTAAATCAACCCAAGAGATTGTTAACTTCTTTGACCTGAAGCCCTATCATTATCAATCTGAAATTCTTGAAAAATTAAAAGTTGAAAGAACAATTCATGGTTCATTCAAGAATTTAGTTGTTGCCGCAACAGGTACAGGGAAAACGATGATTTCTGCATTTGATTACAAAAGGTATAACCAAGATTACCCACAATCTAAATTCCTATTTATTGCGCACAGAATTGAAATTTTAAGACAATCACTTCATACCTTTCGAAATGTATTAAAAGATCAAAATTTTGGAGAATTGTTTGGTGATGGCTATGTGCCTTCCGCGAAGAATGCTGTATTCGCAACTATTCAAACCTTAGCAGCGCAAGCAGAAACTTTTACTGATCCGGATTATTACGATTATATAGTAATGGATGAGGTGCACCATGTTTCTGCACAAACTTATCAGAAGGTAATTGATTATTATAATCCTAAAGTCTTATTGGGGCTTACCGCTACTCCAGAGCGAATGGATGGTAAGAATATTTTAAAAGATTTCAGCTACCGTACTGCCGCAGAGATACGTCTTCCTGATGCATTAAACAATAAATTGCTTTGTCCATTTCAATACTTTGGAATATCGGATGCTGTAGATTATTCAAAAATCAAATGGAACAATGGTAGATATGATGTAGAGGAGTTAACGAATGTCTTGACTGCTAATGATATTAGGGTTAATGATATCCTTAAAAACTTAGAAAGCTATACAAAGGATTTTCGTAATGTGAGTGCAATAGGTTTTTGTGCGAGTATAAAGCATGCTACTTTTATGAAAAGTAAATTCTCAGAAGTAGGCTTATCTGCAGAATGTTTAACTTCTGAAAATTCGAAGGATAGGATTGATATTTTACATCGCTTTAAATCAAAAGAAATCAACTATTTATTCGTCGTTGATATTTTTAATGAAGGTGTTGACATTCCCGAGATAGATACTGTGTTGTTTTTAAGACCTACTGAAAGTTTAACCATTTTTCTACAGCAATTAGGTCGTGGATTAAGACTTAAAGAAGGAAAAGATGTACTGACAGTTCTTGACTTTGTAGGTCATGCTAGAAAAGAATATGATTTTGAAAATAAGTTTAGGGCGCTAATTGGTAAAACTGAAACAACAGTTCAACACGAGATTGAGAAAGATTTTCCAAACTTACCTTTAGGAAGTGCTATTGTTTTGGAAAAACAAGCTAAAAAATATATTCTTGACAATATTCGTCAAGCAACGAATATGGGGAAAAGCAAATTGATTCATCTTTTACAAAATTTTAAAAGTCATACCGAACTCCCGTTAACACTTGAGAATTTCTTGTTCATCTTCAATTTAAAGTTGAAGGATATTTATAAAAATCACACCTTTCATTCTTTAAAAAATGAAGCGTTAGGTGAGCATATCGAGAACAAGAATTTTGACCAGTACAAAGTCATGCTTGGGAAGAAATGGATTGTTACTGAATCGATAAGTTATTTTAAGTTTATTCTGTCACTAATAGAGGCGGATTTCGAATTGAATAAAGTATTGAGCAGTCGTGAACATCACCTCATGGCTGTTATGCTCTACTATGATTTCTACCAAGGTCCCGTGACGAACTTATCGTTAGAAAAAGGAATTAAAGAAATCGGCAGCAACAAAACCTTTGTATCAGAAATGCGCTCTTTTATCAATGTTAAAATCGATAAAATTGGCTTCGAAGAAATTCCGTGTGTTGCCATGGAGGATAAATTTCCTTTAAAAATACATTCGCGCTATACCAGAGATCAAATCTTAGTTGCTTTAGAATTAAGTACAATTGACAAGAAAAGTTCGAATAGGGAAGGAGTAGCGCAAAATAAAGATATAAATGTTGAGGCATTATTTGTCAACCTTAAGAAATCTGAAGAAGAATTCTCTCCAACAACAATGTACGATGATTATGCCATCAATGAAACTCTATTCCATTGGCAATCTCAAAATAGCGCTTCTCCCGAAAGTCCAAAAGGAAAATCTTATATTCAACAAAAGAAAAACGAGAAAACTATATTGTTATTTGTTCGAGAAAGTAAGAATACTGCAGAAGGTTTCACCCAAGGCTATGTATTTATAGGTCCAGCGCAATATGTGTCTCACGAAGGTGCAAAACCAATGTCTATAAAATGGGAGTTGGCCGAGCCTATTCCTCATTATTTGTGGAAGGAGAGTGCGAAGTTGGCGGTGGGGTAGGAGTCTCTTTCAATTAATCCTTTTAGAAAAAAGTGAATGATAAAAAGAATGCTTGCAATTCTTAATGTTTTTAATTATTTTTAACGATTAATCTAAACAGCTATAAATCAATCAATATAAGAGATCTCTTTTATTCATCGGCTTAATATAAGCTTGTATAGTACAAAGAATTAATCATTTATAATGAACAACTCAGAATCTATGAAATGGAACTTTGCAGAAAAAACTGAACACCTCGACAGGTTTGGATTTAAAGACAATGATATTGAGAAATTGATGGGTATTTTTCTTAGAACTCCTTATCATGTCCAAATGCGAATGCGAAATCACCTTGATTTAGAAATCTAGTTGCTCGGATAAAATCTGTTGTGTATTAACCACCTCCTCAAATATTTCAATAAACTCCAACACAGCACTGAAGTGCTTGCGATCCAAATAAAACACCACATCATGCTGCTCATGAATGACAATCATTTCATCGTTTCCAAAGGCATTGGCATCTGCAATAAATTGGGGGTGAGGACCAAGTCCGAACTTTAAGTTTTTGAACAGCCATTCTTTCGGATCATCTTGTGAAGCTTTTAAGCGCTGATATTCTTTTATTTCTTCTTTGAAATAGGCCTCTCTTCTGGTGTATTCAGTAATTTCATTTAGAAAATGATAGAAGTCTAAAAATGCATGAAGATTTATGATGAGTGGGTAAAGCGGATGGGCTTCTAGGTCAGAATTAGGAGAATAACCTATATTGTTGTCTCTATAATAAGTTGTGATTTCAGAATGGAAATCGGCATATTTTAATAGCCACCATTCAATCTTGTCCAAGCTCATAAATGGCGTGTCAATAAGTGATTCGAAGTCGTTTAGGTATTTTCCAAGGTGGTCATTTCTCATGGTGGTGATTTTAGGTTTTAGTCTATTGTTTAAATGAAAATACAAAAAAAACATGAAATTCGCTATCTAATTCCCCGGAAATAATATCCATTTGAAAAGAGGGGGGACAATAAAACCGAAAAAACAATCGCTGGCCTAGAAGATTTTTGTTATACCCAAAACCTCCTCATTACTCCTTCCATAACTCACAATCCCAACCTCCAACGGCGTATTCTTAAAACGATTCAATGCAATTTTTAAGGCATCCAAAATCCATTTTGTGTCATTACCAAATGCGCCACCTCCTAGAAGTGTTAGAAATACTTTTTTAGACCCCGTGCGTTCGTAATTGATCAAAGCAGCGTGCAATGTAGCTTCGTAACTTGCTTCAAGAATCAAGCGGGCAAAACGCTCCCAGTACATAGGTTCAAGGCGTGAATAGGCAACGGGTAGGGCGGAGCAGTAGGCTTGAGAAACGATTTGCTTGTTTTTGCTCAAGGTAACTTCTGTATCCCATTGAATTCCGATTTTTAATTGTCCTTTTAAATGTTCTTTTTGTGGTGGAGTCAATTGGGATAACTGACCATTGATGTTTAAAAGCCCTTCTTCATTCGGCAAGGCATATCCATTGCTCATTTCCCAAAGGTCGTGCTGTGCATTGTTTAATTCTTTTCCAATAAGTTCAAGACAGTCAACCTGCTTGTTTTTGGTTTGACCTAACTGATCCTTTACAGGGACAAAATAATTTCTAAAGATTGTTCCTGCTCCACAAGCTATTGCACATGCAGGACCTTGTGTTCTATCGTGTTCATATATATCCACTCCTTGCTCAGGGCTTACGTGCGGACCAACCATTTCCAGTAAGTTGAATTGTGAAGCTGCCTGGAAAAATGCGTTTTTGTTTTTGGAGTCACAATGCATCTTTTGAACATCGCCGACTATTTCATGAACCATAATCTGATCACCTTTAAACTTCCCAATAGGTGAAGTTTTTCGGAGCGCTTCCAAAGTAGGGATCTCCAAAGTACCATATTGATAAGATTTACCATTTACTTTTGAAATCAATTGATTCCCGTCGATACGGATGTTTTTTTGTACATTTTTAGGTGATTCCTCTTCGAATCCAACAAGCTGTTTAAACCACATGATATTAAGTTGTTTTTGTAAACTTATACTTTTCTCTTTATTCTAGTATAATTTTGCAAATATTTTTCCAAAAGACGAACCGTCGGTAATTTCTAATTCATAATTATTATATTTACCAGCATGAATACTACTCTTATAATTTCAACCTTGATTGTCATCCTTTTGATTTTCATTTGGGTGATCTACAATCAACTCATTACTGCAAGAGAATCCATCAATGAAGCATTGGCAGGAATTGATGTGCAATTGAAGAAACGTTTCGAATTGATTCCGAGGTTGGTGGAAATTGTGAAAGGATACACCAACTACGAAGCGGAAACATTTGAAAAGGTGACAGCTTTGCGGTCGGAGGATGGAAAAGATATGGTGCAAAAAGAAAAAGAAGATGCTGGACTGAATTTGGTGAGTCAATCCATTAAAGTAACTGTCGAAGATTATCCCGAGTTGAAGTCCAACACCCATTTTCTGGAGTTGATGAAAGAACTTTCTATAGTTGAAGATGAGTTGGCCATGTCAAGACGATATTTAAATGGAACCATCCGAGATTATAATACCAAAATTGGTGTTTTTCCTAATTTGATCATTGCCGGACCTTTTGGTTTTAAAGAAAGACCGTTTTATGAAATAGAATCCTTTGAACGTGAACCTCATAAAATTTTTGAATAGAAATGAAACGACTATTACTACTATTTTTATTGCTTATTTCATATAATCTCTCGGCACAGACCGAAAAGATCCATGTTTTTGAAAGTGATATTAAAATTCAAGAGGATGGAAGTGTAATTGTGCATGAGAAAATCTCGGTAGAAGTTCATAATGCTAGGATAAAAAGTGGGATTTATAGAGCAATTCCCTTAGACTTCTATGTAAATGACGAGAGAAGAAGACAAAAATTGAAGGTTGTTGATGTTATGCGAAATGGGTATCCAGAGCCATATTTCATTGAGTCTTATGAGGGTGGACTTCGAATAATGGTTGGACAAAAAAATTTTATGATCGACCCTGGAAGGCATGTTTATGAAATTGTTTATGAATTAGATAGAAGTGTTGTTTGTGACGATAAAAACAGCAGCTGTGAATTAATGTGGAATGTCAATGGAAATGATTGGGATTTAAGAATAGATTCTTTAGTTGCTAAAGTTTATTTACCAAATAATTCCAAAATAGAGAACTTCAATGCATGGGTAGGTAAATACGGTTCTGAGGAGAGTGAAGATTTTGAGTCTTACGCTATAAATGAATCTGCACATACTTTTTATTGTACAAATTTAGGTCGCAATGAAAACCTAACGTTTTCAATTGATTTTGAAAGCAGCTTTATGACTCCTGCATCATTTAATCAAAGGGTAAATTACTTTTATAGAGATAAAGGACTTTTTTTAATTGGAGGTCTTGCTCTTGTTTTATCATTTCTGATTAACTTTTTATTGTGGTTAAAGTTCGGAAAAGATCCAAAAGAGGGAACTATTATTCCGCAATTTTACCCTCCAGAGAATATGAGTCCTGCTGAGCTATCATATTTAAAAAATAAGGCAAAACCAGATAAAAATATATTCGCAGCTCAGTTAATTCAATTGGCCGTTAAAGGGCATGTGAAAATCAATTCAAATGGTGACGAAGGGCGTGGTTGGTTTAAAAAAAAATCATTTACTGTAGAGCTTATAGAGGATAACAAAGATAAAAAAGAGTTGAACGAAATTGAAGAGAACTTCTTATCTAAATTGATGAAAGGAGCTAATTCAATAACAATAAGTGGTAAAACAGATAAACGAATTAGTCTTGCTTTTAAACAATTGATAAAGGACATAGAAAAAAAGCAAAAAGGAGTTTTTTATAAAAAGAATAGTGGACTCATTTTACCTCAAATAATCATCTTATTTAGCAGCTTTATTTTGATGTTATATACTTTTAATGTGTTTGGTGGGCCAGGGTGGACAATGCCTTTAGTGTTTGTTTCTTTGATCGTTATTATGATTGTTTTTATGAAGCTAATTTATCGCCCTACAGTTCGAGGTAGACAGGTGTTGGATCATATTTTGGGTTTTGAAAGGTTTATAAAGTATGCGGATGAATTAAGAATTAACGCTTTGAATCAACCTGATATGAACTTTACTTGTTATGAAGAAAACCTTCCTTATGCTATTGCATTTGGACAGTCTGAAAAGTGGAGCCAACACTTCCCGGCTGAGGTGCTGGATGATGGTTTTAAAACGAGTAGTCGTATAGGCCGATTTACTTCTTCTTCAGTTGCTTTAGGAGCTATCTCCTCAGTTTCTTCAGTTGCTGCATCATCTCAGAAAAGTTCAATTGCTTCGAGCAGATCCGGAGGTGGCTCTAGTGGTGGCTTCTCTGGTGGTGGCGCTGGAGGAGGTGGAGGAGGAGGTTGGTAGCTTCTACATTCTCAATCAATGTGTTGTGCTTGAGCAATAACCTTGATATTTTGTACCAGCTTCCTGCTTTTAATGATTAACTCCTGTTCCGTAATTCACATTGAGCAAAGTGTATTTACTCCTTGGTCTTTAAATACTGAGGATTGATATACAATTTTCCATCCTTTAACTTCTGCCAATACGCCTTCATATCTGCATTGATTTCTGGAGCCATAATGTAAAGTCCAATTATATTAGGAAAGGACATGGCTAAAATCATCATAAAAAGCGATAAAAGACTGTATTTTGTCATAAAAAGTTTGAAATTTCATTGTTTTTTGTCAAAAATTACAAAATAATGATATTGCTAAACCCACCCAAGGTGTCTCCATATTTTCTTGAGTTGGACCATATATAAATTGTTGATTTTAGAATTTAAAGCTGAGTATTGTTTCTGTGAATTTTTATCGTTAAATTATCCTAAGAGAATAGGAGGTGAGCTTGTTTTTCATTAGCTTGGTATTCGAAATCAAAAACTATAAAACATAAAATTATGAAGAAGATCATAAAATTTTTAGTGCCTGCATTGTTTATTTTAGCATTGACTTTTGCATGTAAGAAGGAAGAACAGGGTCAGCTTAAAGTCCTATTAACGGATGCACCAGCTGATTTCACAGAAGTGAATGTAAACATTACAGAAGTTTGGGCTCATTATTCAGGAGGCTGGGTCGAATTGAATGCCAATACAGGATTCTATGATTTGTTGCAATTGCAAAATGGTGTAACGGATGTCCTTGCAGATCCAACATCTTTGCCAACAGGGAAAATCAATCAGATGAGGCTTGTACTTGGAGGAAATAACTATGCTGTTGAGGTAATTGACTCGGTTAGCGTTCAACATCCTTTGTTGCTTTCAAGTCAAGACAAAACAGGATTGAAAATTAATTTGAACTCTGAAGTTCTGGCCAATCAAACGATGGTAGTGACTTTAGATTTTGACGCAGGAAGTTCAATTGTAGAAACTGGAAACGGTGAATACAAATTAAAACCAGTCATTAAAGTAGCTGATGTTACTTACGTACCTTAAAAAAAAACAAGCCAGAAAAAGATAAATACTGCTGTTATTACGGCAATTACCGCCAAAATGTATTTGTACAAGTTTGATTGCTCTTGAATATCATTAAGCAAAGTTCTTAGCCCCGCGATAGTTGCAGGACGATCTCCCCACGGGTACTTTTTCAATACCGCTTTGTGGGCTGAATAATCGACTTCAGAAAAGGTGTTTTCAGCATACTCATTGATTTTAGCAGTGATGTATGCTTTTAAGTTTTTTGTTTTCAGGGTCGTCAAGAAATTCAACAATTTGCTTAGAGAATTCTGGAATTCTAATTTTCATTGAGCCGAATATATCGAAAGCCGAAGCGTCAATGTTTTTTATTATACCTGAAAAACTATTCCTGTTTTTATCGTAGTAATCTTTTTCAAAATCATGAATAACATCGTGAAGGAAGTCTGCTATTTTCTTTTCTAATTTGACTTTGTCTTTTCCTTGAACTTCTAGTTCATCAATTTTTTTGGCAATTATCTCAGAAACAATATCGGGCCACTCATCCACATTAAATAAACCGTATTTTATGTCAGAAATTTCGATCAAATCTTCTTTAATCAGTCTTTTCTTATGGTTGGTTTGGTAAATCAATACAGCTAATGCACCCAAAGTTAGCAATAGTGAAATGATCAGTAGTAAACGTATATTTTTCAAAAGGTGTTGTGTTTGAAAGTCCGTGAACGATGACTTGTTTTCATAAAAAGAGTTCTAATTGAACACGATTTACATACGAACAAGTCTTGGTATCTAAAATTGTGTTGACAACAACGTACTATTGTCATTTAAAAGACGAATAAGTATATTATGACCAGAATATCAAAACGATGAATAAAATTAAGTTCTTATTATTGTTTATCTTTCTTTGGATGGTCAATGTCGCACATGCACAAATAAAGCACTATGATTTTAACATACTTGCTTATGGTAACATTGGTTTTGGAGTACTAGAAAATGACAAGGATGTAAATTACAATATGAACAGTAACAGTTCGGATCTTCAATTAAATTATAGAATAACACATCGCTTTGGATTGGCTACAGGAGTTGGAGTTAATCAACTTTCTGGAAATAGTTTTGATACCATTGGTTACTTCCATCACGAAAGAATACTGCTTAAAATCCCTTTACTTGCTGTTTTAGAGTATAATATTTCAGACAACTTCAGAGTAGCTCCAAGCTTTGGGTTTTATGCTCAAACTATTCTAAAAGACTAGTATGAGTATTTAAATAATTCGCAAAAAAACAACTATAATGGTTGGAATTATGGTGCCCAACTGGGATTTGGCCTAGCATATCGAGTTTCTAACCGTTTTAGTGTTGGTTTTAATTACGGACTTCAATTTGACCTAAGTAAATTCAAAATAAATCCTGACTTAGAAACTGATAACAAGCAAAAGCTAGGGAAGTTGAATGCTCTAGGAATAATTTTAATCATCGAATTATAGAGACATTAGTAGTTACTGCTTTTTCATACTCTCTCTTTTTAATATCTAGAATTTTACTTTTTAATCATAAAACTTGGATAACCATCTCTCCTCCTCGATTTAATTGGCTTTTTTAAATCTTTTTTTAAACTTACCACTTCTTTGTTAAAAAAATATTACTTTTGTTAAATATTTAATATATTATGAAGGTAATAAAGTTTGGTGGTACTTCTTTGGCGACTCCTGAAAGGATGAAACAAGTTGCTGAAATAGTAGCAAAAGAAAATGCAATCGTGGTTCTATCTGCAATAAGCGGTACAACAAATACATTAACTGAAATAGCACAACTGCTGTACAAGAAAGAACACACTGAAGCAAAAGTGATTATTCAGGATTTAAAAGTTCAATATTTAGCCTACATAAAAGGATTACTGGCTAATAAAGACCAATATTCAAAAGCTGAAGAGATAATCAAACATCATTTCAGCCATATCAATTCTTTTACTCAAGACTTATTTACGATTCATGAAGAAAAGACAATTTTAGCACAAGGTGAATTACTTTCAACAGCTTTATTTCAGCTTTATTTAGAAGAAGTTAGCATCCACTCTTGTTTACTTCCTGCTTTAGAATTCATGAGAATTGATAAAGATTTAGAGCCTGATACATACTATATTAAACACAATTTAGAACGAGAACTAAAGTTCTGTAAAGCAAGCCTCTACATTACACAAGGCTACATTTGTAGAAGTGTGTTTGGTGAAATAGACAACCTTAAACGAGGAGGTAGTGACTATACTGCTGCCTTAATAGGAGAAGCGATTCAAGCCAGTGAAATTGAAATTTGGACAGATATTGATGGTATGCACAACAATGATCCAAGAATTGTTGACAACACTTATTCTATAGAGCATCTTTCTTACAATGAAGCAGCAGAGTTAGCCTATTTTGGAGCAAAAATTTTACACCCTGCGAGTATTTATCCTGCTAAACTTAGTGGAATTCCAATCTTCCTTAAGAATACAATGCAACCTGAACAGAAAGGGACAAAAATTGAACAGACGGTAGGCGAAAGAGAATTCACAGCAGTCGCTGCTAAAGATGGGATAACAGCCATTAAAATCATTTCAGGCCGAATGCTATTAGCCTACGGATTTTTAAGGAAGATTTTTGATATTTTTGAACGTTATAAAACTCCAATCGATGTTATTACTACTTCTGAAGTAGCTGTATCTCTTACAATTGACGATAATTCAAACCTTGAAGCTATTTATGAGGAGTTAAAAAGCTTAGGTGAAGTCTCTATTCAAAAAGAACTTTCTATTGTTTGTGTAGTGGGTAACTTTTCTCATGAGTCCAAAGGTGCTGGCGGCAAAATATTTGACAGTTTAGAGCACATTCCTATCCGTATGGTTTCTTATGGTGGAAGTCAACACAATGTCTCTATAGTCATAGAAACTAAGTACAAAAAAGAGGCTTTAGTAGCATTGAATAACGGACTTTTTAATCAAAAATAACATGAAAGTAGAGGAACTTATTCTACACAAAACTCCTTTCTATTTATATGATTTGGAGTTCTTAGAAAACACTTTAGACACAGCCAAGTTAAATGCTGAAAAGCACAATTATCACATACATTATGCTCTAAAGGCAAATACCAACGATCGCATATTGAAATTAATTCAGGAAAAAGGACTTGGTGCTGATTGCGTGAGTGGAAATGAAGTATTAAAAGCACTTGAAATGGGTTTCTCTCCTACTCAAATTGCTTTTGCTGGCGTGGGAAAATCAGATGAAGAGATTTTAATCGGATTAGAACATGATATCTTTTCTTTTAACTGTGAATCCATACAAGAAATAGAAGTTATCAATGAAATAGCTGAGAAACAGAATAAAGTAGCCAAAATAGCTTTAAGACTCAATCCAAATGTTGATGCAAAAACGCATAAGCACATTACCACTGGCTTAGAAGAAAATAAGTTTGGAATTAACGGTTGGGAATTAGAAAGTTTGATAGAACAACTTCCTAACTTTAAAAACATTGAAGTTACGGGTCTTCACTTTCATATTGGTTCTCAAATTACCTCTATGACTCCTTTTAAAAACTTGTGTATTCGAGTAAATGAGTTTAATAATTGGTTTTTAGAGCGAAACATTCACATTCAACACCTTAATTTAGGTGGTGGATTAGGTATTGACTATCAAAATCCTGAAGAAAGTCCAATCCCCGATTTCGAGTTGTTCTTCGGGGTTTTCAATCAGTTTTTAGAGCCTCGACCACACCAAGAAATACACTTCGAGTTAGGTAGGTCTTTGGTTGGTAATTGTGGAAGCTTAATTTCAAAAGTTCTGTATGTAAAAAATGGAATTAAAACCAATTTTGTAATTCTTGACGCAGGAATGACAGAGCTAATACGTCCCGCTTTATACCAAGCTTATCATCACATTGAAAACTTAACTTCTTCTTCTAGTTCTCTAGAGTTTTATGATGTTGTTGGTCCAATTTGTGAATCCTCTGACTGTTTTGGGAAGAAAATCGAATTGCAAGAAACCAAACGTGGGGATTATATTAAAATTCACAGCACTGGTGCATACGGAGAGGTTATGGCTTCCAAATACAATCTTCGCGAACAGAATCCAGTGGTGTATTTATAGTCCTTAATATTCATCCCTATCCTTTCAAACTATTTACTTAGTTTTGTGTTTATTATCCAAAACACATTCATCCGAAAGTTTTTCAAATCTAGTCAATAAATCGCTATATCCCTTTGTTTTCAAAGGGTGCTTTTTAAAAGTCAAGAAATAAAGTCCTCTTTTTAAAATAGATTAAGTTGTGTGGATTTCCACAGATCAGGTTTAGGTGGAGGTTTTTCTGCTTTTTGAGCTATTGGTTTGATATTATTCATCACATAATCTAAAGACAAATAAAAGGGTAAACAAATTCTAATAGATATGTCCTCTAAAGTATGGCATTTATTCAGCTGTCCGAACAATAAAGAAACTAACTGGTCGTAAGTCCTGTATTTAGAATGACCTTTGTCGCTTTGGTATTGTTGTGATCTACAAAGATAAGGGACTATTTTACTTTAAAAACTTTCGGATAGTTGTGATGTTAAATATTGTTGGCACTGACAAGCAAGTTTCTAAGAAAATATTTAAAAAATAAAACTTTCGAATAGTTGAACTTTACCGGAAAATAAATTTTCACAACGCATCATTTAAAATTATACTGCTAAACTTCCTCTATTAAGGTTAAAATCATAAATTTGTTCACTGAATTAAATCTATGGCAGTACCAATAATTAAAACCGTGAAGTGAAGCAACTATTAACTATATACTTGTCTGTTTTCTCCTTTGCTATTTTTGGTCAGAAAGAATTGTTTTTTCAAACCATGGATTCACTTGAGATTGATTATCGTTCGGGTGGGAATACTTTAGATCAAATTGATGATTTTATAGGGAATTATAATTTAAGACCTGGTGGAGGCTTTGGAAATTTACATGAGTTTAATCTCGCTGATCATACATTTTTAAGTCCAGCAGGTTTTGCCTACCTCACTTCACCAATTAAAGTAAAACCCAAGTTTACAGGCTTGCCCTACCTAGGATTCAAATACGCTTTCGGCTCTTCGTTGACACAAGATTTGAATGTTGAGTATCAGCAATTCTTTAAAACCAATACACATTTACATTTTCAATATAGACGCAGAAGTAGTAATGGATTTCTACGAAGTGGAGATTACAAATTAAACGATGTTAGTTTGCAGTTTTTTCACCAAAAAAATCGATACTCGACTCATTTAGAAGCTTATTATGGTGCGCACGAGTTAGGTGAAAATGATGGATTAGCTTCTGATTCTTTATTGGACGTCTTTGAATTGAACCTCATTCCGGTTAAGCGTGAAAATGCGAAATCTAAAATACGAAAATTAGATATCAAATGGAACAACTATCTACGTCTAATCGGTGATTCCATTATAGGTTCAGGTTTAAAAACAAGACACCAATACAGTATTCGTGGACGTGAATTTTATGATCAAGCTGTAGATATGAATAGCGTTGATACATTTTTTATTGATACAACAGGAACCACCCGAGACCAATATCAAACAGCTAAGATCTCAAATGGTGCGGGAATTTATTTTAGTTCGCCAAACTTTTCTTTTGATGCAAGTTTAAATCATCGCTATTGGAGAAATCAAAACTTAGGAAACAATAGAGACACCAATGAAGTATTTTTGCATTCTCTTTTAAATGCAGGAATAGGGGAGCAACTGCGTTTACAAAATGAATTTTATTTTAATTTAATCGGTGCAACAGGTGAAATTAAAAATTATGCAACCCTCAATTATGAGGTGCTTTCCAATTTGAATGTAAATGGAAACCTCAATTTTGAAAATTTGTATCCTACGCCTTATCAGCGATTTCATCAAGCGAATTACTATCAATGGAATATTAGTAATCTCGAAATGCAACAAAAGCTTCAACTTTCGGGTAGTGTAAGATATGGAGATACAAATTACGTTGAAGCACGTGTTAATTGGACCAATATCAATAACGGTCGCTATTTTATAGATGGAACATGGCGTCAAGATACACTGGATTTTGTTTCGGTAGGGGCGTTTCATTTAAAAGGTCGTTTCAACTTAGGACAATGGTCTTTTTATCCGAAAGCGACTATTCGTTTTAATGCCAGTAACTTCAATTACCAACCTTTATTCTCTACTTTGAATAGAATTGCATTTACAACGAAATTGTTTAAAGCGCAAAAATTAGGCGTTTCCTTAGGTGTCGATTTAGGTTACCATACGGGATATCAATTTATGACTTACAATGGTGTTTTGGATCTCTATGAACCAACTTCAACGGGAATCAAAACCCCTGAATTATTTCAATTAAATGCTTTTATGGCTTTGTCTATTGATGAATTTAGGTTTTTTGTTAAAGGAGAAAATATTTCCTATCTGTTTCAAGAATCAACCCATAGAATTGATAGAGATTATCCAATAATGCCTATGCTAATTCGTTTGGGAATCACTTGGGATTTCTTTAATTAGTTGCTTTTTCTTTGGGCCAGGATAAAAGTATAAAAGTAGAAGAGGTAGAATAAATAAATCTGAAAGTACTGCAATTACTAAGGTTATACAAATCATTAATCCCATATAGAAGGTTCCCATAAAGCTTGACATTAATAGCATACTAAATCCACCAATAAGAATTACTGAAGTTAAAACAATGGCTTTACCTGTTCCTAAAAAAGTGCTTTTTAAAGCATATAGTTTAGACTTGCCGCGGCGTAATTCAAGTTTAAAATTACTTAGAAAATGAATTGTGTCATCAATTGCAATTCCAAATGAAATGGTAAAAACTATTGCTGTAGTTATTTTTAAATTGATATCAAAAAAGCCCATCACTCCAGCAATTACAATCAAAGGAATAATGTTGGGGATTATGGAAATAATTAACATTCTAAAAGACCTGTAAAGTAAAGCCATTAAAATAGAGACAACAATTATTGCAAAAGATAATCCTTCTACCAAACTCGAAGACATATAACTCATATTTCTGTCGAGGAGCTCTGCAGTTCCCGTTACGTGTACATTAAGGTGTTCATTTAATTTGTTTTGCTGGATAAAAGCGTTAAAAGCCTTATTTTTTTCTGTTGCTTTTATATTTCCCCAATCAGGAACACCGCCATTAATTCGAGTCGTATTTTCAGTAGAATCTAAGACAGAACGAATAAACTTTCCTTGATCAGCGATTTTAAGCATGCGTTTATACTTTCGTATGGTCGATTGTTTTTCGGGGACATAAAATTTTTCTGCATTTCCTGCATGTGAGGCACGATGTAAAACAGAAATGTACCGTGTTAATGAAGTATTTATACTCACTCCATATTCATTGATTAAATACTGTTCAATTTGCTCAATTTCATTTAATCGCTCTGCATTCCATATACTTTTCGAACTGTCTTTTAATACAATGGCCAACTCAAAAGGACGCACACCTCCAAATCGATCGTCAAAATAATCAAAATCTTGTTTGACCTTACTATCTTGACTAATGTCATCCATAATAAAATTATTCACTACAATTTTGGAAGCACCATACGCAAACAATAGAATAGCTAAAATGCTAATTATTGGAATGAGTTTTCTCTTTTTTAACGTAAACAAAAACACTTTCCGCATGATGGGTTTCCAAAAATTTCTATCTGTTCTTTTCCCAACTTCAGGGACTTTCGTAAGATAAAATAGAGCAGGGAGGGAGGCATAAGTCAAAACAAAAGCAAAGAGCACACCCATTCCTGTGTACAACCCGAAATCTTGAATGGGAATAACATTCACAAAAAGTAAAGAGAAGAAGCCTATGGAAGTCGTTAGAGAGGTAAGAAAAGTAGCCATACCAATTTCTTTAAATGCTATTTTTATGGCTGTAGTTTTTGGTTTTCCCGTTCTTAACAGTTCAAGATATTTCGAAATGAGATGAATGACATCAGACATTGCCACTACAAACATTATGGAAGGCAATACAATGAGTAGGATATTGATGGGTTTCTCAATTAACGCCATAAAACCAACAATCCATATCATGGAGCCAACGATTACAATCTGAGGAACCATTAATCCCCAAAGTGATTTAAAAGCGACAATAAGGAAAATAATCACCAAAACAATACTCATAGAGACGTAGGTTGTCATTTCTGTAATCATGGTATCGATATAAAATAATTGGCCAACAGTTCTTCCAGCCATGCGAACACTTTCAAAATCATAGGTTTTTGTAACTGCTTTGACATCTGCTACCAATTGTTCACTTTTTGCTTTGCTCAGGTAATCTTTATGTCTTAAAAATACGGTAAGTGCGGTTCCTTCGGCATTAACCATGGTGTTGATTAATTCCTTATTTTTAAAAATATGAATCGAGTCTTGGTGATAGTTGGAGGAGTCTAAATGAATGTACGGTCGTTCACCTCGTCTACCACCTGTATAAATAAAACTCTCTTTTTCATGGGTTATGTCTCTGGTAAAAAGAACATTGGGAAGTGTGTCTAGTGTTTTAGCGAATTGATTGACTTTATTTAAAAAAGCACGATTAAAAATCCCATCCTCTCTTTCTATTGCAATCAATAAAAAGTCATTATCAGATTCAAATAAAGCCCTATGTTCAAAGAAAAAGCTGGTTTCCTCATCTTCTGCAGGAAAGAATTCTTCAAAATTATAATTGAGTTGTGTATTCGGAAGTTGAAAAGCAAAAAATGCGGTTATCAGAAGAACAGAAGTGATAGCGGCATAAGCAATTCTTTTTAAATTTTTTTCCAACCCTAAATGCTTTTTGTACGTTATAGAATGCAAAGATAACGTTTAAAGGTTCCTTTTGTTTATTTGTCCTTAGTATTTAAAAAAAATCGTTACTTTTGAATGTATATTTAAAACTATTATTATGAAAAGAAATTTACTTTTTGGGTTTTCATTAATTATCGGTTTATCTGCTTCTGCTCAATTTACAGATGCTAATAAACCAGTTCAAGGAGATGGAACAACTTTGTATTTAATTGATGAATCTGCACCTAATATGGCGACAGAAGTTGGAAGCGGTGCTGTATGGGACTATAGTACTTATGCCGGATATAATGATGATGCGAGAAACTTAACGGTATTTGACGCATCAAGTACGGCAGAAGCAGCTCTTTATCCTATTTCAGTTGAAGCTTTAGAAGTAGAAGGATTAACGATGAGCTATTCTATCAGTTCTGCTGCAGAAAGATTGAGTCAGGGATTTGTTTTTTCAGAACCAAATTTAGGTGATGTAATCGTTCAGTTTGATTCAGTAGATGCAACAACACACGTTTATCCAATGGGTTTAGGAGATGCCGTTGTTGATAGCTTTATAGGACATGCATCTTTTAATTTTAATGGTGCCCAGAATGTGTTAGTTTTAGGTGAATTACATGCAAAGGTGGATGGGCAAGGAACTTTGAAATTAGCTAATAATGATTACACAAATGTTTTACGGTACTCGCTTATCGATACCATTGTGATGAAGGATGTAAGTACAGGGTTTATGGGTACGATTGATGTGAATATTTATCGTGCACAATATGAGTATTACGATTTAGCAAATAACAGTTTGCCGCTATTTGTTCATACAACCATAATCGTTGCTCCTGAGGGTGGAGTAATTTCTCCAACAGAAAACAAGCTCGTGCTATCACTTGATAATCCAGCAGCAAATGTTGGTTTAGTTAAAAATGAATTAGAGCAAACAGTAATTTACCCTAATCCAGCAAAAGGTGTAATGAACATCGATTTGCCGAGTAATGTAGAGAAAGCTGATATCAAGATTACTGATGCAGCAGGAAGACATATAGATGCATATACGAATGTAAATGGACCTTTAAAAGTTTCAACATCAAGCTACCAACAAGGAGTTTATTTGATTCATATCTCAAATGATATGTTTAAAACAACTAAGAGCATCGTTGTGGAGTAAAATACCCGACAAATAATTTTTAAAGCTTATCGGCAACTTTATCAGTAGTTTAATAAACTACAATATAGAGCACTCTTTTCAACTGGTTGGAAAGTGCAATTTGTGAAGGATCTTGTCAGTTAATCGTTTTTTTACATGATTGATGACTTAGATATATTTACTCGTAAAGTATCCGATAAGTATTTAATTTTTTAAAAAGCCTGTAATTCAATTACAGGCTTTTTTATGCTTTATATCCTGAACATTCTTTTAGGACTAAACTCTTTTTTGTGTTGATTGAAATTGTTACTGTTAAGTCGTTTAATATTGTTAAAATAAAGGATTTGAGTTATTAAAGTTTTTTAAGCATCAAATTAATAGTATGTTTGTCATGAACTTAATATTTAACCAATATCAAAATTATGATTAAAAAATTACTAACAGTTTCAACTATCCTATTATCAAGCATCTCAATTGCCCAGTTTAATCCTTCAAATGCACCACAAGTCAAAGACAGTATTTTTCTTTATTTAGTGGACAGCTCTGCTCAAAATTATGCGAGTGTTACGGGAACGGGGGTTACATGGGATTATTCCAACCTAATAGATTACAACGAAGAGCAACGATTAATTGATGTGAAAACAGTTGCTGATACACCTTACGAAACAACTTTTACAGCTTCAGACAAAGCCATAGAAGTTGAAGGTCAATTAGTAACATTTATTACTGATGATCAAATAGAGAGAAATAGTCAAGGTGTTGTTTACAAAGATGCTCAAAATGGCGACTTAATTCTAAATCTTGATACAGATGAAGGAAAATATTATTCTTATCCTTTTGATGTTGGAGATGAAATTAGTGATAGCATCAAAGGAACCGCAACAATGACCATTAATTCAACAGAGCAAACCGTGCCTGCAAGAGGTTTAATTACAACTAAAGTTGATGGAAAAGGGACTTTGAAAATGGGCGCAATGGGTGAATATGAAAACGTTATTCGTTATTTTATCACCGATACGATAGTTATTGAAACAGGCTTACTAGGAGACTGGATTGCTATTCATACACAATATGAATATTATGACCATACCGTTAGTAACCTTCCTATTTTTACACACTCTTATTTAATGTTTGGTCGTGATGGTGCGCCAGAACCACGAACAGAATACAATGTTGTAATGAGTAAGGATATTATGACCACTTCCATTGACCAAGAAGCATTGGAAGCTGCAAAGTTGTATCCTAACCCTGTATCCAACCTAATGAATATCATACTGCCAAACGAAGTGAAAACTGCAGATTTAGTAGTTTATGATGGAATGGGAAGAGCGGTAAAGACTTCAACTATAAATGGTAAAACAAATACCTTAGATGTATCTGATTTAGAAAACGGAATTTATCATGTTAAAATCCAATCTGGAGCAGCTTTAATTACAAAGTCAATTATTGTTGAGTAAGTAATTAAAAAACTAATAAAAATATATAAAGCCTTTCGCATATCGAAAGGCTTTTTTTATGCACTATATTTTGTTTTTGCTCTTCTATTTTCTAAATCTGAAAAGCAAAAATTTTGAATAATTTCTTTTAACCCGGATTATTAACTCCTTTAGTCGTTGAGCTCGCAGGCTCGGTTCATGCATTTAATTTTAAATCTATTCTAGGCACAAGACCTAAAGTAATATATGCATATTTCGCAGGGCTTGTAACGACGAATAGATCAAAATTAAATCAAAATCTTACAAATACACAAATACCCAAAAATGGGTTTCTCAAATTTTACAGGAAATACAGTTAAAATACTGACTTACAGGTATTAATATTCTTAAACTTTAAGATTGGTGAATAATTCGGGTTAAGGTTTACCTCTTTAAAGTTTCGTTGTATTAAAAACACAATTTTAATTTTAAAGGTATGACAGGTTTAAAAATAGGAATACAAAATCACATGAATTCGGCTTTGGTATGGTGATATTTCGGTAAGCGTTCCACATTCCAAAACATCGCATATTACAACTTTATAAATGACACCCTTTACACAGGTTTAAAAAGAGTACTCTATAATATAGTTTATTCAACTACTGGTAAAGTAACTGATAAGCATTTTATATTAAGAGCCTCATTCTGTATATGTATTATTGAAAGGTTTACTAATCAGACTTTGTTGAGCAATTGTTAGAGTCGTAATGTTCGGAATTAACCCATTATACTACTTAGTAACAAATTAATATTCAAAAAAAAAGAGACTGACAATTAATGCCAGTCTCTACTCCTTGTTTTAAAAAGTTTTATTTTCATTTAGAAGTCAAAGCTCAAACCAATACTTGGTAAAAATGGTAATTGATAAATTTTATCGTTTGTTACTCTGTTTACATAAAAGATATTGTCTCTATTATAAATATTGGTAACACCACCTTTAAGTTCTAAAACATTCTTGTTCTTAAATTCGAATTTCTTTTTGATGGTAATATCAAAACGATGATAAGTCGGTAATCTTGCTGAATTTAAATCACCTAATAACACACTTAAATCTGCTGGATTTGAAGTTGTGTAATCAGTAGTTACTCCATCTCCAAAGTTTTCACCTTGGTAATATCCAGAGGTTGGTGTAAAAGGAAGACCTGAACCAAAGTTCCATCTAGCACTTATTTCCAAACTCTTATCCTTTAAAAAAGAATAGGTTGCTACTAGGTTCACATTATGTCTTCTATCGAAAACTGGCGCGTAGGTGTTAAATCCATCCCATCGATCTGACTTTCCATAAGAGTAAACTCCCCAAAGGAAAAGTCTATTCTTTTTATACTCTAAAAGCACATCAATTCCGTAAGAAACTCCTGATTCAATTAAAAAGTCTTTTTTGTAAACATCTGCTATGTTTGCATTTTCTTGAATATCGTCATACAGTTTATTATTGTTGATGTTAGATAGTTTCGGGAAATATTTGTAATACCCTTCAACGTTTACAGTGAAAGGACGTGAAATGTCGTATTCAAATCCAAAGATTCCATGCCATGCAGTTTGAATACCATTTTCTGGCTGTGTTTCTTTTCCATTGGCTTGTGTGAAATTTGACTGAACATTGGTTGGAGCGGATAAAAACCCATAAAATAAAGTCACTACATCTCTATCAGAAGAGGAAGAAGTGAAGTTTTGTGAATAATATCCTCCAGACATCTTTAGTCTAAAGTTTTCAGTAGCATTAAATTTTAGACCTAACCTTGGTTCAGGAACCACTGTTGAAACAGAAGGATAAGCTTGCAATCTAATTCCTGGATTTACTACCCATCTACCAGTAACTAAGCGGTAATTAAAGTAACCACTTAATTCGGTGTTGAAGTTTTCAATTTTAATTTCTCTATTAACCTCATTGAACGTTTTGAAATTTGTTGAGAAGCCTCCAATATTAATCCCGTAAGTAATTTCGGATTGATTTTTTAAGAAGTAAATAAAGTCAAAACCTAAATCAAATCCGTTTATTTTACTGGTACGTGGTGCTTGTCCTGCTTTTTCCTGAAAGAATATTTCGTAATTTGAAGCGTTTAAGTGTCCTTTTATAATAACTGGATTTGAAGTAGGAACTAAGGTGAAATTAATACCTCCACCATAAGATTGCCAATTCAAATCAGCTACATTAGTATAGTTTACAGCATCGTTATTGCTAAATCCAAAGGCTGAAAATTTACTTCCTTCCGGACTTTTAATGGTAAATTTACCGTAGATGTCAGTAAACGTAAAAGGCAATCCATCTCCATCATTTGCATAAGGATAAAGGTCTTTAGAGGTATAGTTTAGTAAAGAATGTTTTGCAGAGAATATATAAGAGCCTCCACTTCCAGGAGCATTTTTGTTCTTAAATACAGGTCCTTCAAGAACTGCTTTACCCATGAAAGGAGAGACAGAGACCAGACCTCCATGCTTTTTTAAATCACCATCTCTGTAGGTAATATCCATAATCGAAGATATTCTACCTCCATAATTTGAAGCAAATCCTCCGGTATAAATATCTGCACTTTTTATTAATTCTGTTTCAAATACAGAGAAAAAACCAATGGAGTGAAATGGATTGTAAATTGTCATTCCATCCAGTAGAATTTTATTTTGAATCGGTGTACCACCTCTAACGTATAATTGTCCACCTTGATCTCCTGTGCTCACTACTCCTGGTGTAACAGAAAATGCAGCTAAAATATCATTTTCCGCACCAAAACTAGGTAAACGCTCTAAACTTTCTTGGTCTAGTTTGTTTACCGACATATCAATTTTGTTTCTTTTCGATTGGTCTTCTCCTAGAATAGAAACTTCTTCAATTTCTTTAACTTCATCACTTTTTACAAGTTCATAGCGGAGCGTCAAAACTTCTTTTTGTCCAACCTCAATCGTATCGATGATATTCATATATTCTATACTCCTTACTTCAACGATAAAATCTCCAGCTTTAACTGCATTAAATTGGAAAAACCCATCTAAATCGGTAGTTGAACCTTTTATATTATCAGAAGATTGTCCGATAACTGGTTTCAGCAAAACCTTAGCGTAACTGGCGGCTTCACCATTATCAGAATTGTAAATAAAACCACGGACAGTATATTCTTTTTGGGCAAACAAACTACTGGCTAAAACTGTGATTAAAAATGTAAATAATACTTTATTCAAAATGTCTTTAGTTAAATTAACAAATATTTACGCATAGATAATACTTTTTTGTATTTCTACAATTATGAAAACGTTAAAAAGTGGTTTCTGTTTAGTGTATGGTATTGAGCGAGTATTTTATCCCACATTATTTTTTGCTTTATTCCAGAAAACATCCATTTCTTTGAGCTCCATATCTTCAAATCCTTTATCGTTTTCTTTAATTAATTTCTCCATTTCTTGAAATCTTTTTATAAACTTTTTATTGGTCTTTTCTAATGCTGTTTCCGGATTAACCCCAATAAATCGAGCGTAATTTATCATGGAGAAAAGAACGTCGCCAAATTCCTCTTCAATGGCATCCGTTTTTCCATCTACTTCCACTTTTAATTCCGCTAGTTCTTCATTGACTTTCTCTAACACTTGTTCGGGATGGTCCCAATCAAATCCAATTCCTTTGACTTTCTCTTGTATCCTTGAAGCCTTTACCAATGATGGCATAGAACGAGGAACACCCTCTAAAACTGATTTTTTGCCTTCTTTTAACTTTAACTTTTCCCAATTTGCTTTAACGGTTGCTTCATCCGTTGCTTCAACATCGCCGTATATGTGTGGGTGACGGTGAACAAGTTTGTCGCAAATTCCGTTGAGAACATCTGTAATGTCAAAAGCGCCTTTTTCACTAGCAATTTTACTGTAAAACACCATGTGTAACATAAGATCACCAATTTCTCCTTTTAATTCATCCAAATCGTTGTCTATAATTGCATCTGCTAATTCATAAGTTTCTTCAATTGTTAAATGACGTAAAGAGGAAAGCGTTTGCTTTTTATCCCAAGGACATTTTTCTCTTAAATCGTCCATAATATTTAATAACCTCTCAAATGCTTCTAAACGTTTGTCCATTGTACTTTTTTTTCAAAAGTAATGGCATTTATCTATCTTTCAAACTTTTTATTTGTGTTGATTAAAATTAAAATCCGATATTTGTCTAGAATTTTAATCATCAGAACTCAAATTAATTGCAATTCTTTAAAACCATAAGCTGCTTTTTGATACTCAGCTGTTTTTTGTATCCTAATATTGGGTTTACACAAAAGCAAAATTATGGTTTAATGGGAACGGTTGATGTTGGTTATTTAATGCCTCATCGGTCAACGATGGCTCATTTAGTTAGACAACATGCTTATGGTGTTGGGGTGCAAGGTGTCATTCAAACAAACGGAGAAAAACAATGGCATCATGATTTTAATCTTCCATCAATTCATGCTGGTATTTCTTATTTTAATCTTGGAAACACTGAAGTTTTAGGAAATGCAATAAATCTTACCACTGGATTATATCTACCTTACTTAAAGAAAAATGGATTTAGTTTTGGTTCTCAACTTAGTGCAGGAATGTCCTATTTCTCCAAAAAGTATGATCTTGAAGATAATCCAAAAAATAATGCCATAGGTTCTCATATAAATATTTGTGTTGATTTAGGATTTAAAATTGAAAAACAGTTCCAAAAACATAGTCTTGGTTTTGCCATAGGAATGAAACACATGTCTAACGGTGCTTATAAACTTCCAAACTTAGGTGTTAATCTTCCGTATTTATCATTGAATTATACGTATTTTCTTCATCCTTTACGTTTTTTAGAAGAACCAATTATTGGTAGGGTAGGGCAACAGGCAAAATCTTGGCGTTTTTATACACAACTGGTAGGATCAGTAAAAGAAATTTATCCAACTGGTGGAAATAGACATGGTGTTTTAGCTTTGACTAATTATACACATTATAAATTTACGCCCAAATGTATTGTTGAAGGTGGAGTAGATGTAATTTATAATGCAACTATTGTAAAATACAACGGAGGAAATCATGGAAAGGAAAAGAATATTCAACTTGGATTGTATGGTGCTTATGTACTTCCAATTCATCAAATTCAATTATTGGTAGGCATGGGAAGATATGTTTATAATCCGCTTGATCCTGCTGGAATGTGGTATCATAAATTTGGAGGTAGATTTAAAATCACGGAAAAAATTTGGGCAAATGTTTCTATAAAATCACATTGGGCAAAAGCAGATTATTTTGAATATGGTTTAATATATCGTTGGTAATTATGTTAAAGAAAAGTAGCATTTTGTTGGTATTCACTTTTGTGTTTTTTGCATGTAAAAAAGCAGAAGATCGTGCCTGTTTTAAAGGAAAAGGTGATGATGCGTCTTTAGAATATGTTTTACCGATTCAAGTAGATAGTTTAATGCTTTACGATAATTTATTTTACACTTTAATTGATAGTGATGAGCATAAAGTTGTTTTGAAAGGCGGAGATAATTTATTGAAACACATAGATGTGCAGGTAGGCGATAAGAAATTAACATTGCGCAACAAAAATAAATGTAGCTTTTTGAGGTCGTTTAAAAATGAAATACATGCTTATATTTATGTGGATACTGTCCGGTCTATTCATTATGAAGGTTCTAAACAATTATTGAGTAAGGATACTTTATTTTCAAACGAATTGAGATTGATGATTACGGATGGTGCTGGAGATGTTAATTTAATATTAAAAAACAGTTACACCAGTGCGGTCATTACACATGGTTTTGGAAACTTTAAGTTGAGTGGCTATACTAATGCTGCATTTTTACACTGTAATACCAATAGTTATTGTGATACGAGAAAGCTAAAAGTAACACATGGTTTGAATGTTATTTCTAATACGGTATCCAATATGTTGATCAATGCAAATTCTCATTCTTTCAAAGCTGAAATATATGAGAGTGGCAATATAAAATATGTTGGAAACCCTGGGACTGTATCTTTTTCCAAATACGGGAAAGGAAATCTAATCGATTTGAATAATTAAGATATATATCTTATTTTTGTAGCATAATAAAAGAAGAACAAACCAATGGATTTAATAATAATAGCAGTTGTTTTATTAGCCTTAGCATTCGGAGGGATTGCAATAAAAATTTGGGCTAAAAAAGATGGTGAATTTGCAGGTACTTGCGCAAGTAATAATCCAGTTTTACAAGAAGAAGGTGCGGCATGTGGAATGTGTGGTGCTAAACCAGAAGAAAAATGTCAATCAGATAAGCAGTAATTGATGCTTTATCAATATAATCCTTAAACGCAACCACCGTCTTCCTTTTGTTTTTCATACGATGAGAGCGTATGAATGTGCAATTCTTTTTCGATAAAAGATTGATTCAACCCATAACGCTTACAACTATACAATAGACTCTAAATTGCGTAAATCTCTATTTTTTACGTGATTCCCTACAATTATACTAATATGGTATTAATAAAATTCCTCCATCTCTAAAATCTTTGACTTTAGAGATGGAGAAATGAAAGTCAGTTAGAGTTGAGAATAAGAAAAAAGAAGAAAAGCGAATCTTTTCTCCTTTTTTCTTACGTTTCCATTTTATTCAGATTACGAGAAATCTTTATCTACATCTACCAGCTTAACATTAAGCTTTTCAAATTTCAAGCGCTTAATCTTTACTTGATATCAGTGGCATTTTCATCAAGCTCAAAGAGCTTCTTATCATCAGAACGATCTTGTAAATCATCAATTAATCGCTCAATTTGACCAATGCTTAAAGATTTAGCAATGATTTTTTTGTCTTTGTCCAAAATCCAAACTCGTGGTGTCGAATAAATATCATAGGTGTCCTGATAGTTTATCGATTCCAATGTTGTTTTAGAAGGGATTAACGATCTTGGATTTTCTTTGGCTTGATTGTATATGTCTCTCGTAATACCAACATTAATAAAACTCAATCCTTTATCTTTTATGAACTTTTTCCAATCCTCAAAGTCATCACCTGTTGCTTTTCCTACCGCAAAAATCTCAACATTTCGCGCTTTAAACTTTTCAGAGTAAAGTGTTTCTAATTTCGGTGTTACAGTTTTACAATGGCCACATCCTGGATCCCAAAAGTACAATATTGTGTAATCTGCTTCTGTTTCGTATAGATTATACCATTTTTGATTTGTAGAATCTGGTAAAATAAGATTGGGTGGAATTTCTCCTTGAACAAGTCGAAGTCTTTTTTTGGTGTCCTTACACAGTTCGTCCAACTTTTCCTTTTCCATCCAATGCCCTTTATATTCACCTTGATCATTAGTTGCACAATAATATCTATTGATCATATAATTGCTCACTTTGTCCATTCCCATAATTTTTGATTTCTCAAAATGTGAAGTAATATTCGTTACAAAGAATCTATACATCATAGAGGATTCATCTAATTCGTCTACAATGGGATGAATGTATTTTATTAAAGTGTCTGGGTGTTGCAAAAGCATCTTTTTAGAATAGTAATACTCAATCTTATTTTGTAATAAAGGAGTGTTAACAAGTCGATCGTCTGTTAAGTCTATATGGTCAAAATAATGATCTCTGTAATATTCGTAACTAAAGTTTTCATTGATTGGATCGCCATTTTCATCTTTAGGAGATTCTGGGATTTCTAAATCTGTAGACATTTTGATAATAGCAGCAGCAAGAGTATTTGGATTATCTTTAACTACTTTATTTTGATATGCCTTCACTTTATCACCGACTTCGTTGACTTTATTCTTTAATTCTTTGGCTTCTTTTGAGTTTTTATCTTCTATATTGGATAATTTAGATTGAAAACCTTCTGCTGTTTCTCTAGATCTTTTCATGAATCGGATGTAATCCAAGAAAATTTTATTCTCTTTTGAAGATTTAACCACCATGTGATCAACATAGTTAGGAGACTTTGTTTCAATGTGAACCTTCTCATTATTGTGGATGAACTCAAAATAACGTTGTCCGGGCAATAAAAGCGCCATTATTCCAGGATCTTGTTTACTGCCATCGAAAGTAACTTTGCTGTTTACCAATTGAGCCGTATCAGCGTAATATAATTTACTTCCGACATATTTTACTAAATGAACAGTAGTATCTTTGATACCTGTTACTTTAAATGTTAAATCTTGAGAAAACCCACTGAATCCTAATAATGCAGTAAGTATAAGTGTATTAATTATTTTCATAATTCTTTTCAATTTATGCTAATATAATTTGTATTCTTTAATTTTAACGGTTGAAACGTGAAGAGGTTTATCCTTTTAACACATTTTTAACTAATTTGATCAACGAGATTTTAAAATGCCCTTCTTAGCATTGAAGTAATTGACAACGGTATATATGCCAAAAGCAATCACTACCGATAAAATACTTAACAGTGTATACCCTGAAGCGATATGGATTCCACCTTGAACCAATAATTCATCAATAAAGAATTTGGCCACTCCAAAAACAAGCAAACTCGCACCTGCAATAATAGCAAACACTTTAATAAAGTATAAGATTATAGTTCTAATGATGTGGTTAGGCGCATATCCTTGTCGCAATAAAGTACGTATTTCGTATTCGTTTCTTGAAATTAATAACTGCGCGTACTGTATTAAAACTAAACCTGCTAAAAAAACTGTTATGACACTTATTCCTATAAGTATGGAAAATAAAGTTCCTGCAACGCTTTTCAGTTTACCTACAATCATAGAGTTCTCTTTTGATTCTAAAGAACGTTTTTCCAAATAATTTTCAAATTCACCAAAACGACCTTCCTTTACTGTTAACATCAATTGAGTTGTTTTTGCAGGTACGCTTGTTGGAAAAGTAGCATTTCCATATTCCATGAAAGATGCAGGAACTAAAATAGCAGAAACTTCATTTGTGAAGCCGACAATTTTTACTTTTTCCCAGTCTTTTTTCTCATCGTTGTATAAAGTGAATTTAAAGCCTATTGTTTTGGCTAAATCATCCGATACTTGAGGAATTCCTTTTGCACTTGCAAATGTGTTGAGCATTACTAAAAAATCGCGGGGTAAAACTATGGGAACAAATTCATCACCTGGTTCCCATTTCCAAGCAGCAGCATCGATTTTAGTGAATTCATTATCAACCGACTGTACAAAAACATCTGAACGAAAATAAGGAACAAGTTCGCTGTCTGTCTGTAATGAAACGCCAAAACTATTACTTAAGATTGGCTGTAAACTTTCAGTAAAACTTTCATTGCGAATACTTTCAATTTCACGCTGACTAAAGTCTGTCTTAGTCATTTTCATGCTGCTATAATTATTAACTTCCTTTTGGATAATCATAGTATTATTTCCTAAAATATCTTCGCCTTCTCCAAATTCGTTTACCCTTATGAGGTAATGAATAGAAGTAACTAGAAAAGTAAAACCTAAAAATGAACCAATCATAGCAATGATCAATTGCGTTTTATTTTGATAACTAAATAAAATTTTCTTTACCATGATTTATAAATTAAGTGTTCGATTAAAATTAAAACTATGATCTTCTCCTAAAGTGGTTAAGACGAACCCAGCATTAAGTTGATTTGCTCTTTCATCAATTAATTGAAGTGATCTTTGGGTATTTTCTTCATCTAGATGACTAAATGGTTCATCCATAATTAACCAATCAAAAGGCTGACTTAATGCACGGATAATAGCTACACGCTGCTGTTGTCCCATTGATAAAATACCGCAAGGAACTTTCCATTTATCTTCAATTTCAAGTGCTTTGAGCATTTCTTTTAATGTTTTTGCTGAGAAAGTATCGGTAAGCTGATTTTTTAGCTGAAGATTTTCTTCAACTGTTAATTGCGGAAATAATTGAAGGTCTTGAAAAACAAAACTGATCTTATTTTTTCTTAAATCCGCCCATGCTGTAGGTGAAAATGAAGTGATTTCTTTCTCATCAAAGCGGATTTTACCGTTAAAATCATTACGAATCCCGGCAAGCGTATGTGTAAAAGTCGTTTTTCCTTTTCCGCTAGATGCGTTGAGCATTACTTTTTCGCCTTTATTTAAGGAAAATGAACTGCCCCAAATACTTTGAGCACTGTGTGAAATTCCAGAAAGTGGAATCGGAATGACTTTGTCAAAATGAATGTTCATAGTTTTTCTTTTGTGTGTTGTTATCTGTCAATTTTCGTTCCAATGTAAAAATAAAATCAATTTTTATTTCAATTATTTGTTAATCAATTATTTATTAGGTGTTGTGTTTGGTTTTTTGCTTATCAATGAGTAGCGTGTTTTAATGAAATACGCAAGATAAATAAGGGATAAAGCTAAGATTGGAAGGGTGTAACGTTCTTCAATTCCGCGTTGAATAAAAATTAAATAACCAACATAAATAATTAAAACATAAGAAAATATTGATTTTAAATAATGTGGTTTTCTCATAAATACGCTAAAGGGAAGTGCCAAAAAAGCGAGTGCATGTACAATAAAAGAGAGGAGTCTTAAAAACTCCATCAAAGGATGTCCCCTGAATGATTTTTGAAAAACATAAAGAGATAAATTGGAGTGAAATGCCATTTCTTTAAACACTTTTAGTGGACTGGTGATGTAATATTGAATCCAGAATTTATTTTTGAAATCAGCAGTTAAGGCTTTAATTTGAGTAATGGTAGACTTTTCAAGTTCAGGTATATCTTTAGGCATTGCACGATTTTGATCAATGTATTTTTTTGGTGTAAGATAGATTGGTGGTAATTTAAAAACATTTCCCTAAAACGTTCACGTCCTAATTCTTTTACAATGTGCTTCGGTAATCGATCTATAATTTCACGCGTATTTTCTTGAGCTGTTACACCCCGCATAGCTCCACTCCAAAAAGTTCCCATATAATCATGGAAGTTGGCACCTATTTCACCCCAACCTTTACTTAAATTCCATAGAGCTTGGTGTGTTGGTCTAAAGCTTGAGTGACTGTTTTCTGGATAATATATGGGGTTTAAAGATACAATTTCATGGGTGATGTTGTAATTTCTAATTTGCCAGAACAACATTCCACCTATTGAAATGAAACCAACTAAAATTAGGTTTAAAATGCATCTCCTCGGTTGTTTTACAAAGTCTGAAATTATAAAAAATGGAAATAGTACTCCAAAAACGCCAAGAAAAGGGCGGGTAATGAATATAAATGAAAATAGGACTGCACTGAAATAATAGATCCATTGTTTTCTTTTTATTGACTGAGTTTTTTTGCCTGAAGTAATATAAATGTGAAAATAATAATCAATGCAGGTGTAATTCCTTCGGTTAGGGTGTAGTAAATAAAACCGAATCCGATGCCAGAAAAACCATAAAATCCAGTAACGATTAGTGCCCAAGTTTGATTAAGAAGAAAATACAATGCAATAAAATACATACAATAAATGGCTAAGGCAAAAAGTACGAGTTGTAGTATTTTAACAGCAAATAATGTATTCTTAAAATCTAAAAATAAACCGAAAAATGCATAAATGCTGGAATAGCCAGGTGATCGGATGAGGAAGGCGCCATTTCCAGGGAAATTTTCTTTAAATTCACCTGTAGTTAGTAAGTTTTGAGCCGGACTGATATAGGTGTAATCATCTGCGGTGATTATCGTTTCGTTTTCTCGAAGTGGAACATGATCTTTTTGAAGATGTTTTAGATTAATTTCATTAAAGATAAAAGCACTTAATAAGGACAAAGCTGCAAGTACTATAGCAACTCTATAATGACTTTTATGATCTTTACCTTTTGTCACTTTCCTCAGCTTTACCTTCTCTAATCATTTTTTCTTTTTGTTGGATTTCTTGGTTTGATAAATTGTTCTCTTTCGTGTCAATTACTTTATTCAAACTAAACTCACATGCAACAGGGAAATGATCTGAACCGATTGATTTCAAAATGTCTAATTTTCCCAAAAAAATATGTTTACTGTGAAAAACCAAGTCCAACGGAGCTCTAAAAAACCAATATTTTGCATGAAATGAGGCTAAGATTCCTCGTCCATGTCTACCGTCAATTAACTGACTAGCCTTTTTAAATATCAGTGATACTTTCGACCATGCAACAGTGTTGAAATCACCCACCACTAAAACAGGTTTATTCATCTGATTAATTTTGTTGGCAATACACATTAAATCGCCATCACGCTCTTTTGAGTTAGCCTCTTGCGTAGGTGAAGGGGGAGGCGGATGAACACAAAAAAGACAAAAGTTATTTCCATTTTCTGTTTTGAAATGTGCTTCGATGGAAGGAACATCTTCTGCAACAAAATAATGTGTTTTTACACTTTCAAAAGGTATTTTTGAATATAAATGCATACCATAGGTGTTTTCCAATGTAACTTTTTGAGTGTATGGATAATCTGCTTCCAATTCTTGCATGGCTTTTTCCCAATCAGAATTACTTTCTATGGTTAAAAATAGCGTTGGACATTCGTCTTTTATTAAGTTTAAAAAGCGCTCGTAATCTGTGTTGTATTGATATACATTAGTAGAGATAATTTTGAGTTTTTGAGCATTTTCATTTTCGGGAGTTGGTTTTTTATGCAATTGGGTAAAATGAAAAAATAAATATAAATGATAAACGATAAGTGCAATTTGTATTAATAAAACAGCGTAATATAGTATGTTGTCCTTCATAAAAGCTACCAACCCAATGCTAGCGATGATTTGTAGCACCAAAATTTGAAGTTTTATAAACTCTGGAACCCGAAAAACCCAATGTTGATGTTGAGAAAATGGAAGAATACTTAATAATATAAGCAGTATTGAAAATATTAAAAAGAAAAGTTCCATAGATATCTGTTTTTTCAAAGATATTAAAAAGCAGCAAATTTTTTTAATCGAAATATTGGTATGCTATATTTTAAACGAAAAAAAAATCCAAACTTAAGTTTGAGCTGACCACTAACTATCTTTCGTTTCGTTTGATCTTTTGGAAAGTTATGCCCAGTTTTCTTTCATAATCTTTAAGTGTTTTTGCTTCAGCGTTATTAACAAAGCAAATTGAAATCCCCTTTTTACCTGCTCTGGCAGTACGGCCGCTACGATGTGTATAATATTCCAAACTTTCGGGAAGCTGATAGTGAATGACAAATGCTAAATCTGCAATGTCAATACCTCTTGCCGAAACGTCTGTTGCTACAAGAATTCTTAAAGATTCATTTTTAAATGCACGCATGACTTTATCACGTTCTTTTTGAAGTAAATCTCCATGAATTGCGTCTGCGGAACAGTTTTTTGCAATGAGTTGTTTGGATAGTTTTTTAGTGGCAGCTTTTGTTTTACAAAAAACAACCCCACGGTTTCCTTCCTGTGATTTTAAGAAAAGTAAAAGCGCTTCTAACTTTTCTGATTCATCACATACGAGATACTGATGATCAATATTCTTATTAACTACATCTGCTTTGTCAATACTTATTCTTACCGCCTTTGGAGATAAATGTGCAGCAACGATTTGTTCTATACCTTGTGGTAAGGTAGCTGAAAAAAGCCATTTGTTTTTTACTTGAGGAAGAGATGTTAAAATTTGATTGAGTTCTTTTTGAAATCCCATACTTAGCATTTCATCAGCCTCGTCTAGAATAATTGTTTTAACGTGATCTAAATGAATGACTTTTCTAGCTAATAAATCAATCAAGCGACCAGGAGTTGCTACAACGATGTGTGTTGGACGTTGTAGATTCGAAATTTGCTTTTCTATGCGCTCACCTCCATAAACGGATTCAACAAAAACTTTTTCAGTGAATTTGGTAAATTTAAAAAGTTGTTTAGCTACTTGCTGTGCGAGTTCACGTGTTGGACATAAAATTAAACCCTGAATGTGTTGAATTTTAGTATCAATTTTTTCTAATAAAGGTAAACCAAAAGCAGCTGTTTTACCAGTTCCTGTTTGTGCTTGAGCAACCATTTCTATATTGGAGGCAAGTAATATTGGTATAACCCTTTGCTGTATGGTGGTTGGCTCAATAATATTCATTTCTCGAAGACCTTTGTTCAGGTCAGCATCAATTCCTAATTCTTTAAAATCTTTCACTGTTCGTTTTTTATTGAATTTGTAAAGATAGATAAAAGTAAAGAGCATTGGCTATTTGATGATGTAAAACGATAAAGATGGAGTGGAGGATAGGCTTTAAGAAAAGAATAATATTATTTTTTTTTGGGATTTCATGATCTGGGACATGAGATTGCATTTATGAAAATTAAGATTTTTTATAAAACAATTCCATCAGCAAAGTCATTTAGTTTTATCTTTAATGGCAGAAGAAAAATAAACACAATGATTCATAAGATAAAAAAGTTACTTAATCCGATTATAGATGTGGTAAAAACCATTATTGACGGTGTAAGTTCACACAGTTTAATGACTTTTGCAGCAGCAATTGGATTTTATACTATATTTTCTTTACCAGGTTTAATGGTTACGATAATTGTTGTGGCTGGTTTTTTTCTTGGAAAAGATGCAGCTTCAGGTGAGTTAACTACGCAATTAGGAGAGTTTATTGGTCCTGAAATTGCCAATTCCATATCCGACATTATCATGCAAGTAAATGTAGGGGGAGATGGTGTACTTCAGACCGTTATTGGTGTAGGGACACTTGTTTTTTCCGCAACAACAGTTTTTATGTGTCTGCAGCAAGGATTAAATAGAATTTGGGATGTCGTAGCGCAACCTAAAAGAGGGTTTGTTAAATTTTTAATTAACCGTGTGCTTTCATTAGGAATGATTGTAGGGATGGGATTCATTTTAATTGTCTCATTAATTAGTGATACTTTACTTGAATTATTTTTCAATGAAATTCAAAAATTGATTGGTGAAAATACAGGAGTTCTTTTGACTATTGTGAGTACAGTCGTTTCATTCGCTATTATTTTTGTAATTATTGCGATGATTTTTAAGTTTTTACCAGATGTTAAACTGCGGTGGAAAGATGTTGGAATGGCATCGTTAATAACGGCTGGATTATTTGTATTGGGGAAATATGCCATTCAAATGTATTTATCGAATAGTACATTTTCACAAACCTATCAAGCAGCAGGATCCGTAATTGTACTTTTAATTTGGGTGTATTATTCCACAGTAGTTATCTTAATTGGAGCCGAAATAACAAGAGCCATAATGATTTACAAAGGTAGACCAATTCGGCCGGCGAATCATGCCAAAAAAATCAGCCTTCAAGAAATGGATTATGAGACCTATAAATCCAACCTGAATGGCGATTAGAATGGATAACCAATCGCAAAATTAAATACTGGGTTTTTATATTCAAACTTCCAATCTAATGAAGGTCTTTTTATGGGAGCAGCAAAATCAAATCGGATTACAAATCCTTGAACATCCACTCGGAGTCCAACTCCTGGACCTATACCAATTTCGTTGATAAAGTTGTCTGAGAATTTACCACCTGGAAGTGCTGTATTTTCATTTTTCAACCACACATTACCTGCATCTAGGAATACAGCACCTTTCAGCACTGAAATGATTGGAAACCTATATTCTAAATTTGCTTCTAATCGTATGTCTCCAGCCTGATCAAAATAGCCATTTTCATTATCATCTGGTTGGTGAGAACCTGGACCTAAAGAACGGATTTGGAATGCCCTAACGCTATAAGAACCGCCTGCAAAATATTGTTTTACAAAGGGCAATGCACGTGAATTTCCATAGGGAACACCAATTCCGCCAAAAATACGACCAATTAGTCCATGACCGTTTTTTCCTAGTTCGTAATGATAACTGAAATCAACATCTCCTTTTACGTATTGCGCATATTTTAAACCCAAAAAAGTCTTAATTCCATCGGGTTGCTCTTTACCAAAAAGATTGATACTATTTCCTGCAATATCAAAGTTCATTTGAAAGTTAATTTCTCCTTTATTATTGGTTTTATTCACTTCATTATATGTAAATGAGTACGTAAGTCCGGCAAGAAACTGTTGCTCGAAACTTCTTCTCAAAAATGGATTATCATCCAAAATTTGCTCAAATTCATCACTGGTATTTCCAAGTTTCACAAAATTTATTTGAAAAGGAGTAAGTTGATGCGTTACATACCGATTTGCATTCCACATATATCCAAATGATGCAGAGTAAGAATTCAAGTTGTATAATTTTGTTCGGTTGAAATAATCAAATCCTGTGCTGATTTTTGTTTTCGGAACAGAATATTTGAAATAGGGCTCTAAATTTCCTGGGAAAATTAAACGTGGAAAGGTCAAAGATACTTTTGCTCCCAACTGTAAACTGCTCGAACCATTTGTTTTACGTCCCAATTGTTTTTCATAACCAAAACTACCAGTCGCTGAAAAACTTTCTCCTCCTTTAAATATATTTCGATTGGTATAAGTTAAACCAACATTTGGCCCCGTGAAATTATTGGATTTAGTAACACCTTGGAGCTCGGCCCTTAAAGAACGCTTTGTAAGTGGCGACAAATAAATATCTGCCTTTAACTTTCGCTTCCACAAACTATCTTCTTCTTTTGGTTCTATTTCCTGATAATCAATATTGACAAACTTATAAGTGCCAATAGAGGAGAGGCGACGACTGGTATATTTAGATTTTGTGGGGTCATATCTCTTTCCCGGTTCTATGATTACAAAAGGTTGTAAACGATGAGGTTTAAAGAAAAGTTCATTTTGAATAAATGTAATGTTATTTACGAGAACAGAATCAGCTGATACTGCAGACGTGTCTTGTGAAGCGTTCGGAAAAACTTGAATCTGCTCTACTTCATAGGGAACTTTAGACTTTTGGGGAACACCATTCTTTAATTTCAAATACAAATTATAAGTTCGGTTGTTATTTAAGTTTGTATCGGCTTGAAAAAGTATAAAACTAGCATTGAAATTATAATATCCTTTTTCTTTGAGGTATTGGTCAATTCTTTCTCTCTCGGCTTTAAAACCACGTAAATTATACCTAAAAGAATCTTTAATAAATGTTTCTGATAGTGCATTTTCTAATTCTGTGTATATAGGATAATTCCGATCTGTTGTATCGCGCTCTATTTTGTATTTATTAAGTCTGTAGGGTTTGCCAATCCGCACAGTATAATTGGTTTCTGCTGTTGCCTTAGTGCTATCTTTTTTAATAGAAGAGGCTGTTTCGCTATAGAAAAAACCATTGTTTTGCAATCGATTTTCAATTAAATTTTTGGTGACATCAATTTTAACATCTGAAAAGTAAGCAGGTTCTTCGCCTATCTTTTTGTTCATAAAACGAACAATAAAATTAGGATCTTCTTTTTGGGCTTTATAATGATAATATAAACCAAGGTACATCCATAATATTCGAGTATTTGGTGCAGGATAAAGCAAGCTCTGAAGCTCATTTTCTAAATCGGCTTTGTTTTCTACATCATTGGTGTCTATAACGGTAACATCTCCACCACGGTATAGAAACTCTCCTTCGGGAATATGCTTCTTGATGCTACAAGCGCTCATTACTATTGCCAAAGCAAAACATAAATAATATTTGAAGAAATTTTTAATGTTCATTCTTCTTCTTTTTTTGGCTGATTGATATCTGATTTCGTTTTTGAATTTGATTTATCTTTTTGATCCTCTGGATTTTTCTTTTGTTTTTTATCACCAAATAAGTCCTCAAAATGATTAAATTGTCGTTGGAATATTAACGCAATTCCATTGACGAAAACCTGACCATCAATAACATTTTGATATTCGCTATCGCGATAACCTTTTATTCTCCATCGTCCATCCTCGGTAATTAAATATTGAATACTTGCATTTCCCACAACTGCATCCTGACCTGGAGGAGCATCACCTTCAACATTTACAGTACTTCCCACTTCTACAATTAATCGATCATCAAGTAGTTTTTTTTGTGCACTAACGTTTAAATCTGTCCGTTGATCGGCTGTTTCTCCTTGATAATCTGTATAACTATCTAATCCGAAATTAAGCTCTACACCAGAGTTACCCATTAATTTATCTGAATATGCATTGAGTTGATCGGAAATGGCTTGGTTGATATTCTTTCGCACTAAGCTGGCTGTTCCTCCGCTCGAACCATCAGATCCAGGATTTGGATAAAACTTTTTAAGTACCAGTAAGGAGAAAACTTGTTTGTTTAAAGCATCTTCCTGGTTGTTGATTTGTCTAATACGACTGTAAACCGTTCCATCAATAGCTCCTTTTGATTCTTCTGGCATTCCCAAGTTGAAATTTAATTGTGGTTGATCAATTTCTCCATTTACATTTAGATAAACGAAGAAAGGTAATTGTTGTCGGTATTTATTTCTCACCTCTTCACTGGCTCCTGCAGTTTGTGCTGCCATCAGTGCGGATGCGGATGCTTTAACTGAATAACTTGCTGTAACGTCTAAATCAGCATCCATCGGATCTCCACCACTCCAAGAAATAGAACTTCCTGGTTCAAACTCAAACTCTCTTTTTACTAAATTGTACAAGCTTAAATTGTAATGTCCTTTGTCAATGGTGTATTTACCACTTAAAGTGGTTCTTCCGTTTTTCTCTAAATTAAATATTAAGTCTCCAGCACCAGATACATTAAGGTTATCACCGGTTTTTGGATCTACAATAACATTGAATTCTGCACCTTGCTCAACTTTTAGTTTTGCATGCACTTCAATACCTCCAAAGGCAACAATATTTGTTGAATCCTCGTTGGCTGTCAAAATATTATCGGGATTTTCTTTATTTACGAATTCGATAACACCATCTCTTTTCTCAAGCTGCGCTTGTGCATCTTGTAATGCGTAAGTGAAATCTGTTTTCTCATTGATAGCTAAGTTAAGATCCAAAAATGGTGCATTCAAATCTCCTTTTATATCTCCGTTCATATCAAAATTCAAATCCCCGTAAAAAACTTCATTGTCTTTTTTTGTTGAATTGATGGCTTGAAAATTATTAGCTTTTATTCCAATATTAAAAGATGGATTTGAAAAGTCGTTGGTTTGTATATCACCATTCAAAGCAAATTTATTGTTGTTTTGGTCTGCTATAGAAAACTGCTTAAAACTAATTTTTTCATTATTTATACCGATGCGCTCATTGGCTAATTTGAATTTAGAATTAAGTTGGGTAACATTCATTTCAGCTTGATTAAACTGTATAAAACCATCGTAAATAGGTGAGCTTATATTGCCTTTAAGTTCAATTTTTCCTGATATGTTACCACTTGCATTGGTTAAATTATCGTTTGATAAGGCTGCAATTGTTTCAAGGTCTATTTGGTGTAGGTTGGCAACAAAGTCTAATTGGTTTTCTGATACTTTCGATTTATAATCTCCATTTACATCAATGTCAAGATGATTTCCTTGAATTGATAAGTCAACATTGTAATCTTCGAGTGTTTTTGAAGAAGCGCTCAAATTTAATTGACCAATTTCTGCTTGTAAGGCTTTTAAATTATCTATTTTTAAGTCTGCATTTAATCCAAGTTTATCCAACGGATCAATAGCAACGATATTACCATTCAAATCTCCTGAAGCCAAAAGTTCTTCATCATTAAATAAAGCCAATAGATTTTGCAGTTTGAAGTTTTTAAACCCAATGCCGATATTATTTTCTTTGCGCGATATAAGATCGTTTGCAAGACCTATGCTTTGATTTCCTTTAGTAAATTTGAATTCTTTTGCAATAATTTGATCTTTCTGAATGGTGAGCTCGTTGTTTTTTGGAATAGACCAAGTTTCTCCATTAAACTTTAAAGGTTCTGGTAAAAAATGAATTTTTAAATTGTTATTCTTTCCTGAAATTTCTGTTTTAACAATATATAGTTCTTCCTCACCTTCAAAAGAGTGAAAATGTAAATTTAAGTTACCGTTTTTTAAATCTCCATCAAAATAGGTTTGATTCATTGCAATAGGGTCTGCTTTTAATGCTTTAAAGCCAAATCTAAACATAGCATCTTCTTGTTTTGCATCTATTTTAAATTTTAAACTGTCAATCGTATTACCTGCATAATTTAGGTATGGAAGTGATACAGTTGTGGATAAATCATTTTTACTTTCGTTAAAATTAACGGTTAAATTTAGTGTATCCATTGTTTTTAATTCTGGAACTAAAAAAGAACTGAATAGTTCATTTTCTGTGAAATCTAAATCTAATGAGAGTTGTACTGGATTTGAAATACTGTCTTGGCGAGCAATAGAATCGGCAAAGTAATTGGTTAAATGGTCTTGAATGGATTTGGATATCTTCTCAGGACCTGCGTTGGCGCGTAAAGCTAAATTTAAGAAGTTACTTTTTACATCCATTGAGGTGCCGTCCTTATCAAGTTCTGCAGCCATTATAACAGGACCTAAATAGTAATTATCTTTATTTGAAACAATTACCCCTTCTGATATGTTTGCCGTTACTTTAAATTGGTCTGAATTTCCTTTCAGTTCCGACTGCAAACTTAATCTACTCTTAATATTGTCTTTTGTTAATCCTAAAGCCATCAAATTAGCTCCTTTAACATTTAAATCGATTGATGCTTCTGGACGAAGTGTATCTAAATCAAGTTGTGTGTCTAATGTTAGATTCAAATGATCATCTTTAAAACATAAATTGATATCACCTTTTCCATTTTTCAGTTGACCGTCTAATTCGAGTGCAGAAAAATCATAGTTATTAAATTCTAAATGTGAAAAATCAGATCGAAGCTCAGCATTCAAATCTTGAAGGTTATTTCCTTTACCTTGTGCTTCAATATCAAATGCAACAATTCCAATTGAAGGATTATTAATAATTTTACCTAATGCTAAATCAATTACCGATAGTTTTCCATTGAAAGATAATTGATTATTATTTTTAAAACCGCCATCAAGGTTTATTTTTCCTTCTGGAACTTGAATTTTTGTTTGTGTCTCAATAGCCGACAAACCACCTTTGACTTTACTTTGAATGTTTATTTTTTCGGGGATAGAAATGCCTAAACTATCTGTTTCAACCAGCTGAGCAATATCAATTCGCTGCGTTTGAATCGTTAAATTGTCAATATCGGCATAAAGACTTTCTGTGTCTGTAAGGTTGAGGAACTGTCCGTTTGTATGGATTGCCGTATTTGATCCCCATAACAATTCAAATTTAGAAAGCTTCATCTTTTTTATACTTCCCTTGGCATAGAGCTGACTTTCGATTGGATGTTTGCTCAATTTTTGTAAATATTCATTCTCTTTCAACTCCGGAAGAATGGTGAAAATATCTTTTAATTCTACATAAATTTTGGAGAGTCGAATATCTAATTCTGCTTGTTCGGGCTGTTGAATTATCTTATTAATGCTGGGAAATGCTAGATCAATATTCGCCACTAAATTTGTTTGACCTGAAACAAGATTAAATGCTGTTACACCTAATTTATTTTGTTCTAAATGAGCATCAAATTGAAAATTGTTTATTGTTACACCACTCTTTTCTTTAAACGACAAAGATTCTAATTTAAATTGTGCTGTTTCTTCTTTTGTTAATGAAATTTTATCGGTTATGAAGTTAAAATCAGCTAGTTGAATATTGTTGGGGTCAAGGGCTGCACTGTTAACTTCATTTGGAGAAGTTGTATAATGAATTTGATTATCGGTAAAAGCAATTCTATTTATATCTACTTTCCAATCAGGCCATTCAAAAGAGGATGGTAAACTGTCTTTTTGGTTCCCAATAGTGTCTATTTGAGTTTCCTTTCTTGGTTGGACTTGAGTTGAACTTATTTTTACGTCAATAAAAGATTGATCTAAAATAATTTCATTGATCTCTATTTCCTGATTGGATAAATTCGCTGCAGGAACATTAATTTTAAAAAGATTTAAGTTTGCGGTAGCTTCTAAACCATCAGGAATGGATTGGTAATAAGCATTCACATTTTCAAGTTTTAATTCATCTACATTGATAAACGGAAGTTCAGTAGAGGTGGTGTCCGTTGAAGGAGGAATAGGCTTGTTTTGCACATATTTTATATCTGTATTTTTAAGTGCGATTTGTTCTACCTCAAATTGCATTTTGTTCAAATCAAAATTTTTTCCTTTAAAATTGAAAGCTCCCAGCTGAAGATCAGCAGCCATTCCTGTGACTTCATCATGGTAATTCACCTTAAAATTAGAAAAATGTATTGTACCTATTTGAATTTTTGGTGACTCACTATTTTGTTCTTGTTCTTCAACTGATTTTTCCGTTTCAGAAGTCGATTCACTCGAGAAAGCGTCAATTAAGAATTGAAAATTATAGCCGCTAATGGAATCTTCACGGTGAACATTGGCGCGTAAACCATTCCATTCGACTCCGTTTATGGCAATTGGATTTCCCATAATTATTGGCCATATTGGGATTCCAGCTTGTAATGACTTTGAATATAGGAGTGTATCTTTCTGTAAATCTTCAAGATAGAGTCCTTCAAGGTAGATATCTCCTGAAAAAGTAATAAAAAGCTTATCTATTGAGAATTCCGTGTCTGTTTTAGCAGTAATAAATTGGGTAGCTTCACCTACGATAAGTCGCTGACCCCATTCACTACGAACAATTAAAACAATAATTATAAATAAGGCAACAAGGACAGTGGCAAACCATGCCAAAATCCGCAAACCGCGTTTCCACCATGGACGCTTTTTATGTTTTTTCTTTACCTTTTCTTCCAAAAATCGTTCTGTTTATTCAAAATTAACATTTCTAACCGTTGTTTTATTAACGAAACTTTGCATGTTGTTTAAAAAACGTTAATCAATAAGCTATACCTAATGTAAAGCTTGAGTTTAACACAAGAAAAAGGTATTGGTTCAATTTTATATGAGATTAGACTAAAAAATAACTCCGTTATGAAAAGAAATCACCTCAGCGTTACTGTCTTGTATAATCATTTTTATGGATGAATTCTTTTTGGGTCCAACTTTCCATGCCTTGACAATATCTAAGGAATTTTCACCTTTCATGGCATTCAAATCGTAATAGATAGGTTCGACGGTTAAACAATTTTTAGAGAAAGCATTTAATCTTTCTTTTGCGAATTTATCATCATTGACTGTGGATTTGAATATTTTTTTGAGTTCTTTTTCGCTCATTTGAAAGTTATCGTCTAAATTAAGTTGATTAATTAGGGTTCCGCTCATGTAGTCAAATTCATCTTTAGAGGTAAAATGAAAAGCTACATCACTAAGGTATAAATTTATCCCATTCACATATTGATGACAATGAACATGGTAACTTCCATAAGAACTTGTGACCATTCTATGTACTTGTATGTTTGGGTTGGTTATGTTTATAGAAGCCAATAATTGTTTAGCAAGTATAAGTTTATCCACTGTAACAAGAACCTCTTGCGGATTTGCATCAATCGTTTTAACGCATAAAGAATTTTGTTTTTTACAACTCGAACAAATTGTTAAAACAAAAATTAGAGTTAAAAAAGAAATAAGTTGAGACTTCATAGACCGAATAGTTTGATAATATATTGATTGCGACTCAAATATATTGCTTTTTAGATAAACCCACGAATTAAATTGAAAAATACTGACAAATGTCAGGTCAAAAAAAGTAATGATTGTATTATAAAACAATAGTTTAGACAAAAAAAGATAAAAACATCTTAATTATAGCTAGATTATGAGTAATACAACAACAGAGGCGCTAGATATGCGCGTACATGTACCGATAGAGAGACATAAACGATTAATACAATTATTTAAAGAGCTACCCGTTGGTGAGCATTTCGTATTTATTAATGACCATGATCCCATTCCATTATTTTATGAGTTTAGGACTATTTTTGGAGATGTTGTAGGCTGGGAATACCTGAATCGAGGTGGAAGAGACTGGAAGATGAAAGTTACACGAACCGAAGCCTCTCAAGGAAGGGAATTTACAGATATTTCCACTTTGTTAGATTTAAGAAAAGCGGATGAAAAAGAGTGGAAACAAATTGTATTTCACCGCTACGGCATGATGGAGGAAGGAGATGTCATGGAATTAATCTCAGCGGTTCAACCCAAAGAAATTCATGGAATCTTTGTGCGTAAATTTGAAGGAAAACATTCTTGGATTTATAAAAAACAAGATCCTGAGGAGTATGTTGTACATATTAAAAAAGAATCCAAAAGTGGATTAGGGGACGACGGATATTCAATTGTTGACACCTTTGACTTACGGCCTTATCCACCAACAGAAAGACATGAAATGTTTTACAAAGGGTTTGCAGACATAAAACCAGGAGAAGCTTTTGAATTTATTAATGATCATGACCCAATTCCACTATATTATCAAATGGAAGCCCAAAGTAAAGATCCATTCAAATGGGAATATATTGAAAAAGGACCAGAAAAATGGAAGGTGAGGGTGATAAAAACGAAGTAATTTCAGTTTCTTGAAGTGGCTGAATAATGTTTTAAACGCATAAAAATATCTATGGTTAAATGAAGCTTCGTGTTTTTAATAAGGTTTGATTTTATGCTAAAGAGGAGTCAAAATGACTCCTCTTATTTTCAATGAATTACTTTTTCTTCCAAACATAACGAACACCTAAGGTTAGCCAACGAGGTGGCATAGGAACTGCTCCAGCTTCTTTGTATTCTGCGTTGAGTAAATTGCTCGCATCTGCATATACTGAAAATGCCTTGATGTCGTAATTAATTCTCGCACTCAATAAATGATAAGGTGTGTTCAATTCTCTTTCGATGTATCGGTGATTCACTTGAACTGAAAAGTCTTTGTAAGCATAATTTAAGCCAATAACCAATTGATGCCTTAAAGATTCAAGTATGTACTTGGATTGTAAGTCTTCACTAGATTGATAACTTGGTTGAAGATAATTGTAGCTTACTTTATAGCCCAATTGATGCTTCTTTTTAAACTTAAATTGCTGTCCTATTTGTCCGTAAATTCCATGAACTAAATTTTCACCAATATTGATAGGGGAGTAGGGTGATGAAGGCATATCTCTTACCCAATCAATATAGTCTGAAATGGAACGGTAAAAATATCCACCTTTCATTTTAAAAGATTTTCTTTTATAAGTAAAGTTAAACTCATACGCCCATGCATTTTCAGGTTGAATGTTGGGATTACCAATATTTTCAGGCGCTTGATTCAAATATAAATCGGTGAAGGAGGGAATGCGCTGACCCGATCCAGCACTGGCTGAAACTTTCCAATGGGGCGAAAATCGGTAGGCGAGGTCAAGACCGGGATAAACTTGCCAACCGTAACTGCTGTTGTAATTTACATAAGCTCCTGCAGTAGCGATGAGTTTACGCCAAAAAACACCTTTATATTCTGCTGAAACTCCATGATTATCGCGTTGATGTTGGCTTATATTTGAACTGTTGATTTCATCAAAACGCGATTCCCAACCTAGACCAAAATCACCAATTGAAGTTTCTACACTCGCATTGACTTCAGCCATAAATGCATTGGCATAATGTTTTGAACGTGCTAAATCTATGTCTTTCCCTAAATAGCGGTAATCATCTTCGTTATATCGATTACTAATTCTTGGTGAAATTTTAAATCTCCCCACCTTATGTGTTGATGAAACGCTAAAAAGTCCTGTTTCAACAGTTTCATGTGCGTTAATATCTCCAGGAGCTGCATAAAATCCGTTTGCGCCAAAATCATTATAGGTATATCCGCCCATCCATTCTAATTGATGCTTGTTATTGATTTTATGTTTTCCATTGTAGAAAAACTTTGTATTACTTTGTGCTGTGTTGTAGCGTTGACCATTGTATAAATCCTGACTCAAAGCAATTAAATGATTTTGTTTTTTCGTATTGAAATTCCCTGTAAGTTGAATTCCGCCACCACCGTAAATACCATCTCCATCACCCGCTTCTTTTTCCTGAAATGAAGAACCCGCATAAGTGTTGACCGCAACAAATGACTTTCCAGCAGATTTGGTAACGATATTAATTGCTCCAGTTAAAGCATTTACACCATAAACACGGGCTGCAGGGCCTTTTAAGACTTCCACTTGTTGAATTGCATCTAAAGGAATGGGAATATTCATCATGTTGTGTGCAGTTTGAGCATCTAACATTTTAACGCCATTGATTAGAATTAATGTCTGTTCAAATGATCCACCGTCAATGCTAATGTCTGCTTGCGTTCCGAAGGGGCCACGCTGACGAATATCTACACCGCCAACATAGGATAGCAATTCATTGACCGTTCGCACAGGAAGTGTTTTGATCTCTTTTGCTGTTAATATATCTACATTTCTTGTGGCTTGATTAATCGGAATTTCTAATCGATTACGCTGAATGATAATCTCCTCATAAACCGTTGTGTCTTGTTGAGAAATTGCTCCAAAACTAAGTAGAAGCGTCATTTTAAAGCCGATTAAGGTTTTTAATTTGTTCATTTTATGATAATTATTTATTCGGTATTTAAAGAATTGCTGCAAAGATGATATATTTGTTTTTTTGATAAGTAGTCCAGTTTATAAAAACAAAATAGTCCAGATTTGATTTCTATATCTCAATATATTCGTATCGACAGAAGAAAGTCTGATCCATTGTACCTTCAGATTACTTATCAATATATCAATGCGGTGCAAGGTGGTCTTTTATTGGAAGGAACTAAACTTCCTGGAACACGCGTATGGAGTAATGAATTAGGTGTTCATAGAAAAACGGTTATAGCTGCTTTTGAAGAGTTGGCCGCTCAAAACTGGATGAGGATACAAGCAAAAGTGGGTGCTTTTGTTCAAAATCCAACTGTAAAAGCGCAAAAGTCACAGGCTAAAGCGGCAAAATCTGTAGATTCTATTCAACAATCAGGATTTGAATTTCAACGTTCTTTTTTATTGTCATCGCCTTATGAACATGAAAATCATCGCTTAATTTGTAATGAAGGACAGCCCGATTATCGTATTTTAAAAACTCAAGAATTATCTCGTTTTTATTCGGGTGCTTTAAAACGAAGAAATATCCAACAGCACATTGGAAATTATGCGGTTCAAGAAAATGATTTTTTTAAAGAACAATTGAGTTTTTATTTGAATTTAAGTCGCGGTTTTCACATTGATAAATCCCATCTGTTAACCGCAAAAAGTAAAGAAACTTTGTTTTACACCTTGGCCAAAACGCTTTTTAAACCAAAAGATGTTGTGTTAATAGGAGAATTAAACTTGTTTTCTATGAATATGGTTTTTAATCAAGCAAATATATCGTTAAAAACAGTTCCTGTCGATGAACATGGAATGGACATAGCATACATTGAAAAAAGCTATAATAAAGGAGAAATCAAAGGAGTTTATTTGAATCCATCGCAAGGATATCCTACAACTTTTCCTTTGTTTAATTCAAGAAAAGAAAAATTGAAAGCTTTAGCTGTGAAATATGATTTTGTGATCATTGAAGACCATGAAGATTTCGATTTTAGTCATCAAAAAAGCGTGGAATTACCAAGTTCAATTCAGGAAGCAAAGGGAAGAATTATTCATTTAGGAACAATAGGAAAACATTTGCATCCTTCATTTCAGATGAGTTTTATTGTTGCATTTCCCGACTTTATTGCAGCAGCAAAAAAGCATGTGTCTGTTCTGCAACCTCAAGGAAATTACGTCCTAGAACAAGCCTTAGGTGAAATGATTTCAGAAGGCGATTTTTATCGGTATTTAAAAAAGTCAATGAAAATTTATACCGAAAGATTACAGTTTTTCGAGGATTTATTGCGCACACATTTAGGAAATGAAATTGAATACGAAATTCCCAACAATGGTTTCGCTTTTTGGATTATTTTTAAGCAATCTATTTCATTAGTGGCGCTGTCCAAGGAGTTAAAGAAACGAGATGTCTTTTTGCCGAGGATTTGCATGTACCAAAATCATCAACTCACTGCCTTACGTTTGGGCTTCGCGCATTGGAATAAGGAAGAAATGGAAGAAGTGGTTAAGGAATTGGGGGGGATGGTAAATAAAGTTTAATTGATAATTAACAATAGATACAACTTTTCTTTTTTCTAACCATCTCACACCAAACTGTTTGTTATTCCGAAGGAAAGTAACTGAGCATTTTTAATGTAATATTGCACGAGCTGTTTTTAAATAAATGCTTGGCAAGATTCATTTGGTAGGCGGAAACTTTTCACCTACCCTTCACAACTCACGCACTCCACTAAATTTTTGACAACAAATTCTTTTCCTACGCTTTGACTTCTTTGATAATACAAAGTTTTCACACCTAGTTTCCATGCTTCAATTAATAAGGCATTGATGTCTTTGACAGGTAAATTTGAAGGAATGTTTAAGTTCAAACTTTGTGACTGATCTATGAATTTTTGTCGGATAGAGGCTTGTTGGATAATCTCTAATTGACTAATTTCTTTAAAGGTTTTAAAAATAGCTTTCTCTTCTAAAGTTAATGCTTCTAAATGCTGGACACTTCCTTGATTTAACATGATACTGCGCCATGTTTCTTCATTGTCTATTCCTTTGTCAGCGAGTAAAGTTTTAAGGTATTTATTTTTACGTACGAAATTTCCTTTAGACAATCCCGCTTTGTAGTAATTGCTGCTGAAAGGTTCTATTCCTGGGGAGGCTTGACCTAAAATAGCGGAGGAGGAAGTGGTTGGTGCAATTGCTAAAAGTGTTGTATTTCTTCTACCATATCCTGCTAGTATTTCTGGTTCTCCATAAATTTCCGCCAAAGATTTTGATGCTTTTTCCGCCTCTGATTGAATGTGAGAAAAGATTGAGCTGGTTAATTGTTTAGATTCAAAACCTTCAAAAGGGATATGATTTTTCTGTAAATACGAATGCCAGCCCATTACTCCTAAACCTAAAGCTCTGTGTCGCTTTGCAAAACGATTTGCAGATTTTAAATAGTAGTTATCTTCCGTTTTAGCGATGAATTCTTGCAGTACGGCATCTAAAAAATAAATGGCTAATTGCACAGCATTTGTATCTTTCCATTCATCATACAATTCTAAGTTCATAGAGGAGAGACAGCAAATAAAAGACTCATCTCTGTTGGATGGGAGCATGATTTCAGAACATAAATTACTTGAATTAATTGTTCTGTTTTTGTCTTTATAAACTTGAGGTTTGTTTTTATTGACATTATCGGTAAAAAACAAATAGGGCAATCCTTTTTGTTGTCGAGATTCAAGTACTTTTGCCCAAATCTCTCGTTTATCCATGTCTCCATCAATCATTTCTTGCATCCAATAATCGGGAACACAAACGCCATAAAATAGATTTTGTAGAGGATTTCCAATGTCTTTAATTTTTAAAAATTCCAAGATATCTGGATGATCAATATCTAAGTAAGCTGCAAAAGCTCCTCTTCGTACACCGCCTTGTGAAATTGTATCCATCGCCGTATCGAACAACTTCATAAAAGAAACTGCACCGCTACTTTGTCCGTTGTCTGTAACCGCGCTACCTCGTCCACGCAATTCACCAAAATATCCAGAAGTTCCTCCTCCAATTTTGGTTTGCATAATTACTTCTCCCAATTTATGCGTTATGGCTTCTATGTTATCAGGAACATGAACATTAAAACAAGAAATAGGCAAACCTCTTTCGGTTCCCATATTTGCCCAGATCGGTGAGCTGAGACTCATCCAACCATTCTCTATTAATTCAATAAAGGGTTCTTTTAATTCAGGTTTGTATAAACGTTTACTTGCTGCGGTTGCTACACGTTCAATTGCTCCTTTTACGGTTTCGCCTTTGAGCAAGTAACCACGATTTAATATTTGCTCACTTTCTGCATTGAGCCACCATAATTTTTCCATTGTTTGCTGTTTTGATGTTAAAAATTGATTGAAGTCTAGAATAAATCTAAAGCGCTGATACTTTTATCGTGCTTGGTGTATTCTGTGGGTCTTTTGGCAAAAAAGTCGTCTAATGAATTGGCGAAAACATCTTCTTCAAACCATGCCATGGGTTGATATTCTTCTGGGGTGATGTTATATATCTTTTGAATTCCAATTTCAGATAGACTCTCATCTACTCTAAACTTCATGAAATTAAGTAGATCTTGCTTACTGATCCAATCGATTTCTCCATCTTCAAAAATCCAGTTTAAAATTTCTGCTTCAACTTTAATTGATTCTTTTACGATTTCTATAATTTCATTTTTCGTGTTTTCATCAAAAAAGTCAGGATATTCCTCCTTGATCTTATTCACCAAGAAAGTTCCAGCATTAGCATGTACTTGCTCGTCTATTGATGTCCATGAAATGATGTTGCTTACATTTTTCATTAAGCCTTTAAAGCGTGTAAATGAAAGCACAATTCCAAACTGACTAAACAGCGATACATTTTCAATAAGGATAGAGAAGAGAATTAAAGAAAAAACATATTCTCTTTTGTCATCCGATTTTGCATGTTGAAGTGCATTGGTTAAATACGCTATTCTGTTTTTAATGGCAGGAACTTCGATTACTTTTTCAAATTCGTTATCATAGCCTAATACAGTTAAAAGTCTTGAATACGCCTCGGAGTGACGAAATTCACATTCTGCAAAAGTACTTCCTAAGCCGTTCATCTCCGGTTTAGGCATGTGTTGATAGAGGTCGCCCCAAAATGACTTTACAGCTACTTCAATCTGTGCAATAGCAAGTAAACTTTTTTTGATGGCTTGTTTTTCATGCGGTGCCAAATGCGAATGAAAATCTTGTGTGTCGGCGGTAAAGTCGACCTCTGAGTGTACCCAAAAAGTACGGTTAATGTTGTCGATGAAATCCAAAACCTCTGGATATTCGAAAGGTTTGTAATTCGTACGTTTGTCAAAAATGCCCATTGTAATTGGTTTTTAAAAATTAAACAAAGGCATAAAAAATAGAAGGGAAGAAGTGTTAAGTTACACATTCTAGAACCTTGTTTTTTATGCGAAAACAAAATTCAACTTGATAGAATTTAGGTAATCTGGCTTATGGATTTGACACCAATTACAGTTGCGCAACAGCTCGTGATTTGAACACGATTCCCCTAATTTTTCAAATGCGTTTAAACATTTGTTCTTATCAAAAAGATTTTAAGCAAATATAGGTTTGAATATTGTCTTTGATATTGAAAAGTAGATATTCTTATAAACAAAAAATGTTGATAAATTACGGATGCGTTGTGTACAATAAGATTGGAGGAAAAAGTAGATTTTATAATTTTTATTTTCTTTTGAACTTACTACGTTTATTCATTTATTTTAGTAAGGCCCAATTAAAATTGCAATTACGGGCATGCTTATTTCACCATTAAATGAGATTATACAATCGGTGAACTGCGTAGAGTTTCCAAAAAATAATTTGTTTTTCATGCGGGTAAATAGGATATCTGTAAAACTCTTGGAATCGTTTTTATATATTTTTTGATCATCGAAAGTGTAAAGAATATCTGTAAAACTAGTTGAATTTCCTTTATAAACGTGGTTGCCTTTCACGGTATAAAGCACATCTGTATAACTGGTGGAGTTTCCTTCGTAAATTTTATTCTCAGCAATGGTGTATGCTATGTTTGTGAAAGAAGTTGAACTTCCACGATAGACTTTGTTGTTTTTTATGGTGTATAGGATATCAAAGTGACTGTTTGAATTTCCTTTGTAGACTTTAGTTTGGGCATAAGATATATTTAATGATACGGCAAAAATAAAGTAGATAAGGAATTTCATTGTTTTGTATTTTGGTATCAATATACGGAAAAAATGTAAATATATTCTCGTTGTTATCTGCCCCGGTGAAGCCGAAAAGCCTGTTTGCTATTTTTTTACAACCGCAGGCGCCAAGAAAGCGACTTTAGAAGCTCTTTTTGGTAACTTTAGCGGTGTAATATAAATAGCGTGCAGCTTGAAGGTGTAAACGGATAAGGCAGCCTATTCATCAATTTTTAAATGATTGGATAACTTAGTTTATTGCGTTTATATGACTAGTAAACATCATTTTTTTGCTTTTGCATAGGCAGGATTTATATATAGTTTACCTTCTTTTAATTGTTTCCAATACAAGTTCATATCGGCGTAAATTTCGGGTGAAAGAATATATAATCCGATGATGTTAGGGAAGGACATGGCCAGAATCATCATATCAGCAAAACTAAGCACGGCTCCTAAACTAACGGAAGCTCCGACTACTACAAAAACAAGGTAAAGCACTTTGTAAATTAATTCTGATTTTTTGCTCTTTCCGAATAGGAAAGTCCATGAGCGCATACCATAATAGGACCAGGAGACCATGGTTGAAAATGCAAAAAGAAAAACAGCGATTGCAAGTACAGTTGGGAACCAGGAAATTACGCTTCCGAATGCATCAGCGGTTAATTCTACGCCTCCAATTCCAGTATCTACTTCGTGCATTCCAGTAAAAATAAGTACTAGGGCAGTCATGGTACAAACCAGCATTGTGTCAATAAAAGGCTCTACCAAAGCCGTGAAACCATCAGCAATGGGATGATTAGTTTTGGAGGCACTGTGAGCAATTGCAGCAGATCCAACACCAGCCTCACTTGAGAATGCTGCTCGTTGAAGTCCTATAATTAAAACACCAATAAATCCACCTTTAAGCGCATCTGCAGAGAATGCACCATTGAAAATAGCCATAAAAGCACCACCAATATACTCTATATGAACACCTATTACGATAATACAGCCCACTACATAAAAAATAGCCATAAGGGGAACTACTTTTTCTGTAACTTTTGCAATACTGCGTATACCACCAATAATTACAGCTCCAACAAGCAATGCGAAACCAACTCCAAACATGAAGCCATATCCTTGAAGTGCTGGGATTTGTTCAGAAACGATTTTAAAAGCCTGGTTAGATTGCAGCATGTTTCCACCACCAAAAGAAGCACCTATTCCTAATACGGCAAACATTCCTGCGAGAAATTTACCGAGTCCTTTCATGTTTCTTTTCTCTAAACCGTAACGCAAATAGTTCATTGGTCCTCCGAAAATTCTCCCTCCCTCATCAATAAAGCGATATTTTACACCTAATGTACATTCGGCAAACTTGAGCGACATGCCAAAGAAACCAGCTAAAAACATCCAAAACGTTGCTCCAGCTCCTCCTAATGAAATTGCTACGGCAACACCTGCAATATTCCCTAAGCCAACGGTAGCGGAAACTGCGGTAGCCATTGCTTGGAAATGGGTTATTGTTCCTGGAGCATTGGGGTCATTAAATTTACCGCGAGCTAAATCTATTGAGTGTTTAAATCCGCTGATGTTTACAAACTTGAGGCGAAAAGTAAAAAAATACTTCCCAAGATCAACCATATTACAATAAACGGAATGGTGTTGGTTTTTATATCTCCATTAGGATGTAAAAGTGGTTGTGGTTCATCAAAGTGAATTATTCCCAGTGCACGTGCTTTAAATTCGCCAGTTTCTGGTTTTCGTGAAATTGTATCGTTCGCCTGGTAGTGTTTTTCAATGCTCCCTGTTCGATTTGCAAAAACGGTAAATGTACTTTTATCAGGTTTTTCAATGATAGCAACTTCATCGCCTTTTTTAATGTGTTCATTTTCTTGAACCTTCCACGATTTTATTAAATAATCTGCTTCAATTTTGGTTTCTTTGATGGGAAGTTCAAGTTTAACTTCTGAAACATATACTGTGGCATCGTACAATCCAGTTGCTGCAAAAGGATCCCAAAAAAGAATGGCTCCTAGGACATCTACTGCAGGTTGGACATTGCTGTTGAACATTTCAGTAATTGATTCGGTTGGAATTTTAAATTCCTTTGTAATACTAGCTCCCTTGGCATCTGTAACGGTAAGGGTATGTTTTAAACCTTCAATTAGTCCTGTTGATCGTGTGGAATCAATGCTAGTATTTTGGTTACTCCATTTGTATTGGAAAGGAGCTTCACCATTGCTGACTTTAGCCTTGGCTATTCCGTCGTTAATCTCTTTTGTTGGATTTTCTATCTCTATTTCTAATTGCAAGGAAGCACTTGGATTTTCTTGCGCATTTAGAAAAGTCAATAAAAAGCTTGAAATAAAAATTGATGTAAAGAGTATGTATTTCTTCATAAAAGAGATAAAAATTTTAGTTTTTTAGTTTTTTTTGCGTAAAAACGTCCAAATTAATGATAAATCTGTGTTTTTTCAAGGGAATATAAATTTATTCTAAATCTTAACGGATATGTTTTAGAGGTGTTGATTATTAAATTTTTCAACCTTTGGTATAGAAGCTCTTGGTGGTTTTAGTTTCTTTTATCTTTGAGCTTGTAATGGGGGTGTTTTGTGGGGGGGATAGTATCGACACTGTGAACTTAATCATACTTTGTGCCTTAAAGAGGAAAACTTTTCAATTAAATCACTGAAGTTTCGGAGTTAAACCAAAACACTGTAGTGTCCCTATTTACAACTGTTTTGTCATTATTTTTGTATTGCTTTGCAACAAAAATATCGCCAAAACAAAAGTTATTGTAGCCTATTTCTATACTCGAGTTGCACTGCACTTTGTTTCGTTTACTTGAGATTATAAACAGGTGCCCCCTTCAGGATCATTTCTATAAGCTTTTTAATTATAAATCTTATATTTCCGGAATGGAAACTTTTGAGAAACGCTATAAATCATTCACTAATAGTCAGCTGTTAGAAATTATTTCTAACAGTGAGGACTATCAACCTGAAGCTGTTGAGGTGGCGAAATCAGAAATAAAAGCTAGAAATTTAAGTGAGCAAGAATTATCTCGGGTTTATGTGAAACTTAAAGCTAAAGATGAAGCGGAAATTAGAAATAAGGCAGCAAAAAAGGAGAGGGTAAATCAAGTAAAAGCTAAAGTTATAGCGTACTTTAATCCGATTAATCCTTTCTTATCTGACTTGTCAAAACACGAGAGAAATATTCGATTAATAAGTATTGTTTTTGGAGGAATAGCGATTTATCAATTGTTCAGTGAGTTGGATACATTTGTTTATATTTTCACTTCTTCTTATGGATGGGATTTTTCTATTTTACTTTTTCTTATTCCCTATATCGGTTTGCCTGTTAGTGTTTATTTGTTTTGGAAACGAAAAAAATCGGGTTGGATTTTACTGATGTTGTATTTTGCATATAGTCTTGTTAATGTTCTTCTCATGATTAAGTTTACCATCGAATACGAACCTGTAGAGGATTGGTTTTTTGATAAGTTCCTCCTTCCTCCAACTTCACCGACGACTTACATTTTTCCACTTTTATTCTATATTGGAACAATTTGGGTGATGTGCGGGAAAGCATTGAGAAAACATTATTTCTTAACGGAATAAGTTATTTTAGCCATTGGATAAAAAAATTAAAAATGAGTGAATTCAACAAAGTAAATAAAGTGAAAAGATTATCAAAGTTTAGGCAAATTATACTCCTCATTAGCTTTATGGTAATTATATCTAGCTGCACTAGCGATGAGTTTCAACGGGTAGAGCTTCAACAATTTGTTGGTACATGGGAACTTAAAGGAAGATCAATGTTTGAAGGAGTTCAAATTGAAATTAAAAATACGGATAAAAATAAGCTTCAAGGAACACTGGTTAAGTTAAATGATAACAAATTTGTAAAACTGTTTGCGGAACCTAATGAAGCATGGGTGACAGGGATCAAAAGAACCTCAAACTTTGAATTTAATTTAACTGAAAAGAAACTGGGCAGCCCTTTATTTTCGCTCTATGATTTGGAAACATCGAAAAGTTTTAAAGCACAATTCATTGATGAAAACACTATCGGATTAAGTGCTGGAAATGCCAAGCCAAGTAATTCTTCCATTCGATATGTTCGGGTTAAGGAAGATAATTAGGGTAATAAACCAGAATATTTACTTGTATTTCTTAGCGAACTTTAATTTCAAATAAAAAAATCTAAACAGAAACTCCATAGAGCAGTAACTTTAAAGTTAACATGTTGGATTGTAAAAACTATAAAAATGAAATATTTAGAAAAGGAAGGTTTTAGCATTTCAGAAGATCCACAATTAACATCTAAATATTTTACTGATTCCCCCATAATAAATGATGAAATAGATCTCATTTACAATGACATATTGGATGATGTTTTAAATGTGAAAAGTAGAATTAAGGAGTTGATTGCGAATTATCCTGATAACCCAAATGTTAAACAATTAATGTTTATCTATCATATTTTTAATGAAGAATTTGATCACGCTTTTGATTGTAATACTAAGATTCTTACTGAGCATCCAGACTATTTTTATGCCATGGCTAACCAAGCCAATGCATATATTGATTACGGTGATTTAGAAAAGGTGGTGAACTTGTTAGGGGAGGACTTTAATTTGAAGAATTGTTTTCCAACCCGTGACATTTTTCATATTAATGAAATCATGAGTATGTATAAAGTTGCTGTACGTTATCATGCTGCTATGTCTGATTTTGATACTGCAGAAGACTATGTAGAAAGAATGATGGATATTGATGAAGATCATCCTGAAGTTGAAAATGCCCAAGAAATGTTGATGTTTGAAAGCTTGGAGCAACAGGATGAGTTTTTACAAAGTGAGAAAGATTATAAATTTACCGTTGAAATTCAACCACAAGTCCAAACGCTTAAAAGAACTCCGCCAAAGTTTCAGCATAATGAAATATCTTTATTGTATGAATATGAATTAGACATAGATGATGGGATCTTGCATGGTATTCTAGCACTGTCTAGGAAGGAGCTCATAGCAGATCTATGTTTGGTGTTGAAAGATAGTGTTGAAAGATTTAGTTTTTTTAAAAAGAAAAGCAAATATGAAACAGCTTTTGTATTTCACGCCATTAGTCTTTTAGCGGAGTTAGAGGCCACAGAAGCTTTGCCTGAGGTTCTCCATGTTTTCAAACAAAGTGAAGACTATTTTGAGTTGTACATTTTACATTATCAGCACGATGATTTATGGCATTCGATTTATAAATTAGGTCAAAATCAACTGGATCTTCTTGAGGAGTTTATGAAGACATCTGGAGTTTTAATGAATTATAAAGTGGAAGTAACTTCGGCCCTTGTTCAAATAGCAATTCATCAACCAAAAAGAAGAGATGAGGTGATTTCGTTTTTTGCTTCTGTACTTAATTTTTATGAGAAGGCTAAACCAACGGACAATGTTATTGATAGTTTATTGCTCGGCGATATGATTGATCAACTGAAAGAAATCAACGCTAATGAGCTGCTTTTTATAATTAATAATTTAATTGAGCAAGATTACGTTTATTTAAATATTTGCGGTGATTTCTCTACAATTAAAGAGGGATTTAATTCTTTTGAATCAGAGGATTACAAGAAAGAGATGTTGTCAATTTCTGAATATTACGTGCATAATTTGTCACTAAGAGCCAATCTTATGGATGACTTTCTTGACTTTGATGATGATCATTTTGGTTTCGATGATGAATTTGATATTGATTTCGATGATGAAGCAGAAGAGGACCCATTTAAAAAAACAAGCTTTAATGATCTACTTGAAGACCTCCTAAGTGAAGGAAGTGAATCCTCCAAATCTCAACCTTTTAAAGCGGAGGAAAAAGTGGGAAGAAATGATCCTTGTCCATGTGGAAGCGGGAAAAAGTACAAAAAATGCTGTATAGGCAGGTAAGACACGTTTAAAAGTCTTAGATTTTTTATTTAAGGTCAGCATTCTTTTATCTTTGCCTCAATGAAGTACCAAGCAGATCTCGAAACAGCAAAATCCAACAAAGCCGGCAATAAGAAGCTGGTCAAGAAACTTAAGCGTATTCCCGAGCGGAAACTCGATGATTTATTTCATGAAAAGCACGATGAGGTTTTTGAGGAAATCGATTGTTTGGAATGCGCCAATTGCTGTAAAACCACCAGTCCAATTTTTCGAGATATAGATATCAAGAGATTGTCTAAGCGTTTACGTTTAAAACCCGCTGAGTTTATAGATCAGTATTTACGTATCGATGACGATCAAGATTACGTTTTGCAAAGTTCGCCGTGTGCATTTTTGATGGACGATAACAAATGCAGCGTTTATGAAGATCGACCAAAAGCATGCAGAGAATATCCGCACACCGATAGAAAACGCATGTATCAAATTTTACCATTGACCCAAAGAAATACGCTGGTTTGCCCAGCAGTGAGTCGAATTTTTGAAGAGTTGAAGGTAGAGATGATTTGAAAAATGGCTGCACTGTGATTGGTGTGGTTATGAACTCACATGCTTATTCCGTCACGCTTAATACATCGCGGTTCATCAATATTATTTTTTTAAACTTTAAAGGCTTGGAAAGGAACCCAAACTTAGGGTATGTTTTTATATTTTAATAGCAGGGGGAAACACTTGATGTACATTCCATTGTTTGATTAAAACAAGTAATGGGTGAAAAATGCGGGATAATGAAAAGAATCTCAGTAAAACAGGCGGGAATTAGAAATTTCCATATTTATTCTTCAATAAGAATGGCTTTCTTCCTAAAATGTTTTTAATTTTAAAATCTAACGTTAACTATCTCAAATCAAAATGCATGAGTACCAATAAACACGCTGCGATAAGATATAATACACTAGATACTTGCTTTTCAAATCGAGGTCGAAAATTTTTTATGGATGACCTTCTTGAGGCTTGCAACTATTCTATTTGTGAATTTACCGGTCAATCTGAGGGGGTAAAACGAAGACAAATTTATGATGATATCCGCTTTATGAAACTCCGAAAGGAATGTCCACACGAATAAGGATTGAGACTAGGCCTGTAGTCAATTACTTCTATTTCTGCGCTTTTTCCAGAAGGAAAAGAAGTTGTAAATGTCTATTATGTTAATTTTGATGAGTGATTATGTATAAAAAAAATCCCTCATACTTTTCAGTACAAGGGATGTTTTTTCTTAATGAGAAGCTACGATATTCAATGAAAGAAAGAATCCAATCCAAAGTGGCACCAATCTCTCTTTTTCTCTCCCTCACCTTGTGAAATCAAGCAAAGCGAAGATTTCATCTCTCTCCCTCTTCCAAACCGAAGGTTGGAAATCCTCTCCTTGCCGATTTATCGGCATCTCTCCCTGCGCTTTAGCGCTCCTCTCCCTAGAAATTGTCTTAAACAATTTCTTCTTCTTCCTGAGAAATGGGTTTTCTAAATACAATCTTTCCGTCAAATAGATCCACTACAACATTCTGCGATGTATCTATTTTCTGTGCGAGTAAATCCTTTGACAACTCATTCAGAATGCTCTTTTGAATTACTCTTTTTACTGGTCTCGCTCCGAAATGTGGATCGTAACCTGTTTCGGCAATCCAGTTTAAAGCGTCTTCTTTGACCACCAATCTGATGTCGTTTTCTTCTAATCGTTTTTTCAAGTTGTTCAACTGAATCTCTACGATTTGACGTGTATCTTTCTTCGTTAATGGCGTAAATAAAATCTGCTCATCAATTCGGTTTAAGAACTCTGGACGAATTTCTTTTTTCAAGAATTCCAGCATTTCCAATCTTGTACTTTCTTTTACCGTTGGGATTTCAGCATCACTTATTCCATCGAAGTTCTCTTGGATAATACTTGCGCCCATGTTTGTCGTCATGATGATGATTGTGTTTTTGAAATTCGCAACACGACCTTTGTTGTCAGTTAATCGACCATCATCTAAGACTTGCAGTAAAATGTTAAACACATCTGGATGCGCTTTTTCTATCTCGTCGAGTAAAACAATCGAGTAGGGGCGGCGTCTCACAGATTCTGTCAATTGTCCACCTTCGTCGTAACCTACGTATCCCGGAGGTGCTCCCACTAATCTACTCACACTGTGCTTTTCTTGGTATTCACTCATGTCGATACGCGTCATTGCGTTTTCATCGTTGAATAAATATTCCGCTAAAGTCTTGGCCAATTCGGTTTTTCCCACTCCTGTCGTTCCCATGAATAGGAAAGATCCAATCGGACGGTTGGGGTTTTGTAATCCCGCTTTATTTCTTCGCACTGCATCGGAAACTGCTTCGATGGCTTCTTCTTGTCCAACCACTCGTTGACGCAATTCATCTTCTAAGCGCAAGAGTTTCGCACGTTCGCTTTCCAGCATTTTGTTGACAGGAATTCCCGTCCATTTAGAAACCACATCTGCAACTTCTTCGGCGTCGACTTCCTCTTTAATCATTTTACTTTCTTTCTGAAGTTCAATGAGTTTTTCTTTTCCTTTCTCCACTTCAGCTTCCAGCTCCTTAACTTTACCGTAACGCAATTCGGCTACTTTACCGTAATCTCCGGCTCTTTCCGCTTGATCGGCTTCCAGTTTTACTTGTTCTATTTCCTCTTTGGCATTTTGAACGGTGTCAATTACATCCTTTTCGGCTTTCCATTTCGCCATGAATTCATCGCGTTGTTCAGAAAGATTCGCCAATTCCGCCTTTAAAGTAGATAACTTTTGCTTATCGTTTTCTCGTTTAATAGCTTCTCGCTCAATTTCTAACTGCATGATTTTTCGCTCAATCTCATCCAATTCCTCTGGTTTTGAGTTGATTTCCATTCTCAATTTAGAAGCCGCTTCATCAATTAAGTCAATCGCTTTATCTGGCAATTGTCTGTCGGTAATATAACGTTGAGAAAGTTCCACTGCTTGGATAATCGCATCGTCTTTGATCAAAACTTTGTGGTGATTCTCATACTTTTCTTTAATTCCACGCAAAATTGAAATCGCATCTTCCGAAGAAGGTTCATCAATCAACACGGTTTGGAAACGACGCACCAAAGCTTTGTCTTTTTCAAAGTGTTTTTGGTATTCGTCTAAGGTTGTTGCACCCACAGCTCTCAATTCTCCACGTGCCAAAGCAGGTTTTAGAATGTTTGCAGCATCCATTGCGCCTTCGCCACCACCAGCTCCAACAAGCGTGTGAATCTCATCAATAAATAAGATGATTTCTCCATCGGATTTAATTACTTCGTTGACCACGGCTTTTAAACGCTCCTCAAATTCTCCTTTATACTTTGCACCGGCGACTAATGCCCCCATATCCAAAGCATAAACGATTTTAGATTTCAAGTTCTCAGGCACATCTTCTGAAACAATTCGCTGTGCAATTCCCTCTGCAATTGCAGTTTTACCCACACCTGCTTCACCAATCATAATCGGATTGTTTTTCGTTCTTCGGGTCAAAATTTGCAACACACGACGAATTTCTTCATCACGCCCGATAATCGGGTCTAGCTTTCCTGTTTCCGCCATTTTATTGAGGTTATTGGCGAATTTATCCAAAGACTTATATGTTCCGTCTTTTCCTTGAGAATCTACTGACTCTCCATCTCTTAATTTCATAATTGCGTCTTTTAAAGTTGATTTTTTGAACTTATTGTCTTTCATCAAGCTCGAAACTTGATCATTTCCATCCATTAATGAATAGAGCAATATCTCAAGTGAAAGAAATTCGTCCTTAAAGTTGCGCATTTCGTTCATTCCGTAATTTAAAACACGTTGTAAAGTGTTGCTTAAATAAGGCTGACCACCTCCTTCAACTTTCGGATAAGATTTGATAATGCTATCCAAAGCTTTTGTGAATAAAGGTAAGTCGCTATTTAACTCTTTAAATATAAAAGGAAGAACACTGTCATCGACTTTGATCATACCGCGCAGAATATGACCTGTCTCAATCGCTTGTTGACCGTTCTCTTGAGCTAATTTTTGCCCTTCGTGAACTGCCATCTGCGTTTTTGTTGTCCATTTATTAGTATCCATATAATTTTTCGTTTTTTTTATTCTTGTTTTCGGTGAAGCTTTATCAAATTCCTAACCATTGCTAAAATAGAGAGAAATCGCTAAAGATTAATGACATTATGGCGCGTGGAGTTGGGTTGGACTGACTAAATGACGTTTATTTAATTACGAATTTTTCAATTACGAATTACGAATTACGAATTATGAATTCATCGTTCATAATTCATAATTCATCAATCATAATTTAAAAAGTTGCTCTTTTAGTTTCTCGATATAATTAAACTATTCTTGTCTTTTACTGTTTTAGTTTTGATTTAAATCATACTTTTATAAAGCAGAAAAAAGATGTATTCCCGAAAGAAATATGGCAAAGGTTTTACTTATCGATACGAAAGTGGAAAAACCATTAAGGACAAATCTATTCGAAAATGGATAGCATCTTTGGTTATTCCTCCAGCTTGGACTGAGGTTGAGATAAGCGAGGATAGGGAAGCTGATCTTTTAGTGACCGGAAGAGATGCCAAAAACCGGAAACAATATATTTATCATCCCGATTACAGGGCAAGAAGAAATGCGAAAAAGTATGATCGGATCGTTTTCTTTGCAGATTCCTTAGAAAATATGCGTCGGGTGAGTGGGCAGCATTTAAGAATAGAAAAGCCTACGCGAAAAAAAGTAATGGCAGCAATGTTGCGCTTATTAGAAACGGCTTTCTTTCGGCCAGGAAGCGACTATTACACCGAAGAAAATGAAACTTATGGACTCACAACGATGAGAAATAAGCATTTAACGATTGAGGAAGATGAATTGATTTTCAATTATACAGGGAAATCTGGAAAAGAACAAGAAAAGCATATTGTGAATGAAAGATTAGCCAAAATTGTACAAGAAGTAGATGAATTACCCGGCTATAGGATTTTCAAGTATATTGATGAAAACAATAAGATTGTAAAGGTTGATAGCGATGATTTAAACGCATATATTCATGAAGTAATGGGAGAAGATTTTTCCGCTAAGGACTTTAGAACTTGGGCAGGAACTATGATCGCTGCAATTGCCTTAAATGAATTAGGAGCTGTTAAGGAAAAAGACCAAGATCTATTAGATAAAAACATCAAAGAAGCTGTAAATCGTGTTTCTGAAAGATTGGGGAATACGCCAGCCGTGGCACGTTCATCTTATATTGATCCTAGAGTTATAGAAGAATACACACAAGGAAAAACATTGCAATATTTTGAAGAGGAAATTATCGAATTATTGCAAAAAGCAGAGAACCTTTCTAAACAGGAAGTAGGTGTGCTTTGCATGTTGAAAAGTCGTTTGGAATAAAGATTAATGCATAAATTTAAGTTTGGTTTATTATTTATTGAAATTTTAAGTAAATTTATTGAAATATTTAATCCACATCTATGAAAAAAATACGGTATTCAATTTTTTCGGCATTGATTGTATTTGTTGCGCTATCCTTTACATTTGAATTCGATTCGACAAATAGTATTTTTAAAAAGCTTAAAAACGATTTTGGTTATGTTCCTTCAGGAAAGGTCAAGTTAAATGATTCAGAACTAACTGTTCAAGCTTTTTATATCGCTAAAACTGTTGTGACAAACGGGGAGTATAAAGTTTTTTTAGATGATTTAATAGCAACTGGTCAAATAGAGAAATACAAACTTGCTAAAATAGATTCAACAGGATGGTACACGGTGCCGAATAATAATTTTGAAAAGCTTGGTGAATCATATCACTTACAAACTGAATATGAATCTTATCCGGTTGTTAACGTAACTAAAGAAGGGGCTACTTTATATTGTGAGTGGTATACTGCAAAAATGAATGAAGGAATACCGAAAGAAGAACACCTCATTTTCCGTTTGCCTCAAAAAGCAGAATGGTTACGCGCGGCAGAAGGTAGTGAGCCGAATAAAATTTATACATGGAATAGTCTTTATCTTAGAAATAACCAAGGCAAATATTTAGCAAACTTTGTTTCTACACCTCAATCGTCAATTACGAGAAATGAAGCAGGTGATTTAGAAATTGTTACGAATCAAGTAAAGTATTTGAGTAAAATCAATACTATGGATGTTATTTCTCCTGCGAAATCATATTATCCTAATGAATTTGACGTGTATAACATGAATGGAAATGTTGCAGAGTTATTGGCTGATCCTAATGAGGTCATTGGAGGTTCATGGTATGATCCAGGTTTTGATATTAAAAATAGAAGTGTAAAAAAATATTCCGGAGCTTCTGCAACCGTAGGATTTAGGATTGTAGCTACAGCAATCAATTAAGAAAATTTTATTTGATCTCGCCTGTATGCGCAGTACTCTTGCTCAATACTCAAAAATACTACTGAAAATTCATTTTTAGTCGTATTTTTGTTCCATGTTAATGCCTTTGAACTTCCCCAAAACGCCCTTAAAGCTCTCCAAAAAAGGAGAGGAGATTTTTGTTTGGGATATTTTCAGAAAGAAGAAACTTTTACTTACACCTGAAGAATGGGTCCGTCAACATGTATTACATTTCTTGATACAACATAAAGAAACTCCAGAACCACTTATCGCCGCGGAATATGCTATTGAAGTTAATAAGATGACACGCCGTTGCGATGGTGTAGTATTCAATCGAGATGGAAAAGCTGTAGCCATTGTTGAATGCAAAGCTCCTCAAATAAAGTTAACAGAAGCTGTACTGCACCAAATTGCACAATACAATTATAAGTTACGTGTTAATTGGCTGATTCTTACCAATGGCTTACACACTATTGTTGCATTTGTAGATCAATCTACAGGAGTAGTTCAATATCACGAAGAGATTCCAAATTATTCAGAATTAATAAAATAAAAAAAGAGCAACATTTCTGCTGCTCCATAATTCTGTACTTTAGTTTTTTTTACGAAAAGACATCAGTCCAAAGAGTACGTATGCTACCGCGAGATTTCATCTCGTGGTTGTTTGTACCTAATCCCAAGTATCTATTTACCTAAATAATTCATCACCTCACTTAAATCAGGTGAGAGAATAATTTCAGTTCTTCTATTTTTGGCTCTTCCAGATGCGGTTGAATTACTTGCTTTAGGATCGTATTCTCCACGTCCTGAAGCAGTCAGCCTTTCCGCACTTATGTCGTGTTGCTCTTGTAATAATCTAACCATTGATGTTGCTCGGGCTACACTTAAATCCCAATTGTCTTTATAAGTTGATGTTTTAATCGGTACATTGTCTGTGTGACCTTCGACCAAGATTTTAAATTCGGTGTTTCTCTTTAAAACATCAGCGAGAACTTTTAAAGCTTGTTTTCCTTTATCTTGAACTTCTGCTTTTCCTGATTTAAACATGAGTTTATCCGACATAGAAACATAAACTTTTCCATCCTTTATTTCTATAGACAACTCATTTGCCTCAAATCCGAGTAATGCTTCACGTAATAATTGGTTTAATCGCTTAGCAATAGAATCTTGACGTGCAATTTCTTTTTCTAGTTCATTTATTCTTCTTTCTCTTTCGGCAAGCGCATTTTCTTTTTCTGTCAAACGACGTTCCTTTTCCTTAATACGTTCATCAAAAAGGTGTCCCTGATTCAAATTATTGGTAATTGCGCCAGAAAAACGTTCGCTTAAGTTCAAATGATCCTCCTGAAGGTTACGGTGTTTTGATTGTAAATCTTCGTAGTTGTTTTCTAATTCATTATATTCACCTACTATTTCTCGATTTTTCTTAATCAAGCTATCGTTTTTGATCTCCAGAGATTGATTGGTCTTAATTAAGTATTCATTCTCCTTTTCTTTAACTTCAACTATTTCACATAGTTCATCTCTTTCGTCTACAACATCTAAAAGGCGATTGCTTCCTTGAATTCCGCCTTCGGGCTTCTCTTCGCCACATTTGTAAATCGGTGCACATGAAGCAACAGAAAAGAGTGTTCCGATAGCTAGTAAAACTATGTTTTTATTTCTCATGGTAATAATTTAGATTTTATCCACATCAAATATAACTGAAATTCAATGGTTACAGATAGAAAAAATGATTTTTTTTAGGGGGTATTCGGTTTTTTATGCTTCCATCTTCTGTGGGACCATAACCAGTATTGTGGATGTTCCTGAATAACGCGTTCTAGGTATTCAGCATGTTTGTCAAGCACATATCCATCTCTTTCTTTGGTGATATCTTCAGAGATAGGGGTGAAACTAACTTCATAAAAACCTCTCTTACGCTTTCTAATTGCACCAAACAAGATAACTTGATTATATTTTTTAGCTAATTTTTCAGCTCCTTTCATCCATCCTGTGTCTTGATTTAAGAAAGTATTCCAATAAGCAGATTTTGGATCTCCAGGCGACTGATCATTGACCATAACACTTAAGACAGGTGGATTTTTTGGTTTTTGCGCAAAGAAACGTGGAATTTCACGCATACTCAACATTTTCATTCCAAACCGTTGACGTGATTTTAGAATCTTTCTGTTGTAAAATCCATTTTTCAAAGGACGATAGGCTGCGATTGTTTGGTGTTTCATTTGTTGCGCTATTCCTACAGCATAATACTCCCAATTGTTGTAGTGACCACATAGTACAATAACATCCTTACCTTGATCAAAATACTTATGCACTTCTTCTGGATTAATCAGTGCACATCGTTCTTGAATGGCTTTATTGGATATGCTTAAAGATTTAGTGCTTTCCACCAGAAAATCTGCAAAGTGTTTATAAAATTTTTTTTCTATGTCAGAACGTGCTTCATTATCCAATTCTGGAAATGAGTTTTTGAGGTTTTCGCGAACAACTTTTTTACGGTAACCAACTATGTAATAAAGGAGTAAGTAAACAAGGTCAGAAATAAAGTAAAGTACCTTGAATGGCAAATGCGATATAGGAATCACAATAACAAAATATACAAGGGCACTAATAAATTTCGACATGCTCAAAAATAATCTTCAAAAATAGTTTTTATCTACTAAAAAAGGCATAACTGACAAGTAAGTTTTTGTAAATTGTTAATTAAAACGTTAATTCATTCTTTTCATCAACAATTGATACAAAGAAAACATGGCCTCTATATCACTGATAAAAACTTTTTCTTGTGGCGAATGAACATGATCTTCTGGCGCACCAATAAAACACCAATCAAATGGTAGGTCAGTATTTTGTAACATTGAACCATCACTTCCACCAGCAGATTCTACTTCAAGTTGATGTTTAATGTTGTTTTCTTTCGCGATTGCTAAAATTTTATTCAAATATGATCTTCTTGGAATGGCTTTGTCTCGCATAGAAATCGCTACTCCACCATTGTGTTGAATTCCATCTGTAACCCAAGTTATGTCTGATATCAACGCCTGACGCACATTGTAATTATCATATAGAAATCTCCCTAAAAAGCCAACAGATCCGCCACCATGCTCTTCATAAGTTGAAAATACAATAGCTCCATTTTCTAAATTTTCAGCCAATGTTAAAGCATTTAATACACCTAAACGATTATCTAAGTAAGGGGTTTGAACATATTCTTCGGTACAATTAAAGTTAGGCTTGAATGACAAGTTCGTTCCTCTATCAATTGTTCGATCAGCAACACACTTTAGTTGTTGTTGTCCTTCATCATTTTCAATAATCATTAACTCAGTCTCAATCTCTCCTTGACTATCCTTCCCAACAAGTTGCATTCCGTCAATGGTTTTGGGACCGCCTATTTTAATAAGGTTGTTGTTATAACCAACGGTAAAACCAATTGTGTCGATATGCGCAAAAACAGCTGTCTTTGGTTTTCCGAAAATTAAAACAATTGCGTCTTGGAAATCATCACCAGTATGAACAGTCACTTCATGTTTCCAGGTGTTTTTGTGTTCATTGATATAGGATAATAGAAATGCTTTAATTTCTCCCTCGTCTCCAGATGTACCTCGGATCGATATAAGTTTTTCTAATAAATCTGGTTTAAAATGTGCCAATTTTTTCAATTTTTAATGATACGAATGTTTCTAATTTCGCCAAAAGTACATCACTAGCTTCAATTTTGATCGCAATTTTTAAATAACAATCATTTTCGAACTTCTGTTGTTGAATCGTTGCATCGCTTTCTTTTACCGTATCCATAATAAGCGGCATATCTGCATAATCAAAATACAGTTCAAAACGGTCCTTAACTACTTCTTCTATGATATTTCCATGCTCAATGGCTTCCTTTGCAGCGGTTCTATAAGCGTTTATTAAACCTCCAACTCCTAATTTTGTTCCGCCATAATAACGAACAACACCTATTAAAACATTTGTTAAGTCAAAAGATTGTATTTGTCCTAAAATAGGAGCTCCTGCGCTGTTGCTTGGTTCTCCATCATCATTAACTCTATAAATGTCCTTCTTAATGCCAAAACGGTACGCATAACATAAGTGCCTGGCTTGATGGTGATCATTCTTCCATTTTGCAAGTAGCTCTTTAGCTTCTTCTTCATCTTCACACTTAATTGCAATTCCAATAAACTTAGAACCTTTTTCTTTGTAGAGACCTTCTGAAGTGCCTTTTAATGTCTTGTATGTTGTCGGTATTTTCAGTATTTTTGGATTTTGCACAAATATAATAAAGTAATCTTTGAATTTAATGAAACTAAGACTTTCCATTTCTCTCTTGTTTTTTGTTCTTCTTTTTGCTTGTCAAAAAAATGAACAATCATGCGCTGATGGAATACTTGATCCAGAAAAAGAAGAAAAGATAGATTGCGGCGGAGTTTGTCCACCGTGTAATTTTACACCTACTGAAGTTTCTAGTTTTTTAACGATGAAAATTAATGGAGTAAAAACAACTTTTGACAATAATACCTTACTTAAATCTCCAGAATTTATTTTATCTTTCAATAATGACACGATTGATGTAAAATTAAATTTCGGGAGTGGAGATTCATTAGGAGCGAGGGCTGTCAATGTTGTATACTCCGAAGCTATTTTTAATCAAGAAGCTTACCCAATACTAAACGACGGAATTGTTGTTTTTTCAGAAGTGAATACAACACAAAATGAATTATCAGGTTTTTTTAAGGCACGGTTTACAACAGGTAATACTTTAGATGATACTTTGCGAATAACTGAAGGAGAGTTTCAAAATATAAAATGGGAATAAAAAATGAATACTAATTTTCAAATCATCATCGGTTTAGGGTTGCTAGGCATAACAGCTTACGATATTGTAATGTCAGGATTTCACTTTAAACATGCCATTTTTATTGGTATTGCTGCGTTAGCAATCGTTTCGGCAATTGCTAAGAAGCAATAAGCGTTAAATTATACATTTTTAGCTTATAAAAAGGTTGATTTGAATCAACTTTATAAACGCTTGAGTTGTTATTCATAAGAGGAGGAAAGAAAAATGAAATTAGAATTAAAACATAATTTACGAAAATTTAACCGGCCATACTTGATCGCGGGTCCATGCAGTGTTGAAAGTGAAAAGCAAATCATGGAAATAGCTAATCAATTGGTTCAGTATAACAAACCAGCATTGCTTCGTGGTGGAATTTGGAAGCCAAGAACACGACCGAATTCATTTGAGGGTGTTGGAGAGTTAGGTTTGCCATGGTTAGTCAATGCAGGGAAAGAGTATGGAATACCTGTAACAACAGAAGTTGCTAATGCAAAACATGTTGACGCTGCTTTAAAGGCAGGTGTTGATGTTTTGTGGATAGGTGCACGTACTACCGTGAATCCTTTCGCTGTGCAGGAAATTGCAGATGCGATTAGAGGGACAGAGATTACTGTCATGGTTAAAAATCCAATTAATCCCGATTTAATGTTGTGGATTGGAGCTTTAGAACGTTTTCAGAAAGTGGGAATTTCCGATTTGATTGCTATTCACCGAGGATTCTCTGTTTATAAACATCCAAAATATAGAAATGCTCCAAATTGGGAGATTCCTATTGCATTAATGGAACAAATGGAAGATATTCCTATAATTTGTGATCCTAGTCATATTGTTGGAAATAGAGATGGCTTGCTGAATGTTTCTCAAAAAGCAATGGATTTGAACTTTGCTGGATTGATGGTTGAAACACATACTGAACCTGATAAGGCTTGGTCGGATGCTCAACAACAAGTAACTCCCAAAAAGTTACAGGAGCTTATCGGGAAACTTATTTTGAGAAAAGAGGATATTCAGCATGATAAAGACTTTATAGCCTTGCAAAGAAAAGAAATTGCAGCTATCGATGACCAAGTGTTTACATTGATGAAGAAAAGAATGGAGATTGTTCGTCAAGTTGGTGATTATAAAAGAGAGAATGAGATAACAATTCTACAAAAAGAACATTGGACACAAATGATAGAGCAACGCCTCAAGCAAGCTGATGAATTAGGGTTGAGTAGAGACTTTATTCGTTTAGTTTTAGATGCAACACATCAAGAGTCTATTCGACATCAAACGAAAGTAATGAACCCCGAGAATGAATAGTTAGGCGATCATTTTAAAAATAAAGTTTCCAATCATTCCAAAAGCTGTGCTTAGAGCACCAATTGTAGCAATTCGAACGATCCATTTAGGTTTTCGGAAATATGCAGAGATCAAAAATATGATTGTTATAATCATTGTGATAACGCCTGGATTTAATAAAAAGGAAGTTAAAACATCGCCTTGAAGTAGCGCCAGAAATGAACGTTGTGTTCCACAGCCAAAACATTCTATTCCTAATGTAGACTTAAATGAACAGGGAAGTAATTGATCTACTTGAATCATAATCAACTAAATAATTCAATCCTTAAAGCGCAAAGCCTGTACCCAAGACAGCCATTGAGCTAATGCCTATAATCACTAAATAGTAAAGCAAAACTATAATGTATAGAGATGATAAGGAAAGTCCTACAATAGCACAGATTTTACCAGCTTTAACTGATTGTATAGAACTCGGATCGTATTTCTGCTCATTTTCTTTAATGAGCTTATTTGCAGAGGAAGCGAGTGATAGAGCAATTATTCCCATGATTATTCCAGGAACCCCATAACAAAAACATCCGGGGATTATTGACAGTATTCCCAGTACAAGTACGCCTGTACTGTTCGGTACCTTTTCTGTTCCTGAGTCAGGAATGTTGATTATTTCTTGATCTATTTCTTCCATTATGAAAAATTTGAAAGGCGAAAATACAATTTTTTGTTATCTTCTATTTTTTAATGTTGAGAAATTAAATTACATGTAGTAATTTTCCTCTCCTAATAACGAAGCACTAAAATATAAAGCATATATCATTAGACTAAAAAAGAAGAGAATTGATAAAATCAGTCCTATCATGGCACAAATCTTACCTGTTTTTAATCGATTCAAGGATTGGGTGTTGTATTGCATTGATGTGGATTTAATTTGTTCTTGGCTTCCTGAAGCTAACGATAATGCAATTATACTTAATATTATACCTAATAATCCGAAAGAAAATGAACCAGGGAAAATAGACAAAATTCCTAAAACAAGAATTATTTTGCTGTTTGGAGCTTGCTTAAGCGTGTCCTGATGTTTCTCCGTTGTGTTTGCTTTGTGATTGTCCATGTCTTCTTTTTTTGCAAAAGATATGGATTTTCTTCTGATCTGTTGAGGTTGGCGTATTGAACCTGTAAAAAATGACATAATATTCTTTCGTTGACCAGATTGTTAAATTCGGAACGCAATCACACCGTTTTTCAACTTAAACTCATTATATTTGCGGGAGTTCATTATGACGAAATTATGGAGAAAATAGCACCTTATAAAACAAAAAATAAAGTTAGAATTGTTACAGCAGCCTCGCTTTTTGATGGGCATGATGCAGCAATTAATGTGATGCGTAGAATCATTCAAGCTTCAGGCTGTGAGGTGATTCATCTTGGACACGATAGGAGTGTGGATGAGGTTGTAAACTGTGCAATTCAGGAAGATGTGCAGGCCATTGCAATGACTTCTTATCAAGGAGGACATACAGAATACTTAAAATACATGTATGATTTACTCCAAGAAAGAGGAGCACCACAAATTAAAATTTTCGCAGGTGGAGGAGGAACAATTCTCCCTGAAGAGATTAAAGAATTGGAAGCTTACGGAATTGAGCGTATTTATCATCCAGATGATGGTCGTGAAATGGGACTTCAAGGAATGATCAATGATTTAATCGAAAAATCTGATTTTCCTGTTGGAGAAAATGTAAAAGTAGATCCGAAAACATTAAAGGATAAAAAAGATGCCGATATCGCTAAAGTAATTTCTGCTGCCGAAAATTTCCCAGAGGAATCTAAAGCACTATTGGATGAAATGCACGAATTAGCGGAGAAATCAAAAGTTCCTGTTCTCGGAATTACGGGAACTGGTGGAGCTGGAAAGTCTTCATTGGTTGATGAATTGGTGCGTCGTTTTCTAACTGATTTTGATGACAAACAAATCGCAGTAGTTTCTGTGGATCCTTCGAAAAGAAAAACTGGAGGAGCTTTACTTGGAGACCGTATTCGTATGAATTCAATTTCAAGTGATCGTGTTTATATGCGCTCTCTGGCGACAAGACAATCTAATTTAGCATTGTCGAAATACGTTGCAGAAGCTTTATTGGTGCTGAAAGCCGCAGAATATGATTTAATTATTCTCGAAACTTCTGGAATTGGTCAGTCAGACACTGAAATTATGGACCACTCTGATGCAAGTTTGTATGTGATGACGCCAGAATATGGTGCAGCTACACAACTTGAGAAAATCGATATGCTTGATTTTGCAGATGTGATTGCACTTAATAAATTTGATAAACGTGGAGCTTTAGATGCTTTGAGAGATGTACGTAAGCAATACCAAAGAAATCACGTTCGCTTTGATGATGCAGTAGATGATATGCCAGTTTACGGAACAATTGCGTCGCAGTTCAACGATCCTGGAATGAATCAATTGTACAAAGTACTTTTGGAAACCTTAAATGAAAAAGCGGGAGCTAATTTAGAATCTACTTTTGAAATCACTGATGAAATGTCGGAGAAGGTTTTTGTTATTCCACCGGAAAGAACACGTTATTTATCTGAGATTTCTGAAAGCAATAGAAATTATGATCGCTGGGTTGAAAATCAGGTGGCAGTAGCCGATAAATTATATGGAATTCAAAAATCAATTGATACCATTTCTGAAAGTGAGATGGAAGATAAAGATCGTTTGATAAAAGGATTAACGGAGACTTTTGAAAAACTTAAAATGGACTTGAACCCTCACAATTGGGAGGCTATCGAGTCTTGGGGTGATAAAGTTCAGAAATATAAAGATCCTGTTTTTACATTTAAAGTACGTGACAAAGAATTAAAGATTCAAACACATACAGAATCGCTTTCTCACTTACAAATTCCAAAAATAGCTTTGCCAAAATATTCTTCTTGGGGAGATATTTTAAAATGGTTATTGCAAGAAAATGTACCAGGAGAATTTCCATACACAGCAGGATTATTCCCTTTCAAAAGAGAAGGAGAGGACCCAACAAGAATGTTTGCTGGAGAGGGAGGTCCAGAACGTACAAATAAACGTTTCCATTACGTGAGTTTAGGAATGCCAGCAAAAAGACTTTCAACAGCTTTTGACTCGGTAACGCTTTACGGAAATGATCCAGCAGATCGTCCAGATATTTACGGTAAAATTGGAAATTCAGGGGTTTCTATCTGTTGTTTAGATGATGCTAAAAAACTGTATTCTGGTTTTGATTTAAGTGACCCGAAAACATCGGTTTCTATGACCATTAACGGTCCAGCGCCAATGTTGTTGGGTTACTTTATGAACGCAGCCATAGATCAGGCTTGTGAGAAATACATTAAAGCCAATGGACTCGAAAAAGAAGTACAAACAAAAATTAAATCAATCTTTGCTGAAAAAGGAACAGAGCAACCTGTTTATCAAGGTGACTTACCTGAAGGAAACGATGGTTTAGGATTGATGTTGTTAGGATTAACTGGTGATCAGGTTCTTCCAGCTGACGTTTATGCACAAATTAAAGCAGAAACACTTGCAGTGGTTCGTGGAACAGTTCAGGCAGATATTCTGAAAGAAGATCAAGCACAAAACACATGTATTTTCTCTACAGAATTTGCTTTGCGTTTAATGGGAGATGTTCAGGAATACTTTATCGAAAAGAAAGTACGTAACTTCTATTCAGTTTCTATTTCTGGATACCATATTTCTGAGGCTGGAGCCAATCCAATTACACAATTAGCTTTAACGCTCTCTAATGGGTTTACTTACGTTGAGTATTACTTAAGTAGAGGAATGGACATCAATAAATTTGGTCCCAATCTTTCTTTCTTTTTCTCCAATGGAATTGATCCAGAATATGCGGTTATCGGAAGGGTGGCTAGAAGAATTTGGGCGAAAGCGATGCGTGAGAAATACGGAGCAAACAAAAGAGCTCAAATGTTGAAGTACCACATTCAAACTTCTGGACGTTCTTTACACGCTCAGGAAATTGATTTCAACGATATTCGTACGACGCTTCAAGCACTTTATGCAATTTATGACAACTGTAATTCATTGCATACAAATGCTTACGACGAAGCGATTACCACGCCAACAGAGAATTCAGTGCGAAGAGCAATGGCAATTCAGCTCATCATCAATAAAGAATTAGGTTTAGCGAAAAACGAAAACCCAATCCAAGGATCTTTCATTATTGAAGAATTAACCGATTTAGTTGAAGAAGCTGTATTGACAGAGTTTGACAGAATTACGGAAAGAGGAGGTGTACTTGGTGCAATGGAAACAATGTATCAACGTTCTAAGATTCAGGAAGAATCATTGCACTATGAGACCTTGAAACACACTGGAGAATTCCCAATTATTGGAGTGAATACTTTCAAAAGTTCACAAGGTTCGCCAACGATTGTTCCTAAAGAAGTAATTCGTGCAACGGAAGAAGAAAAACAATACCAGATTAAGATGGTAAAAGAACTGCAAGAAGCAAGAAAAGACGAGTCAGAAAAATGGCTCAACATTCTTCAAGAAGCGGCAGTCAACAATGAAAATATGTTTGATAAATTAATGGAAGCAAGTAAATATTGTTCTTTAGGGCAAATTACCAATGCTTTGTTTAATGTCGGAGGACAGTACAGAAGAAATATGTAAGGTTCTATAATTTATTTTTTTAAACGTAGCGACGTAAGATTGAGCGTCGCTACGTTAAAAAATAAATCAAATGAAATGGTGCCAATTACAGAGGATTGATCTTTAAGGAATACGCTGAAATGGAGTACGTATTTATACGTCAGATTTTCATAAATTAATTAGAGTGTTCTAAAAAATACGTTTTCTTGTTTTTATTGATAGAGATTAGCTGTTTTAACGAAAATCGATCGTCTTTACATAGATTTTAAAAAAGACCAACCTAATGCAATATTTATTTCTAAAATGAAATTCAAAAAATAATTGTTTTATAACTTCTCACTTACTATCTTTGTAAGCAGTCGTATTTATTTATGGAAGATATTCAAAAAGTAATAACAGAAATTGAAATGAAGGTCGCTAAAATGCGTTCATCATTGAGAAGTGTAAATGCTGAGAATACAAAGCTTCAGGCAGAAGTTTTACGTTTAAATGAAAAACTTTCAGCTCGAGAAACTGAAGTTTTGGAATTTAAATCAAAATACGATCAATTAAAAGCGCATCAAGAACAGAATCATGTTGAGCAAGATTATCAACAGGATAAAAATGTTCAAATTGATGCATTAGTAAGGGAAATAGATGACTGTATAAGTCGATTGAAAGCATAATTTGAAAATGGGTAAATTGTCAATAAAAATAGTTATTGCAGGACGTAACTATCCGCTGACCATCAATGAAGGTGAGGAGGAGTTCGTTCGCAAGGCTGTGGAAGACATTAACACTAATATTCAAAAGCTTCAAGAGAGTTATGCAGTAAAAGATATGCAAGATTTATTAGCGATGACTTCATTGCAATTGGCCACGCGTTCAAAACCATCACCCCAATCGGGAGATGCAGGTTTAGAAAAAGAAAAAATTCTTTCGGCGCTACAATTGCTTTCCAATAGCATTGAAGAGTAGTTTAATACGTCTTGTTTTTTAATAAATGTTTCCCACATTATGAGTGTTGTATTCACTTATTATTGTGGGATTTTTAATTTTAATAAATATGGAGATGATTATAGGTTCAGGTATAGGTTTAATCGTTGGGGTTATACTTGCTTTAATAGTGCAGAATGTGCTGCTCAAGAAACGAAAAGAGCAGATTTTAAAAGAAGCCGAGAATGAAGGTGAGTCAATTAAAAAAGATAAAATCATTCAGGCCAAAGAGAAGTTTTTACACTTAAAAGAAAATCACGAAAAGAAAATCAAAGATCGTGAACGCAAACTTCAGTCAGCTGAAGACAGAACAAAAGCAAAAGAGAAAAACTTGTCGAAGAAAATCGAAGAAATCAATCGTAAGGAAAAGTCAATAGATGGTAAAAGAAAAACACTAGATGAAAAAATCCAACTTAACTTGACAAAACAGGAAGAGTTGGAGAAGATACAAGATCGTCGTGTTTTAGAGCTTTCTAAAATTTCTGGAATGGACGTTGAAGAAGCGAAAAAACAATTGATGGAGGCTTTAAAAGACGAGGCCAGAACAGATGCAATGGCTCACATAAAAGATATTGTAGAAGAAGCGAAATTAAATGCTAATCGCGAAGCTAAAAAAATTATCATTCAGTCTATTCAACGTGTTGCGCATGAGCAAACTGTTGAAAATGCAGTTTCTGTATTCAATATTGATTCGGATGAAGTTAAAGGAAGGATAATTGGTCGTGAAGGTCGAAATATCCGTGCCTTAGAATCGGCAACAGGTGTGGAAATTGTTGTTGATGATACGCCAGAAGCGATTTTATTGTCATGTTTTGATCCTGTAAGAAGAGAAATCGCTCGTTTGTCAATGCACCAATTGGTTTCTGATGGAAGAATTCATCCAGCCCGAATTGAGGAGGTTGTTGCTAAAACTAAAAAATCGCTCGATGAAGAAATTGCCGAAACAGGAAGAAGAACTTGTATTGATTTAGGAATACATGGATTACACCCGAATTTATTAAAAATGGTGGGTAGGATGAAATACCGTTCTTCATACGGTCAGAACTTATTACAACACAGTAGAGAGGTAGCTAATATCTGTGCGATAATGGCGTCGGAATTAGGATTGAATGTCAAATTAGCAAAACGAGCAGGGTTACTGCACGATATTGGTAAAGTACCAGAAGATGAGCCTGAATTGCCGCACGCAATTTTAGGGATGAAGATTGCAGAGAAATTTGGAGAAAAGCCAGATGTTTGTAATGCAATTGGTGCTCACCATGATGAAATTGAAATGAATACCATGATCTCTCCACTTGTTCAAGTAGCTGATGCTATTTCTGGTGCAAGACCTGGTGCGAGACGTGAAGTGGTTGAATCTTATATAAATAGAATTAAAGAATTAGAAAATCATGCGCTTTCTTATGATGGTGTAATTAAAGCCTATGCCATTCAAGCAGGTAGAGAATTACGTGTGATGGTTGAAAGTGAAAAGGTTTCGGATTTAAAAGCTGATGAACTTTCATTTGCTATCTCACAAAAGATTCAAACCGAAATGACTTATCCTGGTCAGGTTAAAGTAACTCTTATTCGAGAGCGTAGATCAGTGAATTACGCGAAGTAATGTAATCATTTACTTCTCTAATAAAGAAGCGAATTGTCCTTTGGACAAGATTTAATGAGTATTTCAAAACCTCTTTTCTAGGTAACCGGAAAAGAGGTTTTTTTTTGAACAATACTGTGTGCTTATGTATTTTCTCACCAATGGCTTGGAGGGATAGGAAGACTAGTTTATTTCTGTAATTCTACCATTATTTAAACATTTATGCCTTTTAACCCGGATTATTCATGCATTTAATTTTAAATCTATTCTAGGCACAAGACCTAAAGTAATATATGTATATTTCGCGGGGCTTGTAACGACGAATAGATCAAAATTAAATCAAAATCTTACAAATACACAAATACCCAAAATTGGGTTTCTCAAATTTTACAGGAAATACAGTTAAAATACTGACTTACAAATGTTGATATTCTTAAACTTTAAGATTGGTGAATAATTCGGGTTAATTGTATTATTTTTGAATTAGACAGTTGTATGTAGTAAATTGCGGATGATTAATGCAAATAGAATATGAGATATTTTCAAATAATTTTAGTTTTTGTCGTGATTTCAAGCTTGTCAGAAGTACAAGCTCAAGAAGATAAAAAGTACGTTAAAAAGCAAGGTAAATACTTAGGCTTATCCAAACCATTAACAGAACTGCCTCAAATTTTTGACGAACAATCAACTGTTTATTATAATGACGAAGCAAAGGTGAGGGAAAATAGGGTTCGCCCCGAATATGTTGACTCTACGGCTTTACCTAAAAAGTTTGACCCACTAGTTTCTTTTAATTTTCAAAAATCATTAGGTTCAGCCGAACGCTCAAGAGGTGAGATTCAGATACTTCAAAATTTTGAGGGTATGCGTGGGGCTTTTCCTCCAGATCCTTCTGGTGCTGTGAGTGATCAATATTATGTTCAAGCAGTTAATACTGTATATCGCGTATATGATTTGAATGGAAATCCATTAACAGGCATTATTCAATTAAAAGATTTATGGCCAGGCTCTAGAAATTCAGGAGATCCGATTGTTTTGTACGACCGACATGCTGAACGATTTATGGTGACCCAATTTCAAACGGGATCAAATGAGATTTTAATTGCAATTTCAAAAACAGCAGACCCAACTGGAGCTTATCATCTTTATTCATTTTCTTTTTCAAGTTTTCCTGATTATCCAAAGTATTCTATTTGGTCAGATGGGTATTATATGACCTCAAATACTGTTGGAAAAGGTGTTGTAGCATTTGAACGAGATAAAATGTTAGTAGGTGATACCAGTGCGTCGCTCATCAAAATGGATTTACCTAATTTTGCCACACAATACGGCTTTAATAGTGTGCTGCCTGCTGATGCTGATGGAGATTTGCCGCCTTATGGAACACCAATCAGTTTATTTCTTTTTCAAGATGATTCTTGGAGTAGTTTCATTACAAATGATCATATAAAGGTACTAAAAATGAATATTGATTGGAATGTGCCATCAAATTCTGCTATTTTCATTGATCAGGAAATAAACACAGCTCCATTTAATGCTGTTTTTACTAATTCCTGGAATGATATTGAGCAGAAAGGTACGTCTCAAAAATTAGACGCAATTGCATCAATCTTTAATTATCGAGCGCAATACTTGAAATGGCCTACTCATAATTCAATTTTATTATGTAATGTCGTTGATATCGATGATCAAAATACAGCTGGAATAAGATGGTATGAATTAAGACAAGCTTCAGATACAGATGATTGGACGATTTATCAGCAAGGTACATATGCAATAAATGATGGTAATAGTCGCTTCTTAGGAAGTATTGCAATGGACTATAATGGTCATATAGGAATGGGATATTCTGTTTCAGGTCCAACAGAATATCCAGGATTAGCTGCAACAGGTCGGTTCTCAGGAGATGAACTTGGAAAGTTTACTTTTTCTGAAACTTGGGCTCAAAAAGGAGAGGCTTTTCAAACAGGAGGGAACCGTTATGGTGACTATGCACAAATGACTTTGTCTCCTGATGGACAAGAGTTTTGGTATACAGGTGAATATATTGCCAAAAACGGAAATTACTTTGCCAGAAAAACAAAAATATTTTCATTTAACTTAAATGAACAATTGGATCTTGAAAGTAAAGATATAAAGGCTGAAGCCACATTAACATATATTCAAAATAACGAATGGCTTACTGTTAAAGGAGAAAACATGCCGATAGCTGAAAAGATGTTTGTTGACTTATTCGAAATTAGTGGAAAACATTTGAGTAGGCAAAATACATCATCATTTGAAGGGCAAATTAATGTAGCGTTTAATACTACTCAATTATCTCCAGGAATTTACCTTGTTAGGGTTGGAAAGGATAACTTTATGAGAACAATGAAAGTACGCGTAAAATAGTTATTGAATGTGTTTCAAGATTAATCACTTTTGCTTTTAATCTTTTCCCATGTTGAATACATTGATTCTTGTTTAGGTCGATCGGCTTCCTCCTCTCTCAATGGATCGCATGGTTTTAGCGTATCATAACATTCTTGAGGTAGGGCTTGGTAAAGCGCTGTTCCTTTTGTTTTCCAATCAATCATCTCTTGACTCACTTTTTTTATAACCTTTCCAGGATTACCAACAACCAAGCTTCTTTTAGGTATATTTGATTTCGCAGGAATAAAACTTAACGCACCAATGATGCACTCTTCTTCAATAACAGTGTCATCCATAACTACAGTGTTCATTCCAATCAAAGTATTTCGCCCAATTTCACCACCATGAATGATTGCTCCATGACCAATATGTGCGCTTTCATGCAAAACAACAGTCGTTCCAGGAAACATGTGAATGGTACAATTCTCTTGAACATTACACCCGTCTTTTATGATAATTTTACCCCAATCACCACGAACAGCAGCTCCTGGACCGATGTAGACGTTTTTTCCGATGATCACATTACCAGTTACCGTAGCATTTTCATGTACAAAGCTTGATGGGTGGATAACTGGTTTGAAACCATTAAATTCAAAAATATTTGCCATTTTTTAACTGTTTATTACAACTTTTTAGTGTTTATCTTCGTTATATAAAACGATGAGCTATTGCGAATTTACAAAAGATTTAAAACAAAATCATTTAGATAAAAAATATCATGATTTTTATTACGGATATCCTGTTGAATCTGATGATGAATTGTTTGGTAGATTGATTTTAGAAATTAACCAAGCTGGATTAAATTGGTCTTTGATATTGAATAAAGAAGAAAACTTCAGAAAAGCTTTTGATAATTTTAGTATTGCTAGTGTTGCACAGTTTGATGAACAAAAAATTACCGAGTTGATGAACAACAAAGGTATCATCAGAAATAGAAGGAAAATTGAAGCAGTTATTTTTAATGCTAAAAAAATACTTATTATTCAAGAAAAATTTGGTAGCTTTAATAATTGGTTAACACAATATGTTGGTTTTTCATTGAAAGAATGGACCAAGTTGTTTAAGAAAAATTTTAAATTTACAGGGGAGAAAATTGTTGAAGAGTTTTTAATGAGTACAGGATATGTTAAAGGTGCCCACGATAAAAATTGTCCTGTATACGATGAAATATTAAAATGTAACCCACAATGGAAAAGAAACGCATAAAAACACTTTTAATTTTAATTTTTGGATTTTTATCAACCCAAACAATCGCACAACATTCTATAGGTGGTGGTGTGAGTTCGTTTCATGGATTAAATTTGCCTATTGATCGGATTGGGATTAATGTATTTGCTGAAATTCCGCGATCACCAAATAATACCTTCTTTATTCGTGGTGCCTATATGTTTCCACATAAGAATCAAAGAATTGATCAGGTATCCGCAAAGCCAGGAATAACACCAAGTATAGCTGATGCAAAATTGATAACTAAAACCTCTTATTTTGCTGTTGATGGTGGTTCTCGATTATACTTCTTTAACGAATATGATATAGGATTAGGCTTTTTTGCTGGTGGACATTTAAAAGGAATTTTAAGTTCTTATGGATCGAAATATAGAATGGATTCAGGATTAGATATAGATGATTATCAGACAAGCACTTATCCACCGCAAGACTTGAATAGTTCAGATGCGCAATATTCTTTATTGTTTGCTTTCGGTGGAACAATAGGAGCAAAGTATCAACTTCCAATGGGGGGGGCATTGATGTTTGATATAGGATTAGATGTTATTTCTAGACTTTATGACCCAGCACTTATTTTAGGAAATGAAATATCACCCATTTCTTTCTCATTTAACTTAGGCTATCGATTTGACTTCTATTAACTTGAAAAGCGCATGGTAGTTATTGAAAGTGGAGGTACTAAATCAACATGGTTGTTTAAAAGCTCTTCAGGAGATCTCCAAAAAATAATTTCTGTTGGATTACATCCCCGTGAAATTACACAAGCAAAAATCCAAACAATTCAAAAAATAGTACTTGAAAATCATTTGCAGGAGCAATCTGTTTATTTTTATGGTGCAGGTTGTGAAAATAAAACCAATAAACAGATCATAATTGATTTTTTTGAGAAGCAACAAATGGTAGTGAGATGTGTTGAGACTGACGTTTTAGCAGCGTGTATATCACACCTAGGACGCGATAGGGGCGTGGTTGGTGTTTTAGGTACAGGTGCTGTTGCTGCCATGTATAATGGGAAAAAGATAGTCAAGCAAACTTCCGGACTGGGGTACATATTAGGTGATGAAGGCAGCGGATTTGATATTGGTAAACGATTATTACAACATTATTTCCACAGGAAACTTCCAGAAGTAATTAATTTAAATATTGAAAATTATTTTAATAATGAATCTATTCTGGCTTGTATATATGGAAAAGAAGGACGTATGCAAATTGCTGGATTAACAAAGGTTGTAGCACAGTTTTCTGATCATTCTTTAATGAAAGACATATTGAGGGATGCTTTTAATGATTTTTGTAAGGAAGCTTTAACATCACTTGGAAAAGATTATCCTATTCATTTTGTAGGTAGTGTTGCTTACTATTTTAAATCTGATCTTTTTAAATGCCTTAAAACAAATGGTTACCAACCTGGAAACGTTCATATAGAAGCAGTTCATAAACTTTATGATTTTTTATCTGAATAAATAGTTGTTTTATCATCATTTAGTTTGTGTTTATCTAGTAGTTAATAGACTTTTAGTCAAAGAGTTTTTATAATTATAAAATTTTCCTCATATTGGTAGTTTTTACAGCAGATATTAGATGGAAATATTAGAAAAAAGTTCAACACCGGTAACTCCCCATATTAATTTTAACCCAAAAACTGGAGTTATGTTGATTCAAGGTCGAGCAATTCCACAAAATGCGGAAGAGTTTTGGGGACCTGTTTTAAAATGGTTTTACGCTTATTCGATTGCTCCTCAATCGAATACCAAGCTTGTTTTTAATATGGAGTATTACAACAATTCAAGTTCTCGCCAAATTCTTTTTTTACTGCATAAATTAAATGAACTTAAGGAACAAGGCTACAACGCATCTGTGTTGTGGAAATATACTACAGAAGATAAAGAGATGAAAGAAGCAGGCTATGATTTTTCCTGTATGGTAGAAGTTCCTTTTGAATTTGAGGTTGTAAATGTTGAAAAAGATGAGATTTATAAATAGCTCAATGATTGTAATATGTTCAGGAACAATTAATGTATAACTGTTGTCCTTATTGGTGAAGTAATTCTGTTCAACAAAACTATACTTAATTCACCCCTAAAATTGAATCCGAGGCACTATAAAATTTCACTTAAGTAATCGATTTAAAGCACTCAATCCAATCTGCACTGGTATAATATGAATTCTTATATACTTGAAATTGATTTGTTTCGAGAGAGGGTATTATGTGTTTCTAATATTGAATTATGCTGATATAGAGCTAAAATAGGTCTATACGTTAGATATTCTTTTTTCTTATATAACTGTCCATTGATTTGTTGATAGATATAAATATGTGGATTTTGGGGCATAGAGAGTGTTAAAGGTTAATGTCTTATGAGGAAATACATTTCAGATGTTTCAAAAGAATCTTTAAGAGCCTATTATTGGATTTAAGTTGGATTTAATTAATCAAAAAAAACTAAGCTTCCGACCTATGTAAACCTAATGTAAACCCAAATAATTTTAGGTATTATACATTTTTAATAATATTTGTCAAGGAAATTCATTTTTGGTTTTGAAACAAATGTTAAAAGTCTATTACTTAAAAAAAACAATATGAAAATTAAACTATTTTTAATATTAGTCCAAATAATCTTATCTGGATTGTCACTTGCGAATAACTTAAAAATAAATAATGTCACACGTCCTTCCAATGACAAAGTTTCCTTTGATTTGCAGTGGGATAATAGTTGGAATTTTAATGGTTTGTCAAGTACAGCAGAAAACTGGGATGCAGTTTGGGTGTTTGTGAAAGTTCAAGATTGTAATTCTGATTTTAAGACATGGGAACACGGTGATTTAAGCACCAATTCTTCAGATCATGTTGCTTCTGGTGGAATATTAACAGTTGATGCCGTTTCAGATGGAAAAGGTGTTTTTATAAAAAGACAAAGTAGAGGTGTTGGAAATATTTCCTCTACCAGCATTACCTTAACGTTTCAAACTGCTTACAACCCAAGTAACATTAGCCTAGAAGTATTCGGAATAGAGATGGTCTCTGTGCTAGATGGCGCATTTGAAGTTGGAGGAACTTCCGGTTCTTATAATAGTTTGGATGCTGGAGTAGCTTTTAACAATGGACACACTATTTCAAGTGAAAGTGCGATAAGTGCAGGACTGTTAAAAACAGAGGGTGCACCAAACACCCCTTCTGAACTTAGTTACAACCCATCCATTCCTGCGAATTTTCCAAAAGGATACAATTTCTTTTATATTATGAAGTATGAAATAACACAGGAACAGTATGTTAACTTCTTGAACCTTTTGAACTATGCGCAACAGACTGTACGTACCTCTCATCTTCCTAATTCCCCAACGGGAACAAATGGTTTAGCTCCGAATCCAACGAGTATAATGAATCGGAATGGGGTCCGAATTATTACACCAGGAAATCTTAGTCCAGATAACAAGCCTGCAATTTATGGATGTGACCTCAATAATAATGGTGTCTTTAACGAAGCGGATGATGGTCAAAATTTGGCTTGTAATTATTTAAGTTGGCCTGATATTCTTGCTTATCTAGATTGGTCTGGACTACGTCCAATGACAGAGTTAGAATTTGAAAAAGCTTGTCGTGGTCCCTTACCCGTAGTTACGGATGAATACGCGTGGGGAGCTAAAGAGATCATCCAAACAAGTTCAAATACCATATCAGATGCTGGTACAAAAGATGAACTTTCAACCATTGAGGCGACCCCTGTTGATGGCTTAGCCGCAATAAATGGTGATTCTAATAATGATGGTCCTTTAAGAGTTGGTTTCGCTGCATCCAACATTCCTACAAGAGCCGGAGCTGGAGCTTCTTACTGGAGCTCATTAGACATGACTGGAAACCTATGGGAGCAAACTGTTTCAGTAGGCTATGCAAACGGAAACATATCAAGCTTTACTGGGGTATTAGGTGATGGAAAACTTAATAATAGTGGAGACGCCGATCAATCAGGTTGGAACTTAGATCCTACTTTCAGCATTGTTAGAGGTGGTAGCTACGCATCAGGTGATTTTCAAAGTAGGGTAGGTGATAGGGTTAATATAAACTCGACAACTTACAACTTCAATAGAAACCCTGAAGCTGGTGGTCGTGGAGTACGACAATATTAATTCTATTTATATAGTCAGGTATCAAATGAATATGATTAAATGGTATTATAAAATATTAATCACATTGTTGATCCAAATATGCAGTATTGCAGTCTTTGGCCAAGCTCCATTCTATGGAGGGCCTGGGAATGGAGCTTCAAGTGAAAAATTATTAGCTTCAAGCTGTAGTACAACATCGTACTCATCGTTCTTAGGTGGAGAATCTGATGGGAATACTAATGCAAAATATGGAACCTCTTGTGAATCCACTTCAATCTCTATGTTTGCAGGAAGTAACTCAGATGGTTTTTCAAGTAGTAACATAGGCGGAAGTTGTGATACTTATTCATACAATCCTTTTTTAGGTGGTGAATCTGATGGTAATTCTAACGCAAAATACGGCACCTCATGTGAGCCAAAAACAGTAACCTTATTTGCAGGAGGTTCCACAGATGGTTTTACAAACAATAATTTGAATGGGTTCTGTGACGTTATTTCTTATAACTCTTATCTTGGAGGAGAAACAGATGGTTACACCAATTCCGTTTATGGAACTCCTTGTGAATCTAAAACAATTACATTATTTGCTGGAAGTAGTACGGATGGATTCAGCTCTCATAACCTTGGTGTAGATTGTAATATCGACCCTTTACCTATTGAATTACTGTACTTTGATGCAATTAAAGAGAATGAAAAAGTAAGAAATCAATGGGTTACAATGAGTGAGCGAAATAATGATTTTTTCACCATAGAGAGATCACTAGATGGATATCAATGGAAAGAACTAGGAACAGTGCCGGGAGCTGGAAACTCGTCTACAGAATTAAATTATCATTGGTATGATATGCATCCGAAACAAGGTATTTTATATTACCGTTTAAAACAAACAGATTTTGATGGTGCTTATACGTATTCAGACATTAGATCAGTTGTTTTTGATAATTATTCAAACGACAATATTACATTATATCCGAACCCTACAAGTGGTAAGGTTCAATTGAAAGTCATTAAAGGCAAATTAAAAAACGTTTCAATTAGTATTTATGATGCCCAAGGGCAATTGGTATTTGAATTGCCAAACTTTTCTGGTACATCTCATGTTTTTGACCTTTCATTTTTCCAAAAAGGAATTTATATAATGAAAATACGAAGTGATGAAGAATTAAAAGCTTTTAAAATAGTAAACCAATAAAACGATTATTAAGAATTTAAAATATAGAAAAATGAAAAAATATAAACTACTTCTAGTATTTGTTTTTACCTTATTATGCAACACTATTCTTGCAAGTAATGTTCAAATAACTAATGTTACTCGTCCAGCCAATGATATCTTAAAGTTTGATGTTTCTTGGGAAAACAGTTGGTACCTTAATACTTCCCCTAATAATTGGGATGCAGTTTGGGTATTTATAAAGGCTCAAGATTGTAACACAGAGTTGAAAGAATGGAAACATGCAGATGTTAGCACTAATTCTTCCGACCATAATGTATCAGGTGGTATTCTTCAAGTTGATGCTGTTACTGACGGAAAAGGTGTTTTTATCCGTAGAACTAATCATGGTTTTGGGAATATTCCAACGGCATCTGTCGAGGTAAAGCTTCAAAACGCAACATATCCTAATAATGGTACGGTAAACTTTGAGGTTTTGGGAATTGAAATGGTCGCTGTTTTAACTGGAGACTTCCAAGTTGGTAACGCTCATGAAGCAACGCACAGTTTTGAAACAACAACAATTAGCTCTGAGAACGCTATAAATTCTGGGGCTCTTATAAAAAATACAAATAATAAAAGCAGCAATGCAACACTACCTAATGACTTTCCTAAGGGGTATGATCAATTTTATATAATGAAATATGAAATATCTCAAAATCAATATGCTAAATTTCTAAACTTACTCAGTTATAACCAACAGTTTTTTAGAACTAGCAACCCGCCAACTGCTTCTCCAAATACCAATGCTTTATCTGATCAACCGAATGGTATCAGATATAGAAACGGAATAATCCTTACTGCCCCTGGTTCTGTTAGCAATGGTGCAGAATATGGTGCCGATTACAACGATAACACTACAGTGAATGAATCTGATGATGGACAAAGTATAGCTTGTAATTTCTTAAAATGGACAGACTTACTCGCTTACCTTGATTGGGCTGCGCTTAGACCAATGACCGAATTGGAGTACGAAAAAGCATGTAGAGGTGAGAATTCAGCTGTTACTGATGAATATGCTTGGGGAAATAAGATTGTTCATGGTGCGAAATCTATTTCAATTAATAATGATGGACAAGGAAGTGAAACTTCAACAACAACAGCACCTGCAAATCATGGTGTTGCAGCTGTATTAGGTAAAAACGAAACATCAAGTGGACCTCTTCGCGTTGGGTTTGCAGCTTCTCAAGGTTCGCCTACTCGCCTTAGTGCTGGGGCATCTTATTGGGGCGTTTTAGATCTAACAGGTAACGTTTGGGAACAAACCGTATCGGCAGGATTTGAGAGTTCAAATATCTCATCTTTTACCGGTGGACTAGGAGATGGTGAAATAACATCTGATGGAAAAGCAAATCAAGCAGACTGGGAGCTAGACCCCTTATATAGTCTAGTAAAAGGTGGAAGTTGGATGTCTGGAGCTCTTCTTCCTGATTCTGCTTATTGTTTTCCGACCAGTAATAGCAATAAAAAAAACATCAACTATCATATAAGCAGGTTTAGGTTGGCTAACGTAGACCACAGCACACCCTATACAGATACGATTTACAATGATTATACTGCTCAAGTTGAGCCAATTCTTATGTATCCTGGACAGCCTTATACCCCTTATGTTACAGTCTCAAATGGTTATAGGCCCTATGTTAGAGTTTGGATTGATGAAAACAATAACGGACAATTTGAAAGTACGGAACGAGTATCTTACTATGGTACTTCTGGAACTATAAACGGTGAATTTGCTATTCCTGACATATCCGTGTCATTACCTCCAGGTTCTTATAGGCTACGGGTTGCCTATAGTCAGTATTATGCGCCTTCCGCGAATGGATGTGACCCTGCAAATGGTAATTATTGGAGTTCTGGTTCAGAAATAGAGGACTACACACTTGTTGTTGGTGGTTTAGATCCAGTTGGTTCTAGAGTTAATATCGGAGACACTAAGTTTAATGCTGACCGGCATCCTGCCACAGGTGGTAGAGGTGTTCGTCAATTTTAAAGGACTTATTTAGATTGGATCATACTATAAATTTATTCGAACTAACGAGTACCATACAGCTCGTTAGTTCGATAGCTGACAGTTGTTGAATGGCATCCTCCTATTCAAAAATAGGAATGGAGCAATTACATTTCTGTTGTCATCAAGGACGTTTTTTTGGTTTGTCGAATAGACTTTCTTCTTTTTCCTCAACTCATCCAACATGAATTATAAAATTTTCTTATTTTTAATTCATGATGCCTATTATTATAATTTCAATTGTTGTTTTTATCCTTCTTATTTTTGTTTGGGTAATATATAATCAACTTGTTTCAGCACGTGAATCGGTTAACGAGGCACTTGCGGGGTCTCCAAACATATATCTCAGTCAAAAAAGCTCATAAAAACATCATTCCATAAACCTTGATTGAATAATTTTCACTAACTTATTTAGTATTAACCCAATAAGCCTAAATCATATGAGTAGAAATTATCGGTTTCACAACCCTGAAGCGCCTTATTTTGTAAGTTTTTCAGTTGTAGAATGGTTAGATGTATTTACAAGAAATGAATACAAAGACATTTTAATTGACAGTTTACATTATTGTCAAGAAAAAAAAGGAATGGAAATTTACGCATGGTGTATACTGTCAAATCATGTCCATTTAGTTTTTAGAAGTACTGAAGGAATGCCACCAGGTCAGTTACTCGGAAGTTTTAAACGACATACAAGCATGGCTGTCGTAGAAGCAATTAAAGAAAATGACAGGGAAAGTAGAAAAGAAAATTTGTTGGAAACTTTTAAACGCAATGGAAGTAAAAAATCTAATGTAACATATAATCAATTCTGGCGACAAGACAATAAACCAATCGAATTATGGAGTAATTTTGTAATTTCTCAAAAAATTAGATATATCCATAATAATCCTGTAGAGCAAGGACTTGTTTTTAGACCAGAAGATTATCTATACAGCAGCGCAGTAGACTATAGTGGTGAGAAAGGTGTTTTAAATGGAGTTGTGGTTGTTGGATTGTAAAATATTTGTATTTTTAAACAAGGTAATAGTTAGGATTCAGACTACCACGAGATGAAATCTCGCGGTAGCGGGTGGGGAGACACAATTCGGTCAGGTAATTCTGCTGGGCATGGAGTCGTTGAGGATTCAAAAGGAAGAAAAGAGATAAAAGTTGACCCAAGTTCACTAAAGAAAAAATAAATAATGAGAATCAATCATTTTGTGATATTACTATCAGTTTTCAATTTCATGTTAATTGGTTGCTCAATTGAGGATGAGGAAGATATAGTTGCTAATGGTTTTTTTGAGGTTTTCAATAAGGATTCAGTACTTCTTGAATCAGGTTATATGAGGAACGGTAAGAAAGATAGTATATTCTTACATTACCATTTGAATGGACAAATAAAAAGTTATACTCAATATGATAATGGTATACCTGTGTTTAGTCGATATGATTTAAAAGAAAACGGTGATTTCATTAGGTATTGTTATTATGATAATACTGGTAAAAGGGTGTATGTTTGTCGCTACGAGAACGAAGAAATTGTTCAAGAAGATGGAAGGGGGATTCCCCAAGTTGAACTACATAATTTTTACAAGTTAGATACGTTTAAGATTCTGTTTACGCTTGTTACCCCTCCCAATTACAGCAGAAGTTTAGAGGTAAGATATAATGACTCCTTGGTAGTAAAGAAGAAGCTTGGTAATGAAAGTTCGTATACACTGTTTGGAGAGCATAAGGATAAAGAGATTAAATTTAAGGCAAAATTATATTTGACTAAAGAGAACACAGATGATACACTAGTTCATTTTGCCTATGCAAATATTGAAGCTATTTAACATTCACTACCTCACGAGATTTTGCTTCCCAAGCTGTCGCGAGAATTAGCGAAGCTTCTCGTGGTCTTGGGCTTATCAATTAAAAAAAACCACCTAGAATTTTACTTCTAAATGGCCTTTTTAGTTAGAATACCTAAATCCAGTTTTTGAGCTATATAACCAAAAACTACGTGAAATACCTAAAATCTTGCTTGTTCTCAATCTGTTTTATCGAAGCAAAAATTAATTTTATCGTATTTGAAACATCTTCTTCGTGCGTCATTTCTACTGTGGTGTGCATGTAACGAATTGGCAATGAGATTAATGCTGCAGGAACTCCTTCATTGCTGTAGGCAAAAGCATCGGTATCTGTTCCCGTAGCACGTGAAGCCGCTAAACGCTGGAAAGGAATCTTTTCATCTTCGGCTGCGTTAATGATGAGTTTCAGTAGATTGTTTTGAACTGCTGGACCATAAGTAAGCACAGGACCTTTACCGCCTTTTAAATCACCTTGCTCTTTTTTGTCTATCATCGGTGTATTGGTATCGTGACAAACATCGGTGATGATTGCAACATCGGGTTTTATTTTCTGTGCAATCATTTGGGCTCCACGTAAACCAATTTCTTCTTGAACAGAATTTACAATGTACAATCCAAAAGGTAACTTTGTATCCGTTTCTTTCAACATTCTTGCCACTTGAGCAATCATAAATCCACCCACTCGGTTATCTAAAGCTCTTCCAACGTATCTTTTTTCATTGAGAATCATGAATTCATCCTCAAAAGTTACAACGCAACCTACGTGAACTCCTAGTTTTTCAACTTCTTCTTTCGAGCTGCACCCACAATCAATAGTGATGTTTTTTAGACTTGGCTTTGGGTCTTTGTCGTGACGTGTATGAATTGCAGGCCAGCCAAAAACAGCTTTTACAATTCCTTTGTCGGTATGAATGTTTACTCTTTTTGAAGGAGCAATCATGTGATCTGAACCACCATTTCTTCTTACGTAAATAAATCCATCATCTGTAATGTAATGCACAAACCAAGAAATTTCATCCGCATGTGCCTCAATGACAACTTTGTATTCTGCTTCAGGATTAATAACCCCAACAACAGTTCCATAGTTGTCTACCATGTAATCATCAATGTAAGGCTTAATGTATTCTAGCCACATTTTCTGACCAGGAGACTCGAACCCAGTAGGAGAAGCGTTGTCTAAATATTTCTTTAAGAATTCTTTACTTTCTTCTGTTATTGCTTTACTCATTTTTTTTGATTTTTCTCAAAGATAAAAAATCAAAAAACAATTACGAATCGTTTAATTACGAATTCCTGGAACCTTTAAAATTCATAAATCCCCGATTCATAATTCTCCCATTCGTAATTCGTAATTAACTTTCATTCATAATTAACTTATTCGTAATTCGTAATTGATTTTCATTCGTAATTCCCCCATTCGTAATTCGTAATTGACTATATTTGTCAAGAAATAATTTTGAACGAAACCGATGAAAGAAATTACTGTACAAGAACTTGAGAAAGCCATTAATAGTAAGACTGAATTTACATTGTTAGACGTAAGAGAAAACTACGAATATAAAATAGGACATCTTAATTGTGTTCATATTCCGATGGCAGAAATACCAAATCGTGCTGAGGAATTAGACAACGACAAAATGACTTACGTAATGTGCAAAACAGGAAAACGTGCTGCAGCAGTCGCTAATTTTTTAGCAACTAATTTCAAATTTAATGAAATTGCTGTGGTTTGTGGTGGAGTAGAGGCTTATGCTAATGAAATTGATCAATCGATAGAAGTTTAAAATTAGATAATGGAAAATCAATCTAGATCTTTGCCTCAATTGTTAGGCATCACTTTGCGTGGCTTGGCAATGGGAGCAGCCGATGTAATTCCAGGAGTTTCTGGAGGAACAATTGCTTTTATTACTGGAATTTATGAAGAGCTCATCACCAGCATTTCAAATATAAATTTTGCGGCACTAAAAAAGTGGAAATCGGACGGATTTTCTGCTTTTTGGAAGCATATTAATGGTAATTTCTTTGTTGCATTAGTGTTAGGAATCGGGATTAGTGTTTTGTCTTTAGCACGAATTGTTACTTATTTTTTAGTCGAATTCCCTGTATTGTTGTGGGCATTTTTCTTTGGATTAATTGTCGCAAGTGCACAGCTAATCATGCGAACGGTTGGTAAGTGGGATATTAAAACTGTTCTGGGATTAATTGCAGGAACAGCCATTGCAGCCTATATTTCTACTGTTCACGTTACCGCAAGTGGTGGCGAATCTTGGTACATCGTTTTGAGTGGTGCAATTGCGATTTGTGCAATGATTTTACCTGGAATTAGTGGCGCTTTTATCTTGGTTTTACTCGGCTCTTATGCTATGATCATCGAAGGACTAAAAAACATGGATTTTACCATTATTGGTTTATTTGCAGTAGGATGTTTAGTCGGACTTTTATCTTTTAGTCGATTGTTAAAATACCTATTTGAAAACTTTAAAAATTTAGTTTTAGCCATTCTTTCAGGGTTTTTAATTGGTTCACTCTTAAAGATATGGCCTTGGAAAAATCAAATTGGTGATGCACCGATAGTTATTCATTCTGACGGGAAAGAAGACTGGATGATGACCAATGTTCTACCTCAAAACTTCATTGGGGAGCCGCAAATTCTTTATGTTGCACTTTTAGCAATTGCTGGTTATCTATTGGTTTATTTAATGGACAGATTTGGAAACAAAACAAAATTGGTAGAGTAATGGAACAAAATGATCATAAAAGATTCGGTTTACTGGGTAAAACGCTTGGACATTCTTTTTCAAAAGCATTTTTTGATAAAAAGTTCTTAGATGAAAAAATCAATGCAACATTTGAAAACATTGAATTAGCGGATGAAAACGCTCTTGCAACATGGTTGAAGTCGGCTTGTAATGAGTTTTCCGGAGTTTCAGTTACCATTCCGTATAAAGAAACCGTGATTCCATACCTTGATGAATTGAGTCCAGAAGCTAAAGCAATTGGAGCAGTAAATTGCATTCATTTTCAAGATGGAAAGTCAATAGGACACAATACAGATGCTTTTGGGTTTGGTCAATCGATAAAACCTTTTCTTAGAAATATTCATGAAAGGGCTTTGTTGCTTGGAACAGGCGGCGCATCAAAAGCGGTGGCTTATACTTTGAAGAACTTAGGAATTACCGTAGGATATTTATCTCGAACTCCAAAGGACGATCAAATGGTTTTTAGTTACGATCAAGCCAATGAGATTATGGTGAAATCCTTTCCAATGATTGTCAACTGTACACCAATTGGAACCTCACCAAAGATTGATGAAAAACCGAATTTTCCAATAGAACTCGTGGGTGAAGATCATTTCGTAGTAGATTTAATTTATAATCCTGCTGAAACTTTGTTTTTGAAATTGGCCAAAGAAAACGGAGCCGATACCTTAAATGGACTCTCCATGCTTCAACAACAAGCACTCAAAGCTTGGGAAATTTGGAATAGCTGATTATATTTGAAACAAACAGCAATTTTTGTTGTTTTTCATCTTAAATTCTCACTGTGGACATTCTAAAATCTTATATCAGAGAAGGCGAACATCAAACACAAGATTTTAAATTTCGTGTAGACGACGCCAAGAAAATAGCACGTACTTTAGCGGCTTTTGCCAATACTGATGGTGGCCGTTTATTGATTGGAGTCAAAGACAATGGTAAAGTGGTTGGCGTAAATCCTGAGGAAGAATTTCATGTAATTCAGGGCGCTGCATCTATGTATTGCAAGCCAGAATTAAAGGTGAAAACTCAAATAATGCAAGATGATCATAAGTTGGTTTTAGAAGTTACTGTTGACGAAGCAGCAAGGAAACCGATTAAAGCCTTGGATGATAATGATGTTTGGAAAACCTATGTAAGAAGAGAAGATCACACCTTATTGGCCAATAAAATTTTGGTGGGTGTCTGGAAGAAACAGCGTAATGCAAGCTCAACACCTCAGACATTTGATGAAGATGAACAATTGATTTTAAATACCATTAAAAATGAAGGTCAAATTACTTTGAGTAAGCTCTATCGCAAGACAAAACTTAAGAAATCATACATTGATCGACTATTGATTTTGTTTGTGACTTGGGAAGTTGTCCAAATGAATATAACACCAGCAGGAACTTATTTTTCAGTGTCAGATGTATAGTATATAGTGTAGAAAAGAGTTTTACAAAACTCCAATTAGTTCTAAACAAAAAAAGAGCCGCTTTCACGACTCTTTTTATTATTAAATAATTTTTATTAGTTAGCAGCAGGATCTTTTAAACCTCCATCTACATGCACGTCCATTTGTGGGAACGGCATTGATATACCCTCTATTTCTTCAAACTTTTGGTAAACTGCTTCATTGATGTCGAAGAAAATATCCCAATAATCTTCTTTGTTACACCATACCCTCACCGTTAAATCAACAGATGAATCACCTAAATTTCCGAGCTTAACAAAAGGGGCAGGATCTTTAAAAACTTTATCGTGAGCACTTACAATTTGCAAAACTGTGTCTCTGGCCAATTTAAAGTCCTCACCGTAGCTAAATCCAAAGGTAAAGTCTACTCTTCTCGTTGGTTGCATGCTGTAGTTGGTGATGTTTCCGTTGTATAATGGACCGTTGGGTACAATAATCGTTTTATTATCAGGTGTTGTCATTACTGTGTGAAATATCTGAATTTCTTTTACTGTTCCCGACTCACCTTGACATTGTACATAATCTCCTACCTTGAATGGTTTAAAAATTAAAATCATAACTCCACCCGCTAAATTGCTCAATGTTCCAGAGAAAGCCATACCTATTGCTAAACCTGCAGCACCCAGTATTGCAATGAAAGAAGTCATTTCGATTCCTAACTGGGAGAAAACGGTAACTATAGTTAATACTTTTATAAGTCCACTAACAAGTCCTTTCATAAAGGTAATGAGACCTTTATCAGAGTCTCTTTTTTCGAGGATTTTTGCGACCATTTTGCTGAAGAACTTTGCTAATCTCATTCCTATGATGAAAATAACAACAGCAATCAGTAAGTTAATTCCAATTTCGACAAGCGTTCCCATGAGGTCTTCTTGAGATATTCCAAATAGATTTTCTGTATCCATAATTTAAGTATTGATTAAATAATTTAATTTTGTTTGCAAATATATGGTTAATTATTGTTTAACCTCTTAATTTAAAACAGTGATGTTAATTTTATCTAAAATTGTTTATGTTTTTATTACACCTTTAACATGGCTCTTGATAGCTTTAATCATTAGTGTTTTAGCAAAAAGGAAAAGAATTAAAAGAGTTGCTCGAATATCCTCATTAGCAATCGTTTTATTTTTTTCAAATACATTTATTTATAAAGAAATACTAAGGGGTTGGGAGATTCATGCCGTAAGCTTTGAAAGTGTCAATCATCATGATGTCGCACTTGTTTTGGGCGGAATGTTCGAATATGATCATTCTGTTGATAGAATAAGTGTGAGAAGAGGAGCTGATCGAATATGGCAAGCTCTCACACTTTATAATCAAAAAAAGTAAAAAAACTCTGTATTATCGGACATCATGGCGATGTTATTGATAAAGGATTAGATGAAGCTGTGCAACTTAAAGAAAAACTGATTGAATTTGGAATTCCTGAAACAGATATTCTTATTGAAACAAAATCTAGAAACACCAATGAAAATGCAAAATATACTACAGAATTATTACAACAATCTTATCCTCATTTCAATTCCTTTATTTTGGTGACCTCAGCAAGACACATGCGAAGAGCTAAAGCTTCTTTTGAAAATTATGGGTTAAAAGTAACTCCGTTTTCTACTGATCAATATACTGCTGAGAATAGGTTTTACACATGGGACGAATTTATTATTCCAAGTGCTGATACATTCAATGAATGGTTCGGATTGCTTAAAGAAATAGTTGGCTATGCTTGGCATTCTATTGCATACTGATTTAAAAGTAAATAAATTATTTGAATTAAAACATTACTGAAATGGAGATTAACTGGGAAGATTTCACTAAAATTGAGATGCGTGTAGGTACAATTTTGACTGCTGAAATATTTGAAGAAGCACGAAATCCAGCGTATAAAATGACCATTGACTTTGGAACTTTGGGAATCAAAAAAACATCTGCACAAATTACTAAGTTGTATAAACCCAATGACCTCATTGGAAAGCAGATTGTCGCTGTGGTTAATTTTTCGCCTAAACAAATTGCCAACATGATGAGCGAATGTTTGGTGCTCGGTGGGGTAGAAGGAGAAAAAGTTACCTTGATTAATCCTGACCAAACGGTTGAAAATGGAACACGGATATTTTAATTACGAACGGCTTTAGCCCTCAACGAAGTTAATTACAAGTTAGTCAATTACGAATTTCCTCAATCGTAATTATTTAGCATGAACGTGATTTTATTTTGAATCGGTTTTTATAAGAAATAGAAAATCGTGCAGAATCAATTGACATTGTGGGTACGTTTATATATTTGTAGTATCACACGGCCGTGCGATGCTACAAATATATAAACGTCTAATATTGACTAATTCGAAATTGACTATTTCACCTTAAATTCACTCGTTTTATGGAAAGTAATTGCTGGATAATCTCTTTCGGCCATTTCTAATAAAAACGGAGTTTCTGCTAGAAAAACGTAATTATCATCCTTGTCTTTGGCGATATTTCCCGTTTTGGCTTTTAAGAATTTTTCTATTTCCTCTGGTTTGTCTGAGGTCATCCAACACGCTTTGTGGTAATTCATTGGTGTAAATGAACATTTGGCACCGTATTCGTGCAATAAACGGTATAAAATAACTTCAAACTGTAGTTGTCCAACCGTACCGATAATCTTACGACTTCCAGGCTCTTGAATAAACATTTGGGCAACTCCTTCATCCATTAACTGACGAATTCCTTTGTCCAATTGCTTAGATTTCATTGGGTCATCGTTTCTTAATTCTTGGAAGAATTCTGGTGAGAATGAAGGAATTCCAACAAAGTTAAAATCTTTCCCTTCTGTTAATGTATCTCCAATTTTAAAGTTTCCTGTATCATAAAGTCCAATTACATCACCTGGAAAAGCTTCATCGACAATACTCTTATCTTGGGCCATAAAAGAAGTCGGATTCGGAAACTTAATTTTCTTTCCATTGCGCACATGTTTATAGAAGGTATTGCGTTCGAATTTTCCAGAAACGATTCTTAAGAAAGCAATTCTATCTCGGTGCTTTGGATCAAGATTGGCGTGAATCTTAAACACAAATCCAGAGAATTTAGGAGCTGAAGGTTCTATAAAACCTTGATCTGTGTCTCTTCCTCGTGGTGAAGGCGAAATATCCACAAACGCATTCAATAATTCACGAACTCCGAAGTTATTTACCGCACTTCCAAAAAAGACAGGAGCTATTTTTCCGCTTAAATAATCTTCCATGTTGAACTCATCATAAACGCCATCTACGAGTTCAACTTCTTCACGTAATTCATTTGCAGCTTCATCGCCAATGATCTCATCGAGCTCCTTGTTGTCTAAATCGGTAAATTTGACCAACTCTTCACTGATCCCCGTTTTATTTCCATGAAATAGACTCAATTCTTGTTCGTGCATGTTGTAAACCCCTTTGAAATCGTCTCCCATTCCAATTGGCCATGCTAATGGGCGAACACCAATGCCTAGTTTTGTCTCTATTTCATCTAATAATTCAAAAGCATCTTTACCATATCTGTCCATCTTGTTGATGAAAACAATTACTGGTGTATTTCTCATGCGACAAACTTCCATCAGTTTTTCGGTCTGACTTTCCACACCACTCGCATTGTCAATCACTAAAATAACGCTATCCACCGCTGTTAACGTACGGTAAGTATCTTCAGCGAAATCCTTATGTCCAGGAGTATCAAGAATATTTATGTGTTTATCACGATAGTCAAAAGCCATTACAGAAGTCGCTACAGAAATACCACGTTGTTGCTCAATTTCCATGAAATCGGAAGTTGCGGACTTCTTAATTTTGTTACTTTTTACCGCTCCAGCTGTTTGAATTGCACCACCAAATAGAAGTAGTTTCTCCGTTAAAGTAGTTTTACCAGCATCCGGATGGGCAATAATTCCAAAGGTGCGTCTTTTCTCTATTTCTTTTTGATTCGTCATAAATATCAGGACATTAGTCGAATACATTAAAATCGAATTCGATCAATAGCGCAAATGTAGTGACATTTTATTATTTTCGCATCGCTATGCTCAATAAAATACCCGTACAAAAGCTCATTTTGTTTGGTTTTACATTTATTTTACTAAGTTTCACAAATTTTCATTTTGAAGAAATTTCGGTAAAAACAGAAACAAAAAATGAGGATCAAAATAAAGCAGTTCAACATAAGGAACATTATCCTGAAAACAGATGGGAACAATTTGTTTATTCGAATTATAAATGTTTAAATGATTCTACTTTAACTTATGAAGCATTCTACAATGGATTAAAGGGATATTACACTTTAAAAGAAGAAGGTCAGCTTGAGAATGAGAGGGTTTTAACCATAGTTGATTTTTCACAGCATTCCTCTAAAGAAAGAATGTACGTTATTAATGTCGAAACATTTGAAATTGTAAAGAAATCGCTTTGTGCGCATGGAAAACACACAGGAATGGCGACTGCTGAAAAGTTTTCAAACATTAGTGGCAGCTTGCAAAGTAGTTTAGGCTTTTTTCTCACTGCCGAAACCTACTCTGGAAAGTTTGATTACGCAATGCGATTGGATGGATTAGAAGCGTCTAATTCAAAAGCTCGGCCAAGGGGAATTGTAGTTCATGGAGCAACTTATGCAACTCCGGCGTTTTTAAAAAGAAATAATGGAGTGCTCGGAAGAAGTTACGGGTGCCCAGCTTTGCCAAAACATAATGCCACCGAAATAATTGATGTAATTAAAGAAGGTTCTTGCTTTTTTATTTACGCTGATGATTTAAATTATTTAGAGAGCTCTAAAGTGATTAATCAAGAATCATTTCCTTCCATTTTAAATGCTTCATAAAGAATAAAATCAATAAAAATTTAATTTAATTTTAAATTTTCTTGCATACTCCAAAGTGTTGATATATATTTGGACTTTATTTTTAATTATTTATTATGCCACAAGGAACAGTTAAGTTTTTTAACACAGAAAAAGGGTTCGGATTTATCGTACCAGAAGAAGGAAACGATGTATTCGTACATGCAAACGGATTAATCGACGAGATTCGTGAAGACGACAAAGTTGAATTTGAAGTTGAAGAGGGAAGAAAAGGATTAAACGCTGTTAACGTAAAAGTTATCGGTTAGTATATAATTTATTTTAAGTACTCTAAAAGGCTATCGATTTTTCGATAGCCTTTTATTTTTGTCTAAACTTTTTTAAACTTAACCAATTCTATATCTAAATCATTAGTAATCTGTTGATAATTAAATGCTTCATTTTTTCAAAATTAAATTTGACGCAATGGAGACTGAATTTTATTTAAAATCATTCTAATTAAGCAAATAAAGTCTTATATTTGCTACCATGAAAGTCATTATAGCAGACAGTAACGACATTGTAAGGGTTGGATTGCGATCCATTTTGGCAGAAGATCCATCCGTGAAAGTGGTTGGTGAAGCTGTTTCGGGAGAACAGTTCATTGAACAACTCAAAAATGTAGAGGTTGATGTTGCGCTACTTGACTACACTGCACCGAATTTTAGTATTGATATTATTCCAAAAGCGTTGAATGCAAATAAGCATCTAAAAATTGTAGCCATAACGCCTGAACAAAATCCATCTGTTGTCATTGATGCTTTAAAATCTGGTGTTACCAGTTACATCAAAAAAGACTGTGATATCGCTGAAATTAAATCATCTGTTAGAGAAACAGTAGGAGGGAACAAGTTCTTTTGTGGACAAATCTTAGATTCCATCCGCAAAGCTTCAATTGATGTTGAACATTTAGATTTAGATAGTTTTTCATGTGAACCTGTTTTGCTTTCAGAGCGTGAATTGGAAATTATAAAATACATCGCCGAAGGAAATACCAATGCACAAATAGCAGATTTACTTTGTTTGAGTCCGCACACAATTACTACGCACAGGAAAAATATTATGGGTAAGTTGGGAACTAAAAATACCGCTGGAATTGTGATGTATGCCGTAAAATCCAATATTGTAAGTCCAAATAAGTTTTTGTTTACAGGAGAACAGTAGGCAATTACGAATATTCAATTACGAATTAGTCAATTACGAATTAGGAATTACGAATTTTTAATTTTCAATTACGAATTTTCAATTATCAACTATCAATTACCCCGTTTTCTACATAAACTTTTTGTCGATGAATTTTGAATTTAAAAGTCTTGCTACTGCCATGTAGTTAAGTTCAAAATCAAAAGATTTACCGACTAACTTTTCATAAAAACTATCTTTTTGATTATTGTCTTTATACTCATATACAGTCATGTCTGACGTAGTGCCAATAAGTTCTAGATTTTCGTCTAGAGGATTTAGATTATTGGCATCAACATCTAACATTCCAAAATCAAAAATGGCCCGATAAATCTTTTTCCGTAATGTGACTCGTCGTAATCTTTAGTGTCTCCAATTGAAGCTTCACTTATCTCACCTTGTGGAATAATTCTCTTTTCTTCAATTTCAATAAGATTCGCAGACAGTCTAAAATTGTCGGTACTTAAATTGAGAAATTGTTGATTTCTTAGCGGACTTGTTCCAAAAAATGCAGCTTCTCCAATTCTAAAGTGATTGATGGACTTTGGAATGTTATTCTCTTCTAACAAAGGCAAAGTGATTGAGCTTCCTCCAGAAAATAGTGCTAGTTTTTTATCAAAAGTTGCTTCAATTAATTTCCCATATAATTCGAGTTGCATCAATTTGTCGTAAGTTGGTTCTACGCCATACATACAGCCTAAGTTGGCACCTAATCCAATCGTTTCCACGTTTTTTAATGCAAAGACGGCTCTGTAGAAATCAATGATTTTGTTTCCTAAAACTCCTTCGCGCAATTCGCCCAATTCGATCATGATAATGACTTTGTGAATTTTTTGCTGTTCCTTTGCCGCCTTGTCAAGTGCTTTTAATGTATGTATTGAAGTGTTTAGAGAAACATCGGCAAATTCTACAATTTCCTTGGCATAAATCTTTGCAGGTGGTTTAATGTAAATCGTGCGAATTGATGGATTTACTTTTTTGATATTTTTTAAACTCGTCAATCTGGAATCTCCAATAGAGTGGATGTTTTCAATAACTTCTGGCTTCAAGATTTGCTTCATAAACTCTACATCACCGCTAAAAACTTTTGTAATTAAACTCCAATGAATTTCATGTTGCTGTAGAAAGCTAGAAATGGCAAGAATGTTATCAATAATACCTGAGCTTTTAATTTTTAAAGTCGCCATGATTAATTTTTTAATCGCATTTCTGCGTATTTCGTCTCAAATCCTAATTTCTTGTAGAGTTCAATTGCTGGATTATCATACTCAACATGTAATTTGATATCGCCTTTGGTGTTCTTGATTACCTCTTGAACCAGTTGTTTACCAATTCCTTTTCCTCTAAATTTCTCACCAACAGCAATGTAAACCAGAATGTTTTCAGGTATGTATCCCGACATTCCGGTGTTGTTCATAATTACTCCACCGGCTAGTTTTTCATCATAAAAAGCGAGATAAATTGTACCACCTTCAGCAGGATTTTCCGACAAAGCATATTCGATACATTTATTAATATCTTCTTTTGCATCGCCATATTTGCCAAGACTTTCATAAAGGAAATCTACAAACTCTTGTCGTGTTTCTTTGACTTTATCAAAATCGCTTGCTTTGTTAAGACGGGTAATTTTTAGCATGAACTGTTTTTAAAGATTCCTATAAAGTAAAAAATCTATAATCTTTCTCCAAACAAACAGTTCAATATTTACAAATTTGTAATTCATAATTGAATAATCAAACTTGGACATTAACTTTAATGTTGAAAATTATTATCAATAATCTGCACCATATTTTCTCGGAATTCCAATAAATTGAACGCTCGAAATAACAAAGTTCAAGAGAATCTAGTTGAAAAAAAGAGGAAAAGCTGGGTGTTTTCTCTTTTTTTTCTATTTCACTGTTAATATTACTGTCATTTCGATTATCCTAAAATATTTTATTTTTGGGATAGAGAAGTGCTCAGTCCCCTAACTGTTTATATGTCTTATGAAGGTTGTCGACAAACTTGGTAATCCATTAACAAGGTTCTTTTTTTGTTTGAACCGAGCTAGCGATCTAAACGAAGTTAATTATTACAATCCTCAATCATAAATTCGTAATTAGCTTCACTGAGGGCTAAAGCCGTTCATAATTGATTATAATCTATTCCGTCAAAATTTCCTGAACTCATCATCAACAAGACCATGTTGTCAGTGCTTTCTGCTTCAATGAAGTCGAGGACTTTCTGTGTTTCTGTTTCTACTTGAACGTTTTCTCCAAAAGCTTCAAAAACATCTTTTTTTGTGATTGGATCTAGCTTTTTATGTGCTACAACTTTCGGACTAAAATACACCAATGCTTTGTCGGCGGATTTCATTGCATCCTTGTATTGTGGAAGGAAATCCTTTTTTAAAGAAGAAAAAGTGTGTAATTCCATACAGGCCACGAGTTTTCTATCTGGGTATTGTTCTTTAACAGCTGCTGTTGTTGCTTTTAGTTTACTCGGAGAATGCGCAAAATCCTTGTATAAAACTCTTTCAGGCGTCTCACTGACTTTCTCTAATCTTTTTCCAGCTCCAGTGAAATCTTTCATGGCGTTTAGAAAGTCGATAGAAGAGATGCCCAAAGCTTCAACAACTTTTAAAGCGCCGTTTAAGTTCTGTAAATTGTGCGCACCAAAAATCTTCAAAGGAAAAGCCTGATTATTATAATAAAAGGTTGTTCCTTTTTCATGAACTTCATATTTTGGAGTGGCATAAGGCTTCAATTTTAGTCGACTTTGCTGCTTTACGGCGACTTTTTCGACTTCTGTGTCCTCAGTATTGTAAACCAATACCCCATTTTCTTCAATGATTTCACAAAACAAATCAAATTGTTCAACGTAATTCTCATAGCTTGGAAAGACATTAATATGATCCCACGCAATTCCACTTATTAAAGCAATATGAGGCTTATATAAATGAAACTTTGGTCTTCTGTCCAATGGCGAACTCAAATATTCATCTCCTTCAAGAATAATAACATCATTATCTTGGGTCAATTTTACCATACAATCATAACCTTCGAGTTGCGCGCCTACCATATAATCTACAGGGAAATCCAACACTTGTAAAGCATGTAAAATCATGGAAGTAATCGTTGTCTTGCCGTGCGAACCGCCAATTACAACCCGTTTCTTGTGCTTTGATTGCTCATAGATATATTCAGGATAAGAAAAGATTTCAATCCCTAATTCTTTGGCTTTAGCGAGTTCAGGATTGTCTGCCCTTGCATGCATTCCAAGAATCACTGCGTCTAAATCAGCAGAAATAAGATCAGGATTCCAGCCAATTTGTTCAGGAAGAATACCTTCTTTTTTTAATCGACCTTTTGAAGGTTCAAAAATTTCATCATCGGAACCCGTAACTTCGAATCCTTTACGTGATAATGCAATGGCTAAATTATGCATAGCGCTTCCTCCAATGGCAATAAAATGAACTTTCATGAAATGTGTTTTTGGTTGGTTAAAAGTAAGCATCTTTTGAAAGAGTTTACTCCTTAAATTACATTTCTATTAACTTTTAAGTGTTGAAATACAATTCTTGACTTCAAAACCGATATTTTAGTAATTTTGCAACATGAAAAAGCGTTTATTTTTTCAATGTGCTTACGATGGTACAAAATATTCTGGTTGGCAAAAACAGCCCAATGCCACAACGATTCAAGGCGAAATTGAAGAACGGTTGTCGCGCCTGTATGGTAAACAAAAGATTGATATTGTGGGCTGTGGTAGAACCGACGCTGGTGTTCATGCCAAACAAGCTTATTTTCATGCCGATTTAATTCCGCAATTTTCTAATGAACAATTACAGTTTAAATTAAACAACATGTTGCCTTTGGACATTGCAATTAATGAAGTTCTTGAAGTAAAAGAGGATGCTCACGCGCGGTTTGATGCTACAAAAAGAACTTATCATTATTTTTTACATCAGAAGAAATTACCCTTTCACAATAAGGATAGCTGGTATTATCCAAGAAAAATATCCATAGAAAAAATGAATGAAGCCACACAGTATTTGTTGGGCCGACAAGATTTTACTTCATTTTCTAAATTGCACACTGATGTCAACAATAATTTTTGCGAAGTTTATTCAGCCGAATGGAAAGAAGTGGGTGATCAATTGAGGTTTGAAATTAGTGCCAATCGCTTTTTAAGAAATATGGTGCGCGCAATTGTAGGCACTTTATTGGAAGTAGGAAAAGGCAGTATTGACCCAGCGGAAGTTAAAACCATCATTGCAGCCAAAGACAGAGGAGCGGCAGGTTGTTCTGTTCCTGCAAAAGGTTTATTTTTGAAAAGTTTAGAATATCCTTATATTTGAAATGATTATTTTAAGAAAACTAACATGAAAACATTAAAGCTGAACTTTTATTTGAGTTAATTGCCTAAAAAGAACTTATGAAATCACTATTGATATTAATACTCGCCCTTTTTTCTGCCTCAGCACTTCAAGCGCAAGGTTGGCTATCTCAAGGCGCTAGGGTAGGAGCAATGGCCAATAATGGCGTAACTTTAATTGATGCTTTTTCCTTTCATCATAATCCTGGAGCATTGGGATTTGTTGATAAAGGAACAGCTGGAATTTCCTATGAAAGTCGGTATGCATTAAAGGAATTACAATCTCAAAGTGTGGCTGCTGCCGTACCGCTTAAAGTCGGGGTAATCTCTGCTGGAGGTCAGTTCTACGGTTATGAAACTTACCGAACCACGAGAGCAGGATTAGGATACAGTATGAAATTATCGAATAAGATTTCGGCTGGAGTGCAGATTAATTATTTAAGTACACGCTTAGATCCATATTACGGAGTAAAACATGGCGTAAGTGCTGAGTTTGGTGCTTTAGCTAAGTTAAATGACCGTATTAATTTAGGCTTTTCTGTGGTGAATATTGGTCGTGCAGAATTATCGGAATTTAAAAATGATCGCTACGGAACGATTTTGAGATTGGGAATTTCTTATCAATTACTCGATGAACTCTTGTTGGTCGGAGAAATAGAACAAGAAATCAATTTTGATACTCGTTTACGCGCCGGAATTGAGTACCATCCTATTGATTTAATATACATTCGTGCTGGAGTACAAGGAGCGCCTATGGATTTTGCATTTGGATTTGGATTGAAATATCAGCGATTAAAATTGGATTTAGCTACTCAATATAATCAAGTTTTAGGCTGGACTCCAGCAGCATCATTCATTATTGATTTTTATAAACCTAAACAATGATGAAACGCCTACTTTTCATATCTTTTCTGTTTGTAGGAGCTTTTGTTTTTGGACAAACGAAAAATGAAATTATTCAACAAAGAATTGAATTTATCGCTCAAGATTTAGATGCTGAGGAAGTTTCTTTAGAAGATATTTTTGATGTGTTGAATACTTATTATGACAATCCACTTAACTTAAACGCAGCGAATAAAGAGGATTTACAAGAATTGTTATTGTTGAATGATTTTCAAATTAATTCATTGTTGGCTACCCGAGAAGAAAAAGGCCCTTTTAAAACCTTATTTGAATTAAAAGACCTAGAATATTGGGATTTATTGACTTTGGATAACATTATTCCTTTTGTCCGGGTATCAAAAGTGGAAGAAAAGAAAGAAGGCAATTTTAAGAAGTATTTAAAAGAAGGAAAAGTAGAGGCTTACTTTCGTTATCAGCGCAACATCGAAGATAGAGCAGGTTATGCCGATGTTACTGACGAAGAAAAAGAGGAAAGCAATAAATATTATTGGGGGGATCCTAACAAACTGTACTCTAGAATTCGCTACACGCACAAAAACGACTTAAGTGTTGGTGTTACCATGGAGAAAGATCCTGGAGAACAGCTTTTTGGTGATAAATCGCCTAATGGTTTTGACTTTTATAGTGCACACGCTTATTACAGTGGAAATAAATTCTTGCGAAAAGCTGCAATTGGAGACTATCAAATTCAGATTGGTCAGGGATTAGCGATGTGGACAGGCTATGGATTTAGTAAAACGGCCGATGCGAGTTCAGCGAAGAAAAACGCACGAGGAATTAAGCCTTTTAGTTCTACGGATGAAACCCGATTTATGCGTGGAGCCGCTGTAGAAATAGGTATTAAAAACTTTTCTTTAACGACTTGGGGATCATACAAAGGCGTTGATGGTTCGGTTGAAATGCTGGATACTTTGGATTCCGAAGAAGCAAGAATGGCTTCGTCCATCAATATGAGTGGTTATCACAGAACTACTTCAGAAATTGAGCGAAAAAACAGCTTGATGGAAATGATTTATGGTGCGAATGTAAAATATGAAAGTCGTAATTTTCAAATCGGAATTTCGGCAATTCAACATGTTTATGACGCATATTACGAAAGAGCAGATCGCTTAATGAATAAGTATCAATTTAAAGGAAAAGAACTTTTAAATTTAAGTGCCGATTACTCTTATATTGTCAGAAATCTCAGTCTATACGGTGAAGTCGCTCAAAGTAGAAGTTCAAACGCCATAGCAGTTTTACAAGGTGCTACAATTGCTTTAGGTCGAAAAGCTTCACTAACGGCATTGTATAGAAATTATCCGAAAGATTATCACACATTTTACGCCCAAGGATTTGGCGATGGAAGTAACACCAACAATGAATCTGGATTATACTTCGGCGGATTTTTTAAACTGAGTAAATCGTGGAGCTTAAATTCTTATGTTGACTTTTTTAAATCACCTTGGCTGAAGTTTAGAGTCGATAGTCCAAGCGAAGGACATGAAGTGCTCGGACAATTAAAATACCGGCCCAATCCAAGATTTGAAACTTACTTGCGTGTTCGAGAGAAAGATAAAATGATCAATGCAAGTGGTGAATATGAAGGAAATATTCGTCCGATTGAACGTTATAAACAACGAAAATATCAGTTAGGATTAACAGCAGATTTAGGTTCAGGATGGAAATGGCGTTCAAGAATTGATTACGTCACAGATCAACGGCCCAGCAGTGGAAGTCAAGATGGATTTGCATTAACACAGGATTTATTATACAGAAATAAGAACTTTCCAGTTGAGATTTCCATGCGCTATGCTATTTTTAATACCGACAGTTACGAAACACGCGTTTATGCTTACGAATACAATTTGCAAAACGTTTTCAGTATTCCTGCCTATTTCAATAAAGGAAGTCGAGCCTATGTAATGTTAAGATACACTTTCTTCAACGAACGCTGCGATTTATGGGTACGCTATGCTGCATTTGTTTACAACCAAGAAGAAACCTTGAGTAGTGGAACCGAAGAGATTCAAGGAAACGTGAAGAGTGAAGTAGGAGTTCAGTTGAGAGTTAGGTTGTAATATTGAATGATTTTGGTGAGAGTTACATCAAGCTAATGTTTCTTGAATATCTTTAAATATCTTTGAAAAGTTATGCTTTATAGATTTTCTGAATCTTCATTTGGTTCGCTTACTGAATTTTTTAAGGCAGTTTCTTTTTCTTTGCTTATGAGGAATGAATGAATTAAAGTTCCTAAAATGAGTATGAAATATAGAATTTTATCGAAAAATGAGATGTCTTCAATAAAATACTGAAACCCTAACGTGAAAAACATATAAACAAAATGTATCATTAAACCTCCAAATACAAAAAGCGTATAGATTCTTTTTTTTCTATACATCAAGGCCAAGCCTATGAAGATAAGAAGCCAGATAAAGAGGTTATGAAATAGAAAACCGTGTAACGATGCCAGGAATTCCTCTCCATTAAAGCCAAGCTTTTGTCCATTTTTAATGATTACTTCTTGAACGGAGAAACCTTTATTTTTTTCAATGATATCTGAAGTTAATAATACAAAATAACTTATTGAATTCCAGCTCATCAACATAAACCAAGCAAACAAAGAAAATGAGAAAATTAGTCGAGTAAAACCATCCGGTTTTTTATTACCTAAGATAAGTTTTTTGATTTTTACAAATAAAGGTATTGCATCCTCTGGTTTTAATTGATCTATTGGTTTTTTCATTACGTATAAAATAGGAATGAAATGAAGATTGCAGCTATAATTCCTGCTGCATCAGCGATTAATCCAGCTCCTGCGGCGTATCGGGTTTTTTTAATACCTACAGATCCAAAATAAACCGCTAGAACATAAAAAGTAGTTTCGGTTGAACCTTGAAATGTTGCTGACATTTTTCCAATAAATGAATCGACACCATGAGTAGCAAAAGTTTCTAGCATCATACCACGTGCGGCTCCCCCACTAAATGGTTTCATGAAAGCTGTAGGTAAAGCTTCAATAAACTTTGTGTTAGTGATGGCCATTAGTTCTAAAAGATAACGCAAACCTTCAAACAATATTTCCATAGCACCTGATGCTTTGAAAACACCTATAGCAACGAGAATAGCAACAAGGTAAGGAACAATTTTTATGGCTACATCAAAACCACCTTTGGCACCATCTATAAAAACCTCATAAACATTTATTTTTTTACGAATACCAAGCAGTAAGAAAACAATAATCACGGAGAAGAGTAAGACGTTTCCACCTACATTTGAAATCGGCTCTACTAAATCAGGTTTGTTGAATAATAAAACAAGTAGACCAACAATAAAAGCAGTTACTGTACCCAAATAAGCCATTACTGTTCTATTGAATAGATTTATTTTTTGTTTTATTGACACGACAATCAATCCTACAAGTGAAGCAAAGAAGGTAGAAAACAAAATAGGTAAAAATACTTCTGAAGGTGATGCGGATCCTGCACCACTACGATAAGCGAGAATACTAACTGGAATTAGGGTTAATCCCGAAGTGTTTAAAACCAAAAACATTATTTGGGCATTTGAAGCCGTGTCTTTTTTTGGATTTAGCTCTTGTAGTTGTCCCATTGCTTTTAATCCCAAAGGTGTCGCTGCATTATCAAGACCTAACATGTTGGCACTAAAGTTCATCATCATTGAACCAACAGCTGGATGATTTTTTGGAATATCTGGAAATAACTTTGTGAATAGTGGAGCAACTAAAACTGTTAATTTCTGAATGGCTCCTCCTTTTTCACCAATCTCCATAAACCCCATCCATAAACATAATGCACCTGTCAGGAATAATGCAATTTTAAAAGCCAGTTCAGCACTTTCAAAAAGTGCATCAACCATTTGTTTGAAAATCATTAAATCACTGAAAAAGATTAACTTTCCTAAGCCAACAGCCAAAGCGATTAAAAACAATCCGATCCACAAACGATTTAATAACATGTGCGCTAAGTTCTAAAATTATCTTGAAATTAATCCTTTCTATTAAGAGAAATATTCACAAAGTTATCCATAATTACAGCACCAAAATTTCCTGAAACTTCTGGTAAAAACTGTACCCCATAAATAGCTCGATTACGCTTTTTCATGGCTTCGTTTATACTGTAGTCTGAGCTAGCCAAGAGCTGAAAATCAGGAGGTATCGATATCGTTCCAGCATGATCTTTAATTTGTTGAATTTCAAAAGGAAGTTTGTCAAAAATCCCTGATGTTTCTAATATACCTATTTCAACTAATTCGTTTCTATAGGGTTCATAAGCTGGACGCGCACCAAAATAAGCACCCAATAAATGATGCCCAACTCCAATTCCTAGGGTTGGAAGTGATAATTGCATTAACAAATCTATTTTTTCAATATATTTATCAATGTTGGTTTCGTGGATTGATATGTGGGCATGTGATATGATGATCCCAGTCAAATTAATGTTTTCAATCGAGGAGTGAGAAAAATCGTAAATGGGGATGGTTTTAAAATCAATATATTGGTCAACAAGATCTTCTAACTTAAAAATATGAGTATATCCACAATCTATTATTAGAATCATTTTAAAGGTGGGTTTAGTGTTTTAAATTGCCATTCTATTTCCTTTTTGTGATAATTTTGAAGTTTTAAAAAATTATTTTTTATTCTGATAATTTTAAAATATGAGCGTTCTCCATCCTTATAGTTAAGTTCTAAAACAAAATCATCAAGACCGTTGCCAATAATTTTGTATCTTCCAATACGTCCATTATCTGAACCTAAATGTATGAGTTCTTGTTCTCTAAAGCTTTTATTTACGAAAAAAGTAAAGGTTCTTCTATAATTCCTCATTTTTGGAACCGCGTATTCATTAACGTCATTTGACTTTGATAGAATCCATACTTTTGCGCTATTCCCATTTAAAATATGGAACGGAAAGTTTTTTCTTAATGATGAGTTAGAAATACAACCCATTAAAATCGGAAGTAATATGATTACAAATAGATTTTTCAAAAGATTAGCTCTTTTTCTTTGATTCGTTTTAAAATCGCTTTAGAAGCTGCTTTTTTTAGCTTTTCTGTTTTGAAAGTTCCTTGCAAGTCACCTACAGCTTCAACGAAGTGGTACTTTCCATCTGTATACCTTAAAAGAACATCATATCGGTCAAATTTGTCATTTCCTAGGTCATCAAATACCGCTACAATGAGATCGTCAATTTCATTTGGACTAGAAACTCTTTTGACTAAATAACCTATTATACCGTTCATTAAAACTAACCTTCCATTTTCTCTTACAAAAATGAGTAACCTTCTGTATGGGAAGTTATTTACACCCGCTTTTACTTGTAATAAAAAGGCATCTTCAATATCTCTTTTGTGGTTGTATGGGAAGAATTCAAAAAACTTGGCGCTACATGGAGTTGTGTTTGAATTACTTTTAGGGTCATAATCCGGATTACACAATCGGGTTTCAATTAAAAGTTCATAATATTTTTTATCTGAAAACCCTTGTGATGAAAATAAGGTTTCTTCTGTTATGGTATCACGCTCAGGTTTTATTCCTTTATCAGGACTTGTTTGAACATCTGTTTTTGTTTTTTGATCACTGTTTGTTTTGATTTCTTTTTTATCGTCTAATACAGATGAGTCTTCAATTACTTTTTCATCTGATTGACAAGCAAAAAGAAGAACGAAAACCCCGAAAAAGATATACCTTAAAATCATAACTTTTCAATCTTTCCGCCTAATGTAACTTTTTCTTTCACCTTTGGATTGCCAGTATAATTAATGGTACCTCCGCTCGTTACTTTTGCATTAAGTGTTTTTATAGGGGAACATATAATTTCTCCTCCTAGTGACACACTTGCATCTACTTCTTTAGCTTTTAAGTTTACAGCAGCTATGGTACCACCTGTTTTAACTGTAGGTTCAAAAGATTCGGTTTTTCCAATTAAACGAATAGAACCTCCTTTAGTAACTTCCGCTTTTACAAGGGTTGCATTAATATTTTCAATCAATAGTTTTCCTCCAGCATCTGATTTGTAAGATACATTTTTGTCAAATGAACCCGCTTCTTTTATTCTTATTTCGGCACCCCTTCTTGCTTCAACTGATTTTATAGGAGCGTTGATGTATAAATCGAGTTGAATATCTATGTTATCAACAAAACTACCACTATACTTTACCGTTAAGGTATTTTTTGTATATGAAAAAGATAAGTTTTCTAAATCTATATCGTTTCCATGATCTTCAACAATGGCTTCTTTTTTGTCAGATTGAATAACATTTACTGGAAAATTACCGATTACCACAAGTTCATCAAAATGAGATAATTCATAAGCTGTTTTGTCTTGTGCTAAAAGAGTAAAGGTAAATGGAATAAGAAATAAAAGGAAAATAAATTGCTTGCTCATAACTTTTAAGGTTTAAATACGTAGTTGGCTTGAGATACAGCGTCTCTTAGGGACTCCAAGTTTAGATTTGTACGAATATTATTTTCAACAAACCAATCGATCATTTTTTCAGTAGGCATATTTCCTACTAAATCATCTTTTGCCATTGGACATCCTCCGTATCCTTTAATAGCTCCATCAAACCTTCGACATCCTGCGTCGTATGCTGCTTTTAACTTTTCATGATAAGTTTCTGGTGTAGTATGCAGATGAACGCCTAACTCAACATCTTTAAGTTCTGGTGTTATTCCATTGAGTAAGCTCGTAATTAATCCTGGGGTAGAAACGCCTATTGTATCTGAAAGAGAGAGAATCTCAATACCAAATTCAGAGGTTAATCTTTTTGACCATTTTAAAACTGTTTCACTATCCCATGGATCGCCATAAGGATTACCAAACCCCATTGACAAATATACGACTAGTTTTTTGTTCGAATTGATAGCAATATTTTGAATCCTGTCTAACCGATCCAAACTTCCTTCAATAGAGGTGTTGGTATTTCTTTGCTGAAAAGTTTCAGAAATTGAAAAGGGATATCCTATATAATTGATTTCTTCAAAGTTTGACGCATCAGTTGCACCCCGTTCATTAGCAACTATGGCGAGTAATTTTGAGCGTGTTTTTGATAAATCTAACTTTTCCAAAACACTTGCTGTGTCTTTTAACTGCGGTATCGCTTTGGGAGAAACAAAACTACCAAAGTCAATAGTGTCAAAACCTACTTTAAGTAAGGCATTGAGGTAATTTATTTTTGTAGTTGTAGGAATAAACTCTTTTATTCCTTGCATTGCATCACGAGGACATTCAATAATTTTCAAATTTTCCATTTTACTAATATAATAAAACCTTACAACTTTAGAATTGCTTCATTTATTTCTTTAACTAATTTTGGACCTTCGTAAATAAATCCAGTATAAATTTGGAGAAGGGATGCACCAGCTCTTATTTTTTCGATTGCGTCTTCAGCTGAATGAATTCCTCCAACTCCTATTATTGGAATACTTCCTCCTGATTGCTTGTATAGATAACGTATAACTTCTGTAGAGCGAGTTTTTAAGGGTTTACCAGACACGCCACCTGCTCCAATTGATTCTACATTTTTGGTTTTTAGATTCGAACGATCAATTGTTGTATTAGTGGCTATTAATCCGTCAATTTTTGTTTCCTTGAAAATCTCAACAATATCATCTAACTGTTCATTTGTTAAATCTGGTGCAATTTTTAATAAAATAGGTCGCGAATTACTTTTTTTATTATTAGCTTCTTTGAGTGTATTTAATAAATTCTTCAAAGGTTCTTTGTCTTGTAAAGCTCTTAAATTTGGTGTGTTTGGTGAACTTACATTGACCACAAAATAATCTACGTAAGGGTGTAATGCTTCGAAACAAGCAATGTAGTCATCAACCGCTTTTTCATTAGGTGTTATTTTGTTTTTACCGATATTCCCACCAATTAATAGTTCGGTTTTTCTTTTTTTGAGTTGTTTGATAAGTGCTGGTAAGCCATCATTATTAAATCCCATTCGATTAATTATAGCTTCATCTTCTGTTAATCGAAATAATCGTTTTTTTGGATTACCTTCTTGTGGTATTGGTGTTACTGTACCTACTTCAATAAACCCAAAGCCACAATACGCAAGTTCATTAAAGAGGAGTCCATTTTTATCAAACCCTGCGGCCAAACCTACTGGGTTTTTGAATTTTAAGCCAAAAAGTTTTCGTTCTAACTTTTCGTCTTCCAACACATAGTTTTTTCTCCATATTTTTTTCATTCCTGGAATAGCCAGTGTAAACTTTATTAATTTAAAAGTGAAATGATGTATTTTTTCAGGATCAAAAAGGAAAAAGAAACGTTTCAGCAGCGCATACATATTTAATAGTTTTGGACAAAAATAGAAATAAAAAAGGTGAGCCGTATAGCTCACCTTAAATATTGTTATGATAAATTTAAAACTTGGTTCTACCTCTCCATTTTACTCGTCTACCTCTTTTTGGTTTTGGGTAGGTTATGTTTCTTGTTAACACTATATTTGCAAATAGATAAGCGTCTTTATCTTGGTCATTTCCACGTTGCATTCCCTCTGTAAACCAGGAATGATTTTCTATAGCTGGATTGGCTGCATAAACAGCATCTTGTCCAACTTCACTTGCTAAGATAGCTGGATCATAGTACTCTGTGCTAACATCATCTATATAATCTGTAAAAGTTTTATTGTAAGAAACTTCCATTCCAATTCTCCAAAATTCCCCGATAGCAATTTTAAATCCAATACCAAAAGGAATAGCTAAACTTAAATTTCCATATTCATCTGCACCATTTGGTAAGCCTTGACCTTCCGTTTTTAAGGGTCTTAAATTAGTCCAGCTTCCATTAATTTTTGTTTGTGGATTATAATAAAAACCAGAAATACCTGTAAAAATATAAAGCATGTCAGCCTTTGTGCGCATTCCTTTTCCTAAACCATATCGTGCTCCTCTTTTTTCATTTGCAAGGATGATAAACTCAATGCGTTGACTTAATTCTAGGATAGGGGAGCGAAAAGACAGATTTCTACTTCTTCTGATTATTTCATCCGTATTTGAGTCGGCTCCATTTACAAGTGCAAAATACAATTGCGTGGATGTTGCCCATCTTGGATGAAATCTAAAACGATATCCTAATCCACCTCCAATACGCGTACTAGACCAATCTAAATCGACGATAGATTTTTGGGTACCTTCTCGATTTAAACCTCCTAAATCTCCTAAAAACTGAGATGGTCCAACGGCGAAAAAGATTTCATGTTTATTCATCGACCAATTTTTTGAGGAGTTGAAATTGGATCTCATCTGACTAAACACTTGTCCTGAGGCTAGAAATAAAAGACAAATTATTAGATATCTCATATATAAAAGTTGTATAGTACTGTAATTACGCTGCAAATATAAAAAAGTTGCCTATAAAAACAAGTCTTTACATGTTATTTTATTTTTTGTGAGTCTCGCAAATATTTGATTTTCAAAATACTTTAATTGTGTTTTGATTAATTAATTTGCAATTCATTCAAATTAGCGTAAACCCCATTTTCTTTGCGTATTAATTCTTCATGTGTTCCTTTTTCCACTATTTTTCCGTGTTCAAGAACCAATATTGTATCTGCTTTTCGAATGGTTGATAATCTATGTGCAATAATAAAAGAAGTTCTGTTTTCCATTAAATTATCTAAAGCTTCTTGAACAAGTCGTTCAGATTCTGCATCAAGCGCAGAAGTGGCCTCATCCAAAATAAGAATATTAGGGTCTTTTAAAATTGCTCTTGCAATGGCTATTCTTTGTTTTTGCCCTCCTGATAATTGAATACCTCGATCTCCAACTTCTGTTTCAAAACCTTCAGGAAATGAATCTATAAATGTTAATGCATTGGCTTTTTTAGCTGCAGCTTTAACTTCTTCATCTGTTGCATTTTGTTTACCGAACAATATATTTTCTCTAATGGTTCCGCTGAATAGAATTACTTCCTGTGGAACGAGTGCCATGTTTTCTCTCAAATGATTCAATTCGTAGGTCTCTACATTCTTTCCATCAATGGTGTACTTTCCTTCAGTGGGACTGTAAAAACGTTGTATAAGAGAAGCTATGGTTGATTTTCCAGCACCCGATGAACCAACGAGTGCAATTTTATCCCCTTTATTTGCTGAAAAGGATAGTTGATTAAGTACTTGCACATCTTTTCTTTGCGGATAGTGAAAAGAAACAGCATCAAAAACGACATTTCCTTTAATAGGTGATGTATCTGTGCCTTTGTGTAGTTGCTTCTCTGTATCGTTTGAAATAATGTCCATCAAATGTTCAGTAGCACCCACTGCCTTTTGCATATTTGCGTATAAATCAGGAAGTGATCCAATACTTGCACCCATAAAAACAGTAAACATTATAAACGAAAAGAAATCTCCCTTATCTAACGTTGCATCTGGTCCAACGGTCATATGTAATCCTTGCCAAATGATGAAAATAATGGCGCCAAAAAGGCACATAATAATAAAGGAGATGAACAGTCCTCTCCAATTACCACTTTTTATGTTTAACCGTCTAATCTCTTCAATTGATTTACGGTATTTTGAAATCATGAAAATTTCATTAGTAAAAGTTTTTACATTAGTAATTCCCATCAACCCCTCTTCAATAATTGTGTTAGAAGAAGCGGAGCTATCTTGAGCTTTTTTACTTAGCTTTCTTATAAATCGACCAAATACAACAGCGATTATTGCCATTACAGGTACAGTTGCTAACATGATTAGTGCAAGTCTCCACGAAACAATTGTTATAAAGATTATAGAACCAATTATGATGATGATCTGTCGAAAAAACTCTGCTATTGTAGTTCTGAGTGTGTCTTGGATAAGTGTAATATCTGCTGCAATCCTACTTGTTAGTTCTCCTACTTTGTTTTTGTTAAAAAAGTCCATAGGCATGTATATTAACTTGTCATAAGCGTCTTTTCTAATATCTCTTAATGTGTTTTCAGTGACTTTGGTAAAGATGACTACTCTAAAGAATGAAAAAACACTTTGTAAAACTAGGAGTACCAGCAGAACTAAAGCAACTGTGTTAATATTATTGAGGTCTAAGTTTTGTAAAAGTTGTTCATTACTTGGAGAAGCTGTGTCTTCGGGTAGATCACTTCCTAAAAGCTGACCCAGTAAATAAGGAAAGAATAGACCTGCGGTAGAGGAGAGTACAAGGAATATCCATCCAACAAAAAAATAAAATCTATACGGCTTTAGGTAGCTAAATATTTTTTTTGCTTTTTGAACAGACGCTTTAGATAGTTTGGTTTTTGTTTTGTTTTTTTTCTTTTTTGGTTTGAGCATTTTCAAAAGGAAATTGTTATTAATTGCGCAAAGTTAATGTAACAAGTGTGGATAACGATTAAAAAAAACAATATTTTTGCATTTGTGTTTTGATTAAAACAAAAAAGACTTACCTTTGCCGTCTTGAATTAGCAAAAGAATTTTAAATATAATAAAAACAGGTCATGAAAAGAACGTTTCAACCATCGCAGCGTAAAAGAAGAAATAAACACGGTTTCCGTAGTCGTATGGCTACTAAGAATGGACGTAGAGTGCTAGCTGCTCGTCGTCGTAAAGGTCGAAAAAGACTAACAGTTTCAAGTAACAAACTTGCTAAACGCTAGTTGTCTTTAGAACGCAAATAGTAGTCCATCTTACGCGGTGGGCTTTTTTTTTATGTAGTTATTTAATCTTGATACTTAAATAGTAAGTTCTGATATGTAAAAAGACATCTTGTTTTTCTTATGTTTTAACTTGAAATTTACTTGAATTAAGATTACTTTAGCGGCGAATAAATATTGAAAAATAATGAATTTACACGAATATCAAGGAAAATCGATTTTAAAGAGTTTTGGTGTAGCTATACAAGAGAGTGTTGTAATTGACGCTGTTGAAGATGCTGTGAGCAAAGCTAAGGAATTAACAGAACAAACAGGTACCGAATGGTATGTGGTTAAAGCTCAAATCCATGCAGGAGGTCGTGGGAAAGGAGTTGTTGAAGAAACAGGATCTCACGGTGTTGTTTTAGCAAAAGGAATCGATAAAGTTGAAGAAGTTGTAAAAGGAATTCTTGGTGGACACCTGGAAACAGCTCAAACCAATGGAGTAGGAAAGAAGGTAAATAAAGTAATGATTGCTGAGGATGTTTACTATCCAGGTGAAAGCGAGCCTTCGGAGATATATATGTCTGTTCTTATGGACAGAGATAAAGGTCGAAATGTAATCATGTATTCTACCGAAGGAGGTATGGATATTGAAACAGTTGCTGAAAAAACACCAGAATTAATTTTTAAAGAAGAGATTGATCCACGTGTTGGCTTACAAGGCTTCCAAGCAAGAAAGATTGCGTTTAATCTTGGATTGAGCGGGAAAGCTTTTAAAGAAATGACCAAGTTTGTTTCTGCTTTGTACGCTTCTTATGAAGGTTGTGATGCATCAATGTTTGAGATTAATCCAGTGTTGAAAACTTCAGATAATAAAGTAATTGCTGTTGATGCAAAAGTTACTTTAGATGATACTGCTTTATTTAGACACAAAGAATACGCCGAAATGCGTGATAAAACTGAAGAAGATCCGGCAGAGGTAGAAGCTGATGAAGCGGGATTAAACTTCGTGAAGTTAGACGGAAATGTTGGTTGTATGGTTAATGGTGCTGGTTTAGCGATGGCAACCATGGATATTATTAAACAATCTGGTGGTAACCCAGCTAACTTCTTAGATGTTGGTGGGACTGCAGATGCCGCACGTGTAGAAAAAGCATTTGAAATTATCTTAAAAGATGATAATGTAAAAGCTATTTTGATAAATATCTTTGGAGGAATTGTTAGATGTGACCGTGTAGCACAAGGAATCGTTGATGCATATAAAAATATGGGCGGAATTCCTGTGCCACTTATTGTTCGTTTACAAGGAACAAATGCAGAAGAAGCAAAGACATTAATTGATGAATCTGGACTTGATGTTCAGTCAGCTGTTTTATTACAAGAAGCGGCAGATAAAGTAAAATCAATTCTGTCTTAATAATTAGTGAAAAAGAAAGCTTAAAAGGGGACAATTTATGTTCCCTTTTTATTTAAAAATAGAATACGCACAAAATATATCCCTTCTTTGTTATATATGTTAAGGTGTTATCAGCCAAAAAAAGAATAAGATGATAAAATATAAATCACGAGAAGAAGTAGAGTTGCTAAGAGAAGCAGCACAAGTTGTAAGTCGAACTTTAGGTAAGGTTGCAGAAGCGATAGAGGTAGGAGTAACTACCTTAGAATTAGATGCAATTGCAGAAAGTTATATTAGGTCACAAAATGCCGAACCTGGATTTTTGGGGTTGTATGACTTTCCAAATACATTATGTGTTTCAATAAACGATGAAGTTGTTCATGGTTATCCACGTAATGAACCTATTAAAGATGGAGATATTGTTTCTATAGATTGCGGAGCAATTTTAAACGGATATTATGGGGATCACGCATATACTTTTGCCGTGGGTAATGTTTCAGAAGAAAAATTGAAATTACTGAAGGTTACACAAGAATGTTTAGAGATTGGAATTGCCCAAACAAAAGTAGGTAATCGATTAGGAGATATTGGATTTCATATTCAAAAACATGCTGAAGCACATGGATATGGAGTAGTGCGTGAGTTAGTTGGGCATGGAATAGGTAAAACAATGCATGAAGAGCCCCAGGTACCTAATTATGGTCGACGCGGTAGAGGGAAGAAGATTAAGGAAGGACTAACAATAGCAATCGAGCCTATGATCAACTTAGGAACCAAAAAGATTAAATATTTGGAAGATAATTGGACGATTGCCACACTTGATGGAATGGCGAGCGCTCATTTTGAACACGATGTTGCAGTAGTTGATGGTATGCCAGAAAAACTATCTACATTTGAATATGTTGAGAAAGCATTGGCCAAAAAAAAATAAATCATATTTAAATGATTATGTTTTGAAAAACAGAAGCTGAAATGGAGGCATTAAGAAAGGTAATTTTAATAGGGTGTTTAATTTACGGTATTTATGGACTAGTTAGTTGGTTTGAATTAGGATTCTTTATCCCACCATTTCCAATTAAACCAATTTTATTTACAGTTTTTTTAATTGCTTATATTCTTGTTTCTAGAGCAGATTTTTCACCTTTATTGCGTATATCTTTATTGATATGGATGACATCATTAATCTTTGTCGGACAATATTTTGTAGAATTATTCTTTGATTATAGAACCATAGATTTCTATTTGAATAACATAGAACCTTTCGTGCTAATGGGATCTCTTGCAGCATTCATAGCCTTAGTTTATACAATGGTGAAAGAAATGAATTATCTACCTTATCAAACAATTATTTTGGTTGGTCTGGCAGCACTTTTAATTCCATTAACCATATTGTTAAAAGATCAAATTGTATTTGATTATGGAATAATTACCTCTGCCTTCCTGTTTTTTATATTTGATCGTATCAGGAAAGTTGAATCTACTTCAGAAATGCATCTTAAAGTATTGTACGTAATGTATGGTGTTGCTTCAATAACATTCATGGAACGAATTACTTATATTTTTTAAAAAGAATATATCAAAAAATCTTATATTTTTTTCATGAAAAATGTTTGAATAGTCTAAAGTATTCGTACTTTTGCAGTCCGCATCTCAAGATGTGGTAAATAATCAAACGGATTATTTTTAGTTGAAATAAACGGAGAGGTGGCTGAGTGGCTGAAAGCGGCACCCTGCTAAGGTGTTATACGGGCAACTGTATCGAGGGTTCGAATCCCTCTCTCTCCGCATGGAATTTGGAAGGTAGCAAACAAGTTTATCTAAAGATTAGTTTTTATGAAACTAGAATAGGGATGAGAACAGGTTCGAACCGTAACGAAGTGGAGCTCATGGAGCGCAGCGGAATAATCCCTCTCTTTTGTTTATAGAATGAAAGAAATTGAAAAGCTTCAATTTTATTCTGTTACTATTTTTTTGAATACATTCTCAATGAGTAGGTTAAAAAAAATAAATTTTATTAAATTAAAATGCTTGTTTAGTTAAAAACTGTTTGTATCTTTGCAACCCGCAACGAAGGTCTTGTTTGATTTATTAAGCAGCCTACTTGCAAAATATTAATAACGATTAATATTAAAAATTAAATAAAATATAACGAACACATACCGTTCGGGGTGTAGCGTAGCCCGGTCATCGCGCCTGCTTTGGGAGCAGGAGGTCGCAGGTTCGAATCCTGCCACCCCGACAAGGGGATGATTCAATTCATCCCCTTTTTTTGATTAAAAGTGTGTTTTGCACTAGGTTATACTAGGGCTCGTAGCTCAGCTGGATAGAGCACCTCCCTTCTAAGGAGGCGGTCACAGGTTCGAATCCTGTCGGGCTCACATAAAATAAAAGCTTTCCTTAGGGAAAGCTTTTTTCATTTTACAGAAGCCTATATCTTTTTGATAGGAGTGAGGCTAGTTATCGGATCAAGACTAATTGTTTGGATTGGGTGAATATTTTTACTGATCTTTTTTTTTCATGGAAAACCAATATAGATAATAGGTGACATCTATAAGGTATCAACGTACATTAAAATGTATTGAATAGAGTTTTACGAAACTTCATCACAACAAAATCGGAATTGTGTAAGTTCTCACCCCTTAGAATGATATTTTTTTATAAACACGTCATTTCTTCAATATTGATACAATGAATTCAACTTGAAAAGCATCATGGTTATAAAATATTCTTGAACTTTTTTCAACTTTTAGACTAAACCGTAATTCTATTGATTTGTATGCGGAATTAGTGAAGCCCCCATTAAAAAACCATACCAAAACAAGTTAATATTTAGCCTTTAATCTTAAACGTTCTTTCCTTTCATCATCCTTTGCCAATATAAAAACGGTAATATATATTTCTTAAACATCCATAACCTCCAATGTTCCTTCGAGCTGTCTTTGATGAGCATTCGCTTTAATTTTGGATCTGGCGTAAAGTTTCCCTCGTAATCGAACTCTGCTAAGACCATTTTTCCATAATCTGTAACTAGAGGACAAGAAGAGTAGCCGTTATAAGATTTAGAACCAATTTTATTATGATTGATCAGCATTCCAAGATTATCTGTTAGAATTGGAACTTGTTTTCTTACCGCGGCACCAGTTTTCGCTGTAGGTAAGGCCGCAACATCTCTTATCCCAAAAATATTTGGATATTATTGGTTTAAATGTATAGTTTTAGTCCATTGATTACCATTCTTTGCTGTTATTTTTACAATATAATAACCTGCTTCTTGCGCGCTCAAATCAATTATTTGATTGTTGTTAAATTCCTTATCTATAATAGATTTACCTAGGGTATTGAAAACTTGCACTGATTTTAAGGAATTTAAAGGTGCAGCTATTTTATAAATTCCTGTTGATGGATTGGGATAAATCTTTATATCTTCAGTTTTTTTGTTATTCTTTATTGCTGTATAATTTTCATCATAATGAATTGCTCCTATTTTATTGATAATCCAATTGTTAGGGTCTATTTCTACAGCGTTAGCTGTTCCATTAAAATCTGGAATGTGATAAGTTTCTGCATTGGTATTAATGTTGATTCTAATCGTCGTGTCAGGTTTATATAAACGTGAAAAACGGATTTCTAAAGGATTAGTGAAAGTTGGTGTAGAACTAACAGATACGTGACTCACTTTAAAATGTAAATCATTTCCAACATTATTGTAGGTGAGGTTATAAACTGGATATCCCTCTCCGAAATACCATTCATCAAAGGCTTGGTCAAAATTCACATTACTTGCTGCATTCAAATAATCTCTAAAATCTAATCCAGTGGCTGTACTGTCTTTAAAATCTGATAGAAATTGCTTTAAAGTTTGATAAAACAAGGTGTCATCATTCATCATAAAGCGCAAAGTATGCACAAACGCCGCTCCTTTGTCATAAGTTAATCTACCATCAAAAATAGATGATTCATTTAAACTATCTACTTTCCAGATACTGCCATAAGAATACGACATAACATTATTATGAATATTCATCATTTCGGGAAAAGCTTCATTTGGATAAAGATATTCCAACATGAGGTAACTAGAATAGGAAGCAAATCCTTCATTAATCCAGATGTCAGCCCATGAAGCACAAGTAACACTATTTCCCCACCATTGATGAGCGAGTTCGTGTGCAGTTAAGTTTTTTTCAAAGGTACCTTGTGTAGTCATTGTTTGATGTTCCATTCCTCCACCTAAAGGAGCTATACAGTGTCCGTACTTTTCATCATCAAAAGGATACTTTCCATATAAAGTAGCAAAAAGTTCCATAAAATCTACTGTTTCATCAATTTCAGATTTAAAAGTAGATAGGTAAGACGGATGATTATAAATATAATTTTGAATTAATATGGAATCTTGAGAGTTTGAAGGATGGGCATAAATTTTATATTCATCATATTCTCCAATTGCAACAGAAATTAAATAATAAGCGATGGGATGACGATGAAACCATTCGTATCTCGATGTTCCATTTCCTAAATCTACTACATTTTCAAGAATTCCGTTGGAACCAGCTTTACAGTTATTTGGAACGGTTAATTTTACCGCAACACTATCAGCTTTGTCACGTAAATCTTGTTTACATGGAAACCATTCATAAGCTGAAAATGGTTCGGAGAGCGACCATGTAACTTGATTATTCCATGTTGAAGTAGAAGCGTTTGACATTCCAGAACCTCCGAATGGAGTAGAGGATGAGCTAGGAGGTGTACCTTCATAATCTATACTAAGTATAAAACTTTGACCAGAGGTTAAGCCTGCTGGTATTTTAATCAAATTATTAGACCTTCTAAATGGTGTAGAGATCGAATTCAATAAAATATTATTGATAGTGAGGTCCTCATGTAATTCTATAAGTAAGGAATCAGTTGTAGATGTGGCTTTACCATGAATTTCAACTACTCCTTCTATGTCAGTTGACAAATTATCCATTTTGAGGTTTAAATCATAAAAATGAACATCATATTTTTTAGTTTCAATTAATTGTTGCTGATTTAGATTTGGGCTTTTAAGTTTTGAATTTTGAAAAGCATTTCTTTTCGAACAGTGATAATGCTTTTCTTGTGCATTAGCTGCTAAAATAAAATTAAAGAGAAAAATAGAAATTATAAATAAGTACTTCATAGGTATAAATCATAAATTAAAGTGTAATATAATAAAAGTGACACAATTAAGTATCACCTTCAAGTAATTATTTATGGGGATTTTTTAATTCTTTTGCTCATCATCGCTTGAGAATAAACCTTTAAATTTTTCCCAAAATGTTCGTTCATCTTGTTCTTTGGCAATATCTTTTAGACTAACAGAATTATCAACTTCTGCTTCATACGCTTTTATAAATGCATTTTTAAAAATATTAATAATCGTTGTTCCAATACCGATATCGGGATTATCAATTTTACCTTCAATAGGTATTTTCGTACCTGTTCTGTCTTTCTTAATGTTTTTAGTTATATTAAACGCTAAACCTACGAACGCTTGCCAAAATCCATTCAAAACGGGTGTGTCTTCTTTTACATTAAGCACTTTAACATCATTTAAAATTGGTTTAACATACCCTTTTGCTTCACCATTGAGCGCTGCAAATTCTGCAGCTAGTGCAAATTCACCTTTCTCGAAATCAAAATTTGCATAAGCCTCTGTGAAGTCATTCAATTCTTTCACATTGACAGCTTGTAAATCAAGATTCAAATCCATATCTGGAATTTCTTTAAGGATATTCAATTCACCTTCCAAGGTTAATTTCCCCTGGTCAAGAAAGTGAGAAGTTAACTTTAAACTCGAAGGAAGTGCTTTTTCTACATCTGTTGAATTGGTTAGGTTTTCAACTATTAAGTTGAGGTCTGTTAGTTTTAAATTTACAGGTGGCTCGGAAACCATATTTTCAAATTCAATTTGTCCATTATTGATGGCAAAATGGTTTATTTTTAAAGGTATAAAGTCAATTATAGGTTCTACCCAAGAAGCATCTCCAGTTTGTTCTTCTTCTTTACTTTCACCATCTGCAAAGTATAATTCTAGTTGGTCAAGAATAACTTCACTAACAATGGATCCATGAAAGATAGCTCTCCATTCAACAGAAATATCAGCGTTTTTACAATAAACGAAAGGTTTAGTCACATCATTTTCAGTTATGGTAATTTCAAATTCATTAAAAATCATTGCGCCACGAAACAGGTGTAGGTCCAAATCGTCAAGTGTACATTCATAACCTTCGACTTCATTAACTGCCGCAACTAATTTGTCTTTCAAGAAAAAAGGTAGCCAAATTCTCACAGCTATGATTAAAATCAAGAAGGAATAAAGGATGAATCTACGGGTTCTTTTTTTCTTATTTTCTGGAATTAAAAATCGTTTTATTTTACTCATCAATAAAAGTTAATTGTTTAGTTTTTTTGTTTAAAAGTTTCATCAAAATACTTTTTTATTGCTTTAGATATTTGAATTTATGAAATTTTAACTCATTCTGATTGAGGTTTGTAGTCTGTTTTGAAGCATACTTTAAGTTGATTTGAAAAAGTTGTATTTGTAAATTGAAGAGCACATAATTACCTCATTATTATTTGTTTTTACTTGTTTGAGTAATTGCGTTACGATGTGGTAAACTTGTTTTTAAAATAAAAAATTCCTTTATTATTCTAATTCAATATTTAAAAACAGACAAAGAACAAGTTGCAGTTTCGTTTTTTTGAAGAAATACGTTTTTTTTAAGAGAAAGTTATTCTCAAATAAACTCCACCAATAAAGAATGTTTATCCTCGAAATTTTGACTATTTTTGTCGATTGAAAATACGGAAATTGCAGCAGAATGAAAATCTCATATAATTGGTTAAAGAACTACGTTAAAACATCACATTCACCCCAGAAGTTAAGTGAAATCCTAACAGATACTGGTTTGGAGGTAGAAGGGTTAAACAAAATTGAAGCTGTAAAAGGTGGTTTAGCCAACGTAGTTGTTGGAAAAGTTACCAAATGCGTTCCACATACCAATGCGGATACATTAAACATTACAAGTGTAGATGTTGGAGAGGAAGAGGAACTTCAAATTGTTTGTGGTGCTCCAAATGTTGCAACAGGTCAAAAGGTTATTGTAGCCAAGGTTGGAGCAATACTTTATCCAACTCCAGAGGAGCCATTTAAAATTAAAAAAGCAAAAATACGTGGAGAAGCATCATTTGGAATGATTTGCGCAGAAGATGAGCTTGGATTAGGTGTTTCGCACGATGGAATTATGGTTTTACCAGAAACTGCACAGGTGGGGCAAGCAGCTTCAGAATTTTTTAATCTAAAAGATGATTTTCAAATTGAAATTGGTTTAACCCCTAACAGAAGTGATGCTTTAGGACATTTAGGTGTTGCGCGTGATGTAGTGGCTTATAACAAAGTTCACAAAGTAGAAAAAAGCTCTCTTCTCATGCCAGATTTGAGTAGTTATGAGGTAGTTGAAAGTGGAGAGAAAGTTAAAATACAGGTGAAAACTCCTAATGATTGTAGTCGATACATGGGATGTGTGATATCTAATTTGAGTGTACAAGCATCTCCCGATTGGTTGAAAAATTATTTATTAGCCATAGGTCTCACACCAATCAATAACATAGTTGATGTGACTAATTTTGTTATGCATGAATTAGGAACACCTTTGCACGCGTTTGATTTATCACAGGTTGGTGAGAACATTGTAGTAAAACATGCTGAAGATGGTGAATTATTTACAACTTTAGATGGCGTGGAGCGTAAGATGACTTCTAAAGATATGATGATCACCAATGGGAAGAAAAATCTTGGAATAGCAGGTGTTTTTGGAGGTGCAAATTCTGGTGTTTCTGAAGACACTACAAGTATATTCCTTGAAGCCGCTCATTTTAACCCTGTAAGTATAAGAAAGACAGCTAAAAGGCATGGACTAAATACTGATGCCTCTTTCCGTTACGAGCGTGGTGTTGATATTTGTATGATTGAATTCGCAATGAAACGTGCGGCTACTTTAATCGCAAAATTGGGTGAAGGTAACATTACTCATGAACCCATTCCTTATTATCCCAAACGCGTAGAACCTACCGAGGTAATGTTTAGTTATAAAAGGTGTAATCAGTTGATCGGAAATGATATTGATGTAGACAAGGTTGGAGAGATTTTGAATGCATTGGATATTCAAATCATGCATAATAACGGAGATCAAGTAAAATTAAAGATCCCAACATATAGAGTTGACGTTACGCGTGAAGCAGATGTGATAGAGGAAGTGTTAAGGATTTATGGATTTAATAATATTGAATTACCTAAAAAATGGAACATTAGTCTTTCTGATCAAAACCTAAGAAGTGAAGAGAAAAGACAAAATACGGTAGCAGATCTTTTAGTCGCTCAAGGATATTTTGAAATGATGAATAACTCTCTATCCTCAAGTAATTTGATTGATGATTTTGGTGGGGAGGCATTCACAAATAATCATTCTGTTAAAATGCTTAATCCTTTAAGTTCTGATTTAGATGTTATGCGTCAGTCATTAATCTTTCAGGGATTAACTACTGTGGTACATAACAATAATCGTCAAAATGCGGATCTCGGACTTTTTGAATTTGGTAAAATTTATCAGAGATTCGAGAATGATTATATTGAAAATAAGAGACTGTCCATTTTCCTAACTGGTGCTAAAGAGCCAGAGCAATGGAATGCCAATCAAGAAAAAGTTTCATTTTTTACATTAAAAGGAATAGTTACCGCTATTTTAGATCGATTAGGTTTGGATGGGATAGCGTCTATGAAGGCCTTGAAAAAATCAATTCTTGAGGATGGCATGCAGTTGTTTGTACAAAAACATAAGATTGGTGAAATAGGTTGGACAAGTTCTAAGTTAAATAAAAGTTTAGGGTTAAAACAGCGTGTTTATATTGCAGATTTAGATTGGGATATGATTATCAGTTTAGGTAATAGAAATAAAATACAATTTAAACCACTTCCCAAAACATTTGCAATGAGAAGAGACTTTTCTTTACTTATGGATCAATCAGTATCATTTCAAGAAGTAGAGGAGATAGCTAGAAAAACGGAAAGAAAGTTACTCAAAGAAATCAACTTATTTGATGTTTATGAAGGGGATAAGTTACCGGATGGTAAAAAGTCTTATGCGGTAAGTTTTTACTTTCAAGATGACGAGAAAACTTTAAAAGATGCACAAATTGACAAAGTAATGGAAAAAATTCGTGTGCAATTAGAAAAACAGTTATCAACAGAATTAAGAAAGTAAAAGCTATAATTGCTAATATATTTTCTTGTTAGATAATAAAAGTTAATACTTATCAGGAACTTGATGTTGTGTATTGCTTTGTTTTATTTAGTAACATTGTAAAACACTGTGTCAGCAATGTTGCGATGAGTACTTTGGTATTAGTGAATAGTATGGGATAATCACCTTTTATATGTATTGTTTTTTTATCATAAAACGAAGATGTACTTATCGTTTTTGATATAAGCGATGAATAATATTGAATAAAAGGCATAAAACTTTATCTTAGCCATTCAACAAATTATAAAAAAATGGCAATACAAAATTATAAACATACCGTTGCTGAACGCTTAATGCGTTATGTGCAAATTGATACAACAGCAGATCCGAATTCCACTTCTTTTCCATCAACAGAGATTCAAAAGGACTTGGGGAAAGTTTTAGTTCAAGAATTGCTTGATCTAGGTGTTAAAGATGCTGAGATGGATGAGTGGGGTTATGTCTTTGGAACTGTCGAGGGAAATAGTAGTAACGAAGTTCCAACGGTATGTTTTTGTGCACACATGGACACTGCACCAGATGTTACGGGGAAAGGTGTTAAACCGATTTTACATGAAAACTACGATGGTAGTCCGATTATACTTCCTGATGATAAATCACAAGTAATCACAATAGAACAACATCCTTACCTCAAAGAAAAAATAGGTGACGATTTGATTACTGCAAGCGGTAAAACCCTTCTGGGAGCGGATGACAAAGCTGGTGTAGCTTGCATTATGGACTTCGTAGCTTATTTGATGGGTAATCCAGGAATAACACATGGTGATATTCGCATACTTTTTACACCTGATGAAGAAGTGGGAAGGGGAGTGGACCATTTAGATATGAATAAACTTAATGCAGATTTTGGTTATACTTTAGATGGTGGAGTTTTAGGCTCGATTGAAGATGAGAGTTTTTCTGCAGATGCTGTTAAACTAACAATTCACGGTGTGAGTGCTCATCCAGGATATGCTAAGGGAAAATTAATAAACGCTTTAAAACTAGGAGGAGAGGTACTGGCAGCATTACCAAAAGACAGTTGGTCGCCAGAAACAACTGAAGGAAGAGAAGGGTTCGTACATCCAACTGCATTTAATGGTATTCAAGAGAAGGCAACGCTTGGATTTATTGTTAGAGATCATGAAACGGATAAGTTAGCTATTTATGAGGAGCGCTTAAAGAAAATTGCCACAGAGGTGATTGATAAATACCCAGGAGCTACAATGGATTTTGAGGTGACGGAACAGTACAGAAATATGAAAGAAATTCTGAAAGAAGTACCTTTTGTTACTGATTACGCCATAGAAGCAATGAAAAAATCTGATATTGAGCCACGTCCCGTTATTATTCGTGGTGGAACAGATGGTTCAAGATTGTCATTTATGGGACTTCCTTGTCCAAATTTATTTACTGGAGAAATGGCTATTCATTCTAAACATGAATATGTAAGTGTTCAGGATATGGAGAAAGCAGTTCAAACAATGGGAGAACTGGTTCAAATTTGGGAACAACATAAATAGTTTATTTGTTGAATGTTTTATAAAATAAGGTTTCGTTTTGTTTGCGAAGCCTTTTTTATATCACAAGCTATAAATAAGTTACAATTTGATTTGTATTTATGTAAAAAGAAGGGTGGCATGACCACCTTTCTTTTACAATGAATTTAACTAATATTTATTTGATAATTAATTTTCTAGATGCTTTTTTATGGCCATTATTTATGTTCATTATATACACACCAGTCTTTAAATCAGTACAAGATACTGTTAACTGTTTTGTATTCACATTAGTTTTCTTAAAATAAACCTTTTTTCCCAAAGTAGAAAAAATAGTGATTTCTAATTGTCCTTTGAGTTGATCACCAATATTTAATGAAATTTCTCCAGATGTGGGATTAGGGTAAATTGTAAATTCTTCGTTTGTTATTTCTTTTAATGATGCTAATTGAATAGATTGACAAGAAGATGTGTCTTGACATCCATTTTGAGCAATAATAACGGCATAACTACCACTTTGAGTTGGTGTGTATGAAACATTTGTTTCCCCTGTAATAATTGTATTATTTGAGCAATTTATCCATTGATAAGTAACTCCATTATCAGTATTGTTTGCCGTAATGGTTTCTTGAGAAATTGTTGTAGAAGTATCTATATCTTGCCAAGATATTGCTTGTGTTTGACTTCCAAACAAACCATTTCCATTGTCATAAGTCCATGTTATTTCTGAAATTGTTGTATCTGTTATTGGGAAATTAGCCGTAGTAGTAGCTGTAATAGTTGTGTTTCCACCCGAACAATTATCTGTAGCTGTAGGAGCCTGTGGTTCATCAAGCGAACAAATTGCAGAA
>NZ_PJNI01000078.1 GCF_002844555.1 Brumimicrobium salinarum
AAAAAACCTCACACAAATAAATGTATGAGGTTTTAAAAAAGTGGCGTCGTCTTACTCTCCCACCAGTGAACTGGCAGTACCATCAGCGCAAGCAGTCTTAACTTCTCTGTTCGGAATGGTAAGAGGTGGACCCTGCTGCAATAGACACCGAAAATCGTTGAAATAAATAGATTAAAGCTCTATTTACTTCTAATGTCTTAATTAAGAAAATATTGGGTGATTGAAATAGTAACAGTAGAGAACTATAAGTTTACGGGTTATTAGTACTACTCAGCTTTGACATTACTGTCTTTACACCTGTAGCCTATCAACGTGGTAGTCTTCCACGGCCCTTAAAAGATTTCTCATCTTGAGGTGAGTTTCGTGCTTAGATGCTTTCAGCGCTTATC
>NZ_PJNI01000079.1 GCF_002844555.1 Brumimicrobium salinarum
GGAATTACATATCTCAAAATCACAGGAACTCCTGATAACACAAGTGCAATTGTTGACGAAACTAATGAGCAATTTAATATAGTGGTCAATGAAAACCAATTGAATATTGTTGCACAAACAAATGGCACAATACGTATTTTTAATAACATTGGCCAATTACAAGGCGAGTTCAACATTGTTACTGGAGAAAATGACATTCCACATACGACTCAAGGAGTATCATTTTTGGTTTTCACCAATGCAAGCAATAATTTAATCTCAAGGAAAAAAATATTGAAATAAAACTTACTGCTTTTTAATACTACTATAAAGGATGTCTCACTAACATCCTTTTTTTGTTTTTAAGGTTTTGTTTGTTAAACCAAAAAATACAACTAAA
>NZ_PJNI01000080.1 GCF_002844555.1 Brumimicrobium salinarum
AAAATACTGACTTACAGATGTTAATATTCTTAAACTTTAAGATTGGTGAATAATTCGGGTTAATTATCATTTACTTTTTTATTATCCTGCACCGATAAAGATCAATGCATTTTAATTGAGAAAAGACCGTGTAAAATAATTATATTGGTCGGTAAAAGATATTACGACTCTACATTCCGATGATTTCCATCACGGTGTGTTTTTATTCGTAAAAAACATCAACACTACAGCAGATGAAACATCTATTCTTATTTTTGTTATTATCACCGTTGTTGGCAACAGCTTCCATGAATATTGATAGTTTAAAAAACGTCTGGAACGATTCGAATCAAAGTGATACCAACAGATTAAAAGCCATAAAAAAA
>NZ_PJNI01000081.1 GCF_002844555.1 Brumimicrobium salinarum
TGAAACAATATATACAAGTCGGTGGGAACTTTTCGGAAATTACCAATTGCCTATTAAAGAAAAGGTGATGTTTATGTTTAGTGCAAATGGACACGATCAAAATTCACGTTATGGAACTGATGTTTATGACGCTGTTCAAAATATTGGATTTGGTCAATTTACGTGGGATAAGAAAATAAATAGACATGATTTGATGCTTGGAGCTTCGATGCGCTATACTTATTATGATGATAATTCAGTAGCTACCGAAAAGATTGTAGATGGTGAGGTGATAACTGATCCTTCAGAAATTTATTTGCCAGGTATTTTTATTCAAGATGAATGGAAGTTTGCACCACAACAGACTTTATTAGT
>NZ_PJNI01000082.1 GCF_002844555.1 Brumimicrobium salinarum
TTCCATTAATCACGATGTTGATGTATATCCTTTGCCTGTTCCTGATTTTACACCAACAAGCGTTTGTTTAGAGGATGATAGTGAGTTTAATGATTTAAGTACCGTTTCAAACGACCATACATCAAATAATATCGTGCAATGGAATTGGGACTTTGGAGATGGCTCAACAAGCACACAACCCAATCCAATCAATGGATATGCTGCAGATGGAACATACTCAGCAATTTTGGAAGTAATAACTAACCACGGTTGTCGTGAAGAAATAACAAAAACGGTAACAGTTCATCCTCTACCTGTGGTAAGTTTTACAGGGGTTGATTTAGAAGGATGTTCGCCAGTTTGTCCT
>NZ_PJNI01000083.1 GCF_002844555.1 Brumimicrobium salinarum
AATGACTATGAGGAGGATTTGCTGTAGACAACGCAACATTAACTCGATTTTTTTCATTACACTTTTTATTACCTTTTGTAATCGCAGCAATAGTAATAATCCATTTATTATTTCTACACCAAACTGGATCTAGAAACCCAATTGGATTAAATTCTAATTATGAAAAAGTCTCATTTCACCCATTTTTCTCTTTTAAGGATATTTTAGGCTTTATTTTAATAACAATATTATTAGTATTGCTAACATTAATTAGACCTAATTTGCTAGGTGATTGTGAAAATTTTATTCCAGCGAATCCTTTAGTCACACCAGTTCACGTTCAGCCATTCATTCAATCCT
>NZ_PJNI01000084.1 GCF_002844555.1 Brumimicrobium salinarum
TAGTGCAGGGCTGGGGGGACGACCATCTCCATCAATTTCACATTTATGGCAAAGATTACGGTATCTCCTACGAAGGAGGCATCGGTTTTGTCGATAATCCGTTCCGGGTCGTGATTGATGATTTTGCTTTTGATGCTGGCGATCGCTTTACCTATGAATACAATTTCTTTGAGCACTGGCTTCATGACATTCGTGTTGAGGCCATTTATGAAAACTCTACGCTGAAAGCGCCGTTTTGTATAAGCGGCCATGGTATGCCCGGAGCCACAGCTGCGGATGAGTTCGATAAAACCCTGGCGTTTCTTGAAGCTATCGTTAATGCGGA
>NZ_PJNI01000085.1 GCF_002844555.1 Brumimicrobium salinarum
AAATCTGATCATCCCCAATAAGACTCCCAGGCTGACTTAACTCTAAACGAATTAATACTCTAAAGCTAGTCCCAATTATCGCCGTTCAAGACCCTAAAATTAAATATAAGGTGCCAATATCCTTATGGTTAGTTGAAAAAAATCACTTAATAAATAAGGGAAATGGCCGACTTAGGCCTTAAACTGTAAATTTAATTATGATATAATCTTTCCCACAAGACTTAATAATTATTAATCTAAACTTTGAAAGTTTAAGGTTTAATTAACCTAAAGTATTGATTAGTGAACAATTGTCAAAAAGACAAACCCC
>NZ_PJNI01000086.1 GCF_002844555.1 Brumimicrobium salinarum
AAAAAAAACGAAAAAAATATTTTATGTTTAACCTGTGGGTCTGTAGTGAGTTAAGTGCAAGGCAGTGAAATAAAACAAAAAAACTTTTGCAAAGTCCTTGCAGAAGTAAAAAAGCTCAGTATCTTTGCACCCCGCAAACGAGCGATATAATTATTGAAAACATAGATTTAAAGCTTTATTAAGACCTTGCTAAAAAATAATTAAAATTTATTTAGAAAAGTCTTGTTAATTAAAATAAAGGCTGTAACTTTGCGCCCCGCTAACGAGCGAAATTTTACTTCTCTTTAAGTTTAGGAAATAAAAAAA
>NZ_PJNI01000009.1 GCF_002844555.1 Brumimicrobium salinarum
ATCTCCGATACATTGCACTGTTAGGTCAGCTGGTGCTGTTCCGGTTGGCGCTATTAAATCATTAATGGTGATGGTTTGCGTACACGTTTCTGTATTTCCACAATCATCTTCAATTTGATAAGTACGCGTAATCACCTCAGGACATGTATTTCCATCAGAAACCTCGCTAAGCAAAGTAAAAGTAGCGGGAAGCACTGAAGCCCCTCCAGTTGTAGATGCTGAACCACCTGCCGCTTGGAAAGCCGCAAAGTTTGCATAAGCAGGTTGTTCAGAAATATCACACACTGCAGTTAAAGCAGGTGGACAATTCATGGTTAGCACTGCATTAATTATAGTAATTGTAAATGATGTTTCATTTTCACAAAACGGAGCTACAGTAGCTCTATCATAAATATATAAAGTAGTTGTTGCAGAAATCACATCACCAGGATTGTATTGCGTACCTGTACCATTCATTCCTGTATAATACGCTTCATTCCCTGTCAAATTAACACCTGTAATTGCAGGCAGTGTATAAGGATTACATTGAGTTACATCAGCAACTGGGTCGATCACTGGAGAAGGATCTACAGTAATACATACCGTTGTATCATAGTCACATCCAAAATTATCTGTTACTTCAAAAGTATAACATGCATTACCTGTTGAAGTAGGTTCAACAGTAATAGGATTTGTACCACCAACTATTGTGGGGTCAGCTTGCCATCCTTCAGTAACAATTGTCGGTGTAAATGTAATTGCGGGTGGCAGAATAGCTGGATCGAAGTTCAGGCTCCAGTCAAAAATAAATCCGTTATCACTTCCCATATGGTCTGTAATAATTAAAGTCCAGTCTCCATTTAAATCGCAACCTATCAGTCCTCCCATAGAGTTTGCAGACTCATATGAACCAGCTGGCAAACTTACACCACCAGTTCCGTTAGCGACTAGTGTTCCATTTGTAGCTGTTGGATCAAAACAGTAATTGTATCCTACCCCTTGAACCGTAGGTTGCCCATCATCATCAACAGGTTCTCCAAGAAATGTATTAGACCCTCCAGGATAATCTTTTAAAGAAACAGTCTGCCCGTTTGGACATTCAATAACCATATCTAAGTCTCCCAAAAAAGAATGTTCAATTTCAAGACATATAGATACAATATCACTAATATTCGTTACAGTTTGAGATGCTCCATAACAATCGATATTAACACTTGTTTGATAAGAAACTCCCGAACCATCTGGTAGAGATATAGGTGGAAAGTTAGGTTGATTACATGTTTTTTCATAAGTTACAGGAGTAACCACACCGTTAAAACTAGCTTGTTCCCCCAAACATATAGGGTCTGGACTTCCAATAGTACCAGAGAAATTTGGTGTTGTAGAAACTCGGATTTCTTGATCTATATCATTAGCGTTAGAACAACCTTGGACATCTTCAATTTCAAGCTGTACAATATATGCACCCTCAGTTGTATATGTATGTGTAACACTTTGTCCCACAATAGCAGGGCCATCTTGCGTGCTCCATGTAAAGGTAGAAGTAGCATCAGATTGTGGGTAGGAGGTATTATTATCTGGATAAACTCCAGTTCCATTCATGGTTACTGCAGTCCCTTGACAGATTCTAATAATTCCATCTCCATCAGGAGCAGGAGAAAAAATTGCGTTCGCAATAATATCCTGACAAGGTTGAGTACAAGCGATGTTAGCACTCCAACCGGCATTATTCACAGACCCATCAGATGTAAAAACAAAGGTCAAACACCCAGAAGTATTACTTGCCGTTGCGCCAACAAACCCAGGACTTGTGGTTCCTGTATAAGATCCTAATGTAGGAGCAGCGGTACTATTCCCGTCATAAATGGTTAAAAAATCCCAACTATTCTCAATATCGAAAGACGTAAAATCTGCTGTTAACTTCCCTCCATTATCTGGACAGATGGTATAGGTCAAATTTTCACTACCACTATAACTCCCTCCACTTCCTCCAGAATCATAAAAGGTACCACTACATGTTGAAATAGAACCTCCATTCGTCATATTGTAATTTTGCGCTTGTAGGATATTCATTCCTAAAAATAGGAACAGCAATGTCATTGCCAATTTAGCATGTTTCATATAAAGGTTTTAGCTTTAGTAGTTTTGTAAAAGATGGCTTACCTGTTTCTCACTTGTTTATTAATGTATTCGTTGGATTGAATAACAATGATCGTGTTATCGCTCGCATCTAAACGAAAAACACCCTCCTCAATCGCAGGAAAAGAATACTGTAAAAAATTGAAATCATCAGTTTTAGCTGCTGCTGCAAACTCACTTGGAGTAATTTCATTTTTCATGTATAAGGTTTGAGGTAAAATTGGTAATTGATTGAATTTCTCTATAGCAACCGTATCAATTTTGTACCCTTCTGTTGATTTAATTTTTAGGTATTCAATCAATCCCGGATTATCCGATAAACTTGATTGGTATTTTTGATCTCCTAAAAATTCTTTAACAAGTTGATCAACTGGTGGTGATTGAGCGTTTAATTGTATAGAAATAAAAAATGTAAATAGTAACAATGCACACGTTGTTATCTGTTTCATAAATGTAGTTTTGTGTTTAACAAGTTTTTAACGCTATTCAACTTTTAAAGTTGCTTAGAATTAAGTTTTTATCGATAAAAAAACATTACATTTTTATTAACAACATGTTAAAAACAATCTCAAAAAAACTGATAATCAAGAGGGTTAACCCCTCATTTTATTTGGTGTTTTTTCTGGCTTTTATTTTAAAATTTTAAAAAATAAAAATAATGACATTTATAAACCTTTAAAAATTAACTAAAAGAACATTTCTCCTTATCTAATTCTGTTTCCACTGTGTAATGGCTAAATTGATTATCCTTTAATATAGTTTTAACCTTATCTTTTACTTCAATAATCTCATCAAACTTGTTTATATGTTCTAATTTTAAATGTGTCGTAAATACATGGTTCTCTCCATCTAAAGACCAGCAGTGCGTATGATGCATCGACTGAACGTTGGGGAGATTAATAATTTCTTTTCTTATTTTACTTAAATCAATCTCTTTAGGCATTCCTTGTAAAAAGAAATAAAGTGTTTCTTTTAATCGTCCAATTACTCCGTAAAGAATATAAGCTGTAATGGCCAAAGATAAAATGGGATCAATATATGGTGTTGGATAAAAATAAATAACTATCGCGGCAATTAAAACAGCAACCCAACCTAAGACGTCTTCTAACATGTGCCAAAACACAACGCGTTCGTTTAATTTTGTTGAAGACCGCATTCGCAGAACAACAATACCATTAACAATTACCCCAACAACTGCAAAAGCAATCATTCCAAGCGCATCAGAATCTTCTGGATAAATAAGTCGATCGATGGCAGCATAAATAACAAATCCGGAACCCACCATCAAAATCAAACTATTAATTAATGCACCTAATAAAGAATATCGTGCATAACCAAAAGAGAACTTTTTATCGGCTGATTGTTTTGATTTTTTCTCTAGATACCACGCAGAACCTAAAGATAAACTATCGCCTAAATCATGAATTGCATCAGAAATAATTGCAACACTATTAACGTAAATTCCACCAATAATTTCGAAAATTGAAAAACCTAAATTCATCCAAAAAGCCAGCTTTAGGTTTTTGGTAGAAGAGTGATCATGCGAATGATTGTGAGCCATAATTAGCTGTATATTATTTATTTTGTCTTATCTCAAATATACTTAAAATATGACCAAAAAGAATTGTAAAAAAACTGTTCAATTGATCGACCTATTCAAACAAAGAAACAAATTCAAATTTTGATCCATCAAACAAACCTTTATCACTTAATTTTAATTGTGGTATAACCAACAAAGCACAAAAAGAGAGCGTCATGTAGGGAGAAGTTAATTTCGAGCCTAATTTTTTAGCTCTTTTGTCTAAGAACTCATAAAGCGCGGCAACTTTCTCACCATCATCTGTTGTCATGATTCCAGCAACTGGTAAACCGAGGACTTCTTCTTCTTTGCCATTGGCTAAAGAAATTCCTCCTTTTTCTTTAATAATAAGATTAATGGCTTTTTGTAAGTCAAAATCGTTTGTTCCTACCGCAATAATGTTGTGACTGTCATGAGCCACACAAGATGCAATGGCTCCTTCCTTCAATCCGAAGTTTTTGATGAATGCCACTGCTGGTTCCGCGTCAAAATAGCGATTGACAACAACCACTTTCAGCACATCGTTTTCAACGTCAGCTAAAAGCTCTCCGTTTTCAGGTTTTATTGTTTGGATTGTTTCTTTAGTTACTAATTGACCGTCTTCCACTACAATTACGCGGACAGTATCACCAGTTGCAGGTACTTTCAATTGTGACAATTCAATAGGTTTACAATTGAAGTTATTAGGCACCTCTGCTTCTACTCTTGGGAATTTCACCTCATCATTTTCAAAAACAATTTTTCCATCGATAATGGTTTGACTAACATTAAAATCTTTTAAATCCTCAACGATACAGAAGTCAGCTTGATCGCCGATACGCAGTTGCCCCACATCCATTCTATAATGTTCAATTGGATTCAAACAAGCCGCTTGCAATACATTGAATAAATTACAGCCTTTTGTAATTGCTCTGGCTACCAATTTATTAATATGCCCAACAACAAAGTCATTTGGATGTTTATCATCGGAACACAACATGATTTCATTTGGATATTCATCAATTAAGGTCCACAACGCTTCGAAGTTCTTTGCTGCGCTTCCTTCACGAATAAGAATTTTCATCCCATGTTTCAATTTATCAAGTGCTTCCTCTTTGGTAAAACATTCGTGATCTGTTTCTATTCCTGCTTCGATGTATTTCTTGGCATCTTCCCCTCGCAATCCAGGCGCATGACCGTCCACTCTTTTATTTAAGCTTTTTGCCAATTCAATTTTTGCCATAACATTCTTATCACGAAAAAGAACGCCAGGATAATTCATCATTTCAGCTAAATAATTTACACGTGGTAATTTAAACAATTCACGCAAGTCTTCTAAATCGATTTCTGCACCAGCCGTTTCAAAAGTAGTTGCGGGAACACACGAAGGAGCTCCAAAGAAAAATTTAAAAGGTGTTTTATTTCCATTTTTCACCATGTACTCCACTCCACTTCTTCCCAAAACATTTCCAATTTCATGCGGATCAGATATCGTAGCAACCGTACCTTGTTTTACCGCTAATCGGGCGAACTCTGAAGGTATTAACATTGAACTTTCAACGTGAACATGCGCATCTATAAACCCTGGGAGTATATATTGATTCGGGACATCATTGTGCGGTGTTATTGAATGAATTTTTCCTTTTTCAACTTTTAATACTCCTTTAATGATTTTCTTATTTTGTATATCTACGATGTTTCCTTTAAATTCTTGCATGCTCTAATATTTATAAGCTAAAAATAAAAAATCATTGGTGCTCTTCCTACTTTAAAACAAGAAATCGATATGGAAAATTACTTTTTATTTCCTTACTGTTTTCTGAGAACTAAAATCACAATTGAATAAAAATGGATAATTAGAAATATAATTAAATAGAAAAACAGAATTTAATAAGTATAGTTGTTATCTAATAATATTAACATGACCTACTATTTCAATTTTGTCTTCATTCTTATCTCTTTTAAAATTGATCTTGTAAACATAAGTACCTTCTTTAACTTTTCCATGCCCATTAAGACCATAAGTTCCATCCCACCCAAAGCTTGCATCATAACTTTCAAAAACTTTTTCTCCCCATCGATTAAAAATTAATAAACGATAATCTTGTGGATCAAAGCCTGAATCAAAAATAGGTTGGAAAGTTTGGTTAATCTCATTACCATCTGGCGTAAAAGTATTTGGAATATAATAAACTAATTCCTCTTCTACGTAAATAACCATTGAAGTAGTATCAATACACCCTAACTCACTCACTGCAGTAAGTGTTACTGTGTATTTATTTTCTTCTAGCTCATATTCATGATTGGGATTAGTTTCGCTACTTATTGTTTCGTCTCCAAATGACCATATATAGGTTTCTGCATTATGTGATGTATTTGTAAACTCAACTTCCCTGTAAAAATCAGTAACCACATCTGAGTCAACGGTAAATCCAGCTTGTGGAACAGCGTCTACACAAATATAATTAGTCTCTGTTTTCGTCCCGAAACAACCCGCATTATTCTCTAACTCTAATGTAACATCATAGCAACCAGGCTCTGTAAAAGTATGTGTCAAATCACATCCATTTAATTCGGTTCCGTCACTAAACGTATACTTACAACTGCCAGGTGTACTTGAGTTGTTGGAAAATTCTACCGTTAGAGGAGCGCATCCAGATGTAAAATCTGCAGTAAACTCAACGTCTGCTACGTCGGAAACATTTACAGTAACAAAATCTTCACCAACGCAACCAAAACTATTCGTAACACTTGCGGTATATACAGTTGTTCCAACAGGCGGCGTAAAAGGTTGGCCATCTACCACATTATTATCCCATATATAATTTTGATTTCCATTTCCAGATAATGTAATTTGTTCCCCAGTACAAACGGAAATATCACTTCCTGCATCAACTACTGGAACAGGATTAACCGTTACGTCAAGCTCATCACTAGCGATACAACCAGATAAATTGGCTGTTACAGTATAAGTTGTCGTACCTAGAGTTGGGGAGAACTCAACACCATCAACAACCCCATTGTCCCATGAAATTTGAGCTCCATCGGGATTATTTGCCGTCAAATCAATAAGATCTCCTTCGCAAGCTACTATGTCTTGACCAGCATCAATAGTTGGTATATCTGGTGAAATTAAGGTTATTGTTTGCGCGTTTGTACCAATACAACCGTCGATACTTACAACAAAATTGGTGTATGTTCCATTCGTTAGATTATTAACAATACCTTCTCCTACGGCATCAGTATTTACCGTAATTGGCCCTATATTGTTTCCGTTTTCATCAACATACTCAACCGAATAAGTTGCATTTGGGTTTAATCCTTCAATTGTTATTTGACCATCAGACAAATTACACGCTGAAGGTGCTGTTCCTAAAAGAGTAAAAACAGGTGTCGGTTCTACAAAGACATCTAATGTTGTAGTTGATGCACAACCTCCATCAGGTGTAAATGTATAAGTTGTTGTCCCACCAGTATTACTTACTGTAGATGGATTCCAGCTACCATCGATACCATTTGTTGATGTTGTGGGTAAGACTGGTGGTGTCGTGGTTTCACAAAAAGAAGGTATAGGATCAAACGTTGGTGTTACCTCGGAATTAACCGTGAGATTAACTGTTTGAGGACAACCACTAAGGTCGTAAGTTATTGTTGTGGTTCCAGGACCGACTGATGTGACTTCACCAGCAGCATCAATAGTTGCTATTGTTGGGTCTGATGAACTCCATGTTCCTCCTCCGGGACTTCCGACTAACGTTTGCGTATCACCTGCACCACACATATCTGTTGGAGTTGTAATCGTAGCTTGATTCAGTCTTTCCTCTACCTGAAAAGTGGTAGCTATACAACTGTTCACTCCAATTTCCAAACTGTAGGTTTGTCCAAAATTTACATTATCAATTTCTCCCGATGGATCAATAGTTGGACCAGCAGGTGTAAAAGTGTAAGTTTCATTAATATCGTAATTCAAGATGGTCGCCACACCATCTTCAGTACAAGTTGGGGGATCAATATTTATATATGCTGTATTTGGTAAACTTGTTGAGGAAACAACCGCATCCCATCCTTCTCTATTTACAACACTTGAAGCATAAAAACGAAACGTATAACATTGATCAACTGCACAAAATTCGGTAGAGGTGTCAAAATTACAACTAGTCCCATAAGGATTGTTTGGCCCACCATTTCTATTATCAAATAAGATATTTCCGCTTGTCGTAGGACCTTCGTAAATAACCATCCAATCAAAACCACTTGATGTCGCAAACATTGAAAGAACAAGGAACTGTACGCTTAAGACTTCTCCTGGCGCAGGACAAATAGTCGTTATGGTTTCACAACCTGAATTAGAAAAATTACCCGAAGCTCCACTTGTACTGCAATCACCTCCCGGGCCACCATCGTCGTAGAAATGAATTGTTGATCCAGGACTCAACGTATACGTTGCTGTTGCACAAGCTGTAGGAATAATATCACCTTGTTGGGCCTTCAAATGCGGGGAAACACCCATTAAAAGAAGTAAAAACACCCATAAAATGTTTAAAGAAGCTAATATTTTTTCAATTTTATTCATTCAATTATGATTTGTGATGTCGCTGATCGAATTATACAAGTTTTAAAGTCTTCATTTACAAAAATACAAATGTACTTTGACTAGAAGCTAAAAAAAGATCCCAACATTTATTGTAGACTTAACGTTTATCGCTCGATTAGGTTGCTATAATCCTCAGTCTATTTTTACATCTTGTCTAACTTTAAATCAAAAGCTATCCTACTTTATTAATACAAAACAATAACACAGTAGTTTACAGAATCTTGTTTTTTTTAACTGTAATCATGTGATCTGAGAATTTTATTAAATAAACTGAAAAAGTTATGGATTTATTCGCTTGACACTACCAGTAAAATAATAGATAAGTATAAAATGTTATACTCAAAGGTCTACAAAATACAAGTTACGTCAGATTATAATGATTAATTACTAACTTAGCGCAGTAGAATAAAGCTACTAAACCGCATTAAGAGCAGATGAAAAAGAAAAACATAAAACGAATTAGAAAAGCTAAATATTTTTTTACAAGAATAGGGTTCATAAGGTTCTACCTACGAAAAAACTCAATTTTATTGGACATTTAGGTGGTGTATCCAAATGGATTGCTGAAAATCCAGCTAAGGATTTTTCAGACTTTCCCGTTAAAAATTTTGATTATAATCGACGTTATGAACTTTACAAACACCTCATTGAACATGAAGTTTCTGGAGAAGCTATCGACTATTTGGAATTTGGTGTTGCAAAAGGACAATCTTTTAAGTGGTGGATAGAACACATAGAACATGATGATTCGTTTTTTTATGGTTTTGATACCTTCAATGGTCTTCCTGAAGATTGGGGTTCATTTAAGAAGGGAGACATGTCTAACGGTAACGAACCTCCTAAAATAGATGATTCAAGACATCAGTTTTTTCAGGGAGTCTTTCAAAAGACCCTACCTGATTTTCTAAAAACCTATCAATCCAAAAAGAAAAAGATAATTCACTTAGATGCTGATTTGTATTCTGCTACATTATTCGTGCTTGCTTCAATGTCACCGTTTTTAAACAAAGGAGACATTCTTCTATTTGATGAATTCAACGTTCCTATGCATGAGTTTAAGGCATTTAATGAATGGGCTAATTCATTTTATATTAAATATACAGTGATAGGAGAAGTTAATAATTACTTTCAGGTTGCAATACGAATCGACTAGGACTTAACAACCTAATAATTATCAATTATAAATAGAAATATTCAAAATAAGCACAACCTTAATTGGCCCTTATTACCCCATAAACAATTCAAAATCTATTAGATAGACTTATGATCTTAAAGTAACTGTCCCTACTTTAATACTACAGTAGCTAAAGGTATAAATGAACTTATTAAATCTGTAATTAGCTTTGATCAAAATTTCTAATTGGAAACATCGATAATTTATTTACGTCCTTAATCCGCATTCCCATAACTTGCGCATGTCAAAATCAAAATAAATCATAAAATCACACAATTATATTGTACACAATTTAATTTTGCACTACATTTGTTGCAGATTTAAAAATAGAACTATGTCTGAAGAATTAAAGTTAAAAAACCAAGTATGCTTTCCGGTGTACAACCTGGCAAAGGAAATAATCAGTCTTTATCGACCGATATTAAAAGACTTAGACCTTACCTACTCCCAATACATAGTTATGCTGGTTTTATGGGAAAATGAAGAACAAAATGTATCAGAAATTGGGTCACTATTAAACTTAGACAGTGGTACGCTAACTCCTTTGTTAAAAAGATTAGAATTAAAAGGATTTATAGAAAGAAAAAGAAAAGCGACAGATGAAAGGGTGGTTTCCATCACACTGACAGAAGAAGGAAGGAATAAAAAGGAAAAAGCAGAATGTATTCCTACTCAATTGGTGGAGGCTTTGGATATTTCTATTGAAGATTTAAGTGAATTAAAAAGAATAACTGAAAAAATTACAAATCAAATAAATAAAATAAAATGAAAACGATGTATACGATTGGCGCAAAAGCCACAGGAGGAAGAAACGGACACGTAAAAAGTGAAAATGGAATAATAGACATTGAAGTAAGACACCCAAAAGCACTTGGTGGAGCGAATGACGATTATGCAAATCCAGAAATGCTATTTGCTGCAGGTTATTCCGCTTGTTTTGATAGTGCATTAAATCTCGTAATTCAAAAAAGTAAAAAGAAGACGGGAACAACATCAGTTACCGCAAAAGTGAGCATTGGTCAAATCGAAAATGGTGGATTTGGTCTTGCCGTAGAATTGGATGTAAACATTCCTGATGTTTCACTCGAAGAAGCTGAAGAACTAACAGCACAAGCACACCAAGTTTGTCCATATTCAAATGCAACGAGAGGTAATATTGAAGTTAAACTAAATACAACAAATAAATAAACAAAATTATGTCATTAATTGAAGATTTAAATTGGAGACACGCAGTAAAAGCCTTTAATCCAGATAAAAAAGTCAGTGAAGAAAACATTGAAAAAATAATTGAAGCGGCTAGATTAGCTCCAACATCCTCAGGATTACAGCCATTTAGAATTATTAATGTTTCTGATCAAGAGACAAAAGAAAAGTTGGTCACAGGAGCATTGAATCCTGACTCCATGAAAGAATGTTCAAATGTATTAGTGTTTGCAGCTTGGGATAATTATACAGCCGAGAGAATTGACAAAGTATATGATTTCACAACTGAAGAAAGAGATTTACCAAAAGGTCGATTTGATTCTTATACTGATAAACTTAAGGAAATGTATTTGAATCAACCTGCAGAATACAATTTTGCACATACCGCCCGACAATCTTATATTGGTTTAGGTTTGGCTTTGGCAGAGGCAGCTGAATTAAGAGTTGATTCTTGTCCAGCCGAAGGAATTAATAATCAATTGGTAGACGAAGTACTTGAACTCGGAAAACATGGATTAAAAAGTGTTTCGGTTATGTATGTTGGCTATGCAGATGAATCAAGAGATTGGGTAAAACCAATGAAAAAAGTTAGAATACCAAGAAGTGAATTCGTAATTGATGTAAAATAAAACAAATACTTGTTCATAGGATTTCCTTTGATACATTTCAAAAACTGATTCCTTGCAATTATACCAGTTTATTTTTAATGTCATTCTGAATTTTTATTTCCAACCAATTGAAAAGAGAAATTCAGAATGACATTTATATATAAAAGCAGCATTTGACAAGCTATTTCTCAACTTGTCAAACACTGCTTATCAATTAAGCTCTAAATCAGAAAAATGAATAAAATCCACGCGAATTCATCATTCATGGTTCACAATTAAAACCACACCCAACCGCATTCATAATTCATCGTTCATAACTCATAATTACCGTCAATCATCGTTCATAACTCATAATTACTCAAGCCCTCTAGCCTTAATCATAGGTGCAATCTGAGGATCTCTTCCGCTCCAATCTTTGTAAAGCGCATCATACTCCAAGGTATTTCCAACTGAAAGCACCATGTCTCTAAAACGCTGACCATTTTCTCTTGTGAGTCCGCCGTTGTTTTCAAACCAAACATAAGCGTCGTGGTGCAACATTTCTGTCCATAGGTAAGAATAATATCCAGCGCCATATCCTCCTGCAAAAATGTGAGAAAAGTAGGTTGACCTATAACGAGGCTTTACCGCATGTACTTTGTCTAAGCCATGTTTATTTAAAGCGTCTTTCTCAAATTGATTCGCATCTTTTATTTCTTGATTGGCAGAAATTGTGTGCCATTCGAAATCTAAATTTGAAGCAGCTAAATTTTCAGTAATTCCATAACCTTGATTAAATGTTCCAGCGGCTTTGATTTTGTCTAACAAAGCGCTTGGAATCACTTCTCCCGTTTCGTAATGCTTAGCATAATTCTTTAAAATATCTGGATGCGTTGCCCAGTTTTCATTAAACTGAGATGGAAACTCAACAAAATCTCTCGCTACATTCGTACCTGATAAAGTCGGATATTTTTGATCTGCAAAGAAACCGTGAAGCGCATGTCCGAATTCATGGAACATGGTAATTGCATTATCAAAACTCAACAATGTGGGTTCTCCTTCTGCTGGTTTTGGGTAATTACACACATTGTAAATCACTGGTCTTGTGTCATACAAATGCGATTGATCCACAAAGTTACTCATCCAAGCTCCTCCTCTTTTGCTTTCTCTAGAATAGAAATCGGCATAAAATAGACCTAACTGAGATCCGTCCTCTTCGAATAATTCATACACCAACACATCGTCGTGATAAACAGGAATATCTTCACGCTTTTTGTAGGTAATTCCATATAATTTTTCAGCTGCGTAGAAAACTCCATTTTCTAAAACAGACATCATTTCAAAATACGGTTTAATTTCATCCTCATCCAAGTCGTATTTTGCTTTACGCACCATTTCTGCATAATAATTCCAATCCCAAGGTTCGAGCTGACCTTCTTGACCTTCACTGTGCATCATTTCTTCAATCATTTCTGATTCTTTTTGTGCTTTAACCACGCCTGCTGGAATTAATCCATCAAAAAATTCTCGAACATTTTCTTTGTTCTGAATCATGGTTGTTTGCAAACTCCAATCGGCGTAAGTATCAAATCCTAATAATTTAGCTTTCTCTGCTCTTTTATGTGCAATCTCAATCACTAAATCTTTTGTATCATTTTCAGAACCGTCTGCGCGCATCCAAGCATTTTCAAAAACCATTTTACGCGTATCTCTATTATCTAGAGAAGCTAAGGTTGGCTGTTGCGTTGTGTTTTGAATTGGAATTCGATAGTTTCCGTCATCTGTTTTTAAAGAAGCCAAAGTAGATTCACTCAATCCTTTCAATTTTGCCTTGTCTTCAATAATTAAAGCGCCTTCGTTTGTTGCAGCCAAAAGTGTTTTTCCAAATTCAGCAGAAAGAGAGGCTAATTTAGAATTGATTGCTTTAAGTTTTTCTTTATCTTCACTCTTCAGTTCCGCTCCGGCAATCACAAATTTCTTGTGATATTCCTCCAACAACTTTTTCGATTCGGCATCAAGACCCAATTCATCTTTTTTGTTGTTTAATTCTTGAATACGTTCAAAAAGCTTCTCATTCAAATAAACCTCATCATTTAATTCTGATAGTTGAGGAGCCAATTTTTGATTCAAATCTTGAAGTGTATCATTGGTGTGGGCTCCAGTTAGAGCTGAAAAAACATTGGTCACTTTACTCAATTGATGTCCACTTTTTTCCAAAGCAACGATTGTATTTTCAAAAGTAGGTGCTTCTTCACTTTCTACAATTTCTTTCAGTCTTTCACGTTTAATTCGAATTCCTTCCATAATGGCTGGCTCGAAATGCTGATTGCGTATTTTAGAAAAATCTGGTGCTCCATAGGGTAGTGTACTCTTCTGAAGCAAAGGATTACTCGATAAATCTTTCGATCCAACATCTTTATTTGTCATTTTATCATCTGTATTAACTTCAGTTTCACAGCTTAAAAAGCAAAAAACCAAAAGAAAAGCAACTGCACTATAAATTTTCATTCTTTATTTATTTTTTGATTACATGCATATTTAGTAATTAAATGATTAAAAAAGAAGTAAATAATAAAGAAAGAAATCTTGGTAAAATGAATTCATGTTTTATTTAATGACATTTACATGCCCAGAAATTTCTTGACGTTTATCATTATTGCTTCGTTTAAAGTCTATTTTATAGATATAGGTACCATCTTTAACGACACCATGTCCATCATAGCCATAAGTTCCATCCCATCCAAAATCAACGTTATAACTTTCAAAAACAATCTCTCCCCATCTATTAAAAACAGTAAAATGATAATCCATTGGGTCAAAACCAGAAGTGAAAATAGGTTTAAATACCTGATTAACATTATTACCATCTGGTGTAAAGGTATTTGGTATATAGTAGATCAACTCTTCCTCAACCTCTATGATCAAAAAAGTAGTATCCATACAACCAGCACTACTTTCTGCTATTAAAGTAACTTCATAAAATTCCTCCTCAACGTCATATTCATGACTTGGATTTACATCTGTACTTATTGTACTATCTCCAAAAATCCATTGATAAGTATCTCCTCCTGTCGAGTTATTTAAAAAGTCAACCTCATTTGTTAATCCTCCAATTACCATTGGATTTGCAATAAAGCTTGCTTTTGGAATTTCATCTACACAGATAAAATCGATGGCGGTAAAAGATCCTTCACAGCCTTGATTATCCGTAATCGTTAAGGTTACATCCATGCAACCCGCATTTTCAAAAACATGAACTGGATTACAGCCGTTGATAACTGTTCCGTCGCTAAAAGTGTAAACACAATCCCCATTGGTCGTAGAAGTATTCGTGAGATTAACCGTTAATGGAGCACATCCTTTATCAACATCTGAAATAAAGGATACATCTGGTCCTGTCGCGACATTTACATCAACCTGATCAGTGCCTTCACACCCTTCACTCGTCACCCCTACAACTTCGTATGTGGTTGTACCTAGTGATGGTGAAAATGGTTGTCCGTCTACCACTCCGTTATTCCATGTATAAGTATCTGCACCACTAGCTGAAAGTGTTACTTGTTGGCCTTCACACACATCTATATCGACTCCTGCATCAACAATTGGATTACTAACTACAGTAACACGAACAACATCTGTTGCAACACATCCTAACAAGTCTCCTGTAACAGTGTATTCAGTTGTACCTACTACTGGTGTAAAAGCAACACCATCTGTAATAGCATTATCCCATGAGATCGTTGCCCCATCAGGATTATCAGCGACCAATATAACCGTCTCACCTTCACAAACCTCCACATCTGGACCAGCATCTATATTGGGTACGCCAAGTACATCTAAAGTTATGGTTGTATTATCCGTAGTTGAACATCCATCTAAAACAACTTCAAAATTTAAATAATCTCCATGACCCAAGTTTGAAATTATGACATTTCCAGTAGCATCGCTTGTCAGATTAACAGGTCCAATAACATTTCCAGAGGCATCTTGATAACTCACTTCATAAGTAGTGCTGGCCTGCAAACCTTCTATAGTAATTGAGCCATCGGTCGTCAGACATGAAGTTGGATCGTTAGAAGTCAATGTAAAACTAGGACCAGCGACAACGTTTACAATTGTTGTTACGGAATTTGAACATCCGTTTGCATCTGTATAATCATAAGTTAAGGTATGATTACCTATCCCTGCCAACGATGGATCAAAGTTCGTTCCTGAAACAGCTGTACCCGAAAAAGTTCCTCCTGATGGATTTCCGGATAAAGTAACGGTAGTTTCATTTTCACATTGATCCGCAATCGGATTAATTGTTGGACTTGGAAGAGGATTAACAGTAACCACCACCACGTCCGTTGAAGTACATCCAGATAAATCTGCAGTAACGGTATATGTAGTTGTACCAGTTGGTGGAGTAAATGCAACACCATCTGTCACACCATTGTTCCAAGAAATTGTAGCTCCATCCGGATTAAAAGCTGTTAAAACCACTGTAGACCCAACACAAACTGTTTGATCACTTCCAGCATCAATTGTTGCAGCTGCACCAGAATTTAAAGAAATTCCAGCAACATCCGACCCAACACAACTTGAACAAGTTGATAAACTAATTAAGAAATCAGTGTAACTTCCTTCTGGTAAGCCAGCAATAGTATATTGACCCGAAACATTTGTTGTTATACTTGTTGGCCCCATAACGGTTCCATTTTGAATATAAGTAAGGTTGAAGGTTGTATTTGGATCAAGACCATCTATAATAATCTCTCCATCTGTTCCTCCACAAATAGTAGGATCGTTTGCAGTTAAAGTAAATGTAGGATTAGTTGCATCTACATTTATTAATTGTGTCACATTCACATGACCTCCACAATCATCTTCTACCCGATAGGTTCTTGTTATTTGTTCACCTTGACACACATTACCATCAGAAACGTCAGAAACAAACGTTATTGTAGGAGGCGTACCACAAACACTCGTCGCACCTGTCACTACTGATGGGTCTGGAGCAGGTATATTGTTATTACAATCAATATTTATAGCTGCAGGATTAGATGCTGTGGGTGGAGTTGGGTCACAACAAGTATATGGAGCATTTAGAGAAAATGAACAAGCAACCGGAGAACCAACCATTTGATCAAAAACGACATCAATTGTGGTGGTAAAATCAGCTGTCCATTCTCCATCAGCTAAATTTGAACATGTTTTGTTAGGTGCAAAAGTTGTATAAATAGTAGGGTCCCAGGGCCAAAAACCAGGGACACTAAAAATATTCGGCAATACATAAACCTCAACTGTACTAGACTGTGTATACCCTCCTGGTACATCTAAGAGATTAATACAAACATTATGAGAATTACCTGTAAGTTGTGGACTCATGTATACCTGATTACCATCTATAAATATAATCACATAAAATGATTGATCTGTTTCTGTACTTGGAGGATCAAAACAAAAACCGCTAACATCTACACACAAATCTAACGAAGTAGCATTTCCACCTGAGTTATTTGGTGGTATAGTAATTAAAGCAGAGTTATTAGTTCCTCCAAATGGTGAACTTGCAACCACAGCATCAGAGGATGTTAAAGATTGATCATAAGTTTCATTCACCAAAGGCCCAGCAGTTTCACAACAATTTGGAGCACCTGAGACACCTAAATAATCAACCGTGAAGTTTTCATTACCATTTCCACAAGCGCCGGTGCTTAAACCTGCTGGATCAGGAGAAATCGTAAAGATATTTCCAATATCTAAAAGATCACAATCATTTTCTGGTGATACCTCCCATGAACATGAAGTCGTGTTCCAAGTAATATCTACCAAGTCACTAACATCTGTAGGCACTTGAGGGTTTACTGTAACGGCATGTGTACCACTAGAGATTGTTGTTCCAGAAACATCACAAGTAATCGTCCAAGGAAGATTAACATTAATAGGCGTACAAAAATTAGCATTTGATAGAGGAACTTGCACAATAAAATCATTACAATTATTGGCTACTGCTGTTACTGGTCCGGAAGGTGTTGTAACTGTAATGGTAGCTGAACTTATCACTATATTTGCATTAAAAATTATATGACTTTCCGCTCCAAAATCGCCATTTATATCTGCTAAAACAATTCCCCCTTGTTGGGTTTGTATGAAACCACCGCCAGAGAAGCCATCCCCATAGGAGTCATACACCTTTAAATCAAAAACATTTCCATGAACATTTGGATCTAATGGTCCAATAGTTGTATTAATCGCTCCGTTACTTACACCTGGTCCTCCACTTGCTACAATTGCCCCTGAAGTATTACTAACTACTTCCCATGTTATTTCGCTTCCATAAGAACCGTAATTTCCAACAACATCGAAATAAACTTCGCCATTACAAGAGGTATTGTCAACTGAAAAGGAATAATCTTGATTTCCGCAAGCTTCACCACTAGACGAAGATGTCGAAGCGTAACTTGGACAGTTTTGAGCGTTTAACTCAAAAAATGAAAAAAATAAAATTAAAACAATAAGTAATGCAGAATTTTTCATAGTGCGTGATATTAACATTTTTTAAACGTCTCAAAATTCATTTAGTTGCCATAAAATGGAATTAAAACAAATAAAATGGTAGTCTATTGATTCACTTGTATTTAAGCAAAACACAAAGCATGAAACTTACAAAACCGAAAATCTAATCTTTCATTTAGTTCTACATTAACATAATTAAGCAAACGGAAAGTAGATTTTAAATAAAGTTAAGCCCCCTTAATTTAACAAGAAATTGAGACAGAACGTGGATTAATGAAATTAACAGTGAAAATTCATATTATTTTTTTATTATTTTGGACACTTTGAATTTTAAAAAAAGTATGAGAAAAATCTTATATACAGCATTAATAACATCTCTCTTTCTTATAGGATGCAAAAACGAAAACACCTTAAGTAAGCAAGAGATTAACTCATTTTTAAAAATCTGTTTTGAGGATTATTACCTCAATTTTGATGTAGAAATAACAGCTTTATTAAATGATTTTGAACATCACCTAGTGAAAGAAGGTCATTTAAAAGACACGACAGGAAAGTCTTATAAAAAACTATTAAAATCACTTCAAAAAAACAGTTACTTCAATCCACCACTTGAGAAAAATAATTTCAATGAAGTTTTGCTTTACGCAAATCCCAGTAACATTATAGCGTGTGTCAAAGAAACATTTGCCATTGATTCCGTCGAAATAGTAAAAACTAAATTTCACAAAATTAGCATGACCATAAAGAATGAAATTGAAAAAAAAGAAGATCTTTCAATACATTTCATCTTTGAACAATATATAAATGAACTAAAAAACTCAGAATTTAAATACGATTACAATAAACAATCTATTCAACTACTATTATATAGATGGTATTTCAAAAGTAAAAATGTTTTAAACGCTAAAGAAACAGATTATTCGCCCAAAGAAAAACACATTAAAAGATAGTAATTTTAACATTTTAAAAGTTTTTCCTTTCATTCAATTATCTTTGTAGAAACTTATTTTGATATTATGAGACTTGCCCAAATTTCTAGGAAATTAAATGTAAAACCAACAAAAGTGGTTCACTACCTGAAGAATGAGTTAGGAGTAGAGATTACAAACGCTCCAAACACAAAAATTCCCGATGAAAATGTTGAACAAATACTTATTCACTTCAATAATGAAAACAAAGAAGCACCAACATCTCATGAACACGCTATAAATGAAGAAACAAAAAACAAAGAAACGAATAAAGTTGAAGAAGAAGCTAAAATTGAAATAGCAGCAAACAATAGCGCATCAACAGAGGTTGAAGCAGAAGAAAATACTGAAGACAACTTGGACGGTCTAAACATTGAGGATGGTGTTATTAAAGCTCCAAAAGCGGAAATAAAAGGTGTAAAAGTTGTTGGTAAAGTGGATTTGCCAAAACCCAAATCAAAACCCGAAGAAACAACCGCAGAAAAAGAAAAAGAAGAAGAAACTGTTAAAGAAACGATGGAGGATGCTCAAGATAATTCTACCTCTTTGTCGAAATCACCTCAAGAAAAACATTCTAATCATAAGAAAAGAACTAAACATAAAGGTAAGTCGAGTAAAAAACGAAAAAATACCACAGGCCTAACGAAAGAGAAATCTGAAAAAGAACAAAAGTTAGCACTTGAAAAACAAAAAGAGCTTAAAAAGAAAAAGGGAAAAGAACGATATGAGCAAATGATTCAAGAGCGGAATAAAAAGGCCCATGTCAAATCTAAAAAGAAATCAAAAAAGAAAAACTCCAAAATCAAAGAAATAGAATCGGCAACAAAAAAAGAGAAGCCCACCTCTATTTGGGGTCGTTTTATTTATTGGTTGAATCATTAAATCATGTTATCTAAAGAAGAACGAAAATTAATGAATCAAGTATTTTGGACTCGATTCAAAGAACAAGCCGGGATTTTTAAAGGTGAAAACGGAAATAAAATCAATTGGGTAAATTATCCAACACGTTTAAAACCCCTTTACATTCGTCTCACTGTTGATAAAACATGTGCTCGTTTTTCGATTGAAATACAAGACAAAGATGAAGGAATTCGAGACATCATCTGGGAGCAAATGATTGAATTAAAGAAAGTACTTGAGACAGAAATGGGAACTTATGGGGAATGGGAGAAAATTCAATTTAACCTTTCAAATCAACCTATATCTAGAATTTCTTGGATAAAAGAAGACATTAATATTTATCATAAAGAAGATCATCAAAAGGCTTATGACTTTTTGATTGATACATTAAGAAGATTCGATCGTTTTTACAACACCTATGGTGATATTCTGATTGGTTTGGTGAAATAGTTAACCAGTTTTAATATACTTTCAAATACCATTCAAAATAATTTTCTCAAAATCATCCTATAAAATCAACGATTTCGATTATTTTTAACGCACAACAAATTACAATTATGGCGATCTCAAAAAAAGAATTAGAATTTAACAAAAATGATGACGCTATGCGTCTAAAGATATCACAGCTTGAACGTGAATTAGCTAAGATTTATGAAGGTGGTGGAAAAGCCAAAATAGAAAAACATCATAAAAAAGGTAAACTTACGGCCAGAGAAAGAATTGAATTATTACTTGACAAAGACACTCCACGCTTCGAGGTTGCAGCATTTGCAGGAAAAGGAATGTACGAAGAATACGGAGGGTGTCCTTCAGGAGGTGTTGTGATAAAGATCGGCTATGTATCAGGCAAACAATGTATTGTTGTAGCCAATGACGCAACTGTAAAAGCCGGAGCTTGGTTTCCCATAACAGGCAAAAAAAATCTTAGAGCACAAGAAATTGCAATGGAAAACAACCTTCCTATTATTTACTTAGTTGACTCCGCAGGAGTATTCTTACCGATGCAGGATGAAATCTTTCCTGATAAAGAACATTTCGGTCGTATTTTTAGAAATAATGCAGTGATGAGCTCAAAGGGAATAACTCAAATTGCTGCAGTAATGGGAAGTTGTGTTGCTGGAGGTGCATATTTACCGATCATGTCAGACGAAAGTTTAATTGTTAATAAAACAGGAACGATTTTCTTAGCAGGTTCATATTTGGTGAAAGCTGCAATTGGTGAAAGTATAGACAACGAAACTTTAGGAGGTGCATCTACCCATACCGAAATATCTGGTGTTTGTGATTATAAGTCAGAAACAGATGAAGAATGTTTAGAAACAATTCGTGAGCTTATGGATCAAATTGGTGCGCCAGAATCTGCTGGTTTTGATAAAAAAGAAGCGATTGAACCAAAGGTTAAGCCCGAAAATATCTACGGAATTCTTCCCAAAGACAGAACTAAACCTTATGATGTTAAAGAAATCATCAAATGTATGGTTGACGATTCAAAATTCACGGAATACAAAAAAGAATACGGTCAGACTATAGTAACAGGTTATGCAAGAATACAAGGTTGGAGTGTTGGAATTGTTGCCAATCAAAGAGTGCTAACCAAAACAGGCAAAGGAGAAATGCAGTTCGGAGGTGTTATATATTCGGATTCGGCTGATAAAGCTGCGCGATTCATAATGAATTGTAATCAAAAAAATATTCCGCTTGTGTTTCTTCAAGACGTTTCAGGATTTATGGTAGGTTCGAAAAGTGAACATGGAGGAATCATTAAAGACGGTGCTAAAATGGTAAGTGCCATGGCTAATTCAGTTGTACCTAAATTTACTGTCGTAATGGGTAACTCTTATGGAGCAGGTAATTATGCAATGTGTGGAAAAGCCTACGATCCAAGATTAATGCTCGCATGGCCTACTGCCGAACTCGCCGTTATGAGTGGAGCTTCAGCAGCAAAAACACTTTTACAGATTGAAGTAGCTTCTTTAAAAGCAAAAGGTGAAAAGATTACTGAGAAAAAGGAAAAAGAAATGTATGATAAAATCAAAAACCGCTACGACGAACAAATTAGTCCATACTATGCTGCGTCAAGAATCTGGGTTGATGCAATCATAGATCCTGCTGAAACTAGAAACATTATTGCTTTAGGAATTGAAGCGGCAAATCTAAAGCCAGCGGAAAGAGACTATAACGTTGGCGTTATTCAAACTTAATTCCTTCAATAATGTTGAGCTGGCAATTTAAACATTTCGAAGATTTAGATATTTACGAACTTTATGATTTACTCGCTTTAAGAGTAAAAGTATTTGTTGTGGAACAAAATTGCCCCTATCAAGAGTTAGACCACAAAGATCAAGTCGCTTTTCATCTTGTTGCAAGAAATAAAAAGGGAAACATTGTGGGCACCATGCGTATTTTACCACGTGGTGTTTCCTATGAAGAAATCTCTTTTGGAAGAATTGTTCTCGACAAAAGTGAAAGAGAGAAACAATTCGGTGACGAAATGATAGAAAAAGCAATGGATTATGTTAGAACCGTAATTGGTAAATATCCAATCAGACTGTCAGCACAAAAGCATTTGGAAAACTTTTATAAAAAACACAAATTCGTATCAACAGGAAAAGAATACCTTGAAGACAACATTCCGCACGTTGAAATGATTTACAAACCATAATAGAAAAAATAAAATGAATTTTAAAATTAATACCCTTGCATTAATTGCCATTAGTGCTTCACTATTCTCATGTAATAGCAACAAAGAAAAGCAAGACGCTGAGAACAATAACTCTAAATATACGATCAATGTTTCCTACATGGATACAACAACTTCACCAACAAAAGATTTTTTTCAATTTGCAAATGGAACTTGGATAAAAAACAATCCTGTTCCAGCTTCAGAATCTAGATGGGGGAGCTTCAATGAGTTAGATAAAATAAACAAAGAGAAACTTACTACCATCCTAGATGAGGCAATAGAGAAAGAGGCAGAAAAAGGAAGCGATATGCAAATTATTGGTGATTATTATGCTGCCATGAAAAATAAAGTCGCTCGTAAGAAAAATTGCGATGAAGAAATGCAAAACATTAAGCAAGATATTAACAAACTACAGGAGTTCAAGGATCTACCTAAAGTTTTGTTTGACATGAAATCCAAAGGAATAACAGGATTTTACAGTCTTTATGTAGGTCAAGATTTAAAAAATGTAGAAAATCATGTGCTTAATCTTTCGCAAGGAGGTCTTGGAATGCCGAACCGTGAATACTACATGGATGAAAGCAAAAAAGAAATTCAAAATGCTTACATCGATTTCATGACAAAAGTATTTGACTATTTCGGTTATAAAAATCCCGAGAAAAAGGCACATTCCACTTATTCTTTAGAAAAAGAAATGGCCAAAAATATGATGAAACCAGCGGAACTTAGGGTGCCTGAAAACACCTATAATCCTATCTCCATTTCTAACGCTCATCAATATTCTTCTTTTTTAGATTTACAAAAATACATCAACACTTTTGGAAATGATGAGGTAGATTCTTTAATCCTTGGACAACCAAAGTACCTTAACGCACTAAAAACCATCATAAATGAAAGTAATTTCGAAAATATTAAAAACTACATCACTTGGAAATACATCAATCATTATTCATCGTATCTAAACACTGATCTTGTTAATTTTCATTTTGACTTTTACGGAAAAACTTTGTCTGGTAAAAAGGAAATGAAACCTATAAATGAACAAGCAATTGAAGAAATGACGAATAAAGCCGTGAAGACAGCTCTAGCAAAAGAATTTGTAGCACGTCATTTCTCTGAAGAAGCCAAAGAAAAGGTAAATACAATGGTTGATCATTTGTTAACCGTTTATGAACAACGACTGAATAATCTTGAGTGGATGACTGACCGAACAAAAGCAGAAGCTTTGAAAAAACTAAACGCAATTGGTCGAAAGTTAGGATATCCCGATGAATGGAAAGACCTCAGCGCATTATCAATATCTCCAGATAACTACATCAGCAATATCGATGCATGCAATCACTTTTCGTATATGGACAATATGTCGAAATTAACCAAAAAAGTGAATAAAAATGAATGGGGAATGCCGGCGCACATGGTAAATGCTTATTATCACCCACTTTTAAATGAAATTGCATTTCCTGCTGGAATTATGCAACCTCCTTTTTTCGATGTTGATGCAGAAGATGCAGTAAATTATGGTGGTATCGGGATGGTAATCGGTCATGAATTTACGCATGGTTTTGATGACATGGGAAGTAAATTTGCAGCAGATGGCTCATTCACAAATTGGTGGTCAGAAGAAGATAGAGAAAACTTTGAAAATAGAACAGCAAGATTAGGAAAAACATTTGCGGACTTCTGTCCTATTGACGGTCATTGTGTTAACCCTGAATTAACAATGGGGGAAAATATTGCTGATTTAGGTGGAATAACGATGGCCTATCATGCTTACAAAATGACAGAGGAATACAAATCCAACAAAATGATTAACGGTTATACACCTTCGCAAAGATTTTTTATTGCTTACGCTCAACTTTGGAAAATCAATTACACAGATGCTGAATTAAAAAAACGAATAGCTACAGATCCACACAGTCCAGGGAAATACCGTGTGAATGGACCGTTGATGAATTCTCCGGAATTCTTTAAAGCTTTTAACGTAAAAGAGGGCGACCCAATGCGTAAAAACGAAAAAGAGATTTCTAAAATCTGGTAGAACCTGTAAGTAAAATGAAGAAATTGATTGTAATAGCAGGCCCCACAGCGAGCGGAAAAACATCCCTTGCTGTGGCTGTTGCAAAACAACTGAAAGCACCTATAATTTCAGCTGATAGCAGACAATTTTACAAAGAACTTTCCATAGGAACTGCAAAGCCTACAAAAGAAGAAATGCAAGGCGTTCCGCATTATTTTGTAGACTCCCACTCTATTCACACCCCCTTAACCGCAGGACAATTTGAAAAAGAGGCCTTGGCAAAGGTCAATGAATTATTTAAAACCAATGAATTCATTGTAATTGTTGGAGGCTCTGGAATGTTCATCAACGCATTAATTTACGGGACAGATCAATTGCCACACGATCCAAAAATCAGAGCATTTTGGAATGATAAATTAGAACACTATGGTATTGAATACCTTCAAGAAGAACTCAAGAAAGTAGATCTTGAATATTTTCAAAACTCAGACATTCAAAATCCAGTTAGAATTATCAGGGCATTAGAAGTCTTCGAAATTACTGGTACTCCCTACTCTCAATTAAGGAATCAAAAAAAGAAAACCCCACGCTTTCCCACTGACTTTTACGTGTTAGATCATCCAAGAGAGGTTTTATACGAAAGAATTAATCATCGCGTAGATTTAATGATTGAAAATGGATTAATAGATGAAGTGAGAGCAAATAAAAAACACCAAAAACTACAACCATTAAACACCGTTGGCTACAAAGAAATATTTGAGTATTTAGATTATAACATCTCTTACGAAAAAGCAATAGAACTAGTAAAACAAAACACACGAAGATACGCCAAAAGACAACTCACTTGGTTTAGAAAAATTGAAGATGCGCAATGGATTAAACCAAACGCTTTGGATGAAATGACACAATTAATATGTAAGAATGTTTGAGTAAAAGCAGATGCTCTTTTAAGAATATGAAAATTAGAAAAGAAGTTCTTTATGGTTTAATTGGAGTTTTGACTATTGTAGAATTCTATTGGCAGCCAATATTTGGAGTTTACAACATAGTTAAACTAGGATAAGGATTATCTCTGTTGACTCTTACCATTTACATTTTATGGAACCAAATACGAAAGAAACTAGTAATTATAGCTTCTTTATTTGCATTTATGATTGGAATAATCTCCACTCAAATTAGTATCCTTAAATACGAAATATTAAACTCACCTTACAAAGGATATCTCACTATAAAAACCTGTCATAATGCCACAAAACTTGCAGAAAGAGATTTTAATAATGGACGTCTTAAATATTTTCAGTTAGGTGATTTTAAGGATACGACATTATTAAATATTTTAGAAAATAAAAACATTCAAATTATCGATTTGACAAGTTTTAATGCTGAACACCTAGAATGTAATAACAGCATCACCACACTCAGTCTTTCTCAATATTCTCCCGTTCAGTAAAACAAGTTCCTATTTCGTCATTATTTTCCATTCAACACTAGGACTAATTCTCTGATTTCTGTATATTTGATTTAAAATCAACAACTATGAAAATTATATACTTCGCTCTTACTTTGTCTGTTTTGGCTTTATTTTCTTGTAAGAAAAAGGAATTAGAATTTAATTTAACAGGGTATGTATCCTCATCTATTTCTAATCAAGGCTTATCAAATGTTAATGTTGAAGTTTACACGATTGAAATAGGTAAAAACATTGAGTCACTAAAAGGAACTACACAAACAGATGGAGCAGGAAAGTATTCAATTAACATTGACAGGAGTAAGTTTGAAAAATTGATAATTGTTTTTACCAAAGAAAATTACTTCAAGCATTCAAAAACATATTTTTTTGATGATTTAACAGCAGATGAGGAAAACGTTACCAATCCAACCTTAGAAGCAAAATCTTTCACTCGTTTTATAATTAAAAATCAACCGCCAAATAATGATCAAGATGTATTAAAAATTCAGAAGGTTAATGGCAAAACAGACTGTTCTGAATGCTGTCCAGACGGAGAAAGTTTTTACACAGGTAAAGTCGATACTATCTTCAAATGTGCAAATACTGGCGATACATATATGAAGTTTTACTGGTGGGTAAATGGAAGTGAGTCTTACGGCTATGACAGTGTTTTGAATGTACCTTTTGAAACCACTGACTATATTTTAGAATATTAATTGTTTCATTGTAAACAAGCCATTAAACCATTAGGAACTACACCTAGTAAACACAAATATACTCCTTATAAAAATTATCCGTTTCGTGATTTAGCGAATACTTCAATAAAATGTAGTTTAAGTAAAAAATACATTGTAGGATAGGCCTTTCAAAATTGAATAAAACACTTCATTTTCAAGAAGTAATTAAATTTTTATCAATGTCTTTTGCCATTCAAATAAAATAAGTTTACCTTTGCACTCCAATTTAGAGAAAATTGGGCATCGTCAATCTTAATACAGACGATTTTAATATAAACATCTTTCAGGTTTTTAAGATTACTTGAAATACAATTAAATTATTGCCAATATGGCTGAAAACAAAATTATCGATCAGGGAAATCCTGAATTTGACTGGGAAGCGTTAGCAAACGAAGGATACAGTCAAGCAGAACACGCTGAATACGCTGATACGTATGAAGCAACTTTAACTTCTATCAATGAAAAGGAGGTAATCCTTGGAAAAGTAGTAGCGATTACAGACCGTGAAGTGGTTGTAAACATTGGTTACAAATCTGAAGGAGTTATTGCAATTAATGAATTTCGTTATAAAGACAACCTTGAGATAGGTGATGAAGTTGTTGTTTTTGTTGAGTCACAAGAAGACCGTAATGGTCAGCTTGTTGTTTCTCATAAAACAGCACGTATGCACCATGCTTGGGATCGTGTTAACGAAGTACTTAAAACTGGAGAAGTAATTACTGGACATGTTAAATGTAGAACTAAAGGTGGTTTAATCGTTGATGTATTTGGAATTGAGGCATTCTTGCCAGGTTCTCAAATCGATGTAAAACCAATTCGTGACTACGACATGTATGTTGGTAAAGACATGGAATTCCGTGTTGTTAAAATTAACCAAGAATTTAGAAACGTTGTTGTTTCTCACAAAGCACTTATTGAAGCTGAACTTGAAGAGCAGAAAAAACAAATTATTTCTGGTCTTGAAAAAGGACAGGTTCTTGAAGGTACAGTTAAAAACATCACTTCTTATGGTGTGTTTATTGACCTTGGTGGTGTTGATGGTTTAGTTCACATTACAGATCTTTCTTGGGGACGTGTAAACCACCCAGAAGAAATTGTAGAGCTTGATCAAAAATTAAATGTAGTTATTCTTGATTTTGATGACGACAAAAAACGTATTGCACTTGGATTAAAACAATTGCAAGCTCACCCTTGGGATGCGTTGGATGAAAACATGAATGTTGGAGACAAAGTAAAAGGTAAAGTAGTTGTACTTGCTGATTATGGTGCATTTGTTGAAATCGCACCTGGTGTTGAAGGATTAATTCACGTTTCTGAAATGAGTTGGTCACAACATTTAAGAACTGCGCAAGATTTCCTAGCAGTAGGAGATGAAGTTGAAGCAGTTGTTTTAACATTAGACCGTGAAGAGCGTAAAATGTCATTAGGAATCAAGCAATTGATGCCAGATCCATGGGAAGAAATCCAAAACCGTTACCCAGTTGAGTCTAAGCACAAAGCTAAGGTACGTAACTTCACTAACTTCGGTGTATTCGTTGAATTAGAAGAAGGTGTTGACGGATTGATTCACATCTCAGATCTTTCTTGGCAAAAGAAAATTAAACATCCATCAGAATTCTGTAAAGTAGGAGAAGAAATGGAAGTTGTTGTTCTTGAAATCGACCAGGAAAACAGAAGAATCTCTTTAGGTCACAAACAATTAGAAGAAAATCCATGGGATGTATTTGAAACAATCTTCGGAGAAGGTTCAGTACACCAAGGAACAATTGTTGAACAAAAAGATAAATCAGGTATCGTATCTTTACCATACGGTGTAGAAGGGATTTGTCCTGCTAAGCACATGCGTAAAGAAGATGGTTCTAACGCGAAAGTAGAAGAACAACTTGATTTCAAAGTTATCGAATTCAACAAAGACGCTAAGAAAATTGTTGTTTCACACTTAAGAACTTTCGAAGAAGGAGAAGACAAACCAACGACTAAAAAGTCTGGTAAGTCAGGAGGTACTTCTAAAGCCATTAAAGATGTAAACAAAGGAGCTGAAAAATCAACTTTAGGTGATTTAGATGCACTTGCAGCGCTTAAAGATAAAATGGATGGAAAATAATCATTCCTCATTATAGAGATACAATCCCGATTCTAAAGAATCGGGATTTTTTATTTTTAAACAAATCATCTTTATTACTGTATTATCCTATTAATTAAAATATCATTAATTTTATAAAAAAATAAAACATGACATACATAGCAGCAATATTTTTAATTATTTCAGGAGTTTTATCTACCTTTTCTAGCGTAAAAAGAAAAGCACCCGCTACTCAAATGATTTCTTCATTCATTTTAGGGTTAATTACTTTAATACTTGCCAAAGACTTTTTCTCTGTTGCAGAAGAAACCAATTTCTTGATGGCTTTTATTTTAATTTCAATTCTTGGAATAAGCTTTGCCTTTGGAATCTTACTAAAGCATAAATCAAATAATATTTTTGTACTTATTCCACTCATTCTATCTTTTAGTTTCTTATTCTTTCCCCAAGTGAGCGCACATAGCTTTATGGATTTCCCTATAGAGGACCTGAAAGTTTTAATAATGATAGCAGCAATAAGTTCCTTAACTCCACTCCTCATTTCATTAGTAAATAGCTTAATTAAACGGTTAGTGAATAAAATTTCGCCCATCAAATGGGAAACTCAAGATCAATATTTACTATACAACGCATTTGGCTTTGTTTTTATAGGCCTCATTGCTGCAATCGGTAACTTTTTACTTGGTAAAGCTGGGGTTCTAATTGCTGCTACATTCTTTCTTTCGTCTGCTTTTCTTTTCAAAAACAAAACGATTAACTCAACAAATATTAACACGGCAACGGGTGGTTCGTTATTTTTAATAGTTGGTGCATTTATCATTTTAAATAATGCAGGCTATGAAGCCTTAAACTTATCAAATGGTGAAGTACTTGAAGGTATTTTCTTCGCTGGTTTTAATATAATGGTATATGAAATTCTTATTCGTTTAGCAAAAAGAAGTTCGGGTAAATGGCAGTTATTATTTACACTAAAAGCACTTTTTGTTCCTGCAGTAATTATTTTGTTACTTGGGTTTGCTTACACACAACTAGAACGACTAGGAGGTGTATTAACTTTAACAGCTTTGCTTATTTCAACAGGTTTGGTTGGGTTGCTATATGCTGGTTTTAAAAATACATCAAATGCAATTGGATTGAAATTATTTTCCTTTGGCTTAATTCTTATAGTTGCCCCTATCTTCTCTCCTGTTAAACAAACCTCGGGTATTGATTTAGGTGCACTTGGAATTGAAGATAATAAAGGAAAAAGTAAAACAACGGTCAAAAGTTATCATGATCAATTAGAAGAACCTAATGGAAAAGATTTAGAACAAGCATTGGGTAAATGGAAAATCGATGAAGAGGTTTCTAAGATTTTCTTTGAATTGGGACCACAAGGAGGTAGAACAAACGGTGAGTTTCAAAAAGTAAAAGGAACTTTTAATGTGGCACAAAACATTTCCAAGTCCAAAATAAAGGTTGTTATGCCTGTAAAAAATATTACCACCTTCAACTCAATGCGAGATGAATCCTTAATGGAAAATGATTATTTAAATGAAAAAGAACATCCCGAAATGATATTTAAAGCCAATCAGTTTAAGCCTAAAAACGATGGATATGAAGTTCAGGGAGATTTCACATTACTTGGAGTAACTAAGCCTTTAAACCTTACTTTAAAATTAGTTGGAGTTGGAGAAAAAAATAACGAAAAAATCATGGTGCTTTGGGGGAAAGCTTCTCTAAACAGAACTGATTATGGTATGGCTTCCTCAGCAAAAATTGGTGATATCGTAGATTTTCATTTTGAAGTACAGTTAAAGCAATAAACTTTGGTAAGTCTAATAAATTTTGAAACAAACATTACTCATACTCTTTTCATGCCTGACTTTGAATCTTCAAGCGCAAACATTTTTTGAAAAGGATTCCGTTTTCAATGTAAAACGAACGGCATGGACAAGTGGAGTAATTGGCGCAGGATGGTTAGGCAGCGTTGTGTCCTTGAAAAATATTTGGTATAAAGAAAATTGGACAAATAAATTCCACACTTTTGACGACTCAAAACAATGGTTAGGAATGGATAAAGTAGGCCATTTTTATACTGGAAATATGATTACCAAAAACATCTCTTCTGTTTATGATTGGTCTGGCATGAATAGGTCTCAGCGTCTAATCATCGGTTCTACAGTTGGATTTGGATATTTAACCACATTAGAGATTTTGGATGGTTACTCTGAAGAATGGGGCTTTTCATGGGCAGACCTTGGTGCTAATGCGCTTGGAGTAGCTTGGTATGTTTGGCAAGATTTGGTATGGGAAGAACAAAGATTCAAATTAAAATTCAGTGCTCATTTGACACCTTATGCATCGTATCGTCCAGAAGTCTTAGGTAGTTCTTTTCCAGAAAGGTTACTTAAAGATTACAATGGTCAAACCTATTGGCTTTCATTTACGCCAAGTCAGTTTCTAAACTCATCTTCTTTTTTCCCGAATTGGCTTAGCTTTAGTTTTGGTTATAGTGTGGACAAAAAACTACATGGCGATCTCAACGTATATAACCACATCGATAGTAAATTAGGGATTGAGACTTTTAATGCGGAACGGCAATTTCTATTTTCTTTAGATATTGACTTTGAACAGTTTAGTCCTGAAAAAAATGGATATCAACCCTTTTCAAAGTGATTAATCACATAAAAATACCATTTCCTGCATTGATCTTTAACGGTAAACAATTAATTGTACATCCTTTGTACTTCTAATTTACACCGGATATTTTATACATCTTTAAAGCAAAAATATAGAGAGGTCAATCAATAAAGGTTCACTTACTTGAGAATCTGTAAATATTGTAATTACAAAAATATTCCAATTCTTAATATGAGCAAATACTCGTATTACTTCCCTCCTACCATTTTCTTAATTTCATTAAGTTTAAAAAGAGCTTCTACTGGAGTTAGTGTATCGATATCCATGTTGGTAACTTCATCACGAATACTTTCTAAAACAGGATCATCTAATTGGAAAAAACTCAATTGCATATCATCTGCATCACCTGCCGCCTTAACTTTTTCTTTTTCACTCCCTCGATTCGACGTTTCAAGTTCTTTTAACATTTTTGTTGCACGTTCAACAACAGGGTTTGGCATTCCAGCAAGTTTCGCAACGTGAATCCCAAAACTGTGTTCACTTCCCCCTTCAATTAGTTTACGTAAAAACAGAATTTTTGTCCCCACTTCCTTTACAGATACGGTATAATTCTTTATCCGTGGAAACTTATTCGTCATTTCATTTAACTCATGGTAATGTGTAGCGAAAAGTGTTTTGCAATGCGCCTTTGGATGTTGATGAATGTATTCTGCAATTGCCCATGCAATAGATATTCCATCATACGTACTTGTTCCTCGACCAATTTCATCTAAAAGCACTAAACTTCTACGGGAAAGATTATTTAAGATACTCGCCGTTTCGTTCATTTCTACCATGAACGTTGATTCCCCTGAAGAAATATTATCTGAGGCTCCCACCCTCGTAAATACTTTGTCTACAATTCCTAATTTTGCTGAGGCTGCGGGAACAAAACTTCCCATTTGAGCCATTAAAGAAATCAAGGCTGTTTGACGTAAAATAGCACTTTTACCCGACATATTTGGTCCGGTAATCATAATGATTTGCTGGGTATCGTTATCTAAAAAAACATCATTTGGGATATAATCCTCACCAATACCCATTTGTTTTTCAATCACAGGATGACGGCCTTCTTTAATATCAATTGCAACACCATCATTAAGCTCTGGCATGTTGTATTGATTTTGCTTTGCTACAGTTGAAAAAGATAAAAAACAATCCAATTGCCCAATCAGAAATGCATTAAATTGAATAGGATGTATATAATCAGCCATTGCGAGAACCAATTCTGAAAACAATCGCCTTTCGATGAGATCAATTTTCTCTTCTGCGCCAAGGATTTTCTGTTCGTATTCTTTAAGCTCTTCTGTAATGTATCTTTCTGCACTTACAAGAGTTTGCTTACGTATCCAATCTTCAGGAACTTTGTCTTTATGGGTATTCCTAACTTCCAGGTAGTACCCAAAAACATTATTAAAAGCCACTTTTAAACTAGGAATCCCCGTTCTTTCAGACTCTCTTTGTTGCAATTCCTCTAAAAAGGTTCGCCCAGAATTAGATAATTTACGTAATTCATCCAACTCTTCATCAAATCCATCTGCAATGACTTTTCCTTTTCCAACTTGGATAGCTGCATCATCATGCAGTTGCTCGGTAATCAAAGCAATCAATTGTTCACATGGATTAATACGATCTACAATGCTCAACAACGCTTTAGCTTGGGTACTTTTCAAAAGGTTTTGAATTGGTTTCAACTCTAATAATGTTCCCTTTAATTGGTTAACCTCTTTAGGATTTACCTTTCCTACAGCAATTTTTGAAGCCAAACGTTCTAAATCATAAATATTACTCAGGCGTTGATTCAACTCAAATGAAACCTCTTCATTTTCGATTAAAGCTTTCACCGCTTGTTGCCTCGCTTCAATTGTTTTTAAATCTTTAAGAGGCAAAACCATCCATCTTTTCATCATTCGTCCACCCATTGGAGTGATCGTTTGATCGAGAACAGACAATAAAGTTGCTCCATTCTCATGTGGGGAATTGATAAGTTCGAGGTTCCGCGTTGTAAAGCGATCCAACCAAACATACTTATCCTCCTCAATTCTACTGATTTTTGATATATGCCCTAAATCTTTGTGTTGTGCTTCAGAAATGTATTGCAAAATTGAACCAGCTGCTATAATTCCTGCACTTAGTTCTTCAACTCCAAAACCTTTTAAATTCTTAGTTTGAAAGTGTTTATTCAAAGATTCACGTCCAAAATCTTCCGTGAAAATCCAGTCTTCTTGGCGGAAGCTATAAAAGCGTTCGCCAAATATTTCTTTAAACTTTTGGTCTTGTTGTCGTGCATATAAAACTTCACTAGGTTCAAAACCTTGTAAAAGTTTATCCAAATACTCTGTATCTCCTTGGGCTACAAGAAACTCCCCTGTTGAAATATCAAGAAAAGCCACACCATGTTCCTTTTTACCTAAAAAAACAGAAGCTAAAAAGTTATTCTTATTATGTTCTAAAACTTGATCATTCATCGCAACTCCTGGAGTAACAACCTCAGTGACACCACGCTTAACGATTTTTTTCGTCATTTTCGGGTCTTCCAGTTGATCGCAAATTGCTACGCGTTCTCCTGCACGAACTAATTTTGGCAAATACGTTTGCAAAGAATGATGAGGAAAGCCAGCCAATTCAATATGGGCAGCAGTTCCATTTTTTCTTTTAGTGAGAATAATTCCAAGTATTTTAGAGGCTTTAACAGCATCTTCTCCAAAGGTTTCATAAAAATCTCCAACTCTAAAAAGAAGCATGGCTGTTGGATGTTTTGCCTTGATCTGATTATATTGCTTCATCAGTGGAGTTTCACTTGATTTTTTTTCTTTCTTTGTTTTCGCCAAAATGAATTTGTTTATGTTATTTTGCAGTGCGTAAACATACTGGTTTCAGTAGATATTTCAGCAAAAAAAACAGGTCCAATTATCAATACTTATGAACAGAAAGTTAAAATTATGGGAGTTAAATCGCCCAACAGTAGAGGAGTTTAAAGAAAAAGAGAAGTTTCCACTTGTGGTGGTACTTGATAACATTAGAAGTTTAGCCAATGTGGGCACGTTTTTCCGTACTGCTGATGCTTTTAATGTTTCTAAAATTATTCTTGGGGGAATTACCGCCCAGCCACCTCACCGTGAAATTCAAAAGACAGCGTTGGGTGCAACAGAGTCAATTGAATGGGAATATCACGAGAGCTTAGTTGATTTGCTAAAGAAATATCAATCAGAAGGATGGAAAGTCTATGCTGTTGAGCAAGCAGAGAAAACACAAATGTTACATGAAATCAAAATAAAATCTGATGAAAAGCACATTTTGGTTTTCGGAAACGAAGTGGATGGTGTACAACAAGAAATCATTGATATTGCAGATGTTGTTTTGGAAATCCCTCAATTTGGGACGAAGCACAGTTTAAATGTTTCAGTTTGTGCTGGAGTAGTACTTTGGGAGTTTGTAAGAGAAATTTCGGTCAGAAATGTGTAGTTATTGAAGAGTTAACTCCCTTGGTTTCCTTCATTATGATGTATTAAATTTTGTCGAAATGAACCCGTAAGCTTGGTTTAGCGTACTTCTTGCTTCATAACAGCTTATCAGCTAATTTATAAACACCTATCTTGTTTCGATAAAATACAACTCAAATTCCTAAAATCAAAGGTGGTATTTCCTTTAAATGCTCGACGCGTTCAATAGTTGTATTGGTGTGGTATTTCTTATTAGGATCAAATAAAACACCTCGAATTCCAGCATTTTCTGCACCAATTACATCTGCTTTAAAATCATCTCCAATCATAATCGAATGATTTGCTGCAGCTCTAGTTCTTGCCAATGCACCTTGAAAAACAGATGGATGGGGTTTTGCTTTACCCACTTCCTCGCTACATAGTACATCATCAAAAAAATGAAGTATTCCACTATTTTTTAGTTTAATGAATTGAACTTCTTTAAACCCATTTGTAATAATATGTAAGCGGTAATTTTGCTCTTTTAATTCAGATAGTACCTCTTTGGTAGAAGGAAAAAGATGTGTTTGATAAGGAGAAATTTCGAGATATCGATCGTTCATTTCTTGGCCTAATTGTTCGTCATCAATATTAAAAATCTTTAATGTATCTGTAAAACGACCATTTCTTAATTGTATTTTATCAATTTTTCCTTGTCCGTAATCGTTCCAATACTTGGCATTTACTTGTTTATAATTATTCAAAAAATCCTGAAATGATGACGCATGATTTTCTAGTTTTAAATCATCAAAGATAATTCGCAAAGCGCTTTCAGAGTTTCTATCAAAATCCCAAAGTGTTCGATCCAGATCGAAAAAAACATCTTTTATAACATTCATATAACTAAATCTTTAACAAAGTAAGTGCCACCTGTAATAATAAAGCAATCTAAGGTAAGGAATAAAATAATGAATGGGAAAGTTTGCTTATGATGTTTATAAAACTTTGCGGTAATAATCGTCCCTAGAGGAATAGATAAGAACAAAGGAAAAGCCCAATACGTAAAATAACGACCTATTTTTTGTTTAAAATAAATGATACGTCGGTTTGTTTTTGTAAAGACTCTGTATTTCGGGATAACCTTACCTTTCGCTATTGCCTTTTTGGTTTTTTTGCCCTTCGTTGAACAGAGAGCTGCATAAAGTAACTACTTCCAAAGTAAAAAATAGAGGCTGAAAAATATCCACCCACACAACACGATATAAATGTTTCCCAAAAACTTAATCCAGCAGCAGGTCCTGCTAAGGGAGTGAACATAAATTTCCAAGAACTAAATAAAGCAAAACTGAAGTATGTTAACATTTGTCTATTACTTTACTTACACCTTTTCTCCGTAAGCTAAATCTCCTGCATCGCCCAAACCTGGAACAATATATGACTGAGCTGTGAGTTCATTATCTACCGCTCCTACCCATATTTTGGTAGATTTTGGTAGTTTTTTCTCTATAAAACCTAGTCCCTGCTCTGTGGCAATTCCAAAAACTAAATGCAATTGTTTAGGCGTTCCATATTTTTTAAGCACCTCGTAAACAGCAGCTAATGAATTACCTGTGGCCAACATAGGATCACTAATAATAAGTACTTTCCCGTCTAAGCTTGGTGATGCACAATATTCTACATCGATTTCAAAGTCTTCTTTTGAAGAATGATTTCTATATGCACTCACAAATGCTGAATCCGCTTGATCAAAGTAATTGAGTAACCCTTGATGCATAGGAACTCCAGCACGTAAAATTGTTGCCAAAACAATTTCATCATCACACGTATGCATCATAGCTTCGCCTAATGGTGTGGTGATTTCTTTTTCTGAGTATTTCAACGTCTTGGACAATTCGTACGCCATTATTTCGGCTATTCGTTCAATATTACGTCTGAACCTCAATCGGTCTTTTTGAATTTTAGCATCTCGAATTTCAGCCAAGAATTGGTTGAAAATTGAATTGGTTTTTGAGAAATTAGTTATCATGATTGCAAATTTAATTCTAAATTACAATCATTTTACAATTAATGAAATTAAAATGAAAAGATGTTGCTATGATAAACAGGAATAAAATAAAAAAACCATGTAGCTTAAATCTGAAAGCCTCAGATCGACATGTGTAGAACCTCCGACTTATTTCTGTAATCCTCTGGGTTATCCTTTTCGTAAAACGACGAAGGGAGGCTCGCCATAGACAAGTCAAGTACAGTTCTAAAGGTAAAATTTTAAGCTTCAAACAACGCTACATGGCGGTCTTGCGACCTCAAACAAATCGAACACCTCTGTGTGATTGTTTGTAAGGTAAAAATAATACTTTTTTTTGACTCCCCGCTATAATTTTGCTAACAATTTTACGTGTTTAAACAATCATATCCAAAAAAAAAGGTGCCCATAATAAATATGGACACCTTGAAAATAAATTAATCCGTTAACTAAAACGAAACATTACCCATTTGATTAATTAGGTCTTCTTGAAATGCATTTGTAATTTGTTTAAGAACGTTTACATCCTTATTTTTCATCACAATTTTCAGAACAAACTCCTCGTTATTTCCTGTCAATGACAGATGATCGGCTAAACCAAGAATCAAATCATACCTACCTCCTGAAACAGGTAAATCGTTTTCTGCAAAATGTTTTAAATCAACATAAAATGAAAAAGGTGGATTCCCAATTTCTTTCATATTTGATGTTTTGGTAAGACCTTCCACTTTAAAATTTTCTTTTAGCGTGTCATTACTATGTAAAATAACCGCATTTTCTTGTACCAGCATCATTGCTTGATCTTGGCGATAATATCCATCTCCTAAATCTTTTACAGTTCCTTCTTCTGCATACGTTTCTAACAAATCCATCATATTTTCAGTCTTATTACCTAGCCCAATATACATGTGCATTTTCGGAACGTTTTGCATATTAATATTATCTGGCACTGCTTCCTTACCGACCATTAATCCGATATTACCATTTATGGCATCTGTCAGATGCTCACCCACAAGAGATTCCATCATTTGTCCTTGCTTACCAAACATTTGAAAAACAGAAAGCTCTGGTTTTGGAGAAAAAGTCAGCATCAATTCTTCCATCTTTTTCAAATCAACGGACAAATTCATGTGTACTGAAGGTTCACCTGGTCCGAGGTTTTTATTAATTTTCGCATCAGCTTCTTCTTGAAAAAAGAACGTTGATTTCATTTCTTCGTTTACATTAGATATATCAAATTTGGAAATCAATTGACCTTCTTCAAACCCTAAACTAAAAGCAACATGGCTATTTTTCACCAAGCTTTGAATCTCATCTTGTTTGTCTGCAGATAAATTGGCTAAAGACGTATTAGAGGTTCCGTACATTTGCTCTAAATTAGAAGCAATAAGAATATCTGTTGGTGTATTCAAAATACTTTCAACACGGTCATTAATCTCACCATCACCTATCATAGTTTGATGAATATCAGCAATCAATTCAGCTCCTTTTCCTTTTAGACCACCATACGCCAAAACCATAGTTTTATCATTAAAGCCTATTGCAAAATCACCTTCCTCATAAGTCATTAAATCATTTTCTTCCTCGAAAAAGAATCCCATGTCATCAAACATGGCTGCTAAGCTATCCTTATTAGCTACACTCATAAATACATAGGCATTTTTAGGAACTCCATTTCTATCGAGCGGTCCTTGCAAGGCATAATGTATCATATCTTCAAACTTCAAGCCTTGTTCTATCGTGGATAATTGCTCTTGAATTAACGCTCCAAAATCAGGAATTTCAGTTAATGCAGACTTATCCTTTATTGCTTTAAAGTCAATATATCCATAACCGACAATACTATCTGTTTGGCTAACAAATTTTGTTACACCTTTATTCAAATCGCTATCAACTTCAGACTTGCAACTCGCCAAAAAAACAAGCATGAATAAAGTTGAAATAAACATTAATTTTCTGTAATCTCTCATTGATTTAATTTTAGATTTTTTTTGATAAATATATACATTCTGAATTAATTACGTCTGCTCAACTAAATTTTACCCTTTAAAATCAAAGATAAAATTAATCATTTTAAAACTATCAGCATAAAGTTTATCATTCTTCAATTGTTGTCATACCTTTGTAATATGCATGAAATAGAGCCTTATTTTAATTGGAGAGATCATTATATTTCATCTGAAGATGAGCGTTCACCTTTTTATGAAAAAGAATATAGTGAATTTGAATTTTCGGACCAAGTCTATAATTATTTATTACATCCCCAGTGGGATAACTTTGGTTCTTCTACTTTATTCATGAAAATTCTTTACACTGACTATCATGAGGGATATACCGTCATTGAATTAATTGGAGAGTGGAATGATGCAATTAATAACGACATTATGACCTTTAAGAGAGATATTGTTGAGCATCTGATGTTTGAAGGGATAGATAAATTTATTCTTATAGGTGAAAATGTACTTAATTTTCATTATTCTGATGATTGTTACTACGAAGAATGGTTTGATGAACTCGATGATGGATATATTGCCATGGTAAATTTTCACGAACATGTCATACGTGAGTTCAATGAAATCCATCTTGATCAGTACTTTGTTCTTGGTGGTGAATTAGAAGACGTTTCGTGGAGAACCTATTCTCCAGAGCAGTTTTACACCAAAATCAATGCTTACGTTCAAAAAAGACTTGCATAACTCTTTTTTTTGATTCGTATTCTCAAGAGTTCTTAATCAATAATTCAACCACATGCTTATCTATTGGGAAAGTTACCTCGTCCGTACTTAACTCAGATAGTTTCATCCAGCGGTGCGACTCTATTTCATTCTCTTTAAAGTCAAATGGAGTGTTTTTTACTTGAATTAAATCGAGATGAGGAGAAAATACGGAATAATAAACACTTATAATTTGGTCGTTTTCATTAAAGGCTGATGGCTGATAGAAATCGGTTAAATAAATGAGTTCTTTTACTTCAATTGGAAGGTTCAACTCCTCTTCAAACTCGCGAATCAAACAATCTTTAATCCCTTCGCCCTGTTCTAAACCTCCTCCTGGAAATTTAGTAAATCTTTTCCCAAAACGCCTTTCATCCGAAAGCAAAATCTCGTCTTTGTCATTTCTCAGAATACCATAAACACGAATATTAAATGCCATATTTTTCTATTATTGATTGAATATTTGGCGCAACATAAGCATTTCCTTTCCCTACCTTCCCGTCTTGTCGGTAAACAGGTTTTCCATTCAAATCTAATTTACTCATGTTTGCCCTATGAATTTCTTGAAAGACCTCTACAATCACATCTTCCATTCCGTGTTTGAGAATAGTACCAAGTAATACATACAACTGATCTCCTAGCGCATCTGCCACTTCGGTAACATCGTCATTTTTTGCGGCAGATAAATATTCTTCATTTTCCTCCCGCATTAATCGATAACGTAATTCAATTGCATCATTACCAATATTGGCGCATGGAGCATTTGCATTTTCAATCGAAAAGCAGGAATGAAACGCTGAAACACACTTTATTAATTGCGATAATGATTTTTCCATTTTACAGTATTGTTTTTATAAAAAAACGAAGTTAAGAAATCCTATCTAGCCAATACAAAGAATTCTATTTTTTGAATATATTTGAACAAAATCATTTGATTTTCTTTACTTTGTATTATGAAACGATTGCTAAAACACCTATTACTTTATGTGAGTATTTTTCCTTGGTTATGGGCCAATGCTCAAAATGAATTTCCACCAATTACCAATTTCAATGCTGATGATTACGGTCATCAATTCTCGCCAGAAAACATTGGAATCTGTCAAGACAATAGAGGTGTCATGTATTTTGGTAACACGGGAAACATTCTCACTTTTGATGGAAATAGATGGGATTCGATTTCTGTGGTTCCTACACGCGCTTGTTATGCTCTACACCATTCAAAAAAAGGGAATATATATGTTGGCACATTAGGCGATTTCGGTCAATTAAAGCCAAATAAATATGGCAAATACGTATATCATTCCTTAATAGATTCGGCATTTAGAAAAGATTATTCTTTTCATGAAATTTGGGATATTCATGAAACACCTGATGGAATATTTTTTCAAAGTGAGGAACAAATTTTTCTTTTAAAAGAAAACAAAATTACCGCTCTTGAAATGCCTTCAACAGCCCATACTACATTTAATGTTAATCAACAATTAGTTGCAAGGATGCGTGGCATAGGTTTAATGACTTGGAAAAACAAGCAGTGGATTAAGGTAGAGAATAGTGAAGCCATAAAGGATTATGGTGTTTTTGGTATTGTTCCAACACAAGAAAAGCATATAAAGATTGTTATTACCCAGGAATTGGGTCTATTCAAACTCAATACAAAAAGTAACACACTTTATCCGCATCCTACAGCGCATGATAAACAAATCTTAAGTTATATTTTATATGGTGCAAAAGCAATTGGAGATCAAAAAATCAGTCTACAAACCAGAGGGAAAGGATTGATTATAATCAACCATGAAGGTAAAGAGCTATATAGAATAGATAATCGAATGGGACTTGTTTCTAATGATATCGAAAGACAGTTTATCGATGTAGATGGTAACTTGTGGATTACAACGGCTAATGGTATTTCTTTAATTAACCAAACATCAAGACTGTCATATTTTTCTGCTAAGCAAGGCGTACACGGAGGTGTAGAAGCAATTCTCCATGATGTTTATAAAGACCGAGAACTCTTATACATAGGAACCAATGAAGGTTTGTTTAGATTAACACAGTCACATAAGAAATCGATCCGAATTTTTGAGAAAATAGAAGGTATAAATTATTCTGTTTGGGACTTAAGCAGGCATAAAAACCATCTTTTTATTAGTACAAGCGAAGGCTTTTTCGTTGCCGATATAGAGGACGCACAATTGAAAATAACCAAAATAAACAGAGAGAATACCAATAAATCCTACCTAGATCAAGCAAACAATATTCTCGTAAATGCTGGAATGAACGGTGTTTCTGTTTATGACCTAACGACACTCACGCTTCTGTACCGTTATAAAAATGAATTAACTACAATTTCTGGCATTGAAAAACAAATTACTGAGGATGGCACAAATTATTGGATTGGTGCGATAGGTCAAGGAGTTATAAAACTTAAGAAGACCGATCATTTTGATGTAGAACTTTTTATGGGAACAGAACTTGGGTTTCCGCAAGACCATATTTTAGTACCTCAAATACTAAATAAAAAAGTCGTTTTGGGTTCAACGCAAGGCGTTTTAAGCGTAGATGAAACAGAAATGGATGGCGAAACTTATACTTTCTTTATGCCTACCACATTAGGAGACAGCTTACTTGAAGGGCCAATCTTTGACTTACATGATGAGGCAGATCGCACATGGTACAGCATAGATAACCAAGTTGGTGTATTCGACAAAAAGAAAAATACATTTACCAATCGACCATTTTGGGGAATTAAAAAAGGGCGCATCAATACTTTGTATCGTTCTAGCGACGCTCCTTATCTTTGGATAGGGTCATCTGATGGACTTATACGCTACCAAATTGAAGGGGAAATTCCATTTAAAAATGATTTTAAAGCCATTATAAGCGCTGTGAAAAACAAGGCTAATCAAACAATTTTTGGTGGCATTCATCATGAAGAATTCATTCCAATTAATATGGAATACAAAAAAAACTACTTGAATATTGAATTCAGTGCACCTTATTTTGAAGATCGACAAGCGCTAGAATATACATATTGGTTAAAGAATTACGAAAAAGATTGGTCAGCTTGGAGTAATAAAACAAAAATAGAGTTAACTAATTTACCAGATGGGAAGTACACCTTTAAAGTTAAGGCTAGAAATGTTTATCATCAGGAATCTGAAATTGCTGAAATCTCATTCACTATTCTTACTCCTTGGTATAAAACATCCTATGCTATTTTAGGATACTTTATTATTCTATTATTACTCATTTATGGAATTGTGAAAATTAGTCTCTACCGTTTAAAACAACAAAATAAACGACTTGAAGTAGCGGTAACGGAACGAACACACGAAATTGCATTAAAAAATACGCGTTTAGAAGAGCAAAAAGCAGAAATTATTCATCAAAAAACAGAAATTGAAGACAGTATAAATTATGCACAACGAATTCAATCTGCTATTTTGCCCATCAAAGAAGAAATGCTTCAAAAACTAGGGGATGCTTTTGTTTTATTTTGGCCAAAAGATGTCGTAAGTGGTGATTTTTACTGGTATTATCGACAGAATGATATTTCAGTTGTAGTTTGTGCAGACTGCACTGGACATGGTGTTCCTGGAGCATTTATGTCAATGATCGGAGTTGACAAACTTAATGTATGCGTACAAGAAAAAGGCATTACCAATCCAAGTGAGATTTTGAGTTTTCTCAATCAAGGTATAAAAACTTCTTTACGACAAGATGAAACTAAGAATGCAACAAGAGATGGAATGGATGCTGCAATTCTGACTATTAATCACAGTACCCAAAGAATTCAATACGCAGGAGCTAACAGACCGCTATGGATGATGAGTAATAACGAGTTTAGTGAAATCAAAGCTACTAAAGTTGCCGTAGGCGGATTTACACCTGCTGATCAAGTTTTTGAATTACATGAGTTTAATCTAATTAATACAACTCGTTTTTATATGAGTTCTGATGGTTACGCTGATCAATTTGGAGGCCCAAAAGGAAAAAAGTTTAAAATTAAAAAGATGAAAAACTTAATTATCGAAAACCATAAGCGACCTATGCAGGAGCAGCAAGAACTTTTAGAAAATACGATGAAAAAATGGGCTGAAGGTCATGAACAAATTGATGATATTTGTGTAATTGGATTAACCATAGAAAAACAGAATACGTAACATTCATTACGAACTAAAACCAATAAATAAGTTATTCTTGTAGAAAAAAGTCATGGCAGCAATTCACTATTTATATGCGTTTATTGGCGGATTGATTTTTGGCGGTTTAAATAGTTGGTATTGGTACACAAAAGGATACAGAGGCGGAAAATTATTTTTTCTTGGTACAATTGGTTTTTTTGGGATTATCGTATTAATTTTAAAGTTGTTTAATCCCCATTCATGAATGCATTAAAAGATCATTTATTCGCATTAAAACGCAGCCTCTTTCTATTGAGAAAACGCGCATTTTTGATTTTTTTTATACCCGGACTTGTTGTGGCAAGTATTTTTATACTTTATGTTGTCGGTCTTTCTATATTAAATGATGGGCTGCGTTTTTTCGCCAAGCTGCCTTGGATAGGAATTTACCTAGGCTCAACCATCAACACCGTTTTTAATTGGATCAACAGCCTATCTTTATTCATTTATCAATTTACAATCATTACTTTATTATCTCCTTTTAACACCTTGCTGAGTCAACGCGTTGAAACTACAGAAACAGGAAGAGATTTTCCTGATGGTTGGACGAAATTTTTTAAAGATATCTTGCGTACTTTAGGTGTAATAATTTTCGGTGGTTTACTTTATTTCTCGTGCTACTTATTATGGTCAATCATTGCATGGTTATTTGGCCTTACAATCCTTTCGCCCTTCGTAGCTCTAGTTTTACTAAGTTTCTTTACCGGCTTTAATAGCTACGATTATTCACTCGAAAGACACAACATCAGTGTAATAAACAGCTGGAAGTACGCATTTCAGCATCCACTTCAAATGATCTTTACGGGTCTAATCTTCACCATCTTACTTTACATTCCTTTTATTGGAGTAGTTTTAGCTCCCGTTATTTTAACGATGGTAGGAACCATAAACTTTTTAGAATTACAAAAAAAGAAAGTAAAAAAAGAGAAATCAATCGAATCATAAAACAATTAAAACATATATAAAGCTTTAGGAGATATACACTACTATCTGAAAACTTAAAAATAGCCCAGTACTTTATCTTTTATAAATAATGGAAGGTAAGAAAAGTAGGCTACTTCGTAAAACGAAAAAAAGGTCCTTCGTGTATCAATTAGCAAACGAAGGTTGACAATAGCATAAGGAAAGCAATCAAAATCTTTCGGGTGAATATCGGGATAAAATCTAAAAGTTTAAATTTCATATTGTTGCTTTCTTAGAAATGTATCGACCATTATATATCAATAGATTGCTTATTTCTTTTGTTAAAACAATATGTTTTTAATTAGAATTGATTTATTTTTGAGGTAAACATTACAACTATGGCATCTCTCAATCCCATAACTGGAAATCTAGGAAATCAACGTGCTGCTCATTTACTGCGTAGGGCGACCTTTGGTTTTCAAACAGCAGATATTCAGGCTTTTTCAGGTCTTACAGCAACAGCGGCTTTTCAACAATTAATTCAGCCACAACCAACTCCTGCATTGCCCATTGATTATTTAAGTGGAACTGACTGGGTTCATCCCAACACTAAACATCCTGATCGTTTCACAACTACTCTATCAAACTTTACAAGCAGTTGGTGGATTGAATCTATGCGAACGTCAGGCGCAAACCTAACCGAACGAATGGTATGGTTTTATCACACACATTTTCCATTAATCATTTCTCGTGTAGAGAGCAATCCCCAATTTTCATTAAATTATATTCGACTTCTTCGTTTTTATGCACTTGGAAATTATAAAGCATTAGCTAAAGCATTTTGTATTGATAACGGCGTACTTGTACATTTAGACGGAAAACTTAATATAAAAGGCGTTCCGCAAGAAAATTTTGGACGTGAATTTTTAGAGTTATTTACTGTTGGAAAAGGACCACAGATAGGTCCAGAGGATTATACCAACTTTACAGAAACCGACGTAAAGGCCTTAACAAAAGTCCTCACTGGATGGGGAACTGATACTTCCTACCAGACCATAGATCCAAATACAAATTTACCAACGGGAAAAGTCAAAGGTAACGGCACAATGTCCACTCAGCATGATGTTTCTGACAAACAGTTTTCTGCTGCTTTTAACAACACACTCATTCAAACGCCTAATGTTTCAGGAAGCAATACAACTGTTCAAGGAGTATATGACGAGCTAGATGATGCAATTGATATGATATTTGATTCTCCGCATACGGCAACAAATATTTGTAGACGAGTTTATAGGTCTTTTGTATATTATGACATCACACCTGAAATAGAAACCGATATTATAACTCCGCTGGCACAAATTTTAAGAAATAACAATTATGAAATTACATCTGTTTTAGAGGTTTTATTTTCAAGTGAACATTTCTATGATCAAGACAACACCATTACTAGCGATAATAATATTGGAGCTATTATAAAATCTCCGTTAGATCTAATCATAGGAACACTGCGTTTATTCGAGCTTAATGTGCCCGATCAGACCACAGACTTGGAAAATCATTATAATTTATATGGTCAAATATTAAACCAACTTAATTTACAAGGATTAAACTTCTTTGAACCTTATGATGTGGCTGGATACGATCCTTATTTTCAAGTACCCGATTTTCAAAGGTATTGGATTTCCTCTAACTATTTGGCGAATCGATATAAGTTTGCCGAATTGTTAATCAACGGTTTTTCTGCCAACGGCACTACTCTACTAAAGTTAGACTTCGTTCAATTTGTAAGAGATAAATGTACTGACCCTGCAGATCCTAATGTTTTGATTCAAGAATTAATGGACTGGATGATTCCGATTACTTTGACTACAGACCGTTTTAATTACTTTAAAGACACCGTGTTATTAGATCAACTTTCTGCCATCAATTGGTCTATTGAATGGAATAACTATATCAACACAAACAATGACACAAATGTAAGAATCCAGTTAGAACGTTTAGCCCTCGCAATAATGCAATCACCAGAGTACCAACTCTATTAAGCCAACATTATGAATAGAAAAGATTTTTTACGATTATCCGGTCTAATGGGTTCCGGCATGTTATTAAAATTAAATGGAATACCACTTCACGCAGCTCAAAACAATGGCTTTTTAGAGGAAATTGCTGCAAAAAGTTACAATGATCGTGTACTGATATTAATTGAACTACACGGTGGTAATGATGGCTTAAACATGGTTATTCCAATTGATCAATATGGAAATTACTACAATTTGCGTCCGAATATTGCCATTCCTCAAATGGGAACTCGTAAATACATTCAACTTGATTCAAATTTAGCAGACAACAAGCAAGTTGGACTTCATCCAGATATGGTAGGTGCCAAATCAATGTATGATGATGGAAACATGGCCGTTATTCAAAATGTTTCTTATGAAAACAGTAATGGTTCTCACTTTAGAAGTCGGGATATATGGCAAATGGGTGTAAGTTATGACGAATATGAAAGCTCTGGTTGGATGGGAAGATATCTTGAACATTATTACCCTGGATATCCAATTAACTATCCTAATCCAACCGTTCCTGATCCGCTAGCTATTGAAATTGGAACAGGAGTTTCGCTGGCTTTTCACAGAGATCAAGGAATACCAGCTGGATTATCTATTCAGAACCCAGATGCATTTTACAACTTAATCAATAGCGTTGGTGTTGATGCGCCGATAAATTTTCCAGACTCACATGCAGGGGATGAAATTGAATACATGATGCAAATTGAAAGACAATCAAATAGTTATGCCGACCGTTTGCGTGATGTATATAACGCAGGAACAAATTCCTCTACCGTTTATCCGGACTTATATCCTTTTATTGCTCCATCTGCAGATTTGCATAATCCATTGGCTCCACAATTAAAAATCATTTCTCGTTTACTGAGTGGAGGTATAAAAACTAAAATTTTTCTCTGTAGAATCGGAGGTTTTGATACACATGCCAATCAGGTCGTAAATAATGACAGTTCCATGGGAAAACATGCCGCTTTAATGTATCACATTTCATCGGCTGTTAAGGCATTTTACCAAGATTTAGGAAATTTAGGTCTCGCAGACCGTGTATTAGCAATGACATATTCAGAATTTGGAAGAAGAGCAGCCTCTAACGCCAGTTATGGCACAGATCACGGTAATGCTGCACCCATGCTAGTGTTTGGAACTTGTTTAAATCCTGGTGTTTACGGTGAAAATCCAGACTTATCCAATCTTCAGAATGGAAACATACCTTTACAACATGATTACCGTCAAGTGTTTAGCTCAGTTGTTAAAGATTGGTTTGACGCTTCAGATGCGGCAATAAATGATGTTCGCTTTCAGGATTATATCAACGATCGAATTGATTATATAAAATGTAAACCTTTAAGTACATCAGAATTATTTAAAGAAAATTTATGGATGAATTGTTTTCCAAATCCTAGTACATCACAAACTACGGTTGAATATTATCTTCAGAAAGGTGGATATGTTGAAATTAGCGTTGTTGATTTAACAGGTAGAACAATTGCGAAACTAGTCGACGAAAAGAGCAATCCTGGAAAACACAGTAAAGACTTTGATTTGTCAAAATTTCAAAGTGGAACTTATATTTTCACATTAACAACGAATAAGAATACCATTACAAAAAAAGTGATACTGCAAAAATGAAGATAGTAAAAATTATAATTACAATTTCTTTGGGTTTGACCTTAGCGCCATTCGTTAGTGCTCAAAAATATACCGTTCATAAAAATAAAAAATCATACATTGCTGTTCATGGTGGTTTCAACTTTTCTATTCCACATGTTTCCGATCGCTATGCCATCTTAAGTCCGCAAAGTGAAGAGATGGAAAAAGATTACGGTAAACTTGGAAAAAATACAGGAGCCCAATTTGGCATTCGGTATAGCTACAATTTCACCAATGCATTAGCTATAAATGCTGGAATAGGTTACCAAAGTTTTGGTTTTAAATATCGTACAGACTATTCATGGAATGACACGATAGCACAACAAAACCTAACCAAAGAAATGCATCATGAGCAAAAAGTAAGCTATTTCTCAATCCCTGTTATGGTAAGGTGGGATTTTTCAAGACAACAATTTATGCCGTATGCACAAGCAGGTATTTCTTTTGATTTTCGTCATCAGTCGAAAAAATCTATTCACCAGGATCAAATAATTGATGAAAAAATTACAGAAAGTCAGTTTTCTTCTTTGGAAACTGCGGATATGACCGAACACATAAGAAAGTTCAACATGGGGATTATGGCTGGAATAGGTATTGAATATTATACTAAATTTTTCACTTTTGGTGTTGAAAGCAATTTCAAGTATGGATTTTTTAAGTTGGTAAATGATGAAAACCGATATGCCGATATGACTGGTTTTGCCATGAAGTACCTTGACGTGCTCGATCAACTTAAGCTTAGTAACTGGAACGTACAGTTTACACTTGCTATTCCCATTAATCACAGCGTAAAAACTAATATTTTACGTAAACGTCGCTATTAAAAATCAATTGAAATGAAATACATCAACACAACGTATATATTTATTCCACTGCTACTTACAGTTCTTTTATCTACTTTAAATAGTTGTAAAAAAACATATAAACCAGAAAAGAGTTTTGTGAAAATTTATCACGATGAAAATGGAAATAAAAATGATCATCCTTTAAGTATTCATGCGACAAAAGATAATGGCTTTCTTATTCTAAATGCTTTTAATGGATGGAATATTGAAATTTTAAAAACGGATCAGTACGGTGAATTAGCTTGGAAATACGAATTACCAGAGCAATATGTTAATGCCGTACCACATTTAATTTCCAAAAACGATGAGCTTTACTTTGTGTGTATGAATGCTGTTGGTTTATTTACATACATCATGAGAGTTGATGAAAATGGAAAGCAAGTAACGGAATTCGCTCAACATCAAAATATACAATATCCAACATCGGTCTTAAAAACTGGAAATGCTGTATATATTCAAAACTATAACAGAATATCTTTTGAAACAGGAATTTTTGAATTAAATACTGAGATGGACCAAATTATAAAAAGTGGTTCTGTGATGGTTTTTGCGGATGTCGAAGAGAAAATTGTAGACCATGTTCATTTTACAGGAAAACGCTTTCCTTTCTTTATCGAGAAAACAGATAACCATGTGATTGTAAATGGTTTCAACAATTATAGTTTTTCTACTGTTTTTATGGATAATGACCTCAATTATACAGGAGTTTATAACGGTGCTGCTTTCGAGGGCGGTCTAAATGCCTTATTGCCGTTAAGTAATACTAATTTTGCAATTGCACGATTTTCTTTCTCAAATCTGTATTTCAATCCACGTGCAAAATTAACACCCACAGCAATAGAAATCGCTGAATCTATACCCGCTGTAGGAATGTCAACGCTAGCTGCTGAAAACCCTGTGCTCATAAAAAGTATTAATATTAAAGGAGAAGTTTACACAACTTACTTAGCAACCACCAAAAGCAATCAGTTGATTTTACAATTATATCAAGCGGGAAATGAAGAACCTGTGGCCATTAAATATATGGGAGAAAGTGTTCCGCTCAAGGCAAGTGATTTCCTACAAACAAGTGATGAAGGGTTAATGATATTGGCACAAGTTGCTGTTATGGGAAGCTTTAACAGAGTAGCCACCATAAAACTAAGCGCAGAAGAATTGGAAGAATTAATCGAATAAGTAAAGTTCTTATATGCTAAGGATTCATGAAGAACATTCCCAAATCATATCTTCAAAAATAAGCATGGCAGCCAATGCTAACTGAGAGTAATTTTGAGAGGCATTTCTAAAACGCCCGTTTTCGGTAATCCACATTTTTTGAATGAGTGTCATGCCTCCTTTATTTGGATTGATTTTGTTGACTACACCAGCAACATTATAAGCGCCTGCGTGATAAACATGCATTACAAATAAACGGAACCATAAATCATTTTCTTTGTAGCTAATTCCTTTTTTATCGAGAATAACTTTTGCTTCAGGAATGCAAACATTTTCAATTAAACTACTTGCTGCAACAGCCGATTTAACAAAGTCTTTTCGCTCGTCAACGTATCGGTTTACGGTTAAGCCTTGCGATCTCGCAACTGAGGCCATCAATTGAAAAGAACCAAAAGCACCAACGTTAGATTTGGCTAAACGACCTGGACTTTCTATCATTAAAATAGCTTGAGCATACCAAGGATCTACGTTTTGTTGCTTAAACACCTCTACTCCTTTTGAAATGGTTGGTAAAACTCCTTCAAAAGTATAGAAATCTCTTTTTCCAGTCGTCATATATACTTTGGAATCATCGCTTAATCCTCTTACAGAACGTATGGAATCGCGATAAACAACTTTTGCATCATCAGATTTTTCATCCCATTCATCAAGGGTCATGTACTGCACAATTTCCCGCGTAGCTCCAATGTTAATCACACATGAATCGGGCGAAAGGGTCATTAAAGTTTTCCAGAAGACAGGATGCGCCAAGTGATCCCATTCTTCTTGAAAAAGTTGTGAATTGTTGACATAAAACAAATCCAAAGAATCGTTTAAATATCGAGATTCAACAAAATCTATTGATGATGTTTTTTTATCTTTATTCGTCAAGGCTAAACTGTCATTCTCGCTGGCAAAAGAAAAGCCAAATGACAAACATGAAGCAAAAAGCAAAAAGTTTTTAAGCATAGTTTTAATTGATGTTTTATAGCTGAGTTTCATTTTCAAAATGTCCCTCATACAATAATAACAAAAATTAGGAAATTTGTTACACTTTCCTTCTGCTTTTTAAGTCACAAAAGATTGTTTGCAATTCTTGAGTAACCTTACTTTCTCTCTTCTACGAGTAATAAACTTTTTTCGAGTTGCTGTTTTGGTGTTAAGTTTGAATTATCTAGAACAACAGCGTCTTCGGTTTGAATCAATGGACTTTCTTCTCTACTGGCGTCCATTTCATCTCTTAATTTCAAATTGGCCTTCACCTCTTCTAAACTTACATTGTCGCCTTTTGCTTGCAATTCATCAAATCTTCTTTGTGCTCGAATTTCAGGATCGGCAGTTACGAACAATTTCAATTCGGCATTTGGAAAAACAACAGAGCCAATATCGCGGCCGTCCATCACAACACCGCCATTATTACCCATTTTACGTTGTTGTTTGACTAAAAATTGGCGGACTTCTTTGATTTTAGCAACAGCACTTACCACATTTGAAACCTCAATGCTTCGAATTTGGTTTTCAACGTTTTCACCATTCAAAGAAAGTTCTGCAACACCATTTTCGTTATTAGAAAAAGATAAATCGATGTTTGAAAGTTCATCAATTATTGCCCTTTCATCGACTCCATCTTCGGAGATTAAACCTTTTCTTTTTGCGTATAAAGTAACGCCTCTGTACATTGCACCAGAATCAACATAAACATAATTGAGTTCCTTGGCAAGCGCTTTTGCCAATGTACTTTTACCGCAAGAAGACCATCCGTCAATGGCAATTGTAATTTCTTTTTCCATGTGCCAAAGATATAAATTGAATCAATCAGAAACCCAAATCAGTTGTGATAATTTCACTTTCATTCTCGCAAAGCCAAGCAAAACAGTTACGTCTTCTCCTTTTATTTCTTCAACCTCACCTGTTTGTTTGGTGGAAATCATTTTTACTTTGCTTCCTACCTTTATTTTGGCTTGATTGTATTGGTCTTTTACTTTCTTGGTTTTCTTCTTCTTATTGGCTTGCTTTTTCAGCCGAACTTCTTGTTTTACTTCTTCAATTTTAGATTTTTCCATAGCAATATACTTCTTCACCTCTTGCATAAGGTCGGCATTGCTATTTTTCTTCTTTGAACGAACTTTATAATCATTTATAAATTGCTGAAGCTTCTTTCCTAAACTCACAAACTTACTTGTCTCCTCTGCCCTATCTTTTAAATTTTGGAGCTTTTGATCATACTTCTTTTTGGTCGTTTCATAAAACTGTCGATGTTCTTCTGCAGTTTCTTGCGCCAGAATATGCTCTTTCGTCAATCGATTCAAATAGGATTTCTCCTTTTGTAATTCATGCAAGAGCTCATCCATCTTTACCTTTTTATGATCTAATTTAGATTTTGCTTTATTGATTAACTTTTTAGGAATTCCATTGATTTGAGCCACTTCAAAAGTAAAGGAGCTTCCGGGCTGTCCCATTGAAAAACGAAATAAAGGATTCAATGTTTCAGTATCGAAAAGCATACATCCATTAATGGCTTCTGGCAGTTCGTCCGCTTTTAATTTAATATTTGCATAATGTGTTGTGATCACTCCAAAGGACTTTCTGTCATACAAAGTTTCAAAGAAAACCTCGGCCAATGCGCCACCTAAATCAGGATCGGAACCTGTTCCAAACTCATCTAATAAAAGCAATGTATTTTCGTTGGAAACATTTAAGAAATGGCGCATTCTTTTCAATCGGTAGGAATAAGTACTCAACTCATCTACAATTGATTGATTATCTCCAATATCAGTCAGCAATGCATCAAAAAGACACATTTTACTATTCGGATGGAGTGGAACTAGGAGTCCGCATTGCAACATCAGTTGAAGTAATCCTACTGTTTTTAAGGTTATACTTTTCCCTCCAGCATTTGGTCCAGAAATCACGAGCATTCGTGCGTCCTTGTTCATGGAAATACGCTGTGGCACAGTGTTCTTACCCAAGGATTTATTATTTAGCTTCAGCAGTGGATGATAACAATCTATCAATTCCATTTCCTTATTTTCATTGATGGAAGGCAAGTTTGCATCGAGTAATAAAGCCAAGCGAGACTTTGCATTGATGAAGTCTAATTTAGTCAACACTTGTTGATATGCTTTAATGAGTGGCAAATAAGCCAACATTTCAAAAGTTAATTGCTGAAGAATAACAAAGATTTCTTTACGCTCATCATCCAGTAACTGTTCATATTCATTGTTAAGCGGAATTGTCTCTCCAGGCTCAATGAAAGTAACATTTCCTGATTTCGAATTACTCACTACTTGACCATTTACTTCTCTTTTATAAGAAGAAAGCACTGCTAAAACCCTACGGTCATCAAAAAAACCTTCTTTAGTATCGCTTAAATATCCTTTTTTCAAATATTTACGCATACTTCTGTCAAAAGTAGAATGAATATGTCTTTTAACGGATTGCATTTGTTGTCTCACCCTTAACAAATCTTCTGAGGCGTCATCTTTTACTTTTCCGTGTTTATCAAAAATTTCATCAATTTTATTGATTAAATCCTTGGTGTACTCAACTCCAGAAAGTAATTCATATAAATTTGGAAAATCTTCTTCTCGTTTATTGAAAAAGTAAATCAAGGAATTCACCATTACGGAAGCCATTCTAATTCTCGCAAAGCTCTCTTGAGGAAGACTCGCATTTTGGACTGGCAACATTTTAATTTCACTTTTCAATTCTTCAAACTCAAGCCTTGGAAAGCGTTCAGCTTCTCGTCGAATCTCAACCAACTCATTGGTTTGGTTCAAAAATTTAATCAGTTCGTCATTATTTTTGACGGGTTTTAATTGATCTACAATTTGAAGTGCAGAAGGACCAATACAATACTCTCGTAAAATATCTTGCAGCTTTTCAAGCTCTAAATCCTTATATGTTTGTGGGTCGCATTTTAACATTTCATACAAAGCTAAGAAATCATTACATTTGTTAAATGAAAAAGTTCACCGCATTCGCATTATCCATCCTTACAATTGTTCCATTTGTAGCAATTGCTTGGGTTTTATATTACAATTTTCACTCAACGCCTGTAGCAATTATTAACTTATTAATTGTTATGACGGGAGTTTTATTAGCATTTATTGTATACAATCGAACATTAATCTCAAACGATGAAAACGTTTTAAAAATAGATATGGACCACTTTCCTTACATTGAAAGTGCATTGATTTATGTAATGCCACAAGATTTTGTAAGTAAACTTGATAAAAATACAGGTCATATTTTTATAGCAGCCTCTGAAGAAACAATTGATAATGTAACGCTAGTAGATGGAAATTTTGACAAACTTACCGATACAATCACTTTAAAATACACAAACGGAATCACCACTACAGTTCGTGGTTCGAGAACAGTAGCCGTTGGCGATAACCAGTTTTTATTTTATGGTTTTGATGAATTAATTCACAAAAAGGGCAGTAAAAAGTCGATATTTCAATGGGAAGATGATCGTTTGATTCAGAAAAATGGTAATGAAATTTTCCCTATTTCCATTCCAGACCGCATGCCGGTTTATGTTTTTGATTGGAAGTAAAAAGCTTTTTGCTAACCATATTAAAAGCAACATACATTTCATCAATATGTCTCAAAAAAGCAAATTACACCTCCATTCTAGAAATAAAAACAAGCTTCCGTATGATTTATTGTCTTTGTTAAAAATCCAACCTAAATTAAAAAGCCATGTTACTTTAAACAAAATAGGGAAGCAGTCTATTAATTTTTCAGATTCAAGAGCTGTAAAACTATTAAATGAAGCTATTTTAAATCATTATTATGGAATAAAACATTGGGAATTTCCAGAAGAAAATCTAACGCCCCCGATTCCTGGTCGAGCTGATTACATTCATCATATTGCTGATGTATTAGCAAAGGAAAACAATAATGAGATACCTTTTGGAGACAAAATTACTTGTTTAGATATTGGTGTTGGCGCAAGTTGTATTTATCCAATCATCGGAGTTGTGGAATATGGTTGGAACTTTATAGGCGTAGACGTAAATAAACAATCCCTAGAATCAGCAGAAGGAATTATTGCTAAAAATCCTACATTAAAGGGTAAGATTAAGCTGCGATTGCAAAGTAAAAAACAAAGTATTTTTAAAGGTATAATTAAAAGTGAGGATCAACTTGACATCACCATTTGTAATCCACCTTTTCATGCAACAAAAGAAGACGCTTTAAAAGGAACACGCCGAAAAGTGAAAAATTTAACAGGGAAAAATACAAAAACACCTGTACTCAATTTTGCTGGTGCTAAGAATGAATTGGTGTACAAAGGTGGAGAACTTGCTTTTATTCAAAAGATGATTGAAGAGAGTAAGCTTTATTCAAAACACATTAAATGGTTTTCGACCTTGGTTTCAAAGCAGCTGAATAAAAGAAAGGTTGTTAAATATTTGGAACAAATTGGAGCGAAAAACATCATCGAAATACCCATGCAAACAGGAAATAAAATTACACGCATAATAGCATGGAGTTTTATTAGCAAATAAACTAACCTGTAACAGAATAGGTTTTTATGGTTATAAATATACCCCAAACAATAAAAACCATACAATTATGAAAACCTTATTCTTTATTCCCGTTTTATTTTTTTCTACAATTTTATTTAGTCAGTCCACGGTTCGAACAGTTGATGATATAATCGACCAGCGTGAGAAAAAATCAGGTATCTATCGAATATCTGGAACCTATTTAAACACTGCAGTTGTAAATATGAATTATGGAAAAGCAGAAATCTTATCTGTAATGAATAAAAAAGAGTTGAAAACCTCAAATATCATTCAGATAGATCTTGTTTACACCAATTATCCAAAAGGTGAAGACATTAGTGCCTTAAACAAACAACGTATTTTGAATATGTTAAGCATACGTCCAGATTTAATCAAAGCTGAAGGAATAACCTGGAGTTTAGTACGTCAAATGTATTGTAAAAATGAAGCACAAGCAAAATTAATGTTTCATGGCGCTGTAATTTATTACAAGCCTAATCAGGATCAAGAAATGAGAAAAATAGAACAAAAGAATTATCAATCGCTTCCCAAAGATGATTCAAAAAAGATAACTGAAAAAGATCTAGAAAAAGAATTTAGAAGTAATCCTGTAGTGATCAATGCTTTTAAACGAAATAAATGGGAGGATCCGGTAATTGTAGCCGATGTAACAGGAAGTATGTATCCTTATATGAGACAAGTAGCTTTTTGGTTTTTACTGAAAATGAATAAAAAAGAAGAAACATATATTGCCTTATTTAATGATGGTGATAGAACCCCGAACGATGAAAAAATTATAGGTCGAACCGGTGGTATATATACCATAAAAACAAAAGATTATTCTCAATTTAGGGACGCTCTATTGAGAACTGTCTCTTTGGGTAACGGTGGAGACACACCTGAAAACGATGTGGAGGCTCTTTACAAAGCACAAAGAGACAATCCTGAAGCTGAAGAGCTTATTCTCATTGCTGATAATTTGGCAGACATGAGGGATCAAAAGTTAATTTCAAAAATAAAAAAACCTGTTCGCATTATTCTGTGTGGTACAAAGTATCGCATAAACATACAGTATCTCAATTTGGCTTTTGCCACAGGAGGTTCAATTCACACTTTAAAAGAGGACCTCAATGATTTAATTAACCAATCAGAAGGAGATACTTTTGAATTTTTAGGAAAAAAATACACCATAAAAGATGGAGAAGTTGTTGAAAGACAGAATAGGAAAAAACGGATATAATATTCTGCTATGGTCTCAACTAAAAACGCAAAACATAATTCTAAGTTTTATCAACTTTTAAGAAACTAAAACAATCAACATTAGATTAAAGTTATAGCTTTGTAAAAAAAGAAAACATGAGTAATACCACAACTTGGGCATCATATTTAGCAAAATTTGACGAAATACTTTCACAAGACAATCCTCCTGCGCCCTATGATGAAGCTGCTTTTTTAGATTATCTTAAATTAAATAGAAGTAGGCAAAAAAGATGGTTAAAAACAGCAAATATCGATATTGAACTCAAAAAAACAATTGAGAAAATTGATCAAGAACAAACATGGTATGTTATCACTGAACCATGGTGTGGAGATGCAGCACACAGCGTACCATTCATCTATAAGATGACTCAATTGAATCCAAATATCGATCTTAAAATTGTTTGGCGCGATACCGAACCTTACATGATTGAAGATTATCTAACGAATGGTGGTAAGTCCGTTCCAAAAGTTGTTATTCGTGACAAAAATGAAAATGACTTGCACGTTTGGGGACCAAGACCTGTTGAATGCCAAAAACTATATGAGGAATTAAAAGCAAAAGACGCAGATTTTGAAGAACAAAAAGTAGCACTTCAAAATTGGTACAACAAAGACAAGGGAGTTTCCATTCAAAAAGAGTTTAATGGACTTTTGCAGTCTTAATAGATTTAGATTGATTTAATAACTTCCATTAAAATCATCACACAATGCCTTGGTTTGTTCTTATTACCCAACCAAATTCAGAGAAAAAAGTAGAAAGTCGATTACAAAAAATGGGCATTAAAGCCTATTGTCCAACGCGCACTGAATATAGACAATGGAGCGACCGTATAAAAAAAGTACGTATTCCACTTTTACCTTCAATGATTCTTGTGAACATTGAAGCAGCAGAACGTTCAATAGTTTTTAACGCACCAGGCGTATTGCGCTACCTTTTTTGGATGGGAAAACCAGCAATTGTCCATAAACATGAAGTCGAAGCTTTAGAAGAGATTAGCGAAAAAGGAAGAGAAATCTTAGCAGTTGAGAAAATTGAAGAAGGAGATGAGATTAAAATAAATAACTTTGGTACCGAAGTTAAAGAAGGTGTTGTTCAAAAAGTTTCGGGAAATCAATGCTGGATTGCCCTAAAAAACTTGGGTTTTATTATTAAATTAAACACAAAAGTAAGTAACGAAAAATAAGTCACGTCAAGGATAAAACCAGAAAACAATAATTCTAATAAAATTGTAGGTTCAGTTCTTTAGATGACACTATTTTCTAGGTATTACGTATATAATCCACCTCTTTTCTTAAGCCGTGTAAGGTTTTTTCCTCAAGACTATCTTTTTTGGGTTTAAAATCATAAAACCATGATGCATCTTTCGGTAGACTCATTAGAATAGATTCAATTCTTCCTCCGGTTTTAAGTCCAAACTTGGTTCCTCTATCATTTACTAGGTTAAACTCAACATACCGACCTCTACGCAAGTTTCTCCATTCTATATTTTCATTAGAAAACTCAGGAGTTCTATTCTCATTAATTTGATCAGCATAAACCTTAGGAAACAATTCACCTAAATCAATAGCAAAATCTAATAATTGCGTTTTAGAAACACCATCCTTTTCTGTAAGTTTATCATAGAAAATACCTCCTACTCCTCGTGTTTCATTTCTATGTGGAATAAAAAAGTAATCATCTGCCCATTTTTTAAATTTTAGGTAAAAATCAGGATGATATTGATCACAAACCTTTTTAAGGTCCAAATGAAAACGCTTTGCCAATTGGAAGTCAATATAATGAGGCGTCATATCAATTCCTCCACCAAACCAATACTCACCAGTATCCATCTCGAAATATCTAACATTCATGTGCATTATTGGATGAAATGGATTGTGTGGATGAATTACAATAGAAACTCCTGTCGCCAAAAATTCGTTTCCATCTAGTCCTAATTGTTTATTCATAACCGTTGATACAGGTCCATGAACTGCAGAGAAGTTAACACCTCCTTTTTCTATAATGTTACCATCTGTAAGCACACGAGTTCTTCCGCCGCCGCCTTCTTCTCTATTCCAATTGTCTTCATGGAATTTAGATTTACCATCAAGCTGTTCTAATGCATTACAAATATAATCTTGAACTTTTTTAAATCGATCAATTATTTCATTGCTTTCTAACATCGAAATTCTTTTTGTTGGTAATTATATCTAATAATTCAATCTCGAAATCTTTCTGTTTAGAGATAAAAACACTGCTATTTTCATTTCCATGTTGATCTCCAACGGGAGTTACATCGAAAAAATTCATTAAGCCATCATTTTGTGGATACCCCAATAGTAATTCAGAAAGTTGTGACAACATCACATCATAGCCATGAAATGCGTATTTCGACGGGTCTGAATTATAGCGAGATCGGTACTCCTTAGTAAAAGCAAAAGTTTCAGGCAAATCATAATTTAGGTAATTTGATGCTGCAAAATGAAATGTAAAACGATTCTTATAATAGCTATTGAGTGCATTAATCTCCCTCCATGATTGCAATCCAACCATTACAATATCAGATTTACCGTATTTTGGAGTGTAGTTTTTTGCAGCGTTCAAGGTATTCACAAATTTCATTATTTGTTGCACGTCGTCAGAAAGACATATCACAAAATTTTTACGATCAGTATCAATTGATTTAACCAAAACACGACCTGAAACATCTCCAAGCGCTGTCATCTTAATAGATGCAGTCGTATCCTTAGGTAAGTTTTTGTTGAAAACATCTTTAAAGAAAGAAATGCGTTGTTTAGTTTCATTACTTTCCCCGTTAATCATCACAATACTTGCAGTAGCATGATTTTCGGCCAGATATTTTGCCATCCCTGCTATTAGGGTGAGTTCTGAAGGAATCATCGAAAGCACATAAGGATTATTTTCTAATACTTTGGTTGGTATTTTTGTTACTGCAACAACAGGCACCTTGTTATTCAGTCCCCAAGATGCAGTATACTCGATAAGCTTTGGATAAAATGGTCCAATCACAATATCAAAATTGTTGGTATTTCCATTTTCTAAGATAGTTTTAAGCTTTTTCAAATTGCCTTCTGTATCAAAAAATTCAACAGAGGCATTTAAACCAAGTTTCTCCAATGAATCAATAGCCATTTGGGCGCCCATTAAAAACTCAACTGATAAATCTGTTAGTTTATTGAGTTTTGTTGAAGATGTATAAACTCCTGATAACACTTCGGCATTTTCATTAATCTTTAAAGGAAGTGCTACTAGAATCTTGTAGACTTCTTTTTTAGGCACCAGCAAAGGTCTGTTAGTAATTTGAGAGGAATCTAACTTTACAATCTCCCTAATTTCAACCTCTTTTATGCGTTCTTTCTTCAAAACAATTTGAAGCTCTTGCCCAGGTTTAATGGTGTTTTTACGTATTTTATTATCTTCAATAAGCTTTTCTATTGGAACCATAAATCGACGAGAAATAGAATATAAAGTTTCACCTTTTTGAACAGTATATTCTACCACACTATCTTGAAATTCTACCTGATATTCAATTTTTGTAATTGAATCACCTGGTTGTATTGTAGAATCCTGAGCAATATCACGCTCCACATTTTTTTCGGGTTTCCTCTCTTCTTTCTGATTCTTGGCTGAATTGTCAATCGATGAAATTTCATCAGTTGGGATTTTTAATTCTCGCCCCACCTTTAACCCTTCTTCTACACCCGGATTCAGTTCAATTAATTCAGCTACTTTACAATCATATTGTTTTGAGATTCCATACAAAGTTTCTTTACGTTTTACCTTGTGTATTTTATGTACAAATGTTGTATCAACTTGTTTATTATCAATTTCAGCAACGAAAGGAATATACAGTTTTTGTCCAATTTTCAATCCTTCTTTTGTAGATGGGTTAGCCTTAATAATATCATCGATGGCTACATTGTATTTACGATGTAGTCCATATAATGTGTTTCCCGCTTCAACAGCGTGAATTGTATATATTTTTCCATCACGTTTTTCTTTTCCCATTTCCTGCGCAGCGGCAAAAAATGAGATGCCTAAAGTTAAAACAAACAAAATCAATATTCTCATTCCCATTCTATAGTTGCAGGTGGTTTAGAACTAATATCGTAGGTTACACGATTTATTCCTTTCACCTGATTAATAATTTTATTCGAAATCTTACCTAAAACTTCGTAAGGTAGATGACACCAATCAGCAGTCATACCATCTGTTGATGTTACGGCACGCAATGCAACGGCATTTTCATAAGTTCGTTCGTCTCCCATCACACCAACAGTATTTACAGGCAAGAAAATCGCTCCTGCTTGCCATACTTCGTCATACAAACCAGCCGTTTTTAATTCGTTAATAAAAATAGCATCTACTTCTTGAAGAATTTTGACTTTGTCGGCGGTAACTTCTCCCAAAATCCTAATACCTAATCCTGGACCAGGAAACGGATGTCTACCTAAAATAGCAGGAGAAATTCCTAAGGATTTCCCTACCCTTCTCACCTCATCTTTAAACAATAACTTCAATGGTTCTACCACTTTTAATTTCATATAATCTGGCAAACCACCAACATTATGGTGAGATTTTATGGTTTGTGAAGGTCCACCTGTTACGCTAACTGACTCAATCACATCGGGATAAATTGTTCCTTGCCCCAACCACTTTGCCTGATCGACTAATTTTGATTCTTGATCAAACACATCTACAAAGACCTTGCCTATTGCTTTTCTTTTTTCTTCTGGATCTGTTAAACCTTTTAATGCTGCATAAAACTGCTCGGAAGCATCAACTCCCTTAACATTGAGTCCCATCCCCTTATAGCTTTCTAGTACTTGTTCGTACTCGTTTTTTCGTAGCAATCCATTATTTACAAAAATGCAATATAAATTATCTCCGATAGCTTGATGCAGTATAGTTGCGGCAACTGAAGAGTCTACACCTCCAGAAAGTCCTAAAATCACCCGATCATTTCCGAGTTTCTTTTTTAAATCATCAACAGTGGAATCTACAAAAGCATCAGGTGTCCAATCTTGAGCACACCCTGATATATTAACTACAAAATTGTAAATCATTGTACTGCCATCTGTGGAATGATAAACCTCTGGATGAAATTGTATCCCGTAAGTTTTTTCATTTTTAACGGCGTAGGCTGCGTTTTTAACATCCTCTGTACTTGCTATAGTATAAAAATCATTGGGTAGTGATTTTATTGAATCTCCATGAGACATCCAAACTTGAGATTTCTGCGGAACACCTTGCATGAGCTCATTTTCCAAATCATGTTCAACTATATTTGCACGACCATACTCTCTTGTATTAGAAGCGGCAACCTCTCCACCATAATTATGGGCCATATATTGCGCACCAAAACAAACGCCTAATAAAGGTACTTTTCCTTTAATATTTGATAAATCAATATTTGGTGCTTTTTCATCTCGAACGGAGAAAGGGCTCCCAGAAAGAATTACCCCTTTGATATTTTCGGTAATTTCAGGACACTTGTCCCATGGATGAATTTCACTATATATATTAAGTTCTCTTACACGTCGTGCAATTAATTGCGTGTACTGTGAACCAAAATCTAAAATTAAAATTGTGTCTTGCATGGCGCAAAGATAATAAACGCTTCATTTGAATACGAAGTTATTATGCTTTTTTATCTAAAGTTAAAACAAATGATATTCAAAAAATAAAAAAATTAGAAGCACTATAGACGAACTATTTTTGAGGTCCTTTATAATGTTCAAATGCCTTTTCTGCGGGGTAAGCATTAAAAGTACCACTTGCTTTTGCTACCAACACATCATTTTGATTGGTAACCGAAGCTTCTACATATATCAAGCTTTTTCCCGCAGAAATAACTTTACCTATTGCCACCAATTGATCATCTAAAACAACTGGTTTCAGGTAATTTACATGCAATTCAACAGTACTTACAACTTTGTTATTTTTTCCAGCAATTGACAAAGCGGCAACACCTAAAGTTCCATCAATCAAACCTGCAACAACACCACCATGTGCTGCTATTGGTGTGGCCAAGTGTTTTTCTTTTATATTTAAAGTATACTTAACTTCGCCTTCATTCAAAACCTCAAGGTCCATTTCCAAAAACGCACCAAAATTGTTTGACGCTTTATATAACTCCATTACTTTTTCATCAATCATTCTCAAAAAATTTTCAACAAAATTAATACTTTGACCTATATTATCAATTTTGGTAGGATTCTAATAATATGGTTAAACACAATTATTATTTATTTAATCATTAAAAATAAAGAAAAGAATTAACTTTAAATTTTCCAAGTAGAATAATACCATGAAACTTTTTAGAAGAAAGAAGAAATACAAAGGAGACGCAGACAAGAAGCCTGCGGCAAAACTAAGTGTCAAACCACTAGAATATCATCCAAAAATACTATTAGCTTGGGCAAAAGGAATTGAAGGAAACCAAGAGCTTTTAAATTATTTATTAGAAAATGGTTATAAAGAATTGGTAATGGCCACCCATGCAATTCGATTAAAAGACAAAGCACGAGATTGGTTGATGGAAAATGGTTACCCACACTTGATGGCAATGATTAACGCTGCTGAAGGAAACAAACAAGCATTAAGCTGGTTACGAAAAAACAATTTTCATTTACTTTACAATATGGCACGTGCGATAGATGGTGATGCAGAGGGTTTTAAATGGATTAATACAAACAGTACACAAGAGTGGTTCTACCTAACAAAAGTAATCAAAGAAGTTAAAGATGAAATAGAAATGGGGCACAATGATATTCATAAAAGAAGTACAGATTAGCGAGATTACAAATCAGTTCCGTATTTTTGCATTAAAATAATGATCAAGTGTCTAAAAAAGTAAATATTCATGAAGCCATAAAAGGCTTAAAAGAAGGAAATACCCTACTCTATCCAACAGACACAATTTGGGGGTTAGGCTGTGACGCTACTAATGAAGTAGCAATTGAATCTTTAAAAAAATTAAAACAAAGACCTGACGAGAAATCATATATTCTTTTGGTGGACAGTGTGGCAATGCTAGAGCGGTACGTAAGTGACTTCCCAGACGTGTGCTACGACTTGATTGATTTAGCTGAGAAACCGTTAACCATTATTTATGATCAGCCCAAACAATTACCAAAAACGGTATTGGCAGAAGATGGATCAGTTGCTATTCGTGTAACCGAAGATTTAAATTGTAAAAAGCTGATTCAAGGAATGCGTAAGCCTCTTGTTTCTACAAGTGCAAATATATCAGGAAGTACTTCCCCTAATTCATTTGCTGAAATTCATGACAATATAAAAGACCAAGTTGATTTAATCCTCAACACCCGAATGGATGAAAAAATGATGACCCCTTCTGACATTATCAAAGTGAGTAACAACCAAGGGGTAAAAGTAATTCGATAAAATGAAATTTGAAGATATTAAATTAAACAAGCAACTTTTAAGCGCCCTACAACAACAGGGAATCACTGAAATGACTCCAATACAAGAAAAAGCTATTCCTAAAGTACTTTCAGGAACAGACGTTATTGGTATTGCACAAACAGGTACAGGAAAAACCTTAGCCTATTTGTTACCACTTTTACGTGATTTAAAATATGCAAAAACAAACCAACCCCGTGTTTTAATACTAGTACCCACAAGAGAATTGGCTGTACAAGTAGCTACAGAAGTTGAAAAACTTACCGAATTTTTATCTCTCAGATCACTAGCTGTTTATGGTGGTACAAATATCAATACACAAAAAAAAGCAGTTCATGAAGGATGCGATATCATCGTTGGAACACCCGGTAGACTGTACGATATTGCCATGACAGGACTTTTACGATTGAAAGATATCAAAAAAGTTGTAATCGATGAATGTGATGAAATGTTGAGTCTAGGATTCAGACCTCAAATTCAGCGAATATTTGATCTTTTACCGGAAAAAAGGCAAAACTTGTTATTCTCTGCCACAATAACTGATGAAGTTGAAACATTAGTCTCCACTTTTTTTCGAAAAACAGAAAAAATAATTGCAGCTCCATCTGGAACCCCATTACAAAAGATAAATCAAACTGCTTATTTGGCTGACAATTTTAATACAAAATACAACCTCTTAAAACACCTACTTGAGCAGGATGAAGTCATAAAAAAAGCTTTTATTTTTGTTCAGTCAAGAGTATATGCTGACATACTTAGTGAAAAAATCAACATTGATTTTCCAGATCAATTTGGCGTTGTTCATAGCAATAAATCTCAAAACTATCGCTTACGCATGGTAAAGGAATTTAAAAAAGATGAGTTAAGAGGAATAATTGCTACCGATTTAGTTGCTAGAGGAATAGACATCGACAATGTAAGTCATGTAATTAATTTTGATCTACCTGACAATAAGGAAAATTACATCCATAGAATAGGAAGAACTGCTAGAGCTGAAGCTGAAGGAAATACAATTTCATTTATAAAGAACAGCGAAAAAAACAACTTTGAAGCCATTCAAGACTTCATGAAAGTATCCATTGAATTTTCAGCGTTTCCTGAAAATGTTAATCAAACAGAAGAATTAATTCCTTTAGAGCAAACACCAGATATCAACGAAGCTCCTACAGTTCTTAACCCTAAACACTCTATTGGAAGTGGTCCAAAGGATGAACATAAAAAGAAGGAATTCAAAAGGAATATTCGTCCAATAGAGAAAAAATTGGAACGCAAAAAACAAAGAAAAAATAAACGTAAAAAATAAACGTAAAGAATAAACAAAATGATATAGATTTTGTATATTTCGCAGTTATTGTAAAAAATTAAAACTAGCTGTATACATAAGCTCTACAAAGCAATGATATACAATGATTAATCGAGATTGATATTGAATTATGACCTTATTTTTATATGTTATACTCGCTCCATTCCTATTTGCAATACTCTTGTTTGGGATAGGTCAGCAAAACTTTAAGCGAATAACATTACTCGCCTCTATTCTTCCCATTGCTTTATTTGGATATTTTTTAAGCCTCACACCAACCGTAATTAATGGAGATGTACTCACCTCCTTTACTGAATGGGTTCCTTCGTTAGGTATTAATCTAGACTTCAGACTAGACAATCTAGCGCTTCTTTTTTCTTTATTAATTACTGGAGTAGGAAGCATTGTATTTTTATACACCTCGCAATATTTAAAAGGACATCCTAAGTTATTGCGTTTTTACATCTTTCTAACTGTATTTATGGGGGCTATGATTGGATTAGTAACCTCCAACAACATTCTAACGCTATTCATTTTTTGGGAACTTACCAGTATTAGTTCATTCTTCCTAATTAGCTTTAATAATACAGAAGCGTCTTCAAGAAAATCGGCAATAATTGCACTTACCATAACAGGCTTAGGTGGTTTAGCTTTATTAGCATTTGCAGTTTTGGCAGGAGAATTAACAGGAACATACTCAATTGCAGAAATGTTGCAGTCTCCCGAAGTTTTTGCTAACAATGCTTACACAAGTTACCTCATACTCTTTTTATTTTTAGCTGCATTTACAAAATCTGCACAATTTCCTTTTCACTTTTGGTTACCCGGAGCAATGAAAGCTCCAACTCCTGTTTCTACCTATCTACATTCTGCCACAATGGTTAAGGCAGGGATATATTTATTACTTAGGTTTACACCTCATTTTAATGGAAACGAATCGTTTTTTATCATATTATTATTCGTTGGTGGATTTACAATGCTTTACGCTGCGATTAACACATTATTTAAAACAGATCTAAAAGGCATATTAGCCTATTCAACTATTGGTGCTCTCGGTATTATTGTCTTCTTAATTGGGATAGGAACAGCTGCTTCAATTACAGCGGCGATAGTATTTATTGTAGTTCACGCATTGTACAAAGCCAGTTTGTTTCTTGTTACAGGAACCATAGACCATCAAGCAGGAACGCGCGATATTACCAAACTAGGTGGATTAAGAAAAGCGCTTCTACCACTTGCGATTGCTGGGTTCATTGCTGCACTTTCAAGCGGAGGGTTTCCGCCAACCATTGGTTTTATAGGAAAAGACTTAATTTACGAATCCACTTTAAATGCAAGTATTAATCCGACCTTGCTGACCACAATTGCCGTAATCACAAACATCTTCATGGTTTTTGCTGGACTAATTGTTGGCGTTAAGCCTTTTTCAGGTTCAAAACCGGAATCCTTGGGAGCCATAAAAAAACCACACTTTATTCTCTGGCTAATGCCCATGTTGTTGGCGGCTTTAAGTTTAATTTTTGGTTTATTTCCGCAATGGGTTGAAGTATTATTTACACATCAAATTACACCATTATTAACATCCGTAGAAAGTCCACATTTAGCAATTTGGCATGGGTTCAACCTTATTTTATTATTATCTGCCATTACAATAATTAGCGGAATAATTATATACTTCTTTTGGAAACCAAACCACAGGAAAGAGCAACAAATTAAAAGGATTGAATATTTATCTCCACGATCTATTTCTTTACAATTTGCGCAACTCTTTCACAATACATCCTACTTTTTAACGCGTGTTTTTCAAAATGGCTATCTGAGAAGGTACATCATGATTATACTTGTTTTACTCACACTAGTGTTTGGTATTCATATTTTTATTAATCCAAGGATATTTTTAAGTTTAAAAGATATAAAGGCGCTTAATTGGAATGAAGTCGTTATTTTATTCATGATGCTTATATCGATATTATTTACAGTGTTCACAAAATCTAGACTTACCGCTATTGCTGGAATGGGGGTTTTAGGATACACCATGTGTTTTATTTTCGTATTCTATGGTGCTCCAGATTTAGCCATGACTCAATTCTCGATTGATACACTAACCGTTATACTTTTCGTTTTGGTAGTTTATCGTTTACCCAAATATTTAAAACTATCTAATCCTACCAATAGAATTCGAGATGGAATTATTGCTACTTCGTTTGGTACATTCTTAGCCTTTACGATTATTGAAATAATGAATGAAACACCTGTAAAGTCTACCACAGCTTTTTATGCTGAAAATGCTTACCTTTTAGCAAAAGGAAAAAACGTAGTAAATGTAATCTTGGTGGATTTTCGTGGATTCGATACCATGATAGAAGTCTCAGTTTTATCTATTGCTGCCATTGGTGTATTTGCGTTATTAAAGTTACATCTTAAAAAACACGAAAAATAATATGAAAAGTGTCATTTTAAATACCGTTTCAAAAACTTTATTGCCCTTACTGATTTTATTTTCAGTCTTTGTACTACTTCGTGGTCATTACTTGCCTGGCGGTGGTTTTATCGGAGGATTGATTGCTGCTGTGGCGTTTATTCTTCATGCTTTTGCAAATGGACTTACAGAAACACGTAAACTTTTAAGGATACATCCAGGTTTCCTCATACCTGTTGGTCTTCTCCTTGCAGTAATTAGCGCACTAGCTCCAATCTTGGTCACTGGAGAACCACTAATGACCGGTTTATGGCATGATAAAGACATTGCCATTTTAGGAAAAATAGGGAGTGCTTTATTTTTCGACACAGGAGTCTACCTGGTGGTAATTGGTGTTTGTTTAACAATTATATTCACCATTTCAGAAAGCGTTTAAGATATGGAAATACTATTAGCAATAATGACTGGAGTTTTGTACGCAGCGGGAATTTATCTCATTCTACGTCGAAGCTTAGTAAAATTAATCATTGGAATCGTAATTTTAGGAAATGGCGTTAATTTACTGATCTTTTTGATGGGTGGTTTAGTTAAAGAACGTCCGCCATTAATTCCAGAAGATGGTAAAATGCTTGAAGGTGTCTTTGCCGACCCTGTTCCTCAAGCGCTTATTCTCACCGCAATCGTAATTAGTTTTGGACTGCAATCTTTTGCCATAGTGTTAATAAAAAGAGCATACAAAGTTTTAAAAACTGACGATATTGATACTTTAAATAAAACTGACGACATCACATGAGCGAACATTTAACTATATATCCAATTATCGTCCATTTGTTGACGGCAATTCTGTTGCTCTTATTCTGGATGAAACCACAAGTGCAACGCTACATAAGCATCCTAGGAAGTGCAGTAGGAATAGTAATCGCTGTTTTACTATTTCAACGCGTGTGGGAAAACGGTATTCAAAGTGTACAATTAGGTAATTGGGAAGCGCCATTCGGAATAAGCATGGTTGCCGATACCTTGGCGGTAACCTTAATTTTACTGACGAACATTGTAGCCTTTGCACTTTCAATTTATTCAACGGAAACCATGGTTTCTTCACGTGTAAAGTTTGGTTATTACGCCATTTTTCACTTCCTCGTTATGGGCTTAAGCGGTGCTTTTTTAACAGGAGATCTATTTAATCTTTACGTTTGGTTCGAAGTAATTATAATTTCATCTTTTGTCTTACTCACCATAGGTGGACGTAAAATACAAATTGAAGGAGCGGTTAAATACTTTACCCTAAACATGATTTCATCTATAATATTCTTAACAGGAATAGCTATGGTTTATGGCGCAACGGGTTCTTTAAACATGGCAGAACTCTCTAGGATTATTCCCGAAATTGAAAACAAAGGCTTAATGGCTACTATATCATTGGTCTTTTTTATTGGATTTGGTGTAAAATCAGGTGTATTTCCGTTATACTTTTGGTTACCCGCATCTTATCACACACCTCCGGCAGCTGTTTCCGCTTTATTTGCTGGGTTATTGACAAAAGTAGGAATATACGCCATGATCCGTGTTTTTACACTCATTTTTCCACTAGGAGAAACAAATCAAATGATCTTAATGATCATTTCCGCACTTACCATATTTTTTGGCGGAATAGGAGCTCTTGTTCAAAAAGATGTTTTACGGGTTTTTTCTTACCTCATCATCTGTCATATTGGTTTTATGGTAGGAGGTCTAAGCCTTTTTACTGAAGTCGCTATAATAGGAGCTGTTTTATACATGTTCCACGACATAATAGTTAAAGCAACACTTTTCATGATGGGCGGTGTATTTTATCGCATATTCGGACACACCAAAATGGAAAACATGGGTGGTTTAATGAACAATTATCCACGCCTCTCACTGTTGTTTGCTATACCATTATTTGCCTTGGTGGGTATCCCTCCATTATCAGGTTTTTGGCCAAAAGTTTCCTTATTTTCGGCTAGCTATGAACAAGGTGCTATATTTATGTTAATCGTATTTATATTTGCGAGTTTAATAACACTCGTCATTATAGCGAAAGTGTGGAATAAAACTTTTTCTAAAAACCCAACAACATTACCTCGCCAAAAGAACTTGAGATATTTTGATCAGTTTTCCATTCGGGAGAAAGCAGCATTTATCGTTCCTATCGCTATGCTTGTTGGCGTAACATTATACTATAGCTTCTTTGCCGAACATTTTCAATTAATTGCAACACGCATTGGAGAGGAATTAATGAATTCAGAGCATTATTACAATGCCGTATTTAAAACTAAAGAAGTCACAGAATTATGAGGGTTCAGTTTTTATTAAATATATTACTCGCAATAGTATGGGTCTTTTTAACGGGAACCATTAATGCAACTAATTTTGCATTTGGATTTATCTTAAGTTTTCTCGTTTTATGGCTCATCAGTTTCAACGAGAAAAGTAGGAAATATTTCGTTATTGCACCGCGGATCGTAAGTTTTGCTTTTTATTTTCTTTATGAATTAATAAAAGCCAATTTACAAGTAGCTGCAGATGTAATTACCCCCAAATTTTACATGGAACCAGGTATAATTAAATATCCTTTAGATGCAAAATCGAACCTAGAAATTACATTATTGGCCAATGTAATCACTCTTACACCAGGAACCTTAAGCTTAGATGTTTCAGATGACAAAAAAGTATTATACATCCATGCCATGTACGTGCACGATAAGGAAGAATTTATAGCCAGTATAAAAAATGGATTTGAAAAACGAATTTTGAAAATAGTACGATGAATATAGACGAATTTTTAACATATATCATTCTACCGCTTTTAAGCACATCTAGTCTTCTGGTGTTTATACGGTTTCTCATGGGACCTCAATTGCCAGACCGAGTGGTGGCACTAGATTTATTAATTACCATTGGAATATCAATCATTGCAGTGGTGAGTATTATTTCCCACCGCCCCTCTTTCTTAGATATTGCAATGATATTTGCATTAATTGCATTTCTAAGTACAGTAGCATTTTCGTTTTACCTTGAAAAAAGAAAGAAAAATGAATGATATTATCATTATGATTATTATTTCCCTCGGAACACTTTTCATATTACTCGCAGCAGTGGGTTTATTGCGAATGCCCGATCTTTATTTACGTATATCGGTTACTACCAAAGCAGCCACATTAGGAGTTGGACTTATTTTGTTAGGCTTAGCACTCTACTATATGGAAACTTCAATTACCACACGTGTAATCGCAATTATCGTTTTTCTCTTACTTACAGCGCCAATTAGTGCGCATGTAATTGGAAGAGCTTCTTACTTCGTGGGAATTCCGATGTGGAAAAAAACAAAAATTGATGATTTAGATGGAATGTACAACACCAAAACACACGATTTAAGAAGTGGATTTGAAAGAGAGGATGAACTAAAGGAAGAAAACCATCCAGAAAATGAAGGTTTACATTAATACATTAAAAGGAAAAAAATCACATAAACAATATGCGCCTTAACCCATCTACAGCTGCTAGTTACTTTAATAAATAGTTACGGCAAACGCCAATCAGCAAGAGCTTCTAAAGTCGCTTAGCTTCTTTGGGTGACCTGCTCTATTTATACAAAGTAAGCTATTCGCTTTCGCTGGGGCGTGAAGTATCTTTTCTACCCACAAAATGTTCCATCGTTTTATAAATACCGAGAACACGACCAGCAAACCAATCAAATAATCGCAACGGCATAATTGCTTGACCTAATCTTGTTATACGGTAAATATAACCTGGTAAGGTAACCATATACCTCCCTTTCTCAATCGACTTTATAATTTTTAATGCTGAAGGTTCTGGCTTCAAAATAGGAATTTTAGATCGTACGCCGTCAAACATACCCGTGTGGATATAATAAGGCATTATGGTAGTAAATTGAACCTGCTTATTCAGTTGCTTCATCTCTAATCGCAAACTATCCGACCAACCAATTAGCGACCATTTACTCGCTGCATAAACAGACATTTTCGGATTAGAAATTAATCCACCAGAAGAGGCTATATTACATACTACTCCATCGTTTTGCTGTATCATATCATCAAGAAACGCAAGTGTTGTAAGCATAGGCGCATTTGCGTTAATTGCAGATGTATTTAAAATGTTATCAACCGTATGCTCATGGAAATATTTACCGACCACAATTCCTGCGTTATTGATTAGCACATCCACTATACCTTGTTCCTTCTTCACCTGTGTTACTGTAGATTTAATCTGATTAGCATCAGCCAAATCTAAGGTGTAACCTACAATTCTTCCATAATTAGAAAATTCTGTCAATACTTGTTCGATAGCTTCGCTATTTATGTCCCAAATAATAACTTTTGCACCACGTTCTAAACATAAGCGTGCCATTATTTTACCAATTCCTGAAGCACCTCCAGTAATCAACACCCGTTTATTCTTAAAATCCCTCACCATGTTCTTGTTAATAAAAATGCAAAATTAAAATACCCCAAGGTACGAATTTAGGGTGTATTATATCGATAATGACCCGTAATTTTATATCTAAATAAACAATCTTCTAATACTTGACCTGCACCAATATTATGAACAATCAGTGGTCTTTGTTTATCCCTCGATTTTTTATCTGCCACTATTCCAATGTGCTTCATTCCATTTGTTAACTCCCATGTCACAATATCACCAGGAAGGTAAGCATTGGCATCATTTGTAATCGGGAGAGCTGCATTTTTACGTTCGAAAAAAGTTCTCAAATTAGGTACACGCCGATGGTCGATATTTTTATCTGTGCTTTTTAGCCCCCAATTTTTAGGATAAGCACCAAAATTGCGCCGCATATCCTCATGTACTTCTTTTTGTAAATCTATGCCTACTTTTCTATACGCACGAATTACTACATCCGTACAAACACCTTTATCACTTGGAACATCACCATTCGGATAAGCTATTGAAAAGTAACTAGGATCATACGTAACTTTGTCATTTGTTAGCGTTAAAGCAGCTTCAGCCAATGTCAAACTCCCTTGTGCCTGAATGTTTGAAATGAGAAGAAAAAACAGACTAAAAACGAATATAAAACGCATAATTAAAATTTAAATTTGAACATAAATAAGCCTTGATCAATCAATATCAGATACATATAAACAAACTGTTTAAATAATTAAGGAAAATCTATTTAAAAGATAACCGATAATATAATATTCCTCGCTTTTTTTACTAAGGTCTTTAGTAAGTGATACTTCTACCCGAACAAAAATTAGTTGTAAGAAGACAGGGAGTCCATGCGTTATTTATCAATTCGCAAAAAATCTCCTTTTTTATTAAACTCCAATTCTACTCCATTATTAAGCTCTACTTCTTGTTTCATCCCATCCAGTTTCCAATCCGTAATAAAGTTATCACTATAGTTTTCAGAAACAAAAGTCAAAATTTTATTGGGAACTATGCTGTTAGGTAATTGTGTATCACTTTCCACTTCTACGAGTTTGTGCTTTGCATCAAAAGATAGTTCAACATTATTATCTAATTTCACTTCGTATTCATAATCAGTTAAGCGTTTTTCTCGCTCTGCTTCAACCACTTTTTGATTTGGAAAATGTTTTTTAATCACTTTTTGAATTTGCTTTGGTAAATCTTTAGCCGTAATCTTCTCTTCATTATCTAAAACACGATTGTTTTGCTTTGCAAGAACATCCGCATCGGCAATAGATTGTTTCATGATTACTTTTTCCTTGGTAGAAATTCGTGTTTCTTGTGCATTACTTAATCCTCCCATCAAAAAGCTTGCTGACAAGGCAACAGTTGCTATTTTTTGCATTTGATTTTTCATAAATTTTAATTTTAAATGTCTACTTCATTGTAAAAACACTACTAAAATCAACATTTTTATTAAAATAAATGCTATTGATTCCACCAAGAAAAGTTAAGCTCAACACTTTTTATATTTTTTTATGATTCTGAAAGCCAATATTCACCATTACATTCGACAAGCTAATATGGTATTCTAGTCGTATAATAAATACGCTTTCCTTGTTTTTTTAAAAGCATTTAAATCAGGTCTCCAGGACGCTCTAATTTCTTGTGCAGTCTTTCCGGCTTCAATTTGTAGCCTAAGCTGATCAGTGCCTGCCAAAAGATCAAACCATTTGTTTTTAGTTATAAAGAAATCCTCACGCTGCAAAGCATGATAAGATGCTATTAACCATTCAATCTTTAAGGTATGGTATCTTGAAGAGTCTACAAGCCTTCCCAAATCTTTTCCATAACATTGTTCATTTTCCAATTTAGGTGATTTTGCTCCATAACTTGAAACCGGCGTAAAAGTAAAATCGAAACCATCCACATCCTCAAGTGCTGGATGTCCAAACATTTCAAAAGGCCTTTCTGTTCCTCTACCTACACTCATGAGCGTTCCTTCAAACAAACATAAACTTGGATATAACTGAATTGCTGCATCACTTCTCAAATTAGGAGAAGGGGAGATTGGTAGTGAGTACTGCATATCTCTACTGTAATTTTGACAAGGAATAACTTCTAAACTACATTTTAAGCTATCCCTTAACCACTGCTCCCCATTAATCATCTTAGCAATTTCCCCCACAGTCATTCCATGTACAATTGGAATTGGATGCATGCCAACGAACGAAGAAAACCCTTCTTTTCTTACTGGTCCATCAACATAATGTCCATTCGGATTGGGTCTATCCAATACTACCACCGCTAAATTTTGTTCAGCCGCTGCCTCCATAACATAATGCAAGGTAGAAATATAGGTGTAAAATCGTGTACCAACATCCTGAAGATCAAATAATAAAATATCGATTCCAGCTAATTGTTCCTTTTTAGGTTTCTTATTTCCACCATATAAGGAAACAATTGGTAAACCTGTCTTTGCATCCACATCTGAGGAAACATGTTCTCCCGCATCTGCATCTCCTCTAAAACCATGTTCTGGAGAAAAAACAGTTTTCAGATTTACATTTAAACTAAGCAAGGTGTCAACTAAATGCCTAGCTCCTACTCTACTTGTCTGGTTAGCGATGACACCTACATTTCTTCCTTCAGTAAGAGCAAGCACTTTATTTAATTGTTCGGCACCAACTTTTATGGTTTTAGCCAAAGGTTTCTTAACTTTTTCAACTACTTTCACCTCATCATTTTCTTGTGCAGGTAGGTTTCCCTTACAAGAAAGTAGGAAAATTAGGAAAAAACTTTTTAGGAACAGACGCAATGAGTACATTAGCAAGCATTTTAGAATATCGTGAATAAATTATATTACATAGCGAAAAAAATCCACAAGGGAAAAAGCGAAGATAAAAAAGTTTCGCAACCTATCACGCGTATTGCACGTTTGAGTATCATTTTGGCTATGGTTATCAACATCATTACCCTTGCCGTAGTAACGGGGTTTCAAAATGAGGTAAAGGATAAAGTTATTGGTTTTGGTTCACACGCTACCATTGTTAAGGCTGGTGAAAGTTCCACATTTGAATCTGCACCAGTAATCTATAACGATTCCTTACTGCATGAAGTTAAAAAAATAAAGGGCATAAAAAACATTCAACCTTTTGCCTACAAACCTGCACTGCTTCAGTCAGACCCAGACACAAATTTTTATCAAATTAAAGGAGTTGACACCTTTCAAGTACAACAAGAAATTCATGGGATTGTAATGAAAGGGGTAAGCAAAACTTATAATTGGGACTTTTTTAATACGCATTTAATAGCCGGAAAAACACCTGTCATTAATGACAGTGCGCCGAAAAATGAAATAATAATCTCCGAACAAATTGCTAAAAACCTAAACATAGCACTGCAAGATCGGGTTAATGTATTTTTTGTAAAAGCATCACCAATAAAGCTAAAGTACACCGTTACAGGCATATTTAAAACAGGGCTTCAAGAATTCGATGAGCAGGTAGTTGTCGGAGACATTCGAAATGTTCAAAAACTCAATGATTGGGGAATACAAACTGCGGTTCGGGTTGCTGATACGGTAACCAAAGACGGTCAATTTGTAATTTATGCTGACCCAAGAGGAGGTAATGGAAATTACAGACATGATTGGGGAGATGGTTATGAAAATGCTAGAGGTTTTACATATTGCGATGTCAAAGACACAATTATTCGTTTAATTACGTCAGATTATCAAATGTTTTTAGATGGATTTGGTGAATTAAATGCCATTCCAGACACTGCATATCTTAAAGTTACGGTTAAAGGAAACAAACATCTTCCTTGTTACCCTGAAGAATTGGAAATGGGTAATCTTCAGCGTACATTTCTTAATGATTCGGGAACAAAGTTTGCCGTAGATATACGAGGAGGCAAACGTGTTATCTTCGAGTACATCGACGGCAAAGGAAGCCATCAAAACTACGTAGGAGGCTATGAAGTCGAAATCAATGATTTTAACGAATTAAGTGAAATCACATCAGCAGTCAAACGCGCAATTTATTTTCAAGACAATGATGATAAAACGGAATATAGAATTCGGACGATTGCTGAAGACCAGCAAGAAATTTTTCTCTGGCTTGATTTTCTAAATTTAAATGTGATAATAATCTTGGTTCTTATGTTACTCATAAGTACAATTAATATGGGGTCAGGATTGCTAGTACTTATCATAACTAAAACACAATTAATTGGTCTTTTTAAAGCACTTGGATCAACCAATTGGAACATTCGCAAACTGTTTTTATACCAAGCTGTATTTATCATCCTTCGTGGAATGATCATCGGAAATGTTATTGGTATTGGCTTATGCCTATTACAAGATTACTTTACGTTAATCCCATTAAATCCGGAAGTTTATTACCTCGATGCAGTTCCTGTGGAGTTGAATTTATGGCATATTTTATTTTTAAACATTGGAACAATTGTTCTTTGTACTGCCGCTTTAATCATTCCTTCTTATGTAGTTACTCGAATTTCTCCTATAAAAGCATTAAAGTTTGATTAGAACATGTACGATTTAAAGAATAAAGAACAGCATTTGGACTTTCCTTATATGAAAAGAGCATTAAAACTTGCGCGATTGGCAGGAGTAAATGCTGCACCAAATCCTAAAGTCGGTGCTGTCATCACACATAAGAATACAATTATAGGAGAAGGATATCACGTGGAGTTCGGCCAACCCCATGCTGAAGTCAATGCAATTGAATCAGTTAAAAACAAGTCAATACTCAAGGAAGCAACAATATATGTTACGCTTGAGCCTTGTGCACATTATGGAAAAACACCACCATGCGCAGATTTAATTATTAAACATCAGTTTAAAAGAGTTGTTATTGCGTGTAAGGATACTTTTTCAGCAGTTGCTGGCAAAGGAATTCAACGTTTAAAACAAGCAGGCATAACGGTTGATGTTGGTTTACTTGAAAATGAAGCAAGGGCAATTAATAAACGTTTCTTTACTTTTCATGAGCAAAAAAGACCATATATTATTTTAAAATGGGCTGAAACACGCGATGGATTCATCGACCGATTAGCTGCAGACAGAGCAACTGGAATTAATTGGATTACACATCCAAAAACAAAATTATTAGTACATAAGTGGCGCAGCTTAGAACAAGGCATTATGGTTGGCTGGAAAACTATAAAAAATGACAATCCAAAGTTAAACGTTAGAGCAATAGCGGGATGTTCACCGCATCGTTTTATTATTGATCCAGATGGAAAATCTCCTATTAAAGCCAATGTATTTCAAGATGGTAATCCTACATCCATAATAACTAGAAAAAAGACGATTCCCAATCTTCCAAACCATGTTGAAATCATTCATTTGGAAGAATTTAACAATAAAGCAATACTAAAGGCTTTACACGCGCGAAATATTCTTTCTATTTTTATTGAAGGTGGTGGATTCACCCATCAATCTTTTATCGATGAAGGATTATGGGATGAGGCATTTCAACTTATTGGAACCTCAACTTTTGGTCGTGGACTTCCTGCTCCACAGTTAAAAGATAAGATCTTACAATCAAGTGAAAAATGGGGTGAAGATATGGTCCAACATTATACACGGGTATGATTTATTTATTGTTAAGCATCATTAGCTCAACCCTAATCTTGGTTATCTTTAGGATATTTGAGCGGTACTCTATTAATGTTTTTCAGGGCATTGTTTACAATTATATCACTGCTTGCCTAGTGGGGCTTATCTTTTTTGGTGATGAGTGGAAACCAACAGACTGGTCACAAGGAACTTGGATACCATTCGCATTTCTCGTCGGTAGTCTTTTTATAAGTCTATTTGTAATGATGGGCAAGAGTTCTCAAGAAAATGGAATTGGAATTACTTCTGTGACTGTAAAAATGAGTTTAGCGATACCTGTTTTAGCAGCATTTTTTCTTTATGATGAATCTATATATTTTACTAAAATTGTTGGGATTATTGCAGCATTAATCGGCGTGTTCCTTATTACTTTTCAAAAAAAGAAAGCACACGATTCAGGTAAGAAAGCAAATATTATTTTTTTAATCATATTATTTGTAGGAAGTGGATTGCTTGATACGGTTGTAAATTATGTAGAAAAAGTTGCTGCTGGAAGTCTATCTCTAGCCTTATTCTCAGCAATTAGTTTTGGAATTGCTGCAACGATTGGGATGAGCATAATGTTGTTTAAAGCAAGTTTTAAAAAAATACAACTACAGAAACGAGCTATTTTTGGTGGTCTTATTTTGGGAATACCTAACTTTTTTTCAATTTATTTTTTAATGATGGCCATTCGTTTCTCGGGTTTTTCGGACTCGGTAACTTACGCACTCAACAACACAGGTGTTGTAATCACATCATTTCTAATGGGAATAATGGCGTTTAAGGAGGCTACTACAAGCTTAAAAATAATCGGTGGAATTGTCTCTATCATTGCTATCCTCTTATTGATTTTATAAAAGAATTGGTAGTCAACAAATATTACATTAAATTTGCATTTCTATTTAAAATTAAAATTCTAAAATGAGTACCGAAACATTATTTGAAGAAGAAGTTCTCGAGCAAAAGGTCGCTGAGCATAATTTAATTGTATATAATGATGACGTAAACACATTTGACCATGTAATTGAATCCTTGATAAAAGTTTGTAAGCACAAACCTCTTCAAGCTGAACAATGCACTATGCTAATTCACTATCGTGGAAAATGTGAAGTTAAGGTTGGAGAATATGAAAAGTTAGCATCGATGTGCACTGGATTGCTAGATCGAGGAATTTCTGCAGAAGTTCATTAAGAAATGACAATACTGTTAATCAACGTATTAAAATAAATATTGAAATAAAAAACATTTATTTTTAAATAAGATTTGTTTTTAGTTAAAAAACCACTATTTTTGCACCCGCTATGAACGCATAGCATACAAAAAAATAAAACATGGCTCCGTAGCTCAACTGAATAGAGCACTACATTACGGCTGTAGAGGTTTCAAGTTTGAATCTTGACGGGGTCACAAAGAATAAAAGCTTTCACTTTAGTGGAGGCTTTTTTCATTTTTCACCTTTTGATTCAATTATGAATTATGCAATTAGGAATGTTGGATTGGTTTGGATCTCCCAATTTTCCATTCTCAATTCTCAACCATCCATTACCTCTATCCAACAGAAAAGCCGCATCTTTCGATGCGGCCATTTCAAAAACATATAATATTTGAATTATTTATCAATTCGAATTCCTTTTTCATTAAAGTGAAAAGTTTCGCTTCCTTCACCTCTTTTGACACGAACTTCATACGCCTTTTCGCCATCATTATTATAAGAAAAAGCTCTTTCAACCTTACAATCTAAATAAGGTTCTGTTTTAAGTTCTTCCGTTATTGCAGGAGGTAAAAGTGTCAATTTAATTTCTTCTCGCTCTTCTTCCATGCTGGTTTCATGAGCTTCATCTGACGGATGCTCTGATGAAGCGTCACTAGATGGATGCTCTCCTTCGTTGTTTGCTGGATGTTCGTTTCCTGTTTCAGACATTTTTTCAGACATTTCTAAAGAATCTTCATAAGCCTCCATATCTTCTGAAGATGAATTTCCAGAATTACAACTCATCAAAATCATACTTGATGAAAACAAACCAATTAATACCTTTTTACTAATGTTCATACTGTTTAGTTTTTAGTTAATTTTAATTTACAATTAATTAAAAATACAAATTAACAGTAAGTCCCGCAAGATAATACGCTCAGCTTCATTGTCTTTTAGAAATTCTTAACTATTTCTAAAAATATTTACCGATAACGAAGTAATTACATAAGATAAAACAACACTAAAAGTGACCATTGTTACATATCTAAAAAAACAACTGCATTATTATGCATACCTAACATAAATAAACTACCTTTGTCGAAAATTTTACAACTATACAATGACGAAAATCAGTTTCTTAGGTTTAATTTTGTGCGTTTTACTCCTAAATTCTACAAATGCTCAGGTTATTTCTCATTTCACATGGAATGACTTAAATCAAGACCCTGAAATTGCAGATGTAGGTCCAAATGCAACAAGTATTTCACCTGATGCAACAATAACAGCCGATGGTGCAAATGGAACACCAGGTTTAAATGCTGGCAATGAAAGAACAAACATCAATATGATTTTACCTAACGATCCTATTTTTAATGTTCCAGATATTGACATATCAATTGATTATCAAAGAGATGAGAACAGCGGGACTTTTATAAAACGCGGAAGAAACTTTTCATTTTTAGGGGCTTCCAATTTATTTGTCAGATATCAAGTAATGTCTACAATTGATTCAACCATTACAGCAGTAAATTCGGGAAATGTTTATAGCATACCTCGAACCAACGATAATACGTTTAGAAAATATCGATTTACATTTGATGCCGCTACTGGAATAGGCAGACTTACTGTTGATGGAGTTGAAATGTGGGCATCTGCTCCTAGACCTAATTCTATTTTAGTATGGGATAATAGCACAATAAAAATTGGGGATAAAATGGATGGTTCCTCAGAAAACAAAGCTATTTATGACAACCTATTGATTCAGCGCTATCAACCAGAGCCATTACCCATAGAATTGATTTCTTTCTCAGCTGATGAAAGCGCTTTTAAAAATCAAGTAGATTTGAATTGGAGTACAGCATCGGAAAAAAATAATGACTTTTTCACACTCGAAAAATCAACCAATGGCAAAGATTGGGAACTTCTGAAAACTCTAAATGGCGCAGGAAATAGCACACATACTTTAAAGTACCGATGGACAGATCAAAGTCCTTATTCGGGAATATCCTATTATCGTTTGAAACAAACTGACTTTGATGGAAAATTTAGTTATTCATCATGACAAAAAAGTTAGTTGTAAGATAAAAAAACAAATTCACATCCTTTTATAGCATTGCAGACCGTTCTTTACGGTCTGTAATAGTTTTAAGGGCATGATTTAAGAAGTTATCTATAATAGCTTGTCCGTGCTCACTCAAAATAGATTCTGGATGAAATTGAACACCATAAATTGGATAATCTCGATGGCGAATAGACATTATTGTACCATATCCATCAATTGAGGTAACAATTAAAGAGGATGGGAAATTTAATGATGATAAACACCAACTATGATAACGGCCAACGACAAAGCTTTGCGGAAGTTGAGAAAAAAGTATATCCGATTGATCTTTTATAAAAATTGAATCTGCAATCCCATGATAAGTAGTCTCCATATTTTCAAGTTTTGCACCGAAGCACTCTCCAATGGCTTGCATTCCTAAACAAACACCCAAGATAGGTTTTTCAGATCCATACTTTTCAATTAGAGATAACATAATACCTGAATCTTGAGGTAATCCAGGACCTGGTGACAATACAAAAACATCATATATGGAGATTTTATTTATACAGATTTCATCATTTCTAAAAACATCTACCTCGAAGGCACCACTAGATTCTATATAATGTACCAAATTATAGGTAAATGAATCATAATTGTCTAATACAAGTATTTTCTTTTTCACGCTGTGAAGATAGATTTTTTTAAACAATTCAAACCCGATATTGTAAGGAATAAACGACTGGCTTTTAGGAGGCATTTAATTCAATCTTAAGGTTACCTTTGCAATAAGGAAATGGAAGTAAACAAAAAAGAACTCAAGAGAAATTATATCCTCGCTGCGTTAATGACCACAATGGTATTAGCCGCGATGGACAATACAATTGTAGCGACTGCCATTCCACAAATTGTTGGTGATTTAGGTGGTTTTTCCCTATTCAGTTGGCTTTTCTCCATATACCTGCTCATTCAAACTATAACTATACCACTTTATGGTAAATTAACCGATTTATTAGGAAGAAAAGCAATAATCATTTTCGGTATCCTTATATTTTTAATCGGATCAGCCGCTTGTGGATTTGCCTGGAACATGCATTCTTTAATAGCTTTTAGGGGTGTTCAAGCAGTTGGTGCAGGAGCAATTATGGCCACAGTAAATACCATTGCTGGCGATATTTACACCATTGAAGAACGAGCTAAAATTCAAGGATGGCTCTCGAGTGTTTGGGGTATTTCGGCTATTTTAGGTCCTTCTATTGGAGGAGCTTTAGCAGATTATGTTTCGTGGCGATGGATCTTTTTCATTAATATTCCATTTGGGATTATTTCAATTTTACTAATTGTCAAATACTTACATGAAGAAAAACAATTATCAAAACCGAAAATCGATTGGGCTGGAGCCATTGCAATGCTCATTACTGCTTCTGTGATCATGTTCATGTTACTTCAAAGTGGACAATCTTGGCCTTGGATCTCAAGCACAACTCTTATTTTTCTAGTCATAAGCATTGCTTTTGTTTACATCACTATGCGCATTGAACGAAATGCAATAAACCCAATACTTCCGTTATGGGTATGGAAAAAACGCGTTTTAATGGGTGCAAATCTAGCAACTATCGGCATGGGTGTTATTATGATGGGACCAGGTATGTACCTTCCAGTTTTTGCCCAATCCGTAACAGGAGTGAGCGCAATTGCTGCAGGTTTCATCTTAGCCAGTATGAGCATCACATGGCCAATAACCTCCTCCCTATCTGGAAAATTGTATTTAAGAATTGGCTTTAGAAATACGGCGTTAATCGGAATTTCACTTGTAGCAATTGGAACATATTGTTTCTCCTTTATTTCATTTCCTAGTCAAGCATGGTCTTTAGTAGGGATTCAAATGACAATGGGAGGTGGATTTGGATTAATCTCTACTCCTCTTTTAGTTGGTGTTCAATCAACTGTTCCTTATCAACAAAGAGGTGTAGTAACAGGAACCAATGTCTTTTCACGCTATTTTGGTCAAAGTTTGGGTGCTGCAATTTTCGCTGTTGTTTTTAACAATAGTATTTTAAACGCTTTTTCAAAAGCTCCTAAACATCTGAGTGAAAAGTTACCAGAGGTAAATCAAGTGGTTGATGTTTTGCAAGAGAAATCTACATCTTCATCCTTAAAGTTATTTTTAAGAGAAGTTTTCTTTGATGCCACTCAACTCGTTTATTTTGGTCTTTTCTTAGCAGCGCTCACCACTTTTATAATTCTTTTATGGACACCCAAAAAGTTTAAGGTTTTAACAGAAAAAAAGGAAAGTTCTCTTAATCCTTGAAGATAAAGGATTGTTAAAAACTATTTATCTACTTCCTCAATAAACCTCAGAAAAAGTTGCTGCTTATTTGTATCTTTGAAAGTTAAAATCAGCATCCATGTACATAGTTTTTGATACCGAAACAACGGGTTTACCAAAAAATTGGAATCTTCCTTATACAGACACAGATAATTGGCCAAGATGTATTCAAATTGCTTGGCAATTACACGATGAAAAAGGTCAACTTATCGAAGCGAAAGATTTCCTCATTCGACCCGATGGATTTGATATTCCCTACGATTCAGAACGAATTCATGGTATTTCTACACTTTTAGCTGAAACAGAAGGTGTTCCACTTCGGGAAATGATGGAGGAATTCAATAAAGACTTGGCTCAATCTGAGTTTATTGTTGGTCAGAATGTAGGTTTCGATATCAATGTAATGGGATCTGAGTTTGTGCGTTTAAATATGGAAACGCCAATGCATGATATGCCGATTTTGGACACGTGTACTGAAGTTACTGCCAATTTATGTCGTATTCCTGGTGGTAGAGGTGGAAAATTCAAACTCCCGACGCTCACAGAATTGCATGAATATTTATTTGATGTTCCATTCAATGAAGCGCATAATGCTACTGCCGATGTTGAAGCTACTGCCCGATCATTTTTTGAATTGGTAAGGCGACGTATCTTTTCAGCTCAAGAATTAAATAAAGACGAAACTTACTTTGACGATTTTCTTGCTGTAAATACTGATTTAATTGAACCAGTAGGTCTACAACATGAGAATTTAAAAAAGAAGAGTGAGGAGTTAAAAGCAAAACATGAAACGACAGATGAAGTTTCGAAAGAAGAAATTGAAGAAGGTTTACAGCAGTTAGCCGACACATCCTTTGTGCATTTGCACAATCACACACAGTTTTCGGTTTTACAATCAACCAGTAATATAAAAGCGCTTATCAACAAAACTGCAGAATACAATATGCCTGCTGTAGCGCTAACTGATACTGGAAATATGATGGCCGCTTTTCATTTTGAAAAACACATTACTGCGCATAATGAAAAGATTCGCGCAGCACGTGAAAAAGCTAAAGCAGAAGGAAAAGCATATCATCAAAATGAAATTATTCCCATAATTGGTTGTGAATTTAATATATGTGAAGACCACACCAATAAAACGGTAAAAGATAATGGTTACCAAGTTGTATTATTAGCTAAAAACAAACGTGGATACCACAATTTAGCTAAGATGTCTTCAATTGCTTTTACTGAAGGAAAATATTATGTTCCACGAATTGATAAGAAGATTGTTGAAAAGTACAAAGAGGATATTATTGTTTTATCTGGTAATATGTACGGTGAAATTCCTTCCAAAATACTTAATGTTGGTGAAAAACAAGCAGAGGAGGCACTATTGTGGTGGAAGGAGCAATTTAAAGATGATTTTTATCTAGAATTAATGCGCCATAATCAAGAAGATGAACGGCGTGTGAATGAAACACTTCTAAAGTTTGCTAAAACGCACAAAGTTGAAATTGTTGCGACCAATAACACTTTTTACATCGATAAAAAAGATGCCTCTGTTCATGATATTTTATTGTGTATAAAAGATGGTGAAATGGTGGAAACACCAAAAGGTCGTGGCCGTGGATTTAGATTTGGTTTGCCAAACGATAATTATTATTTCAAATCTCCAGAGGAGATGAAAGCGCTTTTTGCTGATTTACCCGAGGCCATAGAAAACACCATTAACATTACTAATAAGTGTGAGCCATATACATTGGCAAGTGACATTTTGCTACCTGCGTTTGATATTCCTGAGGAATTTAGAGACGAAGAAGATGAAAAAGATGGAGGTAAACGTGGAGAAAACAATTACTTACGCCACCTCACCTATGAAGGAGCAAAAAAGAGATATCCCGAGATTACAGATGAAATAAGAGAACGACTCGATTTTGAGTTATCAATTATTGCTAAAACAGGATATCCTGGTTATTTCCTAATTGTGCAAGACTTCTGTCACGCTGCACGAGATATGGGAGTTATTGTTGGACCTGGAAGGGGTTCAGCAGCAGGTTCGGCTGTCGCATATTGTAACGGAATTACAAATGTAGACCCGATTGCCTATGATTTACTTTTTGAGCGTTTTTTGAATCCTGATCGTGTATCGATGCCCGATATTGATATTGATTTCGATGACGAAGGTCGTGGACGAATCATAGATTGGGTAATTGAAAAATATGGCGCAAATCAGGTTGCTCAAATTATTACTTATGGAACCATGGCGGCTAAATCTTCAGTAAGAGATACGTCACGTGTATTAAATCTTCCACTTTTTGAAGCTGATCGCTTAGCGAAGTTAATTCCTGACATTTCCCTATCTAAACTTTTTGGTTTAGATGCCGCTGAGTTATCGGAAAAATTAAAAGGCAATCAAGATAGTATCTCTATGGCTAATCAATTAATTGATATAGCTAAAGGAGATGATTTACCGGCAAAAGTGATTAGCAACGCCCGAAGATTAGAGGGGAATGTAAGAAATACAGGTATTCACGCATGTGGTGTAATCATTACACCTAGCGACATCACAGAATACGTTCCCGTGGCATTAGCTAAGGATTCTGACATGTATTGTACACAGTACGATAACTCAGTGGTTGAGGAAGCTGGACTGCTAAAAATGGATTTTTTAGGTTTAAAAACCTTGACGTTAATAAAAGATGCTGTTGCTTTTGTAAAAGACATTCATGGCATAGAGCTGATTCCTGATGAATTTCCGTTGGACGATGAAAAAACATACGAATTATTCCAGCGAGGAGAAACAGTGGGAGTTTTCCAATATGAATCCGCAGGTATGCAGAAGTACATGCGAGAATTAAAACCAACAGCTTTTGCAGATTTGATTGCCATGAACGCCTTGTATCGTCCTGGTCCATTAGAATACATTCCTGATTTTATTAAGCGGAAAAATGGAGAACAGGAAATTGTTTACGATATAGAAGCATCTAAAGAATACCTGGAAGAAACGTATGGAATTACTGTTTATCAAGAGCAGGTGATGTTACTTTCTCAAAAATTAGGTGGTTTTACGAAAGGTGAAGCAGATACCTTGCGTAAAGCAATGGGTAAGAAAAAGTTGGATCTTCTAGCAGAATTAAAACCTAAATTCTTAAACCAAGGTGTTGAAAGAGGTCATAATAAAGCCAAGTTAGAAAAAATATGGCATGACTGGGAAGCCTTTGCTTCTTATGCGTTTAATAAATCTCACTCTACTTGTTATGCTTGGATCGCCTATCAAACCGCTTATTTAAAAGCGAATTATCCGGCGGAATATATGGCGTCTGTGTTAAGTAATAACATGAATGACATCAAGCAAGTTACTTTTTTCATGGAAGAAGCCAAGCGAATGGGGCTTGATGTTTTAGGACCTGATGTAAACGAATCTAACTTTAAATTTACAGTTAATAAAGACGGAGCAGTAAGATTCGGGTTAGGTGCAATTAAAGGAGTTGGCGCCGGTCCAGTTGAGGCAATTGTTGAGGAAAGGAAAGAAAATGGACCTTTTAGAGATATTTTTGATATTACGAAAAGGGTTAATTTAAGAAAATGTAACAAAAAAGCTTTTGAAGGTCTAGCCCTTTCTGGTGCCTTAGATTCATTTCAAACTATCCATCGTGCGCAATATTTTGTAGAAGAAAATGGTAAAACCTTTTTAGCAAACGCTATTAAATTTGGAAGTAATCATCAAGAAAGTGCCAATTCCAATCAAGTTAGTTTATTTGGAGAAGGAACAGGAGTAGAAACGCCAGCTCCAAAAGTTCCACCAGCTCAAGAATGGTCTTCGCTTCAAAAACTCAATAAAGAAAAAGAAGTGGTTGGAATTTATATTTCTGGTCACCCTTTAGATGACTATAGAATAGATATTGATTCATTTTGTAATGGAAGTGTTGAGTTCATCAATAATGTCGACAATTACAAAAACCTAGAATTTACTGTAGCAGCTATTATAACGGAAGTAGAACACCGTCATACACGTAAAGGAGATCCATTTGGAACTATCACCCTTGAAGATTACAACGATTCTGCAAAATTATATTTATTTAAAGAAGAATACGGCCGTTTCAGAGATTATATGGTTGAAGGTTCTTTTATTTATATGGTTGGAAAAGTAATGCCAAAGCGTTGGAACCCAAACGAATTTGAATTTAAAATACAAAAAATTGATTTTCTCTCTAATTTAAGGGAGCAAAAAGCAAATGCTTTAGAGTTATCATTACCATTGAGCGAAGTAAACCATTCCTTAATAGAAGACTTGGACGGAATCTTTAAAGATCACGAAGGAAACTTTCAAGTTAAATTTAAAATATTTGATACCGTGAATAAATTAGAAGTTGAGATGCCTTCTCGGGCTTTGAAAGTAGACATTAATGAAGTACTTTTAAAATCTTTACAAACGAAGAATATCGATTACAAAATGATATAGTTTTATCCAATCCGAATTTTGACGCTGTAGATATGAGAAGCTTTTTTATTTTATTTGTTAGTTACTTTTTAAGTGTGTTTTGTTATTCACAAAAGAAAGAGATAGATTATGGAGATTATGACCTACATTCTCCTTTGGATGTACCCTTAATTTTGGCGGCTAATTTTGGAGAACTGCGCACTAATCATTTTCACACAGGTATAGATTTAAAAACAGACCGACGAACAGGCTACAATATTTTGAGCATTGCTGATGGTTATGTCTCTAGAATTAAAGTTTCTCCGTGGGGATACGGACATGCTGTTTACATAGACCATTATAATGGATTAACTTCTGTTTATGCACACTGCGAATCATTTGTAGGTAAAATTGGAGAAGTAACTTTATCTCAACAGGAGAAGAATAATTCTTTTGCTATTGATTATTACCCAGAGAAAGACGCTATTCAAGTAAAGAAAGGTCAACTGATCGCAAAATCTGGTAATACAGGAGGAAGTACTGCACCGCATTTACACTTTGAAATACGAGAAACAAAAACAGAACATGCGCTTAATCCGTTATTGTTTAACTTTGATATTCAAGACACCAGAAAACCAAATATTCGGTATTTAAAAGTATATGCATTAACAGAGGAAGGATATCGAGTTCCCAATAAATCAAAACGATTTAGACTTTGGGGAAAAGACGGTCAATTTTATGTTAAAAACAACAGTGTTAATATTGATGCCTCCTACACCTCAGAGCATGGCGGAATTGGTTTTTCATTTGACGCCATAGATCAATTAAATGGTGCCAATAATATTTGTGGAATTCATGAGGCTATTTTAGAAGTGAATAATGACACCATTTACACGCAAAACATGGAGTACATTGACTTTTACACGAACCGCCACATAAACACCCATAAAGATTATGAAGAATTTCATAACCGTAGACGGCATTTTCAGAAAACTTTTATAACAGAACATAATGCACTTCCAATCTATAGACAATTAAAAAATAAAGGAATTATAAAAGCATCACCTGGTAAAAGTTATATCATAAATTATACTGCCAAAGACGCTTATGCTAATACAAGTCAAATCAATTTCACATTAAATGTGGGAACAGGCAAAAAGAAAAAACAACAAACATTATATCTTGAAGAAAAATTGCTGTATCCCGATAGTGCTTTTTTAAGTTATGATAAAAACCACTACCTTCTTTTTCCACCAGGCATAATATATGAACCTACACCTTTAAAGCTAAAATCTGAACCCAATAATATTGAATTTGGAAGTGATTTAATTCCGTTGCAAGAAACGTTTAAGCTAATGTTGCCTATTATTCCTAATCAACAAGAGAATAAACAATATATACAACGTATTTCGCGTTACGGAACGCAATATAGTGAGGGCGGAAGTGTTAAAAATGGTTGGATCACGAGCCGTATTAAGTCTTTTGGAACATTTTCGGTTGAAATAGATACAATTGCTCCGCAAATTAGAGCTAGAAACTTTATAAATAATGGAACGGTTAGGGGAAAAAGATTATCATGGTCTATTGACGAACATGAGTCTGGACTTAAAAGTTATAACATAAGTATAGACAACAATTGGTATTTACTATCCTATGAACCTAAAAGAAGCATGTTCTATTTCGATCCACCAAAAGAGTTGAAGGGAAATAAACAGGTTACTATTAAAGCAACTGATGCTTGTGGTAATGAAAACACTGAAAGTTATCAATTAACATTCTAAAATAATAAACATGTTAACCCTTCGAGATTAATAATAATTAGATAACTTAAGCAATGTGGTGCTAAAACATTTTTAAGTCATCTCCTACTTTTGAGACTGATCATTATAACCCGGATTATTCATGCATTTAATTTTAAATCTATTCTAGGCACAAGACCTAAAGTAATATATGTATATTTCGCAGGGCTTGTAACGACGAATAGATCAAAATTAAATCAAAATCTTACAAATACACAAATACCCAAAAATGGGTTTCTCAAATTTTACAGGAAATACAGTTAAAATACTGACTTACAAATGTTAATATTCTTAAACTTTAAGATTGGTGAATAATTCGGGATAAGTTTCTGTATCCTCATATGTATAGAAGGAACTTTTCAAAAGGTTCGAAAAATATCCTTCGTTCCTGATTTGACGTACGAAGGATATTTTGTTTAAAGATGAAGTCTTATACTAATTTAAAAATTGCGGATAGATTTGGCATATCATGAAAGCGTTAAGCGTTAACAAGCACCATGACAATCTATTGTTTAATCCACGTATGTTCTGTAATTTGGCCCTTAGTTTTCACACGTAATACGTACGTTCCAGAGGCAAAGTTAGCAACACTAATAGGATTAGATTTTCCACTAACTTCAATTGTTTTCAACAGTTTTCCATTCATATCATACAAACCAATAGATACAATTTCTTGATTCATTTCAATGTTTAAGAACTCACCTACGGGATTTGGATAAATTTTCGGCAATTCAACATGGTGATTTTCTAATCCACTTGTTTCCATAATTCTAAATCCATTAGATGATTGTGTACCTGAAAGTCCAGCATTATTATTTGCTTGTACATTAAAATAATAAAGTTCACCATAAACAAAGTTTTGACTATTTATGGTAACACTATTATCCATATTTACATTTGTTAAACCTACAATAGAATTATCATTAGGTTGTACACCGATGCTATAGTAAAAGCTTTGAACACCTGAATTAGGATCATACGCCGACCAGTTTGCCGAAGCTTCCAAAGCAATTCCGTTTGGTGGAATTGTATCTAAGTCTATTTGCGCATTTCCGTCATGTATGTAGTTAAAATCTGGCGCTGTCCAATCGACATTAACCAAAATTGAATCGGGTTGAGAAATCATGTCGTATGAGTTTGTCACCATAGACCTCACCATACCAGAAGGTTGTTGTGGATTTGGGTTTTGATATCGAATATCATTCGTACTGTCGGCTCCAATTTCAATAATTTCAGAAGGATATCGAGATCGATATACCATAAAGTCATCGATTTGGTAATTACAACCACCACTTTTGAACCCAACAAAATCACCCGTAGGAAAAGGATCTGCATCAACCCATTGCGCTTCTAATTGATCGTTAATATAAATATACACACCACCAGCAATTCGATCGTATATTAATTTAAAATCATACCACGTGTCTTCAACAAAAACAAAAGTTTCTCTTATTTTTGGTGGCCAAAATAAATCATTTTCTACTTTAAAAAATTGTATTTCGTTGTCATCCAAACGGAAATATACGAAATATGAATTCCCTCCATGAGGCGCATCCTGATCATCCGCGAAAATATGTAAACCAGCTCTTCGATCTGTACCGCTACCGCTTATTTTCCCTTTCCAATGATATAAATGATGATTGGATAATTGTTGATTTAAAGGCGCAAAAACACGTGCATTGTTGTCATTTTCATCCGATTGAGTAAGTATGTTCGATTCTGTCCATGTACCGCTCTTCTGCACCCAATCAACATGCATATCGAAATCATTGAAATTATCATAAAAGAAGCCATTATCTGTATTCGCTCGAAATTCGTTTCCATTATGATCTGCTACAGAGTAATATCGTTTTTTAATCTCTGAATTGGGAACACTTTCAGTAAAATTCTGCGTATAATCTGTCGATTTCCATCCCGCAACTGTGTCTACAAAAGCAATTGGAGGATCTATAACTACCGTTGTACACGTGTAATTTATCTTAAATCCAGGACTTGTTGTTGCACCATCAGATGTGAATCTAAAAGTTACTGCCCCTGTACTTGAAGTAAAATTGGAAGGAATAGAACTTCCTGTAAAAGGACTTCCCGGAATTTGCGAAGCTGAGGTATTTGCTCCATCATATACATATAAGAAATCATAATTTTCTTCTACGTCAAAATCTTCAAATTCAATATTGACATGAGTAGCATTTTCTGGAGCAATTGTAAATTCGTAATCCTCATCATCATAATAATTACGGTAATCACCACCACCAATATCTGTTATTGTTCCAGAACAAGGAGAATTGTAACAATCAGTCATTTTTTCCTCAATAGCATTCCAAAGATCTGGAAAGCCATCATCATTTCCTAAAGCCCACATTCCCATTCCAGCCAATCCACGTTTTCGAATAAATTCTAAACGTTTTTTCACTTCATCTGCACCAGATATAAAACATTGATAATTATCCCCCCCACTTGTATAATTATAATAGGTAGAATTGCTAGCGGCCTCAATATTTTTATTGCTAGAACTAAAGTTTCCATTCGCATTGGTTTTTAGAGCTGAATAAGTTACAGAAGGTCCCGAACCTACAGTGGTAGCAGGAACTGAAAAACTATTTACTTTCCATGACCTTCCATAATAAGGAATAGCCATAATAAACTTATTTTTTGGGACTCCTCTATCCAGATAATGTGTTACGGATTTAGAAAGGGTAAAGTTGTAGGTATTTCCAAAATGAAACAATGGATCAGTAGGTCCGGCTGTACTACTTCCTCCGTAATAATAATCATACCCCATTAGACAAAACAAATCAACATGTTGATTTAAAGCTGGAATATCATAAACATTTCCCCAATCGACAGCATGTAATGCAACGGAAATTTCAGCACCAGATATTGCATTTTTCATCTGGGTAGATAAGTCAGCAATAAAGTTAGTAAAGCTATTTTTATGACTTGAATTCATACTTTCAAAATCAATATTTACACCATGAGCTCCGCGATTTTGAATCAAAGTAATTAAATTATTAATTAAGTTTTGCTGTGCTGAAGCACTATTAAAAAACGTACTGTGATCATTAAATAGCGTTACACAAAGATTCACATTTACTCCATTATTTAGAGCATTGCTTACGGCGCTTGAAGTTGCAAATCCTCGGGTAGAATATGCATTTCCATTATTTGGATTTACCTCATAACCAAAATACGAGAAATCAGTTAATAAATTCCATTGATAATTTACTTCTTTACCATTGTTCCAATAGGGATGCCAACCAAAAACTCTTTTTTCTAAATTACAATTGGCTTTTTCATACATTATAGGTTCAGGAGATTGATAATTGTCCTCGTAAAACTTATAATCCTTCCCTAAGGCAGCATAATGCTCTGCTTGCTCTTGATGAATCGATTTTCTCGTAGTTTGTTGAGCATAAGAATTAAAAATAATAAATCCCAATAATAGAACATGTAGTAGTCTCATAGTATAAATTTTACAACAAATTTAAATAAGAAATTGGAATTACCTAGCTGTTTTGTTAAAAATATAACTCAATACTTATAAAATGTTGTTTTACCTATGGCACTAAAGAGGTTTAAAACGTATTTATCCTACCACAAGTAAATCAATAAATAAATATTTGAACTATTTATTGAGTTCATTAGGTTGTTAGATTTTAAACAAGGATAGAATACTTTTATCCTTTTTTACTCAGGTATTTTTGAATTCTTTTAGTGATTACCTGAAACATCAGCTTTACATCTTTATCTTCTAATTTCCTTCCGAAAGAATGCGTTTTTCCAAAATATTCAAATTGAATCCTGTTCGCTCCCCTAACCCATGGTGAGTCATCATAAACCTTTTGAAAGGAATTGTCTTTTAATTCAACTTGATTAAATTTGGTGATGTTTTCTATGAAATATTGTTTGGACTTGCCGTAGCTGCCTGTGGCTTTTTTTATTCTCAGACTATTTCGATCCAATTTTATATATTCTTTACCAAAAAACAAAAACAATAAAGTTCTAAATACACGAAGTGCAAAGTAAAACCAAAATACCATAAAAATAACGAGGGCTAACTTTTCTTCCTGTGTATAGTCTTGAAAGAATTGAAAAAAAACATAACCTCCAATCAACAACCAAAGAGCAAACCATACAACAATTAACACCTTCTTTCTTCCTAATTTAGGAGGATAAATAACAAAGCTTATACTGTCTTTTTTATCTACAAAACTAATCCTATCTCCAATCCACTTCATAATTCACAAAGATAAATGATATTTAGAGATTAATTCTGAATAAACGTAAACTAATTAGAATCTTATTAAATCAGATTATTTTTTAATGAGCTTTTGTACTGAAACTCCTTTACTTGTATGGACGTGGACAAAGTAAGCTCCAGAAGGAAGTTCATCTATTGCTAACTCACTAGCTTTTGATGTGCGCATAACACGTCCTTCAATTGAATAAATGATTACACGCTCTACTTCAGAATTTTTTGAAGAAATATGAATGTGGTCATTTGCTGGATTAGGATAAACTATTATATCGTCTTTTAACTCTTCAGTTGGCAATGAAACCAATTGTTCATCTCCATAGGTAACATTTAAAATGGGAGCAAAATCAGGATCTCCTACACCAGAAAACTCCACTACACCATTTGTAGCGTTTGGACTTTTTATTTTGAATTGTGTTACATTGTTGATTGTCATATACGAAAGCAGTTCTTCAGGGAGGTCAAATCTTACCCAATTCCCATCGGTGTTGGTCCCAAAAACACAAGGAACACCCGACTCCATTCCATTTGCGTTAAAGTCAGCTGCTTCAACAGCTGTGCTTGTTCCAAAAGCGAGGTTATTAATTTCAATGACGATATCACTCGTCACTGGATTTGCGCCCGTTGAGGTTTTACGATGTAAAAACAAACTTGCTTTTTCTGCAACTGAATCCAATTCATATAAAGTTTCAAATGTAAGCATAGCTTGATGTTCTACTCCGTTATCTACTCCTAATAAAATTTGAGAATTGGCAATTCCGTTAGATGCCACCGAACCGTTTGTTAAGGCGTTTTCAGCAATAAAATATTTATCATCCATTAATGCTTTGTGGTAGTACTTTTGTGTGGTATAACCAATTAAGTCTTCATAACCTTGTTGTGATAAATGAAAGCAGTCTTTAAAAACACCATAATTTCTCATCGAGGGTCTTGGCGATGGATAATCAACATTACCATAAGGAAGCGGAACTGTCCGAGCGGGATACACACCAAAAGGAGCTACACCTAAGGGATCGATCTGACCATAAGTATGTTGTGTTATTGCAGTTGATTTAACAAAGAAAACACGAGGATCATTCATATAATAATCTTCAATAGTCTCTGAAAATAAATTAAGCTGTTCATTAATGGCGCTATTTGAAGGCGATTCCATATTTTGCCAATTGCTATTAAAGGGGTGTGCACTTGGGATAACAGCACCCGTAATAACTTCTTCAAAGTTAGAATATGCATAACCACTCCACACAATTTTAATATTTGGTCTTACACTTTTCAAAAAGTCTATTACTGCAATTACACTATCTCGAACTTGCAAACGCAAAGAATCTGTTTGTGCTGTAGTGAAAGATTGCGATTTCCAACTTCCTAGCACATCATTTCCTCCAATACTTAAATGAACATATTCAATTGAAGGTTGACTTATTAATTGATTGGCAATTTCTCCTTGACGAGTAGATTCGAGAAAATCTTCGGTTTCAGCACCATTCTCAGCCAATGTTGTGTTCGTATAAAATTTATAATTGGAATGTCCCCAATCTTCAAAAACATCATCAATTGTATTGTCAAATCCCATAAAAAAGGCCCAGCTATCACCAATTAGGAGAACTTTTGTTTCTTCGTCTTCAGCACATTGTGCGCTTACAAATTGAGTTCCGAGGAATAAGAATAAACTGAATAATAAAAATCTAGTCATCATGTAGTAGAATATTTTATACTAAATTAACTAAAAATGATTGTTAAGACAAAAATCACTGAAATAAAATTTTGAATTAAATCTCATTGTCAGTTCTAATACAAATAATAACAAGGATGTACATAATTCAAAAGCATGGTGCTAATTAACCTCATTGAAAGTTCTAAGATTTACTTTACAATCAATTATAAATTTCCTTATTTGCATATCTTCAGTATTTTGTTTAAATTGTTATGAATCAAAAAACAAAAATTATGAATTGGAGTAAAAAAAATAACCAACTTGAGAAATCTTATGTTATGGATGATTTTAAACAAGCGATTCAATTTGTAAATAAAGTTGCAGATTTAGCAGAGCAAAAGGAACATCATCCATCGATTCACATCCACAGTTATAAGAATGTAGATATAAGATTAACAACACACGACCAAGGCAATAAAGTGACAGAAATTGATCAGGAAATGTCAAGAGAAATTGATGAGATAAAAAAACAAATGTAAAACGCACAAGAAATTTTATCTTTACAGAAAAAAAATGAAAAAGGTTGGAATTATCATGGGTAGTAAATCAGATCTACCTGTAATGCAAGAAGCTGCGGACATGCTAGATTATTTTGGTATTCCTTATGAAATGGATATTGTTTCTGCTCATCGAACACCAGAAAAAATGTTTGAATATGGTAAAAACGCACATAAAAGGGGTATAAAAACTATAATTGCAGGAGCTGGAGGAGCTGCCCATCTACCAGGAATGGTTGCATCTCTAACACCATTACCAGTTATTGGCGTTCCCGTAAAATCAAGAAATTCAATTGATGGTTGGGATTCTATACTATCCATCTTGCAAATGCCCGGCGGAATTCCCGTTGCTACTGTTGCACTCGATGGAGCAAAAAACGCTGGAATATTAGCAGCAAAAATAGTGGCAGTTGAAAACCCTGAATTAATGGAAAGATTGGTTGAATATATTGCTGAATTAAAACAAAAAGTAATAGATTCAGCTCGAGATTTAGATTAAAAAATGAAGCATAAAAAAAAGCGTTTCGAATGAAACGCTTTTTTTATTATTTTATGTTTTCTAACCACCGAAATCATCAAACGATACATTTTCTGGCGGAACTCCCCATTGATCACACATATTTAAAACCGCTTGGTTCATTAAAGGTGGACCACAGAAGTAGAATTCAATGTCTTCGGGTTCATCATGCTTAGTCAAGTATTCATCAATTACAGCTTGGTGAACAAAGCCTAAGAATCCATCACCTTCTTCATCATTTATATCTTTCTTTACCTTCCAATTATCTTCTTCTAAAGGTTCAGATAAAACCATATAAAACTTAAAGTTTGGAAATTCTCTTTCCAAAGCACGGAAATGTTCTATGTAGAACAATTCTGCTCTTGAACGACCACCATACCAATAGGTTACTTTACGATTTGTTTTCATAGTTTTAAACAATTCATAGAGGTGAGAACGCATAGGAGCCATTCCTGCACCACCACCAATGTAAAGCATTTCAGCGTCTGATTCTTCATTAATAAAGAATTCACCGTAAGGTCCAGATATAATTGCTGTATCTCCTTGTTTCAAGTTAAAGATATAAGAAGATGCAACACCAGGGTTAACCTTCATCCAACCACCAGCTTTTCTATCAAAAGGAGGTGTAGCAATACGCACGTTCAGCATAATTCTACGACCTTCTGCTGGGTATGAAGCCATTGAATAAGCTCGTACGGTATCTTCATCATTCTTCATAGTGAGTGGCCACAATTTGAATTTATCCCACTCTTCTTTAAATTTATCTGGTTGTCCAGGATGATCTTCAGGATGAGCTGTGATGTCCATAGTTTCAAAGTTCACAACACATGGTGGTACACGTATTTGAATATAACCACCAGCCTTATAATCCATATCTTCAGGAATTTCAACAATAAACTCCTTAATGAATGATGCAACGTTATAATTTGAAACAACTTTAGCCTCCCATTCTTTAATCCCCAATACTTCTTCTGGCACTTCAATTTGTAAATCTTCTTTTACCTTTACCTGACAGCTTAATCGAACATTCTCTTTAATTTCTTTTCTAGAAAAATGAGGTTCTTCTGTCGGTAATATACTTCCTCCACCTTCATGAACTTTACATGTACATTGAATACATGTTCCACCACCACCACAGGCAGAAGGTAAAAATATTTGATGATCTCCGAGCGTACTCAACAGCGTTCCTCCACCATCAACTTCAATTTCTTTTTCTCCGTTGATTGTAATTTTTATCTTTCCAGAAGGAGATAATTTAGCCTTTACAAAAAGCAGCATTGATACTAAAATCAAAATAACTGCTAAAAAGAATATTACTGTTATTAAAATTGATAAACCCATTAGTTTACTTGTTTTACGTTAATAATTTGTGAAGTTTCAACAGCTCCACCACTTTCTGTGTTAGACTTTGCTTCTTCTTTCTTACCATACTCCACTCCCATGAAACTCATAAATGCAATTCCCATAAGTCCTGTTACTATAAAAGTAATACCAAGACCTCTTAATGCAGGAGGAACATTTGAGTAACGAATTTTCTCTCTAATCGCTGCCAAAGAAACAATGGCAATAAACCATCCTACTCCAGATCCAAGTGCGAATGATGTTGCATCTAAAATTGTAGAATATTGACGGTCTTGCATAAATAAAGCACCACCCAATATTGAACAGTTTACTGCGATCAATGGCAAAAATATACCTAAAGCTCCATACAAAGCAGGTGCAAATTTCTCAACAAGCATTTCTACCAATTGAACAATTGATGCAACAACTGCTATAAACATAATGAAAGAAAGAAAACTTAAATCAATGGTATTTGAACCATTTACACCGTAATCTTCATTCAACCATGAAAGCGCACCTTCTTTAAGAACATAATTTTCTAATAAATAGTTCATAGGAACGGTAACTCCCAATACAAAAACAACGGCTAATCCCAGTCCTACTCCTGTTTTTACTGTTTTAGAAACAGCCAAATAGGAACACATCCCGAGGAAATAAGCGAAAATCATGTTTTCAGTGAAAATCGCTTTTACGAATATATCTAATGTACTTTCCATAATTAATTATCTTATACTATTAATTTTCTTCAACTAATTCTTTATTCATAGAACGTTGAACCCAAATAATTACTCCAACCACAATTAAAGCCATAGGAGGTAAAATCATTAGGTTATTGTTTACATATCCTAATGCATAGAGTCCAGATTCTTCTCCTGGAAGATTGTTTCCAAAGATATTTGCTCCCCAAATTTTTCCAGAACCTAGCACTTCTCTAACCAAAGCAACAAGTACCAATATCCATGCGTATCCGATTGCGTTTCCAACTGCATCTAATATAGAAGGGAAAGGCTTATTTGACATTGCAAAAGCCTCAAATCGACCCATAATAATACAGTTGGTAATGATTAATCCAACAAAAACAGAAAGCTTTTCTGAAACGTCGGGCACGAATGCTTGTAAAGATTCGTTTACAATAATCACAAGAGAAGCTACAATTACTAATTGAACGATAATTCTTACACGAGATGGGATCAGGTTTCTAAGTAATGAAACAATCAAGTTACCAAAAACCATTACAAAAATAACAGAAATAGACATCCAGAAAGCTTGTTCGACTTGAACTGTAATTGCAAGTGCAGAACAGATTCCCAATACTTGAATTGTAATTGGGTTATTGTCTGATAATGGGTCTGTAATTAATCGTTTATTCTTTTTTGAGAATAACGGCTCTTTAGGAGCTTTTAATTTTTCTTCAGTCGTACTCATATCATTATTTATTTTTACTGAAATATTTATAATACACGCGCATGGTTTTGTTCACCATTTTCTCAACACCTTTAGAAGTAATTGTACCTCCAGTGATTCCGTCCACTTTTTGTTCTTCTGAACCCGTACCATTTTGAACAACTTTAATAGGCGTGAATTGTCCATTATCGGCAATTTTTTCACCATTATATCGGTTTTCAAAAAAGTCTTGTGCAATTTCAGCACCTAATCCAGGGGTCTCTCCTTTGTGATCGAAAGAAGTACCAACGATTGTTTCATAATCATCAGCTAGAGCAACGAATCCCCATATTGGTCCCCAAAGTCCTTTTCCAACAACAGGAAGTACGAATATAGTGGCTCCATCTTTTTCAGCTTCAAAAATAGGATATAACCTATCTGAAACTTCGATTGTTTTATCTCTAAATTGTTTTTGTACATCTAGATTGAACGCTTTTTTCTCTTCAGGAAGGTCTTCTTGTAAAACACCGTTGTGAGAAATCACATAACTATCTTTAATGAACTCATCATATTTATCACTTCCATCTTGTCGTGTTGATTCAACACCTAATGCAGAGAGAATGTTCATTTTCTTCTTCACTGCTACATTTGCTTTTTTCAAAGGGTCTAACCCAATAGATAGGGAGGATAATATAACACCAACCACAATAACTAGTATGATTGAAAAAGCAAAAGTATAACCGTTTCCGTCTTTATTTACTTTCATAATTAAGCTGTTTTAAATCGTTTTTTACGTCTTGAAATATTCACCTGAACAACATAATGGTCAATCAGTGGTGCCATAATATTCATGAACAAGATGGCCAACATTACTCCTTCTGGATATGCAGGATTCAATACACGTATTAAAACTGCTAATCCTCCACCGAGAAATCCATACCACAACTTTCCGTATTGCGTTTGAGCAGCTGTTACTGGATCTGTAGCCATAAATACGGCACCAAAAGCAAAGCCTCCTAGAATAAGATGGTACCATGCAGGCATATCCATGTATGCATTTGCTCCGATTAGATTCATCAATAATCCGAAGACCAGACCACCTGCAAAGAAGGAAAGAATAATTCTCCATGAAGCAACTCCTGTGTAAAGTAATAACGCTGCTCCCAATAAGATTGCAATAATTGATGTTTCTCCAATTGATCCTGGAATCATTCCAATAATAGCATGCAATGGGTCGTAAGCATTTTCAAATTTTTGTATTAGCTCAGCACTACCTGCCTCCGAAGAAAGAACCTCTCCAGCTACAACGGGCGCGTCTCCAACCAAGGAGGCCATATCTCCTAATGCAGTAGCCCCTGAAGCACCGTCTGGTAAAGTACCACCGTTATCAGCAATCACTTCATTCGTTCCTGACTTCCAAACCTTATCACCAGACATTGCTGTTGGGTATGCAAAGAATAAAAATGCACGTGCGGTTAAGGCAATATTTACAATATTCATTCCTGTACCTCCGAAAACCTCTTTACCAATCACTACGGCAAATGCAGTAGCAACACCAACCATCCACAATGGAACGTCAGCTGGCATTGTTAAAGGTATTAACATTCCAGAAACTAAAAATCCTTCATGTAAACCATGACCACGAATAAATCCAAAAATAAATTCAACAGCCAATCCTACGGCATAAGAAACAATAATTAATGGCAATACCTGGAGAAGCCCATAAATAACTTTATCTCCAAAACCTACTAAATAATCACTGTAAGCTCCGTACTCTTCTGGATTAAGGTGAGACATTAACTCGTAATGCCAATGTCCGGTATTGTATATCCCAAATAATAACGCTGGAATTAACGCAAGAACTACCATAAACATAGTTCTCTTTAAATCTACTCCATCGCGAATATGAGCTCCTTTTTTTGTTACGTGTTTAGGCGTAAATAAGAATGTAGATAAGGTTTCATAGAGTGGATATGCTTTTTCCCACTTCCCACCTTTCTCAAATTTCGGATCGAGATTGTGTATGACTTTTTTTAATGCTTTCAATTTCCTAAAATTTATAATTTAACATTTACATGCACTCTTCTTCAATTACATCAAGACCTTCACGAACTTTTTCTTGAATCGCTATTTTTGATGTACATACATATTCGCACAACGCAAAATCTTCAGGTGCGATTTCATATATTCCCAATTGCTCCATGGCATCAATATCGTTAACCATGATTGCTTTAATTAATTGTAACGGTAAAATATCAAAAGGTAAGACTTTGTCTAACTCTCCTGTTACAACAAACCCACGTTCTTCACCATTCAGATTAGTATCTAATCTTCTTTTCTTCTTTGGCATCAACCAAGTCGGGAATAAACGGTGACTAGAGTATTTATCGAATCCTGGAGACAACCATCCTTCCGTTAAGAAAAACTTATACTGATCTCCTTCAGGAAGTACAGTTATGTGCGCATCATAAAACCCTAAAAAACCATCTTTACCAACAGCAGTACCCGTTAAAGCATTTCCACTTATAACTCGCACATTATCTTGCGTTAAGCTATCACCAATTACGGAATCAAGTCGAGCACCAATTATTGTTTTATAATACTTTCTATTTTCAACTTCAGAACCTGTTAAAGCAACAATCCTAGATGGATCGTATTTTCCTTCAGCGAAAAACTTACCAATGGTAATTACATCTTGTGGATTAACTGTAAAAACAAACTCTCCCTTATCAATAGGATTGAAATGATGAATTTGTGTACCTACATTTCCTGCAGGATGCTTACCTGAAATTTTATTAATGGTTACATTCTTAGCGTTCAAAAACGCTTTATCTGGAGCACCATTACCATTCACTGTAATATTTACATCTCCTTCTGTTAGTTTAGACAAGGCGTTTAAACCATGCTGAAAATGCTGATCTTGATCTCTTAATATAAAATCGTAATCTGGTGCTAAAGGTGCAGAATCAAAAGCTGAAATAAAAATAGCTTTTGGAGATACTGATGGATCAGCGATTTTATCTAGAGGTCTCTGTTTGATAAAAGGCCATAATCCATTCTCAAGAAGGATTTGCTTAACTTCTTCTTTGGAAATAGAAGAAGGATCAACAGCTTCTTTTTGAACCACCTCATCATTGGCGTCCACTACTATTCTTACTTCTAATATTCTTCTTTTATCACCTCGAACTATTTCAGAGAGCGTACCAGAAACAGGTGAAACAAATTTCACATCCTTATTGTACTTATCGTAAAAAACGACTTCTCCACGTTTAACTTTCTCTCCTTCTTTAAGGATGACTTTTGGAACTAATCCATGAAAATCTGAAGGTTTTAATGCGACCACTGAAGGAGTTTTTGAATCCACTTTCACTTGATCGGCTTCACCTACTAACTTGATATCAAGTCCTTTTTTTAGTTTAACCGCCTTTGACATGTCTTACACACATTTTATTTAGGTTACAAAAATATAAATTTGTTCGACTTTTACATATTTTAACATGGGTTAAGCCAAGACAAAAACTAATTTAGAATGATTATAAATAACAAAAATACTAAGTTTGAATTTCTTAGCCTATTTTTTTGACATATATTGCGTCAATAACTATATTTATGAAATCTTACAAAGGTTTCATTTTTTAATTTAGCACTTAAAAACATGTATGTTGCCATAACAAAAGGAATTAAAATAACTGTTAATGCAATTTTTAGATCTGATTTAACTCAGCTAAAGAAAAACTTGTATTTCTTCAATTACTCAATTCAAATTGAGAACCTAAGTAACAACAGGGTACAATTAATATCGCGACATTGGCGCATAATTGATTCTTTAGCGCCCACTAGAATTGTTGAAGGAAAGGGGGTAATTGGAGAACAACCTATTCTTGAACCAGGAGAAATGCATGTTTATTCTTCGGGATGTGATTTATCTTCGGGGCTTGGCTTCATGGAAGGCCACTATAATTTTGATGTGATTAATGACAAAGGGGAACAAACCAAATCATTCAAAGTGAGCGTTCCTAGATTCAGTTTAGAATATAATGGCAAATTAAACTAAATACAAACCTGTTTTCTCCACTAGTTATTAAAATAAGATTATCATTCATTCTAAAAAATAAAGGTTCGACCTTGATGCAACTTGAATGATTGTCAAGCACTCAATAAAGAATAAACTAATGTGTAGAGAATACGCTATTCAGTTTTAAAATCAAGTGCTGCTGAGTTGAGACAATATCTTAAACCAGTTGGGCGAGGACCATCTTCAAAAACGTGTCCTAAATGTCCGTCACACCGTGCACACACCACCTCTACTCTATTCCAACCATTTGAAGTATCCGTCTTTTCAGCAACATTAACATCGTTAATAGGCGCATAAAAACTTGGCCAACCTGTTCCTGACTTAAACTTAGTATTTGAAGCAAACAACGGTAATTGACAAGCCACACAATGATAGACACCCTTTTTTGTGTTATCCCAATACGCACCAGAAAAAGCACGTTCTGTTCCTCCTTCTCGTACTACTCGATATTGCTCTGGTGTCAATTGTTTCCTCCATCGTTCTTCTGACTTCCTTATTTTTTGAAGCGTATCCTCTTGCATATTTGTAAATCCGTGAACTTTCAAGCTCTCCTTTGTGTTGGATTCACATCCAAAAGCAGGTATTACAAACAAAAATATAAGGATATGATAATAAGTTTTCATAAATTTCTTTTTCTTACTTAACGAAACACACAAACATGTATTTTGTTTTGTACAATAGATTTCCAATTAAAGACCAAGAAGTTTTTATTTTTCAAATATTCCAAAAAGCTTTTACACCATATCAAAGACATTACATGCTCAAAAAACAACCATCTTTTGAAATAAATATGTTCATATAGAAAGTAATTACAATTGAAAAAAAACGCTATAAATTGGAATGAACCACTAATACTGTTAACCTAGACTTGATTTGCATCGTTAAATTCAAATTCTTTTTGAGAAAGATTTTTTTCCTTATCATCCGTAAATAATTTACAGATACAATGTTTTTAAACACTCAGCTTATACTTTTTAAAAAGCCTAAACATTTTGCTATTCAAATTCTTCATCCAAATTATCTTCATACTCTTCTTTTATATCATCTTTTAAAAAACCTTCTTCGTCATAATCATCATCGTCTTCGATAATTTCTTGTGCTTGGCTCACCGTCATTCTAATTAAATAGTAATAATCCTCTGTTTCGAAAGGTAGCGCACTAACGGTATTTCCTTCTTTATTCTTGAATTTGATCAAATGATCTTCAAATCCTTCTGGATAATTCACTTTTATAGCTTGTTTAACAAGTTCATCCAACTTAACATAGTCCTTAACAACTCTTGGTTTACTCTTCATAATAATTCAATGCATTTTAATTGTAAATTCAAAAGTATTAAAATAGTGCATTCGTAATAAATATAAAAGTGTTTTTTAAAAAAATAAAATGTAAGATTAGCACGGAAAGTGGTTACGAATTAAGCAAAATATGTATTTTTGTCTGAATGCGTATGGATAAATCAGAACAAATACTGGGAGTAATTGGTGGCGGTAGTTGGGCAACAGCCTTAATTAAAATACTAACCGAGAATGTATCACAGGTAAATTGGTACATGCGAAATGAGGATGCGGTAGAAAATATAAAAAAATACCGTAGAAATCTTAAATACCTACAAGCCGTAGAGTTAAACACCTCAAAAATAGAAGTAAGCAGTGAATTAGAAGAAGTTATTGCGCAATCAGATATTATTATCATTGCTACACCTTCTGCTTTTCTAACAGAGTTATTCGAAGATTTTCCTACAGAATTATTTAAAGGTAAAACAGTATTTTCAGCAGTAAAAGGAATTATTCCTGAGTATCATGCTATTCCCGCTCGATTTATTCACAAAACGTTTGGAACACCGTATGATCAAATTGGAATTATCTGCGGGCCATGTCATGCTGAGGAGGTTGCTTTAGAAAGATTATCTTATTTAACAATTGTTTGCCAAGACGAGGATATTGCAGAAGCAATGAGTGATCGATTTAAAACACGATATATTAAAACCACAATTTCAGATGACCTATTTGGAACGGAGTTTTCTGCAATTTTAAAAAATGTTTATGCTATTGCATCTGGAATCTGTGCTGGATTAGGATATGGTGACAACTTTCAAGCGGTACTCATTTCAAATGCTATTCAAGAAATAGAGAATTTTATTGATGAAGTAAGTCCCATACATCGAGATGTAAAAAGTAGCGCCTATCTAGGAGATTTGTTGGTTACAGCCTATTCAAAGTTTTCAAGAAACCGAACTTTCGGATTTATGATTGGAAAAGGATACTCTGTAAAGATAGCGCAAATGGAAATGGATATGATTGCAGAAGGTTATTATGCTGTAAAATCAGTTATGGAAATCAACAAAAAATTTAATGTTGAAATGCCAATAGTTGAAGCTGTTAACAATATTGTTTACGAACGGATTTCGCCCGTTATCGAAATGAAAATACTTACAGATAAACTAAGTTAGATTCATTATATTTCTAATTGGAAGTTACTAAGACACTATCGCATCAAGTGATTAAAGAATATACTATCATTTTCACACCGTCATACTCACTTAAACACTTCTCTCCGTATGAATGGCACATTTTTCCTACTCAACTTTTGAGACTGGTCCGCGTTACAACAAAAAACATTCACTTAACAACTATGTTAACCCGAATTATTCACCAATCTTAAAGTTTAAGAATATTAACATCTGTAAGTCAGTATTCTAACTGTATTTCCTGTAAAATTTGAGAAACCCATTTTTGGGTATTTGTGTATTTGTAAGATTTTGATTTAATTTTGATCTATTCGTCGTTACAAGCCCCGCGAAATATACATATATTACTTTAGGTCTTGTGCCTAGAATAGATTTAAAATTAAATGCATGAACCGAGCCTGCGAGCTCAACGACTAAAGGAGTTAATAATCCGGGTTAAACTCTAAATAAAAAAAGCAGTTTTGAAATCAAAACTGCTTTTTTTTGTAAACTCTATTAAGAAACTTATTAAAACTACATCATTCCAGGCATTCCTCCGGGCATTCCTCCTCCCATTGGCGCTGGAGAGGCTCCTTCTTCTTCAGGTTCGTCAACAACAACACATTCAGTTGTCAATAACATCGAAGCAATAGAAGCAGCATTTTCAATTGCAATTCGGGTCACTTTTGTTGGATCTAAAACACCTGCTTGCAACAAGTTCTCAAATTTTTCTTTCCTTGCATTGTAACCAAAATCATCTTTACCTTCAAGAACTTTTTGAACGATAACCGCTCCTTCACTTCCAGCGTTTTTAACGATCTGGCGTAATGGTTCTTCAACAGATCTTTTAACAATCTCAATACCCGTTAATTCATCATCACTTTCTCCTTTGAGCGTTTCTAAAGCTGACAACGTTCTCAACAAAGCAACTCCACCTCCAGGGATTACACCTTCTTCAACCGCAGCACGCGTAGCTGCCAAAGCATCTTCTACACGGTCTTTCTTTTCTTTCATTTCTACTTCAGAAGCTGCTCCCACATAAAGAACTGCAACACCGCCAGCTAATTTCGCTAAACGTTCTTGCATTTTTTCTTTATCATAATCAGAAGTTGAAGTTTCCATTTGCGCTCTAATTTGAGCTACACGGTCTTCAATTGCTTTTTTATCTCCTGAACCGTTTACAATCGTAGTATTATCTTTATCTATCTCTACACGTTCAGCTGTACCCAACATATCAAGCGTTGCAGACTCCAGTGACAAACCTTTTTCTTCGGAAATTACTTGACCTCCAGTTAATATCGCTAAATCTTCAAGCATTGCTTTTCTACGATCTCCAAAACCAGGAGCTTTAACTGCAGCAACTTTAAGAGAACCTCTAATTCTATTTACCACCAATGTAGTTAATGCTTCACCATCAATATCCTCAGCAATAATTAACAATGGTTTTCCTGCTTGTGCTGCTGGTTCAAGAACAGGAAGTAATTCTTTCATATTCGTGATTTTCTTATCACAGATCAACAAATAAGGATTTTCTAAATCTGCAATCATCTTCTCTGTGTTTGTCACAAAGTATGGCGATAAATATCCGCGATCAAACTGCATCCCCTCTACTGTTTTCACTTCAGTTTCGATTCCTTTAGCTTCTTCAACAGTAATTACACCATCATTACCTACAACTTTCATCGCTTCGGCAATTAACTTACCTATCGTTTCATCATTGTTTGCAGAAATGGAAGCTATTTGCTTAATTTTGTCATTATCTGATCCAACTTCTTGAGAAATCTTTTTAAGTTCTTTTACAATTACCTCAACTGCCTTATCGATACCTCTTTTTAAATCCATTGGATTTGCTCCTGCGGTAACGTTCTTCAAACCAGCAGTGATAATTGCTTGTGCTAAAACAGTTGCTGTAGTTGTACCATCTCCAGCGATATCAGCTGTTTTAGAAGCAACTTCTTTTACCATTTGAGCCCCCATGTTTTCAACAGCATCCTTCAACTCGATCTCTTTCGCTACAGAAACGCCATCTTTTGTAACGTGAGGCGCACCAAACTTTTTGCCTATTACTACATTTCGACCTTTAGGTCCTAGTGTTACTTTTACTGCATTTGCTAAAGCATCAACTCCGTTTTTTAACTTCTCTCTTGCTTTTTCGTCAAATATGATTTCTTTTGCCATTTTAGTTTAATTTTAACATGAATAATTATTGAAACACACCATAAATATCAGACTCCTTCATAATTAAATATGTTTTGTCTTCAACTTTAATTTCGGTTCCTGAGTATTGACCATAAAGAACAGTATCACCATTTTTCACAGTCATTGGCTCATCTTTTTTACCTTCACCTACGGCAACTACAGTTCCCTTTAATGGTTTTTCTTTCGCTGCATCTGGAATAATAATTCCACTTGCTGTTTTTTCTTCGGCTGGTGTGGGCTCAATAAGCACACGATCCGCCAGCGGTTTTAATACTGACATAATGATTTATTTAAATTTTAGTTTATGTTTATTTTATCAAAATTGGATTTGACGAATTCTGTGCCAATTGATAAAAAGTGGATTTTTGTCAGTTAAAAAGATAAAGGCATAAAAAAATGTCAGCGTATATGACACACTGACATTTAAAAAAAGGTTGGTTTTAAGATAAAACCGTATAAATATTATTCTTGAACTGCTCCTTCACCGCTGTTATCAGCTGGTGCTTGTTGCTCTGTTGCAGCATCATCTTGTTGAGGCACAATAACAGGTTCATGATACATCAATGTCATTACGATACTTAACACGGCAATAACACCTGCTAAGCTCCAAGTTGTTTTTTCGATAAAATCATTTGTTTGTTTAACACCTCCCATTTGATGTGCAGAACCAAAGTCAGTTGACAAACCTCCTCCTTTTGGATTTTGCATTAATACAACTAAAACAAGTAAAACACTTGCGATGATAATCAGTACTGTTAATAAAGTTCCCATATTTTAATTTAATTTTCTTTTCAAGGTTTCAATTTGAAGTGCAAAGAAACTCTTTTTTTCTGGATTTTTCAACATTAATTGCTCATAAGCTCCAATTGCTTTCGGATAATTTCCTTGTGCAACATATACTTTCGCCAATGTCTCACTCACAGGAACCCTTGTCTCATCAAGGCTTTCACGCGCTTTTTGCAATGGAGAAAAGAAGGCTTTTCTTTGACTTTTTGGCTCAGAAATTTCTTGATTTTTTTTCAAAACTTTTCTTTTCAAATCAATTTTCTCTTCCTTTTCTAATTGTTTTTTCGGTTTTTCATTTGAATTTGAAGTATTCATCCAAGCTGTAAACGATCTCAATTCACCTTCTTGGGATTGGTCGGCTGGATGCTCTTTTGGTTCATCCGAGACAAAGCTTTCACCATCTTCATCAAGCAATGGCATATCAAAAGAAATATCTATCTCTTCACTTTCATCATCCTCATTTGTATCGTCTGCTAATTTTTCCATTTTAGCAAACCTATATGTCTCTTGCTCTTCTTCATCTACCTCAAGGTAAATGGAAGAACTCACTGCATGGGCAAGAATATCTCTTTCTAAACTTCCTAAGCTTCTCTTCTCTTGATCTGATTGACCATCTGTAATATTTTGCTTTTTAGATTTAGAAGAATCTTCACTTATTTCTTCAGCTTCTTTAATAGGTAACTCTTCTTCATCTTTCTCAACTACATTATCTACCTCTTCGGCTTCTCGTTCATCAGCTTCACTCGTCTCAACTTCTTCCGCTATTTCTGAAGACAAAGAAGTAGATTCATTGTCCGACGTTTTATCAGCAGATTCAAGCACAGTATTACCATCTTGTTCCTCCGCTATTTGTTTCCCCTCTAATCTGGTATCCTCTTGAAGAGCTGTTATTGACGCATCTTCAACTTCAGGTCTTGGGTCTTCATTGGAATCCTCTAATATTTCAGTAGACTCTTTAGTTTTTTCAACTTCTACAAAGTGCACCATTTGAAAGAGTCTTGCCCGATCAGGAATACGATAGGCATGATTTTTCAGCTCTGATTCAAACTGAATTGTATTGTGCATAGCCAATCCTTTCAAATAAAGTTGTGAAAAAATGGCAGAATAAGGATAGCGTTCAGCTAAAGTTTTTAAACTGTCTAGATCCTCCAACCTGATCAACTCTGGTTGGCTTATTCGTGTAGATATTTCATTAAAATTCAACATTACCAATTCGAAAGTAGTTTATTTAAAACATCTTGCACAATTTGTTCGTTAATTTCTGCCAATAATTGTGTTTGAATACTTCCCACATCTTGTGTCGCATCAAAATCTGCAAATCGAGCACTACTAACTTCCATGATTTCCTCTTCAGGTGCAGAAATAAAAATTTCGAAACTTGCACGGATAGTCAATCTATTTTTTACATCTGTAGTGTTATCCTGCAAAGAAAGTGGTGTAACTTCATAACTATTTACGGCTCCAGTAATCACAATTTGCGGATCATCCTGCTCATTTGACACAAGTGTTAACCCTACTCTATTTTGAATTCCATCCCGTATTTCTTCGGTTAAATTAGATCCATAGCTTATAGGTGCGTTTGCCGCTTTACTTTCAAGTACATTTACCATAAAACGTTTCCATTCTGGAGGAACACTACCATCCCTAAATGAAACACTTGTTGGCCAACAAGAAGTTAGCAGCAATATAACCACGCTAAACAGTAAAAATCGCATTCAGTAATTTATTTTAAATTATACTCCTTAATCTTTCGATATAATGTTCGTTCAGATATTCCAAGTTCTTTTGCAGCATCTTTTCGTTTACCGTGATGTTTTTCCAAAGCTTTTTTGACAAACTCCATTTCTCTTTCTTCTAAAGACAATGACTCCTCTACCTCAACATGATCTTCAAAATCGCTATCCACAATCGTCATTTCCTCTTGTTCTGGGTAATTTGTCTTGTGAACTTCATCTCTAACTCCAGCTTCCAATAATCGTTTGCTGTCTTCATTAGAAATATCAGAATACACACGATTAAGCACATCACGTTGAGAACCGGTTAAATCAACATCCTTATTCCCATTCAGCAATTCAATTACAAGCTTTTTAAGCTCATTCATATCACGCTTCATGTCAAAAAGAAACTTATAAATTAATTCTCGATCAGAAAAAGCATCAGATTCGCTAGACTTTTCATTAATTACTGACGGCAGTTCTGGAATTACATCTTCTGGTAAATATGATTTCAATTTCTCTGCAGAAATTGCACGTTCATTTTCAATTACCGAAATTTGCTCAACTACATTTTTTAATTGTCTAATATTTCCTGGCCAAGGATATTTCTCTAAACCAATTACCCCTTCACTATCTAACTTTATTGCTGGCATGCGGTATTTTTCGGCAAAATCAGCAGCAAACTTTCTAAATAAAAGATGAATATCCTCCTTTCTTTCTCGAAGCGGCGGTAATTTAATTGGCACCGTACTCAAACGGTATAATAAATCTTCTCTGAATTTATTTTTCTGGATGGCTTTAGCCATGTTTTCATTGGTAGCAGCAACCACACGAACATTTGTTTTAATAACCTTTGAAGAACCTACGCGAATAAATTCTCCAGTTTCCAAAACCCTTAACAATCTCACCTGAGTTTGTTGCGGTAGTTCTGCTACTTCATCCAAAAATATAGTTCCACCATCAGCTACTTCAAAATATCCTTTCCTACTGCCACTCGCACCAGTAAACGCACCTTTCTCATGTCCAAAAAGCTCTGAATCAATCGTTCCTTCCGGTATAGCACCACAGTTCACAGCGATATAGCTTCCATGTTTACGACTGCTTAATTGATGAATAACTTGAGGAATAATCTCTTTTCCGGTTCCACTTTCACCTGTCACTAAAACAGAAATATCTGTTGGTGCAACCTGAACCGCAACTTCTAAGGCACGATTTAAACCCGAGGAATTACCTATAATTCCAAATCTCTGTTTAATTTGCTGAATGTTCATAAACTACACAATTTAAACTTCAACAATTTCACCTTTTAAAGAAGCTTTGTTGGCTGCCGTAATTTTTACCATTACATAATCGCCAATTTTTGCATCCTTTTTATCAAATATCACCTTGTGATTTTTATCTGTTCGCCCCATTAACTGTTCTGAAGAACGACGAGATTCCTTTTCTATTAACACTTCTTGAATTTCGCCTATCTGCTTATTGTTTATTGCTAAACTGTGTTTATGCTGTAATTCTATTACTTCTTCAAGACGACGTTGTTTAACATCTTCAGGAACATTATCCTCGTATTTACGCTCTGCCAAAGTTTTTGGTCGCTCAGAGTATTTGTACATGTAAGCTGAATCATATCTAACCTCCTTCATAATGGAAAGTGTATCTTGATGTTGCTCTTCAGTCTCATCACAAAACCCAGTAATGATATCTGTAGATATCCCACAATCTGGTATAATTCGCTTAATTGCATCAATTCTATTCATATACCATTCACGTGTATAACCTCTGTTCATTCTTTTGAGTACATCACTATTTCCGGATTGTACTGGTAAATGAATATAATTACATACATTCTTGTGTTTTGCAATAGCATGCAAGACATCATCTGTCATATCTTTAGGATGGGAAGTAGAAAAACGAACACGTAACTTTGGATGTACTCCTGCAACCATTTCTAATAATTGTGCAAAATTCGTGGTTGGTTTAGTTTCATCTTTTATTTCTCCTTTACTGGTCATATTCCATCTGTATGAGTCAACATTTTGCCCCAACAAAGTCACTTCTCGATATCCTGCATTATACAAAGCTGCACATTCTTGCACAATGGTGTGTGGGTCTCTACTTCTCTCTCTACCTCTGGTGAAAGGAACCACACAAAAAGAACACATATTATCACAACCTCTTGTTATACTCACAAACCCGGTTACTCCGTTTTTATCTAAACGTACAGGGCTAATATCTGCATAAGTTTCATCACGTGACAATAAAACGTTCACAGCTTTTTGTCCGCCATCAACCGCTTCAATTAAACCAGGTAAATCTCGGTAAGAATCAGGTCCTGCGACTAAGTCAACTAACTTTTCCTCCTCTAAGAGATTTGTTTTTAACCGTTCGGCCATACACCCCAATATACCTATTACCATTCCTGGCTTTTGTTTTTTCGCTTTATTAAATTGTGTAAGTCGATTTCTTATTCTTTGCTCTGCATTTTCTCGAATACTACACGTATTTATCAAAACAACATCTGCCTCATTTGAATCTTGGGTAGTCACGTATCCTTGATCTATAAGTATAGAGGCTACAACCTCACTATCGGAGAAATTCATAGCGCATCCGTAACTTTCTAAAAACAATTTCTTACCCTCTTCCTTATCATTCATGGATAGAGCCTCACCTTGACGCTCTTCATCCATATCCTTATCTAATACAATTCCCATTGCTAATTTTCAATTTTATGAACTGCAAAGATATACTTTCTTCTTCAGGTGTCAAAATGTCAGTCGATATTTTTAAATAAAAGTTTCCATAAAACTTTTTGATTTTAAAATTGTAATAATTTGTAGTGTATTTTTGAATCCTTAATAAAAATTCTGAAAAGTAAAATCAAAGGAAAGTTTGTTATTGGTATTAATTTAAAGTTATTTTGCATTCAATTTCATTAAAAGTAAATACGGTTTATCATTATGGCAAAGAATTTAGTAATTGTTGAGTCCCCTGCAAAAGCAAAAACAATAGAAGGATATTTAGGTAAAGATTTCCTTGTTTTATCAAGTTATGGACACGTAAGAGATTTAGCTAAAAAGGGCGTAGCAATCGACATCGAGAATAATTTCAAACCTAATTATGAAATAAGTACAGATAAAAAATCTGTAATTACAGATTTAAAAAAGGAAGTTAAGAAATCAGAAACTGTTTGGCTAGCAACGGATGAGGACCGTGAAGGAGAAGCAATATCTTGGCATCTTTATGAAACCTTGAAATTAAAAAATAAAGATACCAAAAGAATTACTTTCAATGAAATCACGAAATCGGCAGTTCAAAAAGCAATTGAACAACCAAGAGAAATAAATCAAGAATTGGTAAATGCTCAGCAGGCAAGACGAGTTCTAGATCGATTGGTAGGATTTGAACTTTCTCCAGTATTATGGAAAAAAGTAAAACCTAGTCTGTCCGCAGGAAGAGTTCAATCTGTTGCTGTAAGATTGATCGTAGAAAGAGAACGGGAGATAATGAATTTCAAACCCGATAATTACTTTAGGGTTACTGGAGATTTCGTTAGCGGTAAAGACAAGATAGCTGCTACTTTGGCTCACAACTTAAAGTCTAGTGAAAAAGTAGAGGCATTTCTAAACGATTGTAGCACTGCCAATTTTAAGGTTAATGAGGTTACCAAAAAGCCGGGAAAGAAAAATCCAAGCGCACCATTTATCACATCTACCTTACAACAAGAAGCAAGTTTAAAGCTTGGCTTTAGTGTTTCAAGAACCATGCGTGTTGCACAAAGTTTATATGAATCTGGGCTTATAACTTATATGAGAACAGACAGCGTAAACCTTTCCGAAACAGCCATGGAAGGCGCAAAAAAGACAATCGTTTCTAATTATGGGGCCGAGTTTAGTAATCCAAAAAAATATAAAAGTAAAAGTGCCGGAGCGCAAGAGGCACACGAGGCGATTCGTCCAACAGACTTCAGTGTTTCATCCGTTAATAAAGGCAATGATGAAAATCGCCTTTACGATTTGATTTGGAAAAGATCAATTGCTTCTCAAATGAGTCCTGCGAAATTAGAAAGAACAACGATAAAAATAGGTGCTGATAACGTAGAAGACATCTTCATTGCAAAAGGAGAAGTAATCAAATTTGAAGGATTCTTAAAAGTTTACTTGGAATCACAACTTGAAGATGAAGATGATGAAGATAAAGCATTAGAAGGATTATTACCTGATCTTAAGGAAGGAACAGAACTCGATAAATTAGCAATCGTTGCACGAGAACGCTTTACAAAAGCAGCTCCAAGATACGTAGAAGCTTCATTGGTAAAAAAATTAGAAGAACTAGGAATTGGTAGACCGTCCACTTATGCACCTACAATTTCTACCATACAAAAACGTGGGTATGTAGAAAAACTAGAACGAGAAGGTACTGAACGAACCTACCTTATATATACACTTGATGAAAAAGGAACAAAGAAAGAAGAAGCAACAGAAATAACTGGACGCGATCGTAATAAACTTTCTCCTTCAGATATTGGAATGGTGGTAACTGACTTCCTTGTAGAACACTTTGGAGACATTCTAAACTACAATTTTACCGCTGAAGTAGAACAGGAGTTTGACGAAATTGCCAACGGATTAAAAGAATGGACAGAAATGATCAAACGTTTTTATGATCCATTTCATAAAACAGTTGAACATACACTAGAACATTCTGAACGCGCATCGGGTGAGAGATATTTAGGAGAACATCCTAAAACTGGCGAAAAAGTAATTGTTAGAATTGGACGTTACGGTCCAATGGCACAAATAGGAGATACTGAAGGTGAGAAAAAAGCAAGATTTGCAAGCTTACGCCCACAACAATCAATCGAAACAATAACATTTGATGAAGTTATGGATTTGTTTAAACTTCCTAGAGAATTAGGCGAGTTTGAAGATAAAGTAGTAAAAGCAAACATCGGACGTTTTGGACCTTATGTGCAACATGACGGTAAATTTGTATCGATAAAAGAAGACGATCCTATGGATATCGAGCTTGATCGCGCAATTGAATTAATAAAAGAGAAGCGCATTGAAGATGCAAAAAAGTTAATCAAAACATTCCCCGAGGATGACAACATGCAGTTACTTAATGGTCGATGGGGACCGTACTTGAAAATTGGTAAGAAAAACTATAAACTCCCTAAAGATCTTGAGGAAGAAGATATTCCGAAGCTAACCTACGAGCAGTGTGTTGAAATATCGGAAAATCAGCCTAAGAAAACAGGACGCAAAAAAAGTACTGCAAAGAAAAAGAGTACAACAAAAAAGAAAAGTACGACGAAGAAAAAAAGTACGACGAAGAAAAAAACAACAGAAAAAAAGAAATAAGTTCGTAAACATCCATTCAGAAAACGAAAAATGAAAGACATATCCTTATATTTTCAACCTGTCGGAAATACAGAAGAAAAAATAGAAGATTCTTTACATACTTATATTAATATATATCAAGAGGAAGAATTTCCAACTTTAGATAAAAAAGGGGTCGCCATTTTTCACGTACCTGAATACCGTAACGATACTCATGCTAAAGAGAAGCGATACAAAAATGAATTTAGAAACAAACTATATCGTTTATTCAGTGGTTCTAATTGGGAGCACACTATTTACGATTTAGGCAATATAGCACCTGGTAAACACATTAACGACACCTTTCATGCTATAGAAACTGTATGTGAAGAACTCATAAAAAAAGAAATTATCCCAATAGTCGTTGGAGGAACACATGATCTTACCAACGCTATTTACAACACCTACGGCAAACTTGAACAATTGGTAAACTTAACTGTAGTGGATCACAAGATAGACTTAGGAGATGCTAATCAACAAGTTAAGAGTGATGGTTGGTTGAGTCATTTACTACTTCAAAAACCGTGTTACCTCTTCAATTTTGCAAACATTGGCTTACAAGGTCATTACACCAGTAAAAATTCATTAAAGCTTTTTGAAGAGTTATATTTCGATGTTACGAGGTTAGGTGACATCAGCAGTAACATAACTTTAGCTGAGCCTCAACTAAGAAACACAGATTTGCTTAGTTTTGATTTAAACAGCATCAGAGCAAGTGATTTACAGAATGAGAATTACTCATCGCCCAATGGTGTTTTTGCCCACGAAGCTTGTCAAATAATGAGATACGCAGGAATAAGCGACAAATTAACAAGCGTTGGTGTTTTTAATTATTTCAGTGAAAATCATCAAGTAACAGATGAACTCCTCGCGCAACTCATTTGGTATTTCAACGAAGGATATGCCAATAGAAAGGGAGACTTTCCGATTGGAAGCAAAAAAAGTTACACCAAGTACCGGGTGTTTTTGGAAGAACTCAATGAAGAAATTTTGTTCTACAAAAGCGACAAGTCTAGCCGATGGTGGATTGAAGTTCCTTATCCTGGAACTTCAAAATCTAAATTCTTAAGACATCAAATGGTTCCCTGCGATTATAACACTTACCAAGAAGCAATGAAAGGAGAGATTCCAGATGTTTGGTGGAAGACATATCAAAAGTTTGTATAAACAAATATTACGAAAGATTTCGAAAACCAATAAAGCACCGAAAAGCATTATTTTATTACAGAAAATCGAGAATTTTATTTTTTTTATTTTCTTTTTACATTTTTTTAACTACTTTAGTCGACTGATGAAGGTAATAAAACCATCGTCAAAGGCTTAAACTATTGAAAAGAAGCAGTATAACTATGAAAAAACTTTTACTTATTTCTATCTTAATATCCGTAAGCGTTCTATATACTTACGGACAACAGGACAAAGTTCTTACACATTTTATTTTTGATAAGATGAGTATTAATCCTGGAGCAACAGGTGTCGGAATGAACCATCAGGTTTGTGGAACAATGATTTACCGAAATCAATGGGATAAATTTAATGGTGCCCCCAACTCAGTTTTAGTTAATGCAGAAGCAAATCTATCTCAGTACTTTCCAAGTGCTGCAGGTATTTCATTCTATCATGATGCTATTGGATACTCAAGACAAAACAACCTCACTTTGAACTACGCTTATCATTTGAATTTAGCGGATGGTGTTCTTGGAATAGGAGCTGCATTAGGAATGGTAAGTTATGGAATGAATCCTACATGGATCACTCCTGACGGAAACCCAAATGACAACTCACTTCCTGAGTCAAAATCACAAGCCACTTTTGATGCTAATTTCGGAGTTTACTATATGTCAAACGGAGGTTGGTATGCAGGACTTTCTTCAACACATTTACCTGCAATGGGTTTAAGTGATTTAAACTTTAACACCGCTAGACATTATTATGCAATGGGTGGTTATCGCATGGATGAAGCATTTGATGTTTCTCCGCTTTCACTCGAAGCGAATGTCCTTGTTAGATCGGATTTCAAAGTATTGAGTTCCGACATTAACGTAAGAGCAATCTGGGATGATATGTTTTATGGAGGAGTAACTTTTAGAACAACAGATGCTATTGGAATTATGGCAGGTTTAAACTGGAATTCATTTACATTTGGTTATTCTTATGACATCACTGTTAATCGAATTTCAAATATTTCAGCAGGTTCTCACGAACTCCTTGTGAAATATTGTCATCCATTGCCTCCAATTCCAATTACAAAGGCAAGAAATCCAAGATATTTATAAAACTTTAATTAGAAACTGTAACCATTTACAAAGCTTTACCGTTATATTAATCCCAAGTATGTTGATCCTGTAGAAAGTTATTGGAGATTCGGAAAGCAAAAACGAGGTATATGAAAAAATTATTAATTATTGGTTTAATCGGGTTAATACTCGGGTCTTGTAGTACAAGATCAGGGCATTTAACAGGTGTTTTAGGTAGACAAGTTTACTACCCTGAAATTCCATTAGGAATGGTCTATATTCCATCAGGTTCTTATATCATGGGGCAAAATGACCAAGATGTTCCTTTTATGCATCAATCAGTTGCTAAGACGGTATCTGTTCAAGCATTTTATATGGATCAAACAGAAATCACTAACAATGAATACCGTCAATTCGTTAATTGGGTAAGAGATTCGATAGCGCGTACAACAATTTATACCACAGTTGAAGAAGACGAGACTGCTGATAGATTCTTAAACTATCGTGAAGAATATTACGATGAAGGTATCGTTGAGTGGGTTGAATACGAATCAAGTGACCGTTTCGAAAACATTGAGAAGTTTCCATTGAACTGGGATCGTTCATTCTCGTATGATGATCCAGAGTTAGTTCCGTTATTAACTGATATGTATTATCCATCATCGCAACGTTTCTACAAAAGAAAAGAGTTTGATACAAGAAAGTTAAACTTCAAATATTACTGGATTGATATTGTTGAAGCTGCACGTAGAGGTAAAATTCATATCAAGCAGGACGGATATGATAATACGGGGTCTAAACTTGACAATGATCACCGTACATTGCGTACACCAAAGCATCCTTTTACGAAGGAAGAACAAGGACAAGACAAAGATATGGGTCGTGTTAATAAACTTGGACAAAACAATGCCATTAGAGGACACGAAAACAGACAACGTTTTGTGATTGAGGAAACAATTAATGTTTATCCTGATACTTTATGTTGGGTACGTGATTTTACATATTCTTTCAATGACCCAATGACTAATATGTATTTTTGGCATCCTGCGTACGACAACTATCCTGTCGTAGGAGTAACGTGGGTTCAAGCAAAAGCATTTAATGTATGGAGAACCCAGCTTTTAAATAGTTGGTTACAATCCATGGGAGAAATCTATGTTAATGATTTCCGTTTACCAACAGAAGCAGAATGGGAAAGAGCATCTCGTGGTGATTTAGATTTGTCACAATATCCTTGGGGTGGTCCTTATATCAGAAACTCTTCAGGATGTTTCTTAGGAAACTTTAAACCGATGAGAGGAAGATATTTTGAAGATGGAGGTTTCCATACTGTTAAGGCATTTTCTTACAATCCAAATGGTTGGGGATTATATTGTATGGCTGGAAACGTATCTGAATGGTGTGAAACTGCATATGACGAGTCTATGTATGAAATGTCTCATGACTTGAATCCAGAATACCGTTACAACGCAATGGATTGGGATCCACCATCAATGAAGCGTAAAGTAATAAGAGGAGGTTCATGGAAAGATATTGGATATTACTTACAGAATAGTACAAGAACTTATGAGTATAGAGATACAGCTAAATCATACATTGGATTTAGATCTGTTGCAACTCATTTAGGTCGTGGAGGAAGAGATTTCTCAAGTGAAGGAGGTGAAGAATTAGATCAAGACCTTCAATTAAGATAAGAACAAACAAGTAAATAAAAACAAATAAATAAATCGTTAAACCTTAAAAATTAAAACTATGAAACCAGGAAGTAAAGGATGGAAAAATTTTATGGCTAAATTATACGGTATCGGAGCGGCCGTAGTAATTCTAGGAGCATTATTCAAAATTATGCACTGGCCAGGGGCAGGTCCGATGTTAGTTGTAGGTCTAGGAACTGAAGCACTTATTTTCGTATTCTCGGCATTTGAACCAATACATGAGGATCCGAATTGGGAATTAGTATATCCCGAATTAGCTTTAGGAAATGATGAAGACTTCAATCCAGAAGAGCTACAATCAGGGTCTAGACGTGGAGGAAATGGTGGTACAGGTATCACTGGTGAACTCGACAAAATGCTCGAAGAAGCGAATATAGATAGTGAGCTTTTAAATCGCTTAGGTGAAGGAATGAAAGCTTTAGGAGATAATGCCGCACAATTAAAAGGTGTAACATCAGCAGCTGCTGCAACAGATTCGTATGTTGAAAGTTTACAAGCCGCTTCAGATAAAGTTTCACAGCTTTCAGAGTCGTATGAAAGAGCATCGGTTGCAATTTCAGGAATGACGTCTTCAACAGAGGAAGGTCAATCTTTCGGAGAGCAAATGCAAAAAGTATCGAAGAACTTATCAGCTTTGAATAATGTTTATGAGCTCCAATTAAAAGGTTCATCGGCACACTTAGAGGCAACTGAAAAGTTCCAAGGACAAGTTACAGATATGATGCAAAACTTATCTGAATCTGTTGAAGATACAAAACTATACAAAGAAAATATGTCTATGTTGTCTAAGAATTTAACAGACTTAAATAATGTATATGGTAACATGCTTAAAGCAATGACAGTTAGAGATAACGGTTAATTATCATATCGAACCAACAAAGAAAGGTTCAACATTAATTAGTAAATTCTAAAATATTAATAAAAGATGGCAGGAGGAAAAGAAACCCCAAGACAAAAGATGATCGGGATGATGTATCTCGTTCTTACTGCTCTTTTGGCACTGAACGTGTCAAAGGAGATAATTGCAGCATTTGTTACAATTAATGATAAGCTAGATGCCAGTGGTGAAGTTATAGATAACGCCACAAAGTCTACTTATGGTACATTTGAAGCGAAAAGAGCTGCTATTCTTGCAGAGAAAGGTGATTTAAAAGTCATTAATTTATGGCAAGGAAAAGCAGATAACTTAAACAACAGAACAAAACAAATTATTCACTTTATATTATCTGAATCTAACGACATGATTAAATATGTTGAAGGTAAAGACTGGGTTGCAGACAAAGATGAACAAGGAAGAATTGTTGAATTAGAATCGCTTTTGAAGATTCAGGCGATGGATAATTACGATAAACCGACTGAAATGTTTATTGGTCCAAATCCAATGAAACCAAAAGCAAGAGGTTTAGCGATTCTTGACAGTATACATGCATACAGGAATTATGTTGCTGAACAAATGGGTAACTATAAAGTCGGAGCAAAAGAATATACGTTCACTGCACCTGATGATATATCTGGATTAAAAGAGGCATTGAAAACTGCAAATCCTGAAGATACTTCACGAATTGCACAGTATTACAAGTCAATGACTATTCCTGCTGAAATAGAAGTAAAAGATGCTGGAAAAAACAGAATGGTTCCATGGCCTACAGCTATGTTTGACAGAGCACCAATTGTTGCAGCAGCAGCTATGTTTACAGCACTAAAGCTTGATGTTTTGAATAGTGAAAGTACAGCCGCTGATTTTATGTTATCAAAAGTTGATGCACCGACATTTAACTTTAATAAAATTGAACCATTAGCTTTTGCGAGAACAGGTTATATTAACGCAGGTGATTCTTTGAACGTACGCGTGATGATTGCGGCTTATGATTCAACAGATGTGCCTCCGATTAAGTATGGAGTAAATGATTCTATACCTGGAAATTGGAAAAGCACAACTGGAAGTATTAAGGTAGACGGCTCATCTCCTGGAAACTACAGAATGACAGGATCAATTGGAGTTAAGGAAAAAGGAGAGTTGAATTGGAAGCCTTGGGAGTTTAATTACACTGTTGGTAAGCCATCTGGTACAGTTTCCCTTCCAGAAATGAATGTACTTTACCGTGGTTATGACAATAAGGTTGAAGGAGCCGCATCTGGTTTTCCAGATTACAACCTATCAGGTGCAGGAAACGTTTCAGTAACTAGGAGCGGTGATGGATACATTGCTAAACCTGGGTCAGGAAGAACAGCTAAAATTAATATATCAGGGGTAGCTGAAGATGGTTCAAGTAGTAACTTGGGTAGCTTTGAATTCAGAGTTCAAAACTTACCAAAACCTTCTGTATCTTTAGGTAGAATTAAGGATGGAGAATCTGCTACTTCAGGTCAATTACGTGCCTCTAGACAATTATTCGCAGGTTATCCGCCTTCTATACCATTGAAAGCAAAGTTTGGTGTTGTTTCTTGGGAAATATCTGTTTCAGGAGCACCAAGACCAGTGAAAGGTACAGGTTCGAAGTTAAGTGGAGCAGCATTGAGAATCATTGCGAATGCTCAAAAAGGTGGCATGGTAACAATTGTTACTAATTATCGTGAACCAAGCGGTAGAATTAAGCGTCAAAATGCTGTATTTACTGTAAAATAAATGAATTAAAAACAAAGTCATGAAGAATTTAATGCTATGTACAATGTTGATTTTTAGCTTGAGTCTTTTTGCTCAAGAAATCAATGGAGGACCAATTAATAGCCGAACGGAAACGGGTGTTATTGATGGAGTTTATCTAAAATCAAACATTCCAACAAAACGGCTTATTCCCTACGAACATGTGCGTGAAGCTGATGTTATATGGAGTAAACGTGTTTGGCGAGCAATAGACCTTCGTGAAAAAATAAATCGTCCTTTGTACTTTCCATTGGATGAGTTTACAAATCCAGATCCGGAAACAGGAGAGGTAGAATGGGTTAGAAATGATAACCGTTGGAGTTTGTGGACAATCATACGCCAACATATTTTATCTGGTGATCTAACAGTATATTCAGACTACAACCCTGTAAGACCTTCAATAAAGGATGGTGATAAATTTAAATATCCATTATTACCTGAACCTGGTAAAAATTATGCAACAGACTCTATCTATAGAGATGAATTGTTATATTATTTAGCAGAGTTAGGTGAAGTTGCATTAGATCCATATCTAAACATATACGGAGAAGACTCAGTTGATATTAATGGAGAATTAGTTTATCCTCCTCGTGATACAATCTGGTATACCTCTAAAGACATTATTCAATACCGTTTGAAAGAAGATTGGTTTTTTGATAAAGAAAGATCAGTTCTTGATGTTAGAATCCTTGGAATTGCACCGGTAAGGTACTTGAAGGATCAAAACGGAACAATTTCTGGAACATGGACAATGTTTTGGTTATACTTCCCTACTGATTGTCGTTACGTATTTAACAATTACTTTGTTTATAATGAAGACAATGGTGCTAGATGGATGAGTTTTGATGATTACTTTATGAAAAGACGATTCAGTTCATTCATTTACAAGGAAGAAAACGTCTATGACAGAAGTGTTGAGAAATACCGTGTAGGTGTTGATGCCTTGATGGAATCACAAAGGATAACTGAGGAAATAAGAACCTTAGAACACGATGTTTGGAGTTACTAAACATTGATAAACAAATTGAAAAGCCGTATAATTTACTTTATACGGCTTTTTTGATTTAATGATTTGCAGCATATCAGTATATATGGTTATTTTTGTAAAAAATATTGAACGATGGAAGAAAACAGCATCATTGTAAACATAATTGATAGAGAAGGAGAAACACATAAATTAGAGGCTCCAACAGATATGAACATGAATATTATGGAGCTGTGTAAATCCTATGACTTACCTGTAGAAGGAACATGTGGTGGAATGGCTATGTGTGCTTCTTGTCAATGTTATTTAGAATCTGATCATGAATTGGAAGAACAAAGTGATGCAGAGTTAGATATGCTAGATCAGGCTTTTTTTGTTGAGGACAATAGCCGTTTAGGCTGTCAAATTGAAATCACTGAGGCAATAAACGACATTACACTCAGGTTAGCACCCGAGGCATAAACCTAAGATTTAACCTCACTCAAATCACAATAAGGTATTGGTTTCATTTTATGTTGATTCATGGTATTGTAACGTTTATAAATATCATAAATCTCTTTTTGACGACCAGATAAATCATCATAAGCTCCTTTATAATTCATAGCGAATTCAAGTTCGTCATAAGAGGCACCAATCTGATCTTCATCATTACGATTGTCACCCCATAGTCCGTCTGTTGGTTTAGCTTCAATGATTGATTTACATACGTTCAAATGACGAGCTAACTTGTACACTTCAGATTTTAACAAGTCTGCAATTGGATTTATATCCACTCCCCCATCTCCATATTTGGTAAAAAAACCTATTCCAAAATCCTCAACTTTATTACCTGTTCCAACAACGAGACAGTAATGCTCTTGACCAATAGCATATAAAGTGGTCATTCTAATACGGGCTCTAGCATTTGCCATAGAAAGATCGTTAGATCCAACAGATTCAGGTAATGCGTTTTTAAAAGTTATAAATGTCGACGTTAAATCAATTTCCAAAGAAGAGACGTTTTCATAAGATACTTCTAAATGATGAATTTGCTCTTTAGCTCTTTCATACTCTGCTGAAGACTGAAGGATAGGCATATTCAATAGAAGAACCTTTTTTCTAGTTTGTGCACATAGCGTAGCGACTACAGCCGAATCAACGCCTCCAGAAACACCAACGATAAAGCCATCCAATGGTGCTTCTTCCAAATAATCAACAAGCCAGTTAACGATGTAACTGGCTATTTTTTCACTATTAAATTGAGTCATTTCTTAAAATAAAACTGCTACTTTGAGCAATAGTTGACTTTGTTTTAGGCTTGGTGAGTAATATGCTCCACGCGTACCATCTTCTTCTCTTTGAAATAAAGACAAAGATTTATCATCGTCCCCGAATAAAGCACCTTCTTGTTGAAAAACTTCCGAAAAGCCATAATAAAAACCAAGTTCTGCCACTAAAACTGTACTTCCTGTAATATTATACTCGGCTCCGCCTGATAAACCAATAGATCCTTTATAAAAAGACATCACACCCGGTGAGATCATATCATCTAATTGTGTAATCTCTTTATCGATTGCACCTAATTCATTAAATCCTTGACCTTCGTTATTGGTTCTTGTTGTCAATAAAAAACTATTTCTAACACCAAACTTTCCATAATAACGCATATATCCCATAAAATTAGTTTGAAATTTAAGCATTACAGGGATAGTTAAATATATGCTTTTGTGCTTTCTCTCGTTCAGCATAAAGCTTGTTTCCGCGTTATTCGGTTCATCTTTTGCTTGAATCACATTCTTATCTCTGTAGTCAAAGAAAATATCTTTGTTGTAAGTTGTTCTGAAACGGTTAAAATCAAACTCTAAACCTGTTGCAAGACCAATATTATTTGAGAAATTCCAATCAAGTGCCATTCCTGCAACAAAATCACCTCCTACATTGGCATCAATGGTATTTGTTTGTGGTTTATTAAAGTTTAAAGCACCTCCAAAAGTTAAACCAGCCATAACTTTTTTATCTGCTGCATCTTGTGCATTTGCACTGAAGAACATTGTTGATGCTAAGGCTAAAGTCAATATTTTTTTCATATTTTTGGTAATCATAATTTCAATATGTGTTAGATACATCTTTTTAATGAGTAGTCTATCTACTTATATCTCACAAAAATAATCATAATTCATGAACTTTAAGAAAGCAATATGGTCAATTCTTATTATCTCCCTCTTTTTTTCATCATGCAAAAGCAATCGTTTGGATGTTGACATTAAAAAAACAGATAATGTAAAGATAAATTTTATAAATGCAGACCAATTATTAAACTCAACTGATATAATAAAAACCAAGAAAAATCTAGATAAGTTAAAGCAGGAACTTGGTAGTTTATTTGAATATGAACTGAGTCAAAATATTCGTCAAAATCTTAATGATTCAGTTTATCAAGCAGTTTTCAACTTTTATAATACGGCATATATATCTGATCTAGAAAAAGAGAAGTCTAAACTCTATCCAGACTTAGAAGATCGTAAAGATAAGATTATATCTGCTTTTAATTATTTAGCATATCATTTTGGAGATTCAATTATTCCTGAAAGAATTATTTACCTCAATAAGTTATTTAGTCAGGTTTCATGTTCGCAAACAGAAATTGCTGTAGGTTTAGAAAACTATATTTCTCCAAAGAGTGAAGTTATTCAATCCATTCCTAACAGCCAACTTTATCAATGGCAACGAGATCGCATGGATATTCAATATCTAGAGAGAGACATATTACTCAATTGGATTCAGGTACAATTATTTAATGAAATGGATGGTAAATTTGCAGAACATCTTATACAAGCTGGAAAAATTCTTTACATTTTAAATGCAGCATTTCCGAAAGCATCAGAGCGATATGTTTTGCGTTATAAAAAAGAACAAATGGAATGGGCCAATCAAAATGAAGCCATTGTCTGGAATTATTTAATAAAACAAGAGGTGCTCTTCAAGAATGATTTAAGAATGCGAACTAACTTTTTAAATGAAGGTCCTAAAACAGTTGGTTTAGCTGATGACGCTCCCGATCGTATTGGACAGTTTCTTGGTTATCGTATCGTAAAAGGTTTCATGGATAAAAACAAAGCATTATCTTTGTCAGAATTGCTAAAAGTAAGGTATAATACCATACTTCAAACATACGAAATCAAGTAATTAAATTAAGATGGAAAAAGAAGATAAAATAACCAAGACCTCAGAGATATCAATAAAAGTTGGAACAAATGAGAACAATGTACCTGTGCGAATGAAGTGGAGTGCACAAGACGGTAATATTGAAAATGCTGAAGCAAGCTCAATGTTTTTGTCAGTTTGGGATCCAAAAGAAAAAAATACCATGAAAATTGATCTTTGGACAAAAGAATTATCCATTGAAGAAATGAAACAATTCTTTCATCAAACCTTGGTCACAATGGCAGATACCTTTGAACGAGCGACTGGAGAAAAGAACATTTCTGAGGACTTAAGAGATTATTGTTATCATTTCGCAGAAAAAATGGATATTCTTCCAGAAGATTAACACGTAGAATTAATAGCGCTTACTTAAACAGAAGTTCCAAAAGTTTTCAGATACTTGACGATAGTTAATATAATCAATAAAAAGAAAACAAAAGAGAAAGAACGACCAATAACGTCTCCGTAGGTGATGTAAAATGTTGGCCTATTATTGAGATGAACAACTGATTTAAAAGCATCTCTAACCCAATAATCCGTAGCTTTTAAGACATCTCCTCTTTGATTAATCACACAAGAAGTACCCGTATTAGCAGAGCGTACAACGTAACGACCTGTCTCTACAGCTCTTAATCTAGCAATACTTGCATGTTGCTTATGACCCGCAGAATTTCCCCACCAACCATCGTTGGTTATTACAAATATCACTTCAGCCCCTTTTCTGCACTGTTCTGCAATCATACCCCCATAAATGGATTCATAACAAATAATAGGTGCAAAGGTGAACCCGTGACTATTGAGAACACGAGGCTCTTCTTCTACTCCTAATGTTCCAGAAGTGCCTCCATTTTGAACAGATAATTCCTCTAAAAAAGGAAACCATTCAGAAAAGGGAATTTTTTCAACACCCAAAACCAATTCAGATTTATGCACAAAAGAAGGAGGTTTTATTTTTGAAATTAATGCTGAAGTATTATAAGATTCATAAAACATGTCAGAACCTGCAATAGGTTTTGCTGCCGCACTCACCTTTTTATCAAATGTTTTATAGGTAGATGCACCAGTAAACAAACTAGTACCTCCCCAATTATTTACACGTTCTTGTAAGTAATTAAAAGCAGCCGATGTTTGATATTGATCTTCATTAAAAGGTTGTGAAATTGCTGTTTCGGGTGCTAATACGACACTTGTTTTTGGTGTGATTAAAGCTTCTGCATCCAATACAAACTTATCTAATTGCGTTTTTACATCTGTTGAAAACTTCTCATTATAAGGATCAACATTGGGTTGGGTAACCACAACTTCAATAGGATTTTCTTTTTCCTGATAACTAGCATAACTCCAATAGGATAAAAGAGCTGGAATAATTAATAGGAATATCGAAAGATAAATTAATGGCGTTTGAATTTTAAAGCTTTCCTTTTTAAAAATTAGATTAGATGAAATCTTAAAAACAAGCATATTTATTAACAAAATCCATAACGCACCACCTAAGATTCCCGTATATGAATACCATTGCACTATTTCAGGCACAGTTGCAAAAGTATTTCCAATATTAATCCATGGCCAGCTTAATTCCCAATGAAAGTGTAAATATTCAAATCCTATCCAAAAAAACAATAATCCTATATACCCCTCTTTTTGTCCAACATATTTTTTGGTCCAATGAAAAAGCATAAAGACCAAAGCCATTAAAAAACCGTTTAAGAAATAAGCCAATATTGCACCGGCCTCTCCTCCTATTGAATAATATATCCAATAGGTTGTTCCTAAATTATAAATGAAAAAAGTAATATAAGCGTGCAATAAAACCTTTCCTGACTTATATTTTTCTCGATATATATTATGCTCTACAAGAAGCAAAGGGACCCAAGCTATAAAAACCAATGGAAAAATACTTCCCGTATGGGGAAAAGAAACAACCATAAGTATACCACTCAAAATACTGAGTAAATACCTTTGTAAACGTGTCAACTTCATATCAAGAATTTTCGAATCATTACAAAGATAATATTGCCTACCTATTGAAAGCAAAAATCAGGTAAAAGTATTCTACTAACTATGTGTTTTGTTTTATTGAACTATCAAAGATTATGTGACTTCTAAATAAATGATTCCATTACCTTCACATCTGAATTCTAATAAAATAAATGTGGAAAGTGGCAAACATCACCAAGCAAATCATTTTAGACAAATTACCTTAAGACATTAATATGTCCTGTCTTTAACCTGGTTGCCTCATCATGTATAGTTCTATATTCGATTTTCCACACGTATGTACCATCGCGTACAACTTTATTTCTATACCTTCCATCCCATTCAAAATCGACATCATGGGATTCATAAATTTTCTCACCCCACCTATTAAATATCTTAATATGTAGCTCTACAATTCCAATTGCTTCGACTGTAAACACGTTATTTGCGCGATTCCCATCTGGAGTAAAAGTATTTGGAATATACAAGTAAACCTCATCTAAAATCACAATAGGTTTTGTAATTGTATCTTTACAACCATACTGATCTGTTGCTATTAAATTAATGTTATAATTACCAGGCACTTCATAGATATTATTAGGATGTGTCATTGTTGAAGTCGATCCATTTCCTAAATCCCATGTATAACTATCACCATTATTGGTTAAATTCTGAAAAGTTATCGGTAAACCAATAAACTTCGGTTCTGTAATCGCTTCAAAATTTGCCTTGGGTTTTACAACTTCTACAAAAGTTTCTGCTACTACTTGAAATGTTTGGCAATCATCTTTTACAATAACTGAATAACCGGTACTTTTTTTAGGATTAACCCAAACACTCTGTGTGGTTTCTCCTGAATGTGGCCAATTGTAATAATAATTTCCAAAACCTCCTGTTGGATTAACGGTAAGTAATACAGAATCGCTGGGGCAAACTTTTTGTTCTGGCGTAATATCCAATAATAAAGGTGGACTTAGGACAGTAATCGTAACTTCTGTTGTGTCTGATTCGCCGCAATCATCTGTAACAACCACAGTATAAGTAGAAGTTTCTCTTGGTGCAGCTTCGGCTTCCGAAAAAATACTAATCATCTGACCTTGAGGATTAAACCATTGATACGAATATTCCCCCGAACCACCTATTGCTTCTACAAATAAGGATTGTGGTACATAAGGACATTGTTCCACAATATCTGGTGTAGCATCAATAACCAATGGATCAAATACAGGTACAGTTACCTCAATAGTTGTGGTAGCGGTTTCATTTAAACAATCATCAGTAACACTAACGGTATAACTTTGTGTTGTATTGGGATTAACAAAAATAGTTGGTGTTGTTTCTCCTGTACTCCAACTATATGTGTATCCTCCGCCTCCACCTGTAGCCACAGGAATTAATTCAATTTCTTCACCAGGACAATTTAGAGTTTGATCATCTAATGTAATTTCAACAGGGTCTACAGGTTTTATGAAAAGTTCTATTTCTTGAGTTTCTATATTACCACATGCATCTTCAATTTCAAATGTCATAATTAAATTAACAACACCCGTAATTGCGGTATTATTTAAAGCATCAATTGTAAAACTCACTGTTCTTTGTCCAGGTGAAAAAGTTACTGAAGACGGAACAGAAGAGTAATCCAATCCTTCAACAGCTGAACCCGAAAGATCAATAGGTATGGTTAACGCTTGATTCAAATTCCCTCCAGATCTTGAGACCGTCACCTCTGCCCCTGTACAGTTTTGAGCCATCGTTTGACCATCACCTGTTGGGTCGCTAGTTAGTGTATATTCTACTTTCACTGGCTGTTCACTATTCAAACTGTTTTTTTCTAGAAATATACCCGAATCATAAATTGCATCTTGGACGTCTGCAAGAGCTATTACCAAATGATACGTTTCACCACATTCAACTTTAGAAACCGCCTCTAATGGAGTTGTAAACCCATCATATTGTACATAATAAGGGTTAGAATTATATGGACCATCATTCCCTGTACCATTATATTGATAGTAGGAAGAATTTAGTCCTGCATTCACATTATTAATGGTTACGGGTGAAGTCGTTCCTGGAATAATTGCCATGTTTTGCGTACCACCCGAAATACCTGGTCCTGATATAAAGAAAGCAAATACATCGTTAAACTCTGAGTTTACATATTCAGGATATTCCTCAGAGGCAAAAACATATTTAAACCGAACGGTATCGGATAAAGGAATGAAATCAAATTCTAATAATGTAGCATTATACGTTTGGGTATTCACTAAAGCTGAAAGCTGATTGTATCCACCATACCCGTTATCTATTCCCGCATTTTCTTTGGTATTTGGCCCGTGTGGACCATTTGGACCTGCCAGGACAGTTCCTGTGGTTAAAATAATTCCTTCATCAATACCTATACTAGCATTAGTAGCATCAAAAGTTCCAATAGCATTATTTGCACCAGAGTACGTCACATTTGAGACTTGAACTCCAGAACCTAGAAGTACATCTTCAACCAATTGGGTTGGGGTCATACCAGTATTTGTTTGCAACTGTCCATAAAGTACAGAGGAAGATAACAACATAAAATATAAAAAAATAGTCTCATTTGGTTATATGACGTTTAAAAGTACATAAAGTTGTTCTTTATCATACAATTAATAAGCCAAATTTAAAGTTCATATTTATCAAACTAAAATAATATTCAATAATTTAACTTAAAATAGCTTTTAAAGCTACTACATTAATATAATTTTGCAGCATCAAAATGAAAAAAAGAAGAAAAGAAAAAAATTGGTTCAAACGTTCTACACGAATTGTAGGAATGGATCCCGTTACGTTTGAGGAATGGTGGAGGATTAGAATAAATAGAATACAACTAATAAGCGTAATTTCTTTAATAATTATGTTCATATTCTTTTTAAGTTATTTCATTTTTTCATACACTCCTGTGGGTTATTTATTACCTGAAAATATTAAGAACAGGAACAAACAAAAAATTGAAAAAGCTGCTATAAGAGTTGATGAATTAGAGAAGAAAATCAATAAACAAAGCCATTACATTCAAAATCTTCAAAAAGTTATTTTAGGCGAAACTTCTATCGATTCTATTTATGAAATTAATAAAAACTTTTATGACAACAATATAGAAATTGATGTGGACACTTCAATTTCACAAGCCGAACAGCTATTAGATAAAAATATAAAACAATCAGCGGTAAACAAAGAAGCCGATCAGCGGAGGTATTTTGACCAATTGTTTTTGTTTGATCCTGTAGTTGGTGAAATCAGTCAGAAATTTAGAATTCCTAATCATGCGGGAGTAGATGTAGTTACAAAAAAAGACGCTCCTATAAAATCATGTTTAAGCGGTGTGGTGCTACATTCTTCATATAATTCAGAAGATGGACATACCATAATTATTAGTCATGAAAACGAAATTATTTCTGTTTACAAACATGCAAAAACAACTAATGTAGAAGTTGGAGATCGGGTAAAAATAGGAGAAACGATAGGAATAGTTGGAAATACTGGAGATAGAACTTCTGGTCCGCATCTGCATTTCGAATTATGGTCAGACATTGGTCCTCTTGACCCATTAGATTATTTTTCTTTTGGTCAATAACAGTCATTAATCTTACTAAACACCCGTTTATGTAACTCACTTTTTTCATTTCAAATTTTTCAGTACTTTTGCCTTCCTTAAAAATGAATATTTATTGAATTTATATATATGAACGAAGAATTAACAAAATTAAACCAAGCGTTGAAACAAAGATTTGTTGCTCATCCTTGGCACGGAATCAAAATTGGAGCTCAACAACCTGACTTAATCAATGCTTTTATAGAAATTATCCCTTCTGATACAATTAAATATGAAGTAGATAAAGAAAGCGGATATATTATGGTGGATCGTCCACAAAAGTTTTCAAACAACATGCCTTGTCTTTACGGATTTGTTCCACAAACATACTGTGACAAAGAGGTTGCAGCTTATTGTAATGAAAAAACAGGAAGAACTGAAATTGTTGGTGATCAAGATCCTTTAGACATTTGCGTCCTTTCAGAAAGAGAAGTAAACAGAGGTAATATTATTGCTGAATGTGTACCAATTGGTGGTTTTCGCATGATAGATGGTGGTGAAGCTGACGATAAAATCATCGCTGTACTCAAAGATGATCAAGTTTATGGCGATATGCAATCCATTGATGATGTTCCTGAAAAAGTTTTGGATAGAGTTAAGCATTTCTTCTTAACATATAAGGATTTGGATGGCGTATCTAAAAAAGTAGAAATAACGCATACATACGGTGTAGAAGAAGCCAAAGAGGTTATTAAACGTAGTTATAAAGATTATAGTGACAACTTTGGTGATGCAGACAATTTGCTTGCAGAAGCACTAAGTAATTTTGTTAAAGAAAAGATTTAAATTTCAAACAAAGATCATAAAAAAGGGGAGCAAGGGCTTCCCTTTTTGCTTTTTATGGCACAATTTTTCCTATTTTTAAACCATGAAATATTTGTTAATTCTCTCCTCTTTACTTTTTATTAGTCTCGCTCAAGCACAAGTTGTGTTTGATAAAACAGAATATGATTTTGGTGAACTAAATGGAAATGACAGTCGGTTTGTAGACATTTATCTTAAAAACAACACCAATAAAGATGCATTTATTTTAAGTGTAAAAAAACCAATTGAGGTAGTCTATATTCAAAAATCAGCATTGATTGTCCCAGATAGCTCGAGTATAATTCGTTTTCAAATTAATAAAAAAACAAAAGGCAAATTCTCTTATTCTATTCCTGTCTATACAAGTGACAAAAATGAACCCACAAACATTATACTTAAAGGAAAAATAGCTTCTTTACCAAATCGTTCTTCCAATTTTACTGCTTGTCCTGATTTTAGACAATCTCCAGGAAGCGGAAATCCTCTAGACTTTGTACTTACCGTAAGAACCATTGATAAGATAACCGGAGCGTCTTTAGGAAAATCAAAAGTAGCGATTCTACAAAACGGTGAAGCATTAGGAAAATGGAATACTTCCAAAAATGGAAATTTAAAGCTTAAGCTTCCTTTAGGCATTACTTATTTTTATGCTACGCACCCTGGATATTATGCGGCTGAAAAAGGAATGTATGTTAATTTTAAGAGAAACTTTATTGAATTAGCCTTAATACCAAAAGAAGAACAGCAAAAACAAGAGGTTGAGAAAGAGCAAGAAGAATCTGAAAAAGAAGAGGAAATAATTGCACAAATAGACAATAAACAATCTTCTATTGATATAAGTGAACTTATTGAAGAGGAAGAGGAAGAAGAAACAAATAGTAAAGACTCAGCGTTTGCACCTCCACAATTTAAAGATTTAGATAAAGATAATTTCGATGCTTCGCATTTTAACCCGATCAATGTCGTGTTTGTAATTGATGTTTCATCTTCAATGAGACAGGCAGATAGAATAGAGCTTTTGAAATATTCTTTAGACCAATTGGTACAAATGCTAAGACCCCAAGATAAAATTGGCTTGGTTTCATATTCTAATGACGCAAGGGTTTTATTAAAACCTATAAGTGGTAATAGAAAGAATGAGATTTCCGAAGAAGTAAAAAACTTAAAAGCAGCAGGACTAACCGCCGGAGGAGCAGGAATAAAACTGGGTTACAAACAAGTGCGCAGAAACAGAATAAAAGAAGGTCAAAATCATCTAATCATTATAACCGATGGGGCTTTCAACAAAAACTCTGGCGATTACAAGAAGTACATTAAAAAGAATTTACGTAGAAAAAATATTACGATGAGTGTTGTTGGAATAAAAAGTAATGAAAAATCTGAGGAAAATATGCGTGAAGCCGCCCAGTTAGGAAATGGAAGATTCATATTAATTGAAAAACTCGCTGATGCACAATCCAAATTAAAACAAGAAATTCGGTTAACCTCTTTTAAATACTAAAACATACCTCAAATTGGAAACAACTACTAATTGTATAAAAAAATATGGATCAATTATTTACTTCATCAAAAGAAAGAAAGAACTAATGTAAATTAGCTTGAATTAAATTAATAAATTCTTTTCTCGTGCTATCATTTTGCATGAATAAACCCTTAAAAGCAGAAGTTGTTGTGGACGAATTCTGTTTTTCTACACCCCGCATCTGCATACACATGTGACTACATTCTAATACAACCGCAACTCCTTTTGGATTTAAAGTTCTTTGAATACAATCACGAATTTCTAAAGTAAGTCGTTCTTGAACTTGTAACCTCCTAGCATAAGCATCCACAATGCGTGGCAACTTACTCAACCCAACTATTTTACCATCAGGAATATAAGCAATGTGCGCTTTGCCAAAAAATGGCAACATATGATGTTCACATTGTGAATATACTTCAATATCCTTAACGATAACCATTTCAGAATAGTCTTCATCGAATAAAGCACTTTTGAGTATCTCGTCTGGATCTTGTTTATAACCTTGCGTTAAGAACTGAACAGATTTAGCAACTCTTTCAGGAGTTTTTAGTAAACCTTCTCTTTGAGGATCCTCTCCTAAGTCTTTCAATACCTCCTTATAAACCTCGGTCAATTTAAGGGTAATATTTTCGTCGTAATCAAATTTATTTTCCATTCAAATTCATTTTTCACACTGTTAATATGGTGTATTTTCACCAAAGTACTCTACATAATTATTTTCTGTTTCTTCGAGCCTAATTTTCGCAAGCTCTCCTCCTGCCTCTTGAATAGGTTTTTCTATTTCCTCCCAAATTTTAATCACTAAGTTTTCAGTTGAAGCCAAAACTCCATTCATAAAAGGAACATCTAAGTTTAAATTCTTATGATCTAAAGCTTCCACAACATGATCTTTCATTATTTTGCTCAAATCTTTTAAGTTAATAACAAATCCTGTTTCTTCATGCGGAACTCCTTTAACTGTAACAAAAATATTAAAGTTATGTCCGTGCCAATTTTTATTGCTGCATTTTCCAAAAACGGACTCATTTTTCTCATCGCTCCATTCTTCATTCCATAACTTGTGTGCAGCATTAAAATGTTCTCTGCGGGTAATGTAAACTGTTTTCAATTCTAAAAAATTTAGCTACAAAGATACAAACGTTCAAGAAACTATATTGTTTATTAGTAAGTAAAAAAAAACGCTCTGAAGAAAGCGTTGTATAAATTTTGATAAATAATGTTCTTAAAGGTTAGGTAAAATCCAATGAAATAGGAGTTTCGGAGTATTAATAACTACGTAATGATCCATTTAGGTTGTTTAAAATGATAAAATGAACTCTCTCAATCATTGCAGCGCATCTCTTATTTTACACAACTTAAAGATTGTTTTTTAAACAATGAAAACCTGCTTGACTCATAATGATCATTTTATTGACTTTAGCATCTATTGGTTTTATATACCAATTGTGACTTACAAATTCAGAGTATCCTTATCACTAAATCAAATACTATTCTAAAGTAAAAACAACCTCTACAGAGCTTACGAAGCTAAAAAAGTGGATTACCTTATAAAAATTGATTTCATCCTAATTTCATTGTCCATGTGAAGTTTAACGAAATACTTTCCTGGCTTTAAATTATCCAATTCGAATTCATACTTCTTGTTTTCCGAATCAACGTATTTATAAATAAGTGTTTTTCCTCGTTGATTGATAATTGCAATACTAGAAAGATCATTTTCTACGCCCCAAACGTTTACTTCAATCAGATTGTTTTCCAATTGATGGACTTCAAAAGAAACCGTATTAAAATGGTACTCCTGTTGTTGTAACTCAATATTTCTGACATTATCTTGCGAAGATGCGTTAAGAGCTGAAATAAAAGCAGCAACTAAAATCATTTTTTTCATCATAATTATATTATATATTTTTATGCAAATATATATTACAAAAAGTGATGTTTCAGCAGTAAAAGCAAAGCTTAATACAAGATTAAAACAGTTAATTTAAGCTTAATATAGCAACTGTTTTTTAATGCTTTACCACACAAAAATATCATCAAAAATTCGACCGCCAGCTCCCCTTCCAGAGAAGAGTTCAATTACAAATTCTTTTAGTGAATCTTTGTTATAATAATCTTTTTCTTTTCCTTTTGGCATTTGCTTATAAATGTCATCCTCCGAAAGCGTTTTTACTTCTCTGGCAAAGTACACCACTCCTCCATCTTCAAGCGCTAGCCCAAGGATGGTTCCAGGTAAGCCTCCAAAAGATTCTGGACCTGTTGAAGGCGTCAATCTCTCAGCGTACCAAGCGTAAATACGTGTAGAATCGTTGGCTATCCACAAAGCCTGTTTGGTTTCAAATCCTGCAATCTCCCTACGATTTTCTGTAATGATCCAATCTCTTTCCTTTAAGGAATCGCGTAAATATAATTCAGAACCGTAATATGAAAATTGGCGTTCCATCTTATTTTCTTTGTAGTTCCTGTAAGTTGAATTCTTCATGGTAGACCATTCACGGTCTTCATCTCCAACATCTGGGGGAATAGGAACAAAAACCGATGCGGATTCATTAAAATAAAGAACGTATTTATCAATTTTAGGCTCTTTTATCCATTTATTTGAATTTCCACCAAATCGTTGTGTTCCTTCATACCTCTTCTCAAGATTTGTACGTTTTTCATAAATAATCTCACCTGAACTAATAACTTGTCCAAATGACCAAAATGAAATAAAGAAAACGGAAATTACCGCTATTAACTTAGAACCAATGACCTCCTCCTTCATCTACTTTTGTTTTATTGTTATTAAATCTTAATGTTGCACCAATCATAAAGTACCGTGCTATTATCCTACTTCTCGTATCCGTAATGATATTCGTTCCAACATTTCTAGAAATGCCTATGTTTTGATTAAAAATATCATACACTGATGCATGCACAACTAAATTTCCTGTTTTCAAAAAGCGTTTGTTTAATTTTGCATTCCAAATGAATGGTTTTTCGTTAAATCCAGCTGCTCTTCGTGAATTTATTTCGTAAACCGCATCACTTTCTACAAAGAAGCGGAAAGGTAATTCAAAGAAAACAGAAGCTCTATATCTTTGCACATAATAAGGTTCGTTTAATCCGTTAGAAAGTGTACTTCTTGGATCATTATAACTCAATCCTGCACTTATGCTAATTTCAATAGTGTCATTTCTCAAATCTAAACCAAGCTCACCATCAATATTATAGTTTTCAGTAGTATTCATTTGGTTATTAATCTCTGTATTGAAACGTGTATAACCTCCGTTTGCTTGTGGTCTTAAACTAAGTAATTTCTTAAACAAGGGAATTCCTCCCCCAGCATAAAAACCACTGTATAAATTGCCATCCACATTTATAGAACGAGCGATAGACTGTCCATTAGGCATGTAAACAACGGAATTAGAAAATGCGTTATCGGTATAATTAAAATAAGCACCTCCATATATATAACTTTGTTTTAACGCATTCCATTTATTGTAGTTTATATTGGCATTGTGCGAATAATTGGGTTTCAAATTTGGATTTCCAATTACAATACTATTCGGATTGGTATTATCTAATACAGGTTGTAATTGATCTAAACTAGGTTGATCTGAACTTGTGGAGTAACTAAATCTAAATCGATGCGCATTAGAAAATTTATAACTATACTCCAAATAAGGAAGGACATCATTCACATTTTGATTGATATTTTCATTTGAAACATTATTAAAATTGTCTATCTGTACATTTCTAAATCTTGAACCCACTTCTAAAGAATGTTTTCTATCTGTGTAATAAATTCCTGCAGCTCCTCTATTCTCTAGTCGGGTATTATTAAAATCATTACTGTATAAATTAGCTAAATTATCATACCCAGTAGGTGTTCTATTAAATGTTGAGGTTGACTGCTCTCCATAAAAGTAGTCTAATCGATATTGAAATTTCAACCTAAACCTTCGTGTAATAGGTTCCATATAATCAACCAATAGTCGGTGTCCAGTTGTATTATTTAATCGGTTTCGTTTCTGGTCATAAATTGAATCAGGTGTAATAAATTGTCCAAAATACAACTCTGAATTCAATGTATTATCTCTATCTGATTCTGTATACCCTAATTGATACAACACATCTAGTTCACGAAAACGTTTTTCAAATTTCTTGTTTAACTCCAACTCTACATTTCCTTCTAAGCCTTCTGCTTCAGTTTCATTTCGAACTGTTGAAGCGCTAAACCTCTTGTTATTTGAGTTATAAAAATCAATCGTATTATCATCCAGTATATTTTCGTTTCGAAGGGTTAAGTTCGATTTCATTTTCAGCTTTGTTTTGTCATTAATGTCATATTCAAAGTTTAAGTTTACGGTATGCGATTGTTGCATTTGTTCACTAAAAGATGAATCTCTTTTCACATAAGTTGTGTCAGCAAAAAAATGCTCTGATTCCCGTACTTGCTCTCTAGTTAATCGACTATCGTTGTAGGTATAGTTCAATCCAATCTTTATTTTTTCTCCAATTTTATTGGAGTAATAAAACCCTCCTTTATAATTCTCTGGTAATCCATTCAAATTACTTGTGTTCATCGAAGATCTCCAACCTCCTTTCATTTCGTTAGTCAAACCAAATCGAGAGGCATCTCGATAACTAAAGCCTGTATTTGGTGTATTTGAACCAAGCGCAAAAACCGATATTTTTAAATCTTTATCGAAATAATTTGCCAATAATTCGCCTTCGTAAAAGCCACTTCCGTTTGGTTGGTCTCTAAAATACTCAGAGTTTGCCCCACCACTACCGGCAATTTTACCAAAGTAACCTTGTTTAGCGTCGTCTTTTAAACGCACATCTAGCACTTGAATTTTTTCCTCTGTATTTCCTCCTGATGTTTCGTCTTCCGTTTCATATACCTCAACTTTATCTACACCGTCAGCTGCAAGATTTCGGGTGGCGATTGTAGGATCTGATCCAAAAAACTCATCCCCATCGACTAATACTTTTGTTACCTTTCTTCCTTGTGAACTTACATTTCCATCGTCATCGACCTCCAATCCGGGTAGGTTTTTAATCAAATCTTCAACCATTGCATTTTCCTTTGTCGCAAAAGAATCGGCAACGTAAACAAGTGTATCACCTCGAAAGTAAATGGGTTCTTTGTTAGCATAAACCACTACCTCATCTAGCTGGGTGGCTTGTTCGGGAAGTACCACATTTGGAATATGAATCTCATTATTATCCGCTGAACCAATAATATAATATCGTTTTTCGTCGAACGCATGATGTGAGATAACAAGTTCCATTGTATCGATAGGAACGCCACGAAGGTTATAAGAACCATCACTTTCAGAACGTGTATATCCCAACAACATTCCGTCTGACAAACGAACCGCCATAATGATTGCATTTTCCAAAGGTTGGTCGTTCAAAGTATCATTTACGAATCCTGTAAACTTCATTTCTTGACTTAAAGAAACAAAAGAGAACAAGAAAAAGCTTAAGGCCAGCAGTTTTTTCATCTCAATTCAAATTTTAGACGATTCAAAAGTACAAAAATGATTAGTTATAAAGCACAGATGTAACTTATTAACGAAAAAATACGAGATTTTCATCCTAATTGTACTTGAATTCAATTAATCTTAAAAATGAATTATCACCTTTAGAATATTTAATTAAATTTGAGAAAAAGCTAAAAGGAAAAGTTGGGAAAAGGAAAAGTTATCAAATCAACAGGAAAATGGTACATCGTTGAACTAGAAGATGAATCCATTATTCAGGCTGGATTACGTGGAAAAATCCGTCTTAAAGGAATTAAATCCACTAATCCTGTGGCCGCTGGAGACGAGGTCATGATAAGCAAAAATGATGACGGAACAGGTGTGATTACCGAAATATTACCCCGTAAAAATTACATTGTCAGGAAATCTATAAACCTTTCCAAACAATCACATATTTTAGCAGCAAACGTTGATCGTGCTTATTTGCTTATCACATTAGCTGCTCCAGAAACTCATTTGGCTTTTATTGACAGATTCTTGGTGGCAGCAGAAGCTTATCGCATTCCTGTAACTTTATTGTTCAACAAGATGGATATCTATATGGAAGAACATTTACCAATTATTGATGATATTATTGAAATTTATGAATCAATTGGATATTCATGCGAAAAGATATCTGCACTAAACAAAACAAATGTTGACTTTCTAAGGCGTGAAATCAACAAGCAGCAAGTAATGATTGCAGGACACAGCGGTACCGGAAAAAGCACATTAATCAATGCTTTAGATCCGAGTTTAGACATCAAAACGGCTGAAATTTCTGTTCATCATTTGCAAGGTCAACATACCACAACATTTGCTGAAATGCACAAGCTTAAATCAGGCGGATATATTATTGACACACCTGGCATTAAAGCCTTTGGAGTAGTTGATTTAGACAAAAAAGTAATGAGTCACTATTTTCCAGAAATGCGTGCATTAATGCATCAATGTAAGTTTAATAATTGTATGCACCTCAACGAACCACAATGCGCCATTAAATCGGCCTTAGAGGAAGGAGAAATACATCTCTCTCGGTACAATACTTATGTTGATTTAATTACTGAAGATCAAACAGAAACATACAGATAAATGAGAGCAGTTATTCAAAGAACAACAGAAGCAAGCGTAAGTATAAATCAAAGTATTTCAGGTAAAATAGAGAAAGGACTTGTTATTTTCCTGGGTATTGAAGCAAATGATAATGATGATGACATTGAATGGCTTTGTAAGAAAATGAGTGCATTGCGTATTTTTTCAGACGATGAAGGAAAAATGAATTTAAGTATTCAAGATGTGGAAGGTTCTTTTTTAGTTGTTTCTCAATTTACATTACATGCCAAAACAAAAAAAGGAAATCGACCGAGTTTTATCCATGCAGCAAAACCGGAAATTGCGGTTCCCATCTATGAAAAGTTTAAAAAAATGCTGGCTGTTCTTAGTGGTTGTACTGTTGAAAGTGGGGAATTTGGAGCTGATATGCAAGTTCAACTAATAAATGACGGACCGGTTACGATAATCATTGATACAAAAAATAAAGAATAATGACGGTTTCCGAACTACAAAAAACTGTTGACCAATGGATTAAAGAACATGGTGTTCGCTATTTTGATGAACTTACGAATACAGCAGTTCTCATGGAGGAAGTAGGAGAAGTGGCGCGCATTATGTCAAGAAGATATGGAGAACAAAGCGAAAAAGAATCCGATAAAAATAAAGACCTTGGAGACGAATTAGCAGATGTACTTTTCGTGTTAACTTGTATTGCGAATCAAACAGGAGTTGATTTGTCAGCAGCAATAAGTAAAAATTTAGACAAAAAAACCAAAAGAGATCACCAAAGGCATAAAAACAATCAGAAATTGAAATCTGATTCAACTTAAAATTATTTCTAATCTCAATCTAGAAACTTTGAGCTTAGTTTTACTATGATTTATTGAAGATTTCCTCGACCAACAAAAGAAAACCTCCTCGATGCTGCGTATTATCAAAATGGACTAAAGCGATTGAGGAATATCTTTTTGATTATCACTTAATATCATTTCAATTATTAAAGATGTAAATTTAATTTCTGACCAATGTGATGATATTGCACCTACTACACTCGTTAACGTGTCTCCAGGATGGAAAATAAATGACTTTATTGCCAATTTTAACGATCAAGACAATTCAGGAGGAAGCGGAATTGCAAAAAGCTTTTATCAAGTTTTATTTTTCGATGGTAATTTCTGGAAAGCCAATCCAAACAATGGATTTTATACAGACAACTTCGACGGAAATTCAATTGATGCCTTATGGACTGTTGAACACGGTAACTGGCTTTTAACTGCAAATAACAAATTGGAACAAATCGATAAAAGTGAATATAATTCCAACATTTATGATGCACAAGGCCGTTTAGTTTTAAAATCAAACATAGATCAATCCAATACAACCTTGGATGTTAGTGAACTTTCAGATGCTACTTATCGCATTTTAATTCAAGTGGACCAACAATTTATTGTCAAAGAGTTTATAAAGCACTAAAAGAATTTATGCTGATGAGAAGAGATAATTGAAGAAGATAGAAATATCTAAAATTCCAATATCTTTGCAGGTATGAAAGAAACGCGCATCAATAAATATTTAAGTGAAGCTGGATATTGTTCAAGACGAGCAGCTGATAAGTTAATTGAGCAAAATCGAGTTACGATAAACGGAGTTGTCCCAGAAATGGGAACAAAAGTAAAACCTGGCGATGTTGTAGCAGTGGACGGAAAGGACGTTTATAACGACAATAAAAACAATATTTATATTGCTTTAAACAAACCCATAGGTATTGTATGTACTACAGATACACGTGTTGAGAAAGACAACATAATTGACTTTATGAATTATCCAGAACGAATCTTTCCCATAGGAAGACTTGACAAACCCAGTGAAGGACTCATATTGTTAACAAATGATGGCGATATTGTAAACAAAATTCTACGTGCAAGTAACAACCATGAAAAGGAATATATTGTTACAGTAGACAAGCCGATTACGCAAGATTTTATAGATAAAATGGGAAATGGTGTGCCGATTTTGGATACAATAACCAACAAATGTATTGTTGAGCAGTTAAATAAAAGAACATTTAAAATTATTTTAACACAAGGACTCAACCGACAGATTAGAAGAATGTGTGAATACTTTGATTATGAAGTTACAGCTCTTAAACGGGTACGCATCATGAATATACTTTTAGACACTCCTGTTGGTGAATGGCGTTATCTTACGGAACAAGAATTATCTCGCCTAAGTGAACTTATTGGTTATTCTAAAAAAACACCTTCATAAAATTTTGACCTTCTTCTTAGCCCGGATTATTAACTCCTTTAGTCGTTGAGCTCGCAGGCTCGGTTCATGCATTTAATTTTAAATCTATTCTAGGCACAAGACCTAAAGTAATATATGTATATTTCGCGGGGCTTGTAACGACGAATAGATCAAAATTAAATCAAAATCTTACAAATACACAAATACCCAAAAATGGGTTTCTCAAATTTTACAGGAGATACAGTTAAAACACTGACTTACAGGTGTTAATATTCTTAAACTTTAAGATTGGTGAATAATTCGGGTTAGCATACGCGTAAACGATTTCACCACAATGCTAATTGCTTAAGTTCTTGTTGCTCAGTATCGCTTTCAAAACTACTAATCGACACACCAATTAATCGCAATGCAACTCCAGGCGATATTGATTCATACAGTAATTGATCGAGATGTTTCCTGACATTCCTTTTATCAACCACATATTTCGTATCTGTAAAAGATCGAGTAATGGTTTCAAATTCGTGATTTCGAATTTTTAAAGTGACCGTTCTACCCTTTCGACCATGCGCCTCATAACGTTCCCACCATTTTTCAAAAACTTGTGTAAACCTCTCATTAATTTCAACGGGAGTACTTACATTCTGCGAAAATGTCATTTCTGCTCCTACACTTTTACGAACACGCTCAGATTGAACCTTCCTATGGTCTTCTCCACGTGCAATATCGTAAAGAAAGCCACCAGTTTTTCCAAAAATTTGCTGTAATTCCCATTTCGAATAAGGCAGTAAATCACTGCCTTTAAAAATATTATTGGCCTTCATTTTTTCAGCGGTTACTTTTCCCACCCCAAAGAAATCTTCTATGGGCAATGCTTTTATAAACTCAGCCCCATCTTCTGGTGTTATCACAAACAATCCATCTGGTTTGTCTTGGTCTGAGGCGATTTTAGCTAAAAACTTATTGTAGGAAACTCCAGCCGAAGCAATAAGACCTAACTCATTACGAATATCATTTTTAATTTGCTGTGCAATATAGGTAGCCGATGGCATTTCATACTTCGAAAAAGTAACATCCAAAAATGCTTCATCAAGCGAGAGCGGCTCGATAATTGGCGTATATCGCGAAAAAATAGCATTGATTTCTTTAGAAACTTGTTTGTATTTCTCAAAAGTCGGACGAACAAACAATAATGTAGGACATTTTCGTAAAGCTAAACGTGAAGGCATTGCAGAACGCACTCCAAATGCGCGCGCTTCATAACTTGCCGCAGCAATAACTCCACGTCCACTTGATCCTCCCACAGCTACAGGTTTTCCACGCAGTTCAGGATGATCTCGTTGTTCAACAGAAGCATAAAATGCATCCATATCAATGTGAATTATTTTACGAACTTCTGCTTTACTCATTCTCGTTTTCAGGTGTAATAATGCGTTTTATATCTTCCTCTGTCTTATCGAGTTTTTCACGACAAAAATCTACCAATTCTTTAGCTTCAATAACTGTTTCTGACAAATTATCAATTTTTATTTCTTTAGACTCCAATGCACCTACGATTTCTTTTAATCTTTGTAATGCTTTTTCGTAGGTTGTTTTATCTGTTATTTTCATGTTTTATTTCTTTCCTTTTGATGACCTCACTCTCTATTAGTTGATTGGACGACAATGTTTTCATTATATCTCCAACTTGGATTGGTATCTCTTTTATATCTTTATCATTTACTGTTGAAATGGTATAACCTGAAGCTAATATTTTCAAGGGATTTAATAACTCTAAAAGTTCAACCTGATTTTCATATATTATTCGCTCACGATCTACAAGTTGTTGCCCATATAATCCAATAGAAGCTAAAGCCTGATTGAGTTTCATTTCTTTTTCCCGGTCTACCTGCTGCAAACATAAGTCAGAAATACGCGTAAACAATCGATCTACTTGACTATTTTCTTGTTGCACTAAATGCTGTAAACGAGATGAAGTTTGATGACTTAAACCAGCCAACACATCTTTTTCTGCAAAAAGTAAAGTTCGACTTTTTTGTAAAATTTCATGTTTTTTATCCTGAAATAAATTACGCCAGTGATGAATTAACTCTCTACTATAATGAGACAAGTAATTATTATAGTGCATAAAATCCTCTCTACTCTCCCCCAACCTTTGCAATGCAATTTGAAGGGTTTTATCGCTTAATTCACGCATAATTTCTTTAAAAGAACTAATGGCATAATGAATATGTCGAGCAACAGCTGTTGGAGTAATAAACTTTACCCGCGCAACTAAATCTGCGACCACCTCATCATTCTCATGTCCAATTCCAGTCATTACGGGTAAACGCGAATGACAAATAGATTCAGCAATTGAATAATCATCAAACAAAGCCAAATCCATTTTACTTCCTCCACCACGCAAAATAACAATTACATCTGCATCATAACAATTCGCTTCTTTAATGGCAGCTACAATATCTTTTTTAGCTGCCTCTCCTTGAACTCTCACAGGAAAAGACTTAATTGTAAACTTGTTAAAATCATGATTTACGAGCAGTTCATTTTCAAAATCTCGATATCCTGAAGTGTTTGGAGAACCAATAAGAGCAATGCGTTTAATTATGGTTGGCAATCGAATCTCTCTTTGCAAATCAAAAATTTTCTCTTTTTTTAATCTTTTTATAACCTCTTGTCGCTTGCGTTCAATTTCCCCGTAGGAATAGGAAGGATCAATTCCTCGAATTTTTAATTTTAAACCGTATAAGGCATGGAATTCAATTTTTACATTTATGAGAATCTTATTACCAGGTTGTAAAATACCGTGTAATTCTTTTGCTCCAACCTGATCAACAATAGTCCGATAAGTAGACGCCCATATTGTTGCAAAACTTCTTGCCGTAGTTATATCATTAGCACTATCTGCCAACTCCACGTAACGGTGTCCGCTTTTCACATTGATTTTAATTAATTCAGCAGTAATCCAAAAATCACGCTTTGAGAATTGCTCCCAAATGTGCTTTTCAAAAGACTGATTTAATTGCGTTAATGAATATATTTTTCTTTCCGTTGGCATAGGAAAATAAAGATAATGAAAAATATTTGTTAAAACACCAAGTCATGTAACTGAGAAATTTAATATACAGATTAAAAACGCCATCCATGGTTTCGTCAAATTGCAATGAGAAGTATTCCTCTTAATTTTGTAAAACCCAGACCACCCCGCGAACGAGATGGAATCTCGCACGAGCGGGGGGTATTCTTCTTAATTTTGTAAACCCCAGATACCGCGAGATTAGTAGGTAAGCTTTTCGAACCCCATCTTAAGGTGGACTGAATCTTAACTAATATCAACTAAAAGTACAACTATTTTACGGTCCAACCACCACGACACAAATCAATCCAAAGCAGCAATATACAACATGTTAATTGTCAATCTGATAATTATCTCATTTACTTTTTGTGAATTAAACATTAATCTTTAAATTTACACTGAATACGGTTTTTTCAAAATAAATTAACCATCAATGCATTTTAGTTTTTTTAAATGAAACACTTCAGTGTTCAATCACTGACCAATAATTGAAACCTTTACTCAAATGAAAAGATACCTACTGCTCCTTTTCTTATTTTTTACTCCTCTAACATACGCTCAACGTGATAACGGTATAATTATAGGCATATATAAGAATAAAATAAATTATAATGACGGAGTGTCTCCATTTAGCATTTTAGAAACGATATTTGGAAATGAAAATTATTTCAATAATTATGGATTAAACATAGGTTATCAATTCAATGAAAATCTTGACTTATTGCTAGATGCTAGTTTTATGAATTTAGGTGGAGGAATTCCGTATGGCGAGAATGAAAACGACCAAAATATGAAGACGATTAAAATGGGAATTGATTTTAATTATCGTATTATTAAAAGTTCCAAAATAAGTCCCAAACTAGGCTTAAAATGCGGATTTTTTCCTTTTTCGGATTTAGAGGGGAAAATAACAGAAAATACATTTGTAAAAAGTAATTCTTCAGGCTTATACTACGATACGCGATTTATGTCATGGGATTTCTATAGTACGTTAGATCTTCTAGCATCATTTAAGTTTAATCACTTAACGCTTGACATTGGAGCAAACCTAGACTATTTAAGATTCAGCGCCTACAAGTTTTATAGTGATGCTCACAAAGAGAATAGATTGAATTTAGGAATTACTTTTGGATTGAGTTATTTTTTACCATTCAATACGTCCCCAAAAACCGAAACACCATGAAACAAATACTAAAATCAAGATGTCTATTATATTTGATGTTGTTTTCTCTACTCTACAATAATTCAAGCTTAGGACAAAATTCTTTTTCTCCATTTGTTGGAATATCTGAGGAAGTAACATTTCGTTCTTTTTTAAGCTCTAATCTACAACTAGGAGTCCAATTCGGTGCCGATAAAGGAGTTTTTAGAACGTATGGTATCTATCAATTATACGGCAACGTAAGACATAAAGAATTTGACAATTTTATGTTCTCAAGTCAACTTTTAGGGCTAGGTTTAGAATACCAAGTCAATACAAATAAAACAATCTCATTTATCACTGGTATTTCATTTTTAACAGAAGTAGCAACAAATTTTAAAAATGGGTATATGCTAAATGGAGAAGTATCGTACCCAAATCCCCAACAGCCATATAATAATTACAATGGATCTTATAATACCTATACCAAATATTCAAATGATTTTTATCAAAAAACACCTTTTTCGGGAAGTATTTGGGTGGGCTGTAACTTTTATATTTTCAAGCAAATAAATCTCAACATTTCTTTATCGAATACGATAAGAATCATAAAAACGAAGCATTTAGAATGGGATTTAGATGATTTTAAAAATGAAAATATCATTGATGCAATTCAAAGACAACCTGAGAAGACACTTATTTATGACCGTGTTCATCTTCGGCTTGGAATAAGCTATGCTTTTTCTTTAAATAAAAACAACTCAGGAGTAAACAACAAATCAAAAATCTAAAAATGACAGCTAAACGTGCAAGAAAAACGGGATTCATTTTATTATGTATTGGCACATTATTAGTGGGCTGTAAAAAAACAGGATGCATGGATGAATTTGCGGTAAATTATGATCCTCAATCCGATATATCCAACAATCAATTCTGTTTTTACAACACACCATCAACACAAAATTACGCTCCTAATTTTGGTCCAAATACAGCTATGCTTTTAACAAGAAATGGTCAAAAAGTCTACCATGATTCAAAAATAGGAAGCTATTCAACATGGAGTTATTACTGTTCGGCTCAATTTATAGGGAGTGATGGAAACCGTTTGGATGCTGGAGTTGTAGAAATGCATGGATATGTAGATCCACCTGCATTCGATAGTGCAACTTTTTCACCTTTACCCCAACATGGAGATAATTTTTATTCCATGAAAACAAACATTCAACCAGGGCAATTCCCTCAATATTTTCCAGGTGAAATAAAATGGCGAGCTTCTGGAGCTCAATGGCCAGCTTTTAATTATACGAATACAGTCGGATTTCCAAATAGAAGTGTTCCCCAATCAGGTGACCCTTCCATATCCACAGACTACATTTTTCAAGCCTCTCCTGTAGCAAATGCAGACTCTTTAGTACTTCAAATTTTTGGACAACGCCATACGATAACCAAAACTATTTCTGCTGACAAATCTTCAAAGAGGTTCACTTCTCAAGAATTAAAAAAATAGGTATGGGAAATGCTATTTTAATTGTAATTGCTGTTCGTTATGATGTAAAAATAGACGGAAATCGAACCTATTATTTACTTAAAACAAAAAGATCCTCTAAATCTGTTAGAATAATAGACTGACCCCAGGGTTATGAGAAGCTGCGCTAAATTTTGGGGCATCTTGGGGGAGTTGCCTGCCCAAAGTTACGAGAAGCTATGCTTGTTCTCGCTGTAGCTTTGGGATAAAAAAGCAAAAGTAAATTAGCCGTTATCAATTCCCCGCGAACGAGATGGAATCTCGCACGAGCGGGGGGTGTGCATTTTAATGTTTTCGAGAATGAAATTATTATTGTTGCTGTTTTTCATACGAGCCAAAGTCCGAAGAAGTGGGATAAAAGATAAAAGCGCAGCAGTACAACTGCAGCGAAGCTGGTTACAATGATAGTGTGTCTATTTTAAATTTTAATATTTTTTGCCTGAGCTTTTGTTTATGAACAAAATAAACTTGGTTTTGTCTATCTTTTACTTTAAAGCATATATCATCTGATTCGATAAATACATCAAATACTGAATGGACTTCATTTTCATTCGTATGATTATTTACATCTTTATCGTTTATTGTAGCCAAAAAGACGTTTTCTGATAACGATTTAATTAAAACAAATCCTTTAGAGATAGGTTTTATACTAAATCTATAATTTTTATTGTTCAATGCTTGAGGTCTGTATTCTATCTTAATCCTAAATGTATCATTTAAGCTAAAAGATGTTTTTTCCTTTCCATATTTATTTAAAAAATCAACAGGTAAAATTTCAGTATTCTCAATTTTTATTAAACCATCAAACGAAATCGTATCACATCTTTCAAGTTTTTCCCGATTGGTATTTTGGAGAAGGTCTTCCTCCTTTTGATTATTACAAGAGCAAGCTATTGAAATAACTAATAATAGAAAATAATATTTTATAAGTGTCATTTTTCTGGATAAATGTTTTTATCTGGATTTCCTCCAACCGTATCCCCTTTTTCCATTTGTTCAGGAGTTGCCTGAGGTCGATCGCCAGCATTATAATAATTATCTTTGGGATATTTCCAGATAATTATATTTGCATCTGGTATTGGTTTACCTCCTCCAGCTGTTTTATCTGATCCTTCTCCCCCGCTTCCATCAATTGGCACAAGTTCATTCATGTCTTGAACCATATCTACGAGATCTTTTATTCTATCCGCATCGTCACTCCCTAAACTTCCGTTCTTTAGCCCACCTAATGCATCAAGTAACGCTCCTATATCTCGACTCTCAACATCATTTTCTGATATAGTTTTCGTGCTAGAAGCTCCACCATCTTCGCTAGTTAGTCTAAACCCACCTCTTTGGGTTTCTCCATCTCCAAATATTGAAAACGGAGCAAAATCTACAATGGCTCCTTTATCATATGGGAAAATATATTCTTCAGAAAATTTAACCTCGCCTTCAGCCACGCTTGTCGTAGTTTTAGTAAACTCACCATTTTCACCCTGTGTATAAGTTACAGTAGTTCGAATATCACGAAAATCTTGAACAGCAAATAGATTCATGGTACCCCATGCTGCATCTGCCATGAATTTCTGAGAAATTCTTTTGTCATTTTCTATAATATGCGTACTGCCATCCTTTAACTTTATAATTGTTGTTAAAAATTCATCATTCCCGTCAGGGTCAATAAAAATAACAGGATTGTTTTTAAAGCCTTGGTAGGGTGTTAAATATGGTTTTTTACCTTCCAGCTTATCTCGACTTAACCAACGCCCAACACGAGGATCATAGATTCTAGCACCGAAGTCAAGGCTATTTGATTCCCCTTTCACTTCATCATCTTTTTCCATTCCATTGAAGCCATAACGGCACCCTACCAATCCAACCATGATTTCAGATTTGCATCAAAAGGCTTTCCGTAAAATTCGTTGAGGTAGCCTTTAATTTGTTGGTATTGTTTTTCTTTGGAGAAAGATTGGTACTCATCTAAAATGACTTGAATTTCTTTCTTTAGTAATTGTTGATTAGGAAAAACAGCATAAAAAGAAGCTAAAGATTGGTTTTCTTTTGTCTCTGCGTTTCTGTAATATAAATTTATCTTTGTATTGAAGGGTGTAATGGGCTGTCCATCAATCATAAAAATATGGTCCCGATGCAAAATTAACTTTCCGTCTCCTACTGGTAGTTGCTTCATAATTTTTTCGTCTTCGTATGTATAACTCACAAAAAAGAAATTATCTTGATTTTGTGGAAATTTTTGAGGACTCACAGGTACAGCAACTCTATTTAAAATAAGATAGTCGCCTTCAAAATGCTTAGCAAAATCTAATGCATTTACAATTGCTCCAGAGCGGGAGGAAATGCTATTTACAGCGGGAACTAAATTAGTTGTTTTCTTTTTCGAAGGTGGCGCCAATACAAATCGACCCTTTGCGCTTGAAATTACAGCTGCCCGAGAATTTCCTGTTACGAAATTAAGCTTGGTTCCAGTAGCAAAGACATCTCCTGTTGCCATTTTCTTACCAGAATTTTGATACAAAATCTCACCAATTACTTTTATGACCTTAAACTCTTCTTTGGCTGGTTTTGCAGAACTAAATAAAAATCCTACTGCAAACAGAACTATAAAGGTAAACAACTTCGTTTTCATGATATTAAAAATTATAGTGTATTCAAAAATAGCGATTTGCAAACATAATTCATACCATAAAAAGAAAAAAGTACATTAAACTAGGGTTTTCCCTTGCAACGATTTTCGTGTATTACTTTCAATACGCGTTTCAATATTCGTCGTGTCTGCTCTTTTAAAAGATTGCCCTGTTATTTTTTCGTAAAGTTCAATGTAACGCTGTGTGACTAAAGCAATAAAGTCTTCGGGAATTACAGGCATTTCCTGCCCTTCTAACCCTTGAAAGTCATGCTCTATTAACCATTGACGAACAAACTCTTTGCTCAATTGCCGTTGGGGCTGTTTATTGTCTTGGCGTTCTTGATATCCATCAAGATAAAAATAACGTGAAGAATCAGGCGTGTGAATTTCATCCATTAACATCACTTGTCCATCCTTCATCCCAAATTCATACTTCGTATCAACGAGAATTAACCCTCGTTCTTTTGCCATTTCAACTCCTCTTTGATACAGTTGATGCGTATATTTTTCTAATTGTTCGTAAACCTCTTTACTTACAATACCTTGATTTAAAATTTCTACTTTAGAAATATCCTCATCATGCCCCTCAACAGCTTTAGTAGAAGGCGTAATAATGGGCTCGGGAAAAGGATCATTCTCATTCATTCCTTCAGGCATTTCAACACCACATAATGTTCTTTTTCCAGCTTTATATTCTCGCCATGCATGTCCAGTAAGATAACCTCGAATAACCATTTCGATTCGAATAGGCTCACATTTATGTCCAACTGCTACATTTGGATCTGGAACATCTATCAACCAATTGGGAAGAATATCTTCCGTTGCTTTTAAAAAATATGTTGCCACTTGATTAAGCACCTGGCCTTTGAAAGGAATACCTGCTGGCAAAATATGATCAAAAGCGGAGATTCTATCTGAAGCAATCATCACTATATATTCCTCACCTATAAAATAAACATCTCTTACCTTTCCTTTGTAAACTTCCGTTTGGTTGGGGAAGTTAAAATCTGTTGTCGTTAAACTTTTCATCATTTTATTTTTCTTCGAAAGCATTAATAATTTTCTTCACCAAATTATGGCGAATCACATCGTTTTTGTTCAAACGTACTAAACCTATCCCGTCTATATTTTTCAAACGATCAAGTGCAAATATAAGACCCGACTTCTGTTTTGACGGTAAATCAATTTGAGAAGCATCTCCCGTGATAACGAAGTTGGCATTGGTTCCCATTCGTGTTAAAAACATCTTCATTTGATTGACTGTTGCATTTTGAGCTTCATCTAAAATGACAAAAGCTTTATCAAGTGTTCTTCCACGCATAAAAGCAAGGGGAGCAATTTCGATGACCCCTAACTCTATGTAATCCATTAATTTTTCTGCTGGAATCATATCTCTTAAAGCGTCATACAAGGGCATCATATAAGGATCTAATTTATCTTTCATGTCGCCGGGTAAAAAACCGAGACTTTCTCCTGCTTCTACCGCTGGACGCGTAAGGATTATGCGTCGAACTTGCTTATTTTTCAATGCACGCACAGCACAAGCTACAGCCGTATATGTCTTACCCGTTCCTGCTGGTCCAACAGCAAAAACCATATCTTTGGTATTGACCGCCTCAACTAATTTTCGCTGATTAAAAGTACGGGCTTTTATTTTGTTGCCACCTACACCATGTAAAATAATTTCTGACCCGTCGCCCGATAACATTTCAACAGGATCTTCAACCATTACATTATCAATATTGTTTTCGGTTAAACCTCCATATTTTTTGATGTGTGCAATAAGCTGTGTCAACTTCTCTTCAAAGACCTCCGCAGCAGATTCATCACCTGAAACTGAAAGCACATTTCCACGTGCGGTGATTTTTAAATCTGAAAAATATTTCCGAATCAATTTTAACTTGCTGTTATTAATCCCCAGTAATTCTAAAGGATTAATATCATCAATTTCAATCTTTTTTTCTATCAATATGATTTTTTTATGTTATTCGGTCTCAAATTTAAGGTATTTTTTGTTTGTTCAAAGTAATTTTAAAAAACAAGTTGATGTTAGTTTAACTAAAAAAACAGAAATATTATAAATCAATGAATCAAGTAACTAGAATGATCATTTTTCAAATTACTTCAATAAATTCAATTCATTTCTAAAAAAGCTTAATCTAAACATATTCTATATCTAATACATTAATTATGTTTGTATAAAAAAAGATATGTTTGGAAAAGATATGATGGAGAAACTGCAAAAAATGCAAGCGCAAGCAGAAGTCTCTAAGCAAAAACTAGACGAAATTTTAGTTACAGGAGAAGCAGGTGGAAATCTTGTTGTAGTAGAAATGAACGGAAACCGGAAGTTAACGAATCTTTCCATTAATACAGCCTTAGACCAAATGGACAAAGAAGATTTAGAAGATCTACTTACCGTAGCTTTAAACCGAGCTATGGACGCTGCGAATGAAGCAAATGAAAAAGAAATGGCAAACTCCGCAAAAGGAATTATTCCAGGATTATAATGACAAAAGACGAAATAAGAAACCATTACAGAGCATTGAGAAAGGAACTTTCACCAGAACAGTGTATTTATTATTCTCAACAGATTACAAATAATTTTTTAAGGGCTTGGAACTTTAACAATCAATTAATTCATTGCTTCCTTCCCATCCACCGATTAAAAGAGGTTGACACCGTTCCACTTATCAAAAGACTAAAAAGAAATAACAAAATATGTATTCCTGTTTCTAATTTTGATAAAAATAACATGACGCATAAGTTACTGAATGAGCATACGCAGTTTCAAGACAATGCTTATGGAATCCCTGAACCTGTCTCAGGTGAAGATGTAAATGTGGAAGATATTCAAGTGGTTATTATCCCATTATTAGCTGCTGATCAGCATGGAAATCGTTTAGGATATGGTAAAGGATTTTACGATCGTTTTCTAACACAATGTTCACCCGACACAGTATTAATTGGACTTACCATGTTTGATATTCACGAAGACTTAGAAGATATGGGAGCACATGATGTACCACTGCATTACGTAGTAACGCCAAAAGGAATTATTAAAACAGAACATGCCCAGTAAAAGGCTTCTCGGAAGCTTTACCAATAGTTGAATAAACTACTATAAAAAGCACTTTTTAACTTGACAAGACCCTTCCATATTTGAAAATCTTGATTTTTGAATTTGATAAGGATGAAAGTTGTGTGTGTGTGTGTGTGTGTGTGCTGGAAAGCAAGAGAGAGAAGAATAGTATCGGATAGGCATTTAAAACAGTTCACAAACCGCTCGAATAGTGTCTTGATTTTTAACATTTAGAAAAATCTGTTTACTTTTTTAACAAATTAAAAAACAGCAGATTGTTCACTTTCATGATATTTGCCACAAGATGCATAAGCAATTATGTGTCCTAATAAGTAGTTTTAGCAAACATTGAAGCCTCTCTTTTGAGAGGTTTCTTTTTTTTACCTAGTTTCACTTAATCTATAAAAACCAAATTAAGGTTCAAAAACAATTGTTGCAGTCTGGTTTAGACATTAGTTAACCGGCTTATACCTAGGAAGAATATAAAGTTAATGGGTTACCAAGATTTGTCGGTAATTAATCACTATTTGCTAAAAGATTTCTCCATCCCAAAAATCTTTGATTTTTGGGATGATCGAAATGACATTCACTTTAGGGTTGGTATAGGAGAAAAAGAGGAAAAGCTACGCTTTTCCTCTTTTTCTCCATCTATCTTTTCATTCCTGTCATTTCGACAGAGTCCCGAGAACTCGGGGCGACAAGAAATCTTTACAAATCATTTTAATACATGCGTTAACAATGAAAAAATTGTAATTTATCGATTACAATTCGCAACATAAAGAGTTAACTACCTATCTTGGTAACCCAATAAAGTTAATTAAAATGCTTAACAGGAACTTTACCAAAAGTTTAATTAACTACAATAAAAGTACACTTTCCAACTGATTGGAAAGTGAAATTTGCAAGGGATCTTGCTAGTTAACCATTTATTCACATGATTGACGGCTTAGATTTTTTATTTTCACATCAGGACGACAGACCTATTAGTGTTAGAAGCAAAAAACAAACATTATCCGACGCTACACGTCATCCTTCCACTCTTCATAAAACTGATTTAAAAACGTCTTCATAAAATCTGTCCTTTTTCTGGCGATTTCTTTTCCAGTTGACGTATGCATGCGACCTTCTAATAGGAGTAATTTTTCATAAAAATGATTAATCGTATGCGTTCTTTCGTTTATATACTGTTCGACATCTTGATTTTTTTGCGGCAATATTTCAGGATCATATATCATTTGACCTATTGAACCGCCATAAGCAAAAGTTCGAGCAATACCAATTGCGCCCAAAGCATCGATTCTGTCAGCATCCTGAACAATCTTACCTTCCAAACTTTTCATCTCATCTTTTTCTCCGCTCCCCTTAAAAGAAACCTTGTTTACGATATCAACTATCTGTTGCTTAAACTCTTCATTTATATCTATATTTTCTAATATTAATTTTGCAACCTCACCACCTTTCAAAAAGTCCCCTCCATTGAATTTATGATCTGATACATCATGCAACAAAGCCGCAGCTTCTACAATCAATGCGTTTCCACCTTCATTCTTTTGAATAGTTAACGCCAATTTCCGAACACGATCAATATGATACCAATCATGTCCAGTGGATTCACCTTCAAATTGTTTCTTAATTTTACTTGCAAGATCTACTAATTCAGAATGCATATTTATTTCAAATTTAGAAGTAATTTTAAAACAATATTAGTAAATTTAGGAGTTATCAAAATAAAAAAACCATGAAATACATCGTAAAAAATCTTCCAGAGTACTTTAAATTTCAAGACAAGGCTTTAAATTCTCCTGAAGAATTTTGGGGAGATATTGCATCAACATTTGTTTGGAAAAAAAAATGGGATAATGTTCTCAATGCAGACATGGTAAATGCAGACATCAAATGGTTTGAAGGCGGACAATTAAACATTACCGAAAATTGCATCGATAGGCATTTAAAAGATCGCGGAGAAGAAACCGCTATTATTTTTGAACCCAATTCTCCAACTGAAAAAGCGCAGCACATAAGTTATAATCAATTATCTGTTGAGGTTAATAAAATTGCAAATGTATTGCGATCACAAGGAATTGAAAAAGGAGATCGGATTTGCATATACCTTCCAATGATACCTGAATTAGCTTACACGATGTTAGCCTGTGCTAGAATTGGAGCGATTCATTCTGTTATCTTCGCTGGGTACTCTTCAACAGCCATCGCCTCTCGTGTTAATGATGCCGCATGTAAAATGGTGATTTGTGCAGATGGTTCCTACAGAGGTACTAAAGAAATAAATTTAAAATCACTCGTTGACAAAGCTTTAGAAAATTGCCCTTCCGTTGAAAGTGTGCTGGTTATTAAGCGAACGAACGGTGAAGTATCCATGCAAAGTAACCGCGACTTTTATCTTGAAGAGTTGATGCAGGAAACACAAACAATATGTAAACCAGCTGTTATGGACGCAGAAGATCCTTTATTTATTCTCTACACTTCTGGTTCAACAGGTACACCGAAAGGAATGGTGCATACAACAGGCGGATACATGGTTTATACCGCGCACACCTTCGCAAATGTATTTCAATACAAAGAAAAGGACATTTATTGGTGCACAGCTGATATTGGATGGATTACCGGACATTCCTATATACTATATGGTCCACTGTTAAATGGAGCAACAACGATAATTTATGAAGGAGTACCTTCTTATCCAGACCACAATCGTTTTTGGGAAATCGTAGAAAAACACAAAGTAAATCAGTTTTATACAGCCCCCACAGCGATTAGATCATTAGCAAAACAAGACATTAAACACGTAGAAAAACATGATTTATCTTCATTAAAAGTATTAGGATCCGTTGGCGAACCTATCAATGTTGAAGCATGGAATTGGTATTATCATCATATTGGAAAAGAACGTTGTCCTATTGTGGATACATGGTGGCAAACAGAAACGGGAGGAATATTAATATCTCCAATCCCTTTTACAACACCTACAAAAGCTACTTTTGCTACTTTTCCTTTATTAGGAATTCAACCAGTATTAATGGATGATGAAGGCGTTGAACAAGAAGGTAATTTAACAAGTGGCAACCTTTGTATAAAAAAACCATGGCCTGGCATAGCCAGAACAGTTTGGAATAACCACCAACGATATAAAGACACTTATTTTTCAGCCTATCCTGGGTATTATTTCTCTGGAGACGCAGCATTGCGAGATCCTGCAGGATATTATAGAATAACTGGACGTGTGGATGATGTCGTTATCGTTTCAGGTCATAACCTAGGAACCGCTCCTATTGAAAACACCATTAATGAACAAACCATTGTAGCTGAATCTGCAATTGTTGGCTATCCACATGAAGTAAAAGGGAATGCACTTTTTGGATTCATCACTTTAAAACATGAAATCTCTTCAGAAGAGCAGGAGAATTTAAAAACAGCTATTAATGAAGCGATTGCCGATCAAATTGGACCAATTGCCAAGTTATCTAAAATTCAATTTACAGTTAGTTTACCCAAAACGCGTTCAGGAAAAATAATGAGGCGTATTCTACGAAAAATAGCGGCCAATGAATTGGATAATTTAGGAGATACTTCAACTTTATTAAATCCAGAAGCTGTTCAAGCAATCATTGATAATAGAACTGATTAAAATGAAAAAGAATAAATTTCTGCAAGGACTTTTGGTAATTGCAATTATAATTGGACTTTTTGCATGGGGCATATTCCTATCGAATTCGAACACACAATTAAAAAAAGTAATTAAAGAGGAAAAAGAGAAGTTTCATTATTTAGATGCATACAATAAAGTAATTGAATACGATTTGACAACTGCCCGCGACAGTGTACGTATTTTAAGAGAAAAAATTGAGCAATTTAAAAATACAGATACCCTACGCTAAGTATAAATTATTCTTGTACTTCGACTTATTTTTAATTATGATATACTAGAAAAATCAGGAGTTTAGTATTATCATCGACTTCTAAACAAAATATATTTTACCTGATCTGATGAATTAATACTTCACCTCTCCATTTTTAAATAAATGATGATGCCCATTAATGTCTACCAACAACTCTCCTTCGATAGTTGAGGTAACAATTTTTCCCTTCTTCATTTGATTATCGAATTGGAATACATGATTTACATTGCGTTTCCACAAATGTTCATTATAAAGCGAATGCAAATATTCTGAGCCCTTATGTTGGTACAGCGCTACATATCCATCAAGTATATCTACCAAGCTATATATCATGTTTCTTGGCGAATATGATTGCCCTGTAGCGATTTTTAAAGATGTTGCACGCGGCAAATCAAACTCTTGTTGATTGATATTTATACCGATTCCAATTATTGACTTCACTTGTTGTGAGGAGTATTGATTCTCAATCAAAATACCTGCAGATTTTTCATCTTCAATCATAACATCGTTTGGCCATTTTATTTTTACATTTTCAGTGTGGGCGGATAAGAAATCATGAATAGACAACGCAACGATGTGATTTAAAGAAATTATATTTTTTATTTTCCATAATTTGAGATCAGCGGCAACACTAAACAATAAATTAGAAAACGCGTCAGAATGCCATTCATTTTGGCGTTGTCCTCTGCCACTTGTCTGTTTATCTGTCATAATTACAGTACCCGAATCAATAGCACCTGATTTAAACAGATTGGCAGTATAGTTGTTAGTAGAGTCGACGCACTCAAGAAATATAATATTTGTGCCAACGAATGTATTTTTCATAATAGGGAAACTCCTTAAAAGTGAAGGCTCAAAATTAAAATTTAATTAGCTTTGTGCGCAAGAAAATAAGAATGATAAATATAGTCAAAGAAATAAACTCAGAAAAACTATGCGAAGTTATCGTTGAAGGAATGAGAGATAACAAAGCAGAGGACATTGTAGTTATAGATTTAAGAGAGGTAGAAAACGCCGTCACTGATTTTTTTGTAATTGGTAGTGGAGAATCTTCTACGCAAATAGATGGTATAGCAGATTCTATCGTCCGATCTACACGTAAACATTTAAAGGAAAAACCTTGGCATCAAGAAGGTAAAAACGGTTCACAGTGGGTCTTGTTAGATTATGTAAATGTAGTTGCACATATATTCCATAAAGATGTGCGCGATTATTATGAATTAGAAGATTTGTGGGCTGATGGTAAAAAGCGTCAGATTGAAAATCAATAAACTTTAGAAATGGCAAAAGAAAATAAAAATAAACCAAATAATAAAAAACCTAATAAAAAGAATCCCTATTCAATTTATTGGATTTATGCAGCCATAGGGCTTGCAATTATTGGAATTCAACTTTTTATGAGTTCCTCAACAACTAAACAACTACAGTCGAAACAAACTTTTTTAACCTTAATGGAAGAAGGTTTTGTAGAAAACACCATTCTATGGAGAAATGTGGGGCGTGTTGATTTTAAAATTTCAGAATCTGGTAGAACAGCTATCAAACAAAATGACTTTTCAGGTTCAGATTTTGAACTAATAAAACGTTCATTAAATAATAACAACAACACACTTGGTTCTGCATCACCACAATTTTCTTTCGACATTGCCTCAACAGAAGCTTTCATCAAAGAATTTGAAAGTATCAACGAAAAACGAAAGGCAGAAGGTTTTGATGTCATCTCGTATAAAGTAGACGAAGAGCATAATTACATTGGACAAATATTTAGTTTCCTACTTCCCATCATTATTATCATTGCCATTTGGATGTTCATCATGAGAAGAATGTCAGGCGGTGTTGGCGGCGGTGGCGCTGGTGGCCAAATTTTCAACATTGGAAAATCGAAAGCAAAAGTTTTTGAAAAAGGTAAAGGAACTGATGTTACGTTTAAAGATGTTGCAGGATTAGAAGGCGCAAAAGAGGAAGTTCAGGAGATTGTTGCTTTCTTAAAAAATCCACAGAAGTATACAGATTTAGGTGCTAAAATCCCGAAGGGAGCTATATTGGTTGGACCTCCAGGTACAGGAAAAACATTATTAGCAAAAGCAGTAGCTGGAGAGGCAGACGTTCCTTTCTTTTCATTATCTGGTTCTGATTTCGTTGAAATGTTTGTAGGTGTTGGAGCATCTCGTGTACGTGATTTATTCAAACAAGCCAAAGAAAAGTCTCCGTCGATCATATTTATTGATGAGATTGATGCTATTGGTAGAGCTCGTGGAAAAAACAACAACATGGGATCTAACGATGAACGTGAAAACACGTTGAATCAACTATTAACAGAAATGGATGGTTTTGGTACCAATTCAGGAGTTATCATTTTGGCAGCTACAAACCGGGCTGATGTTTTAGATAAAGCTTTAATGCGTGCTGGTCGATTTGATAGACAAATATATGTTGATATGCCAGATCTTAATGAAAGAAAGCAAATATTTGAGGTTCATTTAAAACCCATTAAGCTTTCTAAAGAAATGGATGTCGATTTCTTGGCGAAACAAACACCTGGCTTTTCAGGAGCAGACATTGCCAATTTATGTAACGAAGCAGCATTAATCGCTGCCCGAAAAGACAAAAAAGCAGTCGAAAAACAAGACTTCTTAGATGCTGTTGATCGAATTATTGGTGGTTTAGAGAAGAAAAATAAAATCATTACCAAGACAGAAAAACGTGCTATTGCATTCCACGAGGCAGGTCATGCCGCAGTTTCATGGTTAGCAGAACATGCACATCCTTTGGTAAAAGTAACCATTGTTCCTAGAGGTCAATCACTAGGTGCAGCTTGGTACTTGCCAGAAGAGAGAAGTATTACTACTACAGAGCAGTTACTTGACGAAATGTGTGCGGCACTTGGAGGTAGAGCAGCAGAAGAAATTACGTTTGGAAAGATTTCAACTGGAGCTTTATCAGATCTTGAAAAGGTAACCAAACAAGCGTATGCTATGGTATCTATTTATGGATTAAACAAAGTCGTTGGAAATGTTTCTTTCTATGACTCACAAGGACAAAGTCAATTTACAAAACCTTATTCGGAAGAAACGAATCGGATAATTGACAAGGAGGTTAGCAAATTAATCGAAGAGCAGTATCAACGCGCTAAAAACATTTTGCTTGAAAACCAAGATAAATTAACTGAGTTGGCAGAAAAATTACTTGAAAAAGAAGTTATTTTTAAGGAAGACTTAATTGCAATCTTTGGTGAACGTCCTTGGGACAAGCTTTCAGCTGCAGAAAAAATTCAAGTAGCTAGCGAGCAAAATGAAAATGTCGAGCCTAAAGACAAAACAGCTCCATCTGCACAAGAAAAAAGTGGTGAGCATACTGGGTCAGATATTTCAAACGAAAACAAAGACACAAAAGATGTGGAAGAAAATAAAAGATTGGATTCAGAAAATTCTTCCGAATAATACCGAGTTTGAGAAAAATAGATTGGTTTATAGGACCAGTCAGTCTCACTTGGCTTCAATTATGAAATTAAAACTTGAAGAAGAAGGAATTCAGGTTATTTTAATCAATAAAATGGATTCCTCTTACAATAATTTTGGGCAAATAGAACTTTATGTCCATCAAAATGACGTTATTCGTGCTAAGTATATCATAGAAAAACCACATGAGTAATCTTGTTACACGCGCAGTTTGGGGTGCATTATTTGTCGTAGTTGTCATTAGTTCCTTTTTAGTAGGACAAAATGCCACTGCAATTATACTTGGCTTTTTTATGACCATTGGAATCTACGAATTCTATCGTTTTTTCAAGTATTCAAAACTCGTAAAACCATTGATACCCATTGGAATTCTAGGTGGACTAGGATTGTACATTACATTAATCCTTAAAGACTTAAGTCTATTTAATTTTGACATATATCTTTTTCTCATTCCATTGCTGTTTTTACCATTTATCTCAATCGTAGTAAGAAAAACAGCGCATCCCTTATTCGATTTAGCAATTACGTTTTTTCCATGGATTTATATCGTATTTCCATTTTTCTTGATGTTTCAAATCTTTAATCATGCTATACCAGAACAGCCGCAATGGGTTCTAATTCTAGGACTTTTTATTATGATTTGGTCCAACGATTCTTTCGCGTATCTAACAGGAAGAACTTTTGGTAAAACAAAGCTCATAGAACGCATATCACCAAAAAAATCTTGGGAAGGTGCTGTAGGTGGATTTATATTTACAATATTGGCAGGAATTACTTACTGTTTTTTTATAGGCGGTGACTTCTTATTCTGGATAGTTGCGGCTGGCTTTGTCTCACCAGCTGGGATAATTGGCGACCTCATAGAATCTAAGTTTAAACGGCTTGTTGATGTGAAAGACTCGGGTACAATCCTTCCTGGTCATGGCGGAATTCTTGACCGTTTTGATGCTGTCATTTACGCTGCTCCCCTATTCTATTTCCTAATACTTTTATTTTACTGATTTAATGAAACTAGACTATTACTGCGCTAATTTTATTGTTAAATGCTCATCGGGAGCCTTACCAGTAGTTTAATAAACGTCAATAACAAGTGTTTTCTTTAATTTGACAAGATCCGCCATATTTGAAAATCTTGTTTTTTAAAATATGACCAGCTAATCAAAAAAGGTGTTTCTAACACTTTATTGATTTAACTGTGTTTTCCGATAAGAATATGATGACGGATAATTGTGAAATAACTGAATTAGTTTATTTTTACGGTTTGATATAATTTTAGCAACAACCATGAAATTACACAGAGAGGGATATTTGATTATCACAATAGGATTACTGATACTTATCGGTATTCAGGGCTTGAACTACTACTTATGGACACTCCATGATTTGTGGTGGATATATGCTATTTTAACCATCGGCGTTTTGGTTATGGCTTACCTAATTATTCAGTTTTTCAGGGTGCCTAAAATAACATACATTGAAAAAACAAATGAAATTATTTGCCCCGCTGACGGAAAAATTGTTGTGATAGAAGAGGTAGAAGAAAACGAGTACTTTAAAGACAAACGAATTCAAATTTCTATTTTCATGTCACCTTTAAATGTACATGCCAATTTCAACCCTATTTCAGGTATAATCAAATATGCAAAATACCACGCTGGATTATTTTTAGTAGCCTGGCATCCTAAAAGCTCAACAGATAATGAAAGAACAACCTTTGTTATTGAACATGAAAACGGCAAAGAAGTACTTTTTCGTCAAATAGCAGGCGCTTTAGCTCGTCGTATTTGTTATTATGTTGAGCCAGGAGATCAAGTCAAAGCTGCAGAGGAATTTGGGTTTATCAAGTTTGGCTCTCGTATAGATTTACTACTTCCGCTTGACACTAAGATTGATGTGAAGATTGGTGATAAAGTGAAAGGTAGAAAAACACGAATTGGGGAATTAAAATAATTATCTTATTTTTGGAACAACATAATACCAAACACAATGAAAAAAACAGTAATGATTTTAACCCTAGGATTGTTTTTCGGAACAATGGGATACTCTACTACAGCAACTGCTGGAACACTAACGCAAATTGAAAAAACAGATTGCAAAGACAAAGATAATTGCACAAAAGATAATTGTTGCAAGAAAAAGTCTGAGAAAAAATCTTCAGAAGCTAAAAAAGCATGTGGCAGCAAAAAAGGAAAAAAAGCATGTTGTAGCAAGAAAAAAAGTTAATAGTAGACTTAAATTGATACAAAAAACGGAGCTCTAAGGCTCCGCTTTTTTTTATGTACACTTTTTTATCTCTCTCTATATATAAAGATATTTAGCCATTTCAATAGACTTATTCATCTTCAACAGCACGAATTCCATTCTCTGGAAACTTGCCCCTAAACTGACTGAGTTCTTTTTTAATAAAAGCAATGTCTTTATCTATATCACCTGTTGGTTCAAATAATTCCAAAAACCCACCCGTTTTTGTTGGATAATCCATATACCCTATGTAAATCGGCACCTTAGCTTTTAAGGCTATGTAATAAAAGCCTTTTTTCCAATTTGGGCTATAACTACGTGTTCCTTCGGGAGTAAAAACCATGTACATAGATTCGTTATTTTCAAAGTATTCAACCGCTTGATCTGTAAAATTGTTGTTCTTTTTTCTATCGACTGGAATACCTCCTAGTTTTTTCAAAAACCAACCCATCGGCCAGAAGAAAAGTTCCTTTTTAATCAAATATCTACCTTTTACGCCGTAATGCATAAAAGCCAATTTCCCGATGATAAAATCCCAATTACTGGTATGCGGTCCCATTACTATAATCGCCTTATCAACACCTTCTGGATTGTCTTTTATCGTCCAACCCATTCTTTTTAAAATCCAAATTGCAACCTTGCTCATAATTGTATAGTTTAAGCTGTTTTTAGAAAAAAGTAGTTTACTTCCTTAAAATGTATATGGTTTTCATTACTTTTATACAAAACACATTACAAAGTTAGTTTTAAAAACCATAATTAATAAATCCAGTGCATAATTATCATCGAGTTTTTAAGGTCTTAGCGGTATTTATTTTTTTAATTTTTTTATGGTTAATAATTACTGTTTCTACCTTCTCATTTTCAGCTAAAAACATTGAATTGGGAAAATTCCTCGATGAGGATATAAATTTTGTAGTGAGTTTAAATACAGAAAAGGCAATAAAAACAACATTAATTGATCTTTTATACAAATCAGAACTTTCTGAAAACGAATTAGCCTACTTTGATACAGATAAAAAACAAACAAGCATTCAAAATAAGGGAATTGCCATTAATAAAGAATTAATCTATTTCTATGATGTTGAAAACAATGCAACGATACAAGGGTTTATTTGTCATATAAATGATGAAAAAGCTTTTAATCGAATAAAAATTGATGATAAAAAGTTGATTAAAAATACAAATGGCAAGCAAGGAATACTCATTATTTTAAATAAAAATGCGGATAGCGCAAATGTAAAGCATGCCGAATCTGTGGTTAGAAAAGCCATGCAGACAACTCCAAATCAATTTTCTTACAACAATGAAAAACCAGTATTAAATGTTCGCTTTAAAGGAAATGAACATACTTATGCCAATAACGTTTCCGTAAATTTAGAGGTTAAGGACGATAAAATCATTATAAATGGTTCAGGGACAAAAAACCATAACCTTTTAAACCTCATCAATGAACATCATGTTTTTTCCCATGAAAACGAAAGAAAACATCTACATATCCAAGCAGGGAAAATCCCAAATAGTTTATATAAATATTTTACAATTATTCTTGAAGATCTGAATTTAGATTTACCTCAGATAATAGCGCAACAATTAGATCTCTATGGCTTTTCTATTGAAAACATTAGTGGATCAACCACTTTTCTACCAAAGATAGATTGGTTATTAAAGTTTGAAACGCCATTGAATTTAAAAGAAAGAATGAAGGCAATAGAGTCGCAAAATGATCGGATTGAGATTATTGATAGTAGCAGTTTTAAAATAGGTAGTATTCAATATTATTGTCAACAAATTTCTGAAGATGAAATCTATATAGGTGTAACAAAAAATCCAAAACTTGAAAAACATATCAGCACTTCACTACCGTTTATAAAAGGAGACCCTGCTGTAACCTTAAACATTGAAGGTGAGGGATTAATTGCGCAAATCGTGAATGTAATGCCGCCCGTAAAAAATTCAAAAGACTTCCTTGAAAAAATAGAGCATTTTGAAATAAAGATCGTTGATCAAGGAGAGGATAAATTAGGTATTGAAGGTGAAATTAAGTTATACGAAGATCAATTAATAAGCACTGAGCTACTATTGTTAGCATTGAAATTCGCAGGTTAGACTTTAAGACATTTCGGAAGCTTTACATCACTATCCCTGTAAAATGGTTTTGTGTTTTAATATAATGTGCCAAGTGTTTAGCATCAATTCGTAAGCATTGAAAGTAATACATGCAAAAGAGACTAAACCTCTGAACTTATATCATTTTGAATATTAAAGCGTAGTAAATGGTAGTAAACACATTTAATAAGTTCCCAAAGCTCTCAATTGATTCAATAATGATTCAAAATATTTGGGTGCATGCGCTAAACGAGATCCATACCAGGAAAAATACTCACCATCTACCAACATTATTTTGGCATGAGGAAAATGTTCCTGCACAGTTTGAAAATGCTTTTGTTTAAAAGGATAAGGTTCCGTACTTAAAAATACAAAGTCAGTTTCAGGTAATTGATCTAAATCAAGACTTGGATAGCGCTCTTGATTTCCCAAAACATTTACCATTCCTAAATGTTGAGTTAAAACTACATCAATAAAAGTGTTAGAACCAACTCCCATGTATGGATCTTTCCAAATTAAATAAGCAACTTTTGGTTGACTTCGCAATGGTTTTAGTTGTTCAAAGCTATTTTTTATACGATGAATTAGGTCTTGAGCAGTATTTTCAACTTGGCAAATACGTCCTACTTGAGCGATCATTTCCAAACTATCTGTTAGGTTATAAATGTCACTTACATAAACAGGTGCTATCTCCATTAAGGCAGAAATATCACTTTTTGTATTCTCTTCTTTATTGCCAATAATTAAGTCAGGATTTAAGTCTGCAACCTTAGAGATATCAACATCTTTTGTTCCTCCAATTCGTGTTTTCGAACGAAACCATTCCTCGGGATGAATACAGAATTTAGTGATCCCAACAACCTGTTCACCTAGGCCGAGATCATAAAGCAATTCAGTTTGAGAAGGAACCAATGAGACTATGCGCATTGGCTCCTTTTCAATATTAATGGTATTACCTAATTGATCTATTAACATTCAATTTTAAGACATTGCACTAATTAAATCGTGGCGAGTTATGATGTTAAATTTATCATCACCTAAATCGACCAATACAGCAGGAACTTCTTTATTTATTAATTTTGAGAGTTCTTTTATACTCGCTGATGGCTTAACTATAGGAAGTTTTGGTCCCATAATCTTTCCTATCGGTTCATCAACCAATTGTTGATCACCTACAATTTGATTTATCAGCGTTGTTTCATCAATTAAACCTACAAACTCGCCGTCTTTTTTAACAGGAATTTGGGATATTTTAAAAGCACGCATTTTGGCAACAGCATGAGAAGCTAATTCTTCTACCCCAACAGTAACTAAAGGTTGGTCTTTGTGACTTTCTATTAAATCATTAGCAGATTGGTATTCTTCCTCTAAAAACCCTCTTTCTCTCATCCAATCATCATTGAACATTTTACCAACATATCGACTTCCATGGTCATGGAATAACACCACAACAACGTCATCTTTTTTAAACATGTCTTTCATTTGGAGTACGCCTTTGATTGCAGATCCAGCAGAGTTACCAACAAAAATACCTTCTTCACGTGCTAATTTCCGTGTATAAATTGCAGCATCTTTATCCGTTACTTTTTCAAAATGATCGATTACATCAAAATCAACGTTTTTAGGTAAAATATCCTCTCCAATACCTTCGGTGATATAAGAATAAATCTCATTTTCATCAAAAATTCCTGTTTCGTGATATTTTTTAAATACAGAACCGAAAGTATCAATACCCAAGATTTGAATATCTGGATTTTTTTCTTTCAAATATTTCCCTACACCAGAAATAGTTCCACCTGTACCTACTCCGACAACGAAATGTGTTATTTTACCATCTGTTTGCTCCCAAATTTCTGGTCCTGTTTGCTCATAATGAGCAACACGATTTGCTAAATTATCATATTGATTCACATACCAAGAATTCGGCGTTTCTTCAGCTAAACGCTTAGAAACAGAATAATAAGAACGTGGATCTTCAGGCTCCACATCGTTTGGACAAACCACTACCTCTGCGCCAACGGCACGTAAGATATCCATTTTCTCCTTACTTTGTTTATCACTCAATACACAAACAAGTTTGTAGCCTTTAATAATTGCGGCCAATGCCAATCCCATTCCTGTATTCCCTGAGGTTCCTTCAATAATGGTTCCTCCTGGTTTTATCCAGCCTTTTTCTTCGGCATCTTCAACCATTTTCACAGCCATTCTATCCTTAACGGAGTTTCCTGGGTTAGTTGTTTCTACCTTTGCCAAAACAGTTGCGTCAATTCCTTCAGTCAATTTATTCAACTTCACCATTGGCGTATCTCCAATCGTTTCAAGTATGTTGTTGTAAATTTTCATCGTTAGTATTTTCGACAAAGATACAAAGACTTAGCGCATGAGAAATAAATCCTTAAGAAATATCTTTTTCAGATTAGTAAACTGACTTACATATCTTTTGATCTATGAAATTATTAAGGTTAATAAGGGTGAAACAACACATCCATTAAATAAGACAGTAAAGCTTTAATTAATTTGTTAAATTTGAGTTGAAATATACAGGCGATATATGCGCAATTGCGTATATCCAGTTGTTGTGCATAATTTGATAAAAATCACGAAATGAATAAAATAGTTGGAATTTTATTGACAATTTTACTTCTGATTTCCTGTAAGAATTCACAAAAAATGGAAACGGAAAATAAGTCTGAATCTAAAAACGAACTCACTCAAACGGAATTAATAAAATCGGAATCAAATCAAACCGAATTGATTGTTCAAAAAATACTTGACTTACCCAAACTTCAATGGATTTTTCATCCTGAATTGAAAGAAAGACTACCAGTAAAAGTTTTGGAAACAGAAATGATTGAAAAAAACTTTAATCTTAAAAAATTCGGACAAAAAGTAAGAATATTATCAAAGTCGGAATTAGAAAACGAAGGAATTAAAGACTTTGTGATAATAGACAAAATAAAAATAGAGAAAGACACGGCGGAATTTGGGCTGTCTTATAAAATAGAAGGTGCTGGTTGTAGTGGAAAGTTTTTTAAACAAAATGGAGAATGGAAAATTCGAGATTATTCTGTATGGGAAAATTAAAAAAACTATGCACAATAACTAAGTATTCGGCGTGCCGATTACGCCCTACGGTTGTGAGATCGCTTCGCTAAGTTGGTCAACGCTGAACTACGAAGTACTCATGAATACCTTAAAAAACAAACAAGAATGAATAATACCATGTTGACGGATCCGGATTTACTTTCACCGTACTGAGCCTGCCGAACGTATGGGGAAAACGTTTTAATACATTATTTTTGAAAGATGATTTAGTGGTTTGCAGACTCGAAAGTGTACGTGCATTTCTCATTTAAGTTGGTTGATAACTATTCATTTTCACAAAACCCGCGTAGTTATTAAGCTTTCGCTGTTTATATTTCTATTTCACTATTTCTAAGCCATAACTTCTCCATTACGTCAATATCGTTGCATTTATACTGTTGATTTATTGACACTTAAAGTTTCTCTCCAGTTTTCTGGTGGACCTCTTCCATCAAAAAGTAAAACTGTGATTAATTTTCCTTTTTTACACCTTGGACATCGCCTGTGATGTGTTGGATTTTCCTTAATAATTTCGGACGTTTTCTTTTCATTCAATAACTTTTGAAGTTCGGGTAGCTCCTCAAACTAGCTTGTATCCAACAAAACCAACTTCATAAAGCTGCCGGTTGCCGTCGGGGTGGGAATTGAAGCTTCGGGTTTTGGTTTGTAGCCGTAGAATTACACGTCTAATTATACGCTTACAAACGCTTATTACTTTTTGATGTAAATTGTTTTTTTTTGAGTAAAAACATAGCGTTTTAAAGCTATTAATATGTTATAATTGTTAAATTTGAATAAAAGTTGGCTAAACGTAATACGATTAGCCAATTGTTGGCAAACATGAGAAGTACACACTTCACTACAGACAATAATATCAATCGAAAAACAGTTTGTATAAGTTACCAAAAAATTAATTATTCGATGTTGAAGAAATCATTATTTATACTTTTAGTTGGTCTTCTAGCTTCAACTATAACTATTGCCCAAAAAAACCGAATATCAATATATTCAGGGTTATTTCATAATTACTTTGACGGTTCTCCAATGCTTAACGTCAATTACCATTCTGATGAGTGGGGCTTTTTTAAGAATAGATTTTTTAGTTCATTTGGGATTGCATATCAAAGAAAGTTGAATTCTAAATCAAGTATTTATATTGATGTTGATTATAGGACGAATGAATGGAAACATATATTTCCTAATTTAGAGACAAATGCAGTTCAAGCGAGGGAGAATGTTACGGCAAATCTCGGCTATAAAAGAAACTTTATGCTGTCTAAAAAATTTAACTTCATATATGGAGGAGGTATTAACTTTAGAAGGGGTCATGAATCAATCCTCGTTTCTTATGGTAAATTCATCGGTACAGATTTCTATCATTCAAACAGTGTGTCAAGAAATGTAAATGATTTTGGTTTAAATATTAGAACCGGAATTGAGTATACTCCAGTAAAATGGTTAACATTATATTCAAAGTTTAATCTTATTGGATTTTTCTTTCTTGATGATCGAGAAACAATAGATCTTTTACAAAGAGATTACGAAGGTTACGGTTACTCTGAGTACCCCCATAGGTTTGATTTGTCTTGGCGATTTGGAGTTGGCTTTAACTTCTAAAATAAATGCACGATTTGCTAACAGCAAATAAGCACAATCCCGAATCGTACCTCTCGGGACTGTGCCTATTTGCGAGACGTTAGCTGTAACCCCTAAACCAAAGAATACGTATTCATAAACTTAATACAACAAATTATTAATGAAAAAAATAGATTTAACTAAATGGAAAAGAAAAGAGCATTTTGATTTTTTTTCAAAAATGGCAAGTCCAACTTTCGGGATAGTTACAGAAGTTGATTGTGATGAATGCTATAAAAATTCTAAAGAAAACGGTATATCTTTCTTTGCAAATTACCTTCATAAATCAATGATTGCAGTTAATTCTGTAGATGAACTAAAATATAGAATCGTTGATAATGAAATAATAGAATTCGAAAAAGTTCATGCTGGAATAACTGTTGGAAGAGAAGACGAAACTTTCGGCTTTGGATTTGTTAATTTTACTTTAGATTTTGAGACTTTTAACGCAGAATTAAAAAATGAAATTTTAGCAGTAAAAAACTGTTCAGGATTAAGACTAAATAACGATGATATTAAAAAGGATTTAATTCGTCATTCAACTATTCCATGGAATTCATTTAGCGGATTATTACATCCTACAAATTTTGACCAAAAAGAATCTGTTCCTAAAATAACATTTGGAAAGTTTACTATCCGAGAAGGAAAAAGGATGTTACCGATTTCTATAGAAGCTCATCATGGATTAGTTGATGGTTTCCACATAGCAAAATATTTAACTGAATTTCAAAATCAACTCAATACAAAATAACAATTTGCTTTTAAATATTGAATATATTTATGATTGTGTAAGCAAATTGCCTCAATGCCAGAATATGCAAATCGTTAGCGGCAACCTTATCTGAACAACCATCAAAACAAAAAAAAATGGACATAATCATTAGAAAAGCAACAGAAAAAGACAGTCATAAAATTTGGGTTTTAATGAAAGAATTAGCTGTTTTTGAAAAATATATTGACAGTTTTGCAATTACGCCAGAAGTTGTAAAGAACAGTGGTTTTCGGAAAAGCCCACCTGACTTTCATTGTATTGTAGCCGAAGACAACGATAAAATTGTGGGAATATTGGTCTATTATTTTTTACCTTACACTGCCCAAAACAAACCTGCAATTTATATGAAAGAACTTTATGTGGACGAAAATTATCGTGGTCGGAAAATTGGCGAACGACTGATGAACGCTTTGTGGGATGAAGCGTTGGTGCATAATTGCGAACAAATAAAATGGACGGTTGCACCTTGGAACAAAGCAGGTCAAAAATTTTATGAAAGGTTGGGTGCTAATCAAAATAATGAATGGCTAAATTACGAATGGAATTTATGAAAATAACACGAATAACGACCAATGAAATAGACCAATTGCAAAAAATTGGAAGACAGACTTTTTACGAAACATTTTCGACAGGTAACACCCAAGAAAACATGCAGAAATATTTAGACGAACGATTTTCCATTGAAAAGCTGACGGCTGAATTGAACGACAAAAACGCCATATTTTATTTTGTCCAACTTGAAAATAAAATTGTTGGTTATCTGAAAATAAATTTTGGCGATTCTCAAACGGAATTAAAAGACGACAAGTCTCTTGAAATCGAAAGAATTTACGTACTTAAAGAGTTTCAAGGAAAAAAAATCGGACAAATTCTTTATGATAAAGCAATTGAAATAGCCAAGCAGAAAGATGCAGATTATATTTGGTTAGGCGTTTGGGAAGAAAATCCAAGAGCAATCAAATTTTACAAAAAAAATGGTTTTGTAGAATTTGATAAGCACATTTTTAAACTTGGCAACGATGAGCAAACAGACATTATGATGAAACTAAAATTAACAAACTAACAAACTAAAACGGAAGAAAAGAAGGCAGCCGCTAAAACAATTAAGCATCAATGAGGTCAAGTAAGGCTTGAGTTCATTGTCTTGGTGTTGAACTCTGCCTTTGGTGGCGGGTTCGAAGCCTAAAAAAAACTTTAGCATAAATACGCGCTGCTTTAACTGCGAGTATCTGTCGTAAATGGTATACAAGGGATTACGGTTGTCTGGAATAAATGAACTTATTCTTTTTAACAAGCCATGTTTTCTCTCTAATTGCTCCAAATAAATCAAGGCTCCATCAGAACTTATCTCTTGAGCTGAAAAATCTACTAAAACCTCCTTTTTACCTCGATAAAATACTGTATTTTTGATACTCATAATTGGGTGTGCTAAAAGTGTATGTTTTTTATGTTTAAGGACTTTAAAAATAACACTTTGCACCCTTTTATCCTATCTTTCTATGAATTTTTCGGGTTATTTTTGTATCGTATAAAACTACCCCAAATTTGGGTATCAGTCCTTAATGTTTGAATTCTTTTGATTTTATATTTCAATTGTAATTTGTTGATATAGAATACTATTATCATCAAATCACGAATCTCATCTAAAATACAAAATAATCTCATGAACCGAGCTTGCGAGTTCAACGAAGTTAATAATTCTATCTAACAAATTGACTAAGTTACTAAAATCAGCTATTTTATATCACAAAAGCCCCGCTACTTTAGAATACAGGTAATATTTTGATTCACGATTTTTTTTGTCATCATTTTTGTATTGCTACGCGACAAAAATGCCGCCAAAAAGAATTATACCGATATTTATAGCCCCGCGTTGCGCTTTGCTTACACGGGGCTATAATTACTTGACACCTTCAGCGTCAGGTGTAATTCAATCTAACCCGAATTATTCACCAATCTTAAAGTTTAAGAATATTAACATTTGTAAGTCAGTATTTTAACTGTATTTCCTGTAAAATTTGAGAAACCCATTTTTGGGTATTTGTGTATTTGTAAGATTTTGATTTAATTTTGATCTATTCGTCGTTACAAGCCCCGCGAAATATACATATATTACTTTAGGTCTTGTGCCTAGAATAGATTTAAAATTAAATGCATGAATAATCCGGGCTAAAAAATTCGACGTAGTCGATGAAGTTTGCTATTTTATGTTACAAAAGACCCTGTCTTGGAATCCGGGTTATGCTGAACATTATTTTTTGTAATCGGCTCAACTATTGATAATAATCCTTAGTATAGTTTTTATTGCACAGCTGAAAACAAAGTATTTTTTATTTCGCAAAAAGTAAGGGGAATAAGTTTGTTGCCCTGCCCCGGCGGTGGCGAAAAGCTTGGTGCACTTGATGTGCTATTACTCACGTTTTTGAAGAGCGACCTTGGAAGCTCCTTAAAAAGCGATGAAGTAATGCGCATTCAAGAAGGCAACTTGGAGATAAAGACGGAAAAAGGCCTTAATTTACTTTCTTTTCCAGTACTGTGTCCTGTAGAACCAACCTAAATATCCACGCACAGCGAGCTTATTATCTTCCATAAGCCATATTTTAGCATCGTAAACCTTACCGTTATTAGGATCTAGAAGCACGTCATCTGCTGTCCAATACTTTCCATCTTTTGTTAATCCAGACATGATTTCCATTCCAATTACGGGCTGATCTTTTCTGTAATCAGTACAGTCATAACATTTTGCTTTTGAAATAGGGATATTTAAATTGTGCAATTCGACGATTTTTCCGTATAGTTTTCCATCTTTCAAGTAAATTTTAACTTCAGATTTTAACTGCCCACTTTCATCATCATAAGTTTCCCATATCCCTTCTATAGATTGGGCATTCGTGTGAAGGAAAATAATTCCAAATAAGAGCGCTAAAATATATCTCATTGCGTTTTTTTATAAAGCTATTAAAAATTTCTGAGTATTAAATGTTATTGTTTCCTTTTCCAATATTGGGTTTCATATAGCCATCCCAGATATCCACGCATAGCTAATTTGTTTTCGTTGATTAACCATATTTTTCCGTCGTATTCCTTGCCGTTTTCGGGATCTAGTAAAACTTCGTCTCCCTCCCATTCATCTCCCGACTTTGAAAGACCATTCATAAAAGTTAAACCTACTAATGGTTGATTTTTTCTTTCCCCTTTGCATTTCAAACATTTTTTATCATTTTGATTGGCTTTGGAGTTATAAAACTTGAGCATTTTGCCATATAACTTTCCATTTTTTACGTAAAGTTTTACATCTGATTGTAATTCACCTGATTCACTAAATGTTTGCCAAATCCCTTCAACAGTTTGCGTATGTGAAACAAAAGAGAAAAAAGACAACATGAGTATGAGTAAAGCGTTATTCATAATTAATTTATTTTCTGATTAACAATATTAAGTGTATTAAGTTTTTTGTAGAATACTCATAAATGTCTAATAAATTAATTTTCTTTCGTTAAGAAATCCTAAAAAAGCAGTCGACCATGTGATTAATAGTTCATGCGAGAAAGCACAAAAAATCTCGTTTTAATCCTTACTTTTGTATTAAAAATCAAATATGTTGAACGCACCCACTACCCCATTAGCAGAACGTATGCGACCAAAAAGTTTGGACGAATATGTGGGACAAGAACATTTATTGCAAAAAGGTGCCAGTTTAAGAAAATCTTTGGATGCTGGTGTTCTTCCTTCTTTAATTTTATGGGGACCGCCTGGTGTTGGAAAAACAACTTTGGCTACCCTACTTGCTAAACAATTAAAACGGCCTTTTTATACGCTCTCAGCGATTTCATCGGGTGTGAAAGATGTACGAGAGGTCATTAAAAAAGCTGAAAACCAAGGAATGTTTGAACGGGCTGGCGCAATTCTGTTCATAGATGAGATTCACCGATTCTCTAAAGCACAGCAAGATTCTTTACTTGGAGCGGTTGAAAAAGGCGTGGTAACTTTAATTGGTGCGACGACAGAAAATCCGTCTTTTGAGGTAATTTCCGCATTGCTTTCTCGATGTCAGGTTTATACTTTAAAATCTTTGGATAAAAGTCAGCTTGAATTGTTGCTTAATAACGCTTTGCAAAGGGATGAGTATTTGTCACAGCTCGACATTAAACTTAAGGAAACCAATGCCCTTATTCGCATTTCGGGAGGTGATGCTAGAAAACTGCTTACATTGCTAGAAATTGTGGTGAATACTTTTCCAAAGGATGCCAAAATAGACGTGAAAGATGATGATGTTTTTTCTATCGCTCAGCAAAACATTGCACGATATGACAAAGATGGAGAGCAACATTACGACATTATTTCGGCATTTATAAAATCTATTCGAGGAAGCGATCCCAATGCTGCGGTTTATTGGTTAGCCAGAATGATTGAAGGAGGTGAAGACGCTAAATTTATTGCTCGAAGATTAATTATTTCTGCCAGTGAAGACATTGGTTTGGCTAACCCTACAGCGCTCATCATGGCGAACAATACTTTTCAGGCGGTGAACACAATTGGTTTTCCTGAAGCAAGAATTATATTGTCGCAATGCACGGTTTATTTAGCAACTTCGCCAAAAGGTAATGCAAGTTATATGGCTATAAATCAAGCTCAGGAATTGGTAAAAAAACGGGGAACCTGCCCGTACCACTGCCTTTAAGAAATGCACCTACAAGATTAATGAAGGAGCTAGACTATGGGAAAGGTTATAAATATTCGCATGATCATCCGGGCAATTTTGTTACTCAAGAATTTATGCCTGATGAAGTTAAAGGAGCGACGTTTTTTAAAGCTGGAAGTTCAAAAAGAGAACAAGATATAGAGAAGGAGATCAAAATGCGATGGGAAGGAAAATACTAATCAATTATTAATATTTTCACCTTCCCATTACAATGTTACGCATTGAGAAGCACCTTAAATGCATTTCCTATTTCTTCAATTATCGTTTCTGCTGTCATGGCGTATTCCGTTAAGCGTTCTGCAGCAAGCTCACCTGCAACACCGTGCAACACCAATCCAACCTTTGCTGTTTCCTCTGGTGTATATCCTTGAGCTAACAATCCAGTTAGAATACCTGTCAATACATCTCCAGTACCTCCTGTTGCCATACCTGGTGTTCCATTAAGACTAAATAAACACTTTCCTTCAGGTGTACAAACAATGGTTCTTGCATCTTTTAAAACAATATAAACCTTGTGTTTCATTGAGAAGCTGGTCAACAACTCAAGTTGTTTTAGACTATCTGTGGTGTCACCTGCTAATCCTCTAAATTCTTTCACATGAGGTGTAAGAATACTGTTTTCAGGCACTTTATTTAATAGTTCTGGATTTTCAGCAATACAATTAATAGCGTCCGCATCTATTACCACGGGACGATCGATTTTATCAAGAAAATTAGATAAAAACTGAACGGATGCCGCTGAAGTCCCCATTCCAGGACCAATTCCGTATGTATATTTTTCATCTATTTCGATTTCACCTTCTAATTGATGTTCTCCATATCGTGTTTCACACATTGCAACAGGCACGCGTTGTTGAAGTATTTCTAAACCAACCGATGGAACTGTTGAGGTTATTAGTCCTACGCCTGAAAAGCTTGCTGCCTTAGTCATTAAAACTGCTGCTCCAATCATTCCCTTGCGGCCTCCTATTAGGTTGGCGTGTCCATAATTTCCTTTATGCGTAAAAATAGTTCGCTTCTTTAAAGATGTTCCAACTAGTTCAGTTGTCAAATAAAAATATTTACTATCTATATCATTTGCATAAGCGTAGTCTAAACGGATATCTAAAACGATAATTTTCCCGACTGAATTTCCACCTTCTAAAAAGAAAAATGAAGGTTTAGGAACGTGAAATGTTAATGTGGTATCGGCAAGAACAATCGTATCATCAGGACTATTTAATTGATCGCAATACAAACCTGATGGCAAGTCAATAGCAATAACACTTTGTGTTAAGGAGGTATTTATTTTTTCTATAAAACTTGCTACCATATTTGCAGCAGGACGTGACAAACCGATACCAAATATTGCATCTATTACAATTCTTCCTGTAAGGTTAACCTCTTCGAAATCTGCTTCTGTTTTTACAGATTTTATCTTACAGTCAGATCGTTTTAACTTTTCTAATTCATAGGTATATTCTGGCGTATATGTATCACTAACTTCAAGCAATACACATTCTACGTCGTAGTCATTTCGTGTTAAAAACTGCGCCAAAACTAGACCGTCTCCGCCGTTATTTCCTGGCCCTACAACTACTGTATACGCATATTTTAATCCTAGGTTATGTTTGATCCAAAAATATGTTTTACTTGCAGTTCGCTGCATAAGATCTGCACTTGTTATGTTTTGTCGCTCCATCGTAATGGATTCTAACTCTCTTATTTGCTGTGCATTTAGTAATTTCATATATCTATTTTTGTTTTTGGAATGTTAACTTATTTGGTCCTATAGGGTAAATGATATTGAGCACTAGCTCCTCTTCATTCAATTCTTCTATCAACAAAAGTTCTGTACCATTTGTTTCAAGAAACTTTGACTCATATTTATAATCAATTAATTTTAAGGTGTCTGATGCTATGTAAAACATGCGTTCATGCAAAGGAACAACAATTCTTCCTTGAGAATCGACGTTAAAAACTTGACCATCTTGGGAAAATTTTAATCCTGAATGAAATCGCTTGAATGGCTGTTCACTCTCCACTAATCGCCAAGATCCATCCATTAATTGTTCTTTGACATTATCTATATTTGATTTTTCATTTGTACATGAAATTAATAATACGAAGAACAATAGAATAAAATGAAAACGCATATCAAGTTTTTTATGAAACCCCAAAGATAATGAAAACTACTCACATTTTATGCTACAAAAGACCTCTGTCTTAGAATATGAGAAAAGTGACTTTTTATTTGTCATATTTATTATTCGTCACTTATGGTTTGAATCTAGGTTTCTATACAGAATCTCAGTAGGTCAAGTGTTTGAATTCTCATGTAATTAAAACACAATTCAAGTCATAACTATCTGATAATTTAGTGTAGCGCAAAACTTTCTCTTTTAATAAAAAGTGAAGATCGAAATGTTAAAATGAGGTATAAAAATTAAAATCCATTACTATTTATATATTTTTTAATCTACTTTTATCCCGATTAAATTAAATGAAAAGAAACCTTAAGTTTTGGGATGAACAAATGGATTTGTTGGCCCAGCAGGATTATGTAATTATCGACCAATTTCTAAACCCCGAACAATTAAAAAACATCCACTCATTTTTTGAGCAGAAACAGTACGAAGGTGCTTTTGATAAAGCTGCAATTGGTCAATCGGGTAGCGAGAAAGTCATCAAAGAAATACGAGGAGATTACACCTATTGGTTAAATCGAGATGTAGACACACAAATCACTCCTTTATTCTCTGTTTTTGAAGAAGTAAAAAACATAATAAACCAGCTCATGTATTTGAGTTTAGCCGATTATGAATTTCATTTGGCTCATTATCCAAAAGGTTCTTATTACAAGAAACACCTCGATCAATTTGATGGCAGAAGAAACAGAATGGTCAGCATGATTATTTATTTGAACAAAGATTGGCAAAAAGGCGATGGCGGCGAACTCAGGGTCTATCCTGAAAACAACGTTCCTATTGATGTTGAACCACTAGAAAATAGATGTGTTCTTTTTAGGAGCGATGTGCTTTTTCATGAAGTTTTACAGGCAAATACTTCGAGGAAAAGCATAACGGGTTGGATGTTGTATCAGTCTACTGAATTACCACATTTGATGTAAAAAAATAGTGCAACTGTTGAACCAAGGTATTGTAAAGAAAAATGTAAGTTTATTCGGACGCGCTTTATTTTTTTTAGAAGTTGTAGCGCGCTGAAAATCGCTAATAATGGCGGAAGCTCTGGAGCTTGCGGATGAGATCACCGACATTATCGACTTTTAGAAGTGAAGACAAGAAAAAATATCAGGCGCTAGATTTTTTTGTTTCTTTTTGGAGCAATGCGAAAAAGAAAAGAAGCTAATTCTAGCTGCAAGCCTTGTATAAAAGCTGTCTTGGATGATTGAGTGGAGAAATTTTTGAATGCGATTTAAATGGATAACCCTAATGAAAATTAAAAAAGGTGATAAAAAATCAAGATTTTTCATCACCTCTTATTAAAATTTAATTGGGCTAACAAGATAGGTCGTTAACTCTTTATGTTGCAAATTGTAATCGATAAATTACAATTTTTTCATTATTAACACACGTAATAAATTGATTTGTAAAGATTTCTCGTCGCCCCGAATTCTCGGGACTCTGTCGAAATGACAAGGTTGTAAAGATAGATGGAAAAAACGAGGAAAAGCTACGCTTTTCCTCGTTTTTTCCTTTACCAACTCTAAAGTGAATGTCATTTCGATCATCCCTAAAATCTTTGGTTTTTGGGATGGAGAAATCTTTTAGCAAATAGTGATTAATTACCGACTAATTTTGGTCACCCAAATATTTTATTTAAGCGAAAGCAGGAAAAGTGCTGAGTCCTATTCCCTCTCCTTAAAATGTCAACGCATTTTTAGACATTAAATCTAAAATGCATTATATCTCCATCTTGAACGATGTATTCTTTTCCTTCAATTCCGAATTTCCCTGCTTCTTTGCAGGCAGCTTCAGAACCGTATTTTACAAAATCTTCGTATTTCATTACTTCGGCACGAATAAATCCTTTTTCGAAGTCGGAGTGTATTACTCCAGCAGCTTGTGGTGCAGTTGATCCTTTGAGGACTGTCCATGCGCGCACTTCTTTTACTCCTGCCGTAAAGTAAGTGTCTAAGTCCAATAACTTGTATGCCGAACGAATCAAACGGTTTACACCTGGTTCAGTTAAACCAAGTTCTTCCATAAACATTTGACGTTCTTCGAAAGTATCTAATTCGATAATATCGGCTTCAATTTGAGCTCCAATGACCAAAACTTCAGCTTCTTCGTCTTTTACCGCTTCTTTTACTTGGTCAACAAATTTATTTCCGTCTTTTACAGAAGATTCATCAACATTACATAAATAAAGAACAGGTTTTACGGTAATGAGTTGTAATTCATTTACGTGTGGCCATTCGTTTTCATCGAATTCCATTGAACGCACAGATTCCCCCGACTCTAAATGATTCTTGATTTTTTCTGCTAATTCAAAAGCTCTTTTTGCTTCTTTATCGCCAGATTTAGCTGCTCTGGCCAAACCGTTTAATCTTTTCTCAACTGTTTCAAGGTCTTTCAATTGCAATTCATAGTCAATCACCTCTTTGTCGCGAATTGGATCTACAGAACCGTCCACATGAACAATGTTATCGTTCTCAAAACAACGTAAAACATGAATAATAGCATCAGTTTCACGGATATTTGCCAAGAATTGATTTCCTAGTCCTTCTCCTTTCGAAGCCCCTTTTACTAACCCAGCAATATCAACGATTTCCATTGTTGTAGGTACAACGCGCTCTGGTTTCACCAGTTCTTCCAATTTCTCTAAACGAGGATCTGGAACAGAAATCGTTCCTACGTTAGGCTCGATAGTACAAAACGGATAGTTTGCCGATTGCGCTTTTGCATTCGATAAACAATTAAATAAAGTAGATTTACCTACATTCGGCAATCCAACAATTCCACACTTTAATGCCATTTCAAAAATATTTTGACGCAAAGATAATGCTTGGGATTGATTAAAAGTAGAAAAGAGATTGGAATTTAGAATTAGTTCTTGACGCTGTGCGAATGCAAGCGTTTTGAACTGAATAATTTAACAATTCAAGGAGAACTAAACCATTATATGAACCAAAAGAGTCATAGATTTATGATTAGAATAAAATTCTCTAAATGGCTAACATCTGATAAGGTTTTTAGAAGCAAAAGCTAGATGTACTAATCTGGGCAGTTTATTGAGAGCATAGTTTCAAATCCATCTGAAACCTATAAAAGGTAAGTTGAAAGAATACCTATACAAATCCTCACTTCTAATATTTCACAAAAAAGATAAGGTATTTTTCAGCTGGAACACTAGAACTAAGTTCTTCATTGTAAGAATATAGAACCTGTCTTGAGATACCAATTTTGGAATCGGGTGATACGTTTCGGTACTCCTTAACAATTTGTAATCTTGAAACTTTTGTCCAAAGTTGCTCAATATCTGTATTCAGTTTTGAAGAGATAATTTGAAATTGAGTTGAGTCATAAGGCAATGGAGCATACTCAAAGAGAAGGTCATTAATATTAATCTCATCTTCTACAAAGTATGAGGAGCTTTCGTACGTCCAAAACAAAGTGTCATCGTTTGGTTGCATTTTCCAAATTCTATACTCTTGCATTCCTGTTCCATCAGTTTGCGACTCAAAGAGAATTGGCAAAGTATCATTGTTAACTTGAATCGTTGATAAATTATATTCATACGCAGCTTCAAGCGTGTCCCCAACTACAAAAAGTAAAAAATTCCCCTCCGATTGATAATGATTTTGCTCTGCAGGTGGGACTTGTTCTTTTTTACACCCAAAAAGAAAAAAACCAAGCAAAATAAATATATACAACTGTCACATATATGTTCATTAATTCTTAACAAAAAGATATCTATAATCATCACCGCACGAATTTCGTCCTACCTTTAATGTATCCGTATTGAAGGAATAAATCAGATGGTTATTTAACCATTTATTCCCTTCACTTCTGAGCCCACCTATTCCTTCTTCAAATTTCAATATGTCTTGTGATTTTACGAGTCTTCCCGATTCAACTTTATTACCACCTCGATATGCCTTATACTTACCTTGCCTGCATAATTCGAGTCTTAAATCTGGATTTATAGGAGTATCAACGACATTTCCACATCCACCGACTTGAAAAGAATGTATAGAAATCCAAGTTCCAACCAAGTTTTTATACTCTCCTTTTAACTTTTGTTTTTTACAACTTATAGTCAATGCAAATACGACGAAAATAAAAATAAAATGTTTTGATATTTTCATATTTTTTTGAACTAAAAATTATTTAATAAATCTTTACATCACTAAATTAGACTTTTTATAAATTCATCAGGTGTCATAATGGGAAGTAATGACTTTTTAAAGTCCTTACCATTTCTGGTTAATATTATATCGCATTCTGCTTCGGTTGCATTAAAATATTGCAAAGCATCTTCAAAATCAGCAAATGATGAATTTAATCCCTTCTCAATAGTTTGTTCATTTAATGAGCAAATTTCACTTATGATTTTAAACTTTTGCGGCGGCCTGTTTTTAAATCTTTTATCGAAGATACAAACTTTTACATATACATTAGTGTAAAAATCGAAGGGTTGCACAGGCTGACCATCAAAGGATATGTTACCTGCTGCCATTTAATTAATCGACAAATGTTTCTCTTATAACTTGCTTACATAATAATATTTCATTGTCCGAAAGAGTGCCTAGGTTTTTAATGACCCTGGTTTTATCAATGGTTCGAATCTGATCGACTATCACCCAACCAATTTGTTTGTTGTGTTTAACTTTTACTCGAGTTGGGTACTTCTTGCTTTTCGTAGTCATTGGTGCAATCGTAATTGTTCGCAAATTATCATTAATCTCATTTGGGGAAATAACTACACACGGTCTTGTTTTCTTTATCTCACTACCTAGCGTTGGGTCTAGATTGACTAAAACGATGTCGTATTGTTCTAATTCCATTCGTCGAAATTTTCATCCTCAAAAACATCCTCAAAGAAAAGTTGGTCGTCACCTTCCTTATTCATTCTTTTGAATGCGTTATCCCAACCTTTTCTAGGCTCACTAATAGGCTTAAGTATAATTTGTCCTTTTTCCATGATCAATTCAACCTTATCTGAAATATTATATTTCTCTAAGATGATTTTGGGTAGCCGAAAGCCCTTTGAATTACCTATTTTTATAATCGAAATCTCCATAACATAAACTATTGTGTATATACAAAGTTATTACATCCTAGGCTTTAAAACAAGTTTTATTATACTTTTGTTGTGGACGGTTTGCAGGTAAAAGCTAGCCAATCGTATTACGTTTAGCCAACCTGTAAGTTTTATTCCAAATTTAACAATTAAATCAATAAAACAAGCTACTGGAAGTTATTCATTACAAAGCACTCATCTGAGTTCTATGATGTAACTCCCCCCATCCTTCCCCACAAATTATTCCCCCAAAAAAAAAGCGGCTTTGAATAATCAAAACCGCTTTTAAAAAATTATCTATCTGAGAATAAGTTACGCTGCTTTCATCTTTGCCATTTTTGACTGAGAAAACTGTTTTTCGGCATATTCTAAAGTAACTCTGTATTCTTTTTCTGGATTTTCTTGTGCTGGAATTTCGTACATCGCTTCTGTAAGGATGGCCTCGCAGATTGAACGTAAACCACGCGCTCCTAATTGGAATTCGATGGCTTTTTCTACGATGAAATCTAAAACTTCACTGTCAAATTTCAAATCAATTCCGTCAATTTCAAAGAGTTTAACGTATTGCTTGAAAAGTGAGTTTTTCGGCTCCGTTAAAATTCTACGTAACGCTGCTTTGTCAAGCGGTTCTAAGTAGGTTAACACAGGAAAACGACCAATTAATTCTGGAATCAAACCAAATGTTTTCAAATCTGTTGGATTAACGAATTCCAGTAAATTATCTTTGTCGATGCGCTCTTCCTCTTCGTTGGCAAAACCAATGGTTTGACGATTTACACGACGCGCAATGATTTTTTCAATTCCGTCGAAAGCTCCTCCACAAACAAACAAAATGTTTTTAGTGTTTACTTTCACCATTTTTTGTTCTGGATGCTTTCTTCCTCCCTGCGGTGGAACGCTAACCTCTGCTCCTTCTAGCAGTTTAAGCAAAGCTTGCTGTACTCCTTCTCCAGAAACATCTCTTGTAATGGATGGATTGTCGCTTTTTCGTGCAATTTTATCAATCTCATCAATAAAAATGATTCCACGTTCTGCGGCTTGTACATTATAATCTGCAGCTTGCAACAAACGCGATAAAATACTTTCTACGTCTTCACCAACATAACCTGCTTCAGTTAAAACTGTTGCATCGGCAATACAAAAAGGAACATTTAGCATTTTAGCAATGGTTTTCGCCAATAATGTTTTTCCTGTCCCTGTTCTTCCCACCATTACAACATTAGACTTATCAATCTCAATATCGTCGTCACCTACTTTTTGGTTCAAACGTTTATAATGATTGTAAACCGCAACAGATAAGGTTTTCTTTGCAGAAAGCTGACCAATTACATACTCGTCTAGTTTTGTTTTTATCTCTGTTGGCTTCATTAGATTTAGCGGTGCATTTTCACCACCTTCTATTTCTAAATCACCGTTTGGAATTTCCTCCTTTACGATTGATTGTGCCTGAATAATACAGTGATCACAAATGTGTCCTGATATTCCAGCAATCAATAATCTCACCTGACTTTTAGGTCGGCCACAGAAAGAACAAATTGTTTCTTTTTTACTCATATATTGTGTCAAAAAAAGGTCAATAATGGTATCGACCTTTTGATTTATTTTGCAAAATTAAGCAATTCTATAAAGCTACCCAAAAAGCAACCTTTGAACTACTCTAAAATTAACCTATTTTTTCTTACGTAGTAAAACTTCGTCTACCATTCCGTAATCCTTAGCTTCTTGAGAAGTCATCCAGTAATCACGGTCAGAATCTTTCTCTACTTTTTCGTATGTTTTACCTGTATGTTCCGCAATGATATCATAAAGCTCCTTTTTCAACTTCATGATTTCTCGTGCTGTAATTTCAATATCAGAAGCTTGACCTTGAGCTCCACCTAATGGTTGGTGAATCATCACACGTGAATGCTTTAATGCAGTACGCTTTCCTTCTGCTCCAGCACACAATAAAACTGCTCCCATTGAAGCGGCTAAACCTGTACAGATTGTAGCAACATCTGGCGAAATGTATTGCATCGTGTCATAAATTCCAAGTCCAGCATAAACACTTCCTCCAGGAGAGTTCAAATAAATCTGAATGTCTTTTTTAGGATCTACTGATTCCAAAAATAATAACTGTGCGTTAATAATATTGGCCACTTGATCATCGATTCCTGTTCCTAAAAAGATAATTCTGTCCATCATCAAACGAGAGAATACATCCATTTGAGACATGTTTAATTGACGTTCTTCAATAATGTAAGGCGTCATTGAAGACTCAATATATTGACCAACGTGCATACTGTTAATTCCTAAATGCTTTGTAGCGAATTTCTTAAATTCATCTGTATTATTCATAATTCTTTGTTCTTTTTCGTAATTCTCGATAAATATACAATTCCCAATTAAAATTGTTCCTAATTTGAAAATTGATTTATCAAATATCGTGCTTTTATAACTTTACTTTAAAAAATTGATTCTTCTACGTCATTATGGCAGATTTTAAATCAATTAGGATTTGCGAATTAAACCTGACTTTCTGTACCTTCGATAGGCTCAGTCACCGAAAGGATACTGCGTTGACTGAGCCTGCCAAAGGCAACATTGTGGTGCATTCAACAATTTGTAATTGAACAATTCATAATTTCCTTACCTTTGTCTGCTATGGATTTACAAGTAAAAGACATCACAACAGTATTGGAGAATTTGGCTCCTTTGAGCAGTCAGGAAAGTTATGACAATTCTGGGTTAATTGTAGGTGATAACAATATGCAAGTCACCTCAGTTTTGCTTTCTTTAGATTGCATTGAAGCAACGGTTAACGAGGCGATTCAAGTTGGGGCAAATTTAATCATTGCGCATCATCCCATAGTTTTTGGAGGTTTAAAAAAGTTGAACGGTAAAAATTATGTGGAACGAACGGTCATAAAAGCGATAAAAAACGACATTGCTATTTATGCGATTCACACAAATATAGACAATTACAAATTTGGGGTGAATTATGAAATTGCCCAACGTTTAGGAATTACGAATCCAAAGATTTTGGCGCCTAAAAAGAAGGTGTTAAAGAAACTCGTTTTCTTTTGTCCAACAACAAATGCCGATGAAGTATCACAAGCAATTTTCAAAGCGGGTGGCGGAAATATTGGAGAATATTCGGCGTGTAGTTTTGAAAGCTTGGGAACAGGAGCATTCCAGCCTAGTAAAAATGCAAATCCGACAATTGGAAAAGCGGGCAATAGAGAAAAGGTAGAAGAAAAGCGCATTGAGGTTTTAATTCCAAGTCACAAAGAAGGAAAAATCATCCATGCAATGCAAGCTGCACATCCTTATGAAGAAGTAGCTTATGATGTTTACCCGATTTCTAATGTCAATCAAGATGAAGGAGCCGGAATGATTGGCGAATTGGAAGAAGCAATGGACACTCAACGGTTTTTAAGTCATGTTAAATCGGCGTTTAATTGCGGAACAATACGGCATACGGCATTGATTAAAGACAAAATAAAAACGGTAGCCTTTTGTGGAGGTTCAGGAAGTTTTTTATTAGGCAATGCTAAAGCAAAGCAGGCAGACATTTATATAACAGGCGACTTTAAATACCATGAGTTTTTTGATGCCGAAGACAAGATAATTATTGCAGACATCGGACATTTTGAGAGTGAGCAATATACTCCGAACTTAATTCTTGCGATATTGAAGAAAAATTTTATTAACTTTGCCTTCCATTTAAGTAAGGTGAATACAAATCCTATTAAATATTTTTAGCATATATGGCAACAAAAGCAAAAGCTAAGTCAAGCACAACAGTCGCTGAGCGCTTAGAAGCATTAGAGAATTTACAACAAATTGACTCGGAAATAGATCGTATTTTAACTATTCGAGGAGAGCTTCCTTTAGAGGTTGAAGATTTAGAGGCAGATATTGAAGGTCTTGAAAAAAGAGTTGAAAAATTAACTAATGAGTTAAAAGAGGTAGAAACGGAAATTAGCGATCGCAAGAATGAGCAGAAAGATGCTCAGGCAGCTATTTTACAATATAAGGAGAAACAAAACAACGTTAGAAATAACCGTGAATTTGAGTCTTTAAGTAAGGAAATTGAATATCAAGAGTTAGAAATTCAATTACACGAAAAGAAGGCCAAAGAGGCAAAATTCACAATTGAAAACAAAAAAGAGAAGATAAAAGAAGTTGAAGATCAATTAGCAGGACGTAAGAAGGACTTAAAAGCTAAAAAATCTGAACTAGATAATATTATTGCAGAGACTGAAAAAGATGAAGAAAAACTTCGTAAAAAGTCTGAAAAAGCAATGAAGAAATTGGACGATCATTTAAAAACTGCATACGCAAGACTTCGTTCAAGTGCTAAAAATGGACTAGCTGTTGTACCAGTAGATCGTGATTCTTGTGGAGGATGTTTTAATAGAATCCCACCACAAAGACAATTGGATATTATCCAAAAGAAGAAAATCATCATTTGTGAGCACTGTGGTAGAATTTTGGTTCCTGGCGAAGAAATCGTTGAAGAAGAAAAACCAAAAAAGACAAGAAAAAAGAAAAAGAAGTAGAATTAACTTCATAATATTTAAAGCCTTGGTAATTTATCAAGGCTTTTTTTATGCTTTTTTATTCAAATACCCTCCTCATTCCCTAGGTGTAAAATAAAAAAATAAACGTACACAGTTTTAGCATTCTACCGCATACAATTGTGTGTAAAATTTCATCAAAGAAACCGAAAATTGGTTGTCATATTCGAAATTAATATTAATATTGTGATTTAAAGTTGCTTAGAAGAAGCAAAAAGTGAAGAAGTAGTTTATTTTAAAATTATAACGAATCTTTTGCAAATTAAACTAAGCGTTTTAGAAGTAGAAATAAAAACCATTAATTCAACAATTAAACTTAAAAAAAATGACTGAAGTTAAACAACAAAACACAGAAACTACCGTAGGAGTGGTAGCTTACATTACATTAATCGGCTTTATAATTGCGTTAGTGCTCAATAATGACAAAAAGGGAGAAGACAAAGCTTTTGGCGCCTTTCACCTGCGTCAAGCTTTAGGATTAATGCTAACAGGAATTGTTGTAATGGTCGCATTAATGATTGTAATTACAATTTTCATGTTTATCAGCATAAGCTTTGGAGGTTTATTCGCAACGATTTTATACCCGGTTTTATATTTAGGAATGCTTGCACTTTTGATAATAGGTATTATTAATGCTGCGAATGGTCAGAAGAAAGAACTACCTGTTATTGGCCCGATGATCAGCAAAATTTTCGGAAAAGCTTTCGAATAGCATTAAAATACATACAACATATTATGAACCACTTCAATTTTGAGGTGGTTTTTTTATATTTTTGCCTAAAACAAATAAAAAATGGCGCAAAAACCGAGTATTCCAAAAGGAACCCGTGACTTTCTTCCGTTTCAAGTTAATCGAAGAAACTATATTTACGATACAATTAAATCTGTTTTCAAAAAATATGGCTTCGCCCCTATTGAAACGCCATCCTTTGAACTTTCCTCAACACTTTTAGGAAAATATGGAGAGGAAGGAGATCGTTTAATTTTTCGTATTTTAAACTCTGGAGATAAAGTGAAGAAAGCAGACTTGGAAGCTTTAGCAGAACATAACCTTCCGCGTTTTGCAAATTCACTTTCTGAAAAAGCACTGCGTTATGACTTAACTGTTCCCTTTGCTCGCTTTGTAGTGCAGCATCAAAATGATCTTACCTTTCCATTCAAGAGATACCAAATTCAACCTGTGTGGAGAGCTGATCGACCTCAAAAAGGACGATATCAGGAATTCTACCAATGCGATGCTGATGTTGTTGGGAGTGATTCTTTAATGTTTGAAGTTGACTTTATTCAAATTTTTGATGAAGTGCTTTCTGCATTAAAAATCCCAGATTTTACAATACAAATCAACAACCGAAAGATTCTTTCAGGGATAGCTGAGATTACAGGTGAGCAGGATAAAATAATCGACATTACCGTTGCCATCGATAAACTTGATAAAATTGGAGAGGAAGGAGTCATCAAAGAACTTCAAAGTAAACAGGTTAGTTCAGCCGCCATTGAGCAAATTAGACCTCTTTTTAGCTTAACTGGAAATACAGATAAAATGCTTAGTTTCATGCGAGAGTTCTTATCCGATAGCGCAATTGGAATGAAAGGAATTGAGGAACTTGAGTATGTTTTTGAAAAAACGGCACTTTTAGGACTGAAAAAGGCAAAATTAGACTTTGATGTTACACTTGCCAGAGGACTCAATTATTACACCGGTGCTATTTTTGAAGTTAAAGCAAATGGTGTTAAAATGGGCTCTATTTGTGGTGGTGGACGATATGATGATTTAACAGGACTATTTGGCATGAAAAATTTATCTGGAGTTGGAATTTCTTTTGGTGCCGACCGTATTTATGATGTACTAACAGAGCTAGATCTATTTCCAAAAATGTGAGTCAAACGCTTGATTTCTTATTCATTAATTTTGGTGAACGAGAAATGAATTATGCTCTTCCAATTCTTCAAAAATTAAGAAACGCAAATATTCCTGCTGAAATATACCCAGATCAGGTGAAGCTCAAAAAGCAATTCAAATATGCCGATGACAAAAACGTAAAGCATACGGTTATTATCGGAGATACGGAACTTGAAAGCAACACTGTTACTGTAAAAGAGATGGTTTCAGGTGAACAAACAACGTTAAGCATTGAAGAATTTGAAAAAAATATTGTTAGAATGGATAAACTTATACTTGATCAACAAGCATTTAAAATAGATGAATTATTTTCATTTATTACATCTGAAAAACAACTTGAACTAGGTGAGAAGGCGCGTCAGGATGTTAAAAAATGTAGGTCTTATTTGGATCATAAAATTGAATCGACATCAGGCAATATTTATGGAATCAATACAGGATTTGGTTCTTTGTATGACCAATCTATTTCCAAAGACAAACTAGCAGACCTACAAGTAAATCTAGTGAGATCTCATGCTTGTGGCACCGGACAAGAAGTGCCCAAGTCGATTGTCAAAACGATGTTATTATTTAAAATTATCGGACTGCATTATGGCCATTCTGGTGTTCAAGTCAATACAGTTGAGCAACTTATTTTCTTCTATAACAACGATATTATTCCCGTTGTTTATGAGCAAGGAAGTTTGGGTGCCTCTGGGGATTTATCTCCCTTAGCTCATGTTGCTTTAGCTTTGATTGGGGAAGGTGAAGTTTATTTTGAAGATAAGAAATGTTCAACAAAAGTTGTTCTCGAGCAATTAAATAGACCATCTTTAAAGTTACAATCTAAAGAAGGGCTTGCTTTGTTAAACGGAACTCAATTTATGAGTGCATACTTAGCACATTGCGTATATGAAGCGAAGATTCTATACGCACAAGCCAACCTGAATGCAGCAATGTCGCTAGAAGCTTTCGATGGAAGAATAGATCCTTTCACTCCATCTGTAAATCGCGTAAGAAATCAGGAAGGTCAAATAAAAACTGCTGCTGAGATATCGGAAATACTATCGAATAGTCAATTCATCACCCAAGAAAAAGTACATGTACAAGATCCATATAGTTTCAGATGTGTTCCTCAAGTACATGGTGCAAGTTGGGATGCCATTCATCAAGCTGCAACAATTGTTGAACGAGAAATTAATGCTGTTACTGATAACCCAACAATTTTCCCTGATGAAGATTTAATTGTTTCGGCAGGTAATTTTCACGGACAACCTTTAGCTATTTCCTTAGATTTTCTTGCAATTGCCTTAGCTGAATTAGGAAGTATTTCGGAGCGACGGGTGTATAAACTCATGTCAGGTCAAAGAGGTCTTCCTGCGTTCTTAGTTGCCAAGCCAGGACTTAACAGTGGATTTATGATTGCACAATATACAGCTGCATCAATTGTTAGTCAGAATAAACAATTATGCACTCCAGCATCTATAGACTCAATAGATTCCTCAAATGGACAAGAAGATCACGTAAGCATGGGAGCAAATGCTGCTACAAAACTTGCTCGGGTTACAGAAAATTTATGGCAAATATTGGGCATTGAATTAATGGCCGCTGCGCAAGGAGTAGAATTTAAAGGTGTGAACAAGACAAGTTCGCCTCTACAAGAAATTCATTCTGCCTATAGAAAGCATGTTCCTTTTATAGAAGAAGATGAATATATGTCAGTATATTTGAGAAAAAGCAAATCGTTTTTAAAACAAAAAAATAACTCACTATTATGAATGATGAAATAACAACTATAGACGAATCAACTAATAATACGCCTAAAAAAGTACCAAATTTCTTATTGGTATTAGTGGTTCTAAGTGGATTGTATATCTCCACAAGCTTAATTGGAAGTGTGATGTCAATATTTAGCGGACCTCTTTCCGAGGAAGCACTTGAAGAAGAGTTGGCCGTTTTATACACTTCAATAAGTGAGGTAAAAGCGAGTGGTTTAGGGGAACAATTTGTACAAATTTTAGAAACAGTTATAAACCATACTATATTCGTCAACAACGAAGCATTTTATATGACACATCTTACCACATTAATTACCTTATTGGTAGGATTGGTAAGTATTGTATTTATGTTAAAATTGAAGAAGATAGGATTTCACCTATACATTCTGTATAGTTTTTTACCAATTGTTTTCATGTACATCATAACGCCTTCGGAACTTATTTTAACGTTTTCGGTGATTATAACAGTTATAACTTCAGCACTTTTTGCGCTTTTATACGGTTTAAATCTAAAACACATGAAATAATAACATTAACTAAGATCACTCGCGAAATTCAAAAAGAACTATGCAGCAGCGTTCTTTTTCACTTGTCTGATTCTATATTTCAGCAGATATAAAAGCGCTAATAAACTTCCAGAAAATGCCAAAACCGCTCCAACAAGTGTAGGTGTATTATAGGCAAATCCTAACCCAATAGGAATGGCTCCAAAATAGGCACCCAAACTGTTCCCGATATTAAAAGCGCCTTGTCCGGCAGAGGCAGCAATTGTTTCTGCTCCTTCAGCACTATTTATAAGCATCATTTGAAGACTTGCACCAATACTAAAAGCAACTGCACCAGTGATAAAAGCCATCGGGTAAGCCGCCCATGTTACGCCTGAAACGAAGTAGTTAACCAAGAGACAAATAGTCATTGCTAAAAATGAATACATAGCCGCTTTTGTAGGAATTACAGTATCTGCAAGCTTCCCTCCTATTAAGTTTCCGATAAACATTCCTGATCCAACCAAAAACATAATTATAGGCACATTTTTTTCTTCTACTCCACTTACTTTTGTAACCAGCGGCGCAATGTAGCTCATCCATGAAAATAAACCGCCGGTGCCAATGGCGATTACCGCAATAATAAGCCACGCTTCTTTGCGTGAAAAGTAATTTAATTGTTTTTTGACATTAACATTTGGCTTTTCAATAGTTGGCAACCAATAATAAATAGAAATTGCAGTAACCAAACCGAGTCCGCTGATGAGTATATACGTGAGACGCCACGAAAAATGTTGGCCTAAATAAGTTCCCAATGGAATTCCAGCTAAATTAGCAATGGTCATTCCAGTAAACATAATAGAAATGGCTTGTGCTTCTTTTCCAGGTTTTGCGAGCTGTGCAGCAACAACGGATCCAACACCAAAAAAAGCACCATGTGGTAATCCAGAAATAAATCTTGAAACGTAAAGACCTAAAGGACTCGGAGATAAAGAAAAGACAATGGTAAAAACTGAAAACAAGAGCATTAGATAAAAGAGAACGCGTTTAGGTGGCATATTGGCAGTAAGCACTACTAATGTTGGAGCGCCGATCACCACACCTAGAGCGTAGATTGCAATCAGATTACCTGCTTCAGGAATAGATATTTGAACGTCGTTCGCAATTTCTAGGATTAACCCCATCATGTTAAACTCTGTCATTCCCAGTGCCAAGCCACCAAAAGCTAATGCAATTAATCCTTTGTTCATTTATTTATCACTCTATTTAAAAGAGCGCAAAGGTATTGTTTTTTTTAGGGTAGTTCAAACAACTGTTCATTTTAACCCGAAATATTAATTTATTAAAAAAAAGAAAATGCGTAGACATCTAATTTTTAATTTAAAAATTAATCTTATTACTCATGCGATGAAATAAAAAAATGAAACAATAATTTTTAGTATTTTTACTTTTCAAAACTTTAATTAAGATGATTAAAAATGTTCAAAAATCTATAGCCCTGTTACTAGCGATGACATTGTTCCTAACAAGTTGTGCTAGTACAACAATGATTAATTCGGTGCCTAGTGGTGCAAATGTCTATATCGATAGTGAACCCGTTGGAACGACACCTTACAGTCATACAGACTCCAAAGTTACAGGTAGCACAACACGAATTAAGTTAACAAAAGATGGGTATGAAGATTTTTACTACCCAATGACAAAAGATGAAGAAGTTCATGTTGGTGCGGTCGTTGGAGGATTCTTGATAATGATTCCTTTTCTATGGACATTAAAATACAAGCCAAGTAGAACATACGAGCTTATTCCTTTAGATAACGAAATTAAAGAAGAAGTGATTGAAGTTGAAAAACAAAAAGAGATACATACTTCACCTAAAGAAACAGAATTCAAAACGGAAAAGAAGAAAAGCTCAATAACTTCAAAAGCAGATCGTTTGAGAGAATTAAAAGCTTTATTAGATGAAGGAATTCTGACCCAAGAGGAATTTGAAAATGAAAAAAAGAAAATTTTAGAGGAGGAATAGATAATTTTCAATAAGCTATCACAACTTCTGCATTTAGATTGTGATTACTCTTTTTAACATTTATTACACATTATGGATTTTAATCTGAAGTGATAAATATAGATTTCTCGTCATTCTATAAAAATGGGATTCAATCGAAATGTTAAGTGTCAGAAGAACTTAATGAGTAAAATAAACAACCGAACAATTGCATAATTTTAAATGCTTGTCCGCTTGTTTCCACACGATAATTTTCGATTAGTAAAAAATTAAAAGCCCCTTCGGAGTTTCACTCCAACAGAATGACCGATTCAGTAGAAAATTGGGTAAAGTAACGGATAAACATTTAATCTTATTTATCCACGAATCTATCTGTCTTTGGATCGTAACCGTAAGGGCAATGTTTACAACCATTTTTACAACAATATCCACGGCGTAATAAATATTGTTCAGTAAAAACAATGTAGCCTTCTTTCGTTTTATAATAATCTCCTTCTACAAGAGGAATTTTCTTTTTAAACATATTATCTATTTCTATTGAGCGGAAAAAAGAACGTTATGCGATAAATTAATGGAACATACTTCCCCATATTTGGGTTGGTAGGATCGGATATTTTCAAAAAATAATCACGACTCAAAGGACTCGGATTCGAAAGATTGGGATTATTTAAACCATCCACCACATCATATAAAATCCCCGCATTTAATCGCACAAAACCAAAGTCTCTTGAAATACCACCACCTATAAAAGCAGTTAACGTCCATTTTTTGTCTGGCACCATGTAATTAAAAGGATTTTTGAGTACCTCTAATTCAGTACCCAAATAAAACCAATCTAAAAATCGATAATGAAAAAAACCGCCACCTCCTAATGTAAATGACTTTCCTGAAGTTCCTAAATATGTATTATTTGAAAACATGTATTGATATCTCAAACTAGGTCCGAAGGCAATTGTTTCTTCCTCTACAAAAGCGAACTTTAAAGCGCCACCAAAAGTTCCACCTTGAGCTGAAAAAGATGCCGCTTGGATCTCAACCCCTAATTCAGAATGATAAGATTGTGCGCTACTAAATGTATACGAAAAGACGAATAGCAAACAGAAAATAAACCGATTCATAAAAATAATTTTCATCTAAAATATAAAATATATACCACTTCTCTTATTTGTTGTTGAGTAAATACCTTCTCTTGATAAGCATACTTTTCCAGTGTCCTGACTTGTAATAAATAAATCCAACAGCTGCCGCCAACACGTTAGAGATTGGAAAAGACCACCATAAACCGACCTCATCTAATGATGTATTATTAGATAATAAAAATGCTACAGGAAAACGAATCATCCACAAGCTAAAAATGGAAATTAAGAGAGAGACTTGCGTAAATCCAGCACCATTAAAAACACCATTCATAACCTGCTGTAGTCCGAGCACTCCAAAACTTGGCGCCATAATTTTAATAAACAACGCACTATCTTTTATAACTTGCGGATCATTGGGAACAAAAAATGCAGTAATTGGTTCTGCAAATACAAAAAGTAAAAGACCAACTGATGTTAAGCCAAAAAATGCAATTTTTGCACTTAAATTCCCCACTTTTTCGGCACGTTTTATTTGTCGCGCCCCTACATTTTGACCAACTAAGGTTGTAGTAGCAATTGAAAACCCTAAAGCAGGTATCACAATCAAACTTAAAACACGAACACCAATTCCATAAGCTGCGACAACTTCACTACCGAAGCCCGTAACCAAAACCACAAGCATTGTCATTGCTCCTGCACGTGCAGATTGTTCCAAACTAGAAGGAATTCCTAAAGAAAACATTCGCTTAGTCCATTCAAAGTCCCACTTCATTTGAGAAAATTTTACTTTTATTCCTCTTTTCCCTTTTAGAAGAATAAAAAATCCAACCAAGGCAGAAATACCTTGTGTTATTACACTCGCCAAAGCTGCTCCTGCTACCCCAAGTCCCTCAAAAGAACCAAATCCAAAAATAAACAAAGGATCTAAAGCCAAATTCAACAAAACTGTTCCCAAAACAATGTACATTGGTAGCCATACATTCCCTATTCCACGCATGAGGGATTGAAAAACAAAAAACATAAAAAGAAACATAAATCCAAAAGAGGAATATTTAAAATAAATCACAGAATCTGATAAGATTTCAGGTCCTGCCCCAACTAATTTCATTAATGGTTCAGCCACAAAATAGGTTATAATCGATAACAAAATGGAAAGAAAGAAGATGACAAAAACGGTTTGAGAAGAACTATAATTTACATTTCTTTGATTTTTTGCTCCTTTTGCTTGAGCTACAATTACAGAACCTGCAAGGGTTAATCCTGCACCCAAAGAAAGAATTAAGAATAAAATTGGAAAGCTTAAACTTACAGCCGCAACAGCGTTGGCACCTAATCGTCCTAACCAAAAAGTGTCTATTAACTGATACATACTTTGAAGGGCATTTGCTAAAATAATAGGTACCGCCAAATTAACCAAGGAGCTTAATATGCTTCCTTCTGTTAAATTTTTTTCTTTATCTGGTATGTTTTTCTTCTCTCTCATTGTTTTTCACCTCTTAATATCCCTAAACAGACTTTAATTTCAAAAGTTTAATTGAATTTATGGTTTTACCATAAAATGTTGCACCGCAGTTAATACGTCACGATAGGCCCAATGAATTATTTGATCTTCTTCAATAAAAGATAAACCTCCTGCCAAAAATAAGCTTTGCACGACATCAAAAATAGCTAAATGAGCTTTACCTAATTCTGTCTTAATTTGCATTGCATCTTGTTCCAAAAGTTGGTTCTGTTTACTTCGATTCTCTGTTCTCTCAGCCAATTGATACAACCTGTTCGCTGTAGATCTTATTAAAGGTTCTAATTCATTTTTTATGATAGATGTAACCTTAGACTTACTATTTTCACGTAAACAATGTCTCATTAAACAAAGAACAACTCCTAAAAAAGAAGCACTCATGCACAAACGCGCAAACGATTGAAATGGTATATGAAAAACGCCATAATCTAAATGATTCTTAACTTCATTCATTTTAAAATCATATCCGATAGGAACTGTGGCTTTCTGTAAACTTATTCCAAATGATGAAGAGTTACGCATTCCCATGATAGGCCATTTTTCTTTAGAAAGCATCACCTGCTCTCGTGGAACAACAAATGTTTTGGGCTCTTCATCTGAGTTTTTAGCGGTGATGCTAAATAATGTAGCATGAGCAGCCCCAGTGCACTTACTCCATTGTCCTGTAATTTCAAATCCCTTTTTTACATCTTCCCAACTACCATTGACAGTTCCACTTCCAGCAATCACAGCTTTTTCGGGTGAAAATAATTTATTCGCAACTTCATCATCAAAAAATCCAGCAAACCAATTTGCTCCAGCCCCTAGATTAACTGTCCATCCCAGACCTCCTTGAATTTCAGCAATTTTCAACAACTTTCTACATCCTTCTTCCATTGAAAGTTGTAATCCATTGTAAGTTTTGGGAACAAACATTTTAAACCATTTTTCGGTATAGCATTCTTCTAGTCTATTGGTATTAAGGTGAAACTGCTGGTATTCTTGAATTGTAAATGGACTCATTTATTAATAACTTAAAGTATCAGATATTTTTTGATCATTTTCCAATCATCTTATCAATCGGATAAAATTAAGCATTGTTTTTCCTTTTGACATCATGTTTTTAATGAGAAATATGTTTGTTTCTTGTTTAGAAATGTAAAAATTTCAATTGAAAGAGAGGAAATAATACCTATTAATAATTTTTTGCAATGGATTTTAATTGATGTAGGGTAAAAGTTAATCTGAATATTCTAAAAAGTTACGAAGAAAAAATTATAAATATTTTTATTAGAACGCAAAAAAACAAATCTATTTTTTATCTTTGCGCATCTTAATTTAAGCCCAGGTGCTGAAATTGGTAGACAGGCATGGTTGAGGGCCATGTGTCCGTTAGGACGTGAGGGTTCGACTCCCTCTCTGGGCACTATCAAAAACCGTAATTAATTCATTAGCAATTGATTGCGGTTTTTTTATACTATAAAATGTACGATTTCTGTACGGTTGTCGAAATTAAAGCGGTTTACTGTAAAAAAACGAAAGGCGCAATTAAGCACCTTTCTAATTCAAAAATTAGCACGTTGGCGAACGTGCTACGACAAATATAGTAAAAACGTTCAACTAATCACAAAAACAAAATAGAACGTAAATACTTTACGAACTAAATACAATCTAAATTACTATAAGGTTTGATCTACCTACTAAGCAAGGTTTAAAGATGCTTCTTTTTATTATTATCACAACTGTATCACATGGATTTTTAAAAGTCCACATATTTTAATTTTCGTGCTTTCGCATTCATTGCACTAATAATAAAGACCTTCAGAGTACCTAAAAGGATTTGATACTATCTAAGCCAGTATTTTATTTCTTGCAAATGGTTTGCGCCTGGTCTTTTAATCCACTTTGGCCGTACCCATTCGAGTGGGCAACGTTCCGCAATTTGGTTAAAAGTCGCTGTTGTTCTTTCAATCTCTCGTTTTGTTTCTGCAATTCGTTTTCTAAGTTCTTCAATTCGTTCATAGTCTTTTATGTTATTCTCATTTGATGCGGTTATTAATTCATTTGTTTGATTCTGTGGATTGATGAAGTTTAGTTTTTCTTCTAAATCCATACTTAAAAATTCTTCTTTCTCTACATTCATAACTCATTGATTTTTAAATGTTTACCTAACCGTCTAATTATTAAGTACTTATAAGGTGTTAGCAAAATTTTAACAGATGAAAATTTCTATTTGTTAAAATCGTCTGTACGTCTTTGTTTACGGGGTTTTTAGGGATAATAGAAATTTTTAAAACCCTTAGTAAACTAATATTTTCATTATCCTTTATTTATCACTTTTATAATACCTGTTTTGAAGTCTTTTTTAACCCTAATTTCAAACCATTCTAAAACACGTTTTACACGTTCAAAACTGTAAGATTCTTTTTTGTAAACTCTCAAATCTTTCATCTTTTTACTCATTTGATTAGTTGTGAATTCTGTTTGATTCTTAGCCCATTCAGCGAACTTTATCACGGTGCTTGCTGTAACCTTGTCAGCTTTGTTTTTAGGCTCGAAAATCATTTTATTAAGTTGTAATAAAGTCAATTCATCTTTATAACTCTTATCGCTGTTTACCTTTATGCCGTCCGAAACATCCAATAAAATCGTATTGGGGTCTTCTGCTCCTAACTTCTTTAGTTTCTCATTGCGTTTAAAAAGTTTCTCAAAGTCTTTTATTTGTTTTATTACTAAAGTTTCTATTTGTGGATTTACTTTTGATTTATCCACGTAAATAGCTTTACGGATCGGATTGTCTAAAGTGTGTAAACCCAACGCTTGTAAAACCTCATCTTTGCCATAATACCAAGCCTGACCAATCAAACTTTTTATTTCATTGCGTTTATCTTTCTCATCGGTTTCTAATTGTAAAGGGGCAAAATCTTTGTTTATGGTAAACTCTAAATTGTAATTGACTTCTAAAAAGTTGATGAATTGATGAATATTGAAGAACATAAACAGTTTTTCTGTAATGCTGTACGCTAAAAAATAAGGGTTAACGGTGTTATTTTTATAAAAAAAGTCTTCATTGCTAAACACATTATTATAAGTTGTTTTCATGCTAAGCCCTGAATATTGTAAAGCTTCATCTTTTAACGCTCTCAATGTTTCTTTATAATCATAAAACGGATTGTATCGAGTTGGGTTTTGATTATTCTTTGTTCTTAAATAAAGATAGTTCTTTCGGTTGGGGTCTTCATTCCTGAACCTTGCAAAAAATTGTTTTACCGCTTCGGGTCGTGGGTTGTAATTCGTTTCTATAAATACAACGTCTGTAAAATTAGCCTGTTCTATACTTAACCCCTCATCTATTAAAGAAGTGGTTAATACTACTTTGATTTTATCGTTAAAAATTCGGTCGTGTGCTAATTCTAAAAAGTCTTTTGAAGTTTTGATTTCTTTACTTGAATGAAGCACTAAAATTTCATTGTCTTTATAGAGTTTTACCGCAACCAATTGCTTTTTAATATCTCAATCCCTTTAATATCGTTTAGGCGTATCAAAGCCTTTCCAGTAAGTTGTTTCAAATGACTTAACGCTAAATCAAAGGGGGCGCAATTTGAAAAACGAATTTCGGCTTTTGTCTTCTTTGGCTTCGCTACATCTATATTCACAAGCTTGTAACCAATAGCTTTAAATATTGCGTTGGGTGTTCCAGTTAGTCCGATAACCTTTGAACTATTCAGATGAGGTGTTAAATTAGAAATAGCATCACTTTTAAAGCTGTTTGCCGTTATTAGCTGGTGTACTTCATCCACGACAATACAATCAAACTTTGATAGTTCTAAAAGCTTTGCGCCTTGTTCATAAGTTGCCAGTACTAAATTAGCCGTCTTTGCGTCTTCATGTTCAAAGTCATCACTAAAACCGTCTAAATAGATAGCCTTGTTTCCGTACTCTTTTCGGTTTTGCTCTAAAATGATTGTAAGAGGCAAAAGGATTAATAAACGTTGGTCGGGTCTATACTTGTGAAAATCTCTAATAAATGCCGTTGTTTTTCCTTTTCCAGTTTCAGCTCTTAATATTATTTTGTTGTGCTTATCTACATAGTTTAAAACGCTTTCCAGTTGTTCAGCTACATAGTTCTTTATGGTAAAACTCTTATCGTAGCTTATTCGATAGTCAGTAAGCTTTAAATACGCTTTGAAGAACTTTTTTAGGTTATCACTCGGGCAATTCTCTTTTATGAAGTTTTGCTTTTGCTCATTGCTTAACGTCTGCAAGTCGTAACAATGTTTAAAAATTATTTCGCTTGCTTTGTCTTCATTATTAACGTTTTTCAATTCATCCAGTAAGCTTTTAGCGGTGCTTTTAACGGCTTCTTTTGTGGGTTGCTCCTCTTTATACCCTAATTCGTTTAGGTGCTTATAAAACTCGTTCCAATCGTTGTTTAATTCACAATAACAAAGTAACTGCGAAGGGCTAAACGCTTTTTGTTCTGAAAAACTCCCTGAATGATTAAAATAAACGTTTTGCGCTTCATCTATTACGCCACTTGTTGAACTTGTTGTAAATGGGTGCTTAATCCTTACTTTGTTTCCTGAACTTAAAACAACTGAAAAACCGCACCTTTGCGCAATACTTAGAATATTGTTATCATTATCAAATTGGGCTGTAAGTGTTCCGTATGCACCTTTATAATTCGTGGGCTTGTATTTCTTAACTCCATTATCAAAAGTCTTTATTTTCTCATCTACCTTATAAGTAAATTCAAACGGATTACTATTTAAGAAACGTTGTTCTTTTTGTTGGGCTAAAAAACGAACTTGTCTAAATTTACTTTGTGCATTATCGAAAGTAATACGTTCAATTCCTGTAACATTATGCAAGTACTCACTTAAATAACTTGTTATCCTTTTTCCAACCTGTAAATGCAAATCTTTATCATTCTCTAAATAGTTTGCTAATTGTGGAACATAAAGCACGCCAGCAATTCCATGACCTGAATTTGACCGCCAGCAAATAACCGATACTTTTTGAAGTTCTTCAAATATTATTTGATTGGTTTTAGAGCGCAATAGATGAGCGTTTTCTTTTTTCTTATCCTTATCCTTTACATCAATATCAAAGAATAAGTAAGGCACGTTTTTATAACAGTCAGCACCGTTAAAATTATCTTTATACAGACCTTTTAACAAACAACGGTCTTTTAATTTACCGCCGTCCGCATTGCTATATTTATTTATCAATTGTTCAAGCTTATCTAAGCTTATTAACTCCATGCCTTTAGCGCTTCGCATACTTTTTAAGTACGTAAACACTTGATCTGAATAATCTAAAGAAGAACTAACTTCTTTATGTTTAACCTCTGAAATTTCGTAATAAGTTTGAACAATTGGCGTTATGCCGTTGCTCATTACTTATCGGTTTTGTAGTTAATAATTGCATAAAATAAAGCTTTGTTTGTGGTGTAATAGTGTGCTTTTGCTCCAGTATAAGGGCAAATTTCTTTATTTGGTGTACTCACTAATAAACCCGCTTTTTCAAGTTTTCGCTTTCTTCTTGTTCCAGCTTCAACTGGTATATTTAAGGCTTCGCAAATTGCTTTATTTGTGGTCGTGAAATACCTTAGCCCTATTCGATAACGTTCGCTTTGTGTTCTATGCTTTAGTAGTTGTCCATAAGTTAAACCCGTCTTTTTTTTAATGGTTTTACGTATGTAATTAACAAGTAATTGCTTATCTTTGCCTTGCTTCTCATCCAAAGAAACTTTAAGGCTATTGATTGAATTTAATTCTTTCATAGCCTTTTTTATTTCAGTTCGGTTAAAGATTCCAACAACTCACTACGTTTGTAGTATCGACTTCCAGCAATGCCGTAACATTTAACTTTTCCTTTCTTTTGCCACCTCCATAAAGTAGGTATAGAAATTCTAAGAAGTTTTGCGGTTTCCTTTGGGGTCAATAGGTCGGTTTCATCAATAGGTTGATGAGGTTGTGGACTTCTACGGCTCTCGATTAATTCAGCCGTTCTTTGTGCAATTTGATTGATTAAACTTTCTGTATCAATCGGAGTTAAAACTACATTATTCATTTTACTATGATTTAATTTTCATAGCAAATGAACAAATTCTATTTCATTGAATATCAATAAGTTAGTTACGCAAACTGCAATATTGCAAACTACGTAATTGGCGTAATCATTTTTATTGCAATTCGGTTACAATCGGAATGAATTTATAAATTGTATCGTTATCATTAATAATAGTTTTTTCAGCAATACTTTGACTTAAATCAACGTTAAACGTGTTTTTGCTAATTAAAGGTATCTCTTTATTCTTTGCTCTTCTTGACAAGTAACCCTTATTATAAAGATCCTTAATCAAACCAGCAACAAATTTATTTCTTCCATTTGTTTCATCTTTCCAAATTAGCGTACCTTTTTCAATATAGTTTTCACCAATTAGAATATCAATAACCTTATCGTAAAGGCTTTTATCTTTGAATAAGTCTTTTTCATCTTTAAATAAGTCTTTTAAATGTTCTGCTGGGGGTTCTTGCTTTTCTTCAATTTGATGAGGTGTTGAAGTTTCTGTTTCTAACTCCTCCTTTAAATACTGTTTATATTTTAGCCACACTTCATTTTTAGTCTTACTTTCTTCAATATTACCAATAAGTCTTTTTAATAACATAGATCGGTCGTAGTTATACAATGGATAAGCAATATTATAAAAAGCCTCTTTATACGCCTCTTCATCAGACTTAAACCTATCTTTTTCATCCAAATTAATAGGTTCAACGTATTGCCATTCTTCTAAAATTAATCCACAAGCATTTTGCCAATCCTTTATACCTATTGACTCCCTAACTTGTTTTATATTATTTTCCGCTGTGATATTTCTTTCTTTTTTATTTTGATTTTTCTTACTGTTCATTTTCCAAAGTATTTAAAAGCGTCCATAGCTGTATCGGTTTCAGTTTTACGAATGTATTTTAAAAACATTTTTTCTGTGGAATGTCCTGTAATTCCAATCAGTACGCTTGTCGGAACTTTGCCGTAAAAGTTAGTTGCAAAAGAACGTCTTCCAACGTGTGAAGAAATTAATTCGTATTTAGGGTAAATTCCTTTTACCATACGATAATCATTTTTTGTCTTACTTATATTCTCGGTTATTGGTTGCTTTATAGTTCCCTGTGTTGGTTCATCAATTCCAGCCAGCTTACAAAGTTCTTTTAAGTAGTCATTATATTTTGGGTGGCTCAATGATTTAGGAAACAAGCCGTTTCTTTTATTTACAATCTCTCGGGCTTCATCTAAAAAGGGTATTGTAACTTTTTTATTTCCTTTGCGTTGTGTGAATGATAATAAATATTTGTCGTTTCGCTTCTCAATCATTGAAGCATCAAAGCGCATAAAGTCGCTAATCCTTTGCCCTGTGTAACATGAAATTAAAAGCCAATCCCGAACGTTATCTAAACGCTCATTACTGGATAAATCTAAGGCTTTGATTTGCTCCAGTTCTTCAAATGATAGGTAAACGGCTTCGGTGGGTTCTTCTTTTACTTTTAGGTTATTTAATTGCTTGTGTGTTTCAATGTCGCATTGTTCAGCATAACGGCAAATTGTTTTAATTATAGCAATATCCCCACTAATTGTATTTATTGAATAGTGTTCACTTTCGCAATAGTCAACGTACTGTTTTTTAAAGAAGTCGTTCACTTCAATAATAGAATATTTATGATTTGTAGCGTTTTCAAAGCGTTCTAACTTTGCTTTTATTACTTTGATTTTCTGAATACGGTTATTTGTTAAATCGTTGCCTTTTACGCTCAAATAATAGTCAAAGAATGGTATTAACTTAGTTGGAACTTTAACGGTTTGTTTGGGGTTGTAATAGCGTTCTAATTGATTCTTTAGCCAATCTTTATCGACCTCATCAATATTGGTTTTATCGAAGTTCTTTAATAGATAGTTTTCCAGCTTTAAAAGTTCAGCTTTGATTTCTGTTTGATAGTTCTTTAAATCAATGTCATTTATACGCTGTTTGTTGTGGTGGTTCTTCCAATAATCTTTTGATACGATTGTTTTTGTTTTCCCTCCGATAACTTTGTCTTTGCCATCGTGGGCAAATAATAGCCTAAAATTTAAAGGTGCTTCATTTCGAGCGGAACGATAAAGAAAATTGATTGTTGCCATTTGCCTAATTTTTGAATTAGTACAAATATAAAAAATCTGTACGGTTTCTGTACGGTTAATTGATATTAATTGTAATTGATTGAAATAAGAAGAAGCAAAGAACAAACACACAACCCAACAATAACAAGGGGTAAAGTACGTTTATTAATTTCAAAGGTTTTTGTACGATTTCAATATTATTACTCCCTCTCTGGGCACTATCCAAAACCGTAATTGATTCATTAGTAATTGATTGCGGTTTTCTTATACTATAAAGCTTTGATGGGATCAAGACTAGTTGTTGGGGATTAAGCATAAGTATTTGTCAATCTGTTTAAAAAATATTCAACATTTTATATTCTCCTATATCTTGACCTAAAAGTTTTTTATAATTTTAGAGTAAATTATATCATTAAACTTTAAGCATAAAAGTGGTTAAAACCACACCTTACCCAATTTTTGAGACTGATCCAAAAAAGACTTTTCTCCAACCTTTCTATCATCTCATCAAATACATCTTGCCCCAATTCTTTTTGAAATATTGATCAGCACCCGTAGAACGATGTTTTATATCCTCTCCATCAATTTTCGCTTTTACACGATATAAATAAACACCATTAGCTAGAGGATCTCCAAATTCATCGCGACCATCCCAAGCATATTCAGATATATTTCTTCCGATCCGGATAAATCCCAGCTCATCCTCTGTAATTTCTCGCACAATTCGACCAGTAACTGTCATAATCTGAATAATCATTTCATCGGGAACCTTGGAGCCTGTCAAAGTAAAAACAAAACGGGTTTGTGTAGAAAATGGATTAGGATAATTCATTAAGTGGGTAATTGTAGAGGCTAAAATAACCTCAAATGAAATTCGATACTCTAGTTTTCCAGAAAGGTTTCCTGATTGATCTGATCCTTGCACCATTAACTCATAGGTTCCAGAAGTTTCAAATTCGGCATTATAAATGATTTTAAATTTTAAGTTTTCTGCATCAGCAGGTATCCACATAAGGTTTTCTTCTCCGTCTGCATTTGTGAAAGGAATACGTTTTTGAACACCGTCTGGAGAAGTTAAGAAGATCCCAAAATGAGAAGTATCCGCGTCTTCATTCATGACCAAAAAAGGATTATCATCCGTCAAACTCATTACAATTTCAGCATTAGGACTTACAATATCTCCATTGAGGATGTGCGTACCATCAAAGGTAACATCCAAAATTGGGTTTACATCATCTGTTTTTAAATCAAAAGGAATCTGGAGTAAGTTGTTAAAATGCGCTTGTTCTGGCTGATCTTTTATTTCGTTATTTACTCCTTTATTATAGGGATTTACTTCCATCCACAAAGTATTAGCGCCGCCTAAACCATTCGTTGAAAAGGTAATGGTATCCCGCAAAACTTCATCTACTCTTAGAGAGTCGCTTCGTTGATAATCAATGATGTGTTTCACTTGATTCTTATCTGTAATCCAATAATTAACAAGTAGAGAATCCATAGGTAAATCACTAATATTTTTAACATCTACAGCGAACGCCATTTCAACTCCCTCTTGTAAGGAATCATTAGAATTTGGCAAAAACGTAACTCCTCGCGTTCCGTCTATTGCGGCTTCAGGCACTTTATCGTATAATACATGCCATCGGTCAACCTGTGCTGGAGTTAAAGTAATATCATCAAAATAATTAGCCTGGAGTTGCAAATATGGATATTGTTCCGCAGGGATAAGGTTATTCAAATTAAGTATAGAATCGTTGTGCGTAAAAACTGTATCAATTTCTACCGCTACTTGCTGACTGGCATTCAATCCACGAATAAGCAATTGTGTAGAATCATTACTTGGATTTTCAAGACTATTTTGTTTCCAATACAAGGTGTTCCAGTTTAGTGCCGGCCCAATAATAGTCGAAGATTCAACGCCATTTCCTACAGCGCCCGTAAATGATTTACTCGCTGAAATAAACTCTCCAGCAGTTTGCGCATGAACGATTGTTGCTGAGGATGGGTCTCCTTTTTTAACAATTAAAATAAAAGCGCGCTCTGGTGCTGTTGGCGAAATTCCTGTAGCTCCTAAATTCGAGAGCGTCGTAAATAAATTTGGATATAAACTTTGCCATTGATTATATAAGGCCCTACCTGTGGTGTAAATCACAAGATAATGCCCATTAGGGACTTCATTTTCAATCATATTTTCAAAAGCTTGTAATTGAGCAGTTGAATTTTGTCTAAAAATAAAATAATACTCAATTCTATTTCGACATGAAGCGCCATTATTAACATTTCCAAATTGGTGGTCCGAATTAACTCCATTATTAAATGTTCCCCAAGGTTCTGTACTTGAAGGACCAACCACACCTACGTGCAAAGAAGGAGTTGTTGTACATAAACCATATTCAGCATTCTGCCCATTTAACTGCCATAAAGTTGCATTGTATTTAGCAACCGAATTCGCATTGTCATACACCTGTGCTGACACTTCTGTTTGTTGCGGTTGAAAATTTCGTTTACGTTGTGCTCTATCATAGGCTACACCGTTAAAACCTCCATTTTTAAATTGAAAAAAATGATCTTGTCCCCAGCCAGATTTCCCGTTGATATATTGAAAAGAATGTTCTCGCCAATTAAGTACAGAAGAATCGACTGCTACACGCCAAAAATATGCTGTACTATCTGTTAAAACTAATTCTTCATTCATATTATTCGTGCTGTTTCTCCAATCCGATGGAAACACTTCTTTAACTCCACCTAATCCACTTTTAATGGCATATTTTTTAAATGGACTATTAAATAAGTCTGTGGTATCAATTTCAAAACGATACGTATTAAAATTTGCGATCGGGTTTATAGTTGAAGCTTTTAAAACCACTGAATCATTTGGCACAACAGCATAATCATAAGGTAAAACGGGAACAATCCCTTCAATATTGATAAAGAAATTTGTGCTCACCTCATTATTCCCCATTTCATCGTATTGCTCTGGAACAAAAGAAGGCAAATCTGCTTGAATAATAAACTGATTCATACCTGAAGCTATATCAGCTTGCAAGGGCATTTTAAAAATAATTGTATCTCGATAGTCCAACCCTTCAATTGAAATATTATAAACAGAATCAACTGTTGACATTGGAAAACGGCGTGTAATAGTTAGAGCAAAAGTGTCAGTTATACTTCTACCTATATTTGTCAATGCGATATTTACTGCGATTGAGTCTGTTGTAAGGTCAATAGTTGCAGGTGAAAAGAATATATCTTGGGCTGTCAAATCGATCTCAGGCTTGGCATGCCAATTTAAACGCAACATCGGATCTCCGTGCAATATCATCTGAAGCGCTGTTACTTCGGTTAAAAATCCAGGATTTACATTTTCTAAATTATTAATGGTCGCATTCATTTGTTCCCCCATGCTGGCGCTATAGTTTTCTGGACTCATTTGTCGATATAATTCGGACGAATACATATTTAGATAAGATGCGTACCCTAACTTTGTGGAAGACAAGAATCCAATTGATCCTAAATCTTCAATTAAAACAAATTTTTCTGCGGTAGATGAGTTTCCATTTTTAAAAATATCTCCTGTGTAACATCCATTTCCAATCACCATTGGGTATTTTCCTGAATTCCTCCAGTTTTCAGGTTCGTCAACATTCTGATCAAAGCCATCAGCTGAAGCATGACCAAAGAAAGTCATTAAAGAAACACCATTTTCAAGTGACTCATTAACTTGAGAAGATTGAACAGGATTGAAGGGATTAGAAGTTTCTTTAAAATAAGAATTTACATTTCCTCCATAATCAGGACCTTCAATTGTATTCTTCATACCATTGAGGTAACTCTTTAGCAGATCTTGTTCTGATGAATTAATCCCACCTCCAAAATGCAGCACTTGTTTTTGCCATTCCTTATTTGGCTTATTGTACACTGCATTTTGATTTTGAGCGGCTTCATAAATTTGAATCTTATTGAGATACAACAATAATTCAGCATTGTTTTTAGCAGCAATTCTTCCTGTTGGAATAGCAGGTGTAAAGCTCGTGGATCCATTCCATTTAGCAGTAATACATAAGTCACTCGATGGGTTTCCATAACTCGGCACTAAATTTAATGCATTTACCACACTATTTTTTCGGGGCGCACCACTTGAGTTTGTATTGGGATCGCTGGCTTCTGAGATTCCCTTCCCTGCAATAAAAAGCGCTTTGGGCTTTAAAACCGCTAAATTATAAATGTGCTGTATCGCTCTTCTACTGCCCAGTATATGTTTTGGAACTCCACCTCCATATTGCAGCCAAGCATCGGTTACTTCACATCGAATCACGTTATTGCCACCACCATTAGCAGACTCTCTATAATTAGCATATTGCGTAACAGAACTCTCCATTACTTGATTATAAAGTAAAATATAAGCCTCTTCAAGATTCATTGAGGCGTAATCCACAAAGTTCCCTGTGCCATTAACAGCCACAATTTTATTCACTGTGTTAATCTCGGAATCACTAGCAAGAATCAAACGTTGTGTATTGCCATTACTCGAATTAGGAACAAGTCCATTCCATGTTCCACTTATATTCTCAAAAGGTATTTTTCGGGCAACGCCTCCGCCTAAAACATAAGCGCTTGGATTGTTTAAATTAGGATTCGTAATTGAAAGTTTAATTTTTGCTTGTCCTTGTTCATTTTTCAATTCCCAATCAATAAATGAAGCGTTTGAAGTGGTCGTTCTCGGATATTTTAGTGAAACATAACTAACAGACTGATAATCTGTGGCCGCACCTTGATCTCCAATTATTTTAAAATATACATTTGTAGAACCTGGTGATAATTCTGAGGATGCAATATTTTTATTTACAACAGTTTGCCGAAACCCTGTAAAAACCTCATCATAAAGCTGTAAATTACTCCCTCCAATTTCCCAACGCAAATGATGATTGCCAGTTCCGGTAAATGAAGCGTTAGAGTTAGCATTCGACTTAGCGTGGAACAAAGCATCTGGTGCATTAGGACCTGTATATACCCGAGGAGTTGGTACAGGAATTGTCAAAGAAAAATTCGAAGCTCCGTTATAGTTAGCACTTCCCCACCCTTCTCCTGGAGAGAAAAAAGAACTGTAAGAAGAATATGCAGAATAACCGCCATAATATTGGTTGTTATAGTTAGTTTCACTAAGTGCCAAAACATAAGGCGCTGCGGTATAGATGGAGAAATTCACATCTGTTTCATTCACATATCTTTGCGTAGGCCCTGTGGTCCATGTTAAAAAATAGTATAATGTATCACTATACAAAGAATACGCAGGATTACCAATATCAGTAGGTTGATCGTAAAGTAAAGAATCCAACCAGCCATCATTTTTTTCTGCAAAAAACTCAATATACTCCCCTGGATTGATGTTATTATCACCTCCATCATTTACGTAAATAGGAATTTCTTTTTGCTTTCCAAAAATTTGAAACTGATTGCTACCTATACTTGCAACAGGAATTCCTGCATCAATTAAAGTTTGATAAGTGATTTGATAAACGCCAGTTTCGACAATGGGAAACTGATAATACTTCTGACTATGCGTCACCCATTCATTGCCGTAAGGCTGCGCCAATGAAAAAAAGGCACTCCAAAACAACAAAAAGGAAAGAATCTGCTTCATAATTTGTGATAACTGTACGCAAAATAAGAATTTCTGTGCTTATTTGAAACCAAATTTAAGCGAAACTACATGAGAAAACAATGCTTCTGATTGATTTCCAATATTTGTAAAAGCATAATCCAAAGTAATTCCTTTAAAAGTAACTCCTAATCCAACATTTGGTTGAAACACTAGGGACTGACTATCGTCAAAGTTTTTTACATATTGGAAGTTATTTATACCTGTTCTTATGGCAACGATATTTCTCCATCCAATTTCTAGCCCAGCCATAGGATCAATACTAACAAGCCCTGATTTTATCAAGGTGTTTCTCTTACCATCTGTTGTAATTACAGCATTAATTTCAGGCGATATAGTAATGTCTTGCCAACCAATATCAAACTTACGTTTAGCAGCTAAAATCAACCTAGGCATTGTTAATTCTAAACCATTTTCTGGAATTTCATTTCCTGTTTCTAAGAAAACTTCTTGCATATCTGTGTCGAGATTAAAAATCCAAGCATTAAAAGTTGATGTTATATCTCTTGCCATTGCTCCAAAATACCATTTATCATTGATCTTATATTGGAGTCCCGCATCAAGTCCAAACCCCCAACTTCTTGCAAATTCTCCTGCACGTCGATGGATTACTTTAACCGTTCCGCCCACACTCAAACCTTCAACACCAAGTTTCCGACCGTATGAAAATAAAAATCCATAATCTGCTGCGGTAAAAGTGGTTATTCTATCGTAATCAATATTGCCCTCATTATCGATGAGCTGAGTAGTATTTGGAATATTATCCACTCCAAATCTAATGGCCGCAAAACCAATTGAGCTTTTATCATCAATGCTATGCGCCAATCCCAAATAATCATATTTCGCAATGCCAGCAAAGTATTCTGAATGCATTAAACCAACATCTAACTTTTTATTTACACCCGTTAATCCGGCAGGATTCCAATAAACAGAGGTCACATCATTCACACCTGCAACGATTGAATTCCCCATTCCTAAGGCACGTGCACCAACACCAATTTGCAAGAACTCATTGGAATATTTCGGCGCAATGGTTTCATCTTGTGCTAGCACATGCTCACTCAAAATGAGTAAAAACAGTAGCAAAAACAAATAACTTCTTTTCATAATCAATGTAAAAGCGAAACTTTGATAGAATTATTGTGTAAAATTATAACTTTTATTAACAGTAAGATGGAATAAGAGAAGAGTAAAATGAAAAATATAAAATAATTCGTTTCTTTGCAAACATGTTTACAGTAGCAAATATTCTTACAGGCTTCAATTTACTCTTTGGAGTGTCGAGTATTGTCTTTACTTTTTCGGGAAGGATAGAATGGGCTGTTATGGCAATTATTGCAGGTGCATTGTGTGACTTTCTCGATGGATTTGTAGCGCGTTTAATGAAACAACAAGGAGAATTAGGCAAACAGTTAGATTCTCTTGCTGATATGGTAACATTTGGAGTCGCTCCTGGTCTTATTGTGTTTATTTTGCTTATTATTTCAGGTGCTTGGGATATTATTGCAATTAATGATGGAATGTTAGACGACTTATGGTCGGAAGGAACGTTAGGCAACAACATTCATTATTGGACCTCTGTTTACCTTAACGATTTGGTCGGAAATAATTCAGCTATATACCCTACCCATTTCTACGGATGGTATAAAGTAATGCCTTTCTTTGCTCTTATTATTCCGTTTTTAAGTTTGTTCAGATTAGCAAAATTTAATCTTGACGAAAGACAGGCCACAGGTTTTATAGGCTTACCAACACCCGCCAATAGTTTATTCTTTGCATCATTCGCTTTATTGATTTGGGATGGATTTGGCCAAGATAATTGGAAAACTGTCCTTTCAATGACTTTTCTTAAAGACCAAATACTGCTTACATTTGTTATTCTCTTCTCATTACTTCTCGTAGCAGAAATCCCATTATTTGCCCTAAAATTCACCACCTTCAAATGGCAAGGGAACCAACTCAGATACTCTTTCCTAGCTGCATCTTTAATTCTAATAATTGCATTGTGGGTTTGGGCAATTCCAATTATTGTAATACTTTATATTGTTTTATCGGTATTGAACAGAGTAGTTCAAAAATAAAAAGTATGAATTGAAGGTTTTTAATCCATCGTTGATCATTAAGCTTTATAATTTTAATCTCTTTTATTTTTTAAACAGCTTTCAGGAAATTCTTTTCGTTGTAGACAAGGAACTATGTTTGGAGATTTAAAGTCACGAGAAGTTGTGCTGAATCTTGCAGCAGGGGATTTATATATGGAGACCCAAGACCACGAGAAGCTGCGCCTGTTCGCGCGGTAGCTTGAGACTTTTCATAGCTGACCAATATTGGAACTCCCTGCTCTACCGTTTGCTCTTCAAAAGCTATGCTTTTTCTTGTTGCGGAGTTATGTGGAGTGTGCATTTAATTATTTGCATACGGGAAGTTTTTTCCAACCCACTTTGGGTGGTAAGCCCATACATGATTTATATTCTTTATCTTCTATAATAATACTTTTTTCAGGTTTAGAGGGGAGGAATTTAATGACGATTGTGTCTCCGATTTGATGTCTATTAAAATATTCCTGATTAACATCAAATTCATTTATATATGTTTTACCTCCAATTATAAATTCATATGTAAAACTCCTAACGCTTTGCCTGCCAACAAACTCATCATTAATGATAGAATATGAGAAATTCCCATTTCTTAGAATATTCTCTTTTCTGTTATTAAACATAATGCTTCCAATAACAACAAATGTTATCATCCCCGATATAAATAATATTGCTATAATATTACCTACCTTTCTTTTCATAATATCTACTTATTCCATACTGAGAGAATTGAGAAGATGGCAGTGTTAATCCTTCTATAAGAGCATTGTTTATTCCTGTTTTTCCCAACTGATTTTTGAATAAATCTGATTTTTTACCAAATCCGATACCTATAGTGCTATTAAATAAAAATTGTTGTCCATCGATTCCGTTTCCTAAATAATTAAATTCATTATTAAGGGTTAATACCCCCCGCTACCGCGAGATTTTATCTCGTGGTTGTCTGAATCCTTTACTTTACTTCTTCTAAAGTACAAATTTTTAAATTATTCGTTGATAAAGTCGCTGAAATAGATTGTTTTAGTAATAGTTTTTTTAGATTATGATTCTTGAAAGAGTTTTTTGTATGGATATCCAAGGCCACGAGAAGCTGCGCTAAATCTCGCGGCATCTTGGGAATTGTTTTTCATTTGCTCTATGGTAAATTGAATCTCATATATTTGAATGTTATCTATAGTTCCTTGAGCAGCTATTCTCTCGCTAAAAAAGTCCTGTTTTAATGCTCTAAAGGCATCTTTGGGAATTTCAGCTTAAACACAAAGTTTTGGAAAGACTCTTTATTTTAATAAATATTCACAATCTGGCTCTGTTTCTTCGTACTCTATTACTTCTCCATTAGCTTTATATAGTTTTAGAATCCTTGAATTTTCCTTTTTGTAAAGGCTATCACCTATGACAGATTCTTTATAAATTTTCCTTTCTAAACCAGAAATCATAGGTCTTCGAGTATTATTGTTAAATAAAATTGTTCTAAAATTATGATTCTTTTTATCAATATATTTATCATTGATTCTTCCAATAATATTTTCTTTAATAAACCATTCTTTTGAAGGAGTACAATCACCTCTATACCAAACTGAACCAAAACCAATAGAAAGCATTAGAATAATTAATGC